>JAJDYN010000010.1 GCA_022825135.1 Gemmatimonadota bacterium | reverse complement strand
CCGCGGCCTTCGTGGCCACGAGCAACGTCGTCATCTTCATCGCGGCGCTCGCGCTCCTGGTCATCGGCGTCGGCGTGCTGCGAGGCGCGCGCGAACTCGTCCCGGACGGGAGCTGACACTCACGCCTGAACGCCGCGGGGGTCCGGGCAGCGCCCCGTCCGTTGACGCGGAGGGGTCGCGACGTGCTACAGCCTGTGGACCGCAGGGCGGCGACGCGCGACACCCCCACCCTGGCGGGCCCCCGACGCCTTCCACCGCTTGGGAGCGGTAGAGACGGGTGCAGGACCCGCCGCAATCGCGGCGGGATCCCGCCGGCAAGCCCCTACCGGCACGCCTCCAGGCCGAGCTTGTCCAGGTCATTGTCCGCGATGTCCAGCAGCGCAGCCGGAATGCACCCGCTCAGCTCGTTGCCAGAGAGGTACAGCAGCGCCAGATCGGGCAGGTCGATCAGTTCGGCGGGGATCTCGCCGCTCAGCTGATTGTCGTCCAGGTGCAGCTGCTCCAGCTTGATCAGGTTGTCCAGCTCGGGCGGAAGCTCGCCCTCCAACCGGTTTTCGTCCAGCCGCAGCTCTTCGAGGTTGGCCAGGTCCCCCAGTTCCGGCGGGATCGGGCCGCTCAACTCGTTGCGAGTCAAGCCCAGGAACGTCAGCTCTGCGAGGTCCTCCGCAGGTCTGTGGCGAGTGTAGCGCGCACCCTGTTGGGCCGCGAGGTGAAGGTGGAGGCGAGGGCTGCTGCGGGCGCAGGCAGTGCAGAGCAAGCGCCCACCGGCGCACCCAGACATCTTCTCCGGCTCGCATGGTCCACCGCGAGGAACCATGCTGCCCTCACCCCTGTGGCGGATCGACTTCGACCCTGCCGCCTTCCACATGCAACTGCGGGCGGCGTAAGGTTCGGGCTGTGGTCCCCGGTCCGGGACGAATGAGGAAGGGATCCCATGGGCAAGCGAGTGAGCGGGCTGTTCACGGCGGTGGGCGCCGGCGTAGTGGTGGGGGCCGTCGTCGGCCTCGTGGGCGAACTGATCGCGGATCCCCCCTCGGTCGTCACGGGGATCATCGCGGGTGTGCTCGCCAGCCTCGTGGCGGGGGCGGCATTAGTGCGGCGGTAGTTCAGCCGCTGGCGGGAGGACGGGGACGTCTTCCCGCTCTCCGTTGCAGGCAGGTGGCGAGCGTGTGGCCCAGCCGTATGTGGACCCTGGCGCGCACCTCCTGGTGGCTCCCTCTGGGCGACGCGATCTCCGCGACCAGGTCGGGGACCACCTCGGCAAGCCTCAACATTCTCGTCGCGAGACAGCCGCTCAACCGAAGTAGGTGCGCTGTCGGACTCGCGTACCGTCAACGTGGTCACGTTCGAGCCAAACGCCTGTCAGGGGCGACCAAGGTTCCCAGGGCGCGAGGCTCGACGAAGTTGAGCGGTGCGGCCCCGAGCCGCGAAGCGAGCTTCCGCGACCGGCGGTCGGCCACTCACGGTCGCGGCCACACGAACTTCGCGAAGCCGACGGCGATCAGGATCACGAGGCCCACGTACGTCCACGAGGTGGCGATGCCGACGCAGACGCCGGCTCGCCACCATCCCGGCGCGAGCGCCAGTCCGACGAGCGCGGTGCCGATACCGCAGAATATGAGGGGCGGTACGAGGTACCACGCCAGACCGAACGGGCTGCCGGCCACGACGGCGCAGAGGCCGCTCAGCATCAGCAGGTCCGCGAGCCACACTCGCATTGGCCGTTCCCCTGGGGCGATCCGGGGCCGCGCTCCATCCCGAGAGCGAGATCACCTGGCGGCGCTCGCTTCGCCGGGTCCGGTCCCCTGAGGATGCCCATCCCACTACGGTCTCGCCGCCGCGTGCATCACGTTGAGTATCGCGCTGCGTCACAGGTCCTGTCCGCACGCATCTCCCGGACAGCGCGAACTGCACGCCCGCGAGCGTGGGAACGGCGAATCGGGACCGGTGGCGACGAGGCCCCTCAGCGGTGCCACTCGGCGATGTTCCAGAGGTCGCTGTCCCAGGCGTTCGGGCGCACGCCGCGCAGCGTGTCGAGCTGCGCCGACACCGACCCTCGGTGCACGAGCGGGATCGCAGCGTAGCCCTGCACGAGCAGGTCGTTCAGCCGCTTGACGAGCGCGGCCCGCTCCTCCCCGTCCGTCGCCCGCGCGAGCTCCCCGTAGAGATGGTCGTACTCCGGGTTGCACCAGCGCCCGACGTTGCCGCCGGACCAGTTGTTACCGCGCACCGCGATGTGGTCGCAGCGCTGCGCCGAGAGGTACTCCTGCGGGTCGACGCCCGGGCCCGTCGTGTACATCTGCACGTCCGCGAAGAAGCGCCGGTACGTCTCTGCCGCGTCGGCCACGGGGTCGCCGCCGAAGAACACGCTCGCGTCGTGGTCCACGAGCGTGGTCTCGATGCCGAGCTCCGCCCACCACTCCCGCGCCAGCGACTGCGTGGCCTGGCGGATCGCGTTCGTCGAGGTCTGATAGGTGATGCGCAGCGCGCCCCCCTCGTACTCGCGCACGCCGTCTCCGTCCGTGTCGATCACGCCATGCTCGTCGAGCAGCGCCCTCGCGCCCGCGATGTCCTGCGTGAGGCAGGCGTCGTTCGAGGTGGAGACGTAGCGCTCCGGCCCGGGCACGAGGTTGCATGTCGGCACCGCCGCTGAGCCGTAGAGCTCGCCGGCGATGCGCGCGCGATCAATGGCCATCGACAGCGCCCGCGTGATCGGCGCGAACGTCAGGAACGGGTGCGGGTTGGTGCCGCCGAGGTACTCGGAGCGGGCCTCGCCCAGCGCGGGGTCCGGGTTCGCGTGGTTGATGACGATACGCTCGGTGTCGCCAGCGAACGCGGTCGCGACGCTGCCCAGTCCCCCGCTGGCGAGCGCGGCGAGCGTCTCGGGCGCGATCTGCAGGTTCCAGGCGAAGTCCGCCTCGCCCGTCCCGAGCACCGCCCGCGCCGCCTCCTCCGCCGTCCCGCCGCCCACGATCTCGACGCGGTCGAAGTACGGCCGGTCGCT
>JAJDYN010000026.1 GCA_022825135.1 Gemmatimonadota bacterium | reverse complement strand
CGGGAGCAGCTGCATCTGGTCCGGCTGGTACGGTCGGAACGTCGTTCCCATTGACCCCCCTCGAATGGCCGCAAACCTTTCACGATGCCTTCCACTCCCCTAAAGATAGCCGCTGCGGTTTTCTGCGGCGCAGACTCCTAGATCCCGATGTTGATTGGCGACAGGTGCTGGCTACGCGGGGCGTCCACGATGTGACAGAAGATACCGACATCATGGCAACGCAGACGGTTGACTTGATTCCAAAGGAGTCTGGTGCCCCTAATCGAGCTGATGATCAGGCTCTACGGTTTTACCGATCTTTGCCAGGCTTGGGACCAGCAGACGCTACCGATGAGCGAATGTGGGCATGGTATACACACTTTCGCTATCATGCGTACAGCCTCTGGCGATGGCGAAGGCAACGGAACACCAATCTGTCGAACTACGTATTGAGCCACTGGTTTGTACGCAATCCTCCTGAAGGGCTGTGGCTCTACAATACGGCGGCGAGAACATGGTGGATTGCTCACCTAGCAACCAAGGCGGCGAGAGCGTCTGGCGGCGCGTTTTCTGCGCAGGAAGCGCTAGATGATTTTGCAACATACGCTGTTCATTACCACATCCTCATGACTAAATACGAGTTTAGTCGGCATCCTCGTGTTCTAGCCGAGCTTGTGCGTATGTTGTTGAATGAGGCGAAAGGCATGAAGGCGGAAGCGGGTCTGTATGCTATTATGAGAAGACTGAACCTAATGTCTGGTACACATATCTTGGACGTACTGCCTCGAGAACTTCTGCGAGAGCGTATCGTAGAGCTAGCAGAGGAAGTGATGAGTCGTCCAGAGATGGTAACTGACCGCACGAAGCTTAGAAACCGCAAGCCTTTTCGTTCGCTGAATCTGGGGGCAGGCGTCCAATCTACAGTGCTTGCTCTGATGGCGGATCGAGGGGAGTACGGTTTACCTCGACCGGACGTTGCGATATTTGCTGACACAGGCTGGGAGCCGCCCGACGTGTACGAACACCTCGAGTGGCTCAAAACGGAGCTGTCGTATGAGGTCACCACGGTCAGCGCCGGAAACATTCGAGACAACCTGTTGAAGGGAGTGAGACCTAATGGGAGGAGATATTTAGGTATCCCGGCCTACTTGGAGAGCGCTGAGGGTGACTTGGGAATATCGCGACGTCTTTGTACTGACGATTATAAGATTCGACCAATTCAGAATTGGCTTCGGGATCGATTGGGGTTGAAGCCCGGTCGGAGGGCTCCGAAGGATGTTCAGGTGGAGATGTGGTTGGGGATTAGCGTCGATGAGATCATGCGGCAGAAGCCTAGTCGTGACGAGTGGATTACTCGAAGGTATCCCTTGATTGAGAGAGGCTTTAGTAGGGCTCAGCTTATCACGTGGTTTGGGGAACACTATCCCGATCGCCGTTTGCCGCGAAGCTCATGCGTAGGGTGTCCTTACCGAAGCGATTCAGAGTGGAAGACGTTGAAGGAGGTCAGCCCGGAATCCTTCGGCGAGGCGGTTGAGGTCGACGAGGCGTTGAGAAGAGATCCTGACGTTCGGGACTCTATTACGAAGAAGGGTGGCAAGGCGTTCTTACATCGATCGAGAGTACCCTTGAAGGATGTCGATTTTTCTGAAACGGACGCCTACGAAGATATTATGGCGCAGGAGTGTGAGGGCTTGTGCGGGATATAGCGTCGCCAACGAAGCGGTGTGGGAGAGTAACCACCTGACAACCGGCGTCAAAGAGATCAGGTGCAAGGCTGCGGCGCTGACCCTCCTTGCCGGACTGAGGGCCGCAAGTGGTTGCTGAGGAGGTGAGCCTCGGCCACTCGTCCGCCTGCGCAGTTCGGTCTGGTCATCACGATGCCGTTACACCGCCCCTTCCCCGGGTGACGGAGTGGCCTTGATCCAACTGGATCCTGCTTGCGTCCCTCCTGCCGCTTGTCCAATCTCACGGTATCCGTGTTTGAAACCATCGCTGGTGGTCACCTGCCTACGGCTTGACCTCACCGGCGCCGACGCTCCAAAGCACCTACGGAAGAACTCCCGCACCCCCATCAGAGGTACCCACCATGACGACCCGACGAACCCGCCGACTCGTCCCCTCCACCCCCCTCCTCACCCTCGCCGCCGCGACCGCCTTTGGCGCAGCCACCACCGCGGCCGTGGCCGTGCCCTCCCCCGCCACCGCCCAGGACCTCCCCACCATCGAGGAGGTGACCGAAGGCACGACCGCCATGGAGGGCTTCTTCAACCTCTACTGGGATGACGACGCCGGCGCCCTCTACTGGGAGATCGCCGAGCTGGACACCGAGTTTCTCTACCAGATCTCGATGGGGTCGGGGCTCGGGAGCAATCCGGTGGGGATCGACCGGGGGCAGTTGCGCGGGACGCACGTCTTCGAGGCGCGGCGCATCGGGCCGCGGGTGCTGCTCGTCGAGCCCAACTACGAGTTCCGGGCCATCACCGAGAACACCGCCGAGGCGCGGGCCGTGCGCGACGCCTTCGCGCCGTCGGTGCACTGGGGTTTCGACATCGTGGCCCGCACCGGCGACCGCGTGCTGGTGGACGCCACCGAGTTCTTCATGCGCGACGCGCGCGGGGTCATTACCGAGATCGAGCAGCGGGGGCAGGGGTCGTTCCAGCTCGACGCGTCCCGGAGCGCCATCTATCTGCCCAACACCAAGTCGTTTCCGGAGAACACCGAGGTCGAGGCGATGCTCACCTTCACGAGCGACCGTCCCGGCAACCTGGTGAGCGGGGTTGCGGCCACGGGGAGTTCGTTCACCGTGCGCCAGCACCATTCCTTCATCCAGTTGCCCGGGCCCGGTTACGAACCGCGCGTCGCCGATCCGCGCATCGGGGTGAACGGGCCGACCGTGCGCGACTACGCGAGTCCCATCGACGAGGACATGCGCATCCGCTGGGTGGCCCGCCATCGCCTGCAGAAGCGGGACCCGGACGCGGAGCGCTCCGAGGCGGTCGAGCCCATCGTCTACTACGTGGATCCGGGCACGCCCGAGCCGGTGCGGAGCGCGCTCATCGAGGGGGCCGAGTGGTGGGCCGAGGCCTTCGAGGAGGCGGGCTTCATCGACGCCTACCGGGTCGAGGTGCTGCCCGAGGGGGTCGACGCGCAGGACATCCGCTACAACATGATCCACTGGACCCACCGGCGGACGCGCGGCTACTCGTACGGCAACTCGGTGATCGATCCGCGCACCGGCGAGATCGTGCGCGGGGTGGTGAACCTGGGGAGCCTGCGGCTGCGCCAGGACTACCTGCACGGGCAGGGGATGGTGCCGCCGTTCACGGGCGGGATCACCTCCGACGACGGGGGCGGCTACTTCGACGTGCCCATGAGCGCCGAGGAGCGCGCCTACTGGGAGGCGTGCATGCTCGCGGGGGCGCCGGACTTCGAGTACCTGGCCCAGGTCGCCGGCAACTCCGACGCGGTGGAGATGGCGCTCGCGCGCGTCCGGCAGCTGTCCGCGCACGAGGTGGGGCACACGCTCGGCTTCCCGCACAACTATCTCTCCAGCACCTACGGCCGCGAGAGCGTCATGGACTATCCCGCGCCCTTGGCCACCATCGACGACAACGGCGACATCGACCTCTCCGACGCCTACGTGCCCCGCATCGGCACCTACGACAAGCTCTCCGTCAACTGGCTCTACCGGGAGTTCCCGGAGGGGACCGACGAGCGGGCCGCCCTGAACGAGATCGTCATGCAGGGCATCGACGACGGCCTGATCTTCATGGCGCACACCAACAACAACTTCATCGGGGCCGCGCACCCGGGGGCGAGCGTATGGGATAACGGGGCCAACCTGGTCGACCATCTGAAGCTCGAAATCGACGTGCGCGAGATCGGGCTCGAGAAGTTCGGCGCCGACGTGATCCGCACCGGGGAGCCGCTCTCGGACCTCGAATACGTCCTGCTGCCGCTCTACATGCACCACCGCTTCCAGCTGCGCTCCGCCGCGCAGACCCTCGGCGGCGCCGACTATCGCTACGCGCTCAAGGGAGATGGACAGACGCCGTTCGCCATCATCCCGGCCGAGGAGCAGCGCGACGCGCTGGAGACGATTCTCTCGACGCTGACGGTCGACTTCCTGACGCTGCCCGAGGACGTCGTGTCGATGATCCCGCCCCCGGCCTACCGCCACGACGAGGGCGAGGCCTTCCCCGGCTACACCGGGCTGATCTTCGACCCGGTGGGCGCGGCCGAGGCGGCGGCCGACTTCGCCGTGGGAGAGATCCTGCACCCCAACCGCATGGCCCGCCTGCTGGTGTTCGGCAGCATGGGCGACTACCCGGGCCTGGAGGAGGTCGCGGATCGGCTGATCGAGCACACCTGGGGCGCGGACGCGGCCCCGGACGCCTACCGGCAGCGGGTGCTGCACGCCGTCCAGCGCTCGGTCGCCGACCGCATGATGCAGCAGGCCAGCCGGGACGGAAACGCCGCCGAGGTGCGCGCCGTGCTCGCCGACCGCCTGGAGCGCCTGGCCGCGGACCTGGAAGCGATGTCCGACCCGTCGCCCCACCAGCGCCTGGTGGCCGCCGACATCCGCCGCTGGCAGCAGCGCATCGAGAACACGGTCCCCGGCGGCGCGCTGGTGATGCCGCAGGGTGACCCGATCGGGGGGAGCAGTCGGGGAGGCGGGCCGCCGCGGTGAGGGGGGCCAGCGCCCATTCCGGTACGCGGGGTGTTATGTCTGCATTACAGAATGTGAGATGGACATTACAACACGGGCGTGCCCGGCGGGCTTGGGACGTGGGACGATGATCGCATGATTCGCGACTTCTTCCTCCGGCGCATGCGACAAGGTGGAATGAGTGTGCGCTATCCCCACCCGGTGCTCGGCCAAAAAGACCGTGCGCCCGCCGGACGGCCGCACGCTGGAGGTCGTCCGGTGGCGGGTCGCGCGGGAGGAACGCCGGACGATCGGCTGGGTGTTGTCGATGTGGGGCGAGCCTAGCGGAAAACCCATCCCTCCCGCCGAATCAAATCGAGCAGCGCTATGGGCTCAACTCCTATCGCTCGACACACATCGGGAATCTTCGGCCGTTTGAGACTACCGCTTGGCGCCTCGCCCGTGATGACGGCGCTCCCTCGCACCTTGGCGAGCGCGATTACGAACGGATCAGCGCCGGAGCGCCCTCGGCGAGTGTCGATCAATCGCGGATGATCAAGGAGGATGGCGGACACGGCGTCCTGAATGTCGTCATCCATCGGCACGAAGAAACGATCCTGCTCTACGGCCCAGGCGAGAGCGTCATCGTCCTTCTTTTCCAACTCGTGCCTGACTTCCTCGGATGCACGAAGATCACCGGACTGGATAAGCGCTTCCAAGTGGCCCCAGAGTCCTGGAAACGCCTCGCGGGGATAGTGTCGCCTCCAGCCATCGAGGATGGCACTTGTGTCGATGCTGAACCTCACGGCACGGTCACCGGAACATCACCGTGGACCCCATGACGCGCTCTTCGATCCTGGCCATGTGCTTGAGTCTCACGCCCAGATACTCGGAGACATCTCGAGACGTGATCCTGTCCTGGTAGTAGGAGAGGAGCACCAGCTTGACGAAGGATTGGCCGAGGCCGCTCACAGCGGACGTGACCGGGGAAGCGAAACCGGTCTGACTTGCCTGGGCGGCCTCATACTCCTCCGAGAGCGCTCGGCGCCAGGAACGATATGCCGATCGGCTAAGGCGCCGCATTGTCAGCAAGCGCCGCAGCACAACCTCGCGAGAAACCGAAAATTCCTTGGCCAACGCGGCGATTTCACCAACCTGCCACTCCGTCCGCGGTGGATGGCCTCTGACGACGGGTGACTGGGCGAAGGCATGTCGAGGGACCAGAGTCTCTGCCGCAACCCTGTTGCAGAAGACCTCGATGGGGTTGTCCTCCGGCTTCCGTCCGCGGTCCTTGAGGTCGCATATTCCACCCTTCCGGAGCAGCACGTGGCAGAACTCGTGGAGCAGCGTGAACACTCGCCCGTTTGGGGCGTCCTTCGTATTCAGGACGATGAGCGGCATCGGCTCCTCGGTGACCGAGAAGCCGCGCATCTCGCTGACCGGCACTCGACGCGCTTGGAAGACCAATACTCCGCACTGCTGCACGGCATGCCGCCAACCGTTGAGGGCAGCGTAACTGTCCTTCCATCTTTTCTGCTCTTGGATGGAGATGCCGAGCAGACGACGAATCCGCCGAGCGACATCGCGGACGCCTTCTTCGACCGAGGCCTGGATGGGCAGCGGTGGAGGCACCTCGCCCAGATCGGTTGCCAGATCGAGTGCTAACTGACGCCTCTCGCAGGCCAACCGCACTTCTAGGCGTAGCGCCGGGGTCTGGGCGCCAGCCGAGGTCCCGGGCAGTCGCCGGAAGTCGCGTAGCGCCGTGAATCCCCGAGGCGGCTCGGCGAGATAAAAGATTGCCAAAGGGCGCTTCGTCGCGTTGGCAAGCAGCCTGAGCTGCCGCACCGTTGGCTGGAGGGTGCCGTCCTCCCACCGGTGAACGATGGCTGCGCTTGTGCCCGCCTTCTTCGCCGCGTCGGACACCGACAGGCCTGCATTCCTGCGGACCCAGCGGATGAGTTCCGGTTTGACTCGCGCGCGCACCGTCGTACCTCGGGAGCTTGTGGCCGGTCGGTTCAGACCATGCCATCGTGGGGACGTATCGATCCAGAATCTACGTTGCGAACGGCCTTGGAGGAATCAGGTGCCGCCAATCAACCATCTTCCTGCCCCACCATCACCTGACTCGCGGTCTGTGACCGCTCGGCGCCCCTCCCCCTCCGCTCTCCCAGTCTCCCGTGAAGAGTGCCCTTGAGCGGACATCCTGCCTGTGTGATGGTGTAGTGCGACTCAGAAGAGGGTGCTCGACATGCCAAACCACCTCGCTCGAACCCGCATCGAGAAGGCACGGCCGTCCGCGCCGCTGGTTCCCAACGCCGCCACCATGGCAGCTATGAAGGAGGCCCGCCGGGGCAATCTCCCGCAGTTCGACAGCGTCGAGGCTCTCTTCGACGACCTGCATACGGACGATTGAGCGGACAACCGCGTTTCTTGAGCCATCGGCGCTTCAGTGTACTCCTTGCGCTGCCCGTGGCCATGGGCCTGTCCGCCCTGCCTGCCGCCCCGCAGGAGATCACCTACCGGGTGACGTTCGAGGGCAACTGGACGCGGGCAAGCACACCCGGAGGAGTGGCGCCGGGCGGGCACTTCACGACGCTGATCGGCGGCGTTCACGGGAGCGGCGTCACGTTCTGGCGGGCCGGCGAGCGAGCCAGTCCCGGTGTCGAGGGCGTGGCCGAGGAGGGCTTCACGGGAACCTTCCGCAGCGAAGTTGCGGGCAGCCCGCACACGCGGTCCGTCATTCGGCAGGGCGTCTCCGGGGGCGGCACCGGCAGTGCGAGGTTCGATATCGACGTCACGAGGACGCATCCAAGGGTAACGCTCCTGTCGATGATCGGTCCCAGTCCGGACTGGTTCGTCGGCGTGTCGGGGGTGTCTCTGCTCGACGGCGCGGATGAGTGGCGGGAGTCGCATGTGGTGGATCTCTTTCCGTACGATGCCGGCACCGAGGAGGGCGACGACTTCTCGCTTTCCAATCCCGACACGAGCCCGCAGGGCGTCATTACTCGCATTGCGGGAACGGGCCCGTTCTCCAACGTGCGCATGGCGAGGCTCACCTTCACCAGATTGACGACGCCCCCGCCGAGGCCGAACGAACCGCCCACGGTGCAGGTGGCGTGCGAGCCCTGCACGGTTCCGCGCGGCGGCGAGGTGCGCCTGAGGGCGGATGCCTCGGATCCGGACGGGGACGCCATCGCGTACGACTGGAGCGCCGGGCAGGGGACGTTCACGGGCGCGACCGACGGGCCCGATGCCCGCTGGACGGCACCGGACCGCATTGGCCGCTTCGTCATCCGGGTCGCGGTTAGCGATCGCCGGGGCGGGACGGCGGCTGCGGAGGTCGAGGTCGAGGTCGTGAACCGTCCTCCGGTGTTTGGACCATCGCCTCGTTTCGAGCTTGCCGAGAACCGCGGCGGCCGCGGGACACCGGTGACGCTCGGCCGCGTTGGCGTGACCGATCCCGATGGAGACGATGTCGAGCTGGGGCTGGCCTCGGGCACCGACCGTTTCGCCATCGATGCGGCGTCGGGGGCTCTGAGCTACATCGGTACCGGGGAGGACTTCGAATCCGGTCCGAACCGCTACGCGTTGACCGTGACGGCGACCGATGCGCCGGGCGGCGAAGCGCAGGCGGAGGTCGTGGTGCACGTGGTCGATGTGAACGAGCACCCGGTGGCCACGGACGACAGGCTGAGCGTGGCCGAGGACCGGAGGACAAGGGTGGAGGTCCTGACCAACGACGACGATCCGGATCGCGGAGACCGCATTCGCGTGGTCTCGGTCGGCGCGCCCGGACACGGGCAGGCGCAGGTGGTCGACGCCGGGGCGGCCGTGCAGTATGCGCCGGACCCGAACTACCACGGCCCCGACCGCTTCACATACGTCGTCGCCGACGCGGGCGGCCTCGCCGACACCGCGACGGTCGAGGTCACTGTGGTTCCGGTCAACGACGCCCCCGAAGCCGCCGACGACCAGGCCACCACCGCGGAGGACGAGGCGATCGAGATTCCCGTGCTCGACAACGACGCGGATCTCGACGGCGACCGGCTGCGCGTCCGGAGCGTGTCGCCCGCCGAGCACGGCGTGGCCGAGGTCGCAGCGGACGGAACGAGCGTCTCCTACGTCCCGGATCCGAACTACCACGGTCCCGACCGTTTCACCTACGTCGTGGCCGACACGGACGGCCTCGCCGACACGGCGACGGTGGAGGTCACCGTGACCCCGGTGAACGACGCGCCCGAAGCCGCCGACGACCGGGCCACCACCGCGGAGGACGAGGCGGTCGAGATTCCCGTGCTGGACAACGACATGGATCTCGACGGCGACCGGTTGCAGGTCCGGAGCGTGTCACCCGCCGGGCACGGCGCGGCCGAGGTCGCGGTAGACGGAACGAGCGTCTCCTACGTCCCGGATCCGAACTACCACGGCCCCGACCGCTTCACCTACGTCGTCGCCGACACGGACGGCCTCACCGACACGGCGACGGTGGAGGTCACCGTGACCCCGGTGAACGACGGGCCGGCGGCGGTCGGAGCGATCCCCGATCAGCTGCTGGACGAGGGCGACGACGGTGTGACGGTGGAGCTCACGCCCTTCTTCACCGACCTCGACGGCGATCCGCTGACCTTCAGTGCCGAAACCTCCAACGCGGACGTGGTCACCGCAGCCGTGACCGGAGCGGCGCTCGTCCTCCTGCCGGTGGCCTACGGGGAGGCCACGGTCATCGTCACGGCAACGGACCCCGGTGGACTGACCGCGACCCAGCGCGTGACCGTCGGCGTGAGCGACCGGCCGGTGAGGGCAGTTCTGAACGACGCGTTCGCCGCCATGGCGCGGTCCTGGCTTGCGAGCGCCCGCATGACGCTCGAACGACGCGTCGCGCCCGGCAGCCTCGGGGGTATCGATGCGGGCGGGCAGTCGGGGCTGCGCGTCGGAGGCAGATCCGTGGCGCTCCCGGACGGGCACTCCTTCTGGGACGCGGCGAAGCAGATCGTGACGGGATGGCTGCCCGATCCACGGCCCGCTCCCGGCACTGACCTCCCGCTGTCGGGAGTCGCTCCGGGCACTGACCTCTCATTGTCGGACCTCGCCCCTCCGGGCGTTTCGAACCCGCTCAACCAGATCCGCGCTCCTGCCGGAATCGCCAGCACCGACTTCACGTTTGCCTGGGGAGGCCAGTCCGCCGACTCGGCACGCCCCGGAATCGCGTGGTCGCTGTGGGGTCAGACGGACGTGCAGCGCTTCGACGGCGGCGCCGACGAATCCGGGTCCGGGCCGGCCGGAATCTCCGGGGACTACGACGGAGACCTGAGCGTCCGCTACCTGGGGATCGACGCACAGCTGGCGAGCTGGCTCTTCGGCGTCGCGCTGGGCCGCAGCCACGGCGCGAGTGACTGGAACGCCGGCGCGGCGAGTGGCCGGCTGAGCACCTCGATGACGTCGGTGCATCCGTACCTGCGCTGGTCCCGGGGGGCCACCGCCGTCTGGACGACATTTGGCGCCGGCACCGGCGAAGCCCGGAATGAAAGGGTCGCGGCCGGCCGCGTCGGCACGAGCCCGCTGGACCTCGCCATGGGGCTCGTCGACTTCCGGCGGCGGCTGGGACCGGCGGGCGGCGCGGTCGCGTTCGGGCTGAGAGCCGACGCGGGGTGGGCCAGCCTGTCGACCGGCGAGGGAACGGAGACGATCGACGACCTGCGCGGGCGCGTGCACCAGGCCCGCCTCGGCCTCGACCTGCGAAGCGAGATGCGGGTCGGCGAAGCGGGACTCGCCCCCTCCGGCGCCGTGCACGTGCGGCATGACGGCGGCGACGGCCCGACCGGACGCGGCCTGGAGCTCTCCGGCGGACTGCGCACGCAGATCGGCCACGTCGGCCTCGACGTCCAGGGGCGGTGGCTCGCCTTCCATTCGGCCACCCGCTACGGCGAGAGCGGCGCCGGCCTGACCCTCACGGTGGGCGCTCGCGAGGAGGACGGATTCTCGCTGTCCGCGTCCCCCCGCTGGGGCGGCCAGACCAGAGGTGGCTTCGTGCTCTGGCAGGACCGCGCGCCAGGCATGACGCCGGGACCGGACGCCCTCCCCGCGGGCTGGACGATGGACGTGCGCGGCGCGTACCGGGCCCGGCTGGGCGGCCGGCTGCTCGAAGTAGCCACCGCGTACGATCGCGTAGCGGGCGGCCAACGTCTGCAACTGACGGGACACATCGGTCTCGCTCCCGCCAACCCTCGGCGATGAGGACCCCATGAAACGCGATCTCTCCCTCCGCGGCATCCTCTCCGAATGGGTGACAGCTGGCGAGGTGGCCGGTTCCAACGCCCCCAGCTTGAAGCGCGTGGGGGAGGCATCGTAAGATGCGACAAAATCTTCTGGTTGTCCGACAAAACATGAACGGAGGATGGGAGACATGTCGGCCATGATTCGCTGTCGTGACATCGACCCGCAGAGCCACCGTCGGCGCGCGCGTCTCCTTCGGATCGCCGGGCGCTTCGCGGCGCTTGCGACCGTTGTCCTGACCTGGACGGGCTGCACCGAGACGCTGCTTGGGCCCAAGACCGACACGGCGGTGGCGGTCATTCACCCCACCACGGGCAACTCCGTCTACGGTACGGTCACGTTCACGAAGGAGAGCGGCCGGGTTCGCATCGTGGCCAATGTGATCGGCCTGTCCCCGGGCGACCATGGGTTCCACATCCACGAGTTCGGAGACTGTTCCGGTGGCGACGGCAAGACGGCGGGCGGCCACTTCAACCCGACGGGCAGCGACCACGGGGGCCCGGAGGCGGCGGTGCGGCACGTCGGCGATCTCGGGAACATCACGGCGAACGCGAGCGGCCACGCCACGATGAACCGGCTGGACGCCGTCGTCACGCTGCAGGGAGACCACACCATCCTTGGGCGTGGCGTCATCGTCCACGCGGGCGCGGATGATTTCACGACCCAGCCGACCGGTGCCGCGGGTGCCCGGGTCGGGTGCGGCGTGATCGGCGTTCAGAACGTTTCCGGTTAGTGGATCAGCAAAACGGCAACTCCAAAAAAGCAAGGGCCACCCCGGAGGAGCAGCCCTTGAGCCGACAGCACGCTGCCGGCGGGTATCTACGCTAGTCTACAACTCCGTGCTTGTACCCGCCAACCCAGCGTTGTCCAACCCTACCCCCTCCTCCAGAACGGCGCGATGAAGTGGCCCTTGCGGCCGGCCCGGACCAGGAACCAGACCCCCGTCGCCACCCCCAGCGCCAGCGCGAAGATCGACGCCTCCACCCCGAACTCCCCGCCTGAGAGCAACGTGGGGCCGCTCAGCTCCGACTCGAGCAGCCCATCCATCGTGAGCCCGGAGACCCGGCCGCCGAAGATGCCGCCCTGGGTGAAGTTCCAGGCGAAGTGGATGCCGACCGCGAGCCAGAGCCGCCGGGTGAGGACGTAGGCGGCGCCGAGCAGCACACCCGCCTCCATGGCGATCGCGAACGAGCTGAACAGCGTCGCGTTGGGGTTCATCATGTGCGCGAACCCGAACATGAGCGAGGTCAGCGCCAGGGCGATCCAGGTGCCGAGGCTCTCCTCGATGATGCGGAAGAGCACGCCGCGGAACAGCACCTCCTCCGCGTATCCGGCGGCCACGGCCATGGCGAACGTGGGCACCACGGCGCTCACGGGGTTGGACCCGGTCACCTGGTAGTATCCCAGCGCCGCGATGGCGCCGATGGTCGCCATGAGCAGACCCGCACCGACCGCGACCCCCGCGCCGGTCTCGCGCACAGCGCCCCTGCCGGACAGCTCTTCGGCCCGGCGCCGCTCCACGAGTCGGACGTAGCCGATGTACGCGAAGTGGACCGCAACCACCATCGGGATGACGTACTGGAGCGTGTCCTGGCCCAGCGGTCCAAAGCCCAGGATCTCGTGCAGACCACCGACCACGAGTTGGACCACGAGGATGGCCGCAACGATGGCCAGCGTGGCCAGAACAATGCGGGTCGGCCCGAACCGGAGGATGCGGTTGCCCAGGGACTGCCCCTCAGAGGTCACGCCACGCTTCCTCGTCCTCCGGCGACGCCCGTTTTTCCTACGGCAGACTCATCGCCATCAGCATGTTCGGCGCCTGGATCACGACCCGCTGCTTGCCTTCGTGCATGTACGTCATCATGCCGTAGCGCGCGTTGCCCGGGAGTTCGACTTCACCCAGCCGCTCGCCCGTCGCCTTGTCGACGGCGTACAGCATGGGGGTGTTGTCGCTTGCGTTGCCCGTGTACAAGAGCATGTCCGGGGTCACGATCTGCGCGGCCTGCCGCCCGGTCCCCGTGTTCGGGATATCGATCCCTTCCAGCGCGGGATGATTGAGCACGTTGTTCGGGGTGTCGCCCACCGGGATCCACCAGAGGTGCTCGCCGGTGTTCATGTCGATCGCGGTGATCTTGCTGTACGGGGGCTTGTACATCGGCAGGCCCTGCACGCGCCCGATGCGCGCGCCGCCCAACACCGCGAAGTCGTTGATGGTCGTGCCGGTGGGTGCCTCCACCCTCTCGTCGACCTCGTGGCCGGGCACCACCAGCCGCGACGAGCATCCCTTCTGTGAGGTCACGAAGATGACTCCGCTCTCGGGATCCACCGCGGGCGTGCCGTCGATGTTGGTGCCGCCCACGTCGCCGGGGCACCAGATCGAGCCCAGCTTGCCCTCGTCGTTGTCGCGGTGCAGCGGGGGCTGGAAGAACGGACCCCAGTCGTAGGGCTCGAGCAGGTCGAGCGCGGCCTGGCGCAGCTCGGGCGTGAAGTCGACCAGGTCGTCCACGCTCAGACCCTGCATGTCGTACGGAAGGGGCCAGGTCGGATGCGGCTGCGTCTCGGCCAGCTTCTCGCCCGGCACCTTCGACTTCGGCACCGGCTTGTCCTCGATGGGCCAGATGGGCTCGCCGGTCGCGCGGTTGAAGGCGTAGGCGAAGGACTGCTTGGTGATTTGCACCACCGCGGGGATGTCCTCCCCGTCCACGGTCACGTCCACCAGGATGGGCGCGGTGGAGGTGTCGTAGTTCCAGATGTCGTGACGGACCAGCTGGTAGTGCCACACCCGCTCGCCGGTCTGCACGTCCAGCGCGATCAGGCTGGTGCTGAACAGGTTGTCGCCGGGGCGGAAGCCGCCATAGAAGTCCTGCGTGGCCCCGTTGGTGGGGATGTAGACGAGGCCCAGCTCGGGATCCGCCGAGAGCGGCGCCCACGAGGAGATGTCCCCGGTCCACTCCCAGGCGTCGTTCTCCCAGGTCTCGTGCCCGAACTCGCCGGGCCCGGGGATCACGTCGAACTTCCACAGGAACGCGCCGGTGCGCGCGTCGTAGGCGAGGATGTCGCCCGGAATGTTCTCCTGGCGCGACTGGTTGTACCCCTGCTCGGCGGAGTTGCCGACGATGATCACGCCGTTGACCACGATGGCCGGGGAAGAGCTGGTGATGTAGCCCTTCTCGAGCGGGACGCCCATGTAGTCGTCGTGCTCGTGGCCCAGGTCGTCGAGCAGATCCACGGTCCCGGTCTTTGGGAAGCCCTCGATGTCCACCGAACCCCCGAAGCCCTCGATGGGCTCGCCGGTCTCGGCGTCGAGCGCGTGCAGGAAGAAGGCGGGCGTGACCACGTAGACGATGTCGCGGCCGTCGACGTTCGCGTACGCGACGCCCTTGCCGTGGTTCTTCCGCATCGAATACTCCCAGCGGAAGGTCTCGGGCTCCACCCAGTCCCAGAGCACCTCGCCGGATGCCGGGTCGGTGGCGATCACGTGGCGCTTGTCGCCGGCTACGCTGATCAGCTTGCCGTTGACGTAGATGGGGGTCGCGCGCGCGTTAACATTGGGATACGCGGAGCCGTCCCAGATCCAGTCCACCTCGAGCTGGTCGAAGTTGCCGGGGTTGATCTGCGTGAGTTCCGTGTAGCGCTGGCTGCCGGCGTTGCCGCCGATGTAGGCCCAGTCGCCCTCGGTGACCACGCTTCCGGCCGGGCCCGCATCAGAGGTCTGGGCGCAGGCGCCCGCCGCGAGCGAAATGAGGGCCAGCCAGCACCAAGCGCGCGTGGCCGACGTCCGTGATTGACGGTCCTGTCCAGTCATCTTCCGCGTCCCCCTTCCAAACAGATGTTCATCGTCTCGCACACCGGAGCGAGCATCGCAAGATGAAGATGGGGCGGGGTATGGGCAAGGCGGGCCCGCGCCGTTCGATGGGTGGGAGTGCGCGATGCGGCGGGTGAGTGGGCGTGCGGTTCGACGACTGGAGGCAGGTGGGTCGACGAGTGAGTTGCGCGGCGGCCGCTACATGACCGTCCACCCCCTCTGCACGGTGTTGCATTTTCGAAAAGGCAACAATTTGTTGCATCTGCCGATATGCAACACGCTGCAGAGGGGCTCGTGGAAGACGACGTTGGCCGTTGAGTTGCCGCTGCGGTTCTGCATCACGTCGCCCCGCTTCCCGGTCTGGCGGCCAGCGCAACCGGCGCCTACCCTTCCGGTTGGCAGGGAGGGTCGCCTATCATTCCGGTCCGGGCAGCGCTGCGAATCACGTTCTGCGAGTGACTCCCGCGAATGACGCCGCTGCCATCTCGCTCCCACGCAACGACAAACGGAGAATTGACGAGTGGCCATGGAACTGAGCGGGTTCGCGCGGTCGCTGACGGCGGAGGCCGCCTTTACCGTGCTGGCGGTCGCCAAGCGGCTTCAGTCCGAGGGGAAGGACGTCGTCGAGCTCGAGATCGGCGACAGCCCGTTTGCGACCACGAGCGCGGCGGCCGAGGCGGGAAGGGAAGCCATCGCCGCGGGACAGACGCGCTACTGCGCCTCTCTGGGGCTGCCGGAGCTGCGCGACGCGGCGGCCCGCTACATGCGCGACGAGTTCGGTGTGCCCGCGGGGCGCGAGAATGTCGTTATCGCCACCGGCACCAAGGTCTTCGAGCAGTATTTCTGCGAGGCGTTCGTGGATCCGGGGGACGGGGTCCTGGTCTTCAGCCCGTACTTCCCGACCTACGTGCCCAACATCCTCAGGCGCGGGGGACGCCCGGTGTTCACGCCGCTTCGCCAGGAGGACGCCTTCCGCCCGAGCCTGGCAGCGGTCGAGCGCTTTCTCGCCGAGGATCCCCGGCCCAGGGCCATCTTCCTGAATTCGCCCCACAATCCCACCGGGGGCGTGGCCACGGAGGAGGATTTTCGCGGCATCGCGGAGCTGGTTCGGGGCACGCGCGTCGCCGTCTTCAGCGACGAGCCCTACTGCCACATGGTGTGGAAGGGGAAGCATGTGTCGCCGCTGGCGCAGCCCGGGATGATGGAGCGCTCGGTGGCCGCCTACACCTTCAGCAAGTCGTACAGCATGGGCGGCTGGCGGCTGGGGTTCGCGGTGTCGGCGCCCGAGACCGTCGAGGCCATCGGCAAGATGATCAACACGAGCGTCTCGTGCGCGCCGCCCTTCATTCAACTGGCGGGCGTGGCGGCGCTCGAGCGGGACGGGGCCGAGCGCGAGGCCGCCATGCGCCGGTTCCGCCGCAAGGTGGAGCTCCTGACGGAGGGGCTCAACCGGATCGAGGGGTTCTCGTCGCTTGATCCGCACGCGACGTTCTACGTCTTCCCGAAGGTGGCGCCGGTGTGCAACCGGCTCGGCATCACCAGCCACGGCCTGGCGATGTACCTGCTCGAGGGGGCGGACGACGACTTCGGGGTCGCCTGCCTGGGCGGGGAGTGCTTCGGAGACGCCGGGGCCGGGTTCCTGCGCTTCAGTTGCGCGGCCTCCGACGAGCGCCTGCAGGAGGCGCTGGACTTCATCGCCGAAGCGGTGACCCGGGAGGGCCGGGTAGCCGCCTTCCTGGACGCGCGGCCGGAGTACCGGCTGGAGTCGCCCTATCCGGGCGCGGCGAACCGCGAGCCGGTGGCGGCGGCGGTCTAGCCGGGCGGCAATGGTCGTGGGGCGGGGCGGCGTGATGCTGGACGGGGACGGAGGAGGCACCGCGGTGGCCGGGGGCGCCGCGATGGCCGGGGACGCCGCGACCGCCGTCCGGTTCCGCGTGCGGGACATGGACTGCTCGCATTGCGTGACCCGCATCGAGGACGGACTGCGCAAGGTCGACGGGGTGATGGGGGTGGGGGCCAACCTGGTGGGCCGCACCGTGACCGTGGAGGTCGATCCCGGCCGGCTGGCGGCCGACGAGGTGCGGCGCGCGATCGGGCGCCTCGGGCACCTGGCCGAGCCGGACACCGGCGCCCGGCGGGAGCGCGCCACCGCGACCTGGGCGACGCGGGACGCGCGCATCACGTACGCGTCGGCGGCGCTGTTCGCGGTCGGGCTCGCGCTGCAGTTGGCCGGGGCGGGTCCGCTGCTGTTCACGCTGCCGCTGAACGAGGTGCGGATTCCTTCGCTGCTGTTCGTCGCGTCGGCCCTGGTGGGCGGTTGGAGGTTCATGCCGGACGGGTTCCGCGCCGCGCGCGAGCTCTCGCTGGACATGAACTTCCTCATGACGGTGGCGATCCTCGGGGCGGTCGCGATCGGGGAGTACCTGGAGGCCGCCGCCATCGCCTTCCTGTTCTCGACCGCCGAGCTGCTCGAGAGCTACGCGGTCGATCGCGCGCGGGCGTCGATGGAGTCGCTGATGGACCTCGCACCCAAGACGGCCGTGGTGCTGCGCGGCGGGGTGGAGGAGACGGTGCGCGCCTCCGAGGTCGCGGTCGGGGATGTGGTGGTGGTGCGGCCCGGCGAGCGCATTCCGGTCGACGGCAGCGTGGTGGAGGGGGGCTCGGCGGTGGACGAGTCGCCGCTCACCGGGGAATCGCTCCCGGTGGAGAAGGACCCCGGCGACCCGGTCTTCGCCGGCACCATCACCCGCGACGGCTTCATGCACATCCGCACGGAGAAGCCCGCCGACTCGAGTTCGCTCGCGCGCATCGTGGAGCTGGTGGAGCGGGCGGGGGCGGAGAAGGCGAAGACGGAGCGGGTGGTGACCCGGTTTGCGCGCTGGTACACGCCGGCGATCACCGTCGCGGCCGTGCTGGTGGTGGCGGTGCCGACGCTCGCGGGCGCGGACTTCATCACCTGGCTGGTGCGGGGGCTCACGCTGCTGGTGATCGCGTGTCCCTGCGCGCTGGTGATCTCCACGCCGGTCGCGGTCGTGAGCGGCATCACGGCCGCAGCGCGCCGCGGGGTGCTGATCAAGGGCGGGGTCTACCTGGAGGCGATGAGCGGCGTGCGGGCCATGGCGATGGACAAGACCGGCACGCTCACGGTGGGGCACCTGGAGGTGCGCGAGGTGCGCTCGACCCGGGGGGCGCCACCCGCCACGGTGCTGGCGCGCGCGTCCGCGGTGGAGGCCCGCTCGGAGCACCCGATCGCGCGCGCGATCCACGAGGAGGCGGTCAGGCGCGACATCTACTCCCACTACGCCGTGCGCGACTTCTCCACCCGCCGGGGCGAGGGCGTCACGGCCCGCCTGGACGGCGTGCGCCACTTCGTCGGCAAGCCGGCGACCCTGGGGCTCGGCGAAGCACCCGAGGGCATGGCCGGCGACGGCCGAACGGTGGTGGCCGTGGCGGACGAGGACGGGCCGCTGGGGTGGATCTCCCTGGAGAACCGGGCCCGCAAGCAGGCGCGGGTGGCGGTGGGGGGGCTGCACGCCATGGGCATCCGGCCCGTCGTGATGCTGACCGGCGACGACGCCGCGACCGGCCGCCGGGTTGCAGGGGAGACCGGGGTGGACGAGGTGAAGGCGCGGCTGCTCCCGCACGAGAAAGTGGACGCCCTCAAGGCGCTGGAGCGGGAGCACGGCCGGGTCGCGATGGTGGGCGACGGCGTGAACGACGCGCCCTCGCTCGCGGCCGCCTCGGTGGGCATCGCCATGGGAGCCGCCGGGAGCGACGCCGCCATCGACAGCGCGGACGTGGCGCTGATGGGCGACGACCTCACCCGGCTGCCCTACCTGTTCCGGCTGTCGCGCAAGTCGCGGGCGGTCATCCGCCAGAACATCGCGACCGCCCTGCTGGTGAAGCTCGTTCTGGTGGTGGGCGTGCCGCTCGGCATGGTCACGCTGATCACGGCGGTCCTGGTGGGGGACGTGGGGGTCTCGCTGCTGGTGACGGCCAACGCACTCCGGCTCGCGCGCGTGGATGCCTGACGCGCCGGAAGGAGGGACGGCGGTGCGGGTCGGCGCGATCGCACGGGCCAGGGCGTCCCGCGGGGCGCCTGCTCGGGTCAGGGGCGGCGCGGCAGTGTGGGTGACACCGAGGGCACGGTTCCTCGCGGTCGCGGTGATCGTGAGCATTCTCGCGCCCGCTCCTGCCTTCGCCCAGCAGGGCCTGGACGACTTCCCGTTCCCGCAAAGCCTCGTCGAGGAGGTCCTGCCGGGCGCTACCTCCTTCGAGGTGCGGGACGGCGACCCGCGGGTGATCGTCGGATACGCGGCCGACGCCCCGTCCGACGAAGCTCTCGTCGGATACGCCTTCCTGACATCCGACGTGCCCCCGGAGGAACTCGGCTACAACGGTCCCATCGAGGTGCTGGTGGGAATGGACCGGGAAGGGACCCTCACCGGCGTGCGCGTCACCCACTACGTGGAGTCCTACATCCGCACCCGCGGCGACTTCCTGCGCACCCCGGGCTACGAGGCCCAGTTCACGGGCAAGTCCATCTCCGACCCCTTCCGCGCCAAGCGCGATGTGCGCGTGGTGTCGCGGGCGACGATCTCGGTCTCGGCCATGTCGCGCGGCATCCGCGCCTCCGCCCGCCGGGTGTACGCCAACTACCTGGCCACCCGCCCGTCCGCCGAGTCCGGCGGCTCGCTCCTGACCATCGGCATGGAGGAGCTGGACGAGCTGTCCTGGTCCGATATGGTCGCGGGCGAGCTGGTGCCGCAGATCCATGTGCTCGAAAACAACGTCACCCGCATCGTGCTCTCGTTCGCGCACATCCGCAGCGATTCCGTCGGCGAGATGCTGGTTGGGAGGACCGGGTTCGGCGAGGTGGCGGAGCAGCTCGGGGAGCGGGTGTTGGATGACCCACTGATGCTCGTGGGCGTCGATGGCGCGCTCGCCCTCCTCTTCTATCCGCGCACGCTCTCGCTGGTGCAGGGCGCCGACACCATCGACATGGACAACCCGGACGTCGTCATGCTGGGCGAGCCGCGCAGCGGGATGGTCCAGGGGCAGTTCCGCAACGTCGGGGTGATGGCCGTGCCGGGTTCGCTCGACGTCGAGCAGGCCTTCGACATCCATTTCGATCTCCGCCCGGGCATGGGTCTCTACACGACCGCGTATCCGCCCCCGCGGGTCGCGGAGAGAATCGTCGCGGAGGATGCGCCTCCGGCGGAAGATGCGCCTGCCGGGGAGGATCCGGATCCGGCTTCGCCCGTGGCCGACGCGATCGATCCCGCAGGGGTCGCGGAACCCGTCGTGTCGGGCATCGCCGCGGATGAGCCGGAGACTGCCGCGGGCGAGCCGCCACCGGCCCCCTCCCGGCTGCCGGAAGATCCGGCGGAGGCCGGCGGGTTGGCGGACGATGCGCGCGAGGATGCTCCGGCGCCGGAAGAAGAAGCTGCCGTGGAGGCTGCCGCGGACGATCCGGGCATTGCGGCCGATGCCGCCGGCGCCGAAGCAGTTGCCGCGGGCGAACCCGCATCCCTTGACGACCCCACGGCTGCGCCGGTGCCTGTCGACCCGACGGAGGCAGCCGACGATCCCGCGGCCGACCCCGCGCCACCCGCGAACCCGTCCGAGGCCGAAGAGAATCCTCCCGCGCCGGTCCAGCCGGCAGCCCCGCCGGACCTCGATTTCTCCCTCGCCGAGGAACAGACCGTCCTCGAGCGCACGCTGGCGCGCACCTCGCCCGCCGAGGTCGCGTGGATGCTGGGCCTGCTGGCGCTGGTCACGGTGGCCTTCTTCCTGAAGCGCGACCGGCTGCGCTGGGTGGCCCTGGCGGCGACCTTCCTGTACCTGGGGTGGTTCGACGGCGGTTTCCTCTCGGTGTCGCACATCACCGCGGTCATCTCCGTGGGGCCGGCGGTGTTCCTGGAGGACATCCCGCTGCTCCTGTTCGTGGTCTTCACGGTGGTGACCACGCTGCTGGTGGGGCGCGTCTTCTGCGGGTTCCTGTGCCCGTTCGGGGTCCTGCAGGACCTCCTGGAGAAGGTGGTTCCGAGGAAGTTCAAGCGGGAACTGCCGCGCGCCCTGCACAAGCGCCTGTACCTGGTCAAGTACGCGTGCCTGGCGGCCATCCTGCTTCCGGCGCTGGCGGGGAGCCGGGCCAGCATCTTTTCCTTCTTCGAACCCTTCGGCACCGTCTTCTTCCTGAGTTCGTCCATCGTCCTGTGGGCGATCGCCGGGGGGATCCTGATCGCCTCGGCGATCGTGCCCCGCTTCTACTGCCGCTACGCCTGCCCGCTGGGCGCGGCGCTCGCGGTGGCCTCCACGGTGTCGCCCTTCCGCATCCGCAGGGTGGAGCACTGCGACCACTGCAAGGTGTGCGAGCAGGCCTGTCCCACGGGGGCCATCGAGGGACCGCGCATCGACTTTCGCGAGTGCGTGCGCTGCAACGTCTGCGAGGCGAAGCTGATCGAGCAGGCCGGCGTCTGCCGCCACGACATCGACGACGTGCGCCGGCGGCTGGTTCAGTTGAAGGTGGCGCCTGGGGCCGGGATCGGGGGCGGTGCCCGGACCGAGGCCGGTGTCTGAGTCCGGGCCGGTGTCTGAGCCCGGTCCGGTGGCTGAGCCCGGCCCGGTGTCTGAGGGTGGACCGGTGGCTGAGGGCGTATCGCGGCGCAAGGCGCTCCGGATCGGCGGGGCGGCAGGGCTGCTGCTGGCGATGGGCGGCGGACTCACGGCGGCGGTCCTGCGCCGGGCGGGGCTTCACAGCGCGAGCGACACCCGAACCCGCATGGGCACGCTGGTCCACGTCACCGTGGTGCACCCGGAGGCCGCGAGGGCGCGCGAGCTGGCCGGCGCCGCCTTCGACGAGATCGATCGGGCGGAGGCGGTCTTCAGCGGCTACCGGCCCAACACGCCTGTGTCCCGCCTCAACCGGGACGGGGTGCTGGACGACCCGCCGGCCGAGCTGGTGACGGTGGTGCGCCGCGCCCTCCACTTCGCCGAGCTGACCGGGGGCGCCTTCGACCCCACCGTGCCTCCGCTGATCGAGATGTACCGGAGCAGCTTCGCGGAGACCGGCGCGCCGCCCGCGGAGTATGCCCTGGAGGACGCCATGTCACGGGTGGGGTACCGGCACGTTGCCGCGGATGCGGGGCAGATCGCGTTCGCGCGCCCGGGTATGGCGGTCTCGCTCGACGGCATCGCGAAGGGATACATCCTCGACCAGGTGGTGGAGCAGGTCACGGTCGCGGGCGCGGCGGGCGTGCTGGCCGACGGGGGCGGAGACATCTCGGCCGGGGAGGGGGAGGTGGCGGGTGCGGGATGGCCGGTGGGGGTGGAGCACCCGCGCGAGCCGGGGACGGTGCTGGGGACCATCGAGGTGCGCAACCAGGGGGTCGCCACCTCGGGCGACTACATGCGGGCGTACACCGCCGACCTCCGCCATCACCACATCGTCGACCCGCGCACGGGCTCCTCGCCCGGCCATGCCAGCGCGGCCACGGTGGTGGCCCGGTCCGCCATGGACGCCGACGCCCTCGCCACCGCGGCCATGGTGCTGGGTCCCGTCCACGGCATCGAACTGCTGGAGCGCGTCGACGGCGCCGAAGGCTTCATCGTCACCAAGGACCTGGACCTGGTGCGCAGTTCCGGGTTCGGGGCCTGAAGCGCTCGACATCCATGTCCGAGCAGCCGACCACCGCATCCGGGCCGATGCCGCCCGCGCGTGCCCCCGTGCGCGCGTCCCTCTTCGTCACCTGCCTGGGCGACCACTTCTACGCCGATGCCGCCGCCTCGGCCGTGCGGCTGTTGCGCAAGCTGGGGGTGGAGGTGGACTTTCCGGAGGCGCAGACCTGCTGCGGGCAGCCGGCCTTCAACGCGGGCCGGGACGCCGAGGCGCGCCGCATGGCCGCGCACACCCTGGAGGTCTTCCGCGAAAGCGAGTACGTGGTGCTTCCGTCGGGGAGCTGCGCCTGCATGCTCCGGCGCTTCTACGCCCATCTCTTCCACGATGACGACCTGTCCGGGCAGGCGGCCGACCTCGCCGGGCGCACCTTCGAGCTGGGGGAGTTCCTGGTGCGGGTGCTCGGGGTGACGAAGCTCGGGCGCGGCCTGGAGGGACGCCGGATCGCGTACCATCACGGGTGCCACGCCCTGCGGGAGCTGGGGATCCGGGAGGAGCCGCTTGAACTGCTGGCCAGCGCCGGGGCCGAAGTGGTCCCGTGGGAGGCGGCGGAGGAATGCTGCGGCTTCGGGGGCCTGTTTTCGGTGAGTTTCCCGCAGGTGTCCGCCGGGATGGCCGACCGGAAGCTGGACACCCTCGCCGCGGCGGGCGAGGTCGACTTCCTGACCTCCGCCGACTGCGGTTGCCTGCTCCAGCTCTCGAGCCGCATGCGCAAGCGCAGACAAGACCTCGCCGTGCGCCATCTTGCAGACGTTCTCTGGGAGGCGGCCGGTGCAGATTCATAGCCGGGAGTACCCCAAGCGGGCGCGCGAAGGCGGGGATGTGCGCGCCTCGGTGACCGGGGCGACGCTGTCGTTCGACGCGCGCCGCCGGGCAGCGTTCGCGGGGGTGGCCGCGGAGGAATGGCGGGTCTGGGCCGAAGGGGTGAAGACGCACCTGCTGACTCACCTGGACCGGTATCTCGAGGAAGCCGAGGCACGCCTGGAGGCCAACGGCGCCCGCGTTCACTGGGCCGGGTCGCAGGAGGACGTGCACCGGATCCTCTCCGCCATCATCGAGCGCCGGGGGGCGCGGCGGGCGGTCAAGGGCAAGAGCATGCTGTCCGAGGAACTCGAGGTGAACGAGCTGCTGGAGAAGCGGGGGGTCGACGTGCTCGAGACCGATCTCGGCGAGTACATCCTGCAGCTGCTCGAACAGCCGCCCAGCCACATCGTCGGCCCGGCCATCCACCTGAGCCTGGACGAGATCCGCCGGCTGTATCACGAGACTCACGGGACGGAGCTGGACGCCACGCCCGACGAGCTGGCCGGGGTCTCGCGGCTGATCCTGCGCGAGGCCTTTCTCGCGGCCGACGTGGGCATCACCGGGGGGAACTTCCTGGTGGCGGAGACGGGCACCGTGGCGCTCATCGAGAACGAGGGCAACATCCGGCTCACGACTTCGGCGCCGCCGGTGCACGTGGCGCTGGTGGGCATCGAGAAACTGCTGCCGCGCTGGAGCGACCTGGCGGTGTTCCTGCAGCTCACGGCCCGGGCGGCGACCGGGCAGCCGGTGGGGAACTACGTCTCCATGATCCACGGTCCCAGGACCGCGGACGACCCCGACGGCCCGGAGGAGGTGCACGTGGTGCTGGTCGACAACGGCCGCACCGACGTGCTCGCCGACCCCGAGGCGTGGGAGGCGCTCCGCTGCGTGCGTTGCGGCGCCTGCCTGAACGCCTGCCCGGTCTACCGCCAGACGGGCGGGCACGCCTACGGGGCCGTCTACTCGGGCCCCATAGGGTCGGTGTTGAACCCCGGGCTGGCCGGGCTGCACGCGGCCATGCCGCTTCCCTTCGCGTCCAGCCTGTGCGGTGCCTGCGAGGAGGCCTGCCCGGTGCGCATCCCCATCCCCGAGCTGCTCCTGAGTTGGCGCCGGCGGGCAGTGGAGGCGGGGATGGATTCCCGCGCCAAGGCGGGGCTGCTGAGGGCGTGGACTGCGGTCGCCACCCGGCCAGGGTTGTACCGGGCCGCCGGGGCCATGCTGCACACGCTCCCCGAACCGGTGCGCCGCGTACCCCTGCCGGTGGTGGGCGGCTGGCGCGAGGTGCGCGCGGATCCGGAGCCGTCGCCGACCTCCTTCCGCGAGCTCTGGCGGGAGGGCATCGAGTGAGGCAACGGATCCTGGGCCGGGTACGGCAGGCGCTCCGGGATCGGCCCCCGGTGCCTCATCCGGGCGCACTGGATACGGCGGCCCCCGATGCCCCGCCGCCGGTGGAGCACTTCGCGGACTGCTTTCGGGCGGCCGGGGGCGAAGTGCACCGCTTCGCCGACGCGGACGCGGCGCGCCGGTGGCTGCGCGCGTTCGCCGCCCGGTTCGATAGCGTCAGCCACGGGACCGGCGTTCCCAGGGTCCTGGCGGTGCCGGCGCCCGAGGGGCCGCCCCGGGAGGCCGCGCTGGGAGTGTCGGTTGCGCGCGCGGCGGCCGCCCAGTCCGGGTCGCTGGTGCTGAGCAGCCGGGACGGGCGCCGCACCCAGCTGCTCCCGCCGGTGCACGTGGTGCTGGTGGACTCCGGTACGGTCGCCGGCACCCTCGGCGAGGCGCTGGCTGCGTGCCGCGACGACGGTGGCGCCGCGTTGGCGCTGCACTCCGGTCCCAGCAAGTCGGCCGACATCGGCCAGGTCATGGTGACCGGCGTCCACGGGCCCGGCCGCGTGATTGCGATCCTCCTCGACGACTGGCCGGCGCCCTGACCATGACGAATCAGAACAGCCCGGACGCACCGGTCGAATTCCCGGTTCGGCTTGCGTGCGTCGACACGGGGTCGAACGGAATCCGGTTCATGGCCGTGGAGTTCACCTCGCCGGCCCGGTACACGACGCTCCATTCGGAGCGGGTGCCGATTCGGCTGGGGCACCAGGTCTTCCTCACCGGACGACTGGCCCCGGAGACCATGGACGCCACGGTCGAGGCCTTCCAGCGCTTCCGGGGATACCTGAAGCAATTCGACATCGAGCACTACCGGGCGGTCGCGACCAGCGCCGTGCGCGAAGCGCGCAACGGGCCTCTCCTCGTCGAGAGGATCGCACGCGAGACCGGGATCCGGCTGAAGGCCATCACCGGATCCGAGGAGGCGAGGCTGGTGCACCTGGCGGTGGCGGCGCGCATCGGCCTGGAAGGCGGCCGCTGGCTGCTCGTGGACCTGGGCGGCGGCAGCGTCGAGCTGTCGCTGGTGGACGACTCGGGCATGCTCTGGAGCGAAACCCACTCCATGGGCTCGGTCCGTCTGCTGGAGCGGTTGGCCGAGCCCGGCGACGAGCCCGGGGCGTTTCAGCGACTGCTCTCCGAGTATGTGGCGGTCATGAACATCCCGGCGCCCGCGCAGTACTGGCAGCCGACCGGGTTCATCGGCTGCGGAGGGAACATCGAGGCACTGGCCGCGCTGGCCGCGCCCGGCAAGGCCAAGGACGGCGTCAGCCGGCTGCCCGTCTCGGGTCTGGATTCCGCCATCGGGCTCCTCGCGCGGCTGTCGTACTCGGAGCGCGTCGAACAACTGGGGCTGAGGCACGACCGCGCGGACGTCATATTGCCCGCCGCAGTCGTCTTCAGGCGACTGGCGGAGCTCACGGGGACCCGGGAGATCCTGGTTCCGCACATCGGAGTGAAGGAGGGCGTCACGCTCGACCTGATGGCGGACCTGAACTCCCGGGCCACCAACCACACCCGGCGGGAAAGACAGCTCACCCAGGCGGCGGTATCCTTCGGGCGCCGGTACATGTTCGACGAGGCCCACGGCCGCCATGTCGCAAGGCTGGCGGTCAGCGTGTTCGACCAGCTCGAGTCCCTGCACGGACAGGGGTCCCAGGCGCGGCACCTCCTGAAAGTTGCGGCAATCCTGCACGATATCGGCGTGTTCGTCGCGATGAAAAAGCACCACAAGCACACGCTCTATATTCTCGGCAACTCGGAAATACCGGGCCTTTCGACGCGCGAGATGGCAATTGTGGGGAACGTCGCGCGCTACCATCGCAAGAGCCATCCGAGGTCGCATCACCGGTCATATGCGTCGCTCGCCCCCGGGGATCGTGTGCTGGTCGACCACCTGGGCGCGATCCTGCGCCTGGTGGACGGGCTGGACCGGCAGCGCCGTCAGCTGATCCGCTCGGTCACGGCCACCCTGGACGGGCGCAGTCTTCACCTGAGCGCCGACTGTGACGGCGACGTGCTGCTGGAGCGCTGGACCGTGGATCAGAAAAAAGGCCTCTTCGAGGAAACCTTCGGACTCCAGGTCGTCATTGATTTCTGAACCCGGTGACGCGGGGACATCCGCGCGCTGCGGAATCATATTCGAATCAGCACTGATGGATATTGCGCGCCACTTTGTCAGACCTTATCCTTTGCACTGGCAACCGATTTCCTGGCTGTTTCAATCGTCACATGAGGGAGATTTGATCGATGGTCGCGACCGACGTTGAAGTTATGGGTTGGGTTGAGAAGCAACTGCAGGACAATCCGGAAGTTACGGTAGACGAGCTGTTCGAGGGCGCGAAAATTCTACAGCCCGATGTGGCGGAACTGAACAAGCGTCAGTTCCACGCGCGCTATCCGCTTCAGGTGAAGCGGCGGGCCAGCAGGGCTGCGGCTGCGGCCGCCGCGGAAGCCGCCGCCGAAGCCGCACCCGAGCCCGCACCCGAACCCGCACCCGAGCCCGCACCCGAGCCCGCGGAGGCCCCGGCTCCAGCTCCGACCCCGGCCCCGGCTCCGGCCAGGAGCAAGACAACGACGGACGCCGAGGTCATGAGCTGGGTCGAGGGACAGTTGAAGGACAATCCCGGCGTTTCGGTGGACGAACTGCGCGAGGGCGCGGTCAAACTCAACGCCGGAATCGCCGAGCTGACCAAGCGCCAGTTCCACGCGCGCTATCCACTTCAGGTGAAACGGGCGGCTCGCCGCGCGGCGGATGCCGCGGCCGGCATCAAGCCCCGCCGGCGTCGGCGCGCGCCCGCGGCTCCTGCGCCGGAGCCCGAGCCCGCA
>JAJDYN010000029.1 GCA_022825135.1 Gemmatimonadota bacterium | reverse complement strand
CGACGCCCAGTCCGGCGGGGAGCGTTCACGGATGATCGAGCCGGGGAGAAGCGTACACCGCAACCGAGCCGTCGCGAGAGATGCCGCGAGGCAGGTCTCTACAAAGAAAAACGGCTTCCGTTTGACATGGATACTTGTCCGAGTTAGCGCGGTCAAGCCAGCCCTGGGACACGCCCCTCCGAAACACCTCTCCGGGCGCCGCCCGGGACCATGTCCGGGCTCATTCTTCCACCTTCTCAAACACCATGCGGAACGGCTCCACCTCCGGGCACCGGATCACGGCGACGAACCGGTACGAGTGCCGTCGTCGTACGAACCACTCCGCCAGAATGGACCGGTCGCCGCCGCCTTCCACCTCGCCCGCTAAGGAGCACAACACGCCTCCAGGGTCATCCTCGTAGTAGTAGTCGACCCCGCCGAGCTCCAGCTCCAAGTACGGATTGTCCCAAGAACCGGCTACGTGTAGGGGGATCGCACTGGAGTCCCGCGTCAGGGCCTCCTTCAAGGCTCCGGACAAATCTCCGAGCACTCGCCGGGGTCCGGGTCCCGGTTCACGCTCCTCCTTCACAAGCCGAAGATGGGTCCACTGTCCCGGCTCCCCGTGTGTCCAAGTTCCGCTAACGGGGGGAACGTGCACCACCCTGACGCTCACCAGCACCAAGAACGCGAGCACCACCAGCGTCGTGAGTACCGCCTTGAGGTTCTTGATCGTATCCCTTTCGCCCGTAGTGCGGCCGAGAGGTCCCGGTGAGTCATTACCCACCCCAAACCTTCACCAGTAGAAGGAAGACACTCCCCGCAAGAACGCCCTGCAAGAACCCTCGCCACCGAGGATGCTCCTTCCATATCCACAAGCCAAGAAGTCCGCACGGAATCCATAGCAGCGAAGCGACATACCACCCCAGCCAGAACGCCGTAGCCTCCAGCCACTCTTGCGCGCCGGGTTCAGCATCTTGGGCGCTGAGCGGGGATGTGGCAGCAGCCAACACGAGGATCAGGGGATACACGAGGGCTAGGAGAGAGAGACGGCGGGAAAACATCGGCACAACCTCCTATGCCAGCGACATTCCGGCCCGGCACTGCTCGGGTGGGGACCGGGCGGTGCGTCGAGTATGTAGGGGGTTGGGACAAGATCGCAAGCGACGCGACGAGCCTCCTGTACCTCCAGCGAGTCGGTGTTCATGATGCCGTAGCGCGTCTCGGACGATGTAGGGGGTGTCGCGGTTGTTGAACCACCGCCGGGGCAGGTCCACCTCGGCTTTCAAAGCTCAACCAGAGGTAGGTTTCCGGGACCTCGAAGAAGAGGCGGCAGCATGTGCGGGAGAGTCCCGCCACTCAAGTCCGTTTTTCCCGCTCTCACGGCACGGTCCAGCAGGGTCCAGTCAAACCGTAGGAAACGCAGATCGTGCAGTCCTGTATGACTTTAGACGATTTCCTGACGTGATTCTGGAGATCCGAACTCCGCTCTGCCGGCGGCACCACCGCGCGGTTCACGAGGGACGGGTGAAGGCATCCGTGAACGGCGACGGGACGGTGCTGTTCTTGACGCCCACGGGAAGGATGCTGGTGGACGCGCCGAGAAGACCGGCGCCGCGGGCCGCACACCTGCCGCCGGTCCCATCGGTTCATCCGGGCGTCCCGGCGAGGGGCAAGGGTCCCATCCTGTCGAACGGGGCCGCCCTCTATCGCGACTCAGCCATCCCCTGGGAGATCGAGGCGGCGGCGCGGGAGGCGGCGGAGGACTCTCTGGAGGCCCGGACTTGAGCTTGTGAGGGGATCGAGTGCAGACGCGCGCGGATTCCAGAGTCTGGCGCGGATTCGAGCTTGGCGCGGACTACCGGAATCAGTCGCGCAGCTTGAAGACGTACAGCGCGTTCCCGGACGCCGGATGGCGGATCTCCGGGGCCAGCAGGCGCGGGACGATGCGGGGGCTGCCGCCGCCGAGGCCGGTGCTGACCGCGAGGTACTGTTCGCCCCTGACGGAGAACGTCACGGGGAAGCCCTGTACCGAGGTCCCCAGCCGGGTCTCCCATAGCACGTCGCCGGTCTCGACGTCGTAGGCGCGGAAGTAGCGGTCCACATCGCCGGCGAACGCGAGGCCGCCGCCGGTGGTGAGCGCCGCGGTGAGGAAGGAGGCGCGCTGCTCGACGCTCCAGACCTCCTCGAGGGTGCGCACGTCGTACGCGGCCAGCTTGCCCAGACGGCCGTCGGTGCCGGGCATTTCGGCCCAGTCGCGGTCGGCGCCCGTGCCGCCCGACCCGACCTCCATGACGATATCGCGGCCGGAGATCTCGAGGCAGCTCTGCGAGAGCGGGGTGACGAGCAGGCCGTTCTCGGGACTGTACGCCATCGCGTGCCAGTTATGGCCGCCCGCGGTGCTGGGGCAGACCGAGATCCACTCGCCGACTTCGGCTTTCATGATGTCCTGGCGGTAGGTGACCTCGCCGGTCTTGGGGTCGATGTGGTCGAAGACGTTCTGGTAGACGGTCTCGCGGTGCTGGAGGAACTCGCCCGTCTCGCGGTCGAGCTTCCAGAAGATGCCGTGCTTGCCGATGGCGAAGAGGAGCCGGCGGCCGTCGACGTCCACCAGCAACTGCTCGAAGGACTCGTCCAGGTCGAGCGCCTCGCCGGGGACGTGCTGCCGGTACCAGGCCAGCGAGCCGTCGGCCGCGTTCATGGCCAGGGTGGAGCTGGTGTAGAGCGCCGCATCGGCGGCGGTGAGGCCGCGGCTGGCCGGCACCCAGGGCTTCGCCTGGGCGGTCCCCCAGTAGATGAGCCCGAGCGCCGGGTCGTAGCTGCCGGTGGTCCACGCATCCCCGCCGCCCCGCAGATGGAGGGGCAGGTCGCCCCAGGTGTCGCCGCCGGGTTCGCCCGGGCGCGCGATGGTGTAGGTGCGCCACACCTCCTCCCCGGTGTCGGCGTCGTGCGCGGTGATGAAGCAGCTGTCCTCGAAGAAGCGCCCGCACCCGTTCATGCCGTTCACGACCAGCCCCTCCACCACGAGGGGGCCTGCGACGCTGGCGTACCCCTTGCGGGGGTCGGCGACCTGGGTGTCCCAGACCGTCTTTCCGGTGCGCGCGTCGAGGGCGACCAGGCTCGCGTCTCTGGTGGCCAGGAACACCTTGTCCTCGTAGAGCGCCACGTTGCGCAACTGGTTGAAGCCGCCCGGGCGGATGTGGTCGGGGAACTGGCGCCGGTACTCCCACAGCAGGTCGCCGGTGGCGGCGTCGAGCGCCTGGATGATGTTGCCCGGGTTGGTGAGGAACATGATCCCGTCGAGCACCAGCGGGGTGGGCTGGTTGGCGCCGTCGGCCATGGCCCACACCCAGGCCAGCTCGAGGTCGGCGACGTTCTCGCGCCGGATCTGGTCGAGCGGGCTGTACCCCCACGCGTCGTAGGTGCGCCGGTACATGAGCCAGTCGGCGGGGTCGGGGTCGCGCAGCATCGCGTCGGTGACCGGCGGAAGCGGGCCGATGGCGCCCTCCACGGTCGTGAGGCCGGTGGCGCGTTCCAGCTCGCCGGTGGGCACGTAGGGGCGGTCGGCGGCGGTGACCGCTTCGGCAGCCGGCGGGTCGTCCGGGTCGCCGCCGGCCCGCTCAGCGGCCTGGGCCGGGGAGGCGGCGTCCGCGCCTGCAGCGCCGGAACCCGCGGCGGCCGCCCCGGCGAGCACCTCGTCGATCGCCCGTCCGTCGGCGAGCGCGCCCTGGTCGGCGGCTGCCCCGTTCGCCGAGAGCAGGAAGGCGGTCACCGCGAGGTACTGTGCCTCGCTCAGAGTGCCGGGCTCCTCCGGGGGCATGTCGCGCACCACCGCCAGCAGCTCGCCGAGCGGTGCGCCCCGCCAGGCGGCGCGGAAGTTCCGGCCGGCCAGTTCGGGCGCCTCGAAGTCGCCGCTCAGGTCGGCGCGGTGGCACTCCGCGCATGAGCGCTCGTACACCCCGCGCCCGGCCTCCACCTGCTCCGGGACCAGGCGCACCGCCTCCTGCCCGGCGAGGGGCCCGGCCACCACCAGCGCAGCACCCAGCAGCCCGGCCATCGCCGGCGCCGCAGCCAGCAGCCCGGCCGTCGCCGACATCGCGCCGAGCCGCGCGGCCAACGCCGGCGCCGCCGCGAGACCCGTCGTTCGCAGTCTGGTCATGGCCCACCGCCCGGGGTCCGGGGAAAACAGTGAGGTGAGTGCGGTTGGCAGAATGTCAGGGATGAGGGAAGGTCATAAGATGTCAGTAGATATCAGTTATATCATCAGCAATCATCAGTGCGTCAGCGCGTACAGCACGATGTTGATGCCGAGCGCGTACGACTCCGGGGAGAAGCGGAAGAAGAACGACTCGTCCTCGCCCTCCCGCTCCCAGCCGTCCGCGATGTCGGTGTTGTGGGTCATGACCACCATCGCCCGCCCATCCTCGTCGAAGATCGCGCGAAAATGCACTTCGGCGCTCTCGAACCCGCGCTCCGATGTCGCCTGCCGCCCGGTCCGGTACCAGTACTGGATCGAGGGCACCTGGGGCACGTCGCGCACCTGGTACAGCCCGTTCAGGAGCAGGTGGTCGCTCGGAACGTCCTGGATGAAGTGATCGGGGAGCACCTGGCGCATGGTCTCCTCCCAGTGCTGCCAGGCGCGGTCGCCCCAGAAGTCGTCCACGTAGAGAAAGCCGCCCTTCAGAAGATAGGTGCGGAGGCGCTCTATCTCGTCGGCGTCGAAGCCGACCGTCCCCACATCCGACATGAAGACGAAGGGACACTGGAAGATCTGGTCGTCGTCCAGAGTCACGACCGCGTAGAAGGGCTCGCCGTCCTCGGAGCGGCTGACCGCGGAGGTGGTGAGCTGCGAGAAGCGCAGGGCGAAGTTGGCGTCCGAGTTGGGGTAGTCGGTGCGCCACCCCTGGCCGAGCGCCTCGCTGCGCACGCTGCGGTAGGCGATGCGGCAGAAGGTGAAGCCGAACTCGGCCGCCTCGCCCGGGTTGGCCATGGGCGCGCGCCGGGACCAGCCGCGTCCCCAGCGCTGCGCGCTCGCCGGGCTCGCAAGGACCGCCAGAGCGCCAGTCCAGAGCGCAACCAGGACGAACGCCCACCTGCGCGCCCTCACCGAAGGGATGAGCCCTCTGGCGACCCGAAGCGCGGTCCGGTCGTGCATCAGGAGCGCGCCGTCATCTAGAAGCGCGCCGACATCAGCCAGACATCGGCGTTGGCCCAGTAGTCCATGCGCTCGGCCAGCGTCTCGTCGGCCTCCGCGTCCCGGCCCTGGGCGCGGAGCGCGCGCTCGAGCCCGAAGAGCGACCAGCCGTTGTGGGGGTGGTCCTCAAGGGCCGCGCGGAACACCTCTTCCGCCTCCGCGTGCCGTCCGGCGTCGTTCAGGATGGCGCCCAGCCAGTGGCGCGCCGCGAAGTTGAGCGGCTCGGGCTCGTCGTAGCGGAGGCCGTCCTCGACCTCGATGGCTTCTTCGAGCACGCGCACGGCCCCGTCGACATCGCCTGCGGCGAACAGCATCTCGCCCTCGAGGATCCCTCCCACCACCGTGATGAGATCGACCGCCGCGTGCCCGCGGAAGGGCGCCTCGTCGTCGAGCGCGGCGCGCGCCTCCCTCAGCCGCTCCATGTAGAAGGCGGCGCTGTCGGGCCGCTCCATGCGCAGATGGGCGAAGCCGCGTCCGAAGTCCCAGAAGCCGGCGAAGAGCGGCTGCTCGGGCCGCTCCTCGATCGCCAGCACATCCTCCCAGAAGCCGAAGCGGACACCGGTGAGCGACTCGTAGAAGTTGCCGCCCGACACCAGCTTGCCGTAGTTGCGCGAGGCCTGCATGGCGACCGCGCCCTCGCCCGCCATCGATGCGGCGAAGAGCAGCATGTGCAGGTTGTGCGACGGGTAGATGGCGTAGCCCAGGTCGTGGTTGGCCTTCTGGTCGGAGTGCCACGCGTGCGTGTTGGCGATCACCGCGTCGTGCCAGCGCCCGATCCGGTTGTAGGTGTGCGAGGGCATGTGCTGGATGTGGCTCGCACCCGGGATCGACTGGCCGAGATGGTCCGCGCACGCCTCGGCCTTGCCGGGACGGGTGGTGGGCTCGGTCGCGTGGACGTAGAGGTGGCAGGCGCCCGGGTGCGCGATGTTGAGCGCGAGCGTCTGCTCGAGCACCTCGTGGATCTTCTGCACCTCGGGGTTCTCGATGTCCCAGTAGCCGCGCCGGGGCTGGAGCAGCATGAGCGACTCGCCGTAGAAGGTCCCCACCTCGATGTCGTCTGGGTGCGCCTCCCAAACCTTCCCCATGGCCGCGGCGTAGGCCTTGTCCAGCTCCAGACGCTGCTCGTCGCCCTCGTGCTCTGGCGCATAGCGGACGATCATCGCGTCGATGAGGGCCCGCTCGATTTCGGTGCCCGATTCCGCGGCCAGCTCCTTGGCCTTGTGGATGGCGGCGTAGGCCGTGGGGGCGTCCTCGGGCAGCATGGCGCCGTTCAGATAGCGGCCCAGCGACCACGCCTCGCCGAAGTAGCACATGGCGCACTCGGGGTCGTGGCGCTGAGCTTCCTTGAAGGAGCGGTTCGCGTCCGAAGGCGTGAAGGCGTACATGAGCTGCATGCCCTGCACGAAGTACGCCTGGGCTGCTTCGGAGTCGGTGGTGATGGTGCGCGAGTAGGGCCCGAGGGCGGAGGAAATGAGGAGGACTTCGTCGCCGTCGGGGGCCGGACCCGGCCCGTGTTCGTCGTGTTGAGCGGAAATGGGCGCCGGTGCCAGGCCGAGCAGGACCGGCGCGGTGCTACAGATGCAGGCGAGAACGAGGCGAAGGTGCTTCCGGGTCATGGCGCAGTCTCCTGAGGATGGGTCCGATTCTCCTCGCAAACTGCCCCGATGAAGGGATGTGCGCCAGAGATGTGGGGACGGGACGCGCGCCGGTGCCTGGGCCTGTCGTCTCAGCGCCCGCGCGACCTGAGGTCGCGGTCAAAGTCCTCGAGATCGCGGTCGTAGTCCGTCGCCTCCCGGCCCGGAGCCTTGCGCGCGCGCCCCCCGGCCCGGCCCTGGCGCTCGATCATATCGTCCAGCCAGCGCTCCGCGGACTTGCTCTCGCGCCGCGCCAGATCCTCGACCCGCTCGATAAGGGTGTCGGCGTCGGATCCCAGGACGCGCCGCTCGCCGATTCCGGGGCCGGTCCCGGGCTGGTCCGGCCAGAGCATCTCCCCCGTCTCGGCGAAACCCTTCGTGCTGTGCAGCCTGAGCCACCGGTCGAAGCGCGAGCACAGCCGGATGACGGCGTAGAAGCGCCGAGGACGTCTGCCACCCCCGGCGACCATGTCGATCACGATCGCGACGATGGACAGGCTCATCAGGACCGCATCCTTGACCCCGTCCAGCGCCAGCTTGACCTGGAAGACCACGAAGTCGCGGAAGGTGACCGAGCGGGTGACGACGGGGAGGGAAGAGTGGCCGAATCGGTTCATGGGGCCTTCATGTCGGAGTCAGGAGGAAGCGTGCCGAGGACGACCCGTGCAAATGTCGTTGGGCCGCGGTCTCTACGCGAGCGATGCCGGCAGGTGTCGCCGGGATTGACCCGTCTACCGCGGCTTCCGACGCGAGTCGGAGTTGGCCTCGCTGCTTCGCCCTGCCGGCGCGACCGGCCATCAGGCTAGAAGAACCAGTTCGCCGACACGAAAAGCACCCTGGGGAGGGCCCCGTATTCGGACCTGAGGATCGGGATCGGCGCCTCTGCCACCGGATTCTCGCCGACCCCGAAGAACGCTCCCAGGCGGAGCGCAAGGCTCTCCGACGCGGAGTAACTCAGGCCCGGGGACACGAGGAACGACCCGTCGCGCAGGCTTCCGAGCCACAGCGCGCTCGCCGAGACAAGCGGGTGCAGCGCGTACGAGAGCTGCAACACGCCCGTGTCGCGGCCGAGCACCTGCATCTCGCTCTGCGCGAAGGCGCGGCTGGTCGCGGTGGTGATGAGTTCGTCCGGGGAGGTCGCGCCCAGGCCGTCGTGCTGGTATTCGATGACGACGTAGAGGTCACGGGCCGCGATGAGGAAGGTGCGGTCGAGCCCGATTGCGGCGCGTGCGACCGTGCGGCCGTCCAGGTCACGCGCGGCCGCTTCGGCCCGGAGCGCCCACGACCCCAGCGCTCCGCTCAGGAAGGCCGCACCGCCGAAGGTGTCGTGGACGACGCCCGCCCATCCCCCCACATCCCAGCCCGCGGCGTTGGTGCTCGCGCGAGCGACCAGGGTGAGCGTCTCGCGTTCGCCGCTGCGCGCGGGGCGTGCCACCACCTCGAACTGCGTGAACGTTCCCCGGTAGTAGCGCAGGCGCGCGGCGTCCACCCCGATGCGGTACTCGCGGAAGGGGTCGGAGGGATCGAAGGGCGAGAAGGGGTCGGCGGGCGTGAGGAAGAGCGTGGTTGCCCACGATACCGGCTGCCGGCCGACGGTGAGGTCGGCATTGGCACCCAGGTCCACCCGCAGGTTCAGCCGGTCGAACCGGTGCCGCCATTCCGCGCGCTTGCCTGAGTGGAGTTCGCCGTCCAGCGAGAGCCAGTCGCCTCCGGAGACCGTCCCCGCAGCGGTGAAGAGCTGTGCGCCGGGCGCGCCGGCCTGACGTAACGTCAGGGTTTGCTCGTACGCGGCGTCGAGACGCAGCGGCCCGGGCGATGCGTTCCACATGAGGCGCAGGCGCTGCACGTCCGACGCGCCCGCCGGCCCGAGCACGCTCTCCTGCACGTGCGTGCCGACGTTCAGGTAGTAGCCGGAGAGGCCGGGCTGCTGGGCGGCGGCGGGCAGGGGGAAGAGCGAGAGGGCCACGACGAGGCAGGGAAGCGCGAGGAACGGGCGAGTTCCGCGCGAAGGCCCGACCGACGCCTCTGCCGCCGTGCGCGCGGGCTCACACCGGGTGATCGCGGCCATGATCGGTGCCCATTGCAGCCCCGCCTATCTGCGGATCCGCTGCACCTCCAGCAGCCGCCGGCGCACCTCCCCGGCAGTCCCTGCCTCCTCCAGGTCGCTCCAAAGCCGGGCGATCGTAGCCGCATCCACATACCCCGGGACCGTCGTGCTCCATCCCTGCTCGGCCCGGTAGCGGTCCACGGCATCCACGGCATCCTGCGAGTAGACGTTCCAGTCGTCATCCTGGGGCGATACGTCGGCGGCGCCGGGACGGTAGTAGCCCAGCTCGTGGAGCATGAGCTTGAGCTGATAGACGTCGCGGCCGATTTCCTGCTGGAGGATGCGGAAGCCCAGGGTCTCGGAGATGGCGTCGTAAATGCGGCGCATCTCGGCGAGCGGGTCCTCGTGCTCGCACACGTTGATCTGCACGGTGAGGCCGTCCTCGCGGCGGGCCATGCCGGGGCGCGGATCGGCGACGATGACCGCGGCGGACTGGGCTTCACCGTGGCGCGCATCCCCGCCCACCAGGTGTCCGGCCTGCAGCGCCTCGATGAGCCGGTCGGCTAGGTGGCGGGCCGCCCCTTCGCTGGACTCGAAGCTTTCGCCCACGGCATCGACGACTTCCGGCCCGACGAGGGTATTGCCCTGCGCCACGTAGTTGGGGCCCGCGCGATGGCCCGCCCACTGGCTGCGCGTCCCTGTGTGCTGGGCGGAGCGGCCGTCCACGCCGATCACCCCGATCTGGCGCCGGGCCGCGTTTTCGTCTGCCGCCAGGCGCTGGGCGAGCGCGTCCTCCGGGGAGACGCCCTGCTCGATCAGGTCGAGGAGTTCGTAGCCGTATTCGGTGCGGGTCGCCGCCTGGGTCGCCACCGCGCCCACGCCCTTGCGCACCCATGGCACGCCATTGCCCACGCACGCGTTGCGTGTGGTGACCGCCACCCCCGATTCTCCGGTGGCGGGGTCGATGGCCGCGATCGAGAAGGTGTGGAAGACGAGCTCTTCGCCCGAACGCCACCCTGCCGGTTCCTGTGCGCGGGCCTCCGCCGCAAGCGCGAGCGCCACGAGCGTCAGGGTCATCATTCGTCGAGCGATCATCGGTCCTCCTCGGAGTGGTGTTCCACGGCCTGCACCGGCCGGGGGAGGCCCGCCGCCCAGCGTGGGAAGCGCCCGTCCCCGGCGAAGGAGCAAGCTGCCGCCAAGGTAGGGCGGCGCGGCGCGGCAACAAAGATTGCGTCAGCGGCGACACCCTAGATAAACTCGGCGGGACCGGTTGCGTCGATACGGCAGAACGGCGCCCGTGAATCTGACTAATCGATGCTTTTGTTGATGCATCCTCATCTTGCGAAAGGAGGATCGATGCCCGCGGTAACGATGACGGTGAACGGGGTTTCGCGCTCGGCGGATGTCGAGGGCCGCACCCTCCTGGTCGACTTTCTGCGCGAGAAGCTGCAGCTGACCGGGACTCACGTGGGGTGCGACACCAGCCAGTGCGGGGCCTGTGTCGTTCACATGAACGGCCAGTCCGTGAAGAGTTGTACCTGCCTCGCGGTGGACGCCGACGGGGCGGACGTGACCACGATCGAAGGGCTCGCGAACGGGGCGGACCTGCATCCGATGCAGAAGGCCTTCCGGGAGCACCACGGGCTTCAGTGCGGGTTCTGCACGCCCGGGATGGTGATGAGCGCCATCGACCTGGTGAACCGGAATCCGAGCCCGAGCGAGGGTGAGGTCCGGCACTGGCTCGACGGCAACTTCTGCCGGTGCACCGGCTACCACAACATCGTCAAGGCCGTCATGGCCGGCGCGGACGCGATGGGAGGTGGGTCATGAGCGGCAACGGAAGCAACGGAACCGGCTTCATCGGCGCGAGCCTGAAGCGCAAGGAGGACGCGCGCTTCCTCACCGGACGCGGCCGCTACACCGACGACATCAACCTGCCCGGGCAGTTGTACGCCCACCTGCTGCGCTCGACGGTCGCGCACGCGAACCTGGGGAGCGTCGACACCAGCGCGGCGGAGGCGGCGCCGGGGGTGCAAGCCGTGTTCACCGGACCCGACATGGAGGACGTCGGCGGCATCCCGACCGGGTGGCTGATCCACTCGAAGGACGGCTCGCCCATGGTGGAGCCGAAGCACCCGGCCATGGCCATCGGCAAGGTGCGCCACGTGGGCGAGATCGTGGCCATCGTGGTCGCCGAGACCCGCGACCAGGCCCGCGAGGCGGCGGCCCTGATCGACATCGACTACCAGGAGCTGCCCGCGGCCGCCTCGCTGGAGGCCGCCCGCGCGGACGGCGCTCCGCTCGTGTGGGACGAGGCCGCCGGCAACCTGTGCTACGACTGGGAGGTGGGGGACCGAGCGGCCGCGGAGGCCGCCATCGACGGCGCAGCCCACACCGTCTCCATCGACGTGGTGAACCAGCGGCTGGTCCCCAACGCGATCGAGCCGCGCGCGGCCATCGGCAACTTCGACCCGACGACCGGCGAGTACACCCTCTACACCACCAGCCAGAACCCGCACCTGATCCGGCTGCTGCTGGGCGCCTTCGTGCTCGGTCTCCCCGAGCACAAGCTGCGCATCGTGGCGCCCGATGTCGGGGGCGGCTTCGGGTCGAAGATTCCGCACTACGCGGAAGAGGCGATCCTCACCTGGACCGCGGGCCGGCTGGCGAGGCCGGTGAAATGGACGTCCGACCGTTCGGAGGCGTTCGTTTCCGACACCCAGGGCCGCGACCACATCAGCACGGCTACCCTCGGGTTCGACGAGGACGGCAGGTTCGTCGGCCTCAAGGTCTCCACCCAGGCCAACCTGGGCGCGTACCTGTCCACCTTCGCGACCTGCGTGCCCACCTACCTCTACGGCATCCTGTTCGCGGGGCCGTACACGACCCCCGCCATCTACTGCGAGGTGGAGGGGGTGTTCACCAACACCGTGCCGGTGGACGCGCTGCGGGGGGCGGGGCGGCCCGAGGCCACCTACCTGCTCGAGCGCCTGGTCGACAAGGCCGCCGCCGCGACCGGCATCGACCGGGTCGACATCCGGCGCCGCAACTTCATCCGCGAGTTCCCCTACCAGACGCCGGTCGCGCTCCAGTACGACCAGGGCGACTACGACGCGACCCTCGACCTGGCGCTCGAGGCGTCGGACTGGGACGGCTTCGAGGCGCGCCGTAACGAGGCGGCCAGCCGCGGCAAGCTCCGCGGCATCGGCATCTCCACCTTCATCGAGGCGTGCGGCATCGCGCCCTCGGCGGTGGTGGGGTCGCTGGGCGCGCGCGCCGGGCTGTACGAGGTCGGCAGCGTGCGCGTGCATCCCACGGGCTCGGTGTCGGTCTTCACCGGCACCCACAGCCACGGCCAGGGGCATGAGACCACCTTCGCCCAGATCGTCGCCGAGACGCTGGGGGTCGACTTCGAGGCCGTCGACGTGGTGCACGGCGACACCAACGCCATCCCCTTCGGCATGGGCACCTACGGGTCGCGCTCGCTGGCGGTGGGCGGCACCGCCATCTACAACGCGGTCCAGAAGGTCATCGCCAAGGGCAGGAAGATCGCGGCGCATCTTCTGGAAGCCTCCGAGGAGGACATCGAGTTCGCGGACGGCAACTTCACGGTGGCCGGGACGGACCGCTCGAAGAGCATCGGCGAGGTCGCGCTGACCGCCTACGTGCCTCACAACTATCCGGAGGGCCTCGAGCCCGGACTTGAGGAGACCGCGTTCTACGATCCCCTCAACTTCACCTTCCCGGCCGGCACCCACGTCGCCGAGGTGGAGGTGGACCCGGAGACGGGCGAAGTGGAGCTCGTCGCGGTGACCGGTGCCGACGACGTGGGCCGTATCATCAACCCCATGATCGTCAACGGGCAGTTGCACGGGGGCCTGGCCCACGGCATCGGACAGGCGCTGCTGGAGCACTGCGAGTACGATGACGAAGGCCAGCTGGTGACCGGTTCGTACATGAACTACACCATGCCGCGCGCGGGCGACCTGCCCAACTTCAACATCAACCACAACACGACCCATTGCACCCACAATCCGCTGGGCGTGAAGGGAGTCGGCGAGGTCGGCTCCATCGGCGTTCCGCCCGCGGTGATCAACGCGGTGGTCGACGCGCTGAGCCCATTGGGGGTGACCCACATGGAGATGCCCGCCACATCGGAGCGGGTTTGGCAAGCGATTCAGGCCGCACAGGCCCAGGACTGACCGGAGGCGAACGTGGACGATTTCCAATATCACGCACCGTCTTCGGTTGACGGTGTCCTGAGCGCCCTCAGGGGCGCGGACGACGGCAAGGTGCTGGCGGGAGGCATGAGCCTGCTGCCGGTCATGAAGCTGGCCATGGCGGCGCCGAGCGACCTGGTGTCGCTGCGCAACGTGCCGGGACTGAGCGACATCGAGGACCACGGGCACTGCCTGAAGATCGGAGCCTGTTGCACGCACGCGCAGGTGGCGGCGTCGAGCGTGGTGCGGGAGCGCATCCCGGCGCTGGCGGCGATGGCCGGCCGTATCGGCGATCCCCAGGTGCGCAACCGTGGCACCATCGGCGGCTCGGTGGCCCACAACGACCCGGCGGCGGACTATCCGGCGGCGTGCGTCGGGCTGGGGGCGACCATCATCACCGACCGGCGCAAGATCTCGTCGGACGACTTCTTCGGGTCGATGTTCGAGACGCCGCTGGAGGACGATGAGCTGGTCACCGCCGTGTGCTTCCCGATCGTGGACGGGGCGGCCTACGCGAAGTTCGAGAACCCGGCATCAAAGTACGCGGTGGCCGGGGTGATGGTGGCCCGGGACTCCGATGGCGTGCGGGTTGCGGTGACCGGCGCGGGCGCGGGCGTCTTCCGCGTGGCGGAGATGGAGGCCGCGCTGGCGGACGACTTCTCGGCCGATGCGGTCGCGGGCATCAGCGTGTCTTCGGACGGGCTTCTGTCCGACAACGTGGCGGGCGCCGAGTACCGGGCCCACCTGGTCACGGTGATGGCGAAGCGGGCCGTGGAGGCCTGCGGCTAGCGGAGCCGGACGAACCGGCAGATGAAAGAAAAAACGGGGGCGCGGGGCCGCGCGGAGGCGAGCGGTCCTGCGTCCTCGCCGCGTTCGGTCGACGGGGAGGGCGGTCCCGCACCCCTTCCCCGGTCCGTGGACGAGGCCGTGACGCTGCTCGGCAGCCAGGGGTATGTCGCGGATGCGAGCCTGGGAACCGCGCTCTTTCTGGCGCTCGAACTGGGCCGCCCGCTGTTCCTGGAGGGAGAGGCCGGGGTAGGCAAGACCGAGCTGGCCCGGTCGGTGGCCGGCGCGCTGGGCAAGCCCCTCGTGCGGCTCCAGTGCTACGAGGGGCTGGACATGGCGGCGGCGGCGTACGAGTGGAACTTCGCGAAGCAGATGATCCACATCCGGGCCGCGGAGCTGGGACGGGACGGGCGTGCGCGCGACAGCGCCTCCGGTCCCGGGGGTTCGCTGCCGGCCGCCGAACGCGACGTCTTCGGCGAGGAGTTCCTCATCCGGCGTCCTCTCCTGCAGGCGCTGGATCCGCCCGGCGGGGTCGCGCCCGTACTGCTCATCGACGAACTCGACCGCAGCGACGAGCCCTTCGAGGCGTATCTCCTGGAGGTGCTCGCCGACTTCCAGATCACCATCCCCGAGCTGGGCACGATCCGGGCGCGCAAGCCCCCCATCGTGGTCATCACCTCCAACCGCACCCGCGAGATCCACGACGCCCTCAAGCGCCGCTGCATCTACCACTGGATCGACTATCCAACCGCTGATCGGGAAATGGCGATTCTTGCGTCACGCGTGCCGGAGGCCCCGGCGCAACTGAGCGGCCAGGTGGTGGGCTTCGTGCGCAGGGTGCGCGAGCTGGAGCTCTTCAAGCGGCCTGGCGTAGCCGAGACCCTGGACTGGGCGCGCGCCCTCATGGCCCTCGACCGGCAGGTGCTCGACCGCGAGACCGTCAACCGCACGCTGGGCGTGCTGCTCAAGTACCAGGACGACCTGGAGGAGCTGCGGCGGGACGGAGGCGTGGACGAGGCGATGGCGGGGGTGGAGTGAGCCAGGCCGGATTGGCCCCATTTCTGCCGCCACAGGGTACTTCCGCAAGACATTCTCGGACCCGCTGAATCGACCGCCCACAAGGAGCCACATGCACGGCTTGCGCCGGATATCGCCCACGTCGCTGGTTGGCACTCTTCTCCTCTCCGCTGCCGCCCTGGTGGCCACGGTGTTCCTCCCCACCCTGGCCCACGCCCAGACCCCGCCCGACATCCCCGCGCCCAGCGACGCCATCTACGAGGTACGGCTCGGGGACGGCTCCGTGATCTTCGCGCGCGTCGTGGAGGTCGACCAGGAGCGGGTGGTGTTCGAGACCGTGGGCGGTGCCCGCCTCGATGTTGAACGGACCGGGATCGAGGGGGTCCGTCCGGCGCGTGGCCAGGCCGTCGACGGCGAGTTCTGGGCCGAGGATCCCGGCGGCACACGGCTGTTCTTCACCTCGACCGGGCGCTCGCTCGAGCGCGGGGCGTCGTACATCGGCACCTACGTGGTCGTCCTTCCGTTTGCCGCGGTCGGGATCACCGACCGTTTCACGATCGTCGGCGGGGCGCCCGTTCTCTTCGGGGAGCTCGAGCCGTTCTACCTCGGTCCGAAGCTGCAGATTCTCCGGCAACCCGAGGTACAGGCATCCATCGGAACGCTCGCCTTCTTCTTCGATAACGAGGTGGTCGGGGTCGCATACGCGGTGGGAACGTTCGGTGACACGGACGAGGCCCTGTCCGCGGGGATCGGCTATTTCTATTCGGGGGGCGACGTCATCAACGAGCCGGCGTTCATGCTCGGCGGCGAAACCCGGGTCAGCCGCCGGATCAAGCTCATCACGGAGAACTACGTTCTTCCCGACGCCGTCGGTGTGGTGCTGTCCGGCGGAGTCCGCATCATCGGGGACCGCTTCAACACCGAGGTCGGAGCCATGGGCGCCATCGCCGACGGCGACGGCGGCTGCTGCGTCCCGCTCATCAACTTCTCGTACTCGTTCGGGAGATAGGCTGCTGCCTTCGCGAGATGGATTGCCGCACAAGGGAGATGGCTTGCCGCGTTCGGGAGATTCGTTGCCGCGTTCGGGAGACGGCGTGCCGCGTTCCGCACATGGCTTGCGGGGCTTCCTCTTCCCGCTCCTGTGCGCGATGGCCTGCGGCACCCCTGCGCCGGGCGCCGCTCCCGTCGCCTTCGACCGGGTGCAGCCTGAGCTGTTCGGGACGCCCGGAGCGCAGACCAATTCCTGGGCCGACTACGACGGCGACGGCGATCTGGACCTCTTCGTGGGGATGCGCTATACGCCCAACCGCCTCTACCGGAACGAGGGCGGGCACTTCGTCGACGTGGCCTCGGAGGTGGGGCTTGCGGATGTCGAGGACACACGGGCCGGAGCGTGGGGTGACTACGACGGCGACGGCGATCCGGATCTCTACGTCGGGTACCCGGTCGCGGAGGGCACGCCCAACCGGCTCTATCGCAACGATGCGGGTCGTTTCGTAGACGTCGCGGCCGGGCTGGGCGTGGATCTGGTGGGCACCAGCCGTCAGCCGAGCTGGATCGACTACGACGGGGACGGCGACCTCGACCTGTTCGTCGCGTTGCGCGATCAGCCCAACCGGATGTTCCGGAACGACGGGGCGCCGGGCGAAAGCCGGGCTCCGCGGGACGGCGCCAGCGGCTCAGCGGCGGGAGGCGGCCCCGCGTGGACCTTCACCGACGTGACCGCCGAGTCGGGCCTGGGCGACCCCCGCCGCACCGTCGGCGTCGCCTGGTTCGACTACGACCGGGACGGCGATCTGGACGTTCACGTGTCCAACCAGAACGGCGACGAGGACGCCTTGTACCGCAACGAGGGCGATGGCACCTTCGTGGACGTCGCCCCGGCGCTGGGCATGAACCACCCGGGCAGGGGGGCGGAATATGGCAGCGTGGCCGCGGCCGTGACCGACTTCGACAACGACGGCGACCTGGACCTGTTCGTCGCCACCTACGGGCCGGACATCCTGTGGAGCAACAACGGCGACGGCACCTTCACCGACGTGACGGATCCGGCCACGCTGGGGGTCGACTACCACTCCACCTCGGCCGTCTGGGGGGACGTGGACCACAACGGCCTGCCCGACCTGGTGGTGACCTCCTACCTGTCCGGCATCGCCGCGGTCGAGGACCACCTGTTCATGAACGCCGGGGGCGGCCGCTTCCACAACGCGCTCCCGGCGAACCTCCTCGAGCACGGCCCGAGCCACGGCGTGGCCTGGGCGGACTACGACCGCGACGGCGACCTGGACCTGTCGATCGCCAACAACGACGAGGCCGGCGGGACCCACCACCTGTACCGCAACCTGCTCGCCCCCGGCGCGGCCGCCCGCTCGCTGCAGGTCGCGGCCGTCGACGCCACGGGACGGTCGGTGGTGCCCGGTGCCGAAGTCCGGCTCCTCGACCACGACACCGGGGCGCCGCTGGGCACCCGCCTGATCGACACCGGCGGCGGCTACTGCTCCCAGGGCACCGCGCCGGCCCACTTCGGCCTTCCGGCGGGCGTCGAGCGCGTTGACGTGCGCGTGACCTTCATCGCCGGGGGAGAACGGTCGACCGTCGTGCGGGAGGGGATCCTTCCCGCGGACTACGACGGTCGCTGGCTCACGGTGCCCCAGGGGGGCTGAACCGCCACCGAGCGCCGGTCGAACGGTCGTGCGAGCCGGCGGCCCCTCCTCTGGCGCGTTGCGGCATGGGCACCCTCAGCGTCTTGTGTGGTAGATTGTCGCAAGTACCAGTCATTCTGTCGCAAGGCGCAGCAGGAGGTTGCCATGCACCGGGTGAACCATCTTTCGTCAGACAGGAGGGTGGCGCGTACCGCGCTCCCACTCTTCCTTGCCGTCAGCCTGTTCCTTCTTCGAGCGCCGTCCGCCGCCGCGCAGCAGGACGACGGCTTCTACCTCTCCACCAACTTCGGGCTCACATCTGCGTTCGGGGCTGACGTGACCGTGTTCGGGGCCAATCATCCCACCCGCTGTGACCGGCTGCTCTACGCCAACCCCGGAAGCGCCCCTTCCGATGCCGAGTGCACGGCTCCGCTCACCAGCTCGCGACAGGGGGAGTACCCGTTCGACCGCAACTCGGGACGCGCGCAGGCGCTCGCACTGGGATACGCGACCGGAAGCTTCCGCTTCGAAGGCGAGTTTCTGCTCCGCCAGCAGGTCGGCGAAGTCGCGCTCTTCTCGGTCGGGGCGGATCGGTCCCTGATCGGCAAGGACACCGAATGGAGCGCGCTCGCCGAGCCCAATGCCGACATCTACAACTTCCGCTCCACCCAGCTCTTCGCCAACGCCTACTACGCCTTCGGGCGGGGTTCGTCGTGGGCGCCATATCTGGGCGCGGGCGCCGGGCTCGCCAGACTGGACTTCGGGTCCTACGCGGCGTTCCACCGGAAGTCGCTGGACGAAGGATACCTGGAGGTCTTCGGGGGCTCGAAGTCCAACCCCGACGCCGCGCCGGAATGGCAGCGGGCCGCGGCCGGATCCCTCAGCATGACCGATGAACCGGTAACGGAGTGGGCGTTCGGCTATCAGTTGCTCGCGGGTGTGGACCGGTCTCTCGGGGATCGCGCGACGGCTGGGCTCAAGGCCCGCTGGACATCGGTTGCGACCGTGTCCGCGTCGCTGCCGTGGACGATGGTCCGGAGCCACAGGCCAGTGCACGCCGACGGGCAGACGCCGTTCTTCTGGGACTATGATTTCGCTGGACTGGGGTATCTCGGGGTCTCGCTTGAGATGAGGTACATCCTCTAGATTCGCCCGGCATGGCCCCCGAACCCATCAGCCCGCCCGGCAAGCTCGCCGACAACGTGGCCCATTTCGTGCGCATGTTGCGCGCGGCCGGCATGCCCGTGGGTCCGGGTCACACGCTCTCCGCAGCGCGCGCACTGGGAGCTATCGATACCACCGAACGGGGCCAGTTCTACTGGGCGCTGCACGGGACCCTGGTGTCGGCCCCTGAGCAGCGCGGCATCTTCGACAGCGCCTTTCGCCTCTTCTGGCGGGATCCGCTGGGGCGGGACGAGGCCCTGCAGGCGCTGCTCTCCACATCGCGCATGGGTGAGAGCGAGCCGGGAGAGCGGACCCCGGCCCGACTCTCGCCGGGACCGGCCCCGGGGTACTCCGGGACCACTCGGGTCGGGGAGGGCGAGGAGATCACCATGCGCATGGCTTTCTCGCCCTCGGAGGTGCTGCGCACCAAGGACTTCGAGCAGATGACCGCGGAGGAGGTCCGACAGGCCAGGGAGGCTCTGCGCCACCTGAAGCTGAACCTGCGGCCGATCCTGTCGCGCCGCTTTCGCCCCGATCCCTACGGTCCGGCCATCGACGCGCGCCGCACTTTGCGGGCGAGCCTGCGCACCGGCGGGTATCCTGTCTCCCTGAGCCGCCGCTCGCACGCCACGCGCCGCCCGACGCTGGTGGCCATCTGCGACATCTCGGGGTCGATGGAGACCTATTCGCGCATCCTGCTGCACTTCTTCCATGCCCTGACCAACGCGAGCGAACGCATCCACACCTTCCTCTTCGGTACCCGGCTGACCAACGTCACCCGGTTGCTGCGCGACCAGGATGTGGACCGGGCGATGGAACGCGTGGGGCAGACGGTGCTCGACTGGTACGGCGGCACGCGCATCGGCGCGGCGCTGCGGGCCTTCAACCTGCACTGGTCCCGGCGCCTGTTGGCGGAGGGGGCAGTGGTGCTGCTGGTGACCGACGGGCTCGACCGGGAAGGCGCCGGTGGGATCGCCTTCGAGGCGCGGAGGCTGCGCAAGTCGTGCCGGCGGCTGATCTGGCTGAATCCGCTGCTGCGCTACGAGAAGTTCGCGCCCCGGGCCGCGGGCATCCGGGCGCTGCTGCCGGAGGTGGACGAGCACCGGCCCGTGCATGATCTCGCGAGTGTGGAGGCTCTGGCGAAGGCATTGGGGCGGCCGGAGCCGGGCATCCGGGCGCGGGCATCCTGAAGAGTGGAGCGGCCGCCTCGTGACGTGTCGCGGCGCGGTGACGTGAACGAGCGCTTTCTCCCGGGCCGCCGAGCCGCGCGACTGCTACCCCTGTTCGTCCTGGTCGGTGTCCTGGCCGTGCCGGGGCGGGCGACGGCGCAGAACGCGGGGAGCATTCTGGGCCGCGTCGTCGACGCATCTACCGGTCAGCTACTCGGGGATGCCCTCTTCACTGTCGAGGGGACGGAACTCCGTACCTCTTCGGCGCCCGACGGCCGCTTCATCCTGGTGGCGGTGCCTTTCGGAGACCGGGCGGTGACGGTCTCCCTGCTCGGCTACACCACCACGACGGTCGAGGGCGTGCGCGTGCGCCCGGGCCGGCCCGCCCGCATGCTCGTCGAGCTGGAGCCGGAGGCGCTGGAACTCGACGAGATCCGGGTCGAGGTGGAGCGCGTCCGCCTGGTGGAGCCCGAGGTGAGCGCGACCCACGAGCTGATCCAGGCCCGGGAGTTGCGCGAGCTGCCGATCGATGAAGTCTCCCAGGCCATCGAACTCGCGCCGGGGGTCAGCGACGGCCACTTCCGCGGGGGGCGCATCGGACAGGAGACCTACGTGGTCGACGGGCTGGAATTCAAGAACCAGTTCGAAGCGTCATCCCGGGGTCCCGCGCTGGAGCACCCCTCCGACGCACTCGAGGAGATCGAAGTGGTGACCGGCGGGCTCGGAGCGCGCTTCGGATCGGCGCTTTCGGGGGTGGTGCACTACACGACGAGGCGCGGCGATCCGGAGCGATGGCGGGGGGCGGCGGCCGTGCGCACCGACCACTGGGCGCCGCGGCAGCTGTTTCGGGGCTTTACGGCGCTCGCGGCATCCGGAGGGGGACCGGCGCCCGTGCTCGGGCGGGGCTCGGTGGTGTTCGCGAGCCTTCTCGCCCAGGGCATGCTCGATGCGGAGCCGCGCGCCCGCGGCCTGACCTGCCTCCGCCCCGGCGATGGCGATGGCGAGATGGATGCGCTCATCGAGCGGGTGACGGGCGATCCGGCCACCGCGGGGCTGGCCTGCCCCTACACTGCGGCCGCCTTCCCCCACCAGGCGGGCGACAAGCTGCTCGCCTTCGCGCGCGTCGACCGGCCGATCGCGGACGGCCTGGCCCTGACGACCACGCTCCTGCACAACCGGGTGCAGTCCGGGCTGTACACCTCCGAGTTCAAGTACAATCCCGACTACCAGCTGGGACAGCGGGCGGACGGCACGCTCGCCACCGCATCGCTGGAATGGTCCCGGCAGGGGCTGGGCGGGGGCGCGCACGTGACGCTGCGGGGATCCGCCATGCGGCTGGACCGCTACCTGGGCGTGGTCGATCCGGACTCCCGTGCGCGCCGCCGCGCCTTCGCGGGGTTCGGCCCGGCCCGGCTGGCCTTCCTGGGGGAGGAGTTCGTGCGCAGCTCGGTCGAGGACCAGTTGAGGTCCGCGGCTCCGGTGCCCGGATACCTTCCTCCCGGCGGCTCCGTCGGATCTCCTTTCGGGCCCGCCGCGGAGGGCATCTTCCACACCGAAGGGACCCCCGGCATCGCCAAATGGACGCGAACGGATTTCGTCGGCGCCGACCTCTTCGCCGAGCTGCTGTCGTCCGCGGGTCACGTCCTCAGCGCCGGAGGCGGGACCAAACTCTATCGCGTCGAGTCCTACGAGCGGGCGAGGAGCTTTCTGGCCGGATCGTCGCCCAACTACGCGCTCTTCTATCCGGGCTCGGTGAGCGCTTTTGTGAACGCGCGACTCGCGGCGGAGGACGAAATCGCCGTGACGCTCGGCGCGCGAATCGATGCCTTCCGCGCCGGGCTCGACTACCGGCACGACCGGGTGGACTTTCTCGCCCCGGGGACGCGCGCGGGATGGAAGGTCGGCGTCACGCCTCGAATCGGCGTTTCGGGGCCGGTTCCAGGCACCGAGGGCCGGACGGCCTTCCGCTTCAACTACAGCCAGGTGGCGCAGCCGCCGGACTTCCGCTTCTTCCTCGACACCACGCTCGGCGATTCGCTGCGGACCGACATCCGCCGCCAGGGCAACCCGGATCTGGCCTTCGAGAAAGGGACCAGCCTGGAGTTCGGGGTGACGCATCAGATCGGCGAGAGCGCCGCGGTTTCGCTGGTGGGGTTCCGCAAGGAGTTGAACAATCTCGTGACCGGCAGCCTGCGCTTCGCCGGGTTCTCGAGGGGCCAGTTCACGGGAGGAGACTTCGGGACGGTGCGGGGCGCGGAGATGTCGATGCGGGCCCGGTGGCCGTTCCTGCGGCTCCGTCTGGGCTACGCGCTGCAGAAGGCGGTGGGCGTGGTCTCGACGGCGCTCGACCCGGAGATCGAGGATCCGGGCGCGACCCGCGAGGAGTTCCCCCTGGCCTTCGACCGGCGCCACTCCGCGAACCTGGCCGTCTTCGCGGGCCGCGCCGCGGGAGAAGCGGGCCGCCGCTGGGGCGTCGCCCTCGCCACGGCGGCGAAGAGCGGGTATCCCCTTGACCGCCAACTCCTGGATCCGGAGCGCGAGAGTGCCGGCCGCGATCCACTCCCCTTCCTGCCCTGGATCGTGCAGCTCGACCTGCGCGCCACGCTCGAAGTCGGCGACCTGCCGGGCTGTTCGGACTGCCGCTGGCGCATCGTGTTCGACGGCCGCAACCTCCTCGACCGCGCGAACGTCCTGGCGCTCCGCCGCGACACCGGCACGATTGCGCCCCCCGCGGCACAGGTCCTCGAACTGGCGCGGGGCGGGGCGGGCGGCTCCATCCCGCGGGAGTCGCCGCGCTACAGCGAGCTCGCGGATCTGGACGGCAACGGTCGCATCACGGATCTGGAATACCGAACCGTGCGGTTGGCGGCCGCTCTCGACCGCATGGATCCGTCGTTGTACTACGATGAGCCCCTTCAACTGAGGCTGGGTGTCGAGGTGGCGTTCCGATGATGCGCGCGGGCGTGAGATGGAACGTGAAGGAGATGCGCCGTCCGGGCGCATGGATCGGGAGGATTCGCTGGAGTGGTCGTCCCCGAGGGACTCGGCGGATGCGTCCGGGCGCGTGGATGGCGGTCGGGGTCCTGTGCGTCCTCGGCTGCAGGGAAGCCACGTCGCAGTTCGTGTCGGTGGACCGTCTCTCCATCGAAGTGACGGGACCGCTTCAGCTCACCTTCTCGGGGCTCGATGAGCGGACGCCGGTCTGGCTCGGGCTCGATTCGCTGGCCTACGCGGCCGAGGGCGTAGCGCCATTCGCACAGAGCCCGGGCGTTCTGATGAAGATTCCGGCCTCGGGCGGGGCCGCTGAGCCGCTGCTCCCGGCGCTCCAGTTTCCCGGCGGTGCGTCCCACTGGCTCGCCAGCCCGGCGCCGTCCCCCGACGGAGTGCGGGCGGCCTACGCGGAGATATGGGCGGTGGCGGACGCAGATCTCTGTCCGGCGGCCATCGTCGCTTGCGATCCGTCCGGCGCAGCGCCGATCGCTGCCCGCCTGGCCGAGATCCGGCTTCACGTCATGCACCGGGAAGGAGGAGGTTCGCCGGCGCCCGGAAGCTCGCTCTCCGTGCCGCTCGAGGGGCGCGAGTTCGTACCACTCCGGGGCGATCCGTTCCTGCCCGGTTTCTTCCGTATCCGCTATTACCCCTTCCAACGCCTCTTCCACGAGGAGAATCCGCCCCTCTTCCGTCCCAGCTGGGATCCGGAAGGGACCCGTGTCGCTTTCAGCGACGGGCTTCGGGTGTTGCTCTGGGACCTCGCGTCTTCCCGGGCGGAAACCGTGCCCGGCACCGGCGGCGGCGTGGCTCCCGCCTGGTCGCCGAATGGTGAGTGGATCGCGTTCACAAGGCTGGTGCGGGGAGACTCGGCTGCCGCGAGCTGCACCCATTCCGGCTTCCTGGGACCGGTCTGCCGGCAGGAGCGGGTGGACTACGAAGTGGCGGAGCGGAGGATCGCGCTCGTGCGGCCGGATGGTTCGGAAACCCGCGAACTGGGCCGGGGAGAGGAGCCCGCTTGGACGCCCGACTCGGGCCGGCTCGTTTTCCGGCGGGATGGACGCCTGTGGGCCGTGTCCGTGGAAGGGGAGGCGGCGACTCCGATTCCCGGCACCGAACGAGCCCGCGAGCCCGCCGTTTCGCCCGATGGAGGCCGCCTGGCGTATGCCCGGTTGCTGACCGGCGGAAAGCACGATCTCTGGGTCGTCCCGTTCGGCGGCGGAGGATCGTGATCGTCGGAGTGGGGAAAGGGACCGTGCTCTGCGGGCGGAGCGGGGGTGTTGTGACGCCCGGGTGCGGAGCCGCGGCGGGTGGCGGGCTCATACTCATGCTCGCAGCCGTACGGACGGCGGCCGCGCTGATGCTGGCAATCGCGCTCGCCGGTTGTGGAGACCCGGTCGTGATTCTCGGAGACGCGCCCGGGGTCATGCGGGTCGTGGCGGGAAAGCCGGACGACCTCGAGCCCGCGGAACGTGTGCCGGCAACCGACTTTGAGCTGTCCTCGCCGCGCGGGCTGGCGCTGGGGGCGGATGGGACGCTCTACATCGCCGACCGCCGCGCGGCCCGGATCCTGGCGGTGCGTGCCAACGGCGATGTCGCCGTGCTGGCGGATCAGAGCGGGTGCTCGGGTTCCGCCTGCTTGCGCCGTCCCGAGGGCCTCGCCCTCGCCCCCGGCGGCACGCTGCTGGCGGCGGACGGCCAGGCGGGCAGGGTCTTCCGGGTGACGGTGGGGGCGGGTAGCGATGGAGCGGTTGCCGTCCTGGCCGGCGACCCGGGAGGCGTGGCTCCGGCAAGCGGCCTCCCGGCCACCGAGGCCCGCTTCGGCGAACCCACCGGCGTGGCCGTATCCGTGACGGGTGACGTGTTCGTGAGCGACTGGCCCGAGCACCGCGTCTGGCGCATCGCCCGGGACGGTACCCTTTCTCCGGCCGCGGGCAACGGGCGAGCCGGCAGCTCGGGCGACGGCGGACCCGCCACCGAGGCCCGGCTGCGCGCCCCCCGCGGGCTGGCGGTTGCGGATGGGCGTCTCTACATCGCCGACGCGGCGGACCAGCGCGTCCGCGCCGTCGACCTGGAAACGGGCATCATCGGCCCGGTCGCCGGATCCGGGAGACAGGGGTTCTCGGGCGATGGCGGACCGGCCCTCCGCGCGAGGCTCGCCTTCCCCGAGGCCGTCGTGGCGGTCGATGGGGGGGCGACGCTCTTCATCGCCGACCGTGGGAATGGCCGGGTGCGCGCCATCGAAACCGCCACCGGCGTCATCCGCACGTTCGCGGGCAACGGCGCGTCGGACTACAATGGCTCCGGACTGGAGGCTGGCGAGACCGCCCTGCCTGCTCCGGCGGGCCTTGCCTCCGACCTCGGCTTCCTCTTCATTGCCGACGACCAGCTCAACCTGGTGTGGCGGACTCCGATCCGATTCTGAGCCCCGCCGCGGCTCGCCAGGCGATCATCCCCGGCATGCACCGATGGATCGATACGTGAACCTTCCACTATCGCACGCGCGGCCGTCCGCCGGCGGAAGCATCGCCGTCGCCTCGGTTCTCGTGGGACTCGCGACGGGATGCGGCCCGGGAGACATCGGCCCCACCCCCATCGTCCAGGACAGCGCCGGCATCGAGACCGTGCGCCACGGGCCGCTGGCCGACTACGGCCGGCCCATCTATCCGGCCGAGTACATCCTGACCATCGGGGACATGGAAGGACCTCCCGAGATGCTCTTCGCGGAGGTGGCCGGCGTCGAGTTGCTGGACGACGGGACGATCGCCGTCCTCGACCGGGAGGCGGCCGATGTGCGCGTTTACTCGCCGGACGGCTCCTTCCTGCGGCGCATCAGCCGCAGGGGCTCCGGGCCGGGTGAGATCAGCGGCGATCTTACGGTGGCGATGGTCGGCATCGGCGACGGGCGCCTGCTGCTGCCCGACGCCATCAACCAGACCGTCAGCATCTTCGGCCGCGACGGCGGCCTCCTCGAGTCGCACCCGTGGGACATCATGCAGGCGTACATGCCCGAGTGGAGGGCGGCGAACGACTCGACGCTGGCCGTGCACCTCTGGTCCGCAACCGCCCCGTGGCACGTCCTGGCTCACCGGTCCGTCTCGGGCGCGCTGCTCGACACCCTTGCGGTGTACGCGGTCCGGCCGCGCTACAATCCGGCGGACCGGCGCTTTCCGGTCTGGGCCGACATGCTCGTCTGGTCCACGCGCGAGCCGGACGAAGTCGTCGCCGGCTGGATGTCCGAGCCATGGGTCACTCTCTTCCGGCAGGGCGTTCCCGTGCGCAGGATCTCATGGGATCGCGACGAGGCGTTGCTGACCGAGGAACAGCACGAGATCCTGCTCGGCATCGTCGCCCGGAACATGGATCCGAGCGAAACTCCGCCGGATCTGCGCACCATGGTTCGTCTGCCCGAGAGGCTGCCGGCGGTAGCGGACATCGAGGCCGGCCCGGAACTCGTCCTCGTCCAGCGCGTCCGGCCCGTGGAGAGGCTGGACCAGCGGATCACCTACGTCAACCGGGGCCCGTCAGGCTTCGGCGGCCCGTTATGGGACGTGTTCAACTCCGCGGGCGACTACCTGGGCATGCTCGACCTGGGCGCCCCGGCCGACGTCTTCGACATCCGGGGCGATACCATTCTGGGGGTGCGCGAGGACAGCCTCGGGATTCAGCAGCCCTTCCTGGCCCGGTTGCCGGCCGAGTTGCGGGATCCGCGCTGAGGTTCGGTCACAGCAGCCGAATCGGTCCCGGATAGCGCCCGACGACCGGATCGAGCGTAAGCAGCGTCAGCCCTTCGATCTGAGCCTGCGCCACCAGCATCCGATCGAAGGGATCGCTGTTGACCGGGGGCAGCAGGTCGGCCGCCACGGCGTGAGCGCCCGAGACGGGAAGCTCCGTGTACCCGTTCTCAAGCAGACCTCGTCGCAGCAGGCGCGGATCGACGCGGTAATCGTCGCGTCCCAGCCCGTTCTTGATCGCGACCTCCCAGAGGGATGCGGCGCTGAACGCGAGTTCCGAATCGGGATCCTCCAGCAGGGTACGCGCAACGCTCGGAAGCCGTTCGGGCATTCCCGCGGCGTAGAGCAGGAGATGGGTGTCGAGAAGAAACGTCATGATCTGCCCTCGAACGATGCCTCGATCTTCTTCCTGCCCATGCGGTCGAAATCGGGTGGGAGGGAGATGTGTCCGGCGAGGAAGCCCAGACGCCGGGCGGTCCCGCCCGCTTCGTCGTCCACCGCAGTGACTCTGACCAAAGGCTTGCCCGCGCGGGCGATGATGAACGGCTCACCATCGACGGCCTCCCGGACCAGGCGCGAGAGGTGCGTCTTGGCTTCGTGCATGTTGTAGGTGCGCATGACGATGGCTCCCGGAAGGAGTCGAACTTAGGCCACTAAACTAAGTCCGATCTCTACGGCACCGCAAGGAGTTCCCGGGTCGTGGCGACTCCTGGGCTCCTCGCCACTCCTGGGCTCCTCCCCCCCCCACCCCTCTATCGCGCCAGCGGCGATGCCCCCGGATTGCGGATGACGTCGATGATCTGCGCCAGGATGGAGAAGGCGATTTCGGCGGGGGTGCGCGCGCCGATGGAGAGTCCCACGGGGCTGTGGATGCGCGCGACATCTTGAGGGGAGAAGCCTGCGTCCAGGAGGCGCTCGCGGCGCTGCCGCCGGGTGCGGCGTCCACCGAGCGCGCCGATGTAGAAGGCGTCGCTCCCCAGAGCGGCGGTAAGCGCCGGGTCGTCGATCTTCGGGTCGTGGGCGAGCACCACCAGCGCGCAGCGCTCGTCCAGCCCGATCCGCTCCAGCGCGTCGTCCGGCCAGGCCCGCACGATCTGCGCGCCGGGGAAGCGCTCCCGGGTGGCGAACCCCTCGCGCGGATCGACGATGGTGGCCGGCAGGCCGACCTCCGGGGAGGTGCGCGCCAGAACCTGGGCGATGTGCACGGCGCCCACGACCAGCAACCTGCGGGGGACCGTGTACGGGCGCAGGAGGACGGGGCCGTCGGCGGTGTCGGCCACCTGGGCCTCTTCGGCGCGCAGGGCGGCGTAGACCTGGTCCGCCGAGACGCCCGCCATGGACCGCGGCTCGCGCGCCCCGGCGGGCCCGATTTCCACCAGCTCCTGGGCGCCGTCGCTCAGCCGGGTCGCCAGGACGACACTTCGCCCCGACCGCTGTGCTTCGAGAAGAGTGTCGAGGAGGGCGGATCGCACGGATCAGTGCACCGCTTCGACGTAGATCTCCACCTCTCCCCCGCAGGCCAGCCCGACTTCCCACGCCATCTCGTTGGTGACGCCGAACTTGAGCCGTTGCGGATCGCCCGATTCCATGACCTCCATGGCCGCGTGGATGACAGCCGATTCCACGCATCCGCCGGAGACGGACCCGGTGAAGTCCCCGCCCTCCGCCACCGCCATGTGGCTGCCCGCGCGCCGCGGGGCCGAACCCCAGGTGCGCGTGACCGTCGCCAGCGCAACCCGGCGCCCCTCGCCAAGCCAGTTGGCCGCCTGCTCGAGGACCGGGTCCGCGCTCGTATGCCCTGCTGCAGTTGGTGTCATGGCCCCAAGTTGCCCCGACCGCCCGCGCGCGCGCAACGTTTTCCTGCTCTGTGCTATCATATTTTCGGGCTATCTCGATTTCACATCCACAAGACCGAAAAACACATGACCACCTCAACCAGACACGACATCGCCGCCATCCAGGAAAAGATCCGGGAGGAGAGCGCCTTCGTGGATCGCCTGCTGGATGAAGTCGGGCGGGTGATCGTAGGCCAGCGCTACATGGTGGAGCGGATGCTGATCGGCCTGCTCTCCGATGGGCACGTGCTTCTGGAAGGCGTTCCCGGGCTCGCCAAGACCCTGACCGTTCGCACCCTGGCGGCGGCCATCCGCACCTCCTTCCAGCGCATCCAGTTCACGCCCGACCTCCTGCCCGCGGATCTTATCGGAACCCTCGTCTTCGACCCGAAGGAGTCGGACTTCAAGACCCGCAAGGGCCCCATCTTCGCGAACGTCATCCTCGCCGACGAGATCAACCGCTCTCCGGCCAAGGTTCAGGCCGCACTGCTGGAGGCGATGCAGGAGCACACCGTAACCATCGGGCAGAACACCTTCGCGCTCGACGATCCCTTCCTCGTGCTCGCGACCCAGAATCCCATCGAGCAGGAGGGAACCTATCCTCTTCCGGAGGCCCAGGTGGACCGCTTCATGCTGAAGTTGGCCGTGGGCTATCCCGACAAGGACGAGGAGCTCGAGATCATGCGCCGCATGGCGACGGGACCGGCGCGCGACGTGACTCCGGTGGTGAGCCCGGACGAGATCCTGCGGGCGCGCGCCGCGGTCGAGATGGTGTACATGGACCCGCAGATCGAGCGCTACATCGTCGATCTGGTGTTCGCTACGCGAGATCCGGCCGCCTGCGGGCTGGACGACCTGGTTCAACTCATCGCCTACGGAGGTTCGCCCCGGGCCAGCATCTGCCTGGCGAAGACGGCACGGGCGCACGCCTTCCTGCGCCGGCGCGGCTACGTGACTCCGGAGGACGTGCGATCGGTGGGGATGGACGTGCTCCGCCACAGGGTGCTGGTCACCTACGAGGCGGAGGCCGAGGAGGTCACACCCGAGGATGTGGTGACGCGCGTTCTGGACAACATCGAGGTGCCCTGACGGAATGATCGCGAGCGAAATCCTTCGCAAGGTCCGCCGCATCGAGATCACCACGCGCGGTCTCGTGAACGAGGTCTTCTCCGGCGAATACCATTCCGTCTTCCAGGGACGGGGGATGAATTTCGCGGAGGTGCGCGAGTATCAGTACGGCGACGACATTCGGAGCATCGACTGGAACGTGACGGCACGCACCGGCACGCCGTTCGTGAAGGTGTTCGAGGAGGAGCGCGAGCTCACCGTCATGCTGGTGGTGGACGTGAGCGCCTCCGGCAACTTCGGGACGCGCATGCGCATGAAGGGCGACGTGGCGGTGGAGATCTGCGCCCTGCTGGCCTTCAGCGCGATCAAGAACAACGACAAGGTCGGGCTGATCCTCTTCAGCGACCGGATCGAGAAGTTCGTGCCCCCGCGCAAGGGGCGCCGGCATGTGCTGCGGGTATTGCGGGAGCTGCTGTATCATCGGCCCGACCGGAGTGGTACCGATATCCGGATGGCGCTCGAGTACCTGACGCGCGTGACCCGCCGCCGGGCGGTGGTGTTCCTGGTGTCGGACTTCCTGGCGGGCGGGTTCGGGCGCGCGCTCAACATCGCCGGCCGGCGCCACGACACCATCGCGGTGCGGGTGCGCGACCGGCGCGAGACGGAGCTGCCTCCCATCGGGCTGGTTGAATTCGAGGACGCCGAGACGGGAGAGCGTTTCGTGGTGAACACCTCCGACCGCAGCTTCCAGGAGGCGTTCGCGCGCGACCGGGCGGCGGTCGAGGAGGAGCTCGAGCGGACGCTTCGCCACGGCAAGGTGGACCTGATCGACGTGCGTGCGGACCGGCCCTACCTCCGGCCGCTGATGCGCTTCTTCAAGGAGAGGGAGCGGCGGCGATGATGACGCCGGGCGGTGCCGTCGGTGGCGTGACGGGTGCGCTGGGACGCGTTTCCGCGGAAGCGCGGCAGGGGGCAGTGCCGGGTGAAGGCCGGCGCACAGGCCCTGGAGCTGCGGGACGCGTTTCAGTTGAAACGCGGTATTGGGCCCCGGTGATGGCGATTTGGGCGAGGTCGGGCGCGGCGATGCCGTCCCGGGAACCATGTGCCGGAGTGGCGCGGGCTGCATGCCGTGCCGCGCTGATGGCGCTCTTGGTCGCTGGCGCCGCCGCCCCGGCCGCCGCCCAGGAACTCCCCGCACCCCCCTCCCTCCGCGTCGCGGTCGACACCACCACGACCACGGTGGGCGGGCGCCTCCACCTGACCGTCACGGTCGAGCACGCCCCCGACGCGACCGTCGAGTGGCCCGACTCGCTCGACCTGGCGCCCTTCGAGGTGCTCGGTGCGGTCGTGAACCCCACGGCCATGGCGGACGGGCGCGCCACCACCACGGCCGTGCTCACGCTCGCCACCTTCGAGCTGGGTGAGCTGGAGATCCCGAGCTTCACGGTGGGCGTTGCCTCCTCCGGCGGCGTGACCGAGCTGGTCACCGACCCCTTCGGCATCGCGGTGGTGAGCGTCGGACTCGACGAGGGGCAGGACATCCGCGGCATCCGGGGCCCGCTCTCCATCCCGCGCAGCCTGCTGGTGATCGGCCTCTGGCTCCTCGCGCTCGTTCTGGCCGCGGGCGGCGGCTGGTGGCTGGCGCGCCGGGCCCGCCAGCGCCCGACGGACGAGGGACCCGTCACCGAAGGCCCCCCGCGCCCCGCGCACGAGGTCGCCTACGAAGAGCTCGAGTGGCTCGAATCGTCGGGGCTGCTGGGGCAGGGACGCATCAAGGAGTACCACATCGAGGTGTCGGACATCATCCGGCGCTACCTGGAAGGCCGCTACGCGATCCGCGCGCCCGAAATGACCAGCCGGGAGGTGCTCGAGCGTTTGAAGGACACGGACGTAGCCTGGGACGTCCACGATCGTTTCGCGGCCTTTCTGGAGCATTGCGACCTGGTCAAGTTCGCAAAACACCGCCCGAGCCCGACCGCGTGCGCCTTGATCGTACCGGATGCGCGCGCTCTGGTGGACGCGACCCTGCCGCCCCCCGAGCCCGAACCGGAGGAGGAAGGGGAAGAGGAGGGCGACGGCACGCGGCCGGACGCCGCTCCGCTTGCGGGCGTGGAGGCGGCATGAACTTCGAGTTCGGCGATCCCGCCTTCCTCTGGCTGCTGCTTGCGGTCCCCGCCCTGGCCTGGTGGTACTTCCGCCGCCGGCAGCGCAGGGGCGGTTCGCTCGTGTATTCGGACCTCGCGGCGGTGCGGCGCGCCGACATTCGCGGGGGCGGACGCTGGCGTCATGTCCTGCCCGTGCTTCGCCTGGTGGCGATCGCGGCGCTGATCGTGGCCTTCGCCCGGCCCCGGGCCGGCGTCACCAGCGAGAACGTCCTCACCGAAGGCATCGACATCGTGCTGGTGCTGGACATATCGAGCTCCATGCTGGCGGAGGACCTCGAGCCCAACCGCATCGACGCCGCCAAGCAGGTCGCCGCCGACTTCGTCTCCGGGCGACGGAACGACCGCATCGGCCTGGTGGTCTTCGCGGGCCAGGCCTTCACCCAGGTGCCGCTCACCCTCGACTACGGCGTCGTGCGCGAGCTGATGGACGAGCTGGACGTGGGCATGGTCGAGGACGGTACCGCGGTGGGGATGGGGCTCGCCACCGCGATCAAGCGGCTGAACGAGAGCGTCGCCGAGTCGAAGGTCGTGGTGCTGCTCACCGACGGTCGCAACAACCGCGGCGAGATCGATCCGCTCACAGCGGCTCAGATGGCACAGGCCCTGGGCGTGCGGGTGTATACCATCGGGGCGGGATCGCGCGGCACCGCCCGCGTGCCGGTCGACGACCCGCTGCTCGGCCGGCGCTACGCGACCGTGCGCGTGGACGTGGACGAGGAGACCCTGGCCGAGGTCGCGAGCACCACCGGCGGGCGCTATTTCCGGGCCACCGACACCGAGAGCCTGGCGAGCATCTATCAGGAAATCGACGAGCTGGAAACCACGGAAATCGAGGTGCAGAATTTCACGCGCTATACCGAGCTCTTCCACTTTCCCCTCGCGGCCGGACTCCTGCTTCTGCTGATGGAGGCCGCGCTCGCGAACACGCTCCTTCGCAAGCTCCCGTAGCAGGCAATGTTCAGATTCGGATCCGTCGAACTGCTCTTCGGGCTGCTCCTGGTGCCCCTGCTGGCGCTGCTGCTCCGGCATGGCGCGCGCGCGCGGCGGCAGGCGCTGGACCGGTTCGGCGACAGCGAGCTGGTGCAGCGGCTGGCCGCGTCGGTGCACCGGCGCAACCGGACGCTGCGCACCCTGCTCCTCGTCGGGAGCGTCGGCCTCCTGCTCACCGCGCTGGCACGTCCCCAGTTCGGCACCCGGGTGGAGACGGTGCGGCGCGAAGGCAAGGACGTGGTGGTGGCGCTGGATCTGTCCCGTTCCATGCTCGCCGAGGACATCGCGCCCAATCGGCTGCAGCGCGCCAAGCTGGAGATCCTGCGCCTGGTGGACCGGCTCGAGGGCGACCGCGTCGGGCTGGTGGCCTTCGCCGGCCAGGCCTTCGTACAGAGTCCGCTGACCACCGACTACGCCGCCACCCAGCTCTTCCTGAGCGCCATGGACGTGGACCTGGTGCCGGTGCAGGGGACGAATCTGGGGGAGGCGATGAACGTCGGGCTCGACCTCTTCGACGAGGAGGTGCGCGAGTTCCGGGTGCTCCTCATCGTGACCGACGGGGAGGACCACGAGGGCGAGGTCGACGATGCCGTTCGGCGCGCCAACGATGCTGCCGTGCGCGTCTTCACCGTGGGCATCGGATCTCCCGACGGGGTTCCGATCCCCGAATTCGACGACGCGGGCAACAGGCAGGGCTTCCAGCGGGACGCCGACGGCAACGTCGTGACCACGCGCCTGGACGAGGCTACCTTGCGGCGAATCGCCGACGCGACCGGGGGAGGCTTCTACCTCAGCACCCCGCAGAGCGTCGAACTCGACGCCCTCATCGACGAGATGAGCGCGGTGGGCACGCGCGAGATCGATGCCCGTGAGATCGCGCAGTTCGAGGAGCAGTTTCAGCTTTTCCTGGGAGCGGCCATCCTGCTGCTGCTGATCGAACCGCTGCTTCCGGCGCGGAGAAGGGGCGAGGCCGGCAGACAGGCTGCCCGGTGGACGGGAGGTGTCGAATGAGAAACCACCTGGCGTTTCTGTCGATGACCGGCACGCTGCTGATGGTTGGCGCGTTGCTCGTGCCCGCTGCGGTGAGCGCCCAGCGCGGTCTCGTGGAGGAAGCCAACCGCCTCTACGCCGAGGGCCGCTTCGCCGAAGCGCACGAAATGTACCTGGAGGCGCTGCGCGAGAATCCGGGTTCGCCGCTGATCCGATTCAACGAGGGCAACGCCCTCTATCAGAATCAGGAATTCGAGCGCGCGCTCGAGGCGTACCGGGACGCCATCGAGAGCGGAGACACGGCACTGGCCGAGGGCGCATGGTACAATCTGGGCAACTCGCTCTTCCGCCAGCAGCAGCTCGACGCGAGCCTCGAGGCGTACAAGCAGGCACTGCGCATCAACCCCGGAGATCTCGACGCCAAGCACAATCTCGAGCGCGTGCTGGAGCAGATCGAGGAGCAGGAGAATCAGCAGGAACAACAGAATCAGAATCAGGACGATCAGGACCAGGAGAACCAGGACCGGCAGCAGCCGCCCTCGGAGGGAGATCCGGAGCAGGATGAGCAGGAGCAGGAACAGCCGCCGCCGGAGAACGACGAGCAGGAGCAGGAGCAGCCGGCCCAGCCGCCGCCCGGGCAGATGACACCCGAAGAAGCCGAGCGTCTGCTCCAGGCCATTCAAGAGGACCCCGACGAGGTCGATCGTCCGCCGCGGGCCGACTCGCTCGGGCGGAGACCGCGCAAGAACTGGCGATGAGGATCTCGTCCGCGACGGCGCTCCTCGTCCTGGTGCTGGCCGCGGGGCCGGCAGACGCGGCCGCCCAGGCGGTTTCCGCGCGCGCATACCTGAGCAGCAGCCAGGTGGGCGTCGGGCAGCAGTTCGTGCTGAACGTGGAGGTGTCCGGAACCCAGGGCGTGGACCAGGACCCCGAACTGCCGGATCTGAGCTCTTTCTCCGTGTACCTGGGGAGCGGCTCCTCCAGCTCGATGCAGATGTCGGGCGGGCGCACCACCGTCAGCCTCACCATCCAGTACCGGTTCCAGGCCACCCGGGCGGGTACCTTCACCATCGAGCCCATCGAGGTGCGCGCGGCGGGAAGTGCCTTCGCCACCGAACCCCTCACCCTGACCGTTTCGGATGCGCCCGCCGCGCAGGCGCCCTCGGCGGGACCGGGCGCGGCGGATCGCGGCATCGCCCCCGAGGACCTCTTCGTGGAGGCGGTGCCCAGCCGGCTGCAGGTGTACGAGAACCAGCCCGTGGTGGTCGACTACCGCATCTTCACGCGCGTGAACGTGAGCTCGTACAGCATCACCCAGCTGCCGCCGGCCACGGGCTTCTGGGTGGAGGAGTATCCGCCGGTGCGCGAGCCGGCGATCGGTCAGACGGTCCGCGACGGGATGCAGTATACCACCGCGACCATCCGCAAGGTGGCGCTCTTCCCGACCGGGTCGGGAACGCGCACCCTCGAGCCCCTGGGCATCGAGGCGCAGGTGCGGGTGCGCCGCCGCTCGGCGTTCGACCCGTTCGAGGACTTCTTCGGGCGGGGTTCGCTCCTGAACTCGACCATTTCGACGGCGGCGGCCTCGCGGCCGGTGGAGATCGAAGTGCTGCCGCTGCCCGGCGTGCGCCCGGAGAACTTCACCGGCTTCGTGGGCGACCTGGACGTCACCGCCACCCTCGACCGCGACAGCGTGCAGGTCAGCGACGCGGTCACCCTGACCGTGGTGGTCGCGGGGCGCGGCAACCTTCGCATGCTGGCCGAGCCCGAGGTGGACGTCCCGCCCGGCTTCGAGGCCTTCCCGCCGGAGGTGACCGAGCGCGTCGACCGCACGGACGCGGGGGTAAGCGGGACGCGCACATACGAATACGTGCTGGTGCCGCGGGTGCCGGGGGTTGGTGCCATCCCGCCTGTCGAGCTGACCTACTTCGACCCCGCGGGCGAGAGCTACGAGGTTGCGGCCAGCGGGGCGCTCGCGGTCGAGGTCACCGGTGTGGCGGCGGACGGGCCTCCGGGGACGGGCAGGGTGCGGGCGGGGGTGGAGGAACTGCGGACCGACATCCGCTTCATCCGCATCGGCACCCCGGCGCTGGTGCTGGCGAACCGGACGCTGTTCGCGCACCCGCTCTTCTGGATCACGCTGCTCGTCCCGCTGGCGGCGGTGGGTGGGGCGGCGGGGCTGCGCCGGCACCGCGACAGGTTGCACGGCGACGTTGCGTACGCCCGCTCGCGGCGCGCGGCAAAGCTGGCGCGGAAGCGCCTCGCGGAAGCGCGCAAGCTGGCGGACGGGAAGGACGTGCGCGCCTTCTACGCGGAGGCCGGGCGTGCACTCGAAGGCTTCCTGGCCGACAAGCTCAACATCGCCGCCGCCGGCATGATCCGGGACGAGGTGCGCGACCGGCTGGCCGCGCGGGGCGTCGCCACCGAGGCGGCCGAGCCGTACCTGGAGTGCCTGGAGGAGTGCGACCGGCAGCGCTTCGCTCCCCCGACCGCGTCGGCGGAGGAGCGCGCGCGCTTCCTCGGCCGGGTGGAGGAGGCGATGGCTGCGATGGCGGAGCACCTCGCCCGATGAGCGCGCGGACGATCCTTCCGGCGGCCCTCCTCGCGCTGGCACTCCAGCCCGTCCCTCTCCACGCCCAGGACGAACTCTTCGAGGAGGGCAATCGCCGCTACCAGCAGGAAGACTACCAGGGCGCGCTCGACAACTACCTGCGCATCCGCGAGGCGGGGTTCGAGAGCCCGGATCTCTACTACAACATCGGCAACGCCTACTTCAAGACGAACGAGCTGGGCCGGGCCATCCTCTACTACGAGCGGGCCCGGCGCCTGGCCCCCAACGACGCCGACATCCTCGCCAACCTGGACCTTGCCCGTGCGCTGGGTGCGGACGAGATCGTCCCGCTGCCGCGCTTCTGGCTCTTCCGGGTCGGGTCGTGGTGGATGAACCTCTTTCCGCGCTCGCTGCTTATCGGGTTGACGGCCGCGGGCTACCTGATGGCGGCCGGGGCGGTCATGATGCTGGTGCTGCGGCCGGGAGCGGTGTCGTGGGCGCGGCGTGCCGCAGTCGCCGGGGGCGTCCTCGCACTTGTGCTGGGCACGACCCTGGCGGTGCGCGAGACCGGCCTTGGGCAACCTCGCCATGGGGTCGTCCTCGCCGCCGAGGTGGGCGTCCAGAGTGCTCCATCCGACGACCCCGCGCTACAGCTCTTCGTCATCCACGAAGGCACCCGGGTGCGCGTGGACCGGAGCTCCGAGGAGTGGCTGGAGGTGGTGCTCGACGACGGCAAAGTCGGCTGGGTGCGCGCGGAGGTGCTGGAGGAGGTATGAGTAGCAAGATGCAGGATTCATCCCCCACCGTCCTGCTCAACCATGCAAATCTGACAGGAAGTGCCGGATTTGCAGGGATTCGCATGAGCCGGGATCGCCGGGAGGCATGGGCCGGCAGATTGTTCGGAGCGGCCTGATCCGACAGAATGAAGAGTGGACGGGAACGAAGTTGGAGGACGCGTCGTAACCAACGGACACCTGCGACGCGCGGCCCGCACGATGGAGCGTCAGGACGAGATGGATCCCAACCGTTGCCGACGAAGGCGGAGTCGCTGGCCGGGAAGCCTGCGGGACGCCCTGGCGCGTTCCATGCTGGTGGCGGCGCTCGGCGTTTTGTCGGCATTGGGGGTGCATGCTCAGGAGGAAAACACCACTCCCGTACTCGTCACCATCGAGGGGGTCGTCCTGGACGAAGTCACCGGGACACCCGTGCCGGGAGCGGCGGTTTACCTGGAGGATGAAGACCGCGGCGTACTCACCGACTCACGTGGCGCGTTCCTTATCGAGGGTGTCCCCGCCGACTTGCAGACCGTCGTCGCAACCCAGTTCGGGTACTGGGAGATCGCGGCAGCGGTCGATGTGCCCGAGGCCGGCGCCATCATCGAGATCGAACTCAAGCCCAGGGCGATCCTCCTCGATGGCGTTACCGCCGTGGTCGACAACATCAACACGATGCAGAGGCGCCTGGCCACGCGGCGGCGGTCCCTTCCGTACCAGACCCGCGCGTTCGACCAGGAACGGCTGCTGCGCAGCGCGTCGCCCAGTGTCCTGGACTTCCTGTGGCGAGAAACCAACCTCAGCCGGCGTCCCTGTCCCTTCATGGTCGGCGTGACGACGCTGGGGTGGCGGCCGGCTCGACGCCTGGGGGCATGGAACCTTCCCTCCCAGGTGTCCGGCGCGCTGGCGAGTTACTGTATCTGGAGACGGGGCCAGGCGATCAGCCCGAGAGTGTACATCGACGAAGTGCCGGCCATCCGCGGCCTCGACGCACTCGAGAACTATTCGACGACGCAGATCTACGAGTTGGAGATCTACTCTCAGGGCGCCGAAATCCGGGCCTACACCTACGGCTTCATGCAGCGCATGGCCGAAAAACCCAGGGCGCTGTTGGCCCTCAGCCTCTGGCCATGACGGGCGGTTGCGAGATGCATCGACGCGCACTACCAGGACAACGATATCGGGGGTGGAGAAGTATCGCGGCCGCAGTTGCCGGTTGCCTTCCGCTGATGGCCTGCCTGCTCCTTCCCGCCGCAGTCGATGCGCAGGAGGCCGAGCCCTCGTCCATCCGCGTGCCGCTGCACGGAATCGTCTACGATGCCCTCACGGGAACCGTCGTCCCGGGAGCTGCCGTGTACCTGAATGGCGAGGGGTACGGTGTCCTGTCGGACTCAGCGGGGGTCTTCCGCTTCGCGGACGTTTTCCCGGGGCCCCAGCTCATCGCCGCAGTCCAGTTCGGCTACGAGGAGACGGCGGCGCCGGTCGACGTGCCCGAGGAAGGCGCCTTCATCGAGATCGAGCTCACGCCCCAGCCCATCCTGCTCGACGGCGTCACCGCGGTGGTCGACAACATCACCACGATGGAGAGACGCATGCGCTCGCGGCGGAGGGCGGCCGCGTTCCAGACCCGGGCGTTCGACCAGGAACGGCTGCTGCGCAGCGCGGCGTCCAGCGTTCTCGAATTCCTGCAATGGGAGACCCGCCATTTCCCCGTCCCGTGTCCCGCCGGTGCCGGTGTCTTCGGAGTCGGTTCCCGGATGACCCCGAATATCTCGAGCCGATGCATCATCCGGCGGGGAAGGGCCATCAGCCCGCGGGTGTACGTTGACGAGGTCCCCGCCTTCGGAGGGCTGGACGAACTCGACACCTATCCGACGGCGCAGATCTACGCATTGGAGGTCTACTCCCAGGGCGCCGAGATCCGGGCCTATACCTACAACTTCATGACAGCGCATGGCCCATCGCCCCATGGCGCTCATCCCCCTCAACCTCTGGCCCTGACGGTCCGTTGATGTTCACCGCCGATCCCGCGCCGGGAGTCGCCTGACCCCCGTTGCCGGCACCCGGAGGTGGTCACCCGGCTCCGGCCTTGATCCCGGGCGCGGCAAGCGCGAACGTTCGCGCGCAATCGTCCCCTCGGGTGAGGTCCGGCAACGGCTCCTCGCACGCCGGAGGCTAGCCGCCCGCCCCGTGCTTCTCGACCGGAGTCAGCCGTACCGATGTCCTCTCAGCCGACCGAGTCGCCGCAGCAGCGCCGAGTCGAACTTCGCCGGCGCAACCGCAAGCTCGGGCGCGTGCTGCTCGTCATCGGGCTGATCGTGCTTTCGCTGCCGCTGGTGACGAATCTGGTGCGCGACCCCGCCGCCGAGCGACCGGAGGATCCGCCCTCGGAGATGGTGCGCAAGGCGGGACTGGCGGAGGGCCGGGGCGACATCGAACTCGCCACCCAGCTCTATGAACGCGTGCTGGAGCTGGAGATGGGAGAATCGCCGCGGGATACGCTGAAGGCTCTGGTGCGCGCGTCCCGGGCCGGTCTGGCGCGCATCGCTGAACTTCCGTGATCCCGGCCGCGCGAGGCCGAAGCCACGGTCGAATCCGGCGCCGGCGCCACACACACCCCTGATCCTGAGCACAACGACATGACCACCACCATGGCCATCCGCATCCACGGGCTCGGGGGCCCGGAGATGATGCGCTGGGAACAAGTGCCCCTGTCCGACCCCGGGCCGGGCGAGGTGCTCGTCCGCCAGGAGGCGGTCGGGCTGAACTTCATCGACACCTATCACCGGAGCGGGCTCTACCCGGTACCTTCTCTGCCGGCCGTGCTGGGGATGGAGGCTGCCGGGGTGGTCGAGGCGGCGGGGCCGGCGGCCGCGGACGGGCCGACCTTCCGGCGCGGCGACCGGGTCGCGTACGGGAGCGTGCTGGGCGGCTACAGCGAGCGGCGCGTGATGCCCGCCGACCAGTTGGTCTCGATGCCCGACGGCGTCGGCTACGAGGCCGCCGCGGCAGCCATGCTGAAGGGCATGACCGCGTGGTATCTCTGCCGCCGTACCTACCGGGTGCGCGCTGGCGAGACCGTGCTCGTGCACGCGGCCGCAGGCGGAGTCGGCACGATCCTCGGCCAGTGGTGCAAAGCGCTGGGCGCCACCGTGATCGGTACGGCCGGCAGCCCCGAAAAGGGCCGTCTGGCGCGGGCGCACGGCACCGACCACGTCATCCTCTACAAGGAAGAGGATTTCGTCGAGCGGGTGCGCGACATCACCGGCGGACGGGGTGTCCCGGTGGTCTTCGACGGGGTGGGCAAGGCCACCTTCGAGGGCTCCATGGAGTGCCTGGCCCGCTTCGGCATGATGATCACCTTCGGCAACGCCTCCGGCCCGGTGCCTCCCCTCAACCTGCTGCGCCTGAGCGCGAAGGGGATCAGCGTGGCCCGCCCCTCGCTCAAGCCCTACATCGAGCGGCGCGCGGACCTGGAGGAAGCCGCCGGCGAACTCCTGGGGCACATCCAGGCGGGCCGCATCAGGCTGACCATCGGCCAGCGCTTCCCTCTTTCCGAAGCCGCTGAAGCCCATCGCGCGCTGGAGTCGCGGAACACCCAGGGATGCACCATTCTACTGCCCTGAAGACATCGCTCACGCGCATACCGGAGGACCCCATGATTCGCACGCTCACATCCGCCGCTCTCGCCGTGCTCGTGACCGCGAGCGCCGCCGCCGCGCAGCGGCCCAACACCGTCTTCCTCGACGAGCTGACCTGGACCGAGGTGCGGGCCGCCATCGACGAGGGGGTCACCACCATCATCGTGCCCACCGCCGGCACGGAGCAGAACGGGCCCCACATGGTGCTCGGCAAGCACAAGTTCATCATCAACCACGCGTCGGACCTGATCGCGCGCGAACTGGGCAACGCGCTGGTGGCGCCGGTCATCGCCTATGTTCCCGAAGGCGCCATCGACGGGCCCGACGGGCCCACCGGCCACATGCGCTACGCCGGGGCGATCACCCTTCCCAACGAGCACTTCATGAAGCTGCTCGAATACGCGGCCCGGAGCCTCGAGGTGCACGGCTTCACCGACATCGTCTTCATCGGCGACAGCGGCGGAAACCAGAACGGCATGCGCACGGTGTCGGAGATGCTGAACGAGGAGTGGGCAGCCGCGGGAAAGGAGGGCCGGGTCCTCTTCGTGGGCGATTACTACTCGGGCAACGGCTTCCGTGACTGGCTCATGGAGGAGCACGGCTACGACGCGGCGACCATCGGCGGGCATGCCGGCATCAGCGACACGTCCCAGCTTCTCTACATCGCGCCCGAGCACATCCGTCAGGGGGAACTCGCCCCCGGGGGCGGGTACGAGGGCAGCGGCGTTTCCGGCGATCCCACCAAGGCTTCCGTGGTCTACGGCCGAATGGGCATCCAGCTCAAGGTGGAGGCCGCGGTGCGCCAGATCCGCGAACTGACGCAAGGGCGATAGAAAGACGATGAACCCCACAACCATGACCACGCCGGCGCCTTCGGCCGCAACCACCTCCCGCAGCGCCCGCCTCCTGGCGGCGCTGGGACTCGAAGATGTGAATCCGGGCGGTTTCGCCGGCGAGTGGATGGGTTCCGGGCCCGAGCTCGAGGTCCATACCCCCATCGACGGTTCGCGCATCGCGACCGTGCGCCAGGTCACCGAGGAGGAGTACGACCGCATCGTCACACGGGCGCACGAGGCATTCCTCCAGTGGCGGACGGTGCCGGCTCCCAAGCGCGGCGAGGTGGTGCGCCAGATCGGCGACCGGCTGCGGCGGCACAAGGCGGAGCTGGGCGCGCTGGTCACCCTCGAGATGGGCAAGATCCTCACCGAGGGCGAGGGCGAAGTGCAGGAGATGATCGACATCTGCGACTTCGCGACCGGTCTCTCGCGGCAGCTCTACGGGCTCTCCATGCATTCCGAGCGCCCGGACCACCGCATGTTCGAGCAGTGGCACCCGCTGGGCGTGGTGGGCGTGATTTCCGCCTTCAACTTCCCGGTGGCGGTGTGGAGTTGGAACGCCGCCATCGCGGCGGTGTGCGGGGACGCGACCCTGTGGAAGCCGTCGAGTCAGACTCCGCTGACGGCGATCGCGTGCACCCGCATCGCGGGAGAGGTCGCGCGCGAGAACGGCTACGACCCAGCCATCTTTTCGCTGGTGGTCGGGCGGGGCTCCACCGTCGGCGACCGGCTCCTGCACGACAGGCGCATCCCGCTGGTGTCGGCCACCGGCAGCTGCCGGATGGGCTACCGGGTGGCCCAGGTGGTGGGCAAAAGGCTGGGGCGCACCATCCTCGAGCTGGGCGGCAACAACGCGATCATCGTAACCCCGCACGCCAACATGGACCTGGTGCTCCCCGCCATCCTCTTCGGATCGGTGGGCACGGCCGGGCAGCGCTGCACCAGCACCCGCCGCATCATCGCGCACGAATCCATCCGCGCGGAGCTCGAACGGCGGCTGGTGTCCGCCTACAGCGACGTGCGCATCGGCGACCCGCGCGACGCGGCGACGCTCATGGGCCCGGTGGTGAACCACCAGGCGGTCGCCGACCTGGAGGGCGCGGTGCGGCGGGTCGCGGAGGAGGGGGGCGATATCCTCTGCGGGGGCGAGCGGCTTGACGGCCCGGACTTCCCCGGCGGCCACTACGTCACCCCCTGCATCGCCCGCGCCCGCAACGAGTTCGACATCGTGCAGGAGGAGACCTTCGCGCCAATCCTGTACATGCTGGGTTACGGGAGCGCGGATGCGAACCCGGCGCAGGCGGTGGACGAGGTCGCCGAGGCCATCGCCCAGCACAACGACGTGCCCCAGGGGCTCTCGTCCGCAATCTTCACCGAGCACATGCGCGAGGCGGAACTCTTCCTCTCCCATCGCGGCAGCGACTGCGGCATCGCCAACGTCAACATCGGGACCAGCGGCGCCGAGATCGGGGGCGCCTTCGGGGGCGAGAAGGAGACCGGGGGCGGCCGCGAGTCAGGCTCCGACGCGTGGAAGGCCTACATGCGGCGCCAGACCAACACGGTCAACTGGAGTCCGGAACTGCCACTGGCGCAGGGGGTGCGGTTCGGGTAGGGAGGCGGCTAGAGCAGCTGTTGTAATCCAACGATCAGGCCAACGATTACCGTCGCCTGAACGAGCAGCAAGCCGTACATCTGCGCTTTCGTGACGTGTTCGTCGAGCCCCCGCCGGAGTTCCGCCACATCGCGCCGAATGTCCCCTACTTCACGGCTCAGTCGCGCAATGTCGCTTCTCATCCCAGCCGACTCATCGCGCAGCTGTCCGGTTTCGGCCTTGAGCTCGGTTCGGACGCCCTCGATCTCGGTTCGGACACTGGCGATCTCGGCCTTGAGCTCGGTTCGGACGCCCTCGATCTCGGTTCGGACACTGGCGATCTCGGTCTTGAGGTCGGTTCGGACACTGGCGATCTCGGTCTTGAACTCGGTTCGGAGGCTGGCGATCTCGGTCTTGAGGTCGGTTCGGAGGCTGGCGATCTCGGTCCTGGTTTCGACACGAAGCTGTTCGAAGTCTTCCTTGATTTCGGTTCGGAAGTCGCGGAATTCGGCGCGGAGATCCCGAAAGTCCTCTCTGGTGGCGACGTTGCCCGGGACAGGGCCGCCGAACACGGTAACCAGGACCTCCGCCTGGGCCGCGTCAAAGCCGGCCGCCTGCAGAGCCCTGGTTGCCTTAAGCGTATCGAGCCCGATCGGTTCCATGGCATCAAACATGTGGCCCCCTCTTCCATCGCAGCAAGGTCAGGACTCCCGCTGGACATCCGCATAGCGCCCGCGAGGTGTCGCCGCCGTACGACAGGGGCTTCATTGCCTGAAGTCGACGCACTTCGCTGCCGGACGAGTCGAAAGCTCGTTTCTACCGCGGGGCGATGGAATGGCGGAATGGGGTCAGTTGGAGGTCTTCCGCGCCTGCCGCCAGGCGTGCTCGTAGACCTTGGGCCGCACGTCAAGGTATCCCGGGTACTCCTTGCGGGCGCGCTCCAGGACCGCCTTTTCCAGGGTGACGGTCGCCACCGGGTCGGTGGTTTCGAGCAGCACGTCACCCGCAGGGTCCGCGACCATCGACGGTCCTCCGACGACCCCCTGCGAACGGGTCCCGGGCCGGTTCACCGAGATCACGTAGGCGCAGCTGGTGACCGCGTTCGCCCGCAGCACCAGCCGCCAGCGCGGGTAGGTTTCCGCCGGGGTGGCGCGTGGCAGGAGAATGGCGTCTGCGCCCATGGCGGCGAGCGCGTTGCATCCCTGAGGACGGTTGGCGTCCGAGCACACCTGCACCCCGATGCCGAATCCGCCCACGTCCACCGGCGCCTGCAATTCCCCGCCCGCCCGGTAGTGGTGTGCCTCCCAGTAGCCCTCCTCGTCGGGCAGGTGAATCTTGCGGTAGCGCAGCAGCTCTTCGCCGGTGGCGTCGAAGAGCACTGCGGTGTTGTGCCGGCGACCGTTCCCCGGATCGCGCACTATGGCGCCGCCCAGCACCGCCAGCCCGGTCGCGCGCGCGGCCACGGCCATGGCGCTCTCCCGGGGACCGTACCGAGGCTCGGCGTCGGCGTCCGACGGAACCTTGCTCAAGGGAGCCCAGCGGTTGAGCGGCAATTCGGGGAGGACCGCAAGCTTCGCTCCGCGCGCCCGCGCCTCACGCAGGTGATCCAGCAGCCGCTCCTCGTCCCCCCGTGTCGGGAAGACGTCGGTGATGAGGGCGACTGTGAGGGATTCGGTATTCACGGAGGACGGTTCCGGCTGCTGGCGGAAAAGACAGACGATCCAGATAGAAGTACGGCGGTACGTCGGAGATGATCCCGTGATGGGCCGGGACCGAACCGGATTCTCCGGGATCCCCCGGTGGCGAGTCGCGGTTGATCGTCCTCATCGAACAGACTAGTCTTATGACTAGTTAGATTGGCGATCGATGGCTTGGAGGATGCTTGACCAGAGTCTGGCAGGTTCAGGAAGCCAAGGCGCGCTTCAGCGAGATGCTGGAATCGAGCGTGTCGGAAGGCCCGCAGCTCGTGACCAAGCGAGGCGTCGAGGCCGCGGTGCTGGTTTCCGTCGACCACTGGCGCCGGTTGCAGAAGCTGGCGCGGCGAAATCTGAAGGAGTTGCTGCTTGCGCCGGAGGCTCGTACGGAGGACCTGATTCTCCGGCGGCAGGAACATCGCCACCGGGCCCTTCCGCCGCTCGAGTAGATCCATGTACCTCCTGGACACCAACGTCGTGTCGGAGCTGCGACGGCCGAAGCCCGATCCTTCCGTCGTGCGCTGGGTCGAGGCGGCGCCGGCCGACCGCCTCTTCATGTCCGCGGTCACGGTGGGCGAGATTCAGGCCGGGATCGAGAACGTTCGTGGCCGGGATCCGCGGAAGGCGCGGCGATTGGCGGCCTGGCTCGATGACATCATCGCCTCGTACGGGGTCCTCCCGATGGACGCCGATGCATTCCGGGAGTGGGCGCGGATCAAACATCGCCGCCCGCGCGCGCTCCTTGAGGACGCGATGATCGCGGCCACGGCCGTGACCCACAAGTTGACCGTCGTAACGCGTAACGTCCGCGACTTCCGGCGATTGGGGGTTGCCTGGCTGAACCCATTCGAGCCTGGGTCGCTCACCCGTCCGCGATCAGCGCCTCCCTGACCACCACCTGAGGGAGCCCCGCGTCCGCGAGCCGCCGGTTCAGGCGTGGCAAATCGTCGCCGAGCATCCGCTCGAGGATACGCAGCTGCGCCTCCAGCTCCGCCGACAGTTCGTCGAAGACGGCCTGGTACGCGTCGATGGGCGTGCCGTCGCCCCGCTCCAGGTGGCTGCGCAGGCCGGTCAGGCGATCGTTCAGCTTGATGGGGAAGGCGATCTTGTCCTTCGGGCTCTGGTTCCTGAGCTGGTAGAGCTCTCCCGCGACGGTCTCGATCCCCGCCGCGAAGCCGGACGCTTCGTCGCTGAGGCCGGCGTCATCGCTCTCGGCGACGATCGCGTCGATCTGGGCGCGCAGGTCGCGCGCCAGCAGCACGCTCGTGTTCGCCCGGCTCTCGGCGTCGCGGATCGCCATGGCCAGGCGGAACTGGTTGGTGAAGGCGGTGGCGGGGATGTCCTCGAGTCTCGGATCCGGGAGCACCTGGAAGGCGGCCTCCCGGGTCGTGCCATCGACGGTGAGCCGCGCCCGGTAGCGACCCGGGGGCGCCCAAGGGCCCACGGCCGGGTTGCCGCCCTCAAGGACGATGCCGTCGAAGGTCACCGCGCCCGGATAGCGGAGGTTCCAGCGGGCCCGCTGGGTGCCCGAAACCACGGTCTCGTCGATGAGGGTGCGAACGTGGTCTCCGTCGTCGGTGAGGATGTCGAGGCGAGCCCTCCGCCCCTCTGCCGCCGGCTGGCCCACCCGGAAGTCGATTACCGCAGGGACCGATCGGCGAATCGCGTCCGCCGGCTGGAAGAGGTGCACGTCGGCGCTTGCGACATCCGCGTTCAACTGCCGCAGTGTCTCGATGTCGTCGAGGATCCAGAAGGAGCGGCCGTGGGTGCTGATCACCAGGTCTCGCTCCTCGACCGAGAGCCCGGTGACGGGTGTGTCCGGCAGGTGGAACGAGAGGTCGCTCCAGTGCGCGCCGCCGTCGAAGGAAACGAAGACGCCGTGCTCGGTGCCCGCGTACAGGAGCCCGGCACGCTTCGGATCCTCCCGAACGACCCGCACGAAGGCACCAGCCGGGATGCCCTCGCTGATCCGGGTCCAGGTCGCACCGTAGTCGTCGGTCTTCCACGCGTACGGCGCCCGGTCGTCCATCTCATACCGGATCCCGGCTACGAACGCGCTCCCGGCGTCGTGCGGCGACACTTCCACCGTCATCACGCGCGTGTGCGCGGGCATGTCAGGAGGGGTCACGTCGCGCCAGCGCCCGCCGCCATCGCGCGTGACGTGCAGGAGCCCGTCGTCCGAGCCTGTCCAGATCGTCTCCGCTTCATGCGGCGAAGGCGTGATCGCGTAGAGCGTGCCGTAGATCTCGGGTCCGTCCTGGTCCTTGACGATCGGGCCGCCGGAGTCATCGAGCGTTTCCGGCTCGGCTCGCGTCAGATCGGGGCTGATCTTCTCCCACGACTTCCCGTCATCGAGGGATCGCCACAGGTGCTGCGATCCGACGTACAGCGCGTGTGGGGCCGTCGGCGCCACGACGATGGGGTAGGTCCAGTTCCACCGCTCGGGCATGTCGCGCGCGGGCTCGCCCATGACGATGCGCGGCCAGGGCTGGATGTCGGTGACCATGCCGGTCGCCCGGTTGTAGCGGGTTAGCGTGTTGGTCGCGCCGGCGTAGAAGATGTCGGGGTCGGCGGGATGCTGCGCGATGTAGCCCATCTCGCCTCCGCCCACCGCGTACATCCACTCCGTGCTCGGGCCGCGCGGGTTGCGGAGATGTCCGGGCTCCGACGACACGCACGCCGTGGAGTTGTCCTGCTGCGCGCCGCACACGTGGTAAGGGAAGTCCGAAGTCGTCGTCAGGCGATAGATCTGCGCGGTCGGATACCGCATCGAGGTCCAGGTCCGGCCCCCGTTCACCGTGACCACGCCGCCCCCGTCGTTGCCGTTGATCATCCGCAGGGGATTCGTGGGGTCGATCCAGAGGTCGTGATGGTCGGCGTGGGTTTCGGGCACGCTTTCGAGCGTCTTCCCGGCATCCGTCGAGCGCATGAGCCGGAAGTTGAGGATGTAGAGCGTGTTGCGGTCGACCGGGTCCGCCTCCAGGCGCTGGAAGTAGAAGGCGCGCTGCCAGATGTCGCGATGGCCGTTGATGAACGCCCACGACCGGCCTCCGTCGTCGGACCGGTAGAGCCCGCCCCGCTCGGCCTCGAGGTTCGCCCAAACCCGGTCCGGATCCGCGCCGGAAACGGCGATCGTGATCTTGCCGAGGACGCCGTCCGGGAGGCCCGGGTTGCGCGTGATCTCGGTCCAGGTGTCGCCGCCGTCGGTGGTCTTGAAGATCCCCGACCCCTGGCCGCCGCTCCACAGGCGCCACGGCTTGCGGTACACCTGCCAGAGCGTCGCGTACAGCACGTCCGGATCGCTCGGGTCCATGACCAGGTCGACGGCTCCGGTGCGTTCGTCGCGGAAGAGGACCTTCTCCCAGGTTCTGCCCCCGTCGGTGGTGCGGAAGACACCGCGCTCGGAATTGGGCCCGAAGGGATGGCCGAGCGCCGCCACGTAGACGCGGTCGGGGTCGGTCGGGTGGATGCGGATGCGCCCGATCGCGTGGGTCTCCGCGAGGCCGAGGTGCCGCCAGCTCTTCCCGCCGTCGTCCGAGCGATAGACGCCGTCGCCCTGGAGGACGTTGGCGCGCAGCTGCACCTCGCCCATGCCGATGTAGACGATGTCGGGGTCCGACGGGGCCATCGCGACCGCTCCCACCGAGGCGCTGCCGACCTGACCATCGGTTACCGGGGTCCAGGTGGACCCGCCGTCGGTGGTCTTGAAGAGCCCTCCGCCCGTCGCGCCGAAGTAGTACTCGAAGGGGCGGTCGGCGTGGCCCGCAACCGCGATCGAGCGTCCGCCGCGGTCGGGTCCGATCGAGCGCCACTCCATGGGGGGAAGGAGGGAGATGGGGTCCTGGGCGGTGAGGGCGGGCTGCACCGCGACGAGGGAGATCGCACAGAGTAATGGGAGTGTGAGGAGCGGGACTCGAATGGCCGGCGAGGGGTTACTGACGTCCATGCTGCCTCCAGATCGGGTCGCGAGCCGACTCGCGGAAGTGTGCCGTCAGAGCAGCCGCTGCAAACCCACGATGAGCCCTACGATCACGGTCGCCTGCACCAGCAGCATGCGGTACATCTGCGCTTTCAGGTTCTTTATGTCGCCGCGCACCTCGGCGATTTCATGATTGAGGGTCGCTACGTCCGCCCTTCGCTCGGGCGACTCCACTCTCAGTTCGTCACGCAACTGAGCGAACCCCGCCATGGTCTGATCGCGCAGTTCAGCGATCTCCCCTCTCAACTCTGCCCGGACGTCGGCGATTTCCGCCTTCAACTCCGTTCGGCAGTCAGCGATCTCGGCCTTCGTCTCATCGCGCAGTTGGGAGATCTCCGTCTTCAGTTCCGTTCGGAGATCCCTCATCTCCGTCTTCAGTTCAGTCCGGAGTTCCCGCACATCGCCTTTCGTTGCGGCATTGCCTGCGACCGGTCCGCCAAACACGGACACAAGGGCCTCGGCTTGGGACGTCTCGAAGCCTGCCGCCTCGAGCGTTCTCGTCGCCTTGAGCGTATCCAGTCCGGTGGTATCCATGGCATCAAACATGTATCGCCACCATCCTCCACAGCAACTTCGTGAGCCTCTCGGCGCCAGCCTCCTCTCGGTCTCGGAGATGGATAGTCGAGTGCCGAGTCCGATTGGCGCCCTGCGCCATCTCAAATCTCTGGATTCTCACGGGCGAAAGAATGGCGGAATGGGATGAGTCGGCGCATCGCGGCTTCGCAGGTGGCGGTGATCGAGCCGGCACGGCAGTTTCCACCTTGTGTGCGCGCTGCGCGGCTGCAATGAGGCGTTCCGTTCAAAGGGGGATGCATTGATGAGCGAGATCACGCTCAGGGTAAACGGGGAGACGCATACGCTCGATGTCGATCCGTCGACGCCGCTGTTGTATGTGCTCCGCAACGATCTCGGGCTGCGGGGGCCGCGCTTCGGCTGCGGATTGGCCCAGTGCGGGACGTGCACGGTGCTCATGGACGGGCGCGCGATTCGCTCGTGCAACCGGCCGGTGTCGCGTTCGACGGGAGAGATCACGACGCTGGAAGGGCTGCCCGAGGACGGCGAACTCCATCCGGTGCAGCAGGCGTGGATCGACGAGCAGGTGCCGCAGTGCGGGTACTGCCAGAACGGGCAGATCCTCACCGCGGCGGCGCTGCTGAGCTACAGTCCCAGCCCGAGCGACGACGAGATCCGCGAAGGCATGAACCGCGTGCTCTGCCGCTGCATGACCTACTACCGGATCCAGTCGGCGGTGAAGCGCGCGGCCGAGGCGATGGCCGAAGGGGAGGACCGATGAGCGGCGGGCGGAGCGTGCCCAAGGCGGTCAACGACGCGCTCGCGCGCTGGGGCGGAACCACCTCCCGGCGCGACTTCCTCAAGACTTCGGGGCTGTTCGTCTTCGGGCTTAGCGGCGCGGGGGCGGTCGGGGCGGGTCGATGGGGATATGGGACGGAACCATCCGGGGACGAGTCCTCCGAGCCCGCTTCCTATCCCGATCCCGACTTCCTCCAGCTCGACTCGTGGCTGGTCGTGCACGAGGACGGCAGCGCGACCTTCTACGTCGGCAAGACCGATGGCGGGCAGGGGACCGGGACCGCCACGCAGCAGATGATGTGCGACGAACTCGACCTCGCCTTCGATCAGGCGACGGTGGTCATGGGCCGGACCGACATGACCGTGGACCAGGGCGGTTCGGGGGGTTCGGATGCGATCGAGCGCGACGCCATGGTCGGGCGCCGGATCGCGGCGGAGGCCAGGCGCGTGCTGCTGGAGATGGCGTCGGAGCGCTTCGGCGTCCCGGTGGAGGCGCTCGGCGTGAACGAAGGAGTGATCTCTCTGCGCGACGATCCGGCGCGCACCGTCAGCTACGGCGAGCTGATCGGCGGACGGCGCTTCGATGTCGCGCTGACCGGGGGCAACATCAACGCGACCACCGGTGTCGCGAGCATCAAGCCGGTGCAGGATCTGAAGCTGGTTGGGCGGTCGATCCCGCGCTACGACATCCCGGGGAAGGTCGATGCGTCGCTCGAGTGGGCTGTGGACGTGAGGCTTCCGGGCATGGTGCACGCGCGGAATGTGCGCCCGCCCTTCGCGGGGGCGACGCTCGCGGCCATCGACGAGTCGTCCGTGCGCGACCTGCCCGGCTTCATCCGTGTGGTGAGCGAGGGCAACTACGTCGCCGTGGTGTGCGAGCGCGAGGAGCAGGCGATCGAGGCCGCGGAACGCCTCGTGGTCGAGTGGGAGAAGCCCGCCACAGCGCCCTTCCCGGCATCCGACCACCTGTTCGACTACATGCGGGGCGCGGAGCGAGTGCCGGGGTCGGGGGGACGCGGAGCGGCGCAGACGCAAGGGGATCCCGACGGAGCGCTGGCGAGCGCCGCGACCGTTGTCGAAGCGGCGTACGACATCCCCTTCCACGGACACACCGCCATCGGTCCCGCCCACGCCCTGGCCGACCCCTCGGACGGCCAGATGACCATCTACACCAACGACATGAAGCCTTACAGCCACCGGACCGGGATCGCCGAGTTCCTGGGGATGGATCCGGAGCAGGTGCGGGTGATCTGGATGGAGGGGCCGCAGCTCTACGGGCGCACGGCGGCGGACGACGCGGGCTTCGAGGCCGCGTACCTGGCCAGGGAGCTGGGCCGCCCGGTGCGGGTGCAGTGGATGCGGCACGAGGAAACGGCGTGGGACACGAAGGGGCCGGCGTTCGCGATCGACCTGCGGGGAGGGCTGGACGCGGACGGCAACTTGGTCGCGCTGGACTACCGTGGCCGAATCGCCAACTACGCGCACGTCGGGTACAATCAGGCCCGCACCGTGCTCATCGCGCAGTTGATGGGGTTCCGGCCCGAGCGGCCTCCTCCGGGCGGCGCGCGCGGCCCGGACGAGATGTACCACATCCCGAACCGTCGCCAGGAGACGCGGGCGGTCCGCTTCCCGCTGGCCTTCGAGACGCCGCTCCGCACCGGCAACCTGCGCGACCCCAACGGCCCGCAGACCACCTTCGCCGGGGAGTCGTTCATCGACGAGCTGGCCGGGGCCGCGGGTGCCGATCCGGTGGAGTTCCGGTTGCGCCTCCTGCACGGGACGAGCGACGACGACGAGGCTTTCCGCCGCGCTCGCTCGATCGCGGTGGTCGAGGCCGCGGCGGAGGCGTACGGGTGGGACGCGCGCCCGTCACCCGGAACGGTGGGCAGCGGGCGCGTGCTGGCAGGGCGGGGCATCGCATACGCGTATCGCGCCCGCACGACGATCGCCGTGATCGCCGAGGTCGAGGTCGACCGCGAGACCGGCCGGGTGTGGGTCCGGCGCATGGTGTGCGCCCACGACTGCGGCCTCGTGATCAATCCGAACGGCCTCGAGAGCACCATCCAGGGCAACCTCCTGCACGGGATCAGCCGGACGCTCTACGAGGAGGTCCGCTTCGATGGCGAGAAGGTCACCAGCGTGGACTGGCGCACCCACCCGACCCTCACGCACATGGACACGCCCGAACGCATCGACGTCGTGATGGTGAACGGCGATCCCAACCCTGAGCGGCCCGACCTGCGGCCTTATGGGGCGGGAGAGCCGTCGCATCGGCCGGTGCCGGCGGCGATTGCGAACGCGATTTTCGATGCGACGGGGGTGCGGATGCGGAGGTTGCCGTTAAGGCCGGAAAGGGTGTTGGGGGAGTTGGGGTAAACCGGACCGCACGCGCCCTGCGATCCCGACTCCCATGATGGAGCACAACCCTGACGTAACGTCAGGGGTGGGGCGGGGATGGCAGGGGAATCCGCTTCACCGACCCCGGCTTCCCTTTGAAAACCAGTTCCTTAGGCGTGGGCCGATAGATCTTGGCGACCGCGGGCGGTTCCATGATCTCCAACAAGCGGTCGATCTTGGGCAATGTGTTGATGAAGTTGCGCGCTCGCTCATGGGCAGGGACATGCGTGCCTACCACCCCCAGCATCACGGCGCCAGACTCCCGAAGGGCGGCCACCTCCAACGGTTGGCGCAGAATGTCCTGGTTTCCGGAGACGGCGATCCAGCCCTTGTTTGCGACTCGCCGGAGCCACTCCGTATCAGGCGTGGTCGGATCCCGAAAGACGTCGTCGTGTCGTATGACCGTCAGGCCCGCCTCTTCCAACGCGTCGGGAAAAATCCGGTAGTCCAGGTCCCGGTCGGTGAAGTAGACCCTGCTCAAGCGGCCCGTTCGTAGAACACGGCGTCTTCGACCTGATCGATGCGCAGGCGATAATCGTCGGCGAGCATCTGCAGGTCTTCACCGGCGTCCACACGGTTGACCAGAGCGGCAGTGGAAATGCCGGATCCAGCTATCGTTGGACGACCGAATGAAACCCGGGGATCGATCACAATGGGCTTTCTGTCTCCCGACCATGCCGGGCGAAGCGGATAGAGTCTGAATGGGAGCGCGTCATCATCCCGGTCGACGCGCTTCAGGTAGGCTGAGAGCATCTGCTTCATCGCCAACTGCCCGGACCTTGAGAGTGTGATCAACTCACGAAGCCGGTCCAGGAAGATGTCCTGACCCGACGTCCGAAGCTCGCCACTCAGGAGGAGCCGTTCTATGCCGAGGGACTCCTCCGCATACCTGATCGCGTCCCGAACCGCCGCCATCCCCACACCATCCTTGGTCCGGATCGCCCGAAGGACATGAGCTTCGACGAGGTTGTTGAAGGAGATGAGGCTGCTGGTTCCCGCAGGGGCTCGAATCAGAGGTTCGGTCACAACCAAATCGCTCTCCCGCCGGTAAGTGCGACCCAGCACCCAGGAGCGGAGGGTAGCCGGTGGCATCCCGAGATGTCGGGCCGCCGTCGGGAAACTGTAGGCCGGCGCGTTACGGATGTCGCCGGAAGTCATCGCCACTCTCGGTCGTTCACGCGTCTTGAGGATCGTCCTCCGTCGGTAAGGAATCGTTGTACGCTAACGCGGCTGATCTCTCTTGAGCAACGGGCGCGACGGGCGGAATCGTGGGCATCGCTCTCATTGCCCGTCCGGCTTGTCGCGCTCTTCCGGCGGTCGACAGCTTGAGGTCGCCAATTCCTTACCCCCGAATGCCAGGGTGAATGAGACGACGTGACTTCATACTCCTTCCATTGCCGACCGGTGCGCCTCAGCTGATTCCTCCGTGAAGCAACAGAAGGTGACCTCAGCGATGCTGGGTGAGGCGCTCAGGAAGCTCGCAACGGTGCGGACGGCAATCTGCGCTGCTCGCTCCACCGGGAAGCCGTATACTCCCGTCGAGATCGCCGGAAACGCGATCGTCCGGAGGTCGTTCTCTGCCGCGACTTCCAGGGACCGCCGATAGCAGCTTGCGAGTAGACGATCCTCGTCCGCGTCACCGCCCGACCAGATCGGGCCGACCGTGTGGATCACGTGAGCCGCCGGCAAGCCGTACCCACCCGTGATCTTCGCGTCGCCCGTATCGCATCCTCCGAGTGTACGGCATTCCCCAAGCAGGCCCGGCCCGGCAGCTCGGTGGATAGCGCCGTCCACCCCGCCACCACCCAGCAACGACCGGTTCGCCGCGTTCACGATGGCATCAACCGCGAGCCTCGTGATGTCGCCGACGACCACGACCATCTTCTCCGAAGATCCCCCCGCCACTCCCTCCTCCCAGCCAGCAGCCACTTCCGGTCACGCCCCCGGACTCGGCGTCAGGGTGACCGACGCACGCGTGAAGTACACCTCCGTCCGGCTCTCGAATCCCGAATCGGCACCGATCAGGAGCCAGGCGTGGCCATCGGCAGGAACGGAGATGCCCGCCGGTATCGATTGCCTCCCCAAGGCCTTTAGTTCCCATGCGGGGGACTGCTCGCACGATCGCGAGTTGGCCACGTTACCGAGCACCACCGCCTGCGTGCCGCTGTTGGACTGACTTCCGATGTCGATGTTCATGCGCAGGTAGGAGTCATCCATGACGGCGAGTGGTTCTTCGGCGGTCACGCCGGCCTTGATCCAGACGCTCTCGCCCGGCGCACCCCCGACGCCGACGCAACCGGACGGCGTGCTGGTCGCGATCTCCACGCTGACCTCGACGGCGTAGCTTGCTCCAGGCGTCAGGCCGACGATGGCCCCCTTGAAGAACATGAACAGATCGTCGCTCCGGTTGACACCAGAGATGAACAGCCCGGACTGCGACTCCAGAGGTGGCGGGAGGGCACGGTGCCCGGATGTCAATTCGTAGATCTCCTCGTGGGCGGGAGGATAGTCGGCGAAGCCCGCGACGAATTCCAGGGGGCCCTCATCGAAATCGAAGTGGAAGGTCATGGCCTCGCCAGTGTCGCTCGGAAGGCTCCTGCAACCGCCGGAGAGCGCAACGGTCGCCACGCCAACGAACAGCATGACGACTGGGTACGGTACGAAGCCTCGCCCGTTGAGCTTTCCAACATCCGCTGGCCAAGTGATCATTGCGCTACGCAATCTTGAGGTGAGCAAACGAGGTCGGCTTCTGGTCTGGCGGCCGGAGCAGGCCATGGCGAGAACTCAACATCCCCTTCGCGAGGACTCCTAAACATGAAGACCGTCTCCAGTTTCGACATCACCGGTTGGGATCCCGTGCCCGACGCCGATGAAGGCGAGGGCCCCTTCCTCTCGGAAGCGCGCGTCTCCAAGCGATACCAGGGCGATCTGGACGGCGAGGGCCGCGTGCGGCTGCTCATGTGCCGAGCCAGCGCCGAAGGTCCTCTGGAGAACGCGGGGTACATCGCGTCCGAACGGGTCTCGGGCACGCTCGCGGGCCGCCAAGGCACGTTCGTGCTCCATCACTGGGGCATCGCCGAGCGCGGAGCCCCGCCGCGCACCGATGGCCACGTGGTACCGGGATCCGGAACGGGTGAACTGGCGGGCCTGTCAGGCACCATGGAGATCCACGTGGATCCAGACGGCAAGCACACGCTGGCCTTGAACTACCGGATCGATTAGACGGCCGTTTGCTTGTTGCCTCCTCCGTCGCCCCGGTAGCTTGACCCGGCCGATTCCCGCTCCCCAACGAACAGGAAACCCCACCGTGAAGCGCCTCTCACTCACGCCGTTGTTGCTCGCCGCGATGCTCTCCGCAGCCGCTCCTGTCCCGACGCCGCTCGCATCCACCCTCCACGCCCAGACCCCGGTCGTCCTCGACTCGGCCTTCCTGGCCGGCTACTCCTGGCGCAACCTCGGTCCCGATCGCGGCGGCCGCTCCATCGCGGTCAGCGGCGTCAAGGGGCGCCCGCAGGAAGCCTATTTCGGCGCGACCGGCGGCGGCCTCTGGAAGACCATCGACGGGGGCGAGGAATGGTTCCCGGTGACGGACTTCAAGATCACGTCGGCTTCGGTCGGCGCGGTTGCCGTCGCCGAAACCGACCCCGATCTCGTCTTCATCGGCACGGGCGAAACCTGCATTCGCGGCAACATCCTGCCCGGGGACGGCGTCTACCGGAGCCGCAACGGGGGCGAGACCTGGGAGCACATCGGCTTCCACGAATCGGACGGGATTTCCAAGATCCGCATCCATCCGACCGATCCGGACATCGTCTATGTGGCGTCGTTCGGGAAGTACGGGGTGCCGAGCGAGGAGCGGGGCGTCTTCCGGAGCACCGACGGCGGCGACAACTGGGAGCGGGTCCTCTTCCGCGACGAGCGCACCGGCGCCATCGACCTCGCGATCGACCGCAACAACCCCGAAGTGCTCTACGCGGCGCTCTGGGAGGCCTTCCGCAAGGAGTACACGATGTCCTCCGGCGGACCGGGCAGCGGCATGTTCAAAAGCGTCGACGGCGGGAGCACGTGGACCGAGATGACCCGGAATCCGGGGATGCCGCCCGAGGGCGTCGTGGGCCGGATCGGGGTGGCGGTGTCGAGCGCGAATTCGAACCGGGTCTACGCCCTCTTCGAGCACGACGACGGGGGCCTCTTCCGCTCCGACGACGCGGGCGCCACCTGGGAGCTCGTCAACGACGAGCGGCGCATCCGGCAGCGGGCCTTCTACTACACGCACGTCTTCGCGGACCATCACGACGAGGACGTGGTGTACGTGCAGAACACCTCGTTCTTCCGCTCCACCGACGGCGGCGCCACGTACGAAGTCATCAACAACGGGACCCACGTCGACTTCCACGACTTCTGGATCGATCCCGACGACCCGGCGCACGTGGTCGTCGCGAACGACGGCGGCGGGGCGGTCAGCTTCACCACCGGCAGCGACTGGACCGACCAGGAGTTCTCCACCGCGCAGTTCTACCACGGCGTCACCACGGCGCACATCCCGTGGCACATCTGCGGATCGCAGCAGGACAACAGCACCCTCTGCCTGCCGTCGGACTGGAACGCGGGTCGCTTCGAGCAGGCCCTGGCGGCAGCCGCGGACGCGGATGACGCCGACTCCGCCGCCGACGCAATAGCCGGCGCCCGGGCTCCCGCGATCACCGAGGGCTCGATGGGGGTCCACTACGTGGCCGGAGGCGGGGAGCCGGGCTATATCGCGCCCGACCCGAAGGACCTCGACGTCTTCTTCTCGGGCACCAACAACGGCCGCTACATCGACAGGTTCAACCGGCGCCTGGGCACCTCGCGCGAGGTCAATCCCTACCCCTGGTTCTACTCCGGGGAGCCGGCCCTGGACATGGTCGAGCGCTGGCAATCGACCTTTCCCATCATCTTTTCGCCCATCGATCCCGACGTGCTCTACGCGTCGTCGAACCGGCTCTGGCGCACCACCGACGGCGGCACCAACTGGGACGTGCTGAGCCCCGACCTCACGCGCGCGGACCCCATGACGCTGGGGCGCTCCGGCGGCCCCATCACCGGCGACATGAACGGCCCCGAGGTCTATGCGACGATCTTCGCCGTGGGTCCCGGCAAGGTCGACATCGACGTGATCTGGACGGGTTCCGATGACGGGCTCGTGCACGTAACGCGCGACGGGGGCGAGAGCTGGACCGACGTGACGCCCCCCGACATGCCGGACTTCGGGCGCGTGAGCCTCATCGACGCCTCGGCGTTCGACGCGCGGCGGGCTTACGTCTCGGCGCGGCGCGCTCTACTCGATGATTTTCGGCCTCACATATGGAAAACCGATGATTTCGGGGCGACCTGGACCCGAATCGTTGACGGAATCCGGGACGACGCCTACGTGAACTCCATCCGCGAGGACCCGAACCGGGCAGGGCTCCTGTACGCCGGCACCAACCACGGCGTCTACATCTCCTACGACGACGGCGGTTTGTGGCAGGAGCTGAACCCGGACCTCCCCGACATCCCGATCACCGACGTGATCCCCGAGCACGACGAGCTGGCGATGGCGAGCCACGGGCGCGGCTTCTGGGTCCTCGACAACATCGCGCCGCTGCGGCAGATCCAGCCGGGGACGACGGAGCGCGACCTGGTGTTGTTCGAGCCCGCCGCCGCGTACCGCTCCGCGAACGGGGTGGTGCTCTCGTGGTGGCTCGCCGACGAGCCCGGGGATGGGGCGCTGGAGATCATGGACGCGTCGGGCGATGTGGTGCGCACGTTCGAGCCCGCGGTTGAAGGCGAGGAGCGGGATCGCTGGGCGGGTCCGGCGCTGCCGCTGGAAGCGGGGCTGAACCGGCTGCGCTGGGACCTGCGGACGGATCCGCCCGCGACCTTCCCGGGGATGATCCTCTGGGGCGTGCGCACGATGGCGCCCGCGGTCCCGCCGGGCACGTACACGGCGCGGCTCACGGTCGGCGGCCGCAGCGAAACCACCGAGGTGGAGGTCCGCCCCCACCCCTGGATCACCGACGTGACCGACGAGGATCTGGTCGCCCAGTACGAGTTCGGCGTCGAGGTCAGGGACCGGGTGCACCAGGCCAACTCGGCCGTGATCGCGATACGGGACTTAAAGGCGCAGCTGGACGAGCGGCTGGAGGCGTCGGACGACGAGCGGCTGGCCGGCGCGGGCGAGCGGCTGCGGGAGAGCGCGTCTGCGGTGGAGGCGGACATCTACCAGGTGCGCAACCAGTCGAACCAGGATCCCCTCAACTTCCCCATCAGGGTGAACAACCGCCTGGCCAACCTGCTGTCGATGTCCGAGCAGGGCGACGGGCGCCCCGGAAGCGGCATGTACGCGGTCTCCGAGATCATGGTGGAGCGGCTCGAAGGCCACCTGGAGAGGCTGCAGGCCGTCTGGGATGGCGAGTTGGCCGAGGTCAACGCCGAGTTGAGGCGGCTCGGGATGGAGGAGATCGAGGTGGCGACGGCGGCGGGGCTGGTGTCGTGACGGGGAGCGATGACCGGATCACCGATGCCCTCGAACCGGTCCCGATTCGGCGGCGTCGCAAGGAACCCGCGGCACCAGGCGCAGATGAAGATCTGAGTTCATGGACGGAGACGGACTACCTGCTGCGCTCACCGAAGAACACGCAGAGACTGAGGGAAGCCATGGCCCGGGCCGATGCGGGGAAGGGAGAGCCCGTTGATCTCGAGGAGCTGCGCAGGCGTCTTGGGTTGGTCGAGGAGTGACCCGACCCAGCCATCAGCCACTCGACGAGGCCAGGCATCAAGACGCGTCAGGTAGGACGACCCTCGTTGTGACCCCGGCCAGCGGGCCACACATTAGTGCTGCTGAGGCAGTGCGGCGTGGTTGAGGCAACGAAACGCGCCAGATGGGATTTGGAGGTGGAGCTATGGCGAACTGGGACTCCTGCCCTGCGGTGGAACGCCACCCCCGTCGGGTCAGCGGCGCATGGGTATTCAAGGGGACACGCGTGCCCGTCGCCGCCCTTTTCGAGAACCTGAAGGCTGGCGCCTCGATCGACGAATTCCTGGAGTGGTTTCAGGGTGTGGAGCGATGGAAGGTTGAGACGGTTCTGGATCACGAGCTTCGCGCCCTGCGCGAAGTGGCCACTCGGTGAAGGTTCTCTTCGACCAGGGAACCCCCGTACCCCTTCGGCGTCACCTTCTGCGCCACCGGGTAGATACAGCCTTCGAACGCGGATGGGCGCAACTCCGCAATAGCGCCCTACTCGATCGGGCCGAAGAGGATGGCTACCAACTCTTGATCACCACCGATCAAAGTCTGCGGTATCAGCAAGACTTGGCGAAGAGAGAGCTGGCCGTGATGGTGCTTATGTCCACAGCCTGGCCCAGAATCCGCCTGCGTACGGGGGAGATCCGCAACCTGGTCAGCGAGATGGGACCCGGTGACTACGCGGAAGTGGAGATCTGACACGCGCGATGTTGCCCGTGCCAGTTCGCTGCGGTGTTCGACGGCCGATCATCGCAGCGGGTACTGCGGCGAGTCGATGAACCGCGCCATCGCAGTCGATTGGTCGGGAGCGAAGTCCGGGCCGCGATCCAGGATCTGGCTCGCCGAAGTCCGCGACGGACACCTCCGGCGGCTGGAGTCGGGACGCGACCGTCGCGAAGTGGTCACGCATCTGATCGAGGATGCGAAACAGGAGCCCGATGTAGTCGTCGGCCTGGACTTCGCCTTCTCGTTCCCCCGATGGTTTGCGGCAGAACAGGGTGCGGAGTCGATCGAGGACGTTTGGAATCTCGTCGCCGAGCGTGGCGAGGAATGGCTGCGCGATTGCCAGCCTCCTTTCTGGGGAAGGCCTCGCAAGCCCAAGCCGGACCTGACCACGCACTTTCGGGTCACGGACGACGCGGCCAGAGCGAAGGGCTCGTTCCCCAAGAGCGTCTTCCAGATTGGCGGAGCGGGCGCAGTCGGCACGGGCTCGATCCGTGGGATGCGTCACCTGGCGACACTCCGCGCGGCCGGCTTCTCGATCTGGCCTTTTCACGAGGTAAAGTCACCCCTGGTAGTCGAGATCTATCCGCGGCTGCTCACGGGGCCGGTCAACAAGTCCGATCCTTCTGCGCGCAAGGCGTTGCTGGCGGACGGTTTTCCTGAAATCGACGACTTGCTCGCGGACAAGGCGGCTTCTTCGGACGATGCCTTCGACGCGGCGATATCGGCCGTAGTCATGGCCCGCCACATGACCGAGATCTCCGCGCTCACCGCATCCCGGGACTCGACCGAACTCCTTGAAGGAAGGATATGGTGGCCGCGCGAGGTCCGTGGGGCTCCGGCCGGCACACGGTACGTTGCCGACCATCGGCCCGATTGCCCATTCTGCCACCTTCCGGAGGGATCATCGGTGGCTGAGTCGCTGCATGCCCTCGCCATTCAGGACCGATATCCCGTCAGCAACGGCCACACGCTGGTGGTCCCCAGGGCTCACGCTGAGGCTTTCTTCGCCCAGAGCGCCGAAGTCCAGGCGGACATCTGGCGTCTCGTGGCCGGGTGCGGAATGAGTTGCAGTCCGAATTCAACCCCGACGGCTTCAACGTGGGACTCAACGAAGGGACGGCGGCGGGCCAGACCGTCAAACACGCGCACGTGCATATCATCCCCCGCTTCTACGGGGATCTGGCAGACCCGAGAGGCGGAATCCGCTGGGTCCTGCCCGAGCACGCCGCCTACTGGGACGAATGAACGAGCCGAGACCGCCCACGGCCGAAGAGCAGCTCGCATTCCTTCGTTCGCTTCAGCGCCTTCTCGACGAGGGCAGCTTCGTCTCCAGCTACAAGTTTGCGCTGCTTCATGCTATCGCGGACCTGTGCCTGGTCAGGGGCGACGATAGTGGCGCTGAGCTGGAATTATCCACTGCCGAGATCGCGGGACAGTTCGTCCGGCTCTATTGGCCGCAGGTCGCCCCATTCGTTGCCGGCAGTGACTCGGGGATCCTCAGTCAGAACACCGGGCGACAGGCGGCAGTCGTGCGTGAACTGGCGGAGCGCCACAACCGATATCAAGGCTCTCTGGCCGATCTGGAGAGAAGTCCCTCGGACTGGGGTGCCCTGCGGCGCAAGGTCGAGCAGACGGTGAGGAAGATGCCGCTCTGGAAGCTGCAGACCGTCGGGTCCGAACGCCTGGAGTTCCTCTACAGGAATCTGGACGCCGGTGGAGTCGTTCGGCTCGAGCCCGGAGTCGCATACTGCTTGCGCGCCTTCTATCCGATGGTCACCGACATGATCGAGGGGGCATGGTCCCACTTCGTCCAGCGACGCAACCCTCGGTTGCTGGGCCAGGTCGTGGACCTGCGGTCGTTCCTGTTCGGATCGCAACGCAGCTCACTCGCCGTGTACCGTCCCCTGCTCCGGGAAGTGCAGCGGGGCCGATGCTTCTACTGCGAACGCGACATCCGGTCGCGGGCGGATGTCGACCACTTCATCCCCTGGAGGCTGTACTCGCTGGACCTTGGCCACAACTTCGTACTGGCCCACCAGGGGTGTAACTCGAGCAAGTCGGACCTGCTCGCCGCGGAGGAGCACCTCGAACGATGGACTGTGCGGAATCGTACCCGCCGGGACGAACTGCGGGATGGCTTCGACGGGCTGAAGGTCCTGCACGATTGGCCTGCGACTCGTGAGATCGCACGCTGGGCCTACGGTCAGGCCCACCACGCGAGGCGACAGGTATGGGTTCAAGCGAAAGAGCTGAGGCCGCTGTCGGACGGCTGGCGAAGGATACTGTCCGCGGCGTGATGGCGCCGCCGTAAGAAAGATTCAAGGCGTTTGCTTTCGTTAGCGTCTTCGTTGGAAAGGACTAACGAAAAGTTACGGCCCTTCACTTTCTTTAGAATCCCGCCAAGGAAGAAAGTTATTCCTAAGCGGGACCCCACCGATCCGACCTCCTCAAGGATCCCGCCACAGCGACCTGAGCAGCCCGGCGATCATGAACAGCAGCACGACGCTCACGGGCAGGGCGGCGGCTATGGCTGCGGTCTGCAGGGCCTGGAGGCCGTCGGCAAGCAGGAGCACGGCGGCCACCGCCCCCACGCCGAGTCCCCAGACGATGCGGAAACGCCGCGGCGGATGAGCGTTGCCCATGCTCAGGAAGGTGGTGATGACCAGGGTGCCGGAATCCGAGGAAGTGACGAACCAGGTCGCCAGCAGGAGGGTGGCCATGGCGGACATGGCCCAGGCGAGCCAGCCGACGTCGCTCATCCGGTCGATGGTCGCGTAGAGCGCGGCTTCGTAGTTCGCGGCCCGCACCAGTTCCAGGATCCCGGCCGTGCCGACGCCGCCCGCGGCATTGAGTTCCAGATGGAGGGCGCTGCCGCCGAAGACCCCGAACCACAGCAGCCCCAGGCCCGTCGGCACCAACAGCACCCCCAGGATGAACTCTCGCAGCGTGCGCCCGCGGGAGATGCGGGCGATGAACGTGCCGACGAAGGGCGCCCAGGAGATCCACCATCCCCAGTAGAAGATCGTCCAGGCGTTCTGCCAGGCGGCTTGATCCGGAGTGTCGGCGATCCAGAATCCCATGGGCACGACACGCCACAGGTACGCGCCGATGGAGGTGGCGACGAATTGGACGAGCCACGTGAAGGGGCCCAGAAACAGCAGGCACCCCAGCAGGAGGATGCTCAATACGATGTTCCACTCGGACAGCATGCGGATCCCGCGCCTCACGCCGGATACCGCCGACAATGTTGCCGCCAGCGAGATGGCGGCGATGAGCCCGACCTGCGTGACGAGATCCGGATCCACGTCGAACAGCACGTTGAGTCCGGTGGCCATCTGGCTTGCCCCGAGGCCCAGGGAGGTCGCGATGCCGAAGACCCCGCCGAACACCGCCAGCAGGTCCACCAGGTCGCCGATCGGGCCGTAGATGCGATCGCCGATGAGCGGGTAGAGAGCTGAGCGCAGCGTCAGCGGCAGCTTCTTGCGGAATCCGAAGTAGGCCAGGCACAGCCCGACCACGACGTACGCGGCCCATCCATGTATGCCCCAATGGAAATAGGTGACGCGCATCGCGTGCACGGCACGCTGCTCGTCCGGCAGCAGGGCGCCCGCCATGTCGGCGAATGGGTTGTTCGGGTAGCCGGCAGCCGAGCTGGCGTCGAAATAGAAGAGCGGTTCGGCAATCGAGAAGAACAGCACTCCGATCCCGATTCCCGCCGAGAACAGCATGGCGATCCACGACGATGTCCTGAACTCGGGTTCGGAGGCGTCGCCGCCGAGCCGGATCCTGCCGAACCGGCTGCACACCAGGAACAGGCAGGTGAATGTGGCGGCGCAGACGGTCAGGACGTAGAACCAGTCGAGCGTGCCTTCGATCCAGTCGCGGACGCGGCCGAAGACGGCGCCGGCGGCGTCCACGTCCCGGACCGTGGCGAGGACGAAGACCAGGACGACGCCCTTGGCGGCCAGCGCCATCCCGGGATTCAGTCCCTTCCACAGCCCGGCATCCGCCGTGGCTCGCCGATGCCGTGCGCCGCTCATGGGCAGCAATATAGGTTGGGGCTGGTGGCGCAAACCAACCCGACCATCGAAAGGCGCGGTGAGCACATGGCGAGTTCAGCAACAGGACATGCAGCGACTTCGAAAACGGGACCTGCACGGTGGGGGGCACTTGCCTGCGGACTCGCGGCGGTCGCGGCCGTGCTCGCGGCGTGCGAAAGCGCTCCGGCCCCCGACGACTCCTTTCTCACGCGCGCGGAGCGCACGGACTATCGCGAGACCAGCTCGCACGCCGATGTCGTGGACTTCCTGCAGCGCGCGGCGGCCAGCTCGCCATCGGTCCACTACACCACCTTCGGCTATACCACCGAGGGGCGGGCGCTTCCGCTGGCGGTGGTGGGCGACGTCGAGGATGCGAGCCCGGCCTCGGTGCGGGCTTCGGGCAGGACGGTCGTCTATCTCCAGGGCAACATCCACGCCGGCGAAGTATGCGGGAAGGAGGCGCTCCAGATGCTGCTCCGCGACCTCATGGCCGGCCGCCACGGCGAGTGGCGCGAGTCGATGGTCCTGCTCATCGGGCCCATCTACAACGCGGACGGCAACGAGCGGGTGACCCTCACCAACCGGGGCCGCCAGTACGGGCCCATCGGGGGGATGGGACAGCGGCCCAACGCCCAGGGCTACGACCTCAACCGCGATCACATGAAGCTCGACTCGCCCGAAGCGCGGTCGGTGGCGCGGCTCTTCAGCGACTACGATCCGCACGTCGCCGTCGATCTGCATACGACGAACGGGACCCAGCATGCCTACCACATCACCTACTCGCCCCCGCTCCACCCCAACACGCCGGCCGGAATCGACGACTTTCTCCGGGAGGGGCTGCTGCCACACGTGACCGGGGAGATCCGGGACAAGCACGGCTGGGAGTTCTACTACTACGGGAACGCATTCGCGCGCGGCGGGGGCGAGCACGGCTGGTACACCTTCGACCACCGCCCGCGGTTCAACAACAACTACATCGGCCTGCGCAACCGGATCGCGATCCTGAGCGAGGCATACTCCTACGCGTCATTCGAGGAGCGGGTGCTCGCCACACTGTATTTCGTGGAGGAGATCCTGGACTACGTGCACGAGCACGCGGACGAGGTGCGGAGCATCGTGGCGGATGCCGATGCCGCCCGGGTGGTGGGCGATTCGCTGGCGCTTCGCGCCGTGCCCGAGCGCTCGCCGGCGCCGGTCGACATCCTCATGGGCGGCACAGTCGAGGAGCCGCATCCGCTCACCGGACGCCCGCTGCTGCTGCGCACCGATACGCAATACGTCGCGCCGATGTACGAGTACGGGACCTTTGCGCCGACCCTCCTGGAGCGGGTACCCGAGGCCTACCTGGTTCCCGCGGGCCTGGAGGATGTCCTGACGCGGCTCACGGCGCACGGTATCGCGCTCGAGCCGGCGGCGGAGACGCCGCTGGACGTAGAGGAGTTCCGCATCGATTCGGTGCGGACGGCCGCGCAGCCGTTCCAGGGCCGCAACGAGCAGACCATCTTCGGAGGCTACGAGCCGGCCCAGGTCACCCCGGAATCAGGCGACATGCTGGCGCGCGTCGACCAGCCGCTGGGGCGCCTGCTGTTCAGCCTGCTGGAGCCGCAGTCTGACGACGGCTTCGCCAACTGGGGATTCCTCGCGGACCGGCTGAGCGCCGGGGAACGGTATCCGATTCTGCGGGTGCCGGAGGGATAGCACGGGGCTGCTATCACCCGCCATGGCGGGATGCCTGGACTCCCCTCGCCAAGGGCAGGGGAGCGGGCTCCGTCAACTACTCCGTCGCACTCCAGCTCGGCGGCTTCACCAACACGAGCAGCTTGTTCCCCATTCCCTTCGTCTGGAAGATCTTGACGGCCAGGCGCTGGATTCCGTGCAGAAACACTTTGATCGGGTTGTTCGAGTTGAGCGGCCGCTCGATGCCGTACATGACCGGCTCGACCTCCGGTTCGAAGGTCCCGAACATGCGATCCCAGACGATGAGCATGCCCGCGTAGTTCCTGTCCCAGTACTGCAGGTTCGAACCGTGATGCACCCGGTGGTGAGAGGGCGTGTTGAACAGGAACTCGATCGGGCGCGGCAGCTTCCGGATGGCCTCCGTGTGCAGGATCGCCTGAAACTGCTGGACCAGGATCTCGGACAGCAGCACCAGGATCGGGTGATACCCCAGCATGACGATCGGGAATGAGAAGAGGAGCGGGAAGACCGCGTCGAGAGGGCCGAAGCGGTAGGCCACCGACATGTTGAAGTGGGGCGAGCTGTGATGCACCGTGTGCGTGGCCCATCCGACCCCGATCCTGTGCATCATGCGGTGATCCCAGTAGTACATGAGATCGGCCAGCAGGACACAGGTCACGATGGTGACCCAGTTCAGCGACAGGTGGGCCAGGCTGAAGTTCGCGTAGATCCAGAAGTAGAGCTTCGTGACGAAGAGGATGCCGAGGGAGTACTCGATGGCCACGAAGGAAACGAAGGTGATGACGTTTGCCACCGAGTCGCCGATGACGTCGAAGCTCAAACGCTTCAGAAACGCGTAGCGAATGAGTTCGACGAAGAAGAACGGGACGATCACGTACACCAGGCTCAGGTCGTTCAATACGTAGAACCAGCCCATGACCGCGTCCCAGTCGAGCGCTCGCGTGATCGCGTCGATCATGGCTCTTCACGCTCCGCGGGCGCCTGGCGCTCGTCGTCCGCGGGGCCGGCCGCTTCGACACCTCGCGCAGCCCCTTCCAGCTGAAACCGCGTCCGCTCCGCCGCCTCGTCGAACGCCCTGGAGTCTTCTTCGGAACTCGCCAGGCGGGCGGCCCCGGCCAGGGCGGCCACGATGATCGCGGTCGTCAGGATCTGCGCCGGAAAGGAAAGTCGACTCGGCCTGCCACGTGGCATGGTCTACACCCCCTCCCACCCCTTCCCGCGCCTCAGCAACAGCTCCCGCTGGGCCCGATCCCGTTTCGGCACCTCGTGGCAGCGGCGGCAACGGGCCTCGTACGACTCGGCGCCTCCCACATGGATCGTCGGGCCCTCCGCGGGCGCCGGCTTCCCGTCGATGAGGCGCTGGTTCCTGGTTGCCGGATCGCCGCACACGACGCAGATGGCGTTGAGCTTGTCGATCCGCTCCGCGCGCGCCAGGAGCAGGCCCATGGGGCCGAAGGGCTCCCCGCGGAAGTCCATGTCGGTGCCGGCGATGATGACGCGCATCCCGGCGTCCGCCAGCGCGTCAGCCACCTCGCAGACGCCGTCATCCAGGAACTGGGCCTCGTCGATGGCGACGACCTGGGTCTCCGGGTGCACCTTTTCGGCGAGCTGCGTCGAGTTGGACACGGGCTCGGCGTCGATCTGGCGGCCGTCGTGGGAGGAGATGCGGAACTGACCCCCGTAGCGGTCGTCGAGGTGCGACTTGAAGAGCTGCACCCGCCGTCCGGCGATGAGGGCGCGCCGTATGCGCCGGATCAATTCCTCGGACTTGCCGCTGAACATGACGCCGGCGACGACCTCGACCCATCCCTGTCTCGCCCTCTGCATCATGGCTTTGCTCGTGCAACGTGCGGTGTTCGGCGGGCATGTAATGTAGTCATCCTGCGGCCCATGCGTCCGCCAAGGTATCCCGCAGTCCCTGAGCGAATAACGATCGGACGGTCCTCCGATAAGGATCGGACGGTCCTCCGATAACGATTGGACGCTCGCCGCGGGGAGGTTACGTGGCTCTCCTGGGCCAGAGCGGCGAGACCGAGTTCCCGGTGAACGCTAATCACCCACCCAGCACGCCGTAGCTCCCGTCCAGGATCAGGCGAACCGACACGTACAGGCCGAACATCGGAATGAACACCCAGATGCCGTTGAGTCCGACCACGTAGCCGTACAGTTCGCCCCTGGTGATGCGGGTCCGGCTCCCGGCCACGAAGAAGCTGACCCAGTAGAGCGACGTCAGGTACACCCACTGCCAGAACAGCATCGCCCCGATGACGCCGGCAACGATGGCGGGCAGGAAGCCGAGGGTATAGGCCGCGTACAGGGTCAGCGTCGGAATGGGCGTAACGAAGCCGTTGCCGATGTCGGCATTGAAGCCGAAGGTGTTTCGGTCCGCGTACGCCGGATCGATCATCGAGTAGGTCGCCCAGACGTCTGCCCAGACCGTCGGAGAGAGGATCCGGCCCGGCGGCACCCGGCTGGTAAGAAACTCGACCGCCGGCGTGCGGCCGGTTTTGCGCCGCCATCCGCGCCAGTGGTCCGCGCGCGCCTCAATGTAGTCCCTGCGGAAAAACAGGCACATCTCCCAGTAGCAGATCGGGAGATTGATTGAGAAAAACAGGCTGAACAGGCAATGGATGGCGTTCACATCGCCGTGGACGTAGTAGCGGGTACCGATGCCGAGAAGCGTCAGGAGCGCGATCACCAGCGCGATGAGCAGTCCCACCGGGATCCCCGAAGGGCCCGCCCGGCTGGCCGGGGCCCGGGCCTCGCGGTCGGAGTTGCGTTCAGCCATCGGCAGTGATCCTCGTGTGATCGGAGCTGTCGTCGTGCGCGGAGTCGCCGGCGAACCCGAGTGGCCCGGCGAATGCGAGCGGGTCCGGCGAATCTGTCACTCGCAGAGCGCCGGACCAAACCGGCGATTGACCGGACGCCGTGGGAAGCGTAGTCATCAAGGTTACTCGCACCCCGTCGGCCTCGGACAGGGCCGGTCGGGTTTTGGAAACGAGGCGATTCACGCAGGGGTGACAAATGGGGGGTTCGGTGAAGGCAATACTCGGCACGATGGGGCTGGCGGCGGCCCTGGCGACGGGCGTCCATGCCCAGCAGGCGACCCGCACCCAGCCGGTGGAGGGCATGCGCGACAACGGCACCGGGTTCCACGCCCTTGTGGGGGCGCGGGTGGTGACCGGGCCGGGACAGGTCATGGACGACGCGACGATCGTGATCCGCGACGGGCTCATCCAGGAAGTCGGAGGCGGGGACGCGCCCGCCGGCGCGCGCGTATGGGATCTTGACGGGCTCACGGTGTACCCGGGCTTCATCGACGCGCACGCGGATCTGGGCATGGACGGCGTGCCGGAGGGCGGTGACGTCGGTCCCACGCACTGGAATCCGCAGGTGCGGGCATGGTTTTCCACCACGCGCAATCTTCAGGACGACGCCGACCGGCGCGCGGCGCTCCGCTCGCAGGGGTTCGGCGCGGCGCTGGCGGTCCCGAAGCAGGGCATCTTCCGGGGCACCGCCTCGCTGGTCACTCTCGGCGACGAGGGCGTGCGCGACCGGGTGCTCCGCCCCGACATCGCCCAGGCCATCGGCTTCCAGCGCTCCTTCGAGCTCGGCGGTTCGTATCCCAACTCCGCGATGGGCACGATCGCGCTGATGAAGCAGACGTTCATGGACGCCGATTGGTACGAACGCGCCTGGGATGCGTACGAGTCGAGCGGCCGCGCCTTCCTGCCTCCGGAGACCAGCGAAGCCCTGGCGGCGCTGGAAGACGCGGCGGACGGCGATCAACCGGTGATCTTCGAGACCGGCAGCGAGGAGGAGTACCTGCGCGCGCACAGCCTCGCGTCGGAGTTCGGGCTCGAGGCGTGGTACCGTGGGAACGGTCTGGAGTACCGGCTCATCGACGTGCTCCGCGGGCGCAGCGATCCACTCATCGTTCCGCTCGACTTCCCGGACGCCCCGGACGTGGGTCATCCGGGGGCCGCGCTCGACGCCTCGCTCGCCGATCTGCGCCACTGGTACCTGGCGCCGACCAGCGCGGGGCAACTGGCCGACGCCGGGGTCCGCTTCGCCATCACCACCGACGGCCTTGCGTCGCTGAACGAGTTTCTGCCCAATCTGCGCGTCGCGGTGGCGCGCGGGCTCGAGGCGGACGATGCCCTGGCGGCGCTCACCACCACGCCGGCCTCCTGGCTGGGGATCGATCGCACCCACGGGACCATCGCCGAAGGCAAGGTGGCCAACCTCATCGTGAGCGAGGGCGACCTCTTCGCCGAGGAGGCGACGGTGCGCGACGTATGGGTGCAGGGAAGGGTCTACGGCGTGACCCGCCCGGCCCAGATCGATCCGCGCGGAAGCTGGACGATCGCTTCGGACGACGAGTGGGGCTTCGAAGCCGTGCTCGTCCTCGAGGGGCCGTTGAACCGGCTCCGCGGCTACCTCGATATCGCCAGCACCGGGCCCGAGCTTCCGGGCGGCGCGCGGGTCGACCTCGAATCGGCCAGCGCGGTCGCGGAGACCGGACGAATCGACGTCCGCTTCAACGGCGAAGTGCTGGGCTATCAGGGCATGGCGCTCCTGTCGGGTTCGGTGCGCGGCGACGATTTCTTCGGATGGACCTCGCTCCCCAACGGGGCGGACCCGTCCTTCCGCGGCATGCGCACCGAGCCCTTCGAGGGCGCGGCGCGCGGCACCGTCGCGATGGACGTGCCCGAAATCGATCTGCCCTTCATCCGGCCCATGATGGATTACGGGCGCACCTCGATCCCGGAGCAGCCCGCCGCCGTCGTGGTTCGCAACGCGACGGTCTGGACCCAGGGGCCGCAGGGCATCATCGAAGGCGCCGACCTCCTGGTGCGCGCGGGGGCGGTCGAAGCGGTCGGCATGGACCTCGACGCCCCGGGCGGCGCGGTCGAGATCGACGCGACCGGCAAGCACGTCACGCCGGGGATGATCGATCCGCACATCCACTCGGGCGTCAGCGCGGTGAACGAAAGCGGATTCGCGATCGTCCCCGAGGTGCGCATGGGCGACGTCGTGACCCACAACAACATCTGGATGTACCGGCAGCTGGCCGGCGGGCTCACCACCGCGCACATCAAGCACGGTTCCGCGAATCCCATCGGGGGCGAGAACGTCTTCGTGAAGATGCGCTGGGGGGCGCTGCCCGAGGATCTCAAGCTGGAGAACGCGCCCCGCACGGTGAAATTCGCGCTGGGCGAGAACCCGAAGCGGCGTCAAGGCCGCTATCCCGACACCCGCATGGGGACGCAGGAGATCATCCGCGACCACTTCATGGCCGCGCGCGACTACGAGCGCGAGTGGCAGCGGTGGGAGGAGAACCAGGAGGGATTGCCTCCGCGGCGCGACCTGCGCATGGAGGCGATTCTGGACATCCTCGACCAGGAGCTGCTCATCTCGTCCCACGGCTATCGCGCGGACGAGTTCCTCGCGCTGGTCCGGCTGGCCGAGGAGTTCGGCTTCCGGGTGCAGACGCTGCAGCACGGCGTCGAGGCCTACAAGATTGCGCCCGAACTCGCCGCGTCGGGGGTCGCGGCCGTGGTGTGGAGCGACTGGGGAGCCTTCAAGCTCGAGGCGTACGACGCGACGGTGTACAACGCCCGCATCCTGATCGAGGCGGGAGTCGTGACTTCGCTGCACTCCGACAACAGCGAGATCGCAAGCCGCATGAACTGGGAGGCGGGCAAGCTGCTGCGCACCGGGCTCACCCCGGAGCAGGCGCTGTCGACGGTGACCAACCAGGCGGCGGAGGCCGTGGCGATCCACGACCAGGTCGGTTCGCTCGAGGCCGGCAAGGACGCCGACTTCGTGATCTGGAGCGGCAACCCGCTCTCGCAGTTCTCGCGCGCCGAGCAGACGTGGGTCGACGGCCGCCGGTACTTCTCCCTCGAGGAGGACGCGGCGCTGCGCGACCGCATCGAAGAGGAACGCACGCAGCTTATCCAGGCCATCCTGTCCGTGGAGGGCAACGGCGACCGGAACGCTCAGATGGAGAGAAACTGATGACGACGATCGAGCGACGGGCGATGAACGGAAGCTGGTCTCTGGCGGGCGGAGCCGCCTGTGCGGCGCTGGCGCTCCTGGCATGGGCGCCGGCGGCCATCGAGGCCCAGGTACGGATGACGGTGCCCCCGCAGGCCGAGCCGATGGCCCTGCGTGGAGCGACAATTCACACGGTGACGAGCGGTGTCATCGAGAACGGAACCATCCTCTTCGAGAACGGCATGATCACGGCGGTCGGCGCCGATCTGGAGATTCCGGATGGGACCCGCGTGGTCGACGCGACCGGGAAGCACATCTATCCCGGGCTCATCGACGCCTACAGCACGGTGGGGATCGCCGAGATCGGGGCGGTCGGGGTCTCGAACGACGTCAATGAACTGGGGGACTTCAACCCGAACGTGCGCGCGGACGTCGCGGTGAACGCCGAGAGCCGGCACATCGGCACGACCCGCTCGGCCGGCGTGCTCACCACGCTCACGACCCCCGACGGCGGACTCGTCTCCGGCATGTCCTCCGCGATGGCCCTCGAGGGCTGGAGCTGGGAGGAGATGTCGATGCAGTCGGCCGCCGCGCTCAACGTCAACTGGCCGAACCCGAATCCCCGGCGGTTTCGCGGGTTCGGGGGCTTCGGCTTCGGTCAACAGGAGGATCCGCCGAGCTACGAGGAGCAGGTTCAGCAGCTGAAGAGCTTCTTCGCCGAGGCGCGCGCCTATCGGGACGCCGTGTCCGCGGGCGAGGAGGTGCGCAGCGACTCTCGCTATCTGGCGATGATGCCGGTCTTCGACGGAGAGCTTCCCGTCGTGGTCGCGGCCGACGGCGCGGCCCAGATCAACGACGCGGTCACCTGGGCGCAGGAGGAGAACCTCAGGATCGTCATCCGTGGCGGCCGCGACGCCATCCACGTGGCGGACCGTCTGGTGGCCGAGGACATCCCGGTCATCCTGACGTCGACGATGGCCGCCCCCGGCCGGGACTACGAGGGCTATGACGGCGCCTATTCGATGCCCGCGCGTCTGCACGAGGCGGGCGTGCGCTTCGCGATCTCGGGCGGCTCGGGCTCGCTGTACTCGAACCGGCTGCCCTTCGAAGCCGGCGTCGCAGTTGCGTTCGGGCTTCCCGAGGACGAGGCGCTGAGGGCGGTGACCATCAACCCGGCCGAGTTCCTGGGGCTTGAAGACCGGGTCGGCTCCCTGGAGCCGGGCAAGCAGGCGACCTTCCTCATCACGACGGGCACGCCGCTCGACATGACCACCGACATCGAGCAGGCCTACATCCAGGGCCGCGAGCTCGATATGATGGACATCCAGAAGTACTTCTTCGAGAAGTACATGGAGAAGGTCAGGCAGTACATGCGGCGAGTGATCATGTAGCCTCGAATTGCCGGGCTTGCCCGGCGTTCCCAGTCACGGATACGCACCCATGACCGCTACGCGCGCACGTCCTCCAGGCCGTCCCTGCTCCCTGGCACGGCTGGCCACCCTTGTCGTGGCCACCGGCGTGGCTGCCTGGGCGCCAGCCCCCGCCACCGCCCAGCAGCCCGCCGCCGATCCGGCAGATGTCGCGTCCATCGACGCCATCATCACGGCCCTCTACGACGTCATCTCCGGCGACGCGGGCGTGGCGCGTGACTGGGACCGCTTCCGGTCGCTGTTCGTGTCCGGCGCGACCCTCAGCCCGGTGGGACGTCCCGGCGGCGGGTCAACCTGGGCGCGCAGGGTGATCACCCCCGACGAGTACGCGGAGGTGGCCGGCGCGTCGCTCGAGGCCAACGGCTTCCACGAGGTGGAGATCCATCGGGTGACCGAGGAGTACGGCGTCATCGCGCACGCGTTCAGCACCTACGAGTCGCGCCGGAGCGCGAGCGACCCGGAGCCGTTCACGCGCGGCATCAATTCGATTCAGCTGATGAACGACGGGTCGCGCTGGTGGGTGGTGTCGATCTTCTGGCTGGGGGAGGGGTCCGACCACCCGATTCCGGCGAAGTACCTTCCGGTGGGCGGAGGCTGATCCGGGGCGGCCTTGTTGACGCCCGGCCATCCGCCGGCCCACATTGCCCGCATGCGCCGCACCGCAGCTCTGTTCGCCCTCGCGGCCCTGTCCTGGTCCCAACTGGCCGCGCTTCGTTGTGACATGGGTGGGCCCGCGCCCATGCTCGACGCCGCCCCGCGCACGTTCGCTTCCGCACCCGCGGCCGGCGATCCCGCGCACCGTACCGGCGACCCGGACCCCCGCACGAGCGGACCCGCGCATCACGACCCGACCCGCCCGCCCGCCCCACCCGCCAGCGGCCACCACCATCTCTCCACCGAGGAGACACCGGCCGCCCCCCACGGGGAGCACCACGGCGCCGGCGGCGGGTGCCTGATGATCCTGGCGTCCTGCGGCGCCGCCTCCGCGCGCGCCGTACAGACGACCATCCTGGCTCGCTTCCCGGCCGTCTCCGTTCGGGCGAACCTCTACATCGCGCCCATCCCCGTCGCGGTCTCCATGGGCGTCGAAACGCCCCCGCCTCGCCACCACGCCTGACCGTCCGCGCTCCGTTCGGGGCGCAACCCGTGAAGGCCGCCTGACTCGCGCGCGCCGCCGCACCCGCCGGCGGCGTTTCCCGCAGTCGGTCGTAGGCCCGTCCGGCGCAGCACACGGTCCCGCTCTCTTCGGAACCGCAGCCTCGCGCCCGGCCATCCCCTCACGGGACCTTTCGACATCCTGATGGCGAGGTACACATGTCTATCAAGCGGATCCTGGCGGTTGCGCTGACAATCGCGATCTCGGATCCCCTGGGCCCGGCAGGGGCCACGGCGCAGACGCCGGCCCATGCGAACAACGGCGATCCAACGCTTGCCGCGCTCATCGCCGAAGCACTGGAGAGCAACCCGCGCGTGCGCGGAGCGCTCTCGGAGGCGCAGGCCTCGCGCGCCCGCATCCCCCAGGCCGCAGCCCTGCCCAATCCGATGGTCGCCTTCACCCAGCACCTGCGCGGCCCCCAGACGAGGGTGGGGCCGCAAACGTCGGGCGTATCGCTCAGTCAGGCATTTCCCTGGTTCGGGACGCTTGCGGACCGAAGGGGCATCGCCGAGGCCGAGGCCGAGAGTCGCAGCGAGGCATATCTGGAACAGAGGGCCGAGGTCGTGCGGCAGGTCAAGCTGGCCTACTACGACCTCGCGTACCTCGATGAAGCCCTCCGCATCACCGGTGAAGAGGAACAGCTCCTCCTCCACTACGAAACCCTGGCCCAGGCCCGCTACTCGCAGGGCTTCGGGCAGCAGCAGGCGGTGCTCAAGCTTCAGGCGGAGGTGACGCGCGTCCTCAGCAGACGGCAAACGCTTCTTCAGCAGCGGGCCGACTTCGAAGCGGCGCTCAACATCCTCGCGAATCGGCCGGTCGACGCTCCCATCCCTGTAGTCGAGATCGAGGAGCCCCTGCTGGCGAGCGTTGACGACGAGCGGTTGCGGGCAGCCGGGATCGGCGCCAGGCCGGAAGTGAGATCGGCGCGGCTGCGGATCGAGAACAGCCAGCGGGCGGTGCGCCTGGCGCGCCGGCGGTATCGGCCGGACTTCTCCATCGGCGTCGCCTGGGGGAGCGTGCTCGACCGCCGCGACGATCCGGGCCTCGGCAATCCGCCCCCGGACAACGGGCGCGATACCTACAGCTTCACCCTGGGCGCGAGCATTCCCGTCTTCAGGTCGAGCTACGACGCGGGCATGCGCGAAGCCGCCGCGAGTCTCACGGCGGCCGAGGAAGAGTACCGGGACGCGGTGAACGAGGTGGCGCTCGCCGTCCGTTCGACCGCGTTCCGCCTGACCACCATCGAGGGGCAGCTGGCCCTCTTCGAACGCGCGCTGCTGCCGCAGGCGGAGCAGGCCCTGCGGGCGACCGAGGAAGCGTACTCGGCCGGCGTCACGGGCGTGCTGGAGTTGCTGGACAGCGAGTCCGTCCTGCTGGACGTCCGCCTCGGCCGCGCGCGCATGCGGGCCGACTACATGAAGACGCTGGCCGACATGGAACGAGCCATCGGCTCACCCTTTCCGGAGGAGGGGGCATCGTCTCCGGACGAGGAGGGATCATGAGGAACACAAGGAGATTTCAGTTCGCGGCGATCGTGGCGCTGGGCGCGGTCATCGGCGCGGGCGGGACGCTGGTGCTGGTGCGCATCGTGCCGGGCGAGCCCATGGCCGGGGCACCGCCGGGAGCCGGAATGAGCGGGGACCACGAGTCCCATGGAGAGGCCGGAGCGGGCGGCGCCGATGCAGCGGCCGCCGGAGGCGCGGGTGAGCGCAGGATCCTCTACTGGCGAGCGCCCATGGATCCGAACTACACCTCGGACCGCCCCGGCAAGTCGCCGATGGGGATGGATCTGGTTCCGGTCTACGAGGACGAAGGCCTCGCGGACGGCCAGGTCCGGGTGAGCTCGAGCTTCCTGCAGAACTTCGCCGTGCGCACCGCCGACGTGCAGCGCGGCTCGCTCCCCGTCTTCATCCGCACGGTCGGCATCCTGGCGCACAACGAGGAGCGGGTGGTCTCGGTCCAGACCAAGTACGCGGGCTGGATCGAGGAGGCCAGCGTCAACAACGTCGGCGAGACGGTCCAGAGGGGCGATGTGCTCTTCGAGATCTACAGCCCGGAGCTGGTCACGACCCAACGCGAGTTCACGGGGGCGATGGACTACCTCCGGCGCCTGCGGGACGGCGGGGCCTACGCCGAGGCGATCGAGCGCGCGCAGTCCCTCCTGGAGGCGACCCGCGAACGCCTGCTCTACTGGGACATGACCGAGGCGCAGATCGACGCGCTCGCCGAATCGGGGACGGTCGCGCGCACGGTCCGGGTATTCTCGCCCGCCACCGGCTTCATCGTCGAGAAGGTGGGCGACTCGATGGAGGGGTTGCGGATCGAACCCGGGATGACGGTCCTGAAGATCGCCGACCACTCGACGCTCTGGGCCGAGACCGAGTTCTACGAGGACGATCTCAGGCATGTGGGCGAAGGCGAGGCCGTCGAGATCGAGGCGGACGCGTTCCCGGGCCGGCAATGGGACGGGCGCATCCTCTTCTTCCGTCCCGCGGTGAATACCCAGACCCGGACGCTCACGGCGTTCGTGGAGGTGGCCAACGCCGACCTCCGGCTGCGGCCCGGGATGTACGTCGACGTGACGGCGCGGGGCGGGGGCGCGTCCGACGCCGTGATGGTGGCCGCCGAGGCGGTGCTTCACAGCGGAACGCGCGCCGTCGTGATCGTGGCCAGGGGCGGCGGCGTGTTCGAGCCGCGCGAGGTCCTGCTCGGAACCGAGAGCGAAGGCATGCAGGAGGTGACGTCCGGGCTGGTCCCCGGAGAGCAGGTTCTGGTTTCGTCCCAGTTCCTCATCGACGCCGACGCCAACCTCAAGGCCGCGATCTCGCAGCTGTTGAGCGGCGCGGAGTCGGAGTCCGGGGAGCCCGGTACTCGTCCCTCGCGCTGAGGGAGGCCCGCTCATGTTCGCGCGCATCATCGACGGCTCAATCAGGAACCGGCCCCTGATCCTCGCAGGCGCCCTGGCCGTCGTGGTGGCGGGCGTTTTCTCGCTGTCCCGCACGCCCATCGACGCCATTCCGGATCTTTCGGACGTGCAGGTCATCATCCAGACGGAGTATCCGGGCCAGGCGCCGCGCATCGTGGAGGACCAGGTCACCTACCCGGTCGCCACCCAGATGCTGGCGGCGCCGTTCGCGCAGGTGGTGCGCGCGTACTCGTTCTTCGGAGTGTCGTTCGTGTACGTCATCTTCGAGGACGGAACCGACCTCTACTGGGCCAGAAGCCGGGTCCTGGAGTACCTGAACGCCCTTTCCGAGCAACTGCCGCCGGGCGTCACGCCCCGCCTTGGGCCCGATGCCACCGGCGTCGGCTGGGCCTTCGTCTACGCGCTCCGCTCCGACCGCCACGACCTCGGGGAGCTGCGCGCGATCCAGGACTGGTTTCTCAGGTACGAGCTGACCGCGGTGCCCGGGGTCTCGGAGGTGGCCAGCGTGGGCGGCTTCGTGCGCCAGTACCAGATCACGGTCGACCCCAATCGCCTGCGCGCGTACGATCTGTCCATCTCCGCCATACGCACCGCCATCCAGGAGAGCAACAGCGATGTCGGGGGCGGCCTCATCGAGGTCGCCGAGCGGGAATTCATGATCCGGGGCCTCGGCTACATCCGGTCGGTGGACGACATTCGCCGAATCGGTCTCGGCGTGAGCGCGGACGGGACGCCGATCCTGCTGGAGGACGTCGCCCGCGTCAGCCTGGGGCCGGAGGGCCGCCGCGGACTCGCCGAGTGGAACGGGGAAGGGGAGACGGTCGGCGGCATCGTCGTGGTACGGTCCGGCGCGGATACGCGGCAGGTGGTCCGGGACGTGAAGGACAGGCTGGCGGAAATCACGCCGGGCCTGCCGGAAGGCGTGGAGATCGAGGTGGCGTACGACCGTACCGGCCTGATCGACCGGGCTGTGGGAAGCATCCGCGTGAGCCTCGCTCAGCAGCTCGTGATCGTGGGCCTGGTGTGCCTCGTCTTTCTCTTTCACCTGCGCAGCGGCCTGGTGGCCGTGATCGCGCTGCCGGTGGGAATCCTGATGGCCCTGATCGTGGTGCGGCTGCAGGGCCTTACGCTCAACATCATGTCCCTGGGCGGGATCGCGGTCGCGATCGGGACGATGGTGGACGCCGGGATCGTGATGGTCGAGAACGCCCACCGGCGCCTCGCCCAGGACGGTGGCAGGAAGCCGCACTGGGAGATTGTCGGCTCCGCTGCGCGGGAAGTGGGTCCGTCGCTGTTCCTGGCGCTGCTGGTGATCACCGTTTCGTTCATGCCGGTCTTCACCCTCGAAGCGCAGGAGGGGCGGCTGTTCAAGCCCCTTGCGTTCACCAAGACCTACGCGATGGCTGCGGCCGCGCTCCTGTCGGTGACGCTGGTTCCGGTGCTGGTGGGCTACTGGGTGCGAGGCAGAATCCGCCCGCCGACGCGCACCCCGCTGGGCCGGCTCCTGGCCTGGACGTATTGGCCGGTTCTGTCGCTGGCTCTGCGGTTTCGTAAGTGGGTCCTGGCCGCTGCCGTGCTGGGGCTGGCGGCGACCGCCGTGCCGCTGTCGCGGCTGGGGTCGGAGTTCATGCCTCCGCTCTGGGAGGGCGACCTGCTCTACATGCCCACGACGCTCCCCGGCGTCTCGATCACCGAAGCGCGCGAGATCCTGCAGCAGACCGACCGGATCATCTACACCTTCCCCGAAGTCCAGCATGTCTTCGGCAAGGTCGGGCGGGCGGAAACGGCGACCGATCCCGCGCCCCTTTCCATGATCGAGACCACCATCGCCCTGAAGCCCCGCGACCAGTGGCGGTCCGGGATGACGCCCGAGCGCCTCATCGAGGAACTCGACGCCGCCCTGCAGATTCCGGGGCTGACCAACGCCTGGACCATGCCCATCCGGAGTCGGATCGACATGCTGTCGACCGGAATCCGCACGCCCGTCGGCGTCAAGATCGCCGGGCCCGATCTGGCCGAGCTGGAGAGGCTGGGGCGCGAGATCGAGGAGGTGCTGCGGGACGTTCCCGGGACCGCCAGCGTGTACGCGGACCGCGTAATGGGCGGCAACTACCTCGATTTCACCCTCGATCGCGAGGCGATTGCCCGGCACGGACTCACGGTGAGGGACGTGCAGGAGGTGGTCCGAACGGCGATCGGCGGGATGAACGTCACGACGACGGTGGAAGGTCTCACGCGTCATCCGGTCAACCTCCGCTACAGCCGCGAGCTGCGGGACGATCTGCCCGCGCTGCGCGCCGTTCTGGTGACGACCCCGCAGGGGCACCAGGTGCCGCTGGGGCAGCTGGCCGGCATGGAGTACGTGGTCGGTCCCCCGAGCATCAAGAGCGAGGGGGCGAAGCCCAACGCCTGGGTGTACGTGGACCTGCGCGATGTGGACATGGGCGGATACGTGGAGTCCGCGCGTGAGGCGGTCGCGGCCGGGGTCGCGCTTCCGCCGGGGTACACGATCGCGTGGAGCGGGCAGTACGAGTACCTGGAGCGCGCCCAGCGGCGGCTCATGTACGTGATTCCGATGACCCTCCTCCTGATCTTCGTCCTGATCTACCTGACCAACAGGTCCGTGACGGAGACCTGCCTTGTGCTGCTGGGCGTTCCGTTTGCCGTCGCCGGCTCGTTCTGGCTGCTGCAGGTGCTGAACTACGACCTCTCCATCGCCGTCTGGATCGGGATCATCGCGCTGGCGGGCCTCTATGCCGAGACCGCGATCGTGTTTCTGCTCTATCTGAACCTCTCGCTCAACGACTACCGCGACCGCGGTCTCCTGACCGATCGCGCGGCGCTTGTGCAGGCGATTCGCGCGGGATCCATCAAGCGGGTCCGCCCGATCATGATGACCATCGCAACCGATGTGCTGGGGCTGATGCCGATCATGTGGAGCGCCGGCGCGGGAGCCGACGTCATGAAGCGGATCGCCGCGCCCCTGGTCGGAGGGGTCGTGACGTCCGGCGCCGTGGTGCTTCTGCTCTTCCCGGTGGTCTACTACCTGTGGAAGGCGCGCGGGCTGCCGGAGGGGTCGGGGCAGAGCGCCCTCGCGGTCTGACGCGTTCGCGCTGCCGTCTGGCGCGTCCCGGCCGACTCCATGGGGTTCGGTCGCGGGGATCCCGCGGCAGGGGTAGGCGCGCGACGGGTACGCGGATAATGTAGTGTTTCCGCAACTCCACCCGGGAAGCCTCCTGTAGATGGCCCCACGAGATACGAACGGCGAAGCCACGAAGGCGCTCTCGCGCGTCGCAGGCTGGATCATGCTCCCGCTGGCCATCGCTGCGTGCGCGGATTCCGCGCCGGCGGACTCGGAGTCCGGTACGGTGGTGATCACGGGGACGGAGCAGACGGCCACGGGGACGGAGCAGGCGGCCGTCCCCGGCGCGGAGGTGGGCGCGGCACCGGGACAGCCGGCGGGCGCGGGCGCGGGACCCGTCGCGGACTCTGCAGCCGAAGCAGATGCGGCGGCTCCTCAGCAGCAGGCCGGTGCCCTGCAGCAGGCTGTCCCAACCCAGCCGACCCTCGACTCCCTCGCCGCTCAACTGAGTGATATCACTGCGGCGCAACAGTTGATACTATCGCGCCTGGATGCGATGGAGCAGGACGGCGCGGCGGCCGCGGCCCAGGCAGACACCGCCGGCGCGGCTCTCGATCTGGACGAGGCGACCGAGGAAGTCCGGAGTCTGGGGGTCGGCATCTTCTGGTCGCTGGTCGTCATCGTCGTCTTTCACTTCCTGATCCGGGCGCTGGCATGGATCCTTGAGACGCTGGCCGAACGGAGCGTCAAGCGCCGCCTCTCCATCAAGTGGCTCATCCCCATCACGCGCATGGCGCTCTGGGCGATCGCGGCCTACCTCATCCTGCGCACCGTGTTCGGGGTCGACGCCCAAGGGCTGCTGGCGGCGAGCGCGGCGCTGGGCCTGGCGCTCGGCATCGCGGCGCAGGACCTGCTCAAGAACGTGTTCGGGGGCCTGATCGTGGTTTTCGACCAGCCCTTCCAGGTGGGCGACAAGATCTCGGTCGGGGGGACCTACGGAGAGGTCGTGTCGATCGGGCTCAGATCGACGCGCATCGTGACCGCCGACGACAACCTGGTGACCGTGCCCAACTCGCAGGTCGTGGAGGAGCAGGTCGCCAACGCCAACGCCGGGCAGCTTAACTGCCAGGTCGTGACCGATCTCTACCTGCCCGGCCGCGTGGACGAACGCAGGGCCAGGGAGATCGCCTTCGAGGCCGCGGTCACCTCCCAGTACGTCTTCCTCAGCAAGCCCATCGTGGTCCTGGTGGGAGACGAGTTCCGCACCACCTTTGTAACCCGCGTGAGGGTGAAGGCCTACGTGCTCGATCCCCGTTTCGAGTTCCTGATGCAGAGCGACATCACAGAGCGCGCCCGCGATGGCTTCCGCGCCGCGGGGCTGATGCCGGAACGCGACTGGTATCCGATGGTCGAGGCGCCGGAGGCCGGAGACCCGGCTGAGCGGAGTCCTGGATGAACGGGCCCGGGTTTTCCAGCGACTCCGACATCGTGGCCCGCGTTTCCGCGGTCGTGCACAGGCCCTTCGCAGAGGCCTGGCGGCGCTACGAAGAGGAAGTGTGGGATCCCGTTCGCCGAACGCTGGAGGACGCCGCGGGTGCGCACGAGCGGGCACTCGACGCCCTGGCCGTCGGGGGAATGGAGGGTGCGGGTTCCGGCGATGGAGAGCGGGAGGGGCTCGCGGGGGAGGGAGGCCGGGGCGCGCGAGCCGGGGACAGGCGGCAGGATGCGCCCGGATCGCCGGCCCGGTATCGCGATGCAGTCTCGGACGAGGTCATCGAGCCCCTCCGTGTCGTGCTGGCCCGACCGGATGCCGCGACCACGCTCGAACGGTCGCTCGCCTCGACCGCCGATGGCGCGCGGGCGGCGGTGGGGCGGCTGCCGGCGTTCCTGCGGGCGCCGGCTTCGGGGTTCCCTGCCGCGCGCGTCCCCGGTGTCGGTACCATCCGCACGATCAAGCGAGCCGCCGCGCGCGTGCTCGGCCCGGTTGTGTGGCGGGGCCAGATGCGCCGTGTCCCGGTGGCCCGGCTGGCCCGCCAGCACCTCGACCAGATGGTGCTGCGCGCGCAGGCGAGCGCCTTCAGGCAGAGCCAGCGCGACCGCGCGGAATGGCTCGCGCACCTCGAGCGCGCGTGTTCCGAGTGGGCCGCCGCGGTACTGCGGCCGGCCCGCGCGGCGGACATGCCCGAGCGAACCGCCGACCCCGCGGGGGAGTGGCTGCCTGACGGGGCGCGGATCCACCACACCGCCGGAGCGGCGCTTCAGGCCGAACTGGAGGTGCTCGTCGACGAGGTCGAAAGGGCTTGCGGGAGACCACGGAGCGCCGACTTTGGCCGCCTCGAGGAGTTGCTCGCGGCCTCGGTCGCCGTGGCCGGCACCTTGGCGGCAGACCCTCCTTCCAGCCGCCCGCGTACCGGACTCCAACCGGAGCTGTCCGCGCAATGGGATGCCTGGGCGGAGGGAGCGGCCGCCCGCCTGGAGTTGTACCGCAGCATGGTTGCCATGCGGCGGGGCGTCGAAGGGATTCTCGCCGAGCTGCGGAGCGGCTGGTCGCGCATCGTCCGGAGCGCGGACGTGGTGCTGGTGGATATCGCGGCCGAACTGGCCCGGGGCAGGGAGCGTGCGGAGAGCCTGACCGCCGGCGAAGCGGATCTGCCGGCGGCGCTTGAGGCCGAACGGCAACGGACCGACCGCGCGCTCGTGCTCGTCCAGGGCAGCCTGCCGGATCCCGATGCGGTGTTCGAGGCGCTGACCGGCGCGGTGGAGGAGGGAATCCACGCCCTGGAACAGGTTCGGGAGCGGTTGCCCGGGGTCCTGACCCTCCACGAAATCCCGACGCCCGGAGATGCCCCGCGAATGCCGGGGACCGACCCCCGTCCCGTGCGCCTGCGCGAGGCTTTCCTCCATGCGTTCGATCTCCTGCGCCGGGAACGCATGCGCGCCGCCCCCGCGGCCATCCGCGAAGCCATGCGCCGGGTGCACCTGGAGGTGGCCGAGCTCCGGGCGGTTTCGGGATACGGCTACGAAGCAGCGGTCGCGGAGGCGAAGGATCGGCGCGATCCCGACGCGCCGCATCCCACCGCGCTGGTCGCGAACGGCCTGGTTCGCGCCGCCAACAAGGCTGCCGCCGCCCGCAAGCTTCTGCGCGAAGCCCTCGCAGCGGCCGAAGACAAGGTCGCCGCCGAGATCAGCGGCGGTGCGCGCCGGCTGATCGAGCGGGCCACCGCGGACCGGATGACGGCGGGCTATCTCGAGGCTCGCACGGTTCTGGCGGCCGGGTTCGCGCGGGTGTGGAAGCGGACGCGGCGGATTTCCGCTCAGGTCGGCACCCGAGCCACAGCGGCCGCATCGTCGGTCCTGGCCCTCCTTCGGCAACTGGGGGCGAGCCTGGGTCTCGGTCAGGCGCCCCGGGCCGTCGCCGGTCGTCGCGAACACTCCCTCGCGCACGCGGAGGCGTACCCGCGCGCGCTCCCGGTCGTATACAGGCGCCTTTTCTCGCTGAGTCCGCTCACGGATGGCCGGTTGCTGGCAGGACGGGAAGACGCCCTTGCCGCGGCGGCGTCGGCCTGGAGCCGGCGAGCGACCGGGGAGCCGAGGTCCCTGGCCGTCATCGCATCGCACGGCGCGGGCGTAACCAGTTTCCTGAACATCGTGGCAAACCACCTCTTCGAGGAGGCCCCGGATGGCGTGCGGCGGACGTTCGCCACCCGTGTCACGACAGAAGCACGTCTCGCGGCATGTTTGGCCGGATGGCTGAATCTGGAGGAAGCGCCTGATCTCGACGCCCTCACGGAGCGTGTCCTGCAGGCACCGCCCGGGGCGATTCCCGGCTTCGTCATCCTGGAGGCGACGGAACATCTGCACATGCGCACGCCCGCGGGGAGCAGGCTGTTCGAGCGGCTGCTGACCTTCATGTCGCGCACCGAATCGAGGGTGTTCTGGATCGCGGCCATGACCTCGTCCGCCTGGCAACTGGTCGAGAAGCGGGCGCCGGCCTTCGTGCACGACATCGAGCGGGTCCATCTGGGAGAGCTGTCGCCCGCGGAGCTGAAGCAGGCCGTTCTGGCCCGGCACCGGCTGAGCGGTCTTCCTCTGCGCTTCGCCGAACCACTCGACGGGCGAGCGGCGTTGCGCCGCCGGACACGCCGGCTGCGGGGCGCGGAGAAGCAGGAACGGCTCGTCGAGGCGGACTACTTCCAGCGCCTGCACCGCGCCTCTCAGGGATCGGTTCGCCTGGCGCTCTTCTACTGGCTGCGCACGGCGGACTTCGCCTCGACCCCGGGCAGCCTCCTCGTACAACCGCTGAGCACGCTGGATTCGGGAATCGAGAACCTGGACCGAACGCAGAGCTTCGCTCTCAAGGCCATCCTCGACCACGGCACCCTGACCGTAGACGAGTACTGTGATGTTGCGCGGACCGCGGGCCCCGAGAGCCTGCACATCCTCCGGTCACTGGAGGAGTTCCGGGTGATCGAGAGGGTTGGGGACGCGGCGGGGGAGGAACCGGCTGCGGCGAGAGGCTCAGGGGATAGTGCTGCCGGGACCCGCTATCGCATCCGCCCGCTCATGATCGGCCCGGTTACGGCCCACCTGAGGTCAAGCAACATCCTGCACTGATGTGACGTCCTGGCTATGGCGCCTGTGCTCAAGGCCAGACGAATCCCGGTTCTCCCGGCGGCCCGCATCTCTTCCGTGAATCCGCTGCGTGTCCTGGCATGGGTCAACATCGCGCGGGCGTGGACGCGGGGTCAGGACGGCTGGTGTGTCCTCCTTCCCTCCAGCCCTCATCCTTTCCCCTCCAGAGGCACATCATCGCATAGCCCCAGTCGATGCGTTCGCCCGTCCACAGCGAGTCGCCGGTCCAGGCGTCGATGCTGTCCTGGCCGTGCCATCCGGTGAGCCCGAAGTCCTGCACGGCAGGCGCCGAGGGGTCGCCCGGCACCAGGCCGCCGATGTCCGGGGAGGCGGGCACCACCGGCAGCCGAACGCCCAGGGGGTTGAGGAAGCGCGGGGCTCCCCACTCGTCCATCTCCACCCGCCAGCCCCCTTCGTGGACCGCGCGGTGGTGGAAGGGACACAGGAGCACGAGATTGTTCATCGCGGTCTCTCCACCCTCGGCCCATGGCCTAATGTGATGGGCGTGCGTGCGCGCGCGTGAACCGCATCCGGGGAAGCGGCACCCGCCATCGCGCGCTTCGAGGGCTTTGCGCAGCCTCCAGCCCACGGTCCGACGCCGGCGCCCGACATCGAGCACCGATCCGTCGCCCGCCCGCGCGATGGGCACCACCTCGGCATCGCAGACGAGCCGCGAAGACGTTTCAGCTGAAACGCGCGCGCCCTCGTCCGTGACCAGCACGGCGGTCGATGCGTGTCCTTGCTGCTCCTCCCGCTGCTCCGGCTTCTCCCGCTGCTCCGGCGCCGCTTGTTGTTCCTGCCCTTCCTGCTGTTCCTGCTCCCGGTGCTCGTCGCCTTCGAAGGAGTGGACCACAAGCTGTACCTGAGGTTGCACGCGCTCCTCCAGCCAAAGCCCCAGGGCGTCCGCCCGGCGTTGCACCGCCGTGGTCTTGTGCTCGGTCCCGGCGCGGCGCTCGGCGCGGTAGAGCCTGGCTTCGGCCACCTCGAGCGCCTTGAGGAGCAGGGCGCCCACCTCCGGGTTGAGCCGGCCCCGCACCTCGTAGCTCCCGTCGTCGGTGAGCCACAGCGAGAGGCCGCGGCGCTCGGCACGGTCGGCCTCGGAGGCGTCGCCCCGGTCGAGGCGGCGCCAATGCCGGACCATGCGTTCCACGTGCGCGGTGGTGCCGTGGCGCGCGAAGTCGAGAAGTCTGGCCTCGTTTTCCGGGTCGGCGATGCGGGTCAGGGCCCGCACCTTCGAGTACGAGATATCTCCCCTGGCAAAGGCTTCGGGGATCAGGGACAGGGAGGGGAGGCGGCGAGCCACGCGCACCTTCTCGCGCGCGGGACCGAGGGAGATGCCCGTGCGCCAGGAGAGCCAGTGAGCGCAGGAGCGGAACCCCTGCCAGCGTTCCTCTTCGTCGTAGACCTTCAGCAAGCAGAGGAGCCTGTACGTGGCGGCGGTGATGTGGGCGCAGAGAAGGGCGATCTCGTCGCCGAGGGGATCGATGTCGGGGTCGAGCCCTGTGGAGATGGGCGTGATCGAAGCCGGCGCGGTTGGGACGAGCGCGCTCGTGGCGGGCCGGCCTGAGGTAGGAGGACTGGGCGAAGGAGGAACCGGGGCAGGTGCGACTCCAGCGGCGACGGCAGTGGACATGGTCGTGGGACTCCGGGGCCTCAGGGATGATCGGTTGCTGGCTCACCTCCTCATACACCAGTGTTCGGTATTTGTTCGGTCAACACACAGAAGTTGGGAAGCCGGCGCCCGCAGCCCGCCTCCACATGGGACGCACTATCGTTTCGGCCATTGCATGAGCCACGGCCGTCCGGCTGTTTTCAGCGCGCCTCGTTCCCGAACCGCCCGTACCGCAGGAACAGCGCGGGAATGACGAACATGTTGAGGAAGGTCGATGTGGTCAGGCCGCCGAGCACCACCACCGCGAGGGGCGCCTGAATCTCCTTGCCGGGCTCGCCGATGCCGAGCGCCAGCGGAATCAGCGCCAGTCCCGTGGTGAGCGCGGTCATCACGATCGGGCTCAGGCGCTCCGCCGACCCGCGCCGGATGGCGTTCGGGAGGGGAAGGCCGTGCCCGCACAGATGCTTGTAGCGGCTGACCAGCAGGATGCCGTTGCGCACGGCGATGCCGAACAGGGTGATGAAGCCGACCAGGGTGGCGACGTTGATGGTGCCGCCGATGAGCATGACCGTGGCGACCCCGCCCGCGAGCGCCAGGGGGAGGTTGGCCATGAGGAGCAGCGCCGTGCGGACGTTGCCGAACGCCCGCAGCAGCACCAGGAAGATCGCTGCGATGGAGAAGAACGAGAGGATGGTGATGCTCCGGGTGGCCGCCTGTCCGCTCTCGAACTGGCCGCCGTACTGAAGCGAGTAGCCCTGTGGCAGCGCCACGTCCGCCGCGACCCGCTCCTGCAGCTCCGTCACCGCACTGACCACATCGCGGTCGGCCACGTTGGCGCTGATCGCGATCTTTCGCTGGACGTTTTCGCGGCTGATGGTGTTGGGCCCCCGGGCCGGCACGACGGCTGCGAGCTGCGAGAGTTGGACCGTCGCACCCGCCGGCGTCGAAACCAGCGTGCCCCCGATTGCTTCCGCGTCCGCGCGATGCTCGTCGGCGTAGCGCACGACCAGGTCGAAGGCGCGCTGGCCCTCCCGGATCAGCGAGACCTCCTCTCCCTGGAACGCCACGTCCACCGCGGTCGCCAGCGATCCCGGGGTGACCCCGTAGCGGGCCATGGCGCGGCGGTCGGCGCGGACCTGGAGCTGCGGCACGTCCGCCTGCCGTTCGACTGAGATGTCCACGAGGCCGGGGACCTGGCCGGCGATGGTCTCGATCTCCGCCGCGATGTCGCGCAGCGGCTGCAGCTCCGGCCCGAACAGGTTCACCGCGATGGCGGCGCGCGTCCCGGAGAGCATGTGGTCGATGCGGTGTCCGATGGGCTGACCCACCGTGACGCTGGTGCCCGGAAAGCCGGCGAGGCCGTCGCGCAGTTCCGCCAGGACATCGTCCAGTTCGTGCCCGGTCAGGTCGAGGCGCGCGTCGATCTCGGAGCCGTTGGGGCCCTGGGCGTGCTCGTCCAGATCCGCCCGCCCGGTCCGCCGGGAGGTGGAGACCACCGCGGGATGGTCCAGCAGGCGCCGTTCCACCCGTGCTCCGATCCCGTCCGATTCGGCCAGCGAGGTCCCCGGAACGCTGACCACCGAGATGGTCAGGGAGCCTTCGCGGAACGGGGGCAGGAACTCGCCGCCCAGCGAGGGGATCAGGGCCAGCGTGCCCAGCAGCAGCACCCCCGCCCCCGCAACCACGGCGCCCGAGCGGCGCAGGGTCCATTCCAGCAGGCTTCCGTAGACGCGCTGCACGCCGCGCAGCAGCCAGGGTTCCTGCTTTTTCGCCAGCGAGCGATCGCCCGACAGGAGCAGCGAACAGAGCACGGGCGTAACGGTGACCGCCACCAGCAGGGAGGCGAGAATGGCCACGATGTAGGCCTGGCCGAGCGGGCGCAGCATGCGGCCCTCCACCCCGGACAGGAAGAAGAGCGGCACGAACACGACGGTGATGATGATGGTTGCGTTGACGATCGGGTCGCGCATTTCGCGCGCCGCGTAGCGGATCAGCGGCAGCGTCGCCTGCCGCATGTCCTCCGGCTGCTGCCGATTGCCCCGCAGCCTCCGGTAGGCGTTCTCCACGAAGATGATGGCGTCGTCGACGAGGGCGCCGATGGCGATGGCCATGCCCCCCAGCGTCATCGTGTTGATGGTGCCCCCGAGCAGGAGCAGGGCGATGACGGCCAGCGCGAGCGACAGGGGAATGGCCAGAACGGAGATGACCGTCGTGCGCAGGTTCCAGAGGAAGAGAAACAGGATGACGACGACGAGCACCGCCCCGTCGCGGAGCGCTTCGACCACGTTCTCGACGGCAAGCGAGATGAAGTCCGCCTGGCGAAAGATGGCCCGCGCGAAGGAGATGCCCGCGGGAAGTTCGGCCTCGATGGCGTCCAGCTCGGCGTCGACCCGCTCCGTCAGCTCCAGCGTGTTGGCGCCCGGCTGTTTCTGAATGGAGAGGATGACGGCCGGCTCGGCATTCACCGCGGCCGTTCCGTAGCGGATCTTCGGGCCGATGCGCACGTCGGCGACATCCTCGATCAGCACCGGCACGCCGTCGCGCACCGCAACGACCGTCAGGCCGATGTCCTCCAGGCCGCGTGCGCGTCCGAGACCCCGGATGAGGATTTCCCGGCCTCCGGAACGGTACACTCCGCCCGACACGTTGCGGTTCGATGCGGTCGCGGCGGCGAGGATCTCGTCGAGCGCGATCCCGTACGCCCGCATCCGGCCGGGATCGACCAGAATCTGGTACTGGCGCACCTCGCCCCCGATGGGGACCACCTGCGACACGCCCGGGACGGCCAGCAGCCGGCGCCGGACCGTCCAGTCCGCGGCGGTGCGGGCCTCCATGAGCTGCGCTTCCGGCGCGGTCATGCCGACCAGCAGGATCTCGCCCATGATCGAGCTGACCGGGGCGAGGACGGGAGCCGTCACGTCGTCGGGGAATTGCGTCACCGCGAGCTGGAGCCGCTCGTTCACGATCTGGCGGGCGCGGAACAGGTCGGTGCCCCAGTCGAAGTCCACCCAGACGATGCTGATGCCCTGCGCCGAGCTGGACCGCACCCGGCGTACTCCCGGGGCGCCGTTGACGGCAGTCTCGAGGGGAAAGGTCACGAGGCTCTCGACCTCTTCGGGCGCCATGCCGTGGGCGTCCGTGAGCACCGTGACGGTGGGGGCGGTGAGGTCCGGAAAGACGTCGACGGGGAGGGTTGCCGCGACCCATCCCCCGCCCGCGAGCGCAATCGCCGCGGCGCCGACGGTGAGCAGCCGGTGCCGGAGCGACGCGCCGACCACCGCGTCGAGGATGCCGCTCCTGGCCTGTCCGGCAGGCGTCGGGGCCATCAGCCGGTATCCGTCAGTGCGTGTGGCCGTGGTCGGCGAGGTCCGCCTCGCCGAGCGACGCGAGGAACACCTGGTAGGCGCCCGCGGTGACCACCCGCTCCCCGCTCGCCACGCCGGTGACGAGGGTCCAGGTCCCGTCGGACGGTCCTGACTCGACCACCCGGCGCTCGAAGCTCTCCCCGCCGACCTCGACGTAGACCACCCCGAGCCCGTCCTCGTCCTGGATCGCCCGGGAGGGGACGGCGACACCGGTCACCGGCTCTCCGGTGAGCAGCCGCCCCTCGGCCAGCATGCCCACCTTGAGCCGGCCGTCAGGGTTGGCGACCGCGAAGCGCAGCGGCAGGGTGCGGGTGTCGGGGTCGATGACGGTGCCGGTGGAGACCACCCGGTCGGTCGTGTAGGTCGCGTCCGCCCCCTCGACCGTGAACCAGGCCTCCCGCACCCCACCCGCCCCTGCGGCCTCGCGCGCCGGCAGCCGGGCGATGAACCAGAGCGTCGCGGGATCGACCACCGTGAAGGCATGCGCGCCGGCCTCCACCTGCTCCCCGGGGGCGACGTGGCGTTCCGAGAGGACGCCGCCGATGGGGCTCCGCAGCGCATAGAGGTGCGCGGCCTCATCGCCCTCCGGCGCCTGGATGCCGCCCACGGCCGCGAAGGCCGCGCTCGCCACCTCCAGTTCGTGCCGCGCCTCCAGCAGGCGGCGTTCCGGGATGGCCTCGGCGGCGAACAGCCGCTCCGCGCGCGCCGCTTCCCGCTCCGCGTGCGCCACCCGCACCCGCATGCGCGCGAACGAGTCGTCCAGGCTGGTGGGTGCGATCAGGGCGAGCGTCTGTCCGGGGGCAACCGCATCCCCCGGGGCGGGCGTGGGGCCCTGCACCACCACCAGCCCGGTGACCGGCACGGAGACGTGCGCGAGGCCGTCGGCGGGCGCGACGATCTCTCCCGCCGCCGGAATCGATCGCGGAATGCTGCGCTCCTGCGCGGCCGCCACGCCGAAGGGCATCGTCCACTGCTGCTCCTTCAGCAGCGTGATCAGGGCCGGCGATGCGACGTCCTCCTCCGGCACCAGCGCGTCGACGCTCTCGAAGACCTCGAGCTCGCCCACCGGGACCGGGTATTCCCGGCCGCGGATGGAGAGCGTGAAGTCGGCGCGCCACCTTCCCGCCACCGGCAGCACCGGCGCCGTCGTGAAGACGCCCGACCGGACGGGCGCGGGCATCACGATCTCCTCGCGCGCACCTCCCGGCCCTTGCAGCGCCAGCGTCAGACTGCCTTCCTCGACCGGCGACCAGTCCGCGAGCCAGGTGAGGTGGATCGCCCACACGTCGCCCGCCAGCCCGCGAACGTGCGGCGGATACTCGACGAAGAGCTCCAGCGCGTCGGTCCAGTGGGTAACCACCGCACCCCCGGCGAAGACCGGCTCGGCTTCCGGCGGAAGATCGTCCGCGGCCGGACCGCAGGCGATGCAGCACAGCGCGGCGGCGGTTCCGGACACCCGCGTGATCCTGGCCCTGCTCACCGGCGCGGCAGCGGCCCTGCTCACCGGCGCAACCCCGACTCCCCTCATCATGACTCCTCCCCGGTGCCACCCATGGCGCGCAGCAGGTTGTACCACGCCATCCAGGCTTCCGCCCGCAGCGTGAGCGCGCTCAGGCGGGCATCCCGGAAGGCGCCGGTCGCGTCCAGGAACTCCACCAGCGTCATCTCGCCTTCATCGTACGCCGCCCGTGCCGCCGAGAGTAGAACCTCGGCCTCGGCCATGATCCCCTCGCCCGTGCCCTCCAGGCGCTCGCGCGCGACCGAATACCGGTCGGACGCGTCCACCAGGTCGAGCTCGGCCCGGCGCCGGAGAAGCTCGAGGCTCGAGGTGGCCGCCGATTCGCGCGCGGCAGCTTCCTCCCGGGCGCCCCCCGCCCGGTTGAAGATGGGCAGGGGCAGGTCCACCCCGAGCGTCGCGCCCCTGAAGCCGTCGGCGTGCTCCTTGTACGCCAGGCTCAGCGTCGGATCGGGGACCCAGTCCAGGTTCGCGACCCGGTGCCGGGCTCGGGCGGCGTCGAGTTCGCGCGCGGCGGCCTCCAGATCGGGACGGCGGGAGAGGGCGTCGAGGGCGATTCCGGCGGTGATGGCGGGCGGAACGCCCCTGATCGCATCGGCGGGTCCCAGTTCCTGCGGGGAACCCTGCGGCAGGACCAGGGACGCCAGCAGCCGGCGCGCGGCGCGGGTCCGGAGCTCCGCGTCCGCCTCATCCTTCTCGGCCTGAATCCGGCCGAGCCGCAGCCGGCGGGTCTCGTACCCCGAGATGTCGCCGGCTTCGAGCCGCTGTTCCGCCGCCCGCGTCACCACCTGGATCATCTCCGCGGCCTGTCCGATGGTGCGTTCCGCCTCCTCCGCAAGCCAGGCCGCCACGTAGGCCTCGCGGACGTCGTAGGCCAGCTGCAGGGAATCGGCTTGAAACCGGGCTCCGGCCCCCGTGATGGCATGGCGGGCGGCTACGCCGCGGGCCACGGTGCGACCGGGCCACTCGACCCGCTGTATCAGTCCTGCGGTCGTCTCCCAGTAGTCTTCGCCCGAAAGGCTCAGATCCTCACGCAGGAGCGAGAAGGCGGGGTTGACGTAGCTGCGATACTGACGTGCGCGCCCCGCAATCTCCGCCGCCTCGGCCCGCGCGATGCGCAGCGCGGGACTGTTCTCGGCGAAGGCGGCCAGCGCCTCCGCGAGCGTGACCCGTGGCACGCCCTCCTGTCCCTGGAGGACGACAGGCGCCGAGGCTGGAACACCCGCCAGGAGGACCACACCGACCCGCATCAATCGCATCTTTCCTCCCCGAGGAGTTCACCGTCCGGACCTCAGCAAGGATCATATGGCCTCGGGAGGCACCGGGCGAAACGGCGGGAACTCCGTCCCCCGGCGCGCTCCCTATCCCCCCAGCGCCGCCCTGGCCGCGGCTGCTGCGGACGCCGCGTAGCCGCCGCCGAAGAGCCGAGCGTGCACCAGCAGCGGATAGAGCTGGTAGGCGGGCCGCCGGCGCAGGTGGCCCGGCTGGGGAGGCCAGGCGTCCTCGTAGGCCTCGCGGAAGGCCCCGGGAAAACCGCCGAACAGATCCGCCATGGCCAGGTCCACTTCGCGGTGCCCGACGTACACGGCCGGGTCGATGAGCACGGGTGCGCCGCCGCGCGCGAACAGCACGTTGCCGGACCAGAGGTCGCCGTGGAGCAGGGAAGGGCCGTCGGCCGCCGCAGCCGGGCCGAGAAGTTGGTCCGCGCGCTCCGCCACCGCATCGACCACGGCCGCCTGGGGCGCCGAGAGGGCGCCCAGCGCACGCAGCTCCCGCGCCAGCGGACGGATGCGGCACTCCGCCCAGAAGCCGGCCCAGTCGTCGCGCCACCCGTTCGGCTGCGGCAGCGACCCGATCAGGTTGTCGCCGCCCCACCCGAAGGGGGCCGCCGGCCGTCCCGGGCCTACATCCCGGTGCAGCGCGGCCAGTTCCCGGCCCAGCCGCATCCAGCCCGCCCTGCCGGCCCGGCCCTCCTCGATCCACTCGAGCAGCAGCCAGGCGACCTCGTCCCCGGGTCCGCTCACGGCGATGACGGAGGGCACCCGCACGGCGTCCGAGACCCCCAGCGCCGCCAGGCCCTCGGCCTCCACGCCGAAGAAGCGGTGATCCGCCCGCCGGTTCCACTTCAGAAAGAAGTCGCCCCGGGTGGTGCGAAGGCAGGTGCCCTGGTTGATGCAGCCGCCCCCGACGGGCCGAGCGCTCAGGATGTCGGTGGAGTCCAGGCCTATCGCTCGACAGGCGTGCTCCACGGCGATGGCGGCCTGTCCCCGGCTCGGCTCCACGCCTGCAGATCCCGCTTTCCCGGCTGCCGCGCCTATTCCTCGAACTCGTCCAGGCTTCCTTCCACCAACGGGTTGCGGCTTTCCAGAACCTGCCGCAGCAGGCGGCCTGCGACGCGCAGCAGGAACGCGTCCTCGTCCGCCATGCCCCGGACAGAGAGCCGGATGTCGGAGGTGACCTCGACCTGAGACCAGGTGTCGACTGCGTCCGCGGCGCGCTCGCGGCGGGCGTGGGAGCGAAGCTCGTTCAGCACCCAGGACAGTTGATGCGCGAGGGTGTCGGTGTCCTCGTCCGGTTCGGGAGGCGCCTCCTCCCGGGGTCCGAAATCATCCATCGCTCGCGGCTCGCGCACCCAGTCCTCATCGAAGTCCGGAGGCGCCTCCGCCCGCAGCTCGAGCCCCTCGCTTGCGTGGGCGCGGGGAAACGAGGGTTTGGCAGGCGGCCCGGGGTGCGCGTCCAGGAGCCGGGCTCTGAGCGCGGCCACGCGGTCGACCATCGAACGTTGCTCGACCGACGCGAGCGAGACGATGTCGGGGGTGATCGGGGTCTCCCCGGCGGCGACGCTTGCAACCAGCCCGCGGGGCAGGGCCTCGAACAGCTCGCGCAGTCTGCTCAGGGAAACCGGCCGGATCTCGCTCTCGGCCTCCGCGTCGCGTACGTGCCGGATGAAGAGCAGGCGATCCCGCACCAGTTCGGGATAGCGGGTGCGCGGCCCGCGCCGGCCCACCCGGGGCAGCAGGCCCTCCTGTACGTAGTAGGCGATGGTCCTCCGGCCGAAGCCGGTGTCGCGCTCCAGCTCGCTTGTGGTGTAGCTGCCCATTCTCTGCCTCGCAGGCCGGTGCCGTTCCTGGTTTCCGTCTTGAAGTGTCGTTTACTGATATTAGCTGCTAACTACTGTTGACATAGGCCAGCCGGTCTCCTATACTGATATCAACTGGTGATTACTGACAACATACAGGGAGAGACGATCATGCGCCATCCAACGCCTGCCGAATCCGCCGCCCACACCGCCGAATCCCCCATCGACAGCGCCGGGACCGCGCTCTCGAGCCTGTCGATCGGAACGCCCACGCACTTTGCCGGCCTGACCGTCTTCCCGCTGACGTCGGATCTGGCGAGTTCCGTCCGCTACCTGCTCCTCGAGGAGGGCCTGCGTACCGGGCTCGTCTCGGTCCGCGAGGTGGACAAGGGGGGCAGCGTCCCCCATCTCGCGGTCGAGAACCGCTCGGACGCCGACGTGCTCATCGTCGATGGCGAGGAGCTGGTGGGCGCCAGGCAGAACCGGATCGCCAACCTCACCCTGCTGGTTCCGGCCGAGCGCACCACGACCATCCCGGTGTCGTGCGTGGAGGCGGGGCGCTGGGGCTACAGCCGGCCCGACTTCGACGTTACCGAGCGGGTGCAGTACAGCCGCGGGCGCGCGGCCCGGCTGCACAGCGTGCACGCATCAATGCGCAGCACGGGGACCCGCCGCTCGGACCAGGGCGCGGTGTGGGATTCGGTGAGCGAAAAGGCGGCCCGCATGGAGGCGCACTCCCCGACCGAGGCGATGAGCGCGATCTACGAGCACCACGCGGCCACGCTGGACGACTACGTCGAGAAGCTGCCCCTGAACGACGGTCAGGTCGGGGCCGTTTTCGTCACCGGCGCGCGGCAGTTCGGCATGGATCTCTTCGACAGGCACGAGACCTTCGCGGCCCTCTTTCCCAAGCTGGTGCGCAGCTACGCGATCGACGCGATGGAGCGGTCGGCCGACCGCGCCCGGGCGCCCGGGCGGAAGCGCGCGCACGCCTTCGTCAACCGCCTGCGGGAGGGAGCGTTCGATGTCCACCCGGCCGTCGCGCTGGGGCATGACGTGGGGGTCGTGGCGAGGGGTGCGATCGCAGGGGCCCTGGTCCGTCAGGAGACCGTCCTGCACCTGACCGCCTTCTCCGAGCCCACGCGCGCCACCGAGGACCATCCGGGCGCGTACCCGAGCTATCGCCAGCGGCGGGAATCGCTCCGGCGACGGCGCGGCCGCGAGTAGGCGCACCGCGGGGGACGGCGGCCAGCTCGCGAACTCCGCCGGGAGGTGCATCGATCGGCCTTGCTCGGCCAGCTGCCCGCGCCCTATCTCCAGAGGGCCATCCCGGGCACCCCGGACCTACCGCCCCGGGCACCCCGGAACAACAGCGCGGAGGCGGAAGCCGATGACCAGGACGCCCCAACCACGGACGGTTCCCCCGGCCGGCGCTCTCGTGGCGTCCGCCGTCACGCTCATCCTCGCCTGCGGGGCCGACAACGGCATCGGACCCGATCTGCCGCAGGTTCCGGAGTGGATCCGGGTGCCGACGGAGTCGGGGTCAACCGTGAGCATCGCCGTCGTGCGCCCGGAGACCACTGCCAGGGGCGTCGTGGTGGCGTTCCCGTGGGGCGCGGGGGACGCGAGCCTCCTGCTGGGGCTGATCGACTCGTACTGGGACGAGGCGGCGCCGGCGGCCGGGTACGCGGTCGTTGGCGTGGAGACCTACGGGCCGGGCCTGGAGGAGGATGCGGCGCTCGTGATGTCCGCCGTGATGGGCTGGATCGACGAGAACTTCGCCGGTGCATCGGGCGACATCGTCATGACGGGCGCGTCCGCGGGCGGGATCGGGGTCTTTCACGCGGCGCTGACCGTGCCGGACCGGGTCGGGGGCATCATCGCGATGCCGGGGCGCTACGCGGGCGAAGAGTCGCTGGAGCCGCTCTCCGGGACGCCCGTATGGATGATGGTGGGCGAGGGCGACACGCGCTGGGTCGACGGCTCGGAGTCGACGGCGGAGCGCCTGCGGGACGCGGGGGCGGACGTCACGCTCGACATCCTTCCGGGGCAGGGCCATGTGCTGATCGTCGCGCAGGCCGAGCTGGTGCAGTGGATGGAGAGGAGGCGGACGCCATGAAGCTCCGGGTTCCGCATCCACTGGTGCTGCTGACGGCCGGCGTGATTCTCGCCGCGGCCGCCAGCTACGTGCTCCCGGCCGGCGAGTACGAGCGCCGCGACGACGAGGCGACCGGCCGCGTGGTGGTGGTGGCGGGCACATACGAGGAGGTCGAGCCCAACCCGGTGAACCTCTTCGACGCCATGGTCGCGCTTCCGCGCGGGATGATCGACGCTGCCGAGATCATCTTCCTCGTCTTTCTGATCGGCGGCGCCTTCACCGTCGTGGACGCGACCGGCGCGCTCCGCCGGGGCGTGACGTCGCTGACCCGGGCGCTGCACGGGCGGGATCTGCTCATCATCCCGGTGGTGTCGGTCCCCTTCGCCGTCGGCGGGGTCGTCCAGAACCTGCAGGAGGAGATCATCCCGCTGATCCCCGTGCTGTTGATTCTCACCCGCAGGATCGGCTTCAACGCGATGGTCGCGGTGGCGATGAGCGCGGGCGCGGCGTTCGTGGGCTCCGCCTTCAGCCCCATCAACCCCTTCCAGGTGCAGATCGCGCAACGGCTCGCCGAACTGCCGCTGGCGTCGGGCGCCGGGTTCCGGATCGCGTTCCTGCTGCTCGCCCTGACCTTCTGGGTCGGGATGACCATGCGCTACGCGCGGCGCACGCGCGGACCCGCCGAGGCCGTGGCCGGAGAGGGGACCGAGGGCATGCGTTCGTCGGACTGGGGGATTCTGGGCCTGGTGGGAGCGTCGTTCGTCCTGGCCGTGGTCGGTATGACGCAGTGGGGCTGGGGATTCAACGAGCTTTCGGCCGCCTTCTTCATCATGGGGGTGATCGTGGGCCTCCTGGCCGGGTTGCGCGTGGGCGGCACGACCGAGGCCTACCTGCGCGGCTTCCGCGAGATGACCTTCGCCGCCCTGCTGATCGGGTTCGCACGCGCGATCTACGTGGTGCTCCAGGACGGCCGGGTGGTGGACACCATCGTGCACGGGCTGTTCACGCCCCTGGAGGGCCTCCCGGTGCTGGCCTCCGCCTTCGGGATGGTGGCGGCCCAGGCGGCCATCCATGTGCCCGTCCCCAGCGTGAGCGGACAGGCGGTGCTGACCATGCCGGTACTGGTGCCCCTCTCCGACCTGCTCGGCATGTCGCGCCAGGTCACGGTGCTGGCGTACCAGTACGGCGCGGGTCTGTGCGAGCTGCTGACCCCCACCAACGGCGCGCTGATGGCGATCCTGGCGTCGGCGAAGATCCGCTACGAGGACTGGATCCGCTACACCTTCCCGCTCTACCTCGGGCTGGTAGCGATCGGCATGGTGGCCATCTGGGTGGCGCTGGCGGTCGGGCTGGAGTGAAAGGGGTGAAGGGCTTACGGCTGGCCCAGAAGCACCGAGATCTTGGCCAGGACTTCGCTGACGGCCGTTGATGGAGCCTTGCACGCGAATCGAGCCCGTCTGGCCCGCCAGTCCAGGCTCTTGATCCGGTCCGCCAGGACTACGCCGGTGACCCTGCCCGTCGCCGGCAGCACCACTTCGAACGGATAGCCCTTCCGGCTGGATGTAATCGGACAGAAGAGCGCCAGGCCGCTCCTGCTGTTGTACTCCCCGGGGCTGAGCACCAGCGCGGGACGGCGCCCGGCCTGCTCGTGACCAGCCTGGGGCGTGAAGGCCAGCCAGACGATGTCGCCGGTGTCCGGCGGGTGCGGACCCTCTACCACTCCTCTCTACCCTGGGCGGGTCCGGTGTCGATCTCGCCGTGGAGGGTCTCCGGCGACATCCGCGCCAGCATCTCCGTCAGATCAAAGGTCCTCTTGCTCATCACGAGCTGATCGCCCCGGGGCACCATTTCGATCCTCGAACCTTCGCGGACGCCCCATTGCTCTGCGACCGGCTTGGGAATGCGGATGGCCAGGCTGCTCCCCCACCTGGCGATGTGTGAGCGGGAACCCATGGTGTTCCTCCTCTGTGGCAGGGATATACAATAGATATCTTGACAGGTTGCCGTGCAAGAGCTCGGAGATCTGGATCACCGACGAGCGCGGACGGATCGTTTCCGGGCGATCCCGGGGACGACAGTCGACATGCTCTGGCGCGTCCGCGCCGCCGGGGACGGCTGGGTCTATCTGCTCGTGCTGCTCGAGTTCCAGTCCACCGTGGACCGGCGCATGGCGCTGCGCATGGCAGACTACTGGGTGCGCATCATGAACGCGCTCGGAAGCGACGCGCTCGGTCCACGGGGCGAGTACCCGCTCACGATACCCGTCGTGGTCTACAACGGTGCCCGGCCATGGACCGCGCCCACCGATGTCCGGGGGCTTGTGGGCCCGGTCCCCGAACCGCGGGTTGGCGTGGTTCCGAGCCATCCCTAACTTTTGGTGGATCTGCAGCGGCTCGATCCGGCCGGGATGTCGACCGACAACATGATCGGCGCGCTGGCGAGATTCGAGCGGGCGAGCTCCGAAGGCGACTTCGGCGAGGCGGTGCGGGCGCTCGGGCAGTGGGCGGGCCAGTCGGCAGAGCCCGAGCTTGCGGCGCGTCTGGAGGCCTGGATCAATCTGGACGTGCGGCGCCGGCTCGGCCTGACCGGACCGCCAATAAGAATCTGGACCGGGTCCGCGAAAGGAGAGAACATGACGTCGATGCTCGACCGCATTGACCATTGGATGGAGGGGCAGGTAGCCCAGGGCCAGCGGCAGTTGGTGCACCATCTGGTCGGCCGCAGGTTTGGAATCGGCGCCGAGGCGCGGCTGAGGAGGTAGCCGGGAGCTGACGATGCCTGTCAGCTCACCCACCCGCCCATCGCCACCTCGCCGGATGGTCCCAGCGCCTGAACGACGCGCTCTTTCCGTGGCCCGGATTCGGCCGCAGGAGCCGGAGCCGCCTGGCCGACAAGCACGATCGGCTGGTCCACGAAGAGCGGCGCCAGCGCACGGTAGCGGAACTGCCTCACCGGACGCGGGCTGTGTCGCTGGGCGGCATCCAGCAAGAGAAGGGCGGTCAGCGGCCCATGCACCAGGAGCCCGGGATAGCCTTCCTCCTGCGTGACGTAGGGATGGTCGTAATGGATGCGGTGGCCGTTGTAGGTCAGCGCCGAGAACTGGAAGAGGGTGACCGTGGTGGGGAGGAAGGTCTCGGACCATTCCGGGGCGGGGCTCGCTCGCCCACCGGACTCGCGGCCCGCTGCCCCGTCCCCGCCGGTCCCGGCGGAGGAAGCGGCTGAAGGAGGCGCGGACCCCCGGTAGACGATCACCTGCTCCTCTTCCACGCACCGGCGATCCCCCTGCAGGACGGTGTGGCCCACCGTCACGAATACGAGCCGGCCGCTCCTCCCGCGCTTCTCGGTGACGGTCAGGATCTTCGACCTTAGTCGGGCCGCCTCGCCGAGCGACACCGGATGAAGTGACCGGAGCGTTCCTCCGGCCCACATCCGGCGGGGCAGGTCGACGTCCGGCATGAAGTCCCCGCGCACCTCGTGTCCGTCGCGCGCGAGGCGGGAGCCGCGGCAGGGGTGTCTGAAATAGAGCCAGTGCCATCCCAGCGGGAGGGCGTCACCCTCCGCGATGCCCCGCGGATCGCGATCGAGCAGACCGAGCATGGCCTGGGCGGCCCAGGGTGTCAGCACGTCCGTGCGGATCCTGGTCGGCGCGCGCTCCTCGGCCGGATCCGGTGCCTCGCTCACCCGCAAACTCCGCGGTCGATGCTGCCGGAGACCGGGATGGGCGTGTCCCTCACCGGGTCGCTTCCCGGTCGGCGGCCGCGCGCGCCCGGGCCAGCACGCGCCTCGCGACCTCGGCGACCGGCCGGTCCACCATGCGGCCCTCCAGCGCGACCGCGCCGCCTCCCGCCTCCCTGTCCGCGTCCAGAATGCGGCGCGCGCGCTCGACCTCGAGTTCCGAGGGCGTGAACACCTCATGGATGACCGGAAGCTGCGTCGGATGGATGGCCATCTTTCCGGCAAACCCCAGGAGACGGACCCTGCCGGCCTCCTCGCGCAGGCCGCTCATCTCACCGAAATCGACGGACGGCATGTCGATGGCGTCGAGTCCGCTCAGGGCGGCGGCGTGGACCACGCGCGAGCGCGCATAGAGGAGCGGTTCCCAACTGGGGTCGGCGCGCAGTTCGATGGCCAGGTCGAAGCCGCCGAAAACAAGCCCCGCGACCGCCGGTGACGCCTGCGCGATGTCGACCGCGTTCTCGAGTCCGAGCGCTGTCTCGATGAGGGCAAACAGCGGCGCACCATCGCTGAGAAGCTGGGCCGCGCGGCGCAGCCCGGCGGCGGTCCTGACCTTGGGGATCATGAACGCGTCGAGCTGGCGAGTTTCGCCGAGCGCTTCCGCGTCCGCTCGCCCCAGGTCCGTGTCGGGGTCGTTGATGCGAACGATGAGGTGGGACAGGCTGGCGTCATTCCGCCGTGCTTCCGCGGACCTCTCCGCAAGGAAGCGCGTCACCGCTTCACGCGCCATCGCCTTCCGCTGCGGAGGCACCGCGTCCTCCAGGTCGATGCACACCGCGTCCGCCCCGGCCGCCAGCGCCTTGCCGAAGCGGTCCGGACGGTATCCCGGAACGAACAGGATCGAGCGGCAGCCGAGCCGTGCATGGGAACGCCCCTCCGCTCCATCCGTCGCACGTGCCCCGTCGTTCATCGTTCGCGGCCCCTAGAACGATCGCGGCATCCCCAGCACATGCGTGGCCACATGGCTGAGGACGAGGTTGTTAGCGACCGGGGCGATCAGGTACAGGCGGGCCTCGCGGAACTTGCGCTCGATTCCGTATTCGGCGGCCATCCCCCAGCCGCCGAAGGCGTCCATGGCCGCGTTGGCCGCCTTCCAGGCTGCGCGCGAGGCGAGGTACTTGGCCATGTTGGGGCCGTCCCCGCGGGTCTCGCCCTCATCGAAGGCCCGCGCCGCCTCGTCCCGGACCGCAGCCGCCGCGCGCACGTCCATGTACGCGTCGGCGATCGGGAACTGCACGCCCTGGTTCGCCCCGATGGGCCGGTTGAAGACGTGCCGGGACCGGGCGTATTCGGATGCCCGGTCCACGAAGTAGAGCCCGTCGCCCACCGACTCGGAGGCCAGCAGAATGCGTTCCGCGTTCATCCCCGACATGATGTAGCGGAAGCCCCGGCCCTCCTCCCCGATGCGATTCCCGGCCGGCACCTCGACGCCATCGAAGAAGACCTCGCAGCTCTCGTGGTTGATCATGGTGTCGATGGGCTTCACCCGGACGGCATCGCCGGCAGCGCGCAGGTCCACGATGAACACCGAGAGCCCGCCGGTGCGCTTCTCGACCTCGGCCAGCGGCGTGGTGCGCGCCAGCAGGATCATGAGATCGGACTGGCGCACGCGCGAGATGAAGACCTTCTGGCCCGTGACGACATACCGGCGCCCGCGCCGCTCGGCGAAGGTGCGGATGCGGGTGGTGTCGGAGCCGGCGTCGGGTTCGGTCACCGCGAAGGCCTGCAGGCGCAGCTCGCCGGACGCGATGCCCGGGAGGAAGCGCCGCTTCTGTTCCTCCGAACCGTGCCGGAGCACGGTGCCCATCGTGTACATCTGCGCGTGACACGCGGCTGAGTTCGCTCCAGAGCGGTTGATCTCTTCCAGGATGACGCTGGCCTCCCGGATGCCCAGTCCCATCCCCCCGTACTGCTCGGGGATCAGGCAGGCTAGGTAGCCCGCCTCGGTCAGCGCGTCGACGAACTCGTGCGGGTAGGCGCGGGCTTCGTCCGAGGCGCGCCAGTAGTCGTTGTCGAAGCGGGCGCAAAGCGAGCGTACGCCGGCCCGGAGTTCATCGTGGAGGGACGCCATCAGCTGCCCACCGGCTCACCGTCCCATCGAGTGCATGTCGCGCCCGCCGACCACGTGCCTGATCACGCGTCCGCCCTGCATCACGAAGCGGACATCCCGGGTCACCGAGATGTCGTCGAGCGGGTTGCCCGGCACGGCGATGATGTCCGCGAGCATGCCCTCGGCCAGGCGGCCGCGGTCGGGCGTGTCCAGCAGATCGGCGGCATGGATGGTCGCGGTGCGGAGGGCGTCCAGCTCGCTCATCCCCATCCCGACGTAGATGCCGAACTCGCCGGCGTTCTCGCCGTGCGGCAACACCGCCGCATCCGTCCCGAAGGCGATGGGGACGCCGCGGTCGATGGCCCGCTGCAGGCTCCGGCGGGCGAGCGGGGTGATCTCCTCCGCCTTGGCGCGCACCAGCGGCGGCAACTGGTCGAGAGCGATCCTGTCGACCAGGTAGGTCGTGGGCACCAGCCAGGTCCCCTTCTCGATCATGAGGTCCATGATCTCGTCGGTGAGGATGGATCCGTGCTCGATCGAGGCGACCCCGGCCCGGACCGCGGCCAGGATCCCCTCCGGACCGTGCGCGTGGGCGGCGACCTTGATCCCGTGACGGGCGGCCTCCTCGACCATGGCGGTCAGCTCCTCCAGCGTGTACTGCTGCGCGCCCACCGGTCCTTCCATCGAGAGCACCCCGGCCGTGGCGCAGGTCTTGATCACCTGGGCGCCGTGCTTGATCTGGTAACGGACCGCCTCGACCACCTCCCACGGCCCGTCCGCGATGCCCTCCTCCGGGCCGCCCTCGCGAATGCCGGGCGCGAAGCCGGTGACGTCGCAGTGGCCGCCGGTGATGCCCAGCGAGTTGCGCGACGGGATGACCCGGGGCGCGGTGATGTCGCCTCGCTCGACCGCCCTGCCGAGCTCGACGGTGACGTCGCCGCCGAAGTCGCGCACGGTGGTGAAGCCGGCCCGCAGGGTAATGCCCCCGTACTTGACGGCGTTGAAGGCCTCGTAGGCTTCCGTCCGCGTCACCGCATCGGTGAAGGAGGTCGCGCCGACCTGTCCGCCCAGGTGCGTGTGCGTGTCGATGAAGCCGGGCAGGAGCGTGACGTCGCCCAGGTTCATGTCGTGCATGACATCGGGGACGGATGCCGGGTTCACGGCGGTGATGAGCCCGTCCTCGACGACGATCACGGCGTCCCGATGCATCTCGCCAGTCTCGACGTCGAGCAGGCGCGCGGCGCGCAGGACCGTGGGGCCCGGGTACATGCCCATGGGTTCCTGGGCGGTCAGGTGCCCGGGCGTGGCGATGTTCGTGAGGCCGGGCATCGTCAGGGCGAGGATCGCGACTGCCGCGATCAGGGTCGCACGGCCGCGAACGGGACTGTCAGCGTTCGCCGAAATCGAGCGTAAGCTACCGGTACTGCGTTTCATGGAGGCACCCTGGCTCGGAGTACGGTTGGTGCGGGTCGGTGCAGAACCGGAATTGATCCGGTCCCCGTACCGGACGCAAGCGATCCGGCATGCGGAGGGGCCGCGGGCCGCCCTTCGGGGTGTGCGTTGCGACCCTCCAATCGGGGTGGTGAGCCGCGACCCTCCGGACCGGTTACGGTCCGAGGGCTCCGACTGGTAATCACGGCCACCCCGTCGCTGCGCGTGTACCCGCAGCCGCTGTGGACGATGACGCCCAGCGCGGAGGGCATGCCACAGCGATCCGTGTCCACCCGGTTCGCGAACTTGAGGAGGGACCGGGCGGCTGCTTCGACGCGGGTGGTCCCCAGCTTGATTTCGAAGGCCGCCCGGCGGCCCATGCCCGCGTCCACGATCGCGTCCACTTCCAGGCCGGTGTTGTCCCGGTAGTGGTGCACCCGCGCGTTGATCGCCTGAGCGTGGACACGCAGGTCCCGCACGGCTGATCCTCCACCAGCATGAGGCGCTCGAGGGCCGTCAGATAGCTTCGGACCGTGCGGTGGGCGGGCCGGGGATCGGGTCCGGCGACGTCAGCCTTCAGCGAGAACCCGCGGGCATGAAGTAGCCGACGCCCCGCTCGTTGCAGATGTAGGCCGGGTTGGTCGCGTCGTCTCCCAGCTTGCGGCGCAGCCGCTTCACGACGGCCCGCACCAGCTTGGGGTCGGGCGGGCGTCGCTCTCCTCCGCGCCACGCCTGCCGCAGCAGCGACTCGTGCGTCAGCACCCTTCCCGCGTTGACCGACAGCACGCGCAGCAGCTCGTACTCGGTCGGCGTCAGCTGAACCGCCCGGCCCGCAACGGCGACGTGCCGTTCGTCGTAGCGGATGGCCAGTTCCCCGAGGACAAACGGCTCGGGCCCGGCTACGCGTCGCAGGGCGGCCCGCACCCTGGCCGTCAACTCCGACGGAGAAAAGGGCTTGACGATGTAGTCGGCAGCGCCCGCATCCAGCGCCCGGACGATCGTCTCGTCCCGGCCGTAGGCCGAGATGAAGATGACGGGCAGGTCACTCAACTCCGGAACTCGCTCCATCAGCGCGATGCCGTCGGTTCCGGGCAGCAGCAGGTCAAGCAGAACCAGCCCGGGCCGGTGCTGCGCGACGAGGCTCGGCACCTCTTCCGCGTCCCCCGTCACGACGGGTGCGTAGCCTGCCCCGCCGAGCGCGTCCCGGAGATACCGGAGCATCCCGGGGTCGTCGTCGACCACCAGGATGCGCGTCTTCCGCTGCCCTTGCCGAGCTGTGCGCGCGCCGGCCGGGGCGAGACCATCAGAGGCGGTTGCCCGCCCCTCGGCCACGGGGACCGTGAAGGTGAACCGCGCACCCTGCCCCATCCCGCCGCTCTCGGCCCGGATTCGGCCCCCGTGCGCCTCCACCAGCCCCTTGCAGATGCTCAGGCCGAGCCCGGTCCCCTCCCCGCTCCGTTCCCCGTCTCCGCCAGCCGGCGCGGCGTATTTGCGGAACAGGTGCGGCAGGCGTTCCGGTGGCACGCCGCGGCCCCTGTCGCTCACGGAGATCGCGACATGCACGCCTTCCCGTTTGGCGTCGATCCGGATGGGCGACGATTCGGGAGAGTATTTCGCCGCGTTGGACAGCAGGTTGTTCAAGACCTGAACGATGCGCGCCCGGTCGGCCAGCACCCGGGGCAGGTCTTCCGGCAGGTCGATGTTGAGCTGATGCCTTCCGGCGCCGCTCACGAACGTGCTCCGCGCCTGTTCCACGAGAGCCGCGACTTCCGCCGGCTCGGGCGACACCGACAGGGTGCCGGTCACGATGCGTCCGTGGTCGAGCAACTCGCCGATCAGGCCGCGCATGCGGTCGGCCTGGTCGTCGATGACCCGGAAGAACTGCAGCATCTCGGCCGGGTCCGGCGCCGGCGAGGCGCCCAGAACGGTCGCCGTGGAGCCCTTGATCGAGATCAGCGGCGTGCGCAACTCGTGGCTCACGATGCCAAGGAACTCGGCGCGCATGCGCTCCAGTTCCTCCAGCGGCTCCAGATCCTGCAGCGTGACCACGACCGACAGGACGGTGCCGTCGCCCGCCTGGATCGGTGTCGAGTTGACCAGGGTGGTCACGCTCCGGCCATCCGGCACCGAAAGCGTGATCTCCTCGGCGCGCACCGTCTCGGCCCTGCCCAGTTGCTGGGCCAGGGGAAATTCGGCCAACGCGACCTCCCGCCCGTCCGAGCGGCGACAGGTGACCATCTCCAGCAGTTGCGCCGGAGCGTACCCGGGCATGTCCAGTGCGTCGACGATCCGGCGTGCCTCCCGGTTGAACGACACGAGCGCCCCGGTCGGCCCGTCGAAGACCACAACGCCTACCGGCGAGGTCTCGATGAGCGTCTCCAGGTCGGCCCGCGCCCTCCGCTCCTCGCGATGCGCGCGAGCGTTGGCGATCGCGGTCGCCGCCTGGGCGGCGAACAGCGTCAGCACTTCCTCATCGTCGCTCGTGAACTCCCGACCGCCCTCCTTCTCGGCGAGAAAGAAGTTGCCGACGTTCAATCCGTGGTGTCGCAACGGCGTGCCCTGCATCGTCCTGGATCGCATCAGATCCGTCGAAAAGCCGAGCGCGCGGACATAGGCGGGCAGGTCCCCCACGCGAATCGGCGCGGCAAGCCCCCTGAAATGCTCGAAGAGCCGCGGGCCGTCCGACCAGGCGACCATCTCGTCCTTCTCGGCCGAAGTGAAGCCGGAGGTCACGAACTCCTCGATCCGTCCAGCTCCGTCCACGGTGGCGATAACGCCGTAGCGGGCCCCGGTCAGCGCGCGCGCGGCGTCGACGACCTCCTGCAGCACGGTGTCGAGGTCCAGGCTGGCGCTCGCGCGCAGCACGGCCGCGCTCAGCCTGGACACGCGTTCCCTGAGCGCCTCGATCTCTCTCCTCAGCTCGCCAGACTCGCCCGCCATCCTTCACTCCCATCCGAACCGGTGCGCCACGCGGCACAACGCCCCGGATGCGTCCGCGGTCGCACTGTGTCGCTCGCTTGTCACGAAGATATACGGTAATTGTCGCGCGACAAGGGAGGACAACCCTGACGTTACGTCAGGGTTTGGCCTGAACGGGTTACCGAGCGGGGCGTGTGAGATGCGGTCCGGTCGAGGGTCAGCGACCGCCCTCTCCGACCACGCATGCGGGGGTTTCGCCGCGCACCCAGGCGGCCAGCATCTGCCACTCGGGGTCTTCGGTCGATGCCCAGCGCCGGGGACCGCCGTGGAAGTAGTCGCCCCCCGCCGCCGGCGCCAGAGGATGCGTGAGCAGCCGGCTCATCATCGGCTCGCCGGGCTCCACGTAGCGGCGCGCGATTGCGTAGTTGCGCCGCGTCTCCTCCTCGTTCCAGAAGTCGCGTCCCTCGGGGACGGGCGGGGCGAAGCCGCGCACGCCGGATGCGTGACAGTGGATGCACTCCACGTCGCCGGGGCGCTTGTCGAGGAAGACGCGCTGCACGCAGTCACGGAAAAAGTCGGCGTCCAGACGCGGTCCGAAGGTGGCCTCGACGGGATCCGCCGCCGCGACCCAGTCGGCCATCGCGCGCCATTCCGGGTCCTCCTTCGATTGGAAGAACTTCCCGCCCACATGGAGTGCCGAACCGCCGGCCGACTCGACGAGGGGCTGCCTGAGGAGCCGGCTTCGGTCCGGATCCCCGGGCGTGACGAGGCGCGAAACGACCTCGAAGTTCCTGCGGGAATCCGCTTCCGACCAGTAGACCTCGCCCTCGGCGGTTTCGCGCAGCCGCTGCAGGCGCAGGGGCGTGCCCTGTTCGACGTGACAGGTGGCGCAGGGCGCGCGTCCGGGACCCCATCCGCCCCGGTCGGCCAGAAAGATCGGCTCGACCGTTTCGCGGTAGTCCTCGAAGCTCAGGGGCGTCTGGGCGGCCAGCTCGCCAGCGCCTGGAATCGACGCAATCAGCGCGACGATGAAGGCGAGACCTGACCGCTCCGCTGCGAACCGGCCGGGCACGCGGTTCACGGGAACACCACCGTCTTGTTGCGCTTCGGCACCTGGCCCACCGGAATGCGCGCGATCTCTCTCATCTCCTGGGTATCGACGACTGACACGTCGTTCGATCCGGCGTTGGCTACGTACAGGTAGCGGCTGTCGGGCGTCATCGTCAGCCAGTCGGGGATGTGGCCGACCTCGACGCCCCCCAGGTATTCGAGATCCGGCAGCGACCACGCGTAGACGTGGCCGTTGGGCTTGCTCGTCGACCAGAGCTGGCGCCCGTCGGGCGAGACCGCGAGCCCGTGCCCCGGCGATCCCTGAAGCGCGTCGTTGGTCACGCGAGAGATCGGGAGGCTCGGCATGTCCAGCTTCTGCACCACCTTCCGCTGCGCGAAGTCCACCACGTAGACGCCGTGATAGTTGGATATCTGGATGAACAGGCGCCAGGTCGAACCGTCCGGATGGGTCTCGAACGCCATCGGCCGCACGCCTCCGTCCGCGTATCCGCCCGTGGTGCGACCGCTGAAATGGAGCGACCAGATCGCCTCGTCGATGGAGGTGTCGATGATGGTCAAGGTCCGCGCGCCGATCATCCCCGCGGCCACGTGCCGCCCGTCGGGCGACATGAACACGTTGTGCACCGTTCCCAGGGTCGCGATCGACTTGACCACCTCGCCCTTCTCGAGGTCTACCACATCCACGCAACTGCAGTCCTGGATGATCGCGACGTACACCGTGCGGCCGTCGTTGCTGATCGCGACGTTGTGCGGCCGTCCTGAGAGCGGGATCCGCTCCGTGACCTTCATGACGTCCGTCGGCACGATTTCCAGCGTGCGATGGACCTCGTTGCTGAAGTAGAGGACGCTCCCGTCCGACTGGGCCGCGACGCCGTGCGCCTTCGGGATCCCCTCGATGATCTGCACGACCTCGTTCGTGACCGGATCGATGATGTGCACGTTGTCGCCGGCCGAATTGGTCTGGACGATGCGCACTTCGCCCGACTGGGCCGCCACGGGGGCCACCGTGGCCGGCGGGAACGAGAGAGCCAGAGCGAGGAAGGCCGGGACGACCAGGTGCAGACCCGGATGAACATCGGGCGGAAATGGGTGTTTCATCGCAACCTCCGGGGTTCACGCCAATCCGGCGTCAAGGTACGGCGTGATACCGGGGGTCGGCCATACCCGGATAACCGCCGGGAGGGTAATCCCCACACTTCCGAGGCGTATCTTGGAATCGAACCGGGAACTCGCGTGAGATCCATGGAAAACCGGCCCGGCATAGCGGCGGCGATTCGAAGAGAACCCGGAGCGATGGGGGACATGCCGAGATGAGGGATGTCACAGGGTGAAGGGTTCCATCGGCGCAATCGCCAACTTCATGAGGAGCCATCGGGATCATTCCGAGCTCAAGCCCCTCACTCTCGTGCGCTTCGGGATTCTGATCGCTTTCGTCGTCGCGCTCTTTTCGGTGGTCTTCCATGTGCTGATGGCCCGTGAAGGCCAACAACACGAGTGGTTCCGGGGCGTCTATTGGACGCTGACGACGATGAGCACGCTGGGATACGGCGACATCGTCTTCCGGTCGAACCTCGGCCAGGTCTTCAGCATGGTGGTGCTGATCACGGGCGTGATCCTGCTGCTCATCGTCCTGCCCTTCGCCTTCATCCGCTTCCTGTACGCGCCCTGGCTGGAAGCGCAACTAAAGACGCGGGTCAGTACGCGAGTCCCTCATCACCTCAGCGGACACGCCATCATCAGCACCTCCGACGATGTGGCGAATGAGCTCATCGAACGGCTCGCCCACGCTGGAATCGAGAGCGTGGTGATCGAGTCCGACCCCGTGCGGGCCGCCTCCATGCATGCGGACAGGCTACCGGTGGTGCGTGGGGACCCGGGGCTGCGAGGCACCTACGAGAACTGCGGCTTCGGACGCGCGCGCCTTCTGCTGGCCAATGCGCCAGACGTGATCAACGCCAACATCGTGCTCACGGCGCGCGAGGTGTCCGATCGGGTGCCGATCGTGGCCACCGCGGTGAACCCGGAGGCAGAGGCGGTGCTGAAGCTGGCCGGGGCCAACCAGATCGTGCTGACCACCCGGCGGCTGGGCAGGCAACTGGCCAACCGGGTGCCGGTCGGGTCGGCACGGGCACTGACCGTCGGTCGCTACAGGGAGATCGCGATTGCCGAGTTTCCCATCCGCAACACCCGCCTTGCCGGGTTGACCCTGAGGGACGCCGGAGTGCGGACACACACTGGCGTGACTGTGTTCGCCCTGGCAAAACGGGGACACCTCGAGCCGGGGTTGCCGGGAACGCTGCTGCGGGAGGACTGCATCGGGCTGGCCGTGGGAAGCACCGACCAGGTAGAGGCTCTCGATGAGTACCTGGGCGGTAGCGTGTCCGGCCAGGGTCGCGCGCTCGTCATCGGGGGAGGCCGTGTGGGGTGCCAGGTGGCGCGGGTGCTCGACGAACGAGGGGCATCCGTTCGGATCGTGGAACGCGATCCGAAGCTCCGCAAGAGCATCGCGGAGGTTGCCGATGATGTACTGATCGGGGACATGACGGACGACCGGGTGATCCGGCGGGCTGGGATCAGGACTGCGGCTTCGCTGGTCCTGACCACCAACGACGACGCGACAAACATCTTTCTCGCCCTGTGCTGTCGGAAGCTCAATCCGGACGCGATCATCGTCAGCCGGATTACCCACCCCGCCAACGTCGAGGCCATCCACCGGGCCGGCGCCGATTTCGCGGTCAGTGATTCCCAGATCAGGATACAGTCGGTTCTCGCGGTTGTCAGGGGAACGGAGCCGATCATCCTTGGGGAGGGCCTCGACCTGTTCATTGCCGAAGTGCCCCGCTCGCTGGAAGGCAAAGCGCTCCTGCGCAGTGGAATCCTGGCGCGGACGGGCCTCGCCGTGCTCGCCATCGAAGGGAATGGAGAGGTCGATCCTCATCCACGGCCCGAGCGCGAGCTCCGCAGGGGTGAACGCGTCCTTTTTGTCGGGACCGCCTCTCAGCGCGACGAATTCAGGCGTGCGTTCACATGACGGTTCGTCACCCGCCCTTCCGTCCGGGCATGAGCGGCCCTGGTGCGGTGGTGGATTGCGGAACCCGGAGAACCCGGTTGGGAGCGTTCGCGCGGACCGCCGGCACTGGCGGAGGCTCTGCCCCGGGAATGCGGAGCCGGCCATCGCTCTGAACGCCCGGAATCGCCCCGTCTTGAGCAATGAAGAGCGGGGCTCGCTCCCCTGCGGTTGACGTGCTTTCGTGTGCGGGCATCATTCTCTCCCGGCAGCTTCCGACCTTTCGGAAGCCGGTATAGGAGGCAAAACCCAAAGCTGCACCGATGGCGGCGCCGAACCTGACGGCGTTCCCTTCGGAACTGGTGAGGGCAGCGGCCAGGCCCGCGGCGGCCCCCACCGCGTCGATCAGCGGAATGGTCCGGTCGATTGTGCACGCCCCGGGGGGGACCGGATCGTCGGGCGGGATAAATCCGGGCGGCCCGTCAACCAGCACGAACGAACAACCGGAAGGCATTGCTGCCAGGGCTCCGATCACGAGTATTCGCCTGAACACGGAAGAGTCCTCCTTCGACTGGGATGGATGCTGTTCGCCCGGGATGTCCGGCACGACTGGGCTCGACGGTTCGCGCAAAGCCCCCCGGGAGTTGCCGCCTCACTCCGGACTCCCGGCTCGCTCGCGCATGTGGACCGTCCGGATGGGGAAGGGGATCTCGATTCCCTCACGGCCGTAACGCTCGTGGATCCGCTTGACCAGTTCGTGTCGGACCAGGAACTGATCCGTAAACTGCCGGACCGGCACGCGCAGGAGAAAGTTGATGCTGAAATCCGAGAACTCCTCGAAGCGCACGAAGGGCTCCTCGTCCGTGAGCCCGCCCTCGACCTCGCGCAGGACCTTCCGGGCCACGTCGACCGTCACCGCTTCCACCTGCTCCAGGTTGGAATGGTAGGCCACACCGATCGGCAGCGTGATGAAGAGTCGCCGGTGCGGCAGGCTGTAGTTGGTGACCACGGTGGACGCCAGGATGGAGTTGGGCACCAGTACGCGGTTGCTCTCCGGGAACGTCCGTATGGTAGTGTTCCTCGCCTGAATGTCGGTGACGGCACCCTCCTCGCCAGTAGCCAGGGCGACATAGTCGCCGGTTCTGATCTGGCGAGACATGATGATCTGCATTCCGGCGAACAGGTTGCCCAGGGTATCCTGCAGGGCCAGGGCCACGGCGAGCCCGGAGATTCCGAGCGCGGTGACGAGGGTGGTGATGTTGATCCCCAGGTTCTGCAGAATGAGGGCGGTTCCGAGGATCAGCAGCAACAGCCTGACGACGTTCTGTACCAGCGTGGTCGACGTCTCCACGCCGGTGGACCGCTTGGCGAACCCGGTGATGCCGGCGGTGGCCAGGCGCATCGCCACGATCAGGAACGTGATGATCACGATTACGCTGACCGCTCTGCCGACGAGGCCGCGCAGCGGCTCCCCGTATCCCGCGATGCTCACGCCGAGGTAGAGGGCGATGGCCGCGAACCAGATCATGGGCAGCCGATGGACCGAGTCCAGCAGTACGTCATCCCACGCGGAAGCGGTTTGGCGCCTCGCCCAGTGGGCCCAGCGCGCGAGTAGCCGTTCGCACACCCATCCGACCCCGATACCGGCTGCCGTCACAACCGCCATCATCGCCCAGCCGGGTATGTCGGCCAGAAAAGCCAGGGCACGCATCACGATGTCCAGTTGAGTCTCTCCCCGCTGTTCCGGGATGGATCGACCGAATTCGGCGTCCGCCGGGCGTCAGTCAATTACGATCTCTTCCACGGCGTGGACGAACACGATGTCGTTCGCAGCCCTGTGGCTCCGGAGAACCTCGGTCAGGCTTCCTCCGTTCATCTGCTCCGCCGAAATCCCCGCGATCACCAGGTCCGCGTCCGAGGACCGGTACTCCACTTCGGATTCGATCCTGGCCTGCGATTCGACCGGCAGCGTTTCGATGTTCTTTCGCCCGATGGGCAGGCGTCCCTGATCGACGAGTGCGGACAACCGGTCGGCCTCATGCGCATCCCCGTCCGTGCCGATGCAGGCGAAGACACGGATCTCGGCGGTTCTCCATTCGGGATGACCGACGATGATGTAGGCCAGCATCAGCATCATCGCCGCGTTGGGCAGGGTCTCCGGGGTCAGCCAGACATGGATCGAGGAACGGTAGCCGAAACGGAAGGTGCTGGAGCGCAGGACCACCACGTTGAACCGCGATGATGCCGCCAGGAGCATGGCCCGCTCCAGCCTCGGGATCTCCTCGGGGTGCTCCTGGTCGAATTCCAGCAGAATGCTGTTGTTGGGCAGGCCCGAGATGCCGGGGTACTGGAGCGCCTGCGTGACCGCGTTCTCGAAGGAGGGCGCGATCAGCGTGTCGACGAACGTCCCCGCCCGGCTGAGGTCGGAACGCTTCACCAGCTTCGTGAGCTGCGCACGGGCCGCCAGCTCCGTGTCCAGGGCGTATTCACCCTTCATGTGCTGGACGAAGTGGCCGAACCCGTGGCGGTGGGAGATCCAGCGCAGCAGGTCGAACTGGGCCACGCGGCGGTCGCCGAACTGCGTGAGCGCCACGAACGACGGGCGCCACCCGCCGTCCTGCTGCGCGCTCCGGTTCTTCTGGAGCATGATCTGCAGCCTGCGGACAAGCTGGAACATCGCCCCCTGCAGGATCGCGGCCAGATCGCGCTCGCCGCGCCGCGATCGCCTGAGCCCCACGTAGATGACGAGCATGATCGCCATGGCGAGGAGTGCATACACGGCGCTCATCTGGATCATCATGAGCACGCACATCACCGCGCCCACCAGCGATATGTACCAGCGGGAGCGGAAGGTGGGGCGGTACGAGGGATTCCCCGCGAAGTACTCCAGGAACGCTACGGAACAGAGCGTGCCGTACGTCACCATGAAGAACATGCTCAGGATCTGGGCGATGAAATCGATGTCGCCGAGCGCCACGAACACGGCCGCCAGCGCCACCGACACATAGGTGGCGTTGATGGGCTCGCCCGCCTCGCCCCGTCCGGTGGCGAGGAGTTGGTTGACCCTTCCGCCCGGGAAGACGCGGTCGCGGGCCAGAGCCTGCAGCGTACGCGGGGCGACCATGATGGAGCCGAGCGCGGAGGAGAAGGCCGCGGCGGCGAGTCCGATGTAGATGGAAGGGCCCCAGAGCGCGATGCGGGCCATGATGAACTGGTCGTCGGCGAGGGCGTCCGGCGTGGCGCTCTGCGCGAGCTTGATCGCGACCAGCGCGTAGACGGCCATGCCGGCAAAGGTCGCCCCGATGGTTCCCAGGGGGATCGAGCGCATCGGGTTCTTCAGATCGCCCGACAGCCCGAGGCCTGCGATCATGCCGGTGAAGGCGGGAAAGCAGGTGGCGAACACGACTCCGAACCCGTCCGGGTTGGCGATCGTCGATGTCAGATTGAGTCCGTCGGGCCGGATCTCCTCGGGTCCCGATCCCAGCAGGAAGGCTCCGATGACCGCCGCCAGGATGCCGCACACGACCCACAGCACGCGCACGCCCTGGTCGGCACCCTTGGTCAGCATGAGAGCGACCAGGACGGCGAGGCCGGGAACGCTCACCCACTGGAGACCGAGGGCGACCTCGAATCTGCCCCCGATCCACTGCAGGACCGGCTGGAAGGCTTCGGCGAAGGCCACCAGGTAGAAGGCGACCGAGATCGCCTGCGACAGATAGAGCGCGATTCCGATGGAGCCGCCGATGGTGGTGCCGAATGAGCGGCTGATGATGAAATAGGCGCCGCCCCCGGCGACACGGCGGTTTGTGGCGATTTCGGAAACGGCCAGCACGGTGGGGATCGTGACCATGTGTCCGATGACGATGATCATCATCGTGCCCCACAGGCCGACGTGTCCTACGGCGTAACCGAACCTGAGGAAGAGGATGGCGCCAAGGATCGTGCTGATCGACGCCAGGAAGACGGGCGCGGTGCCGAAGCCGTGACCGGATTCGGAGGGCTCGCCCGAGGGGCCGGATGCGCGACTCGCCGCCACTCCGCGAGGCGGACTACCGTCGGTGTTTGCTATCGTTGGCGCGACCATGGAGGGCTCCGGGAAGCGGGTGCCTCTGCTCGCCGCAGGTCCTGACCGAAAGGCGAACCTTACCACGAGCATCACCCTCGCAACCATACGCCGGAGGGCGAGCCCAATTTAGAGCCGGAGGAGCAACGCGGCTATTGAGGGCGCAGGCACCCAGCCGGAGGAGAGGTTGCCGGCTTCGTGGAGCGCTGGCGGCAGGGATCGCCCCCCTGCGATAATGACTCCATAATCCCGGATGGTGCGCACCAGCGACCGACGGTGGCGCCGGCTCCCGCGGCTGGTCGGGGATGCGGCGGGCCCGCCGTCACGATGCGCCGTCCATCCGGAAGAGCTTGACCCGGACCATGGAGGCAGTCGAAATGGAAATGGACTGGAATGCGATCCTGCTGGACCCGGTCCGCATCTTCATCGGGCAGTTGGTTGGCTTCGTGCCGAACCTGTTGGCCGTGGTTGCGATTCTCGTCGGTGGCTGGATCATTGCGAAGGTGATCCAGGGAGTGCTCGTCCGGCTTCTGGAGGCGGTGAAGGCCGACAGTCTGGCGGAGAGGGTCCAACTCGCGGAGATGCTGTCCAGAGGAGGCATCCGGCGAACCTTCTCCAGGCTGTTGGGAGCCATCGCATACTGGCTCGTGATGCTCGTCGTGCTGGTCGCGGCCCTCAACGCGCTCCAGCTCACCGCCACCGCCCAGTTGCTGCAGGGGTTTGTCGGTTTCCTGCCCACCGTTGTGACGGCGATCGTCGTCTTGATCGTGGGGATCCTGGCCGCCGGTTTCCTGGCCGCTACGGTCCGCACCGTAGCCAGCAACGCCGGCATCGCTGCCCAGGCGGAGGTGCTGGGGCAGTTCGTCCAGTACATAGTCATCATCTTTTCCGTGGTCGTGGCTCTGCAACAGCTTCAGGTCCAGTTCGTGGGCGATGCCTTCCTGATCATCCTCGGAGCCATCAGCTTTGCGCTGGCTCTGGCTTTCGGGCTGGGCTGCAAGGACCTGGCGGGACGCTGGGTGAGCGACCTGGTCGACCGCCTCTCCCCGCCGGCGGAGTAGGCCGGGGTCGCGAGCTGGCCGCAGGCGCGGACCAGGGCGGGATGGGATTCCAACGGTCAGGGAGAGGTCCGACTCCGTGGCCTCCCGCCGTTGCCGTGGTTCACGTCCCTTGACCCTGACGTAACGGCAGGGTTTAGCTTGAACCCGTTGCCAACTCCTCCCGTGCGTCCACCAGCGAGCGCGCATCGTCGGGGATGGCCCCCGCCCCCACCACCTCCACGACCGGGCGGATCTTCACGGCCTCGCGGATGCAGGCGGCGAGTGTGATTGGGTCCACCACGGCCCCGGGCGCCGCCTCGACCTGCACGGTGAACACGTCCCGTGCCCCGTCCGCGGACACCACCGCCCGGTAGCGCGCAACGTCCGGGTCGGACCGCAGCGCCGCGGTCAACTCGCGGGGGTGGACGAACATGCCCTTGACCTTGACGCCTTCCCCCACCCGGCCCAGGAAGCCCGCCAGGCGGGGACCGGGGCGGCCGCACGGGCAGGGCGCGCGCTTCCAGGCAGACAGGTCGCCGGTGCCGAAGCGAACCAGAGGGTAGACCTCGTTGGGGCTGGTGACCACCACCTGCCCCGCCTCTCCTTCCCCGGCCGGGCGGTCGTCGGCGGGCACCAGAACCTCGACCACCACCTCGGGCGCCACGTGCCACCCGTCCTTTTCGGCGCACTCGTAGCCGAGCAGGCCGGTGTCTGCGGTCCCGTAGGCCTGGTAGACGTCCACGCCGAAGCCGTCCTGCAGGCGGGCGCGCAACGAGGGTGGCAGCGGCGCGCCGGTCACCAGTGCGCGCTCGAACTCGAGCGGCTCGCCCGACTCCGCCGCCCGCTCGAGCAGGGTCAGCAGGAACTGGGGCGTGCCGGTGTAGCCGGTGGCGCCCGCCGCACGCGCCGCCTCGATCTGGGCCGTCGTGGCCGACACGCCCCCGGGGATCACGGCGCATCCAACCGCGCGCAATCCCCCGTCGAGCATCAGGCCGCCCGGCGTGAGGTGGTACGAGAAGCTGTTCAGCACCACATCGCCGGGGCGGAAGCCGGCGGCGCGCAGGGCCGGAGCGAAGCGCCAGAAGTCGTCGCCGGTGCCCTGCGGGTCGCTTATCGGCCCCGGCGAGCGGAAGATGCGCGCGAGCGACCCGGCCGCCACCATGAGCATCCCGCCGAAGGGCGGATCGGCGGCCTGCAGGGCGGGCAGATCGTCCTTGGCCAGAACCGGGATCGACCGGAGGTCTGCCACCCCTGCGACGTCCATTGCCGAAATCCCGGCGCCCTCAAGCCTGCGCCCGATCTCGGGGCTGTGCTCGGTCCCATACGCGACCGCGCGCGAGGCCAGCCTGTCCTGCAGCGCGTCCCAGTCCGTCGACCTGCCCGTCACGATGGGCGCCTCCATGCTGCAGCGGGAACCCGGGGGTCGCCGCGCCGCTCTCCCCTCACGACAGCCACCGCTTCCGCCGCCGGTAGTGCTTCACGTCCCGGTACGACCGCCGCCCGCCATCGCCCAACCCCAGGTAGAACTCCTTCACGTCCTCGTTGGCGCGCAGCTCGCCGGCGGCGCCTTCCAGCACGACCCGGCCTCTCTCCATGATGTAGCCGTAGTCGGCCACCGACAGCGCGATGCGCGCGTTCTGTTCGACCAGCAGAATCGTGGTCCCTTCCTCGCGATTGATGCGCCGCACGATCTCGAAGATGCTCTCGACCAGCATCGGAGCCAGCCCGAGCGAGGGCTCGTCGAGCAGCATCATGCGCGGAGACGCCATCAGCGCCCGCCCCAGCGCCAGCATCTGCTGCTCGCCGCCCGAGAGATGACCCGCGAGCTGCCCGCGCCGCTCGGCCAGCGCCGGAAAGTAGTGGTAGACCCTGTCCGTCTCGGCGTTCAGGCCGCGCCGCGTCCCGCGCGTGTACGCCCCGGCCAGCAGATTCTCGCGCACGCTGAGATGCTCGAAGACCCGCCGCCCCTCCAGCACCTGAAAGACGCCCTTCTCCACGATGCGGTGGGCGTCCATCCCCTGGATCTCCTCGCCGTCGAAGACGATGGTCCCGTCGCTGACCTCGCCGTCTTCGACGTACAGCAGCCCCGAAATGGCCTTGAGGGTCGTGGTCTTGCCCGCGCCGTTGGAGCCCAGGAGAGCCGCGATCCGCCCCTCGGCCACCTCAAGCGACAACCCGCGCAGCACGAGGATCACATCGTCGTAGAGCACTTCGATGTTGTTGAGGCTGAGGAGCGGCGTTGCATCCGGGCGCCCATTCAACTCCGTCGCGCCGCGCCGGCCGAAGGCCGAGTCCGTCATCCCATCGCCCTCAGGATGCCGGCGCCTGGATGAAGTCCGTGAACGGAACCCAGACCCCGTCCTCGACCCGGAAGATGCGCAACCCCTTGGAGCCGCGGTGGTCCGTGGAAGTGAGGGTCACGGGAGCGGTCACCCCGCCCATGTCGTAGTCGGACAGCGTCTCGAGCGCCGCCTTGATGTTCGCTCCCGTGAGCTCCTGGCCCGCCGCCAGCACCCTGCGCATCCCCTCGGCAAAGGCCGCGAAGGTCCACCAACCCTGGGTGTAGGCATTGGTCCTGCCCTCGGCGGACTCGCCCGTGGACTCGAGATAGTCGTGGATCACGCGCGTCCCGGGCACGTCCACCGTCAGGGGCGCGTACGGCATCGTTCCCATGAGCCCGTCGGCCGCCTCTCCGGCCAACTGAACGACCTGCGCGTTGGAGCACCAGTTCAGGCAGAAGAAGGTGGCGTCCAGGCTCAGGCTGCGCGCGTTCTGGAGCGCCACCGCCGCCGGCCCGGACGTGTTCTGGAAGACTACGTACTGGGCGCCGCTCTGGCGGATGCGCGAGAACTCGGCCGTGAAGTCCACCGCCCCGCGCGGCATCTCGTAGAGCGTGAGATCGATTCCCTGCGCCTCGGCGAACTCGATCCCGCCCTGGTGCGCCGGCGACAGCCCGAAGGGACTCGCGTTGTGCATCAGCGCGACGATGGGCGTTCCCTCGCCGTGGTTCGCGGCGATCCAGTCGAGCGCGATGCGGAACTGGTCGCTGTAGGTGGTGGCCAGCAGGAAGTTGTAGGGGGCCTCGGCCGGGTCGCCCAGGCGATGGGAAAGGGACGCGGAGCTGAACGGGATCTCGTCCTCGGCGATGCGCATGCGCAGGGCCTCCGTGTCGCCCGTGCCCCACCCCATGAAGATCACCGCGCCCTCGCTCACGAACTGGCTGTAGAGTTGCTCGGCCCGGTCAACCTGATATCCGTAGTCCTGGAAGATGAGGTCGATGGGCCGCCCCTCGATGCCCCCCTGCCCGTTGATCCAGTCGGCGAAGCCGCGCACGCCGTCGCCGTAGTCGGTGCCCACGTCGGCCGTGGGTCCGGTCAGGTCGAAGATCGCGCCCACCCTGATGCTGTTGTCGTCCGCATCGGCGCCGTCGCCCCCGCAGGCAACGCAAACGAGCATCGCAACGCCCGCAGCCCACCCCTTCGCCCGGGCCTCAGCCGGCGCATTCCTCCATCCCTCCGCCCGTCGTCCGCTGCCGGCGTGCACGCAGTCCATCTCGCTCATCTTCTCATTCCTTCAGTTGGCCCGGCTCTCGCCGCGCCGGTACGCAAACGGCCACACATGGAAGTAGTCTTTCACGTTCTCCCACAGTTTGGACAGTCCCCGGGGCTCGAAGATGAGGAAGAGGATGATCACGATCCCGAACACCGCCTGCTGGGCGTAGGGGAGAAGTGACGCCGCCTGCGGAGCGGTGTCCTGAATGGCACGCCCCAGGTTGGTGATGAGCGCCGGGAGCAATGTGATCAACGCCGCGCCCAGAAACGATCCCCGAATCGAGCCCAGGCCGCCGACGATGATCATCGCCAGGTAGACGATGCTGGTGTTCAGCGTGAAGCGCTCCCAGGTGACGATGTTGCGGTAGAACGCGATCATCGCTCCCGCGAGCCCCACGAAGAACGACGAGGTCGCGAAGGCCAGCAGCTTGGTGCGGAAGACGTCCACCCCGATGACGCTCGCAGCGATATCCTGGTCCCGCACCGCCTCGAAGGCCCGGCCGATGCGGCAGCGGAAGAGGTTTGCGGCAAAGAGCGCAGTTCCGGCCGCCGTGAGTACCGCCAGCCAGTAGAAGTTGAAGGTGGTGTTCAGGCGGAGGCCGAACAGGCGCGGGGCGGGCACGACGATGGCCTCGGTCCCGCCCGTGACCGTCGTCCAGTGGGTCATCGCCCACTCCACGATCTCCTGCGCGGCCAGGGTGGCGATGGCCAGATAGAGACCCTTGAGGCGCAGGGAAGGGAGCCCGAAGAAGGTGCCCGCCACGGCGGTGAGAATGCAGGCGCAGAACACGCTCGCGCCCCAGGGGACCCCGAAGTTGAGGGTCAGTAGTCCCGCGGTGTAGGCCCCGATCGCCATGAAAGCGCCCTGGCCCAGCGAGATCTGGCCCGTATGGCCCACCAGAATGTTGAGGCCGATTGCGCCCACGGTGGCGATGGCCACCTGGTTGGCCAGATCCAGCCAGTAGGTGCTGGCCACGAACGGGAAGACGAGCACGAAGAGGGCGAAGAGCACGAGCCGGATCCGCTGCGCGGGCCGCGGACGGAGTCCCATGTCGGACTCGTAGCGGGTGTGGAAGACGCCGCACTCCATGCTCATGGGGAAAGTCTCATACGCGCTCGATGATCTCCTTCCCGAAGAGCCCGTAGGGCCGGACCATCAGCACCAGGATGAGGACCAGGTAGGGGACGACCAGGTTGAGCCCGTGCCCCACGTAGAAGCCGACGTATACCTCCAGCAGGCCGATGATGGCGCCGCCGACAACGGCCCCCTTGATCGAGTCCAGCCCGCCCAGGATCACCACCGGAAAGACGCGCAGACCGATGGCCGCAACGTTCGGGCTCACGCCCACGATGTTGCCCAGCATGATGCCGCCGATCGCAGCCGAGGCGGCCGCCAGCCCCCATGCCACCCCGAACACGCGCGGAATGCTGATCCCCATGCTGAGGGCCGCCTGCTGGTCGTCGGCGATGGCGCGCATGGCTATGCCGTCGCGGGTGTAGCGGAAGAAGAGCCCGAGCCCCGCCAGCACGGCCAGGGCGATGGGGATGGAGAGCACACGTGCCGCGGAGAGCACCGCGGGCCCGATGACTAGGTCGCCCGCGGGCAGGAACGACTCGAACGCGCGCGGATTGGGTCCCCAGATGGCGTTGATGGCCCCCCTGAGCACCGACGACAGCCCGATGGTCACCATGATCATCGAGATGATGGGCTCGCCCACCAGGGGCCGCAGCACCAGCCGCTCGACCACCAGGGCCACCGCAACCGCCAGCAGCACGGTCACCAGGACCCCCAGGCTCCAGGGCAGCCCGGTCTGGGCCACCGCGAAGAAGATCAGATAGGTCCCCAGAAGGAGCAGGTCGCCCTGGGCGAAGTTGAGGACATCGCTGGCCTTGTAGATGACCACGAACCCTGCCGCCGCCAGGGCGTAGATCATCCCCGTGCTGAGTCCCGAGACGGTCAGTTGCAGGAAGATGTCCATGTCTTCAGCGGCCCATCGTCTCGATGCGCAGATCGTGCTCCACCGCCGCGGTCCGACCGTCCTGATAGGTGATCTCGGTCGCGACCGTGACCGACTCGGCCTCCCCCTGCAGCGCGCCGATGATCTCCGCGAACCGATCAGCAATATGGCGTCGCCGGACCTTGCGCGTGCGGGTCAGCTCGGCGTCGTCCGCGTGCAGTTCCTTGTGCAGAAGCAGGAAGCGGAGGATGCGGGCGGCCTCGGGCAGTTCCCCGTTCACTTCGGCGACGTGCTCCCGGACCAGGGCGTACACCTCGCTCCGCCGCGCCAGGTCGGTGAAGGTGGTGTAGGGAATGCGCCGCCGCTCCGCCCACTGCCCGGCGTTTTCCATGTCGATGGCGACGATCGCCGTCACGAACGGAGCCCCGCCACCCCCGAAGACCACAGCTTCGGCCACGTAGGGACTGAACTTGAGCTTGTTCTCGACGAACTGCGGGGAAAAGTTGCTGCCGTCCGGCAGCTTCATCACGTCGGCGAGGCGATCGATCACGACCAAGTGCCCGTTCTCGTCGAAGTAGCCGGCGTCGCCCGAGTGCAGCCAGCCGTTTTCGAGCGTCTCCGCGGTGGCCGCCGGATTGCGGAAGTAACCCTGGAACACCGCGGGACTCCTGCAGAGGATCTCGCCCTCGTCCGAAATCCGGATCTCGGTACGGGGCAGCGGCACCCCCACGGTCTGGAAGCGGATGTCATCGTCCCGGTGCACGACCGAGATTCCCGACACCTCGGTCTGGCCGTAGAGCTGCTTCAGGTTGACCCCGATGGTGTGGTAGAAGCGGAACACGTCCGGTCCCAGCGCCGCGCCTCCCGTATAGGCGCGCCGAACCCGGCTGAGCCCCAGTTGGTCGCGGATGGGGTGAAACACCGTCCAGTCAGCGAGGCGATGGGCCAGGCGCCGGACCGGACCGATACGCCGGCCCCGGAACCGCGCTTCGGCGGCCGCGGCCCCCTGCTTCATGGCCCAGCCGTAGAACCATCGCTTGAGCCGGGTGGTGTCCTCGGCCATGACCTGTACGTCCGAGACCATGTTCTCCCAGATGCGCGGGGGCGACATGAGAAAGGCGGGCCCGATCTCCCGCATGTCCTTGCGCGCGGTCGCCGTCTCCTCGGGGAAGTTGACCGTGAACCCCGCCAGAAGCCCGCTCGCCACCGCCACCATCTGTTCACCGATCCAGGCGAGCGGAAGGAACGACACGAATTCGTCGCGCGGATGCATCGCGTCGACGCTCCGCAACTGCGACGCCATCACGATCAGGTTCTCATGCGAGAGCATCGCAAGCTTGGGGATGCTGGTCGTGCCGGAGGTCGTGCACAGGAGCGCGATGTCCGCGGGCTGGACCGCTGCGAGTCGCCGGCTGAACTCGTGCGGCGATCGGTAGTGCCGCTGTTCCCCCAGCGCTTCGATCTCCTCGAAGGACATGAGGCCGGGCGCGTCGTACCCGTACATCCCGCGCGCATCGTAGTACGCGACGTACTCGAGCCCGGGCAGCCCATCCCGCACCTCGAGCAGCTTGTCCACCTGCTCCTGGTCCTCGGCCACGACGATGCGGGCCTCGGCGGCTTCGAGCATGCGGGCGAGTTCGTCCGCGATGGCGTCCTGGTAGAGGCCGAGGGGCAGGATGCCGGCGGCCTGCGCCGCGAGCTCGGCGATCATCCACTCGGGCCGGTTGTCGCCGATGATCGCGACCCGGTCCCCCCGTTCGGCGCCCAACTCCGTCAACCCCAGCGAGAAAGCCCGTACCCGGCCCAGGTACTCCGCCCAGGTGATCTCCTGCCAGATCCCGAACTCCTTCTCGCGCAGCGCGACCTCGTCGGGGCGCCTGACGGCGTGGTGGGCGAGTAGGCCGGGGAGCGTATCGGGGGAGTGTCGCGGGGGCACGCTCAACCCTGACGTAACTTTGGTGTTTCGGCTCTCACGGGGTCGCTCTCACCTCGCGCCTGCCCCAGATAGGCGTCGATCACCGCAGGATGGCTCCGCACCTGCTCCGGCGTTCCCTGTGCGATCCGCCGCCCGAAGTCCAGCACCACCACCCGATCCGAGATGTCCATGATCACGTCGATGTCGTGGTCGATTACCACCACGGTGATGCCGCGCTCCTCGTGCACGTCGAGGATGAAGCGCGCCATCGATTCCTTCTCCTCCGCGTTCATCCCGGCCGTGGGCTCGTCGAGGAGGAGGATGTGCGGGTCGAGCGCCAGCGCGCGCGCCATCTCCACCAGCCGCTGGTTCCCGTACGCGAGACTCCCGACCACCGCGCTCCGCAGCGGCTCGAGGTTCATGAAGTCGATGACCTCCTCCACGTAGCGCCGATGCTCGATTTCGCGGCGGCGTTGGCGGCCCAGATGGATCCCGCCGCTGAGCACACCCCCCTTCATGTGCACGTGGCGCCCCAGCATGAGGTTGTCGAGCACGGTCATGTGCTTGAAGAGTTCGATGTTCTGGAAGGTGCGCGCGACCCCGAGCGCGGCGATGCGGTGCGGAGCGAGGCGGTGCAGCGGATGCCGGGCCCCGTCGCGGCCGGTCAGGGTGATGCTCCCCTCCTGTGCGCGGTAGAGTCCGGAGATGCAGTTCAGGACGCTCGTCTTGCCCGCGCCGTTGGGGCCGATGAGGGCCAGCAGCTCGCCCTCGCGAACCTCCATGCCGAGGCCGGAGAGCGCGGTCACGCCCCCGAAGCGGAGAGTGAGGTCGCTGAGTTCGAGGAGTGGCGGTTGGTGCAAGGGGGGGTACCCCGGGCCGTGAAGGGATCGGGAGCGGATAGAAACAGCATATGCCCGCCGGGCAGGCTCCGAAACGGGTTCCTGCGCCAGACCGTCTGTCCCCCAGGGGACACATCCTGAACGAACGCTTGACGACGGTACACCTCCATGGTAATACTCCGTTCTCGTATGAGATAATACTTCGTCACGACGGGGGATTGATGGTAACCGTCTCGCTGAAGATGCCGGAGCCGCTGGCCGCCGAGGTCGCCGCCGCCGCCCACCGCAGGGGCGTGAGCAAGTCTGCGCTGATCCGTCAGGCCGTCCGCACGCTCCTGAGCGCGGAGGAGGCAGGTCGGCCCAAGTCGGCGCTGGACCTCGCGCGCGATCTGGCGGGTGCCTTCGAGGGACCCGAGGACCTTGCGACGAACCCGAAATACATGGAAGGGTTCGGAGAGTGATCCGGGATGTCATTCTTGACGCGGGACCTCTCGTCGCGTTCATGAATGATCGCGACCGTGATCATCGCTGGGCGCGCGAGCAGTGGGACCGGATCGAATCCCCGTTGCTTACCTGCGAGGCCGTGGTCGTCGAGGCCTGCTTTCTGGCCCGTCGTCTCGGCCGCGGAGGCGAGGAGGGAGTGGTCTCATTGATCCGCCGAGGCGTCATCGAGCCGTCGTTTCGGCTGGTCGATCACGCTGAAGCGGTCCTTCGCCTCATGAGCAAGTACCGTGACGTCCCGATGTCCCTCGCGGATGCGTGTCTGGTCCAGATGTCCGAACTGCATCGGGACAGCCCGGTCCTCACCCTGGACCGCGGCTTCGCGATCTACCGCAGGAAGCGAAGGCAGCCGATTCCTCTCCTGTCCCCCGGCATCCGGGGGGACATCATCGCGCCCATCGACGTGGAGTGGGAAGCCGAGGCCAACCCGGATCGGGTCCTGAATCCGTGATCCATCCGCCTGCCCATCCCGGCCACTTCAGTCGAGGTAGAGGCTGACCCATGATCCCGATCCGCATCTTCATCAGCAGCGTGCAAGGAGAGTTCGCGAGAGAGAGAGAACAGCTGCGCGACTACCTGCGCGGCGACCCGCTGATGCGGCGGTTCTTCGATGTCTTCCTGTTCGAGGACGTGCCGGCTTCGGACCGGCGTCCCGACCGGGTGTACCTCGATGAGGTCGGCCGTTGCGACATCTACGTGGGCCTGTTCGGACGAGACTACGGGAGCGAGGACGCCGAGGGAGTGTCGCCCACCGAGCGCGAGTTCAACCGCGCCACCGAGCTGGAGAAGCATCGGCTCATCTTCGTGAAGGGGGCGGAAGAAGGCGACCGACACCCGCGGATGCGTGCGCTCATCGCCAGGGCGCAAGCCGGTCTGGTGCGAAGGCGGTTCGCCACAACGGCGGAGCTCATTGCCGGGCTCTACGCCTCGCTCGTGCAATACCTCGAAGCCAGGGAACTCTTGCGTTTCGGGCCTTTCGACGCCACGCCGTGCTCGGGAGCCACGCTCGACGATCTGGACACTGAGGACATGTACCGCTTCATCCGCATCGCGCGCAGGGCGCGGCAGTTCCCCTTGCCGGCGGAGACACCGCCGCCGGATCTGCTCAGGCATCTGAACCTGTTGAACAGGGGGCGGTTGACCAACGCCGCAATGCTGCTCTTCGGACAGGCCCCGCAACGCTTCCTGATCTCCTCCGAGATCAAGTGCGCGCACTTCCACGGGACGGAGGTGGCCAAGCCGATTCCCTCCTACCAGGTCTACAAGGGCACGGTCTTCGCGCTCGTGGACCAGGCGGTGGACTTCGTCATGAGCAAGGTCGCGCTGTCGGTGGGAACCAGAGCGGAAAGCGTGCAGGCGCCCGTCAAGTACGAGATCCCGAAGGAGGTGGTGACCGAAGCAATCGTGAACGCGGTCGCCCACCGGGACTATACGGACAATAGCAGCGTGCAGGTGATGCTGTTCGCGGACCGTTTGGAAGTCCTGAACTCGGGCCGGTTGCCGCCGCCCCTGACCGTGGACAAGCTGCGCATGCCGCACCAGTCGCTACCGGGCAATCCGTTGCTTGCGGAGTCGATGTACCTGCTGCAGTACATCGAGAGGATGGGCACCGGAACCGTGGATATGATCCGGCGCTGCGCCGAGGCGGGCCTGCCGGAGCCGGAGTTCGAGGTCGGCGCGGGATTCCTGATCAGGATTTGGCGATCCGGCGACCATGAGACTACCCAAGCCTATCGCGACACCACCCAGGAAGCGACCGGAAGCGACGAAGGACAACCAGAACGTCGCCAGAAAACCGCCAGAAAACCGCCAGAAAAGGAAGGCGCCAGCCAGAAATTGGGCGACGGGATCCTCGCCTTCTTGCGGAAGAACCCCTCGGCCAGCCGTCGCGACATCGTCGAAACCATTCACGGGGCCACCGAGGGAAGCGTCCGGTATCAGTTAGACAAACTCAAGAAGTTGGGTAATTTACGTCGTATCGGGCCGGCCAGGGGAGGTCGCTGGCTGGTTGTTGACGATCTCGACGCGAGGGCCGGAGAGGAGACCGGTGCCTCTGCTGGGGACCGCCGGCACGCAGGGGGGGCGCAGTCCGTTATCAGTCAGGAGACCACCAGAAAACCACCAGAAAACCACCAGAAAGAACCCTCGGTCGCCGGGACCGCCGGCCCTCTCGGACCGCATCCTGGCCCTTCTCAACCAGAACCCGTCCGCCAGCCGTCGCGAGCTCGCCGCCACGCTGCGCACCACCAGATCCATCGTCCGATACCGGCTGGACAAGTTGCGCGCGTCCGGGAAGATCGAGCGGGTCGGTCCCGACAAGGGTGGCTACTGGAAGGTGTTGGCCGGTTCGCCTGACGAACCCGATCCTCTCGCCGGTCTCGACCCCCGGAGCCGGCGATGACCGGCTTCGGCGGAATCGCAGCCTGGGCTGGCAACAGGCAGACGACATTCGCGCGTCTCAACAGCAGGGTCCACGAGGTTACCGGCCTCCGGTCCAGGTCACCCGGCTTGTCGCCCACTGGCTGAGGGGAGCAATGTACTCTGGAACCGCATGCCGGCGTCTGGCGCGAATGCGGCCGCTTTCCAGGGCACGCCCGAACGGCCTGGCAGTCTTCCCGGTGATCATCCTCGGTGTGGCGGCGGCCTGTGACTCCGAGCGCGACGCCGCGCAGCCCCTTCGCTCCGAGGTTCGCGACAGCGCCGGCGTGACGATTGTCGAAAACGCGCGCCCAACCCTGGGCTCGCGTCTCGCCTGGCAAATCGGGGAGACCCCTGCGGCTTCCATCGGGACGGAAGAGGGTGACCCGGGCGAGATGCTCTTCGGCGTTCGGGACGCCACCAGGCTCGCCGATGGCCGGATCGTCGTGGCCAACGCCGGCACCTCCGATTTGCGGGTCTTCGCGGCCGATGGTGCATACCTGGAGACATGGGGAGGACGAGGCGAGGGCCCGGGAGAATTCAGCAGGTACACGCCGGAAGCGGTGAGCCGATGGCGCGGTGACTCGGTTGCCGCCGACAACATGTTCCGGAGACGGCTGGAGATCTTCGATTCGCGCGGCGGTCACGGCCGCACCGTGACCCTCGCCGATGGCTACCACTCGTTTCTGGGGGTGCTGCCCGACGGGGCGATGCTGGTGAAGCCGAGCCCGGTCCTCGCTGGTGGCTTGTTCGACTCCGGGGAGCCGCTTGTCCGGCGCGACGAGGACTTCGGCCTTCTTGACCCCGGCGGAGAGCTTCGGGTATCGCTGGGTCTTCATCCCGGGCAGGAGTGGTATGTCTCGACCACCCCTCCGGCTACGGGGGCCCATCCCTTCGGCCGGTCCACCGGTGCGACGATCTGGGGCGGCCTCGTCGTCCTGGCTCCCACCGACCGGTACGAACTGCGTGCCTACGGGAGCGACGGCGCATTGCTGAGGATCATCCGCCGCGACCACGAGCTCCGCAGTCCTACGCAGGCCGAACTGGACCGCGTGCTTGCCGAGAGCTTCGCCGGTCTTCCGGAAGAACTCCGGGTGCGCCTCGCTGCCCCGACCGAGACTATGCCCCTCGTCGAGTACTTCCCCGCGTTCGAGGCCCTGCACTCCGATCCGCTGGGGCATCTCTGGGTCCAGGAATACCGGTACCCGGGCCAGGATCGGAACGTCTGGACGGTCTTCGACGCGGACGGCCGCGTTCAGGGATTTGTCGAAACACCGCCCGGTCTGGATGTCTTCGAGATCGGCGAAGACTACGTCCTCGGGAGGGTGATGGACGAGTTCGACGTGGAACGCGTCCAGTTCTGGCCGCTCGACCGGGGCCGGTAGTCCCAGCAGCCGGCGGCCCCGCCAGCTACCCCTACCCAACCCCCAGCTGCTGCAGCAGAAACGCCAGTTCCATGGCGGCGTTGCGCACATTTCGGCTGAAGGTGCGCCCGCCGGCGTGCCCCGTGCGCGCGTCGTAGTCGAGGATCACCGGAAGACCTGAACCGGTCGCCGCCTGTAGCCGCGCCGTCATCTTGCGGGCCTGCAGCGGGGGCACGCGCGTGTCCAGGTCGCCCTGGGTGAGCATGACCGCCGGGTAGTCCAATCCGTCAAGCACGTTCTGGTAGGGCGAGAAGGTGCGGAGCACCTCGAATTCCTCGCGGACGGCGCCGTTCCCGTACTCGAGCAGCGCCGGCATGTTGTTGGCTTCGGTGAACTGGTAGAAGCGCACCAGATCGAGTTCGGGGAGGCCGGCGAATACGGCGCGGAAGAGATCCGGCCGCTTCGTCAGCGCGCTCCCGACCAGCAGCCCGCCGTTGCTTGCGCCCCGGATGGCCAGCCTGTCCGGGTTGGTGTAGCCGTTGTCCACCAGCCACTCGGCGGCCGCGATGAAGTCGGCGAAGACGTTCGGCTTGTTCTCCAGCATGCCGTCGCGGTGCCACTCCTCGCCGAACTCGCCTCCCCCGCGCAGCGTCGCGATGGCGTAGACGCCGCCCTGCTCCATCCAGACCGCCGCGCGCGCGTCGAAGCGTGGCAGCAGGTTGACGTTGAAGCCCCCGTAGCCATAGAGCAGGGTGGGGGTCGAGCCGTCGAGTTCCAGTCCGCGGCGGTGCGCCACGTACATCGGCGCCTCGGTCCCGTCCGCGGACGTGTACCATACCTGCTTCATCTCGTAGGCGCTGCCGTCGAAGGGGACCGTCGAAGGCCGCCATTCCTCCGTCTCCATGGTCTCGAGGTCGAGCTGGACCACGGTCTGGGGCGTGAGGAGGGATGTGAGGGAGAGCAGGGCGCGGCCCGCACCGTGTCCGCGGAACGACGCCACGTGATGTTCGGGGATCGGGATCTCGTCCTTCACGGTACCGTCCCGCGCGTAGCGCACGATGCGGCTGCTCACGTTGCGCAGATAGTCGGCGACGAAGTCGCCATCGAACCACTGATAGCCGGTCAGCAGGTCCTCGGCCTCGGGGATGACCTCACGCCACTGGCTGGGGTCGGGGGCATCCGGCCGCACCGCCACCACGCGGTTCAGGGGCGCATCCAGGTTGGTGAGCAGGTAGATCTCGCCGTCCACCCAGCGGGCCCGGAAGCGGGCGGGTGCGCCGACCACGAGAGGCATCGGGTCAGCTCCGGAACTCAGGTCATGCAGGTAGACATCGGTACGCGCCCAGCCATGCTGCACCGTGTAGATGAGGTAGCGACCCTCGTCCACTTCGGAGGCGTTCACGAAAGCGGTCGGCCCGATCCCGGCCCCGAACAGCTCGACATCCTCCGACATGTCGGTGCCCAGGACATGCCGGCGAACGCGGGGGCCGGTCTGGCGGGACCTGTGGGTGTAGTAGAAGCCCGCGCCGTCGGACGTGAACGCGACGCTGCCGTAGAGTGCCGTCGGCAGCCGGTCGGGAAGATCCTCGCCCGCCTCGAGGTCGCGCACCCGCACTTCGATCTCGTCCGGGCCCCCGTCCCGGATCGAATAGAGCATCAGGCGGCCATCGAGCGAGAAGTCCTGGATCCCGACGCTCGTGGTTCCGTCGGCGCGCAGGTCCAGCGGATCGACAACGACCTCGTAGTCAGCGGTGACGTCCAACGGGACATCATCCGGCTCGTCGGGCGCCGGCCGCCGGTAGATTGCCCCCACCTCCCGCCCAGGCTTGCGGTAGGCGAAGTACTCGTAGTCCCCGTGACGCTGGGGATACACCACGCCGGGAACTTCCATCAGCTCCCGCAGGCGCGCCTCCAGCCCGGTGCGCAGCGCCGACTCGCCGACGATCTGCTCCGCATACGCGTTCTGCTCGGCGATCCACGCCCGCGTCCGCGGGCTCTCCTGGTCCTCCAGCCACCGGTACGGATCGGTGAAGACAGCGCCGTGCAGGGTGTCGACGACAGGGTCCTGCGCCGTCTCCGGTGGGGGCGGATAGGGGCTCCCGCACGCGACGCCCAGCAACGCCAGGGCGTTGACCCACAGCAAGCGCCGGGGTTTGCCCGCCGGCGGAGCATCAGTTGAGCGGAGTATCCGTGTCATGGTCCTTCCTCCGAAGCCTGTCCAATCGCCTTCCGGATCCGCCCGGCACTCGCCCTCAGCCCGGCTTCCTCCCGCGCTTCCTCTTCTTCCTCCCCTGCCCCTTCGCCTTCCGCGCCTCCTGCGCCATCTGCTGCTTCCTGATCTTCGCCCAGGAATCGCGCAGGCCGACGGTGCGGTTATAGACCAGCCGGTCCGGCCGCGAGTCCTCCTCGTCGCTGATGAAGTAGCCCACCCGCTCGAACTGGTAGCGGGTGCCGGGCGGATCGTCGGCGATGCTCGGCTCGACGCGCGCGTCCGCGTGCACCACCAGCGAGTCGGGATTCAACTGCGCGATGAAGTCGCCGCGGTCGGGATCGCGCGTGCGGAAGAGCCGGTCGTAGAGGCGCACCTCGCACGGGCGCGCGTGCTCTGCCGACACCCAGTGGATGGTGCCGCGCACCTTGCGGCCGTCGGGGGCCGAGCCGCCCCGGGTCGCCGGGTCGTACGTGCAGCGCAGCTCCGCCACCTCGCCCGCTTCGTCCTTCACCACCTCCTCGCACCGGATGAAGTAGCCGTAGCGGAGGCGCACCTCCCGCCCGGGGGCCAGCCGGAAGAAGCGGCGCGGCGGGTCTTCCATGAAATCGTGGCGCTCGATGTAGAGTTCGCGCGTAAAGGGCACCGGACGGGTTCCCTCCAGCGGCACGTCGTGGGGGTAGAGGGGCGCGTCCAGCCAGTCGGTTTCGCCTTCCGGGAAGTTGGTGATCACCACCTTGAGCGGCCGCTGCACGCACATGACGCGGGGCACGCGCATGTTCAGATCGTCCCGGATGGCGTATTCGAGCTTGGCCGCGTCCACCCGGTTGTCGGCCTTGGCGACGCCCACCAGGCGGCAGAAGTTGCGGATGGCGGCCGGCGTGACCCCCCGGCGCCGGAGCCCTGACAGGGTGGGCATGCGCGGGTCGTCCCAGTCGCTGACGTACCCGTCCTGCACCAGGCGCAGCAGCTTGCGCTTGGAGACGATGGTGTACTCGAGGTTCAGGCGCGCGAACTCGTACTGCCGGGGCACGGGCTCGGGCGCCTCCACTTCCTCGAGCAGCCAGTCGTAGATGGCCCGGTTGTTCACGAACTCGAGCGTGCACAGCGAGTGGGTGATGCCCTCGATGGAGTCGGAGAGGCAGTGCGCGAAGTCGTACATGGGGTAGATGCACCACTCCGATCCGGTGCGGTAGTGGTGCGCGCGGCGGATCCGGAAGAGCACCGGATCCCGCATGATCATGTTGGGCGATGCCATGTCGATGCGGGCCCGCAGCACGTGCGCCCCGTCCTCGAACTCGCCGGAGCGCATGCGCCGGAAGAGGTCGAGGCTCTCCTCCACGGGACGATCCCGCCAGGGGCTGGGGCGCCCGGGCTCGGTCACGGTGCCCCGGTGGGCACGGATCTCCTCTTCGCTGAGGCTGTCGATGTACGCCGATCCCTTTTCGATCAACAGGACGCCGTAGTCGTAGAGCTGCTCGAAATAGTCCGAGGCGTGGCGCAACTCGCTCCACTCGAAGCCCAGCCAGCGGATGTCGCGCTTGATGGCCTCGACGTAGCTGGCCTCTTCGGTCTCGGGGTTGGTGTCGTCGAAGCGCAGGTTGCAGGTGCCCCCGTTCTCGGCGGCGACCCCGAAATCGAGGCAGATGGCCTTGGCGTGGCCGATGTGCAACAGCCCGTTGGGTTCGGGCGGGAAGCGGGTGGCGACCCGCCCTCCGTGCTTCCCGCTGGCCAGGTCGGCAGCGACGATCTCGCGCACGAAGTCGCGTCCCGGCGCGCGCCCGTCGCCGCGCCCGGGGGAGCCCTTGTCCGCGCCGGGTGACTTCCGGCGCGCCGTCCCCGCCATCGCACGTCCCCCCTTGTCCCTTTCCCCGCTCATTTCCCCTCAGCTCCCGGGCGATTCGCCAGCACGTCCAGCACGTAGTCGATGTCGGCCTCGGTGTGGTCGGCGTTGATCTGGGCGCGAATCTCCTCGTCTCCGCGCGGCACCACGGGGAAGGCCAGACCGGTGGCCAGGATACCATGGTCGCGGAGATGGCGCACGAGTTCGTGTGTGCGCGCGGTATCGCGGATCATCAGCGGCACCACCGGGTGCTCGCCCTTCAGCACTTCGATCCCAAGGCGCACCAGGCCATCCTCGAAGCGCCGGGTGAGCCCGCGCAGGCGCTCCAGCAGCTGCCGCCCCTCCCCGCTGTCGAGAATCTCCAGCGCCTTCAGCGCGGCCCTTGCCTCCCCGGGCGTGATCGGGTTCGAGTAGATGTAGAACGGGGCGCTCTCGCGCAGATAGCGCACGAGCGTCGAGCTGGTCGCCACGTAGCCGCCGTTGACCCCGAGCGCCTTGCCCAGGGTGGCCACCGTGATGTCCACGGGAGGGGCGCCGGTGTATTCCTCCGTGCCCCGGCCGGTGGCTCCGATGGCACCCACGCCGTGGGAGTCGTCGAGCACCACCACCACGTTCTCGGGGAAGTTGCGGTCGTGGCAGCGGGCGATCTCCATGATCTCGTCCACGGGCGCGTGCACGCCGCGCATGCTGAAGATGCCGTCGGTCACCACGACGGCGCGGCGGGCCTTGCCGGCGGCCTCTCCGAGGGCCCGGTCCAGCGCGCGCATGTCGAGGTGGGGGTACACCACCTTCGACAGGGGGCGTGCCAGCCGCACGGCGTTGATGATGGAGTTGTGGTTCAGCTCGTCGGAGATGAGCGCGGTCCCCGCGTCGATGAGCGGGACCAGGCAGCCCACCACCGCCGCGTAGGCGGAGGAGAACAGCATGGCCTCCTCGCGTCCGTGGAAACGCGCCAGCCGGCGCTCCAGTTCCACGTGCGCCGCGTAGGTTCCGCTGATGAAGCGCACCGCCCCCGGACCCGCCCCCGACGCCCGCGCCTCGGCCTCCTCCGCCGCGATGACGTCGGGACGCAGACCCATCCCCAGGTAGGAGTTGGAGTTGAGGCGAATGAAGGGGCGCTCGCCCTCGCCCTCGAGCCTGATCCTGGGACCGCGGTCCCCGCGTGGCATCTCCACGGCCGTGACCACGGCTTCCGCGCCCTTGGCGGTGCCCTTCCGTTCGAGTTCGCGGACGTGGCCGTCCAGCACGTCGGTCAGGCGGTCGAGCGGCATGGGGTCTCCGGGGGTTGTCGGGGCGGTCAGGTGGTGACCGGGTATGCAGAGGCCGCGGAATCCGGATCCCGCAGCCGCGCGAACATGTCCGCGGCCATTGCGGCCAGATCGTACTCCGGCCTCCATCCCCACTCCTCGCGCGCCGCGGAATCGTCGAGGCGCCGGGGCCAGGAGTCGGCGATGGACTGCCGTAGCGGATCCACCCGGTAGGCCATGCGGAAGTGCTGCAGGTGACGCCGGATCTCCGCGGCGAGCATCCGGGGAGTAAACTGCATGGCGGTGATGTTGTAGGCGTTGCGGTGTGCAAGCCGGCGCGGGTCCGCCTCCATCAGCTCGATCACGGCCCGGACGGCGTCCGGCATGTACATCATGTCCAGTTGCGTGTCGGGCCGCAGGGGACAGGTATAGGCGCCCCGCGCACCCGCCTCCCGGAAGGCGTCCACGGCGTAGTCGGTGGTGCCGCCGCCGGGCTCGGCCACATGCGAGATGAGGCCCGGAAAGCGCACGCCGCGGGTATCGACGCCGAAGCGCAGGTGATAGAAGTCGCAGATCATCTCGCCCGCGGCCTTGGTGATGCCGTACATGGTGACGGGCCGCTGGGCCGCTTCCTGCGGCACTCGGTCGAGTGGAATGGAGGGGCCGAAGCTCGCGATGGAGCTCGGGAAGAAAACGGCCGATCCGTGCGCGCGCGCCGCCTCCAGGACGTTGACCAGACCGCCCAGATTCACCCGGTACGCCAGCCGGGGGCGTTCTTCGCCGGCCACCGACAGGAGCGCCGCGAGATGGAACACGGTGTGGGGGCGGAAGCGGCGCACCGCAGCCAGCACGGCCTCGCCGTCCGTGCAGTCGAGGGGAGCGAAGGGGCCGCCCAGCGTTGCCGCCGCATCCGTGCTCAGGTCGGTCGCGAGCACGTTCTCCTGCCCGTACAGGGCGCGCAGCGCCACAACCAGTTCGGTGCCCACCTGGCCGCCGGCCCCGATCACCAGAGTCCGTTTCATGCGGAGATGTGCTCGCGGGTCATCCCGGTTCGGGTGGTCACGTTCGCTTTCGAGTCGGCCGGCTGGGCCTCAACTCGATCCTGCTGGGCAGGGCGCGCCCGGGATAGGCCAGCAGGTCCACCACGGCCCGTGCCACGTCGCGCGGATCCAGCTTCCAGTCGTGCGAGGCGGACTGGCCGCGGAACCCGGTGTTCACGCTTCCGGGCATGATGAGGCTCACGCGGATGTTCCGGTGGCGCAGATCGAGCATCATCGCTTCGGTCATGCCGAGCAGGCCGAACTTGCTGGCGTTGTATCCCGTTCCACCGGCGAAGGCGTGCCGGCCCGCGAGCGAGCCGATGTTGATGATCCAGCCGCCGCCGCTGTCGGTCAGATGCGGGACCGCCGCCCGGGAGCAGTAGAACACGCCGCCCAGGTTGGTGTCGATCTGCTCGCGCCAGTGCTCGACGGAGAGCTCGTCGATGGGGGCGAAGCGGCCCCAGCCGGCGTTGTTCACCAGGACATCCAGCCGTCCGAAGCGGTCCGCCGCGGAATCGATCAGGCGCCGGCACTCCTCCGGATGCCGCACGTCGCACGCGATTCCGGCGGCGCGTCCGCTACCCAGCGCCGCCAGCTCGCCTGCCACCCGGCGGAAATCGCCGTCGGTCCGGGCACTGACGACGACGTCGGCATCGCGGCGCGCGAGCGCGCTCGCGATCTCGAACCCGATGCCCCGCGTGCTTCCCGTCACGACGCACGCTGTGCCGGCGAGATTTCCGGTTCCGCTCATCTCGTGTGCCGCCCTCCGCTCATCTTCGTTTGCCGCCCTCCGCGGGCTCCGGTAGCTTCTCCGGGCTTACTCACGGCATGCCTCGCAGGCGCGATCGGATTCGAAGGCGGCCGCGCGCAGCCCGCCAGTAAAGAGAAGGTCCAACACCCGTGATCCAACACCCTTCCACAAGCGACGATCCCTGCGCGTGACGGACCGCCCGCACACCCGAAACGAGGCGCCGCCACCGGGCGGCCGGGTGGCTCTGGTCACGGGTGGGGTGGTGCGCGTGGGGCGTGCCATCACCCTGGCCCTGGCGGACGCGGGTTTCGACCTGGTCGTGGGGTATCACGGCTCTGCGGACGCGGCGCGGGAGGTGGTGGCGGAGGTGGAGGGCAGGGGACGGCGCGCGCGCGCCGTCCGGGCCGACCTCGCCACGAGCGCCGGCGCGAAGGCGCTGGCCGAGGCCGCGACGACCGCCTGGGGGCGCCTCGATCTGCTCGTCAACAATGCCTCCACCTTCCTTGCCACGCCGTTCGACGAGATCGGCGAGGATGAGTGGGACCAGGTGATGGCGGTCAACCTGAAGGCGCCTTTCCTGCTCATCCAGGCCACCGCGGCGGCGCTCGCCGCCAGCCGGGGCAGCGTTGTCAACATCGTCGACCTGTCGGCGCTCAGGCCGTGGGCGCGCTATCCCCACCACTCCGTCTCCAAGGCCGCGCTCGCCCACCTCACCCGGGTAGCCGCGCGGTCGCTGGCGCCCCGGGTGCGGGTAAACGCGATCGCGCCCGGTTCGGTGCTCCCCGAGGAAGACGCCACCCCGGAAGACATCCGGGCCGCCGCCGCGCGCATTCCCCTGGGCGGCTGGGGGTCCCCCGAAGACGTGGCGCGCGCGGTGCTGTTCCTCGATCGGTCGCCCTTCATGACCGGCGAGGTGATCGTGGTGGACGGGGGCGCGCACGGCGCCACCTGAAGGCTCCGGAGCATTTCGGTCTCGGGGAACACGGGCGCTCATGCCGCCGCCAGTCGCGGGCATGGCCGCTCGCTACGAGGCGCCGTTCTCCGCCGGGCCTCCGTGCGCCAGCCAGCGCTCGGCGTCCAGCGCGGCCATGCAGCCCGTCCCCGCGGCGCTCACCGCCTGGCGGTAGTAGTCGTCCATCACGTCCCCGGCGGCGAACACGCCGGGCAGGGAAGTCTCGGTCCGCCACGGGGTGGGCAGCTCGATGTAGCCGTTCCCCTTGAGTTCAACCTGGCCGTTCAGAAACCCCGTATTGGGGATGTGACCGATGGCGACGAACATCCCCCCCGCCTCGAGCGTGCTCTCCTCCCCCGTGACCGTGTCCCTCAGCCGCAGCCCGGTGATCACCTCGTCGCCCAGCACCTCGGTCACCACCTTGTTCCACAGAAACTCGATCTTGTCGTTGTCGAAGGCGCGCTGCTGCATGATCGCCGAGGCGCGCAGCTGGTCGCGCCGATGAATCACGATCACCCGGCCCGCGAACTTCGCCATGTAGGTGGCGTCCTCGATGGCGCTGTCGCCGCCGCCGATCACGGCCACAACCTGACCGCGGAAGTACGGAAGCGCCCCGTCGCACACGGCGCACGCCGACACGCCGCCGCCGCTCTGGGCCAGGCGCTCTTCTCCGGGTACGCCCAGCCAGCGGGCGTTGGCCCCCGTGGCCACGATTACGGAATCGGCGACAATCTCCTGGCCGCGTCCGGTGGCGAGGCGCTTGGGCTGCCCCTCGAGCTCCACTTCCACCACATCATCCGTGATTACGCGCGTGTCGAACCGCAGCGCCTGCGCGCGGAAGGCGTCCATCATCTCGGGGCCTGTAACGCCCTCCGGGAAGCCCGGGTAGTTCTCGACATCGGTCGTGAACATGAGCTGTCCGCCGGGGATCATGGTGCGGCTGCCGGCCCCCTCCACAACCAGGGGCGAAAGCGCGGCTCGCGCGGCGTAGATGGCCGCGGTCCATGCCGCGGGGCCCGACCCGATGATCACGACCCGTTCGTGCTGTGCTGTCATCGTCATCCCTTTCCGGTATTCGAAAGCCGAAAGCCCGCAGCGGGGTGTCGGCTACTTGTCCTTGAAGATCTTGAGGTTGGTCGAGTGCCCGGGGTTCACGCGCGCCTTCGGGTCCACCCGGCGAATCGCGTTGTTCACGGCGATCGCCGCCTCGGCAAAGCCGGTGGCGATGAGGTCGAGCTTGCCCGGGTAGCTGACCAGGTCCCCGGCGGCGTAGATGCCCGGCCAGCTCGTTTCCATCAACTGGCCGACCACAATGCGCTTCTTGTCCACTTCGAGCCCCCAGCTCCTGATCGGCCCCAGGTCCGGCTTGAAGCCCAGGAACGTCAACACGGCATCCACCTCGAACGACTCCACCGCATCGCTCCGGTTGTCGAAGATGGTGCAGCCTTCCACTCTGCCGTTGCCCCGGATCTCCTTCACCTCCCAGAATATCCTCAGCTCCAGTTCGCCCGACTTCGCCGCTGCCTCGAGCCGGGCCACCGATGTCTCGTGCGCCCGGAACACGGCCCGCCGGTGCACCACGACCAGCCGCTCGACGATGTCCTTCAGGATCAGCGCCCAGTCCAGCGCGGAGTCTCCTCCTCCCACCAGCACGACCCGCTTGTCCCGGTAGACCTCGGGATCGCGCACCGAGTACTCGACTCCGTGGCCCAGAAGTTCCTCGTACCCGGGGCACTTGAGCACCATGGGTTCGAAGGCGCCCTTGCCGCCGGCGATCAGCACCGTGCGGGTGCGGTACTCGGATGACGCGCCCTCGAGCACGAAGACGCCGTCCTCCCCGCGAAGCCCGCGCACCTCCTCGTCCAGCACCACGTCGGCGCCGAACTGGAGCCCCTGATCCACCAGCTCCCGGGCCAGGTTCTTGGCGCGCACCTTCGGGAAACCGCCCACGTCGAAGATGAACTTCTCGGGATAGAGGGCGGTGAGCTGTCCCCCCAGCTCGGGAAGCGAGTCGACGATGCGGCACGACATGCCGCGCATCCCGGCGTAGAAGGCCCCGAAGAGGCCGGTGGGGCCGCCTCCGATGATGGTGAGATCGACGATGTCCTTCATGGTCAGAAGATCGACAGGCGCACGTAGCGCCCCGGGTTCTCGCGGAAGTCCTCGAGCAGCAGGGTGAGCTGCATCAGCGCCGACTGGGTCTGGACGGCCACTGTGGAGTCGGCCAGGAGTTGGGCCAGCGTCCCCTCCCCGGTCTCCAGCTCGCGCCCGATGCGCTCGAAGCGGACCAGGGTGGAGTCGGCGAACTGCAGCGTGGTGGAGAGCCCGGTCGTGGTCTCGCGCAGATCGGTGGCCAACCGGCGGAACTCGGCGGCGGTCACGCGGGTGTCGCCCACGATGGAGTCCACGACCCCGCCCGAGAGCAGCCGTTCCACCTCGGCGAGCGTCCGGGTCGCCAGAGCCGCCGCCTCCTGGACTTCGCCGGTGGAGGTGCGCACGTTCTCGACCAGCTCTTCCACCGCCCCGATCTGGGCGTCGGCGAGCTCCGCCACCTGCTCGCTGACCCGGCCTACGTTTTCGATCACCAGCCTCAGGTTCTCGGCGGTCTCCTGGGTAAAGGCGACCTCGACCCGGTCGGTGATGGTGGCCAGGTTCTCGGCGATCTGGTCGGCCGTGGCGGTGAGCCGGGAAAGGTCGGGGATGCTGAAGCCGGGCAGAACCCCGGGATCCGAGGGCTCGAAGAAATCCAGGCGCGGGTTGGCGGAGCGCGACACGATCTCCGCCCCCCAGTCGCCGAACATCGATTCGGGGGCGATGAGCACGGCGGCGTCGGCGGGCAACTGGACGTCGGTGTTGAGGGCGAGGCCAACCCGCACCGCGGTTCCGTCCGGTTCGACGGCGATGCCGTTCACGCGCCCGATCGTCACCCCGCGCAGCTTCACCGAGGCGCCGTCCGGGAGCTGCCCCACGCCGCTGAAGAGCGCCTCGACCGTGGTCGTGCCCCGTGTCAGGCGATACCCGCGAAGCCAGAAGCTCCCCGCCACCGCGATGACGACGCTCAGCAGAATGACGACCCCGACCCACACCTCGTTGCGTCTCATGCCATCGTCTCCATCAGTTCCGGAGCCCCTTCGATGAATGACCTGACGACGGGGTCCCCGGAGATCCGGATCTCACTCGGCGCGCCATGGGCCCGCACCCGCCCCTCGTGCAGGAAGGCCATGGAGTCGGCCACCTCGTAGGCGGTTCCGAGATCGTGCGTGACCACCAGCCCGGTGGCTCCCATCTCTTCCCGCAGCCTGAGGATGAGTCGGCCGATCACCGTTGTCGTCACCGGATCGAGTCCGGTGGTGGGCTCGTCGTAGAGGAGATACCGGGGACGGGTTGCGATCGCGCGCGCGATCCCGGCCCTCTTGCGCTGTCCCCCGGAGATCTCCGCCGGATAACGGTCTCCCAATCCTCCCAGGTCCACAAGCTCCAGGCACTCGGCGGCCCTCCTGCGGATGTCCCGGCGGCTCAGGCCGGGAATCCGGCGCAGCCCCATCTCCACGTTGTGGGCGAGCGTCATGGAGTCGAACAGCGCCGCGAACTGGAAGACGTAGCCGACGCTGCGCCGCAGTGCGTACAGGGCCTGCTGATCCAGCTCGGCGACCTCGCGGCCGTCGACGCTCACGCTTCCCCGGTCGGCGGCGAGCAGTCCCACGATATGCTTCAGCACGACCGATTTGCCCGCCCCGGAGGCGCCGATCAGCGCTACCGTGGCCCCCCTGGGCACGTCCAGGTCGAAGCCGTTCAGCACGGCCTTCTCGCCGAAGGCCTTGTGCACGCCGCGCAGACGGATCACAGCAGCACCGCGGCCCAGAAGGCGTCGAACACCAGGATCACCATGCTGCTTGCGACCACGGCCGAGGTGGCGGCGCGGCCCACTCCAGCGGCCCCTCCCCGGGTGCGGAAGCCGAAGAAACATCCCAGCGACGTCACCGCCAGACCGAACGAGAACGACTTGATCACCGAAAAGACCACGTCGAAGGGCACGAAGAAGGTCTCGAGCCCGCGCACGAATTCGGGAGTGGACATGTCCAGAAGCTGGATGGCGGTCAGCCAGCCGGCCACGATGCCCAGTGCCGACGCCAGCAGGGTCACCGCCGGGAACATCACCGCGCCCGCGAGCACCCGGGGGAGCACCAGGTACGCCGCCGGATCGTAGGCCATGGTTTCCAGCGCATCGATCTGCTCGGTCACCCGCATGGTACCCAACTCGGCGGCGATGCTCGCGCCCACCCGGCCCGCCAGCGCCAGCCCCGTCAGCACCGGTCCCAGCTCGATGATCATGGTCTTGCCCACCAGGCTGCCCACCAGGTACACGGGTACCGCGCCGGTGAAGGTGTAGGAAGCCTGCAGCGCCAGCACGATGCCGGTGAAGGCGGCGATGAAGAGCGCGATGGGCACCGAGGCGACACCGATGCGCATCATCTGTTCGAAGACCAGCTTCCCCCAGATTCGAACCGCGCGCAGGCCGCGGATGGTGTCCTGCATCAGGACGCCCCATTCGCCAACCGTCGCCGCGAAACGTAAGGCTGCGCGCCCGGTGGCGCCGACGAAGTCCAGCGTCTTGCCCGCCATATGCGTGAAGATAGGGGAAACCGGGGTGCAGGTGTCACCCGTGGGTACTCCTCTCGCCCCCGAAAATGTCCCCTTTGGCGTGCCGGCTACGGGGGCGGAGGGAGACCGTTTTCCAGCGTGAAGACGACCTCGTCGTCTCCGGTTGCCGGATGCCCGGAAGGCAGGGGGCACACGACCTGGACACGGGTCACTGCGGTCTGGGCGGCGCTGACCGATACCTCAACGTCGATGCCCTGCTCGGACGAGGTGATGCGCGTGCGCACCCGCTTCCCCGGAGAGGCCTGGCGAACGCAGGCGGGATTGCGGAAGAGGGTCTTGGTGGACTGCCTTCCCGACGCCAGCGAACGGGTCACGGTGATGCGCCTGAGCGAGTCGGGCTGGTAGCTGATCAGGTAGCGGAAGCCCCGCTGATCGCGTCCCCGACCCTTCCGGTTGTGCCTCGGCAAGCCACCTCCGATCTCTTGACCCCCTGAAACGGCCCGCTTAACATCCCGGCGACCCACCAGGGATGCAAGCCCCGCCACAGCGTCCCGCCGCATCCCGCCCCACTCCCGCCCACACCCCGCTCCACGCCATCCCGCCAGCGCCGCCGTGTGCACGGCCCGCGCCCTCCGCCTTTCCCATCGGAGTTCCCCTTGGACATCGCCGAACTCAAGAGCAAGAAGGTCAGCGAGCTTCACGAGCTGGCCAGCGAACTGCGCATCCCCAACTACTCCGGGCTGCGCAAGCAGGATCTCATCTTCCGCATCGAGCACAAGCTTCTCGACAGCGACGTCGTGCTGCGCGGAGAAGGCGTGCTCGAAATCCTCCCCGAGGGCTACGGATTCCTGCGCTCGCAGAGCTGGAACTATCTCTACGGCCCCGATGACATCTACGTGAGTCCTTCGCAGATCAAGCGATTCGATCTGCGCACCGGCGACACCATCCTGGGCCAGGTGCGTCCCCCCAAGGAGGGTGAGCGCTACCTGGCCCTGCTCAAGGTGGAGAACGTCAACTTCGAGCCGCCCGACAAGGCGCGGCATCGGATGACGTTCGACAACCTGCGGCCGCGCTATCCCGACGAGCGCCTGCGGCTCGAGTGCTCCAGGCGCGACATGTCCACGCGCGTTGTGGATCTCGTCGCCCCCATCGGCAAGGGGCAGCGCGGGCTGATCACATCCCCGCCCAAGGCGGGCAAGACGATGCTGCTGCAGAAGGTGGCCAACTCGATCAGCGAGAATCACCCCGAGGTGCATCTGATCGTGTTGCTCATCGATGAGCGGCCGGAAGAAGTTACCGACATGGAGGAGAACGTCGACGCCGAGGTGATCGCCTCAACCTTCGACGAGTCGGCGGACCGCCACACGCAGGTCGCGGAGATGGTGCTGGAGAAGGCCAAGAGGCTGGTGGAGCAGGGCAGGGATGTCGTGATCCTGCTGGACTCGATCACGCGCCTGGCGCGCGCCTACAACATCACCGTGCCGCACTCGGGGAAGATCCTGTCGGGAGGCGTGGACTCCAACGCGCTGCACAAGCCGAAGAGATTCTTCGGAGCCGCGCGCAACATCGAGGGCGGAGGGTCGTTCACCATCATCGCCACCGCCCTGATCGAGACCGGAAGCCGCATGGACGAGGTGATCTTCGAGGAGTTCAAGGGCACCGGCAACATGGAACTGGTGCTCGACCGCAACATCGCCGACAAGCGCGTCTTTCCGGCCATCGACATCAACCGTTCCGGAACACGCAAGGAGGAGCTGCTGCTGACCGAAACCGAGCGCAACCGGGTGTACCTGCTGCGCAACTTCCTCTCCGACATGCCGGTTTCCGAGGCCATCCAGTTCCTTATCGAACGGATGAACCGCACGGAGACCAACCAGGAGTTCCTGGATTCCATGCAGGCGGCGTAGCCGGCTGGGGAGCCGTTGGGGAGCCGTTCCGGCGCTTACGGTTGCGAGCAGGAGGGAAAGACCACCGGGCGGCCGAAGCTGGTCCACTCGCCGCACGGTCTGCCGGTCCGCCAGGCGCCCCGCTCGGCCAGCGCGCCGCGCGTCCAGTACGACTCGTAGGGCCCGTCGAGTTCGCCGTTCGTGTAGTTCTCGCGCACCGAGAGCAGGCCCGACTTGAAGTACATCTCCGCGGGTCCGTGCAGGACGCCGTCCTGCCAGGTCTCCCGGCCGGAGAGTCGGCCGTTCTGATGGAACCACTCGCGCACACCGGTCCAGCGGCCGTCGGCGAGGGTGCCGCGTTCGCGAACGATGTCCGGTGTCCACATGCGCACCACCGGGCCGCTGTAGGGCTCGAGGGTGCCCGGTTCGAGGTACACGCCCGCGCGCTCGATGAGGCGATCGAGGCTCATCGCTTCCTGCGGCGCAGGCGGGGTAGTGCCGGCGGCGGAGGCCGCGCCCGCCGCCGCGATGGCCAGGAGGCCGAGCAGCTTCATCGCATCCCGGCGGGGTCGGTTACGGTCACCGCCACATAGCCGTTGCTCCAGCAGCACTGGTCGCCCCCCGAGCTGTCGTTGGCGCCGAAGTTGTCCAGGCGCGCGCGCAACAGGTATTCGCCGGGTGCGGTGAAGGTTACCAGGGTGCTGGCTTCTCCGGTGCCGGGAACCGTGATCTGCGGGGGCTCGAAGATCACTTCATGGGGCGGCCCCTGGTGCTTGAACCAGGTGACCCGCACCTCGACATCCGTGTTCACGTTGTCGTCCGGGGAGCGCTCCGATACCTCCGACGTCCACAGGGTTACAGAGAGCGGCTCGCCCACGGCCGCGGTGCGCGGTTCCGAATGCGCGCCCTGGACATGCTGGCCCACCGCTCCGTCGTCTCCGAACCGCACCAGCGGCGGCACCGACCCCATCGCGCGCGGCCCGTAGTCGAGCTGGAGCGCATCGATCCCCACCCGGGCGGGCGTGGAGTAGGTCACGCCGTTGCTCGTGATGGTCCACACCACCCGCCGGCTGGTGTCCGCGTAGCTCTCCGGCACGGTCACCGAGAAGACCCCGCGGTCGCGCCGCGGCCGCACCGGGAAGTGGGTGGGCTGGTCTCCGTCGAACTCGGCAGGCTCGATGAAGTTGTCGGGGCCGAGCGGAATATCGAGGATCTCTTCCGTGTTCAGATTGAAGAAGCCATATGAGAACGTGAAGGTGCCGTCGTCATTCCGGTACCAGCCCTCGAAGAAGGGGGCCACCGGCTCGCCTCTCGGCGGGATGGGGGCAAGCGGCAGCCGCTGCACCTGCTGTGCGCCGAGGGGAAACGCTGCGGCGACGGCGAGCGCCACGGCTGCGCCGTATCTGAGTTGAAGGCTCTTCATGTCTCTCTCTGAGAATCGACTGGATACGGTCGGGTACGATGCGGATTCAGCCACAATGGGGAAGGAGCCCCCCACATGCGCGGCGAGCTCCTTCGCTTCATCTGTCGGCCGTGCCCGGCGACCCCATGGGCGAGGGCGCGGAGTCGGCCGGGGTTCGTCAACGCGATCCGCTGCTGCCGTCGCTCACCACCCGCGCCTTGGCTTCCCGTTCCTCGACGAGGCGCTCGTAGCCCTCGTCCGTCAGATGGGTGATGGCGAGCCACGCGTGCGACATCTCGTCGGTCGTGCGGCTCCCGCGCGCGTACCAGATCTCCGGATCCGGGTTGAGCGGGTTGTTCTCGGTGTTGTCGTACCAGCCCGTCATGACCAGCACGGTGCCCTCGGGGAGCAGCGGAGCCGAATCGTCGCCGTAGATGTAGCTGTGGTGCCAACGCGCGTTGAAGTCGGTCACCATGCTGATCAGTTCTTCACGGCCGTCCGGATAGATCGCCTTGATGGACATTGCGTGCAGGTGCACGTGCCCGTGGGGCTGGAAGCTGTCCAGGCGGACCGGGTGGTCCCAGCGCTTGAATCCCTGGGTCATGGCGGTGCCGCCCGGAGCCAGGGCGATGTCGCCGCGCAGCGGATAGAGGCGCAGGTCCTGCTCGAACTCGGGCGTGTAGCCCTCTTCGTGGAACCAGATGCCCAGCTCGACCTGGTCGTCCGGCACCTCGTAGCCCATGGGATAGTAGTGCGCGTCCCACTCGATCATGTCGTTCGCCAGCAGGAGGCGTCCGGCGTCGGCGGGAACGATCTCGCCGACCTTGCCCATGGCGTATTCGGAGAGACTGACGATTCGCTTATACTCGCCTTCCTCGTCGAGCCTCAGCAGCCTCGGGATGGCGTGGTGCACCACCTGGCGGCCGGCGGGGAAGGAGGGCCGCGTCTCGAAGGCGCGCACCCAGCGGTCCTCGCCCAGCCCCGTCGGGACGCGCGGCCGCCACCAGGTGTCGCCGCCCTCGGCCGGAACCGTGAAGGGCTTCGACTTGATGACGTGGTCGGGCGGGCCGAGGATGTGCTCCAGCTGCCACATCTGCCTGTCGGGCCACTCCACCGGGGGCGGCATGTCCGCCGGGTCGCCCTCGGGCGAGCCCGCGTCCACCCAGGCGACGATGGTCTCGATGTCCTCCTGTGCGAGGCGCCAGTCGTCCTTGATGTCCTGGATGCCCACGCCTACGTCGAGGTGGTAGGGCGGCATGAGGCGGCGCGATACCTGCTCGCGGATGCGGCGGGCGTAGCGGCGCACGTCCCGGTAGGTCACGAACGACATGGGCGCCACCGACGACTCCCGATGGCAGATCTGGCAGTTCTCCTGCACGATGGGAGCGATGTCGCGCGTGAAGGTGATCTCCGGTTCGTGCCCGTTGGTCGACTGCGCCGCCAGGGTGCCGGGAACCAGCAGGGCGGCGCACAGCAGGGCAGGCGGCAGCGTGCGGCCGGAATGCCGGGAGATGATCATTTCGTCCTCCTGTCGGGCATCGTAACGCAGGGCCGCACCGGGGAGTGCGGCCGGCATGCAATTCTATTCGTCCAGTACGCTCTCGTACCTCGGATTCACGACGAACTGCCGGTCCTGAAAGATCTTCCTGTCCCACGGAAATATTACGGTGGAACCGGTCTCCAGCGCAAAATAATCGGGCTTGTAGCCCCGTGGCCGCACGAAGCAGGTCGCGGTACGGACTTCGGCCGGCCCGACGTCGCGCACGGCGGCGAGCCCCAGCCGCAGGGTCTCTCCGGAGGTGGTGATCTCGTCCACGAGCAGCACGCGGCGGCCGGCGGCAACTCGAGGCGCCGCGTCGAGCACCTCGGGGCGCTCGCGGATCGAGTTGTCGGCCCTCCGGCGCGAGATCTTCATCGAGTGGAAGTCGAGGCGCAGCATGGACGCGACGATGGCGCCCGGAATGACGCCGGCGCGCGCGATGCCGACGACCAGGTCGGGCCTGTGTTCGCGCGCTACCTTGAGCGCGAGCGCCCGGCACAGCTCCCCGAACATCTCCCAGGACACCTCCAGGTAATCACCGGTCGGATCCGAGAAGCGGGGCGGGTTGTATCTGGATGGCATGTCGGCCCCGTTTGACTGGATTCGAGAATGAGATGCGGACGGGATGCGCCGGACGTGCCTCCCGGTGCGGTTCAGGGCAGAGCAAGTTAGGAATAGTCGACGGGCCACGCCACCGAGCGGCTACCCGTCGCGCTCCCGGCTGGCAACCCGCATTATTCAGCGCAGAACGGGTCGTGCGACGGCCGGCCGGAACCAGGAGCACATGACCAGCACCGACCAGACCGACAACCCGCAGGCCCTGGCCGACGAGCGCCTGGAAGCCGCGCTCGAGAAGACGGGGGCGCGCGACCCGCGAGCCGTGTGCAGGGAACGGCTGCGGGAATTGAAGGGCGTCGATGCGGCGGCCTTCGAGCAGGCGGTCGGCCACTATCGCGACCGCCTGATCCCGTCGGTTGCCGCGGGCGAAGAGCCCTTCACCGCCTGGGTCGAGTACGGCCGCACGATCGCGCGGCTCACGGTCCGGGGAAGAACCGTCGCCGTCGACCGGACAGGGCTGGCGCGCGAATACGCGACCCCGGCCGATCCGGAGGTGCTGGTGCTGCACCTGCCCAGGGGAGGGAGGGGACGCGCCCTGCTGGTGGCTCAACCGCGCGATCCGTCGCCGGCGCAGCAGGCGACCTGCGACCTGCTGGTTGACGGACGTTCCACCATGAGGGAAGGTTAGGCTGCCAGCGCATCCAGCGGAGTCGGGAATGGACGAGCAACGAATCTACACGCCGCGCAACGTCGCCTGGAGCCCCCGCCCGGGGTGGGCCACCGTGCGTCTTGTGGGCACCTGCGCGGACCGCTCGCTCAGGCGCGGGCGGGTGGTGATGCATTTGCCGAGCGACGACTACCATTCGATCCCCGGGCACGACCAGGGGCTCGAGCCCGAGCGCATCGTCATCGTGCTCGCGGAAGCCACCCACCTGATCGAGGACGACCTGCATCTGGTGCCCGAAGGCGCCGTGGTGGCGGTGGGCGAACCTCTGCCCTGACGCAACGGGGAGCTTCCTCTCGGGGGCGTGCGGCGCCTCCGCCCGCAAGCCCTGTCGCGGGCTCTTCCTACGCCGCGCCCGGCAGCCCCCCCCGAAAAGCGTCCGACAGCCGCCTCGCCACCGGCCCCACCCTTCCATCGCCGACCGGCTGCCCGTCGATCTCCACGATGGGATGAACCTCCGTGGTCGTGCCCGTGAGGAACGCCTCGCTCGCGGATGCAAGTTCCTCCACCGCGAAGGGGCGCAGCTCGACCGGGATTCCCAGTCCGGCCGCCAGCTCGAGCACGTACTCACGGGTGATGCCGTGCAGGATCTGGTGGGTGGCCGGGTGGGTCACCAGCGCGCCGCCGCTCACCGCGAAGAAATTGCTGTGCGCTCCCTCGATGGCGACCCCGTCCCGCACCAGGATGACGTCGTCGACTCCGGCGTCCACGGCCGCCTGCATGGCCAGCACATTGGGCAGGAGGGCGATGCTCTTGATGTCGACCCTGGCCCAGCGCCGGTCCGGCGCGGTGATGGCCCGGTAGCCTCGCTCCCAGGTCTCGCTGGAAGGCCGCTGGTGCGGACGTGCATACGCGTACACGGTGGGCCGCACGGCGTGCGCCGGGAAGTAGTGGGTGCGGGGAGCCGTGCCCCGCGTCACCTGCATGTAGACGTAGGCGAAGTCGGCGTCGGCGAGGCCGTTCACTTCCAGCAGCCGTTGCTTGACGGCGGGCAGCTGTCCGGTGTCGTACTCGATGCGCAGCGCCGCCAGGCCACGCGCCATGCGCGCCAGGTGGCGATCCCCGCGAAAGAAGCGTCCCCCGTACGCGGGCGTGACCTCGTAGATGCCGTCGGACAGGAGAAAGCCGCGGTCGTCCGCGGCTACGCGGGCCTCGTCCCTCGGCAGGTACTCGCCGTTCAGATAGACGGTGTCCACGTCACGACCCGTCGTTTCTGCCCAGCCGCTCGAACTCCTCGAGGAGCTGCGCTTCCTGTATCGGCGCGACCGGAGCGGAAGACCCGGCCTCGGCATCCTCGGCTTCCGCTTCTCCCTCGGACGGGGTGTCGCTGGACCCTTCACCGGCGGTCAGCTGCCGGGGAGCCTCCGGCGCTCCGCCCGGGAGCAGCCCCATCTGTGCCTTGAGGGCCAGCAGACGGTCGTCCAGCGCGGCACCCTCGCCGCCCGATTCCAGCCTCAGGAACTCATCCTCGAGCGAATCTCCGGTCAGCGCCTCGGTGACTTCGGCCTGAGCGAGGCTCTGGCGTTCCTCTTCTTCGATCTTGGCCGCCATGCGGTTGAACGCATCGAACGCCGACTGGTCCGAGAGGCCGGACATGGTGGCGTGAATGCGCTTCTGCGCCTGAGCCCGCTTCTGCTTCGCGATCAGGAGGTTCCGCTTGCGCTTCGCCTCCTCGATCTTGTCGTTCAGCGTCCGGAGCGACGCCTTGAGCTTCTCTGTCTCTTCCTTCTGCGCGCGCCAGGTCTGCTCCAGCGCCCCTGCGCGCTGGGTGTGTTCCTGCTGCCGGGTCAGAGCCTGCATGGCGAGGTCGTCACGGCCCTCCCTCACGGCCAGCTCGGCGCGCTTCTGCCACGCCCGGGCCTGCTTGACCTCGGCATCGAGCTGGGCTCCGAGCTTGCGCTCGTCCGCGATCGCCCCCGCGACATCGCGCTTCGCCTTGGCGAGCTGGTCCCGCATGTCGAGGATGATCTGGTTGAGCATCTTCTCCGGGTTTTCCGCCTTCGCGATCAGGTCGTTGATGTTCGACTTGATGAGCGTCGACAGCTTCTGGAAGATTCCCATGAGTTCAGCCCTCCATCGCCTGCGGTGCGCTGCTCGCCTGCGCAAGCTCGCGGATCCTGCCCATGTGACTCGACGCCGCGAGCTGAAGGCTCTCGATCGAGGCCTGCAGTTCGGTGAAGTCCAGGTTCTCCAGTTCGAGGGTGTCGGTGAGAATCAGCTCTCCCTCCTCGATTCCGTAGGCGCCGTGCACGATGTCGGTCGCGTTGAGTTCCAGCAGCGTGCGGTACAGCCCGGTGAGTTCGTCCTCCGGCTCTGCCGGAAGATCCATCATCTTGAGGCGCAGCACCAGCACGGGATCCGAGTGGTGGACCACCACGCCGGCGCCTCCATTGTCGCCGTGTGCGAGGAACATGCCCTCGTCTACCTCTTCATAGTCCAGATCCATGCGGATCAGGAAGCCCTCGACATCCTCTCGACTTACCATGACTTCACTCCGTTTCCGGGGCGGGGGCAGGTGGCCCTGCGCGCTCCTGGTGTCAGCCTGTTGGCCGGATGGGCGCCGCCGGCCGCGTTGGACCGGGATGTCGCGTCATCCGATGGCATAACCTAACAAAAAAAGAAGACGCGAACGGGCCGAGGCCGGTTTCCCGGGACGGATCGCAAGGCCTGGCGTGGCGGTCCGTGGGCGGATCCGCTCGAATGCTGCGGCCGGTTTGCGTCCGCGGCTGCTGCCTACGCCCCCCGGCGCTCCCGGTTCCTGTCCGGCAGCACATCGGTCAGGAAGGCCCCCGTGTACGATTTCCGGTGCGCGGCGACCTCTTCGGGTGTTCCGGCGGCGACCACCCGCCCTCCGCCCGCGCCCCCCTCCGGGCCGAGGTCGATGAGCCAGTCGGCGGTCTTGATCACGTGCATGTTGTGCTCTATGACCACCACCGTGTTGCCGCGGTCCACCAGGCGGTGCAGGACCTCCAGCAGGACGCGCACGTCCTCGAAGTGCAGCCCCGTGGTGGGTTCGTCGAGGATGTACAGGGTCCTGCCGGTCGCGCGCTTGGAGAGTTCGCTCGCCAGCTTGACGCGCTGGGCCTCGCCGCCCGAGAGGGTCGTCGCCGGCTGGCCCAGCCGGACGTAGCCGAGCCCCACCTGCGCCAGCGTCCGCAGGCGGTTGCGAACGCGGGGCACGGCGTCGAAGAACTCGAGGGCTTCGGCGACCGGCATCGCAAGGACCTCCGCTATGTTCCGGCCCCTGTACGCGATGTCGAGCGTCTCCCGATTGTAGCGCTGGCCCCGGCACGCGTCGCAGGGCACATAGACATCGGGCAGAAAGTGCATCTCGATCTTGACGAGCCCGTCGCCCTTGCACGACTCGCACCTGCCTCCCTTTACGTTGAAGGAGAAACGTCCCGGCCCGTACCCGCGCACCTGTGACTCGGGAAGGCTCGCGAAGAGTTCGCGGATGGGAGTGAAGAGGCCGGTGTAGGTCGCGGGGTTGGAGCGCGGCGTCCGTCCGATGGGCGACTGGTTGACCTCGATGACCTTGTCGATGAGTTCGGCGCCGTGCACCCGGTCGTGGTCTCCCGGGAGGGCGACCGAGCGGTAGAATCGGCGCGCCAGGGCGCGATACAGGGTGTGGTTCACCAGGGTGGACTTGCCCGACCCGCTGACCCCGGTGACCGCGACGAAACACCCAAGGGGGAACCCGACCGCCAGGTCGCGGAGATTGTGCTGGCGTGCGCCCTCCACCACGAGCCGGCGTTCGGGGTCCACGGGGCGCCGCCGCGGCGGCACGGGAATCTCACGCGCGCCGCGCAGGTACGCGCCGGTGAGCGAGCGCGGATGGTTGACGACCTCCTGCACCGTCCCCGCGGCCACCACCTCGCCGCCTTCACGCCCGGCCCCCGGACCCAGGTCGACGACGTGGTCGGCGGCGAGGATGGTGTCCTCGTCGTGCTCGACCACCAGCACGGTGTTGCCCAGGTCGCGCAGCGACCGGAGCGTGTCGAGCAGGCCGTGGTTGTCACGCGGATGCAAGCCGATCGAGGGTTCATCCAGGATGTAGAGGACTCCCACCAGGCCGCTGCCGATCTGGGTCGCCAGGCGGATGCGCTGCGCCTCCCCCCCGGAGAGGGTGTCGGCCGAGCGGCCCAGGCTGAGGTAGTCGAGGCCCACGGCGGTCAGGAAGCGGAGACGGTTCTCGACCTCCTTGAGGATGGGACCGGCGATTTCGGCCGGAAGCGGCGGACCGGGGGCCTGTTCGACGGTGTCGGAGCGCAGGCGGCCGGCCACCGGGAGCGAGCGCACGAAGGCGAGGCACTCGGAGATGGGCAGTTCGATCACCTGGCCGATTGAGCGGCCGCCCAGCGTAACGGCGCGGGAACGGGGGCCGAGGCGCGTGCCCGCGCACGCCTTGCACGGCAGGACCGACATGTAGGATTCGAGCTGGCCGCGCACGTAGTCCGACCCGGTCTCCCGGTAGCGGCGCTCGATGCTGGCGACCACGCCCTCCCACACGTCCTCGTAGTATCCTGCGGAGCCGCCCGACCGGTAGGGGAAGCGGATCTTCATGGGAGCCGAACCCCAGAGGATGCCCTGATGGACCTCCGGGTCCAGGGTGTTCCAGGGCTCGCGCGGGTCGAACTCGTAGGCGGCGGCCAGCCCCGGGATCACCGAGCGCCGCAGGTGCCCGGCGGGATCTCCCCAGGGGAGCACCACCCCCTCCATCACCGAGAGGCCGGGGTCGCCGAGCAGAAGCTGGGGGTTGACCTCCCGGCGCGTGCCCAGCCCGCCGCAGTCCTCGCACGCTCCGAACGGAGAGTTGAAGGAGAACTGGCGCGGTTCCAGCTCCGGGAGGCTGGTGCCGCATTCCACGCAGGCGTAGTGCTCGCTGAAGAGCCGGGGGTCGTCCTCTCCGCGCGTGCGCACCCCTACGACCCCCTCGGCCGTCGAGAGGGCGGTTTCGATCGAGTCGGCGAGCCGGCCGCGGTCGGAGTCGCGCACCACAAGGCGGTCTACGACGATGGCGATGTCGTGGTTCTCGTACCGATTGAGCGCGGGAGGATGGGAGAGGTCGTATACCTGGCCATCGACGAGCGCGCGCACGAAGCCGGTGCGGCGCGCCCGCTCGAACAGCTTCCGGAACTCGCCCTTGCGCCCGCGCACGAGGGGGGCGAGCACCTCGACCTGGCTGCCCGCCTGCCGTTCCAGGAGCCGTTCCACGATCTGGGTGGCGCTCTGGCGCAGGACCGGCCGGCCGCACTCCGGACAGTGGGGCGTACCCGCGCGTGCCCACAGCAGGCGCAGGTAGTCGTAGATCTCCGTGACCGTGCCCACCGTCGAACGCGGGTTGCGGTTCACCGTCTTCTGCTCGATGGAGATCGCCGGCGACAGCCCCTCGATGGAGTCGACGTCGGGCTTCTCCATCAGGCCCAGGAACTGACGGGCGTAGGCGGAAAGCGATTCCACGTAGCGCCGTTGTCCCTCCGCGTAGATCGTGTCGAAGGCGAGGGAGGATTTGCCCGATCCGGACAGGCCGGTGATGACGACGATGCGCTCGCGGGGCAGCTGCAGGTCGATGTTGCGGAGGTTGTGCTCGCGCGCTCCGCGGACGATCAGCGTGTCGCCGGTCATCGGCCCCACTCGCGATAGATGAACAGCCCCAGCGAATGCGCGTAGGTTGGGCCGCTCCGCTGGACCCCGAGCACGCCGCGGCGCAGGAGCGGATCCTCGGCGAAGCTCTCGAAGCCCCACAGATCGGCGAAGCGCCACTCCAGACGCGCGTTGGGGATGCGGGTGCGCGTCTGGGTGGTGGTCCCGACCGGAGCCAGGTCGACGGACAGGAATACATCGTCCCACAGGTAGCGGCCGAACTCTATCTGTGTGGAGGCGAGGGTACCCAGCAGGCTGGGATTGGGGCCAAGGCGCTGCGTGGCCCGCTGGTTGGAAATGGCGAAATAGTCCACGAAACCGATCTCCTGCGCGACGGCCTCCTGGAACTCGTCCGCCAGCCGGCCCAGGCCGAGCGAAAGCCCATCGGTGATGATCGCCCCGCCCAGCAGCGACGACTCGCCGGCGCCCAGCAGCGCCGGGGGCCGGCCGAACACCAGGTAGCTGATCAGTTCCGGTTCCTCGATGGGCGCGGCCGCGTCGCTCGTAAGCGACACCGAAGGAGCCACCAGGGTGCCGCCCACGTTGGCGATCACGTTGAGGGGGCTGTCACCGGCACGCAGGCGGGCGATCGCCTGGATGTCCAGATTCGGGTTTACGCCGGGAATGCCGATGAACTCGAGGGTTCCCTGCTGCACCACGAAGCGGCGGCCGAAGTAGTTGTAGGATCCCCGGATGGCCGCGAGCTCCCCGACCGCCACGAAGCGGCGTGCCCCGCGGTCGTACTCCAGCTCCAGATCGCCGTCGATCTCCATGTCGATCTGGCGGCTGCGCAGCCAGCTGTCGCTCTCCACGCTCAACTCGATGTCCGCGACCAGGTTGTCGAGGAAGGGATTCTGTCCGGCCTCGATGATGGGCAGCACCCCGGCCAGGGTGGTGTCCACGGCGGCGAAGAAGGTGGTGTCCGCCAGGTCCACGATGGTCTGATAGCGCGCGAACTCGTCCAGGTAGAGGGTGCCCTGTTCGACATCCAGGGCCCCCTGCACGACCGGGCTGCGATAGTTTCCGTTCAGGCGCAGCTGCCCGCTGACCACCCCCTCGATGTCGTAGCGGTTGGCGGCCCTGAAGCTGGTTCCGTCGATGGCGAGGTCGAGGGCCGGGTCGCGCAGGGGGCGCAGGTGCAGCGACCCGTTCACCCGGGCGGGACCACCGGAGCGCAGACTGGCCGAGAGGGTGGCGCGCGCGTCCTCGGTGAACCCGAGAACGGCTTCCACATCCGTGTACCGGACCCCCAGTTCCGGCAGTGCGAGGGCGCCTCCGATCAGAGACAGTTCACCGTTCGTGCGCATGTTTGCCGGGGGACCGGTGAGGCGCAGTTCTCCATCGACCAGGCCCTCGACGTCCTCGAGGCCGGGAACGACGCGCGACACGACCGCAAGCGGGAACTCCCGTGCGGCGACGGCGATGTCCATCGGCTCGTCGGGGAAGCGTACGGGCACCCGCCGGAGTTCCAGCGCCGCGGCCAGGGCGCCCCGGGCGGACAGGACCTGTGCCTCCTGGCTCCACGCCTCGACGTCACCGGTGACCCGGCGGTCGAGGTACTCGAGTTCGCCCGCTACCCGGGTGAGGTCCACGTTGCCGTATCCCAGGCCGTCGGCCTGGAAGGAAGCCTCCATTCCGGGATCGTCCCCGGTTCGGGATACCGTCAGGTCGAGGCTTACCACTCCGCGAAGGTTCCCTTCCTCCAGGCCGGTCAGCTGCGCCACGTGGGTCAGGCGCTCCAGCGGGAGGGTGCGCACCACCAGCGCGAAGTCCGCCGGGCCGGCGCCGCGCGGGATGACACCGTCGGCTTCGATCCTCATTCCGCCCACGCCGGGACGCGTGAAGCTGAAGTCGTCGACCACGAAACGGTCGCTATCCCACAGGAGGCGTGCCGGCCCGCCGAGATTCCAGCGGCCGCCGGCGAAGCGGGTGGTGAGCTCGTCGAGGTGGAGTACTCCGCTGGTCGCGTCCGCCTGGTAGGTGGCGCGCGCCTGGTAGCTCCCTTCGTCCGAGCGCTGCAGGTCGGCGCGCAGCCGGCCCTCGGATCGGGAAAGGTTCAGGTCGATGGCGGCGGAGGCGAAATCTCTGCCTTCGACCGCAAAGGAGCCGGCAAGGATGGAGGCGGTGAGCCGCCCGTCGGTTCCCGGCAGGCCATCGACCCGAAGGTCCAGTTCCGCCTGGCTGATCGCGTTGTCGCGAAAGCGAAAGCCTTCGATGGTGACCACACCCGCTGCCGCGAACCGGTCGACCGCGCCGCGCAGGGTGGCTTCGCCGGACACGCGCCCATCGACTTCGACATCTCTCAGCAGGGGAAGGGTGTCGGGATCGATCCCCTCGAGGCGCAGCAACTCGATCTCCAGGCGCGACAATGTGTCGGCCGCGATGATCGGGCCGGCCATGAAGAACGGCCGCAGGCCATCCAGCGATTCGCTGGCAAAGGCGACGCGGACCTCGCCGGGCTCCAGACCCTCCGCGAGACCCAGGTCTCCGGATGCGTCCAGAGTGCCCAGGCTGGTCACGGCGTGCAGGGTGTCCAGGGTGGCCGCGCCCGCTTCCAGGCCAAACGCGGACCTGGCCGAGTCCACGGCAACCACCCCGACCACGGCGGAAGTGATGTGAACCCGCACGTCGGCTACGACCGAGTCGGGCTGGAGTCCGCGCCCGTCCACGAACACGCCGCCGGTCACGATCGTGGGTTCCGGAAGTTCGGGCACGATGCGCGAAAGGTGGAAGTTGCGCACCTCCGTCTCGGCCCGGTAGCTGCGGCCGATGTCGTTCGCATCGAGGCGCGCGTTCATGGCGAGAGGCCCCGCCGGGGTCTCGAGGTCGACCGCGACCGTCAGGTCGGCGAGGGGCCCGCGGGCGCTCACGCCCCCGGTGACCTCGCCGGTCAGCGGCAGGGACGGGAAGTACGCTCCCAGCGCGGTGAACGACAGGGGCCGGAGGTCGCCGGACAGGTCCACGAAGGTTGCGCCGTCCCTGCGTCCGACCGTGCCGCTGACGGTGACGGCCGACTCCGGGAGCCCCCCAGCCGCATGCGCCGCCGACGCGACGAAGTCGATTCCCTCTGACAGGCGTCCTCCAGCCTCGATGAGGAGTGAACCCGAGCCTCCGATGTCGGCGCGCGCGTCCATTTCGCCCAGCAGGCTGTACTGGAATGGCATCGATGTGAGGGAAAAGCCGGTCACGCCCGGATCAGGGCCGACGTGCACCCGACCCCCGAACCGGAACCGGGAAGAGGCGCCGGGGGCGGTCGCGACCGTCTCTAGGTCGCCCGAAACCTCCAGGTCCTCCGGCCTGCCCCGCATGCGCAGGCCGCCGGTGAGCGCACCCGGCCAGGGGAACGGCGAGGTCAGCCAGGGATCGAACGCGGCGGCACGCAGCTCCCGCAGGCCGAGGTCGCCGTCCAGGAGAATGGAGTCCGCCGTGAGGGTCAGGGCGAGGCGACCCTCGAGTCCCCCGTCGGCGGTGCCGAGATCGAGGGAGGAGAAGTCGAGCGACGTCAACCCCGGCCTGAGGCCGAGGTCCAGTTCCAGCGACCCCCGGGCCGGGGGCAGTCCCGGAACCAGCCATTGGATGTCCTCGAGCGCCGCAACCGGAGCGCTCAGGCTCGCGTTGACGCGCAGGTCCCCGTCCCAGGCGACCGCGCCGCGTCCCGACATTTCGGTCTCCGGGAGCCAGAGGCGTTCGGCGTCGAAGGAGAGTCCGTCCCGTCCCACGAGGATCTGCCCGCGATAGTCGGCCAACTCGAACGGTTTTTCGGTCATGCTCGCCTCCAGGGCCAGCGCGAACACGTCGAAACCGGTCTGCTCCGCCCCGAATTCCGCCTCCCGCAGCCGTCCGCGGATTCGGCTGAAGCGCAGTTCAGGCAGGAAGCCGTCGCCGCCCGCAGCCGGCACACCCCCCGTGCTTCCGGGAGGCGGGTCCGTCCCCACCCGCACGATGACGTCGCCGTCGAACACCGAAATGTCGCGCAGGACCAGGCCGGGTTCCTCGTCCTCCGACCCCGACTGGAGGTTGAGCGCGGCTGCTGCTTCCCGGGGATCCGCCAGGATGCGGCCCCAATTCGACTCGTCCTCCCCGGGGCCCCGCTCGACCGTCACTACGGGATTCCACAGCTCCAGTCCGGCGAAGGCGGGCTCCCCCCCGAACAGGCTCCGGAGTGAATAGCGAACCCGGATCGAGTCCGCGCGGAACGAGGCGGGGCGTCCCGCCTCCGCGATGGCGATGCCGGACAGCGTGGCCCCGGCGAGCAGGTTGGCGGAGCGGATTCCCGAGACCGCGATGTCCGCGCTCAGCCGCGCCGACGCCCGGCGGAGGACTTCTTCCAGTACGACGCGCTGGCCCGCCCGGGTGTACACCAGCGCCGCCGTGGCCGCACACAGGAGCGCGGCCAGCGAAAGCCCTCCGATCAGCAGAAACCGTCCGCCGCGGGCGCGCCGGGGGCTGGATCCCGTTCCGGTTTCCTCCCGGGGCCCTGTACCGGACATCAGAAGACCTGTCCCAGGGAGAGATGGAGCTGAAGCCGGCTCAGCGACCAGTCCGCGGATTCGCCGTACAGCACCGGGTGCGGGAGGATCTCGAGCCGGCCCGAGCGAACGAAGTCGGGGGCGGCGGCCAGCCTCGCCTCGTCGTGATCGGTGGCGGAATGGTAGGGCCGGATCCCCGAGGTCAGGACGCGTTGTTCCTCGCCCCCGCTCAGCCGGTACGCCACGTCCAGTCGCAGAGGACCGATGGCGGTGAAGTAACGGACACCCATCCCCGGGGCCCATTCGAGGCGCGCGAGATCCCGGGACCTGTCGTCGGACCAGACCTGACCGAAGTCGAGAAACAGGGTTCCCTGCCAGTCTGCGGAGCTGAGCGGAAAGCGCACCTCGACGTTGCCCTCGAGCAGCCGGCTGCCTCCGGTGGGATTGGACGTAAAGCGGTCGTCACCAAGGGTGCGCGGATCGCAGGTGAAGTCGATGATCTGGTCCGCGGTACACGGCGCCGGGCCGCCGTCTCCAGGAGCCAGCAACGTTTCCACGTCCACGAACAGCACGCGCGGGCCCAACTGATTGTGGGCGAAGCCGCGCACCGAGGTGGCGCCCCCCGAATAGAACCGCTTCTGAGGGTGCGCGATCTCGGAGCCGACTTCCCGGCCCAGCGCTCCAAATCCTCCGGCGCGGAGCCGACCCCCCCGTATCCGCCCGGCCACGACCCAGCCTTCCAGGAATTCACGGCTTCCGGATGCCTCGCCCACGGCCAGGTTGTAGGCGAAGTCGGATCCGGTCAGGCGGGAAGCGTGCTCGATTTCGGCGATCAGCGAGTATCTCGCGGCGGAACCGGTGCCCTGTCCGATCTCCTCGTGCGCGAGGCGGATGCCCACGGGCGAGAGCCAGTTGCTGCGCTGCAGCACGTCGATGCCCTCGAAGTCGCATACCAGGAAGCTGGAGCAGAAGAAGATGTCCGCCGCGTCCAGCTTCCCCGCCGTCGGCTGGAAGAAGATCGTCTGCGCACGTCCCTGCGCGCCTCCCCGGGTGACGGAAAGATCGACGCCCAGGCTCTGGCGGACAAAGAGGTCGGGCAGACTCTGTCGCTCCCAGAACAGGTTGGCGGCGAAGGTGGTGCGCAGCGAGAACAGGCGGGGCTGGGAGAACTGGGCCGATAGCGACCAGTTGTAGCGCCCGTACGCACCGGTGCCGGCATCGCGGCAGAGCGTGGAATTGAGCGGGGCGTTCAGGATGTTCGAGAGCCGTCCGAGGAACTGCAGGCGGCGTCCGCCCCCGGAGAAGTTCCGGCTGGTCCAGCTGGCCTCGGCGTTGACGCAGTCGGCCGTGCTCCAGCCGCCTCCCGCACGATATCGGTGAATGTCGCCCTCGACGACCGTGACCGATACGGGGATTACGCTGTCCGGCTGCGCGTCCAGTTCCTCCGTTACCGCGACATTGCTGAAGACCTCCATGCCGTAGAGGTTGCGCCGGGCCTCGAAAACGAGATCGGCGTCGTAGGTGCTGCCTTCGCGGAAGGGAATCATGCCCAGTATGACGCCCCGATCCACCCTTTCGTTTCCCTCGATGGAGATGGCTCCGAAGCGTGCCGGAGCTCCCTTGAAGACATCGAAGTTGACCCGCGCGCGGTACGGCTGCGCGGCCGGAATCAGGATGTCGAGCAGGACTTCGGCATGGGCGTACCCGGCGTTGCGCAACCGAATGGTGAGTGAATCACGGGCTGCCCCCAGTGCCATCTGGTCGAGCGGATCTCCCGCGCCCACCGGCAGATCGTCGAGGAGATCCAGGTCGCCCGGCGGATCGAGCCCGTTGAAGGCCAGGGAATCGATCAGCACCGGCCTTCCTTCGTCGATGTGAAACGTGATGCGAACCCCGTCCCCGTTCCGGTCGAGGGTCGGTGCGATGAGCGCCTCCCGGTATCCGTGCCGGTAGTAGAAGAGCCGCAGGCGCACCACGTCGCGTTCGAATTCGCGCGGACCCAGGAAATGCTCGTCGATGGCGAACGAACTCCCCGACCAGCAGAAGACGGAGAGCAGCCAGTGCCGGCAGTCCGTCGACCGCGTCATGATGGAAGCGCCCAGCGCGCGGTCGGAGAAGACGTCGTTGCCCTCGAAGCGAAGCGTTGTCACCTCCGCCAGCTGGCCCTGGAACGCCGCCGCGGGAACGGCGGTCGCAAGCAGGGCGGGCAGGAGCGCAAGGACCGTCCGGGTGCCCGCCGGGCAACGCCCCGGCCCGGCGCCTCGCCGCTCTCGTTGCTTGCGCAGGTTCATCCACGGGCTGCCAGTCACGCGCTGCTCGCGGTACCTGGCGGTGGTGGGTGCGCAAAGTCGCGGCGGGGGAAGGTCTCGCGCGCGGCCGGCTGGAAGCCGTCCGCCGAGGCAGAGCGCAGATACCGGGTCACCGCGATCCTGTCCTTCGTCACGCGCACCAGGTTGCAGCTGTTCTTGCCCTTCTCTCTCCCGCGCCCCCTGTCGGAAGCCGTGGTGCCGCTGCAAACCAGCAGTACGGGCGAGTCCGCCTCCCCCGGTCCGTTCGGGACGCCCACCGAGATGAAGGCGCGATGAAGGTGGCCGAAGAGCACCAGCTCCACGCCCATCCCGGCCAGCCGGTCCACGATGTGGCGGGCGCGGGGGAGGGCCGCGATGTGATCCCCGCCGGGCGCTCCGACCAGTGCGTGATGCACCACCAGCGCGCGCAGACCTCCGTTTCCCGCCCGGGCGAACGCCGCCGCCGCGCGTTCCAGCTGCTCGTCGGCCACGTTGCCGTTTACGATGGTGCGGTCGGGTGTGGTGGTGTTGAGCGCGACCACGACCGCCCCGCCGAGGTCGTGTGCGCTGTCGAGTTCGTCCGCGATCCAGCGCCGGTAGTTGCGGAAAGGGGCGGAGGCGCGCTCCCAGAGGCGGTACAGGGGTACGTCGTGGTTGCCGGGCGTGACCACTATAGGGACCTGTGGAAGGCGCTTCAGGTACGCGGCCGCGGCCGCGTACTCGCGGTTCTTGGCACGCTGCGTAAAGTCCCCCGAGAGCGCGATCAGGTCGGGCGAGACGGAGTGCGCCAGCGTGAGGAAGTCCGTGGCTGCCGCAGGCGCGTGCGGTCGGCCGAAGTGCAGGTCCGAGCCGTGAAGGATGGTGAAATGACGGTCTGGGTCGCTCACGGCGCCCTCGCCTTCTTCGGGCGCGACCCTCCGTTCCGGGACGCGAGGCGGACCATCGCCGTCACCGCCGCCGCGATCAGCAGGAGGCTGATGACTTGCGCGATGGTCAGGTTACCCAGGAAGCGGTCGTCCTTGGCGCGTACGAACTCGACCAGGAAACGGGCCGCCGAGGCCAGCGCCAGCCACAGCGCAAACACCCAGCCGGGAGGATGTGCGCTGTGCCGGAGACGCCAGACGATCGCGAAGATCAACGTCGCCATGGCGATCTCGTACAGCTGCGTGGGATGTACCGGCACGATCTGTCCGTAGGCTTCCACCAGAGCCGGATCCACCTCGATGCCGAAGCGCGCCAGGTTGTCCACCGAACTGGGGGGCGAGCCCTGCGGAAAGCGGATGCCCACCCAGGAGGCCGTCGGGCGCCCGTAGTCGTCCCCGACGAGGAAGCATCCGAGGCGCCCCACCGCGTACGCCACCGCCATGGACGGGGCGGTCAGATCGAGCGTCTGGCGCACGGGCAGGCCGAGCCGCTTCATCTGGTACAGGACCGCCACGGTTCCGCCGAGGAAGCCCCCGTACCACACCAGCCCGCCGCGGGCGAAGAGGAAGCGCGGATTCTCGACGAGCCTGGGGAAGTTGAGGAAGACGTAGTAGAGCTTGGCTCCGACGATCCCCCCGATCACGGCGGCGAACACGAGGTCCCAGGCGCGGTCGGGGTGGATGCCGGTCTCGCTCATGCGCGCGCGCAGCAGGTAGCCGGCCGCCAGGAAGGCGAGAAAGAGCATGACGCCGAAGGAAGTGACCGGCTCTCCGCCGAGCAGCGGCACCCATTCGGGAAAGCGGAACAGGATTGGATACACGGTTCCCCAGGGGGTTCAGGTTGGTGTCGGGTCGGCGTGCGCCGGATTCGGGCGTGCCGACCCGCTGAGGGTTGCGGGAGGACCGGGGGTCATTTGCGCAGCCCCGGGAAGGGGAGTGAAGCGTCGGCCGAAAGGTCCAGGTCCGAACTCTCTCCCAGGCCCAGGCGAAAGGCCGCTGTCCGCGCGACCATGGCTCCGTTGTCCACCGACAACCGGGGAGTCGCGTGAAAGAGGTCGACCTCGGGGGGATGCCGCCGGCGCAACTCGCGGCGCAATGCGCTGTTGGCGGACACGCCTCCGGCAACCAGAATCCTGTCGGTGCCCGTGCGCTCCACGGCCTGCGCCGCGCGGGTCGCGAGGACGTCGTTGACCGCAGCTTGAAAGGATGCGGCCACGTGGGCGCGCTCGGCGTCGAGGCCGCCGTTGGCTTCGAGTTCGGCAACCTGGGTCGCGACGGCGGTCTTGAGCCCGCTGAAGGAGAAGTCCAGCGCCTCCGTCGCGGCCGATTTTTTTCCGGAGGATGCGAGCAGCGGCCGTGGGAACGAGTACCGGCCCGGATCCCCCTCGGTGGCGAGCGCCTCGAGCGGGGCTCCGCCCGGATAGGGCAGCCCGAGCAGACGCGCCACCTTGTCGAACGCTTCCCCGGCGGCGTCGTCGCGGGTCCGTCCCAGCAGTTGATACTCGCCCCAGGCGGTGGCGTGGAGGAGCAGGGTGTGTCCCCCGGAGACCAGAAGTGCCACGAAGGGCGGCTCCGCGGCAGCATCCTCGATGTGGGGGGCGAACAGGTGGGCCTCCATGTGGTGCACGCCCACGATGGGGACCCCCGAGGCGTAGGCGGCCGCCTTCGCCCAGCACACCCCCACCAGCAGGGCCCCGATCAGCCCGGGGCCGGCCGTGACGCCGATGCCGTCGAGTTCCGCAAGCATGCACCCGGCGTCGTCCAGCGCACGGCCCACGACATCGTCCACCACCTGCAGATGAGCCCGCGCGGCGAGCTCCGGAACCACGCCGCCGTAGACGGCATGCAGGTCCTGGGAGAGGATCACGTGCGCGCGCAGATCGTGTGCGCCATGAAGCACGGCCGCGGAAGTCTCGTCGCAACTGGTCTCGATGCCGAGAACGAGGAGATCGCTCACCGCCCCTCGGACCCTTCTCTGCGGGCCAGCTCGACCCGCACCTCGACCGTGTCCGGCGAGAAGCTGATCAGCTCGCCCGCAATGCCGTTGCCGACTCCGACGCGAACCACCTGCGACCGCTCAATGCGCGACAGGTCCACGGGGTCGAGGCGAATCGTGCGCAGCTCCGCGACCCGGCTTGCCGGCCCGATTACGCGAATGGACGCCGGGGAGGCGACAGGAGGCGCCACCAGCGTCAGTTCGTCACGCGGCACGCCGACCAGGGTGGGGGCGACGGGCACCTCCACGGCCACCATGGGTTCGAAGGCGATGGCGATCGCGGCCGGCTCCACGGCCTCGACGACCACGCCCTCGATGCCCTGCAGGCGCACCCAGTTGCGATCGATCACGAGGGACGTGTCGGCGGAGCCCACCGCATCCACCGGAACCATGATCGAGGGCTGGTTTCCGGCAAGACGCAGGAGTTGCCGGGCCGTGCCCGCAAGCCGAACCGTCGCGCTGGAGGGTGTCGGGGTGCCCGCGACCGCCCACTGGGGATCGTTCAGCTGCACGCGCACCGGCACGCCGTCGAACGCCCGGCGCTCCGGCTGCTCCATCTGCACCACTACCCAGAGGACGACGGCGAGTGCGAGCGCGGCAAGCATCGGAGTCGAGTTTCGCCCCGACTCGGATGCCTGCCATGGCAGCCTCAGCTTGCCAGCAGCCTCTGGATCAGTTCGAGATTTTCCGGGGAATCCCACTCGGTTGCTCCCGCGATCTTCTTGTAGATGACCCCGTCCTTGCCGATCAGGAAGGACTCGGGGACCCCAGTGGTTCGGTAGGTCTGCCGGATCCGCCCGGAGGCGTCCTGCAGGATCCGGAAGGTGAGCCCGTGCTCCTGAGCGAAGCGCGCCACGTCGCCGCCGATGTTTCCCGCCTCGTCGGGCTCGCCCTGTGCCGCGTCCACGCTTACCGCGAGGATGTCGAACGGCTGGCCTTCGAGTTGCTCGTAGAGGCGCTGCATCGAAGGCATCTCCACGATGCAGGGGCCGCACCAGGTGGCCCAGATGTTGACCAGCACCACCCGGCCGCGGTGTTCCTCCAGGGAAACGGGGTTCCCCCGGAGGTCGGAGATCGTGAAGGCCGGTGCGTCGGTGCCCAGGCCGACGGGCTGAAACCGTCCCCGGCCCGCCCAGGCCATGAGAACGAGCGCACCGGCCCCGAGCACGGCCACCAGGTACGGAATGCGCGAAGGTCTGTGAGTCATGTCGACGGCCTCTCGAAACCAGCGGATCGAACCTGTAACGGTATCACTCTTATCATGTTCGCACTCATGGTGATTGTTCCTGCGCTCCGGTGGTGTCGGTCCGGGGGAGCTCGGCCGGCAGCAGCGCCCGGTCGCCGATCACCAGCCGCACTTCGGACCCCGCCTCCACGGTGCTCGCGGGGGGCGGATCCTGCTCGATCACCACGCCCGGGTCCGTTCCCACAAGCGCTTCCAGTTCGATTTCGGTGACGAAGAGCCCGAGGGAATCGAGCAGGAGGAGGGCTTCCTCCTCGCTCTGCCCGAGCAGGAGCGGCATCTCCACCATCGGAGGCCCCAGGCTGATCGTGAGCCGGACTTCGAAGGGCAGGGTCACGTCCGCTCCGGCCTCCGGTTCCATGCCGACCACTTCGCCCGCGGGCTCCTCGTCCTCAACGGAGTCCACGGCGACCGCGAAGCCGTTCGCTCCGAGGAGGACGCGCGCCCGCCGCTCGCGTTGGCCCATCATGTCGGGAACGGCGCGGCGCTCCGGGCCCAGGCTGACAGCGAATTCAATGGCCGCTCCCGGAAGGGCGAGCTGGCCGGGCAGCGGGCTCTGGCCCAGGATGGAGCCGGCGGCGGAGGAGGGGTGGTACATCGAGTCGACCGCGCCGAGCGCGAGCCCCGCCACCTCCGCGCGGCCGACGGCGTCATCCAGGTCGAGTCCGATCAGATCGGGCACGCCCAGCAGATCCGGAGGCGGAGCGGGCACCGGGAATACGATCCGGGTGGCGACCACGTAGCCGAGACCGAACATCACGGCCAGCAGAACCGTGCCGCTCAGCACGCGCCTGAAGGCGCCGGCCGGACGTCTTCGCCGGGAAGCCGGGCGTCTCTTCCTGCCCGCGGAATGCCGTTTGCGCCGCCCGCGACGGGCCGGCCTGCGCCGCCCGATCGAGCTTCCCAGCTTCATCGGATTCTCCGCATGCGCGCGGCGAAGGCGCCGTCGAAACCGGTGCTCTGCGGCAGGACGCGCAGGTGGCCGCGGTCGTCGAGAACGCGCGGATCCATGTCTCCGGGAGCATCCAGGCGGAATTCGGGGTGCCGGGTCAGGAATCCCTCCACGATTTCGTCGTTTTCCTCTGGCTCCAATGTACACGTGGAGTACACCAGAAGTCCCCCCGCGCGAACGGCACGGGACGCGCCCGCCAGGAGCCGGGCCTGCACGCCGGCCAGGGCCGAGGGATCCGCCTTGGTCAAGCGCCATCTGGCGTCGGGACGGCGAGCCAGGGTGCCCGTGCCGCTGCACGGCGCATCCACCAGGACGAGGTCGGCCCCGCGCACGGGTGCGGAGCCCGCGTCCGCGACCACGCCGCCCACACGGGCTCCGAGGCGCGAGGCGGCCGCGGTGACGAGCTTCAGGCGCGGCGGGGAAGGGTCGGCGGCCAGCACGTACCCGGCGCGTTCCGAGAGCACCAGCGCCTTGCCCCCGGGTGCGGCGCACAGGTCGGCCACCAGGGCGCCCGCAGGCGGGTCGGCGTAGCGCGCCACCAGCGCGGCGCCGGGGTCCTGGATCACGCCGGGAACGGCGCTGATCGCGCGCGCCGGGTCGGTCCCGGCCGCGAGACGCAGGCAACCGGAGCCGAGCCCGGCCGCGGTTGCGGTCAGGCCGGCGATCCGCAGCCGGTCGAGGGCGGGTTCGAGGTCGATGCCCACAGGGCGCAGAAAGAGCCCCGGCACCCGGTTGTCGTGTCGCAGGAGCGCCTCGGTGGCGGTGGCCCCCCAGCGCGCCAGCCATCGCCGCACCAGCCACCGGGGATGGGAGTGCCAATGCGCGAGGTGGCCCTCCGGGTCGCTCTCGCGGCCGGGGAAGGCTTCCGCGGCCGGTCCCGCGCCCGCCGAGGCGCGCAGGACGGCGTTGATCAGTCCCGCAGCCCTTCCCGCGCCGGCCGCGCGTGCCAGTTCCACCGTGGACGAGACCGCCGCATACGAGGGTACGCCCTCCATGTAGTGCAGCTGGTACGCGCCCATGCGCAGCAGGTCGAGGACCGCCGGATCGAGCCGCTCGATCCGGCGGCGCGCGTGCACGGCGATCGTGTAGTCCAGACGGCCGCGCAGCCGCGCCACCCCGTAGGCCAGGGCGTGCACCCAGTGCCGGTCGCGGGAGGAAAGGGCGCCCGCGCGCGTGTCCAGAGCGCGATCCAGACGCTGGCCCCGGGTGCAGGCGGCGAGCACCCGGAAGGCGACCCTTCTTGCATCGCGCGACCCGCCCGCGCCCATTCGCCGGCCCGCGCGTGCTACTCCGGCAGCGGCGGGGAGGAGGGGACCGCCACCTCGCGCACGGGCATGCGGCCGGCCAGGTAGGCGAGCCGGCCCGCGACCACCGCCTCCCGCATCGCCGCCGCCATGCGCACGGGATCCCGCGCCGCCGCGATGGCGGTGTTCATGAGCACCCCGTCCACCCCCTGCTCCATGGTGAGGCAGGCATCCGAGGCGGTGCCCACCCCGGCGTCCACGACGATGGGGACGTCGCAGCGCTCCTTGATCGCGCGCACGTAGTACGGGTTGAGCAACCCGAGGCCGCTGCCGATGGGGCTCGCCAGGGGCATCACCGCCACGCACCCCGCGTCCTCCAGGCGAAGCGCGGTGATGAGGTCCTCGTTGGTGTAGGCCATCACCTTGAACCCCTCCGCCACGAGCACCCGGGCGGCATCGAGGGTCGCCCGGGTATCCGGGAGCAGGGTGGTTTCGTCGCCGATCACCTCCAGCTTCAGCCACTCGTTGAACCCCGCGGCGCGCGCCAGCCTCGCATAGCGGATCGCGTCGTCGGCGGTGTAGCAGCCCGCGGTGTTGGCGAGGAGAAAGAACTCCCGCGGGTCGAGATGATGGAGGATGCCTTCCTCCCGGGTGCGGTCGAGATCCACCCGCCGCACCGCGACCGTCACCATGTCGGTGCCGCTGGCGCGGATGGCCCGCACCATGGTTTCGTTGTCGGGATACTTGCCGGTCCCCACGATCAGGCGGGAGGCGAACTCCCTGCTCCCGACCACGAACGGGGTGTCGGCGCTCGCTTGTTTCGACATCACCGCCTCTTCGCTTCGTCCGCCGTAACTGGTGTCTACTGACATATACTGTTATCTACTGAGTTATCCGGCTCGGCGTGATGACAGGGGTCCAGGTTCGCTCGCCGCGGCCTCCCAACCGAAGGGAGCATCACCCGCCGCCCACGAAGTGGACCAGCTCCAGCCGGTCGCCCTCGCTCAGACGCACCGTCGCGTAGCTCTCACGGGCGAGGATTTCCCGGTTGCGTTCGACGACCACCATCCCGGGGACCAGGCCCAACTCGTCGAGGAGGCCGGACACGGTGATGTCCGCGGCCACCTCTCGTGCCTTTCCGTTCAAGCGGATGGTCACCGTGCCGTCCATGCCGGTAGTCTTCCCTCCCCGGGCCACGAATCCAGGAAACGCCTCACGCCATCCCGGGGCGATGGCGCGTCCCACACGGCGCGGATCACCGCCACTCCGCGGGCGCCGGCGGCGAGCACCTGCGGCGCCCGTGCGGCGGTGATGCCGCCAATGCCCACGACGGGCGCGCGGCTCGCGGCCGCGACGGCGCGCACCACGTCGACTCCCCCCGGCGCGATCCCCGCATGGGAGGGGGTCGCGAACACCGATCCCGCAAAAAGATAATCGATCCGGCCGTCATCCCCACCGGCCTCGGCGGCCGAGTGGATCGAGCGACCAACATGGGCATCCGGTCCGAGAAGGCGGCGGGCGACCGACGCGGGCATCGACCGGCCGCCGAGGTGAACCCGGCCGATGCCCAGCACCAGGGCCACGTCCACGCGGTCGTTGACCACCAGCCATCCGCCGGTGCGGCGCGCCGGGCGGATCAGGTCCGCGGCGGCCCGGTAGAGCGCGCGTCCCGAGGTGCGCGGCCCGCGCACATGGAGCGCGACCCGGGCGCCGCCCGCCTCGAGCACCTCCAGGGCGGCCGCCGGAAAGTCCGTCCGCGCCAGGATGCGGTCGTCGGTGACGACGTGCAGCCGCGGCATCATCGCAACACCTGCCCCGGGCGGGCCGCCCGGCCCCGCAGCCAGTCGCGGGCGGGCATGCGCCGTTTGCCGGCCGGCTGCACCTCGCCCACCTCTACCGAACCTTCCGCGGTCGCGACCCGGAATCCCTGGCCGGGGTCCGCCGCGATCACGGTGCCGGGCCCCGGCCCCTCTCCTCCCGCTTGCGCATCGCCCTCGACCACGCGTGGGCGAAAGAGCTTGAGGGGGCTGCCGTCCAGCTCGCTCCACGCTCCGGGCACCGCGTCCATGGCGCGCATCCAGCGAGCCACCTTCCCTGCGGGCCGAGCCCACTCCACCCGGGCGTCCCGGCGGGAGAGACGGGGCGCGAAGGTAGCACGCGCATGGTCCTGGGGGTGCTCTTCGAGCGCGCCTTCCTCCATCATCGCCAGGGCGCGCACCAGTCCGCCGCCGCCCATCCGCGCGAGCCGCTCGTAGAGTTCGCTCGCGGTTTCGTCCGGGAAGATGTCCGTTCTCTCCTGGTGCAGGATGGGGCCCGCGTCCATCGCCCTCACCATGCGCATGATCGTGACCCCGGTGACGGGGTGTCCGCGCGCGATGGCCCAGTGCACCGGAGCCGCGCCTCTCAGTGCGGGGAGCAGGGACCCGTGCACGTTGATCGACCCGAAGGCGGGGAGACCCAGTGCCTCGCGGCTCAGGAAGTGGCCGTAGGCGGCGACCACGGAAAGGTCGGGCCGGAGGGCCCGCATGCGCGCCAGGAAGGCGGGGCGGCCCGGGCGTTCGGGGGTGAAGACCGGGTACTCAGCGGCGAGGGCGGCTTCCTTCACGGGCGTGGGCCGCGGGCGCCGTCCCCGGCCCGCGCGGCGGTCGGGCTGCGTCACCACGGCCACGATCTCATGGCCTGCATCGGCAAGGCTTCGGAGGGAGGGAAGGGCGAAGGTGGCCGTTCCCCAGAAGAGAACCCTCACGGCTCCGCGGCTTCGGCCTGCAGCTTCCTCCACTTCTTGAGCAGCAACTGCCGCTTGAGGGGGCTCAGCCGATCGACGAAGAGCACGCCGTCCAGGTGGTCGATCTCGTGCTGCAGCGCGCGCGCGAAGAGGCCCTCCGCCTCGAGCCGCACACCCCGTCCCTCCGGGTCCCTGCCGTCGACAACGACCGATACCGGCCGTCGCACGATGGCTTCCACCCCGGGAATGCTCAGGCACCCCTCCGTCTGCTTGTCCTTCTTCGCCGTCCAGCTCGCCAGCCGGGGATTCACCAGCGCCACCCGGTTCGACTCGCCGGCCTCCTCTTCCACGTCCAGCACGATGACCCGCCGGGAGACGCCGATCTGCGGCGCGGCCAGCCCGATGCCCTTCGCGTCGTACATGGTCTCGAACATGTCGCGCACCAGCGCGCGCACCTCGTCATCGATGTCGTCGACCGGGTCCGCCGGACGCCGCAACGCCTCGCTGCCGTACAGCTCGATCCTGCGCAGTGCCATTCAGGGTACGGTCAGGAGTCCCGCGGGTTTGTGAGCGTCGCGATCTTTGAGCGCTCGATCACGAGGCGGGTGTTTTCCGCGGTCACGATGGTGAGGTGCTGCTCCTGGGCGTGAATCACCTTGCCGACGATCCCGCCTGCGGTCACCACCCGGTCCCCCTTCTTGAGCGCCGCCACCATCGCGCGGTGCCGCTGCTGCTCCTTGCGCTGTGGCCGGATCAGCAGGAAGTAGAAGATCGCGATGATCGCGATCAGCTGGATGAAGAAGACAAAGCCGCCTCCTCCGCCCTGGGGCACCCCCGCAAGGGGTGCCGGCAGGAGCGGCTGGGCCGATATCGCGATCCAGAGTGCCAAGATCCGTTCCTCCGATGATGCGCCGGCCCGCGGCCGGTGGTTGATGTTCTATTTCTTCGCCCGCGCACTACGATACCGGAGCAGCCATTCCGCGCGCCACATCGGGAAGGAGCCATCGATGATCCGCCGTCGGGCTTCGCATGCCAGCTGCACCAGAAAACTCAGGTTGTGGATGGAGAGCAGCCGCTGCGCCAGCCCCTCCCCCGCGACCAGCAGATGGCGCAGGTATGCGCGATCGAACCTGCGGCAAGTATAGCACGTGCACCCCGGGTCGAGAGGATCCGGGTCCGTCCGGAAACGGGCGCCCTTCACGTTCACCTGGCCCTCGCCGGAGGTCCACGCGGTGCCATGACGCGCGTTGCGGGTGGGCGCCACGCAGTCGAAGAGATCGCAGCCGCGCGCGATCGCTTCCAGCAGGTCATCGGGATAGCCGACCCCCATGAGGTAGCGCGGACGGCTGCCCGGCAGTTCGCCGTCCAGCAGCTCCAGAATGCGCCACATGTCTTCCTTGTTCTCCCCGACGCTGAGCCCTCCGATCCCGAAGCCGTGCCAGTCCGCAATGCCACGCGCATCGGCCGCGCACGCGCGCCGCAGATCTTCGAAGACACCGCCCTGAAGGACCGGGAAGAGCGCCTGAGCGGGCACCTGCTCCCTGGCGGTCGCCCGAAAGCGCCGCGCGCACCGCTCCAGCCAGGCGAGGGTGCGCCGGTTGGCCCGCGCGACGGACGGATGGTCGGCGTCGCCGGGCGGACATTCGTCGAACGCCATGATGATGTCCGCGCCCAGGGCGCGCTGGACGTCGATGACGCTTTCGGGCGTGAAGTGGTGGCGGGAGCCGTCGATGTGGCTCCGGAAGACGACGCCGTCGTCGTGGATACGGTTGATTCGGCTCAGGGAGAAGACCTGAAAGCCGCCCGAGTCGGTCAGGATGGGGCCCGGCCAGCGCATGAAGGCGTGGAGTCCCCCCAGTTCGCGCACCACCTCGGCCCCCGGGCGCAGGTAGAGGTGGTAGGTGTTGGCCAGCACCATGCTCGCCCCGAGGTCCCGGAGTTCCTCGGGGGTCAGCATCTTCACGTTGGCGAGGGTGCCGACGGGCATGAACGCGGGAGTCTCGACGTTCCCGTGAGGCGTGGAGAGCACCCCGGCACGTGCGTGCTCGACGCGACCATCGACGGTGAAGGAGAAGGCCGAAGCCACGTCGCCACTCACGAGATCACCATCGCGTCGCCGTAGGAGTAGAACCGATACCCGTGGTCGATGGCTTCGCGATACGCGTCCATGGTGCGCTCATGGCCGGCGAAGGCGGACACCAGCATGAGCAGGGTCGAGTGGGGCAGATGGAAGTTGGTGATCAGGGCGTCGACGACCTGGAAGTCGAAGGGCGGGCGGATGAAGAGGTCGGTCGTGCCGCCGCCCGCCAGCACCCCGCCCGTCCCGTCGGCCGCGCTCTCCAGCGTCCGAACCACCGTGGTGCCCACCGCCCACACCCGCCCTCCGCCGGCGCGCGCCGCCGCGACCCGCCGGGCGGCCTCGCGGGGGATGCGGTAGCGTTCCTCTCCGGGACCTCGCGGGTCGCCGCCGGAAGGGCCCGCCGGGCGGAAGGTCGCCACCCCCACGTGCAGGGTGACGCGCGCGATGCGCACCCCGCCCGCCTCCAGCGCATCCATGAGCTCGCGGGTGAAATGGAGGCCCGCCGTGGGGGCGGCCACCGAACCCGGCGTGCGCGCGTAGACGGTCTGGTAGCGCGCGTGATCGACCGGTTCGTCCCGGCGGCGCAGGTAGGGGGGTAGCGGCACGCGGCCGTGGCGCTCGAGCGCCTCCTCGACCGTCAGCGGGGTCTCGACGCGCACGATGCGCCCGTGGTCGGGGGTCGAGTCGACAATGTGCACCACCAGGTCGGGAGCGACCTCCACGGTGCGCCCGGGCTTGAGCTTGCCGCCCGGCCGCACCAGCGCCTCCCACAGGTGCTCCTCCCCCAGCGGCCGCAGCAGAAGGACCTCGGCACGCGCCCCGGTGGGCTTGGCTCCCAGCAGGCGCACGGGAAGCACCCGCGACTCGTTCACCACCAGGACATCGCCGGCGCGCATCAGACGGGGCAGATCGCGGAACACCCGATGCTCGAAGGGTCCCCCGGACCTGGGCGCCACCAGCAGGCGGCTCTGGTCGCGCCTCGCTGCCGGGTAGCGCGCGATGCGGTCCTCGGGGAGGTGGTAGCCGAAGTCGTGGATGGCTTCGCGTGCGGCCTTCATGACCGGAAGAGCGACGATTGGCCTTGTCCGCCCGCTCCCGGGTCCGGGCGCCCCTCCCTCCCGGCCGATGGATGGCCGAACCGCCGGTGGGCGCGCTCGGTGGTCTTGCGCCCGCGCGGGGTGCGCTCCAGAAAGCCGTTCTGGATCAGAAACGGCTCGTAGACCTCCTCCAGCGTTCCCTCGTCCTCGCTCAGCGCAACCGCCAGCGAAGCCAGCCCCACGGGGCCCCCGTCGAACTTCTCGATGATGGTGCGCAGCACGCGCGCATCCATCTCGTCCATCCCGTACTCGTCCACCTCGAGCAGCCGGAGCCCGGCGCGCGCAACCTCGCCGCTGATCACGCTGTCGGCGCGCACCTCGGCGTAGTCGCGCAGCCGCCGCAGCAGCCGGTTGGCCACCCGGGGGGTGCCCCGCGCGCGGCGCGCAAGCTCGAAGACGCCCTCTTCCGTCGTGTCCACCCCCAGGATCTCCGCGCTCCGCTGAACCACCCGGGTCAACTCCTCGGGCCGGTAGAAACCGAGCCGCTCGACCATCCCGAAGCGCGCGCGCATCGGTTCCGTGAGCAGCCCGAAGCGGGTGGTGGCGCCCACCAGGGTGAAGTGCTCGATCTGCATGGTGACGGTGCGCGCCGCCGGTCCGTCGGAGAGCCGGATCTCGACGCGGAAGTCCTCCATGGCGGGGTAGAGGAATTCCTCGACGATGGGCCGCAGCCGGTGGATCTCGTCGATGAAGAGGATGTCCCGGGCGTTCAGGTTGGTGAGGATGCTCACCAGGTCTCCCGGCTTCTCCAGCACCGGCCCGGAGGTCATCTTCACCCCGACCCCCATTTCGGAGGCGAGCAGCAGCGCCAGGGTGGTCTTGCCGAGTCCGGGAGGACCGTGGAAGAGCAGGTGGTCGAGCGCGTCGCCCCGCCTGCGTGCAGCCGCGATCGCGATCGAAAGCGTCTCCCGGACCTTCGCCTGGCCGATGAAGTCCGCCAGGCTGGCCGGGCGAAGGGACCGCTCCGCAGCACCCTCCCCGGAGAGCTCCCGGGGGGTGGTGACGTCGTAGCGATCCGTCATCGGCCGATGTGCTCCAGCGCCCGCCGGATCAGTTCCTCGGTCTTCATCTCATCTTCCGCCTTGCCGCCGTCCACCACGCCGCGCACGGCTTCATCCGCCTGCGCGAAGGAGTATCCCAGAGCCACCAGGGCGTTGACCGCCTCGCGCGCGCCCCGAGGCGCCGCCCCGCCGCTGTCCGGAGTCAGCGCCAGGTCGCGCACCTTGTCGCTCAGCCTCAGGATGAGCAATTCGGCCGTCTTCTTTCCCACCCCGCTCACCCGCGTGAGCACGGCCGTCTCCTTGTTGGCCAAAGCCTGTGCCAGACGCCGGGCGGAGTACGTGGAGAGCATCTCGCGCGCCAGCTTGGCCCCGACCCCGGTCGTTCCCAGCAGGCGCTGGAACATGTCGCGCTCGTGGGCCTCCAGGAACCCGTACAGGGCGATCGAGTCGTCGCGCACGACCTGGACCGTGCGCAGCCGCACCTGCGAGCCGGGAGGGGGCAGGCGCCCCGCCACCGTGGCAGGCACGTGAACCTCGTACACGACGCCGCCCGCCGTCTCCACTTCGACCGAATCCATGTCCTGCTCGAGCAGAACCCCGTGCAGCCGGCTGATCACCCGGGCCGGTCTCCGATCAGGCAGTGGCAGAGCGCGACCGCCACCCCGTCGGCCGCATCGTCGGGCGTCGGTGCGGAGACCAGCCGCAGATGCGTCTTGACCATGAACCCCACCTGTTCCTTCGTGGCTCGGCCGGTGCCGACGACCGCGCTCTTGATCGCGGTCGGCGAGTACTCGGCAATCTGGATCCCGGCAAGCGCGCCCGCCAACAGGACGGCGCCGCGTGCATGGCCGAGCGTCAGCGCGCTTTGCGGGTTCTTCCCCTGGAACACCTTTTCGACGGAGAGCACGCCGGGCTCGAAGCGCTCGATGATCGACTGCAGCGCCTCGAAGATATGGCGGATGCGGTCCGCAAGCGGGCGCCGGGGCCGGGTGCGCACCACCCCGCACTCGAGCAGCGACAACGTGCGCCGGCCACTGGCGACCACCCCGTAGCCGGTGCGCGCCGTGCCCGGATCGACCCCGAGCACGATGAGCGTCCCGTCGGGCGCCTTCACTGTCCGCTTCGCGGCCGGCCGACCCTCATTGCGACAGCCGGGCCAGGGTTTCCTCGTCGATGTTGCCGTTGGACGAGATCTTCTGAACGTCGTCCGATCCGTCGAGCGCCTCCATGAGGCGCACCAGCCTTTCCGCGGTCTTGCCCGCCACGTCCACCTCGTTCTGCGGAATCATCGCCAGCTCGGCCTGCGCGATGCGGATTCCGGCCTGCCGCATGTCGTCCTGAACCTGGTGAAAGGAGGCCAGCTCCGTCGTGACGATGATGTCGCCGCCCTCCCGCGCCACATCCTCCGCCCCCGCCTCGAGGGCCGCCTCGAGCACTTCCTCCTCGGAGTGCTCGGCCGCCTCGATGTAGATCTGTCCCCTGCGGTCGAACTGCCAGGCCACCGACCCGGTCGTCCCCAGGCTGCCCCCGTTCTTGGTGAGGAGGTGCCTCACCGCCGCCACGGTGCGCTTGGGGTTGTCGGTCAGGGTCTCTATGTAGAGCGCGATCCCGCCGGGCGCGTAGCCTTCGTAGACCACCTCCTCGTAGTTGACGCCGGCGAGCTCACCGGTCCCCTTCTTTATCGCCCGCTCGATGTTCTCCTGGGGCATGTTGGCGGCCTTGGCGGTGTCCACCGCCAGGCGCAGGCGCGGGTTGAAGCCGGGATCGCCCCCTCCGTCGCGCGCCGCCACCGTCAGCTCCCGGATGAGCTTGGTGAAGATCTGGCCCTGCCGGGCGTCGTTGACGGCCTTTGTGCGCTTGATCTTGGCCCACTTGCTGTGTCCGGCCACGGGCTGCCTCCTGCGCTACTCCTCCGCCTTGAGCGCCTCGATCACCTGCTGGGCCTCGTGCGCGGGCATCGGTTCGTAGCCGGCGAGGGTGCGCGTGTGGTGAGCGCGCCCCTGGGTCATGGAGCGCAGGGCGGTGGCGTACTTGTAGAGTTCGGCCTCCGGGACGAGCGCCTGGACGGTCGTGCTTCCGTTGCCGGGCACCATGCCCTGCACCTTGCCGCGACGCTGCGTGATGTCGCCCATGATGTCGCCCATGTACTCGTCCGGGGTCGACACCTCCACCTCGATGATCGGTTCCAGCAGCACCGGACCCGCCCTGGCCGCGACTTCGCGGAAGGCCAGCGACCCGGCTACCTTGAACGCGATGTCGGAGGAGTCCACCGAGTGGTAGGAGCCGTCGTAGCACTCGGCTGCGAAGTCCACCAGCGCGAACCCGGCCAGGATGCCCTTTCCGGCCGCCTCCCGGATGCCCTTGTCCACCGACGGGACGTACTTCCCGGGGATGACGCCTCCCTTGATGTTGTCCACGAACTCGTAGCCGTCGCCCCGCGGGCGTGGCGACAGACGCACCCAGCAGTCGCCGAACTGACCCCGGCCGCCGGTCTGCTTCTTGAAGCGTCCGCGCCCTTCCGCGGTTCGGGTGATGGTTTCCCGGTAGGCGATCCTGGGCTGCTCGGTCTCGACGCTGACGTTGTACTTGCGTTTCATGCGCTGCATCTGGACATCCAGGTGCAGCTCCCCGAGTCCCCGCGCGATGGTCTGTCCCAGCTCGGGGTTGAACTCGGCGTGGAAGGTGGGATCCTCGTCGTGCAGCTTCTGCAGGGCTTCGCCGATCTTGTCATCGTCGGCACGGGTCACGCCCTTCATCGCCACGGACACATCAGGCTTGGGGAAGTCGATCCTGTCGAGAACGAGAGGCCTGCCGGGCGAGGACAGCGTGTCGTTGGTAGCGGTGTTCTTGAGCTTTGCCACCACCCCGATGTCCCCCGCATGCAGCCGGCGCACCTCCAGGCGCTCCCGTCCCAGCGGTATGGAGACGTGGTTCAGCTTCTCGCTGGATCCGCGGCCCGCATTGTGCGCGTCCATCCCGTTGACCGCGACGCCGCTGAACACGCGGAAGTACGAGAGTTCCCCCACATGCGGCTCGGTCGCGGTCTTGAAGACCAGTGCCGCGAACGACCCGTCGTCGGTCGCCTGGAGTTCCGCTTCCTGGTCGAGTCCCGGACGGGAGGCGGAGTGGCTGCCCGACTCGGAGGGGTCGGGGAAGAGCTCGACCATCTTGCTCAGCAGCGCCCGGATGCCGTAGACGCGCGTCGAGGATCCGCAGAAGACAGGGACCACCTCATCCCGCCCCATCGCGATGGCCATGGCTTCGAGGGCTTCCTCGCGCGTGATCTCCTCACCCTCCAGATAGCGGTCCAGGAGTTCCTCGTCGGTGGTCGCGAGGGTTTCCTGCAGTTCGGTGGTCCACTCCTCGAAGATGTCCTCGAGGCCGCCGGGAACGTCGGCTTCGTCGTATTCGCCGGTGACGGAACCATCCCGATACATGTGCGTGCGCCCGCTGAACAGGTTGATGATTCCGCGGAAGTCCGGTCCCGCGCCCACCGGTATCTCCACCGGCAGCGCGCTTCCCGCGAGCTTCTCCCTGATGTCCTCGAATACCTTGCGGAAGTCGGCGTGCTCCTTGTCCATCATCGAGACGAAGAACATGCGCGGGATGCCGCGCTCCTCGCAGTAGCGCCACACCCGTTCGGTCCCGACCTCCACGCCGGAGGTCGCGCTCACCACGATGACGGCCGCGTCCGCCACCCGAACGGCCGCCAGGGCCTCCCCGGTGAAGTCCAGGTAGCCGGGGGTGTCGATCAGGTTGATCTTGGTTCCCTTCCACTCGCTGAAGGCGGGAGTGAGCTGCATCGAGATCCCGTGCTGGATCTCCTCGGGGGCGGTCATGGTGAGGGCATGACCCTCCGCCACATTGCCCTTGCGCCGCGCGGTGCCCCCCACGAAGGCGAGGGCGTCCACGAGCATGGTCTTGCCGGAGCCGCCGTGGCCGAGTACGGCCACGTTGCGAATGTCCTCCGTCAGGTATTCCTTCCCTTCCGCCATCTGACCTCCTGAAAAACAAGTGTTGAGTTGAGGGGAGCCGCGCGGCGTCGTGGTTCCGGCGGGTACGGCCGGGAGCGGAACCTAGGAAGAGCGGCGCCTGCGGGAAACCTCGTTGAGAAGTTCGAGTTCCTTGCGCGTGAGCGACCTCATCCCGCTGCGCGAGATCTTGTCGAGGATGGCGTCCACTTCGTCCAGCAGGGCTTCTTCGTCTGTCCTCCGCCAGCCTCCCCGCGCACCGGAGGAACTCTGCGGGCGCGTTGATCGCGGTCCGGGGGGCGCACTGGATCCACTTCTTCCGCCCGCACCGGAGGAACCCGCGTTGCCGCGTCCCCGCAGCCACGCTGGCGTTTGCCAGTCGGTCCTGAGATAGACGAACCCCGTGACCAGCCCGCCCAGGTGGGCGAAGTGCGCGATTCCGTCTCCTCCTCCGCCGAAGGCGCTCAGCGTGCTCACCACGAAGAGGAAGGCGGCCAGCCACTTCGCCTTGACCGGAAAGATCCCCCAGATGTAGATGGGCGCGTCCGGCCAGGTCATGGCGAAGGCGACCATGAGGCCGTACACCGCCGCCGACGCGCCGATGATCGAAGAGGACTGGAAGACGAAGCTGAGCGCCACTCCTCCGAGTCCGCACAGCAGGTAGTACTTGATGAACTCGCGCGAACCCCAGCGCCGCTCCAGCGGCATGCCGAAGAAGAACAGCATCAGCATGTTGATGAACACATGCCAGAAGCCCGCGTGCAGGAACATGTAGGTGAGCGCGCCCCACGGACGCGTGAGGATTCGGGACGGCCGGAAGGCGAACCATTCCACGAAGAAGCCGGCGCTTCCGCTGATCCACATGAACAGGAAGATCGCGGCGTTGGCGATCAGCAGCCGCTTCACCCACGGCGTGAGGACGGAGGCTCCGTAACCCGGCTCGAAGGACGACCAGGTCATGCGCGCGAGCCGGCGGTGACGGACACGGCGCGCCCGGACAGTGCCAGGCGGGCGATGCGCTCGCACAGTTCGCCGAAGGACAGCCCGGCGGCGCGTCCGGCCCGCGGGAGCAGGCTGGCGGGGGTGAGCCCAGGCAGCGCGTTGGCCTCCAGGCACCATGGGGTGCCCGCGGAGTCCAGGATGAAGTCGACCCGGCTGAAGCCCTCCAGCCGGAGGACGCGATGCACCGCCAGCGCCTGTCGGCGGAGTGTGGCGGCTACGTCCTCCGGGATGCGGGCCGGGAAGATCTCGCGCGCCATGCCCGGCTGATACTTGCACTCGTAGTCGAAGATCTCGTTTTCGGGGATGATCTCGCCCGGCGGAAGCGCCCGGTCTCCCAGAATCCCGACGGTCAACTCCCGTCCCCGAACGTAGCGCTCGAACATGATTTCGCCGCCGTAGGCGAGGGCCTGCTCCTCCGCGGCCGGGATCTGGTCGGCGCGGTGCACCAGCGTGAGGCCCAGCGTCGACCCGCCCCTCGGGGGCTTGACGATCAGGGGCAGCCCCAGCTCGGCCACGACGCGCTCCGTGGACACGTGTCCCGTGATCCACGCGGGGGTCGCGATCCCGGCGTCGCGCAGCAGCCGCTTGGTGAGGTCCTTGTCCATGGCCAGGGCGCAGCCGGTGTGCCCGCTCCCCGCATAGGGAACCCCGATCAGGTCGAGCAGCGACTGGACCGTGCCGTCCTCCCCGGCGCCCCCGTGGAGGGCCGGGAAGACCACGTCGGGCGCGCACGCCCGCAACGCCTCGTCGAGAAGGAGCAGAGGATCCCCGCCGCCCGGCCCCGCGGAAGGCGGCACCTCCCGGGCCACCCCCGACTCGCGCAGTTCAAGCTCCCGTTCCCGGCTGAGCAACCCCGAGGCGGGGTCGACCGCCACCACCTCATGACCGCGGCCGCGCAGGGCGGCGGCGACCTCGACGCCGGAGACGAGCGACACCGGCCTCTCCTCGGAGGTGCCGCCCATGAGCACGGCGACCTTCATCACCGCATCCCCCGCGGGGCGGCCGCTCAACCCGCCGCTCCCGTGAGCGTTCGCACGATGTCGAAGCGGGTGAGGATGTCCTCCAGCCTGCCGTTGGTCCTCACCAGGACCGCGGGATTCTCCCGGGTCAACAGCCGCGTCGCCTTGTCGGCGTCGAGATGGCTGTCCACGACCGGAAAGGGCGAGCTCATGACGGTCTCCACCGGGTCGTCCAGCACTCCGGGGTCCTGAATGACCCGCGCCATGAGCCGCCCCTCGCTCAGCGAGCCCACGCAATCCCCGCCGCGGACCACCGGGAGCTGCGAGACCCCGTGGCTGCTCAGCGTGGACAGCGCCATCCGCACGGGGGTGGAGGGCTTCACCGTCAGCAGCCGGAAGCCCAGCGCCTCCTTGGCCCGAACCAGGTCGTGGACGCTCCTGCGCGTGCGCTCGAGGAAGCCGTTTTCCCGCATCCACTCGTCGTCGTACATCTTGGTAAGGTAGTGCTCTCCCCAGTCGCACAGAATCGCGACCACGAAGGCCTCCGGGTCGTCCAGCCCGCGCGCCAGCTCCACGGCCGCGTGCGTGTTCAGCCCCGAGGAGCCGCCCACGAAAAGCCCCTCTTCGGTGGTGAGCCGCCGGGCCATGCGGAAGGCCTCGCCGTCCTTCACGGTCACGTAGGCGTCCACGACGTCGAGGTTCAGCGCGCCCGGGATCTTGTCGTTGCCGAGCCCCTCCACCAGGTAGGGGTGCCCCTCCCCCATCTCGCCGGTGTTGAAGAACGAGGAGATCACCGATCCCACCGGATCCACGCCCACCACCTCGACCGCCGGGTTCCTCTCCTTGAGGTAGGCGCCCGCGCCGGAGATGGTGCCCCCGGTGCCCGCCCCGCCCACCAGATGGGTGATGCGGCCCCCGCTCTGCTCCCAGAGCTCCGGCCCGGTCGTCGCGTAGTGGGCCTTCGGGTTCTCGAGGTTGTAGAACTGGTCGGCGAGCACCGCGCCGGGAGTCTCGCGGGCGATGCGGCGGGCGACCTGCTGGTAGTGGTCGGGGTGATCCGGCCCGACGGCGGTGGGGGTGATCACCACCTCCGCCCCGAACGCGCGCAGCAGCTTCACCTTCTCCTGGCTCATCTTGTCGGGCATGGTGAAGATGCAGCGATATCCGCGGGGCGCCGCAGCCATCGCGAGCGCCAGCCCGGTGTTGCCGCTGGTGGCTTCGACGATCACGCCTCCCGGCCGCAGCGTCCCGTCCTGCTCCGCCGCGCTGACCAGGGCGAGCCCGATGCGGTCCTTCACCGAACCGCCGGGGCTCATGAACTCACACTTGCCGTAGACGGGAGTACGGCAGTCGGCGGACACCTTGTGCAGCCGCACCAGCGGGGTCCACCCCACCATCTCCATGACATTGTCGTACGGCTCGCGGTGGCGGACGCTCATGGCCGCGATCCCTCCGCGGTGCCGCGCATCACGATTCGGGGCTCGACTGCCGGGAGAACCGCACCGGGATGCGTACCCATACCGGGACGTCGCGGCCGCCCTTTCGGCCGGGCTGAAAGCGCATCGCACGCGCGCCCTCGGCGGCGGCCGAATCGAGGGGTTCGTGGCCGCTGGTCTCGATCACCGCGACGGAATCCACCTCGCCCAGCTCGTTGACGCGCACCTGGAGCACGGTTTCGCCCTCGATTCCCTGATCCCACATTTCGAGCGGGTATTCGATGGGGATCGCGTCGCCGAGCGGCGCGGGCTCCTCCACCTCGGCGTCGCCGGCGCAGGCCGCCAGAGCGGGGACCCCGAAGGCCAGGAAGGCCAGGCGCCCGGTCCCGGCCCGGGAACGCGGGTGCGGGCACGGCGACGGCATCATTCGCGCGCCCCGCGCGCGAGGCGCTGCAGCTCCGCGAGCAGCGTCATGGATTCCAGTGGAGTCATGTTGTCGAGATCGATCTCCTGAAGGCGGGCGGACAGCTCCGCTTCCGCGGCGAAGAGGGAAAGCTGGCCGGGCTCCACGGCCGAAGAGGGCCGATGTTCACCCTCACGCCCGAGACACCCTCCGTCACGTGTACGTCTTCCCTCCAGTTCCGCCAGAAGTTCCTTCGCCCGCTCCACGATCGCCGGCGGCATGCCCGCGAGGCGCGCCACCTGGATTCCGTAGGACCGGTCGGCGCCTCCCTCCTCCAGCCGGCGCAGGAAGACGATGTCCTCGCCGGACTCGCGCACCGCCACGTTCAGGTTGCGCACCGCGGGAAGCAGTTCGCCAAGCTGGGTGAGCTCGTGGTAGTGGGTCGCGAAGATGGTCTTGGCGCCCACCACCTCGTGCAGGTGCTCGGTGACCGCCCACGCGATGGAGACCCCGTCGTAGGTGGAGGTGCCGCGGCCGATCTCGTCCAGCAGCACCAGGCTGTTCGCGGTGGCGCCGTGGACGATCGCGGCGGACTCGTTCATTTCGACCATGAAGGTCGACTGGCCGCGGGCCAGGTTGTCGCTTGCCCCGACCCGGGTGAAGACCCGGTCGCAGACCGGCAGCCTTGCCCGGTCGGCGGGCACGAAGGACCCCATCTGGGCGAGGAGCTGGATGAGCCCCACCTGCCGCAGGATGGTGCTCTTGCCCGCCATGTTGGGGCCGGTCAGGACGACCACCCGGCCGTCCTCGTCCAGCACCAGGTCGTTGGGGACGAAGCTGCCCGCGGGCATCACCGCCTCCACCACCGGGTGCCGGCCGGCGCGCACCTCGACGGTGTAGCCGGAATGGACCCCGGGCCGGACGTAGCCGCGGTGCTCTGCCACCTCCGCGAGTCCCGCCAGCGCATCGAGGCGCCCGAGCGCGCGCCCGAGCTTCTGCAGCCGCCCCACATGCTCGGCGACCTCGCCCCGCACCGACGCGAACAGCTCCGCCTCCAGGGTGGCGATCCGCTCCTCCGCGTCCAGAATGCGGCCCTCCCACTCCTTCAGCTCGGGGGTGAAGAAGCGCTCTGCATTCGCCAGCGTCTGCTTGCGCACGTAGTCGTCCGGAACCCGGCCCAGGTTCGCCCTGGTTACCTCCAGGTAGTACCCGAAGACCCTGTTGTAGGCGACCTTCAGCGAGCCGATGCCCGTGCGCTCCCGTTCGCGGGCCTGCAGTGTCGCGATCGACGTGCGCGCATCGGCGCGGGTCTGGCGAAGCGCGTCCAGGCCCGCGTCATATCCGGACCGGATCACGCCGCCTTCCTGCAGCGTCGCGGGCGCGTCCGGGGCGATGGCCCGCTCGAGCATCTCGCGCACGTCCTCCATTGGGTCGAGGCCGGCGCCGCGCTCCCGCAGCCGGGGAAGTTCGGACGCAGCCAGCGCCCGGCGTACCGGTGGGATCCGGTCCAGGGAGCGCGCCAGGCCGAGCAGGTCGCGCGGCAGGACCCGCCCGAGCGAGATCTTGCCTGCCAGCCGCTCGAGATCGGCAACCTCGGAAAGCGCTCCGCGAACGTCTCGCCGCACTTCGAACCGTTCGAAGAACTCCGCCACCGCTTCCTGACGCGTCCAGATTGCGCGTGCTTCCACGAGCGGTGCCAGCAGCCAGTTCCTCAGCGTGCGCGCGCCCATGGCGGTGACGGTGTCGTCGAGCACCGAGATGAGGGTGGCGCCCTGGTCTCCGGGGCGCAGCGGCTCCGTCAGTTCCAGGTTTCGGCGCGTCATTTCATCGACGACCATGGTCGAGCCGGGACGGCGCAGGACGGGAGGCTGCAGGTGCCCCACCCCGCCGGGCCGGATCTCGGCGACATAGGCGAGCAGGGCGCCCGCGGCGCGTACCGCGGGCGCATCGTCCGCCTCGATGCCGAAGCCCTGCAGGGAGAGCACCCCGTAGGCGCGCCGGGCCTCCTCGCGCGCCGCTTCTTCCCCGAAGATCCAGTCGTCGCGGCGGGTGAGCAGCGTATCGGGCGGCGCGCCCGGCGGAGCCCGTCCTTCCAGGGAAGCGGGAAGGAGCAGTTCGGCCGGCGCCAGCTCCCCCATGCGGGCGGCGAGCGCCTCCTCGCCCACCACCTCGAGCACCAGCTCGCCCGTGGACAGGTCGAGAGCCGCCAGACCGCGCGTCTGCCCCTCCGCGGGCGCGAGCGCAACGAGGAAGTTGTTGCGCCGGGCCTCCAGCAGTTCGTCGTGGACCACGGTGCCCGGCGTGATGGTCTCCACCACCTCGCGGCGCACCAGCCCCCTGGCAGCCCTGGGGTCTTCGACCTGGTCGCAGATCGCCACCCGGCAGCCCAGCTTCACCAGCTTGCGCAGATAGTCGTCCAGCGCCCTGGCGGGCACGCCCGCGAGCGGCACCTGCCGTGCCGCGCCGTTGTTGCGCGTCGTCAGGGTCAGCCCGAGCAGGCGCGCACCCTTGCGCGCGTCCTCGTTGAAGAGCTCGAAGAAGTCGCCTACCCGGATGAACACCAGGGCGTCACTGTGGCGCGCCTTGGCGGCCCGCCACTGGCGCATGAGGGGCGTGTCCCGGGTCATGGTCTGGTGCTGGGGCATGATCCAAGTTGTGGTGTCGCAGACCGTCCCGGAAGGGGGCGCGGCAGGGTGAAGCGCCGCGTCATCGAGCCGGCTCCTTGCCCGACTCCGGGTGTATCATCCGGTGTGTCGCCAACACCCGGCGATACCCAATCTCGAACGGAGTTTCCGATGATAGATAAATCATTGCCGAATCATGTCTTGCCACTACTTGTGATCGCTGCCGCGACGGCATGCGGCGGAACCGGAGGCGCCAACACGGACCTCCCCATGCCGGAGGCCCTCAGCACCGCCCTGAACGCCGGGACGGCTCCGGACGGCGTTACCCTCGAGTCCATTACGGAGGGGAGGATCCTCTTCAACGCCCGCGCAACCTGCTCGGCGTGCCACGGGGCCAACGGAAAGGGCGGGCAGCTGGCGCCGAGCCTCGCCGACGACGTGTGGCTCAACTCGGACGGCAGCTATGCCGGCATCATCGAGGTCATCGAAACCGGTGTTCTCGAGCCGAAGGAATACCCGGGCCTGATGCTTCCCCGCGGCGGGCTGGGCCTCTCGGACGAGGAAGTCAGTTCGCTTGCGGCCTTCGTCTGGAGCCTGGGCGTCCGCGGATAGTCGCGGTGCCTACCCGGCGGCCGCTCCACGCCGGGCCCGCACGCCGGCGCGGAGAGGCCTCGGCCGACCTGCTTCGCCGGCGGAGGTACGCTGCGCGAGCAGCCACTCCTCCAGAAGATGATGGTGGGGCAGGGCGCTTGCCTTCATCAGCCGGTCTACCCGGCGCAGACCGAGCAGCGCCGCGTCCAGGCTCTCGCGGTTCCAGCCCCGGCTCTGCCCCTGGATGCGGCGCGCGAGCCAGCGCTGGTGGGGAGGAAGCGCGGCCCCCAGCCCGGACAGCCCGCGGTCGAGCACGAGCCCGATGCGGAGGAAGTGGGTGGTGAGGCCCATGACCAGGAAAACGCCTGATTCGCCGCGCATGAAGAGCTCGCCAAGGGCGGCCGTGGCTGCGGCAAAGTCGCGTCCGCCCACCATGTCGAACCAGCGCCAGGGATCGAGGCGGGGGATCCGGATCCCTCCCTCCTCCACCGTCTCGACCGTAATCGGACGACCCCCGCGGGCCATGGCGACCAGCTTGGCGATCTCCTGCGCCAGCACGCCCATGTCCGATCCGACCGCCGCCGCCAGCGCGCGCGCGGCGTCCTCGTTCATCTCCGCGCCGTGCCGGTCGCGGCACCACGAGACCAGGAAGCCGGGCAGGTCGTTCGCCCGCACGGGACGGAACTCGAGTGAGCGCGCAGCCCGCACGATGTCCCGGTAGAAGCGCGCCCTGGACCGCGCCGGCCGAGTAGCGGTCAGGATCAGGGCCAGTCCCTCCGGGGGCGACGCGGCCATGTCGAGAACGAGCTTGCGCGCCGCCGGCTGCGGGGCCAGCGCCTCCGCGCCATGGACCAGCACCACCCGCCACTCGGCCATCATGGGGGGAGTGGCCAGCACCGAGGCGAAATCGCGCACATCCAGCTCCGGGCCGCGCATGACATCGAAGTTGAAGTCGCGGGTCGCGGGGTCGAGGTGCGCTTCGGCGATCTCCCTCGCAGCCTCCCGCTTGCGGAAGTCGTCCTCGCCGTGGAGGTAGAAGACCCCGCCTCCGTGCCCGCCGAGCGCGCGCCGATAGGTGGCGGGGATCATGGCCTGCCGGGACGTGGATTCCCCGTCAGCGTTGGGAGAGGGCCGAGTATTCGTAGAGCGCGCGGGTGGTCCACAGGTCGTCGCCGCCCAGACCGGGGTCCAGAAGGCGAATGCTGCGATACCGCACGGCGCCGGAAGGGGCGGCCGCCCGCTGCGAGGGGGGGGCAGAGACAACGATGGGCGGAAGCGCGACCTCGGGAGTCTCCCGAACGAGTTCCGGTCCCCATACGGCTACCGCCACCAGAATCGTGGCGGCGAATGCCACGCCCAGGCGGGTGAAGGACGCGCCGCGGCGGCGGCGCGCAAGATCCTCCTGGATGTGGTAGATGCGATGCTGGAGTCGAGGACGGAAATCTTCGCCAACGGCCACGCCGGGGACGGCGCGCAGCAGTGCCAGGCTCCGCTGCACGGTATCCGCGTAGCGCCGGCAGCACGCGCACTCCGCCATGTGCTGCTCGAACGCGTCCGCATCGGTCGCTTCGCCGTCATGGAACTCGGAGAAGCGCTCCAGAAAGCCGTTGCAATCCATGTCCGTTCTTGTACTCGCGATCCTTGCGATTCTTCTCTTGCGAGCCTGCGCCCGCTCAACCCCGGTCTGGCGAGTTGAGCCCGCGCCGGCAGGCCCGTTAATCCCCGTCGAGTTCTGTACTTGAAGTGCAACGCTCGGGTTCCCCGGCGGGCTCGCGGTACGGAAACTCCGTACAAAGCGATGGAACGTCTGCTACCGGGAGGGGCGGGACGAGGTTCCCGTCCGGGGTCAAGGCTGCCAGGGACCTGACAGGCCGGGATTGTCGCGGGCGCGCAACCCGAGCCGCGGGTGGCGTTCGCGAAGGCTGTAGGGGAGGTCGGGCTGGGCGCGCCGTCCGGCGCGCGCCGCTCAGTCCAGCATGGGTGCGACGATGCGGGCGAAGTTGTTGCGCGCCCGGTTCAGGCGGCTCTTCACCGTGCCCAGGTTGACCGCGGTGATCTGGGCGATCTCCTCGTAAGTCTTCCCCTGGAGCTCGCGTAGCACGAAGACCACCCGGTGATGCTCCGGCAGCTCGCTGACGGCCTTCTCGACGACCTTTCGCAGGTGCCGCTTGCGGTACAGGTCGTCGGGCTTGTAGGAGTTGTCCTCCCATTCCAGCGGCCGGTGGTCCGCCTCCCAGTTCTTCTTGATGGTCTGGAAGAAGACGAGGGGGTTTCGCGAGCGGTTGCGCAGCTCGTTCTTCGCCAGGTTGCTGGCGATGGTGTAGATCCAGGTGGAGAACTTCTTGGTAGGATCGAAGCGATGCAGGTGGCGGTAGACGCGGATGAAGGTCTCCTGTACCAGATCCTGCGCCCGCTCGCGGTCGCCAATGGTCCGGTAGACGAAGTTGACCAACCGATTGTCGTAGCGGTCCACAAGGACTCCGAAGGCTCGCTGCTCCCCTTCCAGAAACTGCTTCACGACCGCGCTGTCGTCCAGTTTCCTGAGGGCGTCCCGGGTCTCGTGGGCCGGCCTCGCGGGCGTCATTGCCAGGCTCTTTTGGGTATTCATGTGGCTCCGCTGCCAGACGTGGCTTCTCGTGCCCTCGTACAGGAGACTCCTGCCTGCAGGTTTCGTACCAGCCGAATCACGCGGCCTCCCCGGAGATGCGCCCCGATCGCGTCCCCGGGACAGGACGGCCGTCTTCCTCCCGGTGGACGACGCCGTCCGCGGCCGAGCTTCTGCGGAAGGCGGCAGTGTAGAGGAGGGCCGCGACCGTCTTGCAGTCCACGATCTCGCCTGTGCGCACCATCTCCAGGGCGCGGGAGAACGGGAACTCCTGCACGGTGATGAACTCGTCCGGGTCGCGGGAGGCGTCTCCCGCCGAGAGGCCGGTTGCCAGGAACAGGTGGATGACCTCGTTGGTGAAACCGGGCGTCGTGAAGATTCGCGTCAGGTAGTCGATTCGCGCCGCGGCGTATCCGGTCTCCTCCGCGAGCTCCCGGCGCGCGCACTCCGCCCACGCCTCGTCCGCCCCCTGCGGCAGCCCGGCCGGCACTTCATACAGGTATCCGCCCGAGGCGTAGCGGTACTGACGGAGAAGCAGAATCACGGGATCGGGCGACCCCGGCGGGTCCACGAAGGGCACAACTGCGGCGGCGCCGGGGTGCCGGATGAGCTCCAGACTGCCCTCCGAGCCGTCCGGAAAGCGCACGCGGTCGACGGACAGATGGACCACGCGTCCGGCGTGCACAACGACGCCCGACAGGCGTCCCGTGCCGTCCGGTCCCGGTACCTGGTCCGGCCCCGGATGGCGAACGTTGTCTCCTCCCGGATACACCGCCCGCCCGGCGGACTCGTATGGGTGCAACTCCTGTTCGTGCGACACGACTTCTCCCGTCAGGTCATCATGCCCCGCGCGCCGGGGGCGCGAGCGAATCCGCCCGCATCCCGCGAGCGACCGCACGAGGCGTGCTGCCTTGTGGACACTTGGGTGCGACTGGACGGCGAGGGGTTGCCCGAAGCGGTATCCCGTCGCGCGCCCCCGTGATCGTGCATCCACCCGTCCCGGCGGTCCTTTCCATGGGTCGCCATCGCCGCGTTGCAGGGCATGCGCGTATCAGAAGTCGTGGTGGACCTCGACCGGGCCGAGCGACTCGAGCTCCGGCGCCACCCGGTCGGCGTCACCCGCCACCACGACCGTCAGGGCGTCCGGGTGAAGCCGGCGGCGGGCCGCGCGCGCGACGTCGTCGACCGTCACCCCCCGCACCCGCTCGCGGTAGCGCGCGTGGTAGTTGGCCGGGAGGCCGTGCACGAACGCCCTTGCGATGCCGGACGCGACCTGGGCCGTGGCCTCCATGCGCAGCGGAAAGATGCCCGCCAGGTAGTCGCGCGCGCCGCGCACCTCGGCGGGCGTGGGCCCGTCGGCGACCAGCGCCTTCGTCTCCGCGAGCACCTCCCGCACGGCCGCCGCGGTGACTTCGGTCGCCACCGCCGTGGCGATGCGGAACATCCCGCCCGCGCGCCGAAGGAGGAAGCGCGAACTCACGCCGTAGGTGAAGCCCTTGTCCTCCCTGAGGTTCAGGTTGAGGCGGCTGGTGAAGGCGCCCCCGAGCACGGAATTGAGCACGATCAGCGGGAAGAAGTCGGGCGTCGCGCGCGGCACGCTGGCATGTCCGATGCGCAGCTCCGACTGAACCGCGCCCGGGCGATGGACGATCACGATTCGGCGCTCGCCGAAGCGGGGCCCGGCCGTCGCCTCGACGGGAGCCGCCCGCCCCCGCCAGCCGCCGAAACACTCGGTTGCGAGATCCGTCACTTCTGCTTCCGTGACATCGCCCGCCACCACCAGCGCGGCTCCCCGCGGCATGTAGCGGCTGCCGGCGAAGGCGGCCACATGCGTGCGCTCCAGGCCCGCAACCGTCCTCTCCGTGCCCGCCATCGGCCGTCCGTAGGTGGTGCCATCGGCGAAGAAGAAGTGGGCCGCGGCGGCGGTGGCGAGCTGCGCGGGATACACTCTGCGCTGTCGGATCCCTCCCAGCTGCTGCTCGCGGGTGCGCTCCACCTCCTCACCCGGATACCCGGGAGTCAGCACCACCTCGGACAGCAGCCGGAGCGCACTCGAAAACCGATCGGCCGCGCAGGTCAGCGAAACCACCGTGGAATCCCAGCCGGTCGAGGTCGCCAGGTGGGTACCCATGTCCTCGAGAGCGCACGCCAGCTCCACCGCCGAGCGGCGGACGGTTCCGCCATGGAGCGCCCTGGCGGCCAGCACCGCAAGCCCGGCCTGCGGCCCATCGACCGTCGCCTCGCCCGCATCCATGACCAGGAGGGCGGTCACCAGGGGAACCCCGGGCCGGCGCGCGGTTCGCACCTCCAGCCCGGAAGCGAGACTCGCGGCATGCACCCCCGGTACCGCGAAAGGTGCAACCGGTCCCGGCTCCGGCGGTGTGCGGCGGAAGCGCGCCGGACTCATGCGGATGCCCGGGGCACGTACGTCAGAATCGCCCGGTTCTCAGGCCCGAGGCGCTCTCCGGCCAGGGTTTCAACCGCCGCCGGGGTCACCGCGCGCAGGCGATCGAGTTCCGTGGAGATCCGGCCCGGATCTCCGAACTGGGTCGCAAACATCGAGAGCAGGTCGGCCCGCCGGGCCACGACCTCGAGTTGCCCCAGGATGGCGGTCTCGGCCATGGCCACGGCCCTGGCGACTTCCCGGGAAGAGACAGAGCTCAGCGCGTCGATCTGCTCGACTACGGCCGCCGCCAGCTCCCCGGGATCGATTCCGAGGTTGCCGGTCGCCTGAACCACCATCATCGCGGCTCCGGTCATCAACGGAAAAACGTGTGCCGCGACATCCTTGGCGAGCCGGCGCTCCAGCACGAGCGAGCGGTGGAGACGCGATGCCCGTCCCCTGCCGAGAATGTCGCCGGCGACATCGGCGGCGTAGAAGGCGGGATCGTCGAAGGTGGGCACGCGCATCCCGGCGTAGACCCGCGCGAGCGGCACTTCGGCCTCGACCGTCTGGCCGGGATCGACGGGGTTCTCGCGCTCGGCGTCCGTGTCTCCGGGGATCATCCGCGCCCCGGCTCCCGGAGGGATGTCGCCGAAGTAGCGCCTGATCCATTCGAGCGCGCGCCTGGACTCGAAGCCGCCGCAGAGCGTGAGCACGGCGTTGTCCGGGGCGTAGTAGGCGCGAAAGAACGACTCGAGATCAGCCAGCGCGAACCCGTCGATGTCCTCGAGGGAGCCGATGACCGGATGGCGGTAGGGATGTCCCGGCGGATACACCATCGCCAGCATGCGCTCATCCCAGTCGCCGTAGGGCTGGTTGTCGTAGCGCTGGCGGCGCTCGTTCTTCACGACGTCGCGCTGGTTCTCGAGCTTCTCGGCGGTGAGTGCGGGAAGCATCCAGCCCATGCGATCCGCCTCGAGCCAGAGCGCCAGTTCCAGGTGATGCGCGGGGAGGGTTTCGTAGTAGTTGGTCCGGTCGAACCAGGTGGACGCGTTGGCCGATCCGCCCACGCCCTCCAGCAGTTCGAAGTGCTGGTTGCCGGCCACGTGGCGCGAGCCCTGGAACATCATGTGCTCGAAGAGATGGGCCAGACCCGTCTGCCCGCGGCCTTCGTTCCTGGAACCCACGTCGTACCAGAGGTTCACCGCGACGATGGGCACGGAGGGCTCCGGGGAAAGGACGATCCTGAGGCCGTTCTCCAGACGGTGCTCTTCGCAGGGGATGGAGATCACGGGCGCTTACCTGGTGGCGGAAGGCGAGGGGTTCAGCTGCCGAACTTCGCCAGCCGCCCGGCGTGAGCCAAGGCCAGCGACATGATGTGACGCGCGGCGATGGTGCCCACGTCGCCCTGCCGGCACGCGTTCTCGGTAAGGCGGCGCCCCGTCGGCCGGGCGTGGCGCGACCGGATCAGGAGCGGCACCGCGTGCCAGGAATGACCGGCCATGGTGGCGGGAGTGCTGTGGTCACCGGTGACGATCACCACGCCGCCGTCGTCCAGCCCTGGAAGAAGACGGTCCAGCGCCTCGATGGCGGCGACCTTGCCCTCGAAATCCCCGTCCTCCCCTCGGGAATCCGTGGCCTTGTAGTGGAAAAAGCGGAAATCGGCGTGTCCCGCGGCGCCCCGCATGAGCTGCACCGCTTCCTCATCCGAGGCCGGGGTTCCGGCGAGCTCCATCCCGACGAGGCTGGCCACCCCCCGGTACATGGGATAGCGCGCCACCGCCACGGCCTTGAGCCCATACCGCCGGGAAAAGCCCCGCGGCGCGCGGTATTCGGCGAACCCGCGCGCGAGAAGGCCGTTGGCGACAGGCTCGTTCGCCAGCACCTCCGCCGCCCGCGCGAGAATCAGGCCGGCGGTCCGCGCCGTGTATGCCGAAGCCTGGTCGCCGTCGGGCGCCCGGGGAGGCCGGGGCGGGATGCCGGTGCGCTGCGGGTCGGTGTCGGACACGTCCGCGCCGAGCTCGTCGCCGCGCAGCACCATGACCGCGCGGTGCTCCATGACGTGCTGGAAGTGGAGGTCCACCCCGGGGGGCGCGGTCACGTCGGCCCGCAACCGGCGCACCAGCCGCCTCCCCTCCGCGTTGTCGGGCCGTCCCGCGCGGCGGTCGGTCACGCGGCCCCGCCGGTCGAGGGTGGCCAGGTTGAGCCGGGCCGCCACGTCCCCCTCGCGCAGGCGAATCCCGACCCCCAGCGCGGCCAGCACACCGCGTCCGACCAGGTGGCGGGCGGGATCGTACCCGAACAGGGCGAGGTGGGCGGGGCCGCTCCCGGGCGTGACCCCGGGCGCGACCGGGACGTGCATGCCCAGCGAGCTCTCCGCGGCCATCGCGTCCAGATTGGGCGTGGTCGCGGATTCCAGTTCGGTCAGGCCGGTGGCGGGGTGGGGAAGCCCGCCAACCCCGTCGACCACGACGAGGGTGATCGCATCGCCTCCCGGCATGCGCTCCACCAGGTCGTCCGGGAACCGCGTCACCCTGCCCAAGCCGTCCGCCCTCCGTCCGTCATCGGCATCCTGAGCCTTGGAGATGATCCTCTGCCTGCCTGCCCGCCGCGAGCGCGTGCGCGCCGGCCCGGCCCGTGAACCAGGTTCATCGGCGAGCCGGACGCGGGCAACCCCGTCCACGCCGCGCCCGGACCGGGCCCGCTCGCCAGGGCCTGTTTCGGTAGCAGGCGCGCGCCGCTCGCGATACAATGTACAAAGGCAGGAAACCACGGACCGGCGGCTGCAACCCGGCTCCGGTCCCCGCGGGAGGAGGTATCATGACGACTCGACCCCTGTTCGCTTTCTGTGTACTGGCGACCCTGCTGGCGGCCGGGTGCGCGGGACAGCGACGCCCGCCGCCCGGCATCGGCGCCGAGCCATCGCGGGATATCACCATCTTTGTGGACAACCTCGACTTCAACGACGCGCGCATCTACATCTCGACCGGCGGTGGCCGCACGCGGCTGGGCAACGTCTCCGGCAAGACGCGCGAGCGGTTCACGCGCGAGTGGAGGCTGCCCACCATCGGCTTCGAAGTCGATATGCTGGGAGGCCGCAACTACCGCACCCAGGAGTTGGCGGTCACCGCGGGCGAAGCCTTCGACCTCCTGATCCAGGCCGGCTTCGTTCGCCTGATTCCCAGAGGTCGCTGAACCATGCGGAAGACACATCAGCGTGCCGGACGGGCGATGATTGCGGCGCTCGCCCTGGCCGCGGCGATCCCCATGTCCGCCAGCGCACTGCAGCAGGAGCTTCCCGCCGGGCTCGCGCTCAGCGTGGTGGACGTGGACTTCCTGGAGCGCGCCGACAATTCGCGCATCTACATGGTGGACTCCACCCTGGCGCGCATCGACGAGTTCATCGACTTCGGCTGTCCCACGTGCCGGTCCTTCTACATTCTGCGCACGGATTCGCTGAAGGCGAACCTCGTCGACTCCGGGAGAGCGAACTTCGTGGTGCGCATGTTTCCGCTGGCCCGTCTCATGCGCGGGTTTCACGCGGCCGAGGCCGCCCTCTGCGCGGGCGGGCTGAACGACCGGCAGGGCTTCGAGGCGATGCAGCACCGCCTGTACATGAACCAGAGCGTGTGGCAGCCGCTTCAGGACCCGATCCCCGTCTTCCTCCAGTTCGCGGCCGACATCAACCTCCCGCTGGAGGAGTTCCAGGCCTGTCTCATCCGCGACACGGTCGCGCCCCTCATCCTGAGCGACATGAATCTGGCCCAGGTGCTGGCAGTCGAGGGGACGCCCACGTTCGTGGTCAACCGGGGCGGGGAACTGACCGGCGAGGTCAAACTGACCGGGGAGGAAGGCATCTCCTCGTTCGAGGAGGCGGTTACGCGACTCTCGGGGCCCGGGAATTAGCTTAGTTCATTTAGTTTAGCTACCGCTGGTTCCGGCTTGCTTCTCCCGGGAGGTGCCGCGCTCGGTTGGCTGGTCCTTCGCGGGCAGCCCGGGCTCGGTCATTCCGCGCACGTCCAGCGCCTCCTCCAGCGTCTCGTCGTCAAGCAAGCCCATCTCCCGCACGACATCACGCACCGCCCTGCCCTCGCGGGCGGCCTCCTTGGCCACCGTGGCGGCCGCGTCGTAGCCGATGTAGGGGTTGAGCGCGGTCGCGATCGCGGGGTTCCGGTCGAGCAGTTCGCGCGCCCGCTCCCGGTTGGCCTCGATGCCGGCCACGCACCGGTCCGCGAAGGCGCGGCTCGCCCCCGCGAGCAGCGTGATCGACTCCAGCAGCGAATGAGCGATCACCGGGAGCATGACGTTCAGCTCGAAGTTGCCGCGGCTTCCCGCGATGGTGACGGTGGTGTGGTTTCCGGCCACGCGGGCGGCGACCATCATGAGTGCCTCCGACATGACCGGGTTCACCTTGCCGGGCATGATGGAGCTCCCCGGTTGTACGGCGGGTAGCCGGATCTCGTGGATGCCGGACGTCGGGCCCGATGAGAGCCAGCGAATGTCGTCCGCGATCTTCATCAGGCCGGCCGCGGCCGCGTTCAGGGCTCCGGAGACGCTCACGCAGGCGTCCTGCCCGCCCTGCGCCGCGAAATGGTTCTCGGCTTCGCGGAACACGAGACCGGTCTCGCGGGAGAGATGCTCGATAGTGAGGCGCGCGAAGTCGGGGTGCGTGTTGATGCCGGTTCCGGTCGCGGTGCCGCCCAGGGCGAGTTCGGCCAGTTCCGCCGACGCGTGCCGCAGACGCTCGATGGCGCGCGCGACCTGGATCGCGTAGCCGCCGAACTCCTGGCCCAGCCGCACCGGGGTGGCGTCCATCAGGTGGGTGCGGCCCGACTTGAGAACGCCGTCGAAGGCCTCCGCCTTCGCCGCGAGCAGCCCGCGCAGGTGCTCGAGCGCCGGGATCAGCTCCTCCTCGATGCCGGTGCGCGCCGAGACGTGGATGGCGGTCGGGATCACGTCGTTGGAGGACTGGCCGAAGTTGACGTGGTCGTTGGGATGCACGGGTGCGGCCCCCGAGCCCTCCAGGATGCGGTTGGCCAGTGCCGCGATCACCTCGTTCGCGTTCATGTTCGAGGATGTCCCGGAGCCGGTCTGGTAGATGTCGAGCACGAACTCGCCGTCCCGGTCGCCGCCGGCGACCTCGTCGGCAGCCCCGGCGATCGCCCGCGCGGCGTGGCCGTCCAGGTACCCCAGTTCGCGGTTGACGCGCGCGGCGGATTTCTTGATCAGCCCGAGCGCCTGGATGAACCGGCGCCCGAACCGCTGGCCGCTGATGGGGAAGTTCTCGAAGGCGCGCTGCGTCTGGGCGCCGTAGAGGGCATCGGCGGGAACGTGAACTTCGCCCAGCGAATCACGCTCGACGCGAAACCGGTTGGACATGCCGGGAACCTCCAGAGGTTTGGGGATGCGGAACTTTCCTTTTCGCGCTTCCAAGATAATTGTCCGGGCGCACGAAAGGGTGCGCCTGAGGGGTGTGGTCGCGCGTGGCGCAGGCGGGCTCCCTTCGCCCGGCGTGCCGCTGCCGCCATGCCGCGCGCGGTTCCCTGCGGGTCTCAGATTGGGGAGCAGGTCATGCGAATCGTGATCTACGGAGCCGGCGCCGTCGGCTGCTACTTCGGAGCCCGCCTGGTCGAGGCGGGAGAGGAAGTCGTCTTCGTCGCGCGCGGGCGCCACCTCGCGGCGTTGCGGTCGGACGGTCTGCGGATTGAGAGCATCGCCGGGGAGGTGCGCCTGGAGCGCGTGGCCGCCACCGATGACGCCGCGTCGCTCGGAGAGACGGACGCCGTGCTGGTCACGACCAAGACCTGGCAGGTCGAGGCGGCCGGCCGGACACTCCGGCCGCTGGTGGGCGAGCACACCGTGGTGGTGCCGCTCCAGAACGGAGTGGAGGCGCCGGCCCAGCTGGAACGGTCGCTGCCCGCCGAGGCGGTAGCCGGCGGCCTGACCCGCATCCTGTGCGAGCTGGTCGAGCCCGGCCGCATCCGGCACACCGGCATCGACCCCGTGATCGTGATGGGGGAGCGGGACGGACGGCGCACCGGCCGCTGCGACCGGCTGGCGGAAGCGCTGGAGCGGGCCCCGGGGGTGTCCGTCGTGGTCTCCGACGACATCGAGGCGGAGCTCTGGCACAAGCTCCTCCTCATGGCCCCGGTGAGCGGGGTGTGTTCGGTGGCGCGGGTGCCGCTTGGCCGGGTGCGCGCCAACCCGGCCGCACGCGACCTCCTGCGGCGCTCGATGGAGGAGGCCGCCGCGGTGGCCGAGGCCCGCGGGGTGCGCCTGCCGGAGGGCGCGGTCGCGGCTGCGCTGGCCTTCCTGGACGGCCTCCCTCACGGCTCCATCCCCTCCATGCACCGCGACATCGCGAGTGGCCGGCCGTCGGAGCTGGAGCAACTGAGCGGCGCGGTGGTCCGCCTGGGCCGCGAGTGCGGGGTGGCCACCCCGGTCCACCAGTTCATGCACGCGGCCCTGCTTCCGTCGGAGCTGATTGCGCGCGGGGAAGGGGTCGGACCGTAGGCTGCCGGGGGCGGAAGGGGCGCCCGCGCCTCCGGCCCGCGTCATCTTCCGGGGAGCCCGAACCTTGAACGACTCCTCGCCAAAGCGGCATCTTCAGGCCATGCGCAGGGGTGCCATGGGGTCGCCGCCTCGACCGGTGACCGAGGATCTCGTGCTGGTCGGCGGCGGGCACACCCATGTCGCCGTGCTCAAGCACTTCGGCATGAAGCCGATGCCGGGCGTCCGACTCACCCTCATCTCGCGGGAATCGAACGCTCCCTACTCCGGGATGCTTCCGGGGCTGATCGCCGGCCACTACGCCTTCTCGGACGCCCACATCGATCTGGCCCCGCTGGCGCGCTTCGCTCGAGCCCGGTTTCTGCGCGATCAGGTGGTTGGGATCGATCTCGAAGACAAGCACGTGCTGTGCGCAGGGCGTCCGCCCCTGGCCTTCGACGTGCTCTCGCTGAATACGGGTTCGGCACCTGGGGTGCGCCGGGTCGAGGGAGCGGAGGGCTCGGTCGTCCCGGTCAAGCCCATCGACGGTTTTTTCGCGCGCTGGACGCAGCTCCGGGAGCGTGTCGCCGGCACCTCCGGCTCGGTCTCCATCGGGATTGTGGGCGGCGGTGCCGGAGGCGTGGAGGTCGCGCTCTCGATCCGCTACGGGCTCGCGCGCGCCGCAGAAGCCGCCGGGCGGCCCCACGACAACGTGCGCATCGAACTCTTCACCGATTCCGCCGAAATCCTCCCCGCATACCCCCGGCGCATGCGCGCGCTGTTCGCGCGGATCCTCGAGGAGGACGGCATCGTGGTTCACACCGATCACCGGGTGGTGCGGGTCGACGGCCATCGCCTGCATTTCGCAAACGGCTCCGGCGCCAGCTTCGACGAATTGCTATGGGTCACGACCGCGGGAGCCCCGGACTGGCCCCGGGAATCCGGCCTGCAGGTGGACGAGCGGGGCTTCATCCGGGTGCGCGACACCCTGCAGACCCTGTCCCATCCCGATGTCTTCGCCGCCGGGGATATCGCCGCGGTCGAAGGGTATCCGCGTCCGAAGGCGGGCGTCTTCGCGGTTCGCCAGGGCCCGCCGCTCGCCCGCAATCTCGAGAGGCGCCTGCGCGGAGCGCCGCTGGCCGGCTTCCGGCCCCAGCGCGAATACCTGAGCCTGATCTCGACCGGCCGGCGCCATGCCGTCGCCGCCCGCAACGGGCTGACGGTCGCGGGTCGCTGGGTCTGGACCTGGAAGGACCGCATCGACCGGCGCTTCATCCGCGACTACACCGAGTTGCCATCGATGGACGGCGAAGGAGTCGACGATGGCCCGGCCGCCGCAGGCGCGTCGAAGGCTGAAGCCGGGGGCGACAGCCGGTACGTTGCGTCATCAGGGCCCGGTCCCGCGATGCGCTGCGGGGGATGCGGCTCCAAGGTCGGCAGCGAACTGCTCTTCCGGTCGCTCGCCCGGCTGGGCGCCCGCGGCCATTCCCAGGTGCTGGTCGGACTGGACGCCCCCGACGACGCGGCGGTGGTCGAGGTTCCCGCGGGGCAGGTCGCCGTGCAGAGCGTCGACTTCTTCCGCTCCTTCGTCGAGGATCCCTTCCTCTTCGGCGGCATCACCGCCAATCACGCGCTTGGCGATGTCTTTGCGATGGGGGCCGAGCCGGTGGCGGCGATGGCGATGGTGACGCTCCCGCTCGCCGCGGAAGAGAAGATGGAGGAGGATCTCACCCAGCTCATGGCCGGGGCGCTCGAGGTTCTGGAGCGCGACGGGGTGGCGCTTGTGGGCGGACACACGAGCGAAGGGGGTGAGCTGGCCATGGGGTTCTCCGTGACGGGGACGGCGTCGCCGGAGGATCTGCTGCGCAAAGCAGGCATGCGTCCGGGCGACCGGCTGGTGCTCACCCGCCCGGTCGGCACCGGCGTGATCCTCGCCGCGGAGATGCGGGGCAGGGCGCAGAGCCTGTGGATCGACGCCGCGCTCGCCGGCATGCAGGAGTCCCACCGGGCGGCGGCGCTGATCCTCGGCGAACACGGAGCCACAGCCGCCACCGACGTGACCGGTTTCGGGCTCGGCGGCCACCTGCTCGAGATGGCGCGCGCCTCGGGGGTGGAGGTCTCGGTCGGCCTCGCCGGCGTGCCCTTCCTGGACGGCGCGCTCGAACTGGCCCGGCTCGGCATCTTCTCTTCGCTCCAGGAGCAGAACCTGCGCGCTCTCGATTCGGTGCGCGCCGCCCCCGAGATGCTCGGCGACTCCGAAGTTCAGCTCCTCTTCGACCCGCAGACGGCGGGCGGGCTGCTCGCCAGCGTCCCCGCCGACCGGGCCGATGCGTGCGTACAGGCCCTGCGCGCCGCCGGTTGCGCGCGCGCGGTCGTGATCGGCACCGTGCTGGAGGAGGACGCGGCCTCCGGAGAGCCGGGAGTCCTACACCTCTACACCGGTCGCGAGCGATGAGCCCGAATCACCGCCCCCTCCGCCGATCGTGACCCCCACTCACCCCCTCACCGCCCTGGCCACCGAAGTGAGCGCCTGCCGCCGCTGTCCGCGCCTGGTCGAATGGCGGGAGCAGGTCGCGCGCAAGAAGCGGGCGGCCTACGCCACCGAGAAGTACTGGGGCCGCCCGGTGCCCGGATTCGGCGACCCCGCTGCCTGGCTGGTGGTGGTGGGGCTGGCGCCGGGTGCGCACGGCTCCAACCGCACCGGGCGCATGTTCACGGGCGATGCCTCGGGCAACCTGCTCTACGGGGCGCTCCACCGGGCCGGCCTCGCCTCGCAGCCGGACTCGACGTCGCGCGCGGACGGGCTCACCCTGAACGGCGCCTGGATCACCGCCGCGGTCCGCTGCGCTCCGCCGAAAAACCGGCCCACGATCACCGAGCGTGACGCCTGCCGCCCGTTCCTCGAACGCGAATGGGATCTGCTGCCCGACCTGCGCGTGGTGGTCGCGCTCGGCGCCTTCGCCTTCTCGGTGGTGCTGCGCCTGCTCCGCGACCGGGGTGAGCCGGTCCCCAGACCCCTCCCCCGCTTCGGCCACGCCGTCGAGGTGCCCATCCGTCCCGGCCTGACGGTGCTGGCCTCCTACCATCCCTCCCAGCAGAACACCTTCACGGGCAAGCTCACCGAGCAGATGTTCGACGCCGTCTGGAGCCGGGCCTGCGTGCTCCGGCGCCCCGGCGGTTGAAATCGGCCGCGCTGATCGCGGCTCCGATCCCGCATCGCGTATTGGCGTATGACCGCCCCGGGGATATTCTTGTGCAGCCGTGCGCCCCGAGCTCCGGCGGGGCCGCCGCGGCAAGGCGGAAGGGCGCGCCCGGCAGCCACGACCGGCAGGTCCGCCCACGATCTCACAGAAGCGCCTCACGAGCGCTCGCAGGAGGATAGGAATGGCGTCAGGCACGACCTCGCTTCCGGTCCGAACACCAGCTTCCCTGCCCGCGCGCAGCCTCTTCGGGGGGACGATGCGGCGGGACCGGTGGTGGCTGCAGCCGCTGGCGGTCTTCACGGGACTCACCGCCTTCGGCGTCTATTCCACCTGGGCCGCCTTCCAGGGAGAGTTCTACACCTTCGGCAACTACCTCTCCCCCTTCTACTCACCCGAACTGCTGGGCGACTCCCACCATGCCTGGCTGGGGCCGTCGCCGGCCTGGTGGGCGGATTCATGGCTGGGATGGCTGCGCTGGTCGCCCGCGTTCATGATCCTGTGGGCGCCGCTGGGCTTCCGCTTCACCTGCTACTACTACCGCGGCGCGTACTACAAGGCCTTCTGGGCCGACCCGCCCTCGTGCACGGTCGGTGAGCCGCGCAAGGGCTATCGGGGCGAGCACTCGTTCCCGCTCATCATGCAGAACATCCACCGCTACTTCCTCTACGTCGCGGTCATCTTCATCGGCATCCTCTCCTATGACGCCTGGAAGGGGTTCTGGTTCGAGGGCCCGGGCGGGGCCGAGACCTTCGGCATCGGCCTGGGGTCGCTGGTGCTGCTCACCAACGTCGTGCTCCTGGGCGGCTACACCTTCGGATGCCACTCCCTGCGCCACCTGGTGGGCGGCGGGTTGAACAGGCTCTCCGGGCGTCGGCTGCGCCGCGAAGCCCACAGGGGCGTGAGCTGCCTCAACCGGAGGCACATGCTCTGGGCCTGGATGAGCCTGGTGTGGGTCGGGTTCAGCGATGTCTACGTGCGCCTCTGCTCCATGGGCGTCTGGACCGACTGGAGGATCCTCTGATGGCCGAATTCGAGCGGCACGAACACGACGTGCTGGTCGTCGGCGCCGGCGGGGCGGGGCTGCGGGCCGCCATCGAGGCCGCCGCGGCGGGCGCCTCGGTGGGGCTGGTGTGCAAATCGCTGCTGGGCAAGGCCCACACCGTCATGGCCGAGGGCGGAGTGGCGGCAGCCCTCTCCAACGTGGACGAGCGCGACAGCTGGGAGGTGCACTTCGCCGACACCATGCGGGGCGGCCAGTACCTCAACGACTGGCGCATGGCCGAGCTGCACGCGCAGGAGTCTCCCGATCGCGTCAGGGAGCTCGAGGCGTGGGGCGCGCTCATGGACCGGACGCCCGACGGGCGCATCCTGCAGCGCAACTTCGGGGGCCACGCCTACCCGCGCCTCGCGCACGTGGGCGACCGCACCGGGCTGGAGATGATCCGGACGCTGCAGGACCACGGCATCCACCAGGGCATGGACGTCTTCATGGAGTGCACCGTGACGCGGCTGCTCCTGGACGGCGACCGGGTGGCGGGGGCCTTCGCCTACGACCGCGAGCGCGGCCGCTTCCAGGTCTTTGGCGCCAAGGCCGTGGTGCTGGCCACCGGAGGGATCGGCAAGGCCTACCAGATCACCTCCAACAGCTGGGAATACACCGGGGACGGGCACGCCCTCGCCTACCACGCGGGGGCGGAGCTGATGGACATGGAGTTCATCCAGTTCCACCCCACGGGCATGGTGTGGCCCCCCAGCGTGCGCGGCATCCTGGTCACCGAGGGGGTGCGCGGGGAAGGAGGGGTGCTGCGCAACTCCGAGGGGCGCCGGTTCATGTTCGACGACATCCCGGACCTCTACAAGGACCAGACCGCCGACTCCCCGGAGGAGGGGTGGCGCTACGTGATCGGCGACCGCGACGCGCGCCGGCCCCCGGAGCTGCTCACCCGCGACCACGTCGCCCGCTGCATCGTGCGCGAGGTCAAGGAGGGACGGGGCAGCCCGCACGGCGGTGCGTTCCTCGACATCGCCTGGATCGCGGAGAAGATGTCCGACGCCCCGGCCCACATCCGCCGGAAGCTCCCGGGGATGTACCACCAGTTCAAGGCGCTGGCGGACATCGACATCACGAAGGAGCCCATGGAGGTGGGACCCACCACGCACTACGTGATGGGCGGCGTGCGCGTGGACGCGGACACCCAGATGTCCAACGTGCCCGGCCTGTTCGCCGCCGGGGAGTGCGCCGCGGGGCTGCACGGCGCCAACCGCCTGGGCGGCAACTCCCTCTCCGACCTGCTGGTCTTCGGCAAGCGCGCCGGCGAGTACGCGGCCCGTTTCGCGAGCGAGAACGCCGCCCCCCCGCTCGACCCCGAGCAGGTCGCGGCGGCCGAGCGCCACTCCCTGGCCCCGTTCGCCAACGACGGCGTGGAGGGTCCCTACCAGGTGCAGGAAGACCTCCAGAAACTCATGCAGAACCAGGTCGGGATCGTGCGCACCGAGGACGACCTGGCGTCGGCGCTCGAGGACATCGAGGCGCTCAAGGAGCGGGCCGCGAACGTCGCGGTGACCGGCAACCGGGAGTACAACCCGGGCTGGCACACGGCCCTCGACCTCGACTGTCTGCTCACGGTCTCCGAAGCCGCAACCCGAGCCGCCATCGGACGCAGGGAGAGCCGCGGCGCTCACTCACGGGTCGACTACCCTGCCAAGGATCCGGACTGGGGACGCTACAACCTCGTGTTGTGGAAGGACGCGGACGGCAACATGAAGAGTCGCAGGGAACCGGTCCGCAAGCTGCCCGGGCGGCTGACCCGAATCATCGAGGAACAGGGATAATGGCCGAGAGCACGTTCAGGGTCTGGAGAGGGGACGGGGAGACCGGGGGATTCCAGGACTATACCATCGAGACCACCACGGGGATGGTGGTGCTCGACGCCGTCCACAGGATCCAGGCCGAGCAGGCGAACGACCTGGCCGTGCGCTGGAACTGCAAGGCGGGCCGCTGCGGGTCGTGTTCCGCCGAGGTGAACGGGATGCCGAAGCTCATGTGCATGACCCGGCTGAGCGACCTTCCCATGGACGAGCCGGTCACCATCGAGCCCATGAAGGCCTTCCCGCTCGTGCGCGACCTGGTCACCGACGTCTCCTGGAACTACCGCGTGAAGGAGAACATCGCCGCCTTCCAGCCCCGCGAACCCGACCATGAGGACGGCACCTGGGAGATCTTCCAGGAGGACGTCGACCGCGTGATGGAGTTCCGCAAGTGCATCGAGTGCTTCCTTTGCCAGGACGTATGTCACGTGCTGAGGGACCACCACCTGCACGAGGAGTTCATCGGGCCGCGCTTCATGGTGCACGTGGCGGCGCTGGAGATGCATCCCCTCGACACCGGGGACCGGCTCGAGACCCTGCGCAAGGACCAGGGCGTGGGCTACTGCAACATCACCAAGTGCTGTACCAAGGTGTGTCCGGAGAGCATCACCATCACCGACAACGCCATCATCCCCCTCAAGGAGCGCGTCGTGGACAGGGCGTACGATCCCCTGGCGAAGCTCCTTCGGGTCGTCCGGAGAAAGGGCACGCCGGCCTGACCCGCGCGGGTCGTTCGCGACATGTCCCGGCGGACCGGCGGACGCCCCTTCGACCGCAGCATCGTAGAGGGGCCGGTCCCGCTCGCGGTCTGGATGCTCGCGTGGCCGACCATGCTGCAGAACGTGATCGCCGGCATGCAGGGCCTGGTCGGCCATGCCATGGTCGGCAACTACGTGGGCTACGCGGGCAACGCCGCCATCGGCGTGTCCTCGCAGATCTACCTCGTCGTGATCACCTTCGTCTCCTCGCTGTTCACGGGGATGGGCATTCTGGTGGCCCGTTTCGCCGGCGCGGGAGACCGGGACAAGGTCAATCGGACCGTCTACCAGGCCTTCCTTACGGCCGCGGCTCTGTCCATAGGCATCGTCGCGCCCCTCGGGTATTTCCTCGCTCCCTCCCTGCTGGGGCTCGTGCGCGCGACCGCCGAGGTCCAGCAGGAGGCGCTCCCGTACCTGCGCATCCTCTTCGTCTTCAGCTTCGGCACCATGATGTTCTTCATGGCCGGAGGAGCGTTTCGCGCAGCCGGGGACGCGCGAACGCCACTCCGTCTCGGCGTGGCCCTCACCCTTCTGAACATCGCCTTCAGCGTGATCCTGATCCGCGGCCTGGGGCCCATCCCCTCCTTCGGCACCGCGGGCGCGGCGATGGGCAGCGTGATCTCAGGGGTCATCGTGAGCGGGTACGTGCTGTGGCTGCTCCTCTCGCACAGAACCGTGGTCTCCTTCGAACGCGGCATGTCGCTGGCCCCGGACTGGGGCATCATCCGCCAGCTTTTCAGGTTCGGACTCCCCGCCGGCATCCAGGGCGTGGTCATGAACCTCGGTGGCGTGCTGCTGCTGCGCTTCATCGGCTCGCTCGCCCTGAGCGCGGAGGCGCAGGCCGCGTACGCCGTCGGCTACGTTCAGCTGTTCTCGCTCATCACCTGGACCTCGCTGGGGCTGATGGGCGCCACAGGCGCTGTCGTGGGACAGAATCTGGGAGCCGGACACCCGGAACGGGCCGTCCAGGGGGTGCGGGTCGCTTCGCGCATCGGGCTGGGGGTCGCCATCGCCGTGGGAGCGATGTTCCTGCTCGTTCCCGAGGCCCTGCTCTCCATCTTCGGCATGGAGGATCCCCGCGTGGCCGGCCTTGGAGTCCAGCTGCTGGCCTTCCTGAGCGTCTCGGGGCTCTTCGTCACCGTCGCGCTCACATACACTGGGGGACTGCAGGGGAGCGGCGATACGCGCAGCCCGCTCTTCATCTCCATCGTCTCGCAGGTGGTGATTCCCCTCGGTCTGCTCGCGATCCTGCAGCAGATGCGCGGGCTCGAACCCACGGACGTGTGGATCGCGATTCTGCTGGGGCACGCCGCCCGCTGCATCCTGAGCGTGGCGCGCTATCGCCAGGGAAAGTGGCGCGACATTCGAGTGGACATCGGGGCCTCGCCGGTGGGCCGGCGGCGCTAGCGTACATCGGGGCCTCGCCGGCAGCTCCGCGGCAGCTTGGGCACCCTCCGCGCGCCGGGCGTGCAGGGGTCCCCGGAATCCGCCACGGTTCGGAACGTGCCGAAACACCGCAGGGTACGATTCCATTGGTACGCTTTCCCCCGACAGGCTCGCGCATGACTTCCCTCCGGCCGGCCCGACCGGCATCCAACGCCGCACATCCCGGACTCTCGGTTGGGGCGCGGCGCGCGCGCGGGAGATACGCTTCCCTCCTTCCGCGCGCAGGCCTGCTGTGCGTCCTGACGCTGGTGTCCGCGACCGCAGCTGCGGCTCAGCAAACCGGGACCCTGACGGGACGGGTCCTCGAACAGGACAATTCCCAGCCCATCGCCGATGTCGTCGTGCGCCTGCACGACCTCGGCGTTTCCACCGTGACCGACGCTGACGGAATGTTCCGTTTCACGGATGTGCCCGAGGGGGCGCACATCCTGGTGGTGGAGCATCTCGCCTTTGGCGACCAGTCGCGCGAAATCGCCGTGAATTCGGGCGAGGATCTTCGCCTCGACGTGCGCCTGGCACCGCGAACCATCGAACTCGAGCCCCTCGTCGTGGAGGCAGTCACCGAGTTGGAACAGAGGAGGATCTCCACCGGCCACTCCATCAACGAAGTGGGGCCGGCGCAGCTCAGCGAGGCCGCCCGACGCGGGCTCGCCCTGTCCGACGTGCTCGCGCAGCACCTGCCGGGTCTCCGGGTGCGATCGAGCAGAACCGGGTCCTGTGTCGAATACCGCTCCACCTCGGCACAGGGTGGATGCAACGACGTATCCATCTACGTGGACGGAGTCAGGGCGGCGGTGCCGTCGCTGCTTTACTTCTCGATGCCCCTCGAGGACATAGCGCGCGTGGAGTTGCTGTCGCCCCTGCAGGCGTCGACCCGGTTCGGCATGGCTGCGGGAGGGGGTGCTCTGCTGGTGGAGACCAAGACGGGTCCGCAGCGCCAGCGCGAAGCCGCCACCGATCGTCTCGCGACCGGCTTCGACTGGTCTCTCGAGGAGGAGCGCTACGGATGGGAGCGGGTCTTCGCCAGCTCCCTGGTGGGGAACGCGGTCGGCCTGGCGGTCGGGCTCGGTCTGGCCAGCCGATGCCTCGAGATCGATACCGGTCTCGGAGGTCTCCGCCCGCGCTGCACCGGTATCCTGACGACGGGCACGGGCATCCTGGCGCTGGCGCTGCCCAGCGCGGCCGGAGGCTACTCAGCCGGGTGGGCTGGCCAAACCGACCGCTCCAGGGGACGCTTTCTCCCCGCCGCGCTCGGAAGCGCGATGGCGGCTACCGCCGGCTACCTCCTGCTCATCGAGGGGAGGAGCAACGAGGCCCGCACCGCAGAGACCGCGGGGATCGTCCTGCTGGCAGTCGGCACGCCCCTCATGACGACGGTTGCCGACCGCATCTTCCGCGTACTGCGCTGAGCCGACCCTCGGCCCTCACCACTGCTCATAGGCGCAGAACGGCACCAGCTTGTCCAGCCAGGTGAGGTCCGCAAGGCCCGCCTGAGCCGTGAGCTGGCCGCCCAGTCCGGTCCCGAAACCCATCCAGTCCATGGGCGCGGTGCCGATGGGTGCTCCCGGGGGCGCGCTCGGCGTCACAGCCGGCGCCCAGGGCTCGTGGGGCCGCTCCTCGAAGCGCTGGATGTCCCGGGCGAGCAGGGCGAAGTGGGCGGCGTTGTGGTCGTCGCCCATCGACCGGCCCTCGGCCGCGTCGCCGAGCCATCCCAGGTGCTGGGCCGCAACCGCTCTCACCTGCGGCATGGCGGCCCCGGCCGCCAGGTTCATGAGCCCGTCGGCGACTACCCGGCCGACGGCGCGCCGCACCTCTGCCTCGTAGGGCGAGTCGCCCTCGTTCGGATCGCCCACCGCCGTGAGCGCTCCGATGACATCGCCAACACCCGGCAGCGACCCGTCGAGCGCGTTCTGCTCCAGCAGGCGCGCCGCCCGGCTGGGCTCCAGCACTTCGCCGACCACGTGGGCGGTCGCCACTACCGCCGGCGAGACCGCGTCGAACATCGATCCCGTGTAGCGGGGGAAGAGCTCGCGGGTGCGTCCGTACCCGGCGGGCCGCGGCGGCAGCTGGTCCAGTACCTTCGCCGGGATGGTCAGTTCGGCCGGCTGCACCGACCGCACCAGCGCGTCCAGCGCCCGCTCCTGCTCGCTGGCCGAAGCCGGCCGCACCGGCTCCAGCCCGTCGCCCCGGGTGGCGTAGGTGTAGTGCAGCCCGCCCAGCACCGACGCGGCGGCGGTCACCTGGTAGCGATGGTGCATGTAGAGCGGCACCAGCACCTCCTCCATCTGCGCCAACGGTGTCCCCTTGCGGATCACGCGCTCCCCGAAGCGGTCCATGGCCGCGCGCCGCACGTCGAGCATTCGGTCAAGCTCGGCCCCGGCATCGGTTCCGTTGGACCACTGGTCCACACGCGCGTGCGCCGAGACGTCCTGGCCGGTGAAGTAGCGGATGTCCTCTTCCCACGCCTCGTCCAGGATCCGGCCCAGCTCTGCCGCCTCGTCGGCCCCCGGAGGGAAGACGGAGTACCCGTATTGAATCGCGACCTTGTCCCATTCGCCTATGTCGGTGTCGTAGACCTCCGAGTAGTCGAACTCGCTGCCGTCCCAGGTAATCAGCGGATGGGGGTAGTCGAGCACCGAGATGCGTCCGGCATCGCTGTCGTAGTAGTTGTGTCCCAGCCCAAGCGTGTGCCCCACCTCGTGTGCCGACAGCTGGCGGATGCGCGCCAGCGCCCACTCCGAGATGTCGCTCGCGTCCTCGTCACCGTTCTCGTAGGGCGCCAGCAGCCCCTCGGCGATCATGTAGTCCTGGCGCACCCGCAGCGACCCCAGGGTCACGTTGCCCTTGAGGATCTCTCCGGTGCGCGGATCGGTGATCGAACCGCCCGTGCTCCAGCCCCGCGTCGAGCGGTGCACCCAGTTGATGACGTTGTAGCGCACGTCGTGGCTGCTCACGTCCTCGGGCCGGATCTCGACCCTGAAGGCGTCGATGAAGCCGGCCGCCTCGAAGGCCTGGTTCCACCACCGCGCTCCGTCCAGCAGCGCCGAGCGGACCGGCTCCGGCGTCCCCGGATCCAGATAGTAGACGATGGGCTCCACCGCCTCGCTCATGGCCGCGCCCGGATCCCGCTTCTCCAGGCGATGCCGTCGGATGAAGCGCTGCGTCATGGGCTCGTCCAGCGCGACCGAGTAGTCCTGGAAGGACATGCCGCCGTAGCCCGAGCGCGAGTCGTGCGCGCGCGGCGTGTACTCGCCCAGCTCGGGCAACTGGATGAAGGAATGGTGCATGCGCACCGTGGCCGCGCCGGCGTTGGCGGCGACGTTTCCGACCCCCTCGAAGGCGGCACCGCCGCCGCCTCCAAAGCGGCCGACGGCCATCCCTCCGTCCTGGCGCACGAAGGTCAGCGACGCCTCCATCTCGGTGTTCTCGGGGAAGTTCATGACCATGGGCAGGTAGACGGAGCTCCGGCTCTGGTCGAGGCGGTAGGTGCCCGGGCGCAGGCGGCCTGCGAAGCCGGCGATGTCCTGCATCAGGAAGGGCGTGAAGTCGATGAGCACGCGATCACCCGTCTGCGCGGCGGCTTCAAAACCCCACAGCGTAGAGGGCGCGAAGGCGTCCTCCACCGCCTTCCGCTCCGCCGCATTGTCGCTGGATGCGCGGAAGCGATAGTTGGGCTGGATCATCAGGACCTTCGGGCCCACGCGGTGAAAGCGCACCACGCGAGAGCCGGCCAGCTGACCCCGGTCGATGCCGATGTCGTTGGACCCGAGGCCGGCGCCGATCCCGGACGCGTGCAGCACGTCGGTGTCCCACTGCGCGATCTCCAGCCAGATCCGCCCACCCGCATCATCCCAATACATGGGCAGGAAGCCGTCCATCAGCTCCATCGATGCGGTTCTGTCTTCGATGGTGGGCAGGGCGTCGCCATCGTCCTGACGGTTCTGCGCTGCCGCCGTGCTCGCGGCCAGCGCGGTCGTGAGCAGGGTCAGCGCAACCGCGCCCTTCCTCGTCATCGCCGCGGTCGGCGTGGTCGTCGCGTGTCTCATCCCCAATCTCCTCATGGTTCGGTCCTCCGGAGGTTCGTTCTTGCTGCGATACTCGTTTTCGTCAGAGGAATGACTGACGTTATTCGTTGCAGGGCTAACCGACGTTCGCGGTGAGCAGCGCGCCCACCGCTTCCGCCACCCGTCTCATCTCTTCATGAGTGTTGTAAAGGTGGGGCGCCACCCGGATGCGCGCCCGCCGGAGCGACGCGACCACGCCGGCTCGTTCGAGGCCCGCGAGCAACGTCTCATTGTCGATATCGGGGTGGCGAAAAGTCAGAATGTGGCGCCGGCTTGCGGTCTCGGGCGTAGTGACGCAGCCGAGGTACTCCAGGCGCTCCGCCAAGTCGGCCACCAGCGCGCAAACGTGCTCGCCGACGGCGGAGATATCGGCTTCCTCGAGCAGCTCGAGGGCGGCGCCGAAGCCGGCGATGAGCGGATATGCGAGGCTTCCCTCCTCGTAGCGCCCCGCGTGATCCAGCAACTCGAAGTGGACCCTGTCGAAGTTGAAGGCGTCGGTCGTGCTGCGCCAGCCGAGCAGCGGTGGATGAATGCGCCCGACCACCGAACGGTCCACGAACACCGCACCGATGCCCATCATCCCGAGCATCCACTTGTGGCTGTCCGCGGACAGGAAGTGGACCCCCGCCTCCTTCACGTCGACGGGCAGGGCGCCCACCGTCTGGATCCCATCCACGCACAGGAGCACCCCACGCTCCCGGCACAGCCGACCCAGCCCGTCCAGGTCCGTAACCGCGCCGGTGGCGTACTGGGCCGAACTGACCGCCAGCACGCGGGTGTCGGGCCCGAGCACCCGCTCCGCCTCCTCAACCGTCACGGTCCCGTCCTCGTCCACCGGAATCACGTCGAGCGCTGCGATCCCCCGGCGGTGGAGGTCCATCCATGGGTAGACATTGGAGGGGTACTCCACCGAGGCCGCCGCCGCGACCCGGTCTCCGGGCCGCCAGTCCAGCCCCGACGCGAGCAGCGACAGCCCGTGCGAGGTGTTGCGCACGAAGGCGACCTCGTCCCCTTCGCACCCGATCAGGCGCGCGAACCGTTCCCGGCAGTCCTGCGCCACCGACTCCCAGTCGTCGAAGTCGGGCCGGCCCTCGCGCGCGATCGAATCCATGAAGCGGTGAACCGCCCGCACCACGCGCGTCGAGGTGGGCGCCACGCCCGCATGGTTCAGGAAGATGTGGGTGCGGGAGACCGGGAACTCGTCGCGGAAGGAGGCGAGAGGCTTCATGGTTTCGATGCCAGGTGCGTGCAGTAGCGTTCGATCCACCCATTCGAGAAACCCAGCACCACGGCCCGGCGTGTGATGGCCTTCACCTCCCGCCGCGTCATCTTGGTCTCTCGCTTGAGAACGTCCGGGTTGGCCCGGCTGATCGCCAGCGTGCGCACCGCAAAGAGCAGCGGCAGCAGGCAGAACAGCCGCACCCGGTGGTAGCGTCTCGGGATGAGCCGGATGTAGGCGCGGGCCGCGGCCAGATGCCCGTCGGCCTTTGTGACCAGCCGCGCGAGCACGGCCATGGCCGCGTCCAGGTTGGCGGGGTCGAAGAGCTGGCTCGGGTGAATGCGCGGATCGGCCACGAATGCCGCAGGCACATAGACCCACCCGCGATCCCGGTCTTCGTGCAGCCCGCGGATGACGTTCACCGTTTGCAGCGCCAGCCCGAACTCGCGCCCGAGCGACATCATTCGCTTGCGTGCGTGCCGGGTCCCCGGAAGCCGCAGGGTGAACAGCTCGGTGAGGAGATGACCCACGCGCCCGGCCACCTCGTGCATGTAGTCGTCGAGGTCGGCCTCGGTCTCGAAGCGGGATCCGCGCTCCGTCCAGCGCGCCATCCCGCCGCTCGATTCGCCCACCCGCCGGATCAGGATTTCCTTCGCTTCCGGCGCGAGCCCGTCGAGTCCCTCAAGCACGGTCGTGGAGTGGCGGGCCACGAGCGCATCGGGCGTGTCCTCGCGAGCCTTCCCGAGGCGTTCGATCAGTGTCCTTCGTGCCCCATCCCCGGCGAGTATGCGCCGCCAGTTGTCCAGCAAGGCGACCTTCTCGTCCGTGCCGAGCTCCCGGTTATCTTCCAGGTAGTCGGACACCCGCAGCAGGAGGTAGGCGACGGTGATTTCCGTCCTCAGGGGCTCGGGGAGGATCCGGATCCCTACCGCGAAGGTGCGGCTGGAGGCGACAAGGAGTTCCTGAAGCGAGGCCATGGTGGATTGTCGGCGCCCCGGTCCGGGCCGTCAACGCCGCCCGCGGCCGTCCGGTCGCGGCGCTCGCTCGTTGCCGACCCTGCAGTGGCCGGATTAACGTTGGTAAACCTCATCCGTTGGTGCCTATGAAGCCCAGGTCTCTGATTCCGCCACTCGCCGCCGCCCTTGTGCTCTCCACGGCCACCGGCTGCTTCAACTACGTGCCCACCGAGATCGGTGCCGTCCCCCCCGGGGAGTCCGTTCGGCTGTTTCTGACCCGCGCGGGCGTGGACGCGATCAACGAGGCCGGCAACGAGGAGGCGCTGAGCACCGTGTTCGAGCCCGTGCTCTCCGGCGAGTTCGTGCGCCGCACCGACGCCGACCTCTATGTGCGCATCCCCACCGTCCGGCGTCAGGTGGGCTTCCACACCGACCAGCTGGGACAGGACATCCGCGTTCCCGCCGGCGAGATCGTCCAGATCGAGCGCCAGGAGCTCAGCCGGGCGAAAACGGGTCTGCTGGTGGGCGGGACCGCTGCCGCCATCACCGGGCTTATCGTCTTCATCCTGAACGACGCGCGCCAACCGGACCCGATCGTCCCGCCCTTCGACCCTGTGGAGGACCGCCGCCGCGTAATCATCCTCCGCTTCGGGCACTGACGAGGGCCGCGTCCCGGCGGCCGGTTCCGGGGAGGCACCGAGGCGGCCTGGCGGCTTGACGGTAGGGGTTGCTCGCGTCTACTCTGCTAGGTTGTAGCCAACCGTCCGTCGGCCACGTCCACCTTTGGTGCTGCGCACGCGCGCCGTCGCGGCGCGTGAGCGTACGCCGGGAGGCAGGCACCGCCAATGCGACTGTTCCCTTCATCGGAGGCTGTTATGAAGAATCGAAGGTTCGCAAACCCAACCACCAACCGGTCGCCAGGTCGGCGTCGGATCGCACTTCCGGCCATGCTGCTGGTCGCCGGTGGGATGATCTCTGCGCTTCCCGCCGCGGCGCAGGAGCCGGGGCGCGTGACCGGCCAGGTCACCGAGGAGGGCTCCGGCGCGGCCCTCGGCGAGGTCCAGGTGTTCCTGACCGACGCCGGCATCGGAACCCTGACCCGCGGTAACGGGCGCTACGTCCTGCTCAACGTGCCGCCGGGCACCTACGAGATCCGCGCCGAGCGCATCGGCCTCGGTTCGTCCACCGCCCAGATCACCGTGGCCGCCGGCGAGACCCTGGTTCAGGACTTCACCCTGACCGAGGAGGCGCTCGGCCTCGACGAGATCGTCGTGACCGGCACCGCCGGCGCCGCGCGCCAGCGCGAGATCGGCAACACCATCGCCCAGATCAACGTCGCCGAGGTTCCCGACCGTCCGGTGCTGGTCTCCGACATCCTGCAGTCGCAGGCGCCCGGGCTGGAGGTGTACGGCGGTGGCGGCATCGGCCAGGCGAAGATCATCCGCCTGCGCGGCCAGAGCAGCATTGAGCTCTCCAACCACCCCCTGGTCTACATCGACGGCGTGCGCATGCGCAGCGATCCGCTTCCCGACGCGAACCCGCCGGACCGCCGGGGCGGCCGCAGCGGCAACATCGCGGTCAGCCCGCTCGACAACATCAACCCGGCCGACATCGAGCGCATCGAGGTCATCAAGGGATCCGCGGCCACCACCCTGTATGGCACCGAGGCCTCCGCGGGGGTCATCCAGATCTTCACCAAGAGAGGGGCCGCGGGGGCGCCCGTGTGGACGGCTGAGGTGAAGGCCGGAAGCGCCTGGAGCCGCCAGTTCGGCGTGGATGTGCCCAACGCCGATCCCTACATCAACATGGGGCCCTGGCTCTGCACGGGGCCGTTCTCCTGCGGCGAATACCACCCGGGCTCGCCGTTCACCACGGACTACTCGCTTTCCGTGCGCGGCGGCCGGCAGGACCTGCAGTATTTCGTGTCCGCGGGGTTCCTGGACGAGCAGGGCTACATGACCAACGACAGCCAGAGGAAGTACAACACGCGCGCGAACTTCACGTTCACGCCCGCGAACAACCTCACGGTCCAGTGGAACACGTCGTACGCCAGGAACGCCCTCACGATGACCGCCGGGCAAAACAACGCCCAAGGCATCACGCTCAACGCCTTCCGGGCGGAGCGCAACTACTTCGGCACCGGGGACCCCGCGGTGCTTAACGTCTTGATGGACCAGCAACTGAACGAAGACATAGAGCGGCTGACCACGGGCGCGACCATCACCTACGAGCCTCTTGAGCGGATGACCAACCGCTTCACGGTGGGCTACGACTGGTCCAGCCGGGAGCACCGCAACCTGCGCCCCTACGCGTGGCGACAGGTCCCCCTGGGATCGCTCCTCAACAACACCTTCCAGAACCGCGTACTCTCTTTCGACTACGTCGGCACGTACACGTTCGACCTGACCTCGTCGATCGGTTCGAGCTTCTCCTGGGGCGGGCAGGCCATCGGAGACGACGACCGCAACGTCGAGGGGTTCGGGGAGAACTTCCCCGGCGCCGCGGACCCGACCCTCAACTCCGCCGCCGTCACCCAGGCCTTCGAGACCCGTGCCAAGATCTGGAACGCCGGCTTCTTCTTCCAGAACGTCTTCGACATCTCCGACCGCTACTTCATCACCCTGGGGACGCGGGTGGACGGCAACAGCGCCTTCGGCAAGGGCTTCGGTCTGCAGGTGTACCCGAAAGTCAGCGGCTCCTGGATCCTCTCGGATGAGGCTTTCTGGCCGGATCTGGGCGAGTTCAAGCTGCGTGCCGCCTTCGGCCAGTCCGGGCGCGCCCCCGGCGCCTTCGACGCCGTGCGCACATGGAGCCCGGAGGGCTTGGCGGGCGTGCCTGCGTTTGTGCCCCAGAACGTCGGCAACGACCAGGTCGGGCCCGAGGTAACGGAGGAGATCGAGGCCGGGTTCGACGCGTCTTGGCTGGGCGACCGCCTCACGACCGCCTTCACGTTCTATCGGCAGGTCACCAGGGACGCGCTCCTGGACGTTCCCCAGATTCCCTCCAACGGCTTCACCATCAGTCAGCTCACCAACGTCGGCAGGATCCAGAACCAGGGGATCGAGCTCGAGTTGGGCGCCACGCTGCTCGACACGCGGACCTGGGGCGTTGACGTCGGTGGCTCGCTGACCACCAACAACTCCAAGGTGCTGGAGCTCGGGATTCCCTGGACCAGCCAGCTGCGCATGGACTGCGGACCGAACGGCGACGAAGGCTGTCCGGTGCGCAACATGCGCGACTACCTGGTGCAGAATCCGGACGAGATCGCGGCCCCCGACTACTGTCCGGGACCGGAGGTATGCTCCGAGGTGCAGGCGAACGCGTCGGGTGGCTTGGATGAGCACGGGCACAACTACGGCCCCAACCTCCCCACCACCTTCATCAACGGGAACCTGGCGGTGCGGACGCCGGGCAACATCACCCTCTCCGCCGCCGGCGAGTTCAAGGGCGGCTTCTACATGAACGAGGCCGTCTGGTCCATCTCCCGGAGTGTTCGCTCGCATCTTTGCTACCCCTGGTACACGGACTGGGCCGGCGGCATTCAACTCCGCGACGACACACCCGCCATCTTCCGTGCCCGTTGCGTACGAGGGGAAGCGGAGGGCTACATGTGGAAGGGCGACTTCTTCAAGCTGCGCTCCGTCGCCGCCACCATTCCCGTGGACGCGATCATGCCGGAGCGGGTTAGCAACGCCACCTTCACCCTCGCGTTGCGCAACTCGTACCTCTGGATGGCGGAGATGCCGTTCATGGATCCCGAGCTGACCGCCGATCCCCCGGAAAACCAGACCCAGGGGGGCTACGGATTCGAAGAGTCCGTGCCGGCGCCGATCACGCTGCATGCGTCCCTTCGGATCACGTTCTAAGGGGAGGGGACAAAGATGAACGCGAAGAACACAATCAGAAGTGCGACCCTCGTGGCGACCGTGTTCGGGATCGCCGCGTGCGAAGTCATCAACCCCGGCCCCATCCAGGACGAGTTCCTGGTGGAGGAGGAATCCCGCGAGGGGCTGGTCAACGGATCCCAGCGCAGGCTCAACGAGGCCATCGGCTGGATCGGGTACACGGGTGCGCTGGTCACCCGTCAGATCATGCCCGGAGGCCAGACCGGCTCCTACGGGCACAGCGTGGTCGCCCAGTCAGGGCACATCGAGCCGGGCCAGTATGGCGGATATTTCAACGACGCCCAGCAGGCCCGCTTCATCGCCGAAACAGCCCTCGAGCTGTTCGCGGACCAGGACGTCGATGCCGATGTCGTCGCGCAGGCCAATGTCTGGGCCGGGTTCTCGAACCGGCTCCTGGGCGAGAACTGGTGCGAGGCGGTCATCAACGGCTCGGGGCTGCTCCCCGGGTCGGACTACCTGCGGCGGGCCGAGGAGCAGTTCAGCGCCGCCCTGGCCCTGAATCCCAACGAGACCCTGAGGATGGCGGCCACGGCGGGCCGCGCCTCGGTGCGCGCCTTCCTGGGTGACTGGGGCGGCGCGGCGGCGGACGCGGGCGGCGTCCCCAACAGCTTCGAATACGTGGTACTGTCGGACGCCAACGTTGCAGCCACGCGCAATACTCCGCAGTGGGCCAACGCCAGGGAACCGTACCTGGCCTTCACCATGTGGAACACCTACTACGGACCGCAGTTCGACCCGTCGGCCGCAGACGGCGCCAATCGCGCGTCGGGCTACTACCAGGAGACCGGGGACCCGCGCACGGAATGGTTCGAGGACCCGACCTTCCCGTGGTCGAACGCCGCCCTGGGCGACTATGGGCAGACGCCGTGGTTCAACCAGACCAAGTACGACGATCCCAGCGACTCGTACAACGTCGCCAGCGGCCGGGAAATGCGGCTCATCGAGGCCGAAGCCCAGTTGACGAATGGCAACTGGCAGGCCGCGATGACCATCATCAACAACCTGCGGGCCACCTACACCGCCAACGAGACCATGCTGCACGCGGGCGGCACGCCGCTGGCGCCGCGGGACGCGATGAGCCTGGAAGGGGCCTGGACGTACCTGAAGCGCGAGCGGGCCATCGAGCTCTTCCTGGAAGCACGCACGCTGGGCGACCAGCGCCGCTGGGAGGAGAACAACACGCCGGGTGACCTCGGGCTCCCCGACTTCGAGGCCGTGGAACCCAAGATGTTTACCGATCCCGAGACCCCGCGCGGGACCATCATCAACGGTCAGGTGCGCCTCTGCTTCGACGTTCCCAACTCGGAGCGCGAGCGTAACGACAACATTCCCACCATCGGCGGCTGATCGGTCGCTGACGGGACGAGCTGGACCGGCGGCTGCCGGGAGCCTTCGGGCTTTCGGCAGCCGCTTCGCGTATATTGCGGTTGTGTCCCGACGACTGAGCAGGGAGGCCCTGCAGTGATCAAAGCGCCGCCGCCATCTCCACCCGGTTCGGGGATCACGCGGCGCCGGTTCGTTGCCGGCGCCGCGAGCGCGGGAATCGCGATGGCGCTTCCGTTCCCGGTGCGGCCGTGGCAGGAACGCCAGTTCGACACGGTGGTCGTCGGTGGCCGGCTGATCGACCCCGCCGAGGGGATCGACGCGCCCCGCGACATCGGCATCACCGGCGGGCGGGTGGCGCGCGTGGCCGAGCGCATCCCCGAGAGCGAGGGTCGCCAGGTCGTGCGCGCGCACGGAATGATCGTCACGCCGGGCCTGATCGATATTCACACGCACGTCTACGACGGCGTTTCGGGCGTTTCCATCGAGCCCGACGTGGTCGGGATCGCCAAGGGGGTCACCACCGTAGTCGACGCCGGCTCGTCGGGCGCCACCACCTTCCCGGGCTTCCAGACCTACGTGGCGGCGCCCGCGCGAACCCGCGTGTACGCCCTCCTAAACGTGTCCAGCCCGGGCATGACAATTTCCAACGAACTGGCCGACCTCGCGTACATCGACCCGGACGCCATCGTAGCGACCGTGGAGGCCAACCGGGACGTGATCGTGGGCCTCAAGGTGCGCATGCTGGCCGGCATTCCGGGCGGCAACGACCTCGAGGTCATGCGCCTCACCCGGCTGGCCGCGGAGGGCGCCGGCGTGCCCATCATGGTGCACATCGGCGGCCAGACCTCCCCCCTCGCGCGCATCCTGGAGATGCTTCGTCCCGGCGACGTGGTCACCCATGCCCTGCGCCGCAACGGGAGTATCCTCGACAATGCCGGCACCGTCTACCCGGAGGTGCTCGAGGCGGTCGAGCGGGGCATCCACCTCGACATCGGCCACGGCCGCGGCAACCTGGACTTCGACGTCGCCGAGCGCGCCCTTGGCCAGGGCATCCGGCTCGCCGCGATCTCCAGCGACGTGCATCGCGGCAACGCGCTCGGCCCGGTGTTCGGCCTTCCCACCACGCTGACGAAGTTCCTGCACATGGGCATGTCGCTGGAGGAGGTGATCCGCTGCGCCACCTCCACCCCCGCCGGCATCTTCGACTTCGGGGAGGAGCTGGGCACCCTGCGCGAGGGCGCGGTGGCCGACCTCTCCGTCTTCCAGATGGTGGAGGGCGACTACGAGCTGGTGGACTCCGGGGGCAAACGCAGGACGGCTGCGCGGCGCCTGGTGCCGTACGCCGCCATGCGTGCCGGGCGGCCCTACGGAGCGATCACCCGATGAGGTCCGTCCGTCTCCTGGCGGTTGCTGCGGCCCTGCTCGCAGCCCTGACCCCTGCGGACAGCGCCGCCGCCGCCGCGCCGACCGCCCCCGCCCCGCAACTCCCCTACGACACCGAATACCCGACCATCCCCTACGCCACCGGCGAGACCAGCGACCCGGTGGCCGACCTCGCCCGCCGCCTGGAGAGCGGGGAGGCCACCCTCGCCCGCGAAGGCTCGAGCGCCTACCTGGCTGCCGTCCTGCGCGAGCTCGGGATCCCCGTCTCCTCCCAGATGCTGGTCTTCTCCAAGACCAGCCTGCTGGCCCGCCTCATATGGCCCGAAACCCCGCGCGCCATCTACTTCAACGACCGCGTCTACGTCGCGTGGACGCCGGGAGCGGACGGCCTCGAAATCTCCGCCCAGGACCCCGAGCTGGGACCGGTCTTCTACAACCTTGAGCCGGACGGGGAGGAGGGGCCCCGCATCCGCCGCCAGACCGGCCTCTGCCTCCAGTGCCACGACTCCTACTCGCTCACCGGAGGCGGGGTGCCCCGCCACATCATGGGATCCGGGCCGACCGACGAGAACGGCCAGCTGGCCTCCCACGAGCTGTGGCAGGTCACCACCGACACCACCCCCATCCGGGACCGCTGGGGTGGCTGGTACGTCACAGGCACGCACGGCGACCAGCTCCACATGGGGAACGTCGCCCTCGGCCGCAGGGGGGACTCCCTGACCGCGGGCGGCAATCTCACCGACCTCAGCGAGCTCATCGACCTCACCCCCTACCTCGGCGCCCACAGCGACATCGTGGCCCTGCTGGTCGCCGAGCACCAGACTACCGTGCAGAACCTCATCACGCTGCTGGGATACCGTGTTCACACGCGCCTTCACATCGATGAGCAGGAAGGCGGCCTGCCCCCCGGCGAGATGTCGCCGCGCACCGCCCGGCTGGTCGAGGGCCTCGGCGAGTTACTCGTGCGCGCGCTGTTCTTCGTGGGCACCCCCCGCTTCGAGGAACCCATCGAGGGCACCTCGACCTTCACCGCCGACTTCACGGCCGGCGGCCGCAAGGACGCTCAGGGCCGCGCCCTCCGCGACCTGGACCTCCAGACGCGGCTCTTCCGCCACCCGCTGAGCTACCTGATCCACTCGCCGGAGTACGATGCCCTCCCGGCTCAGGCCCGCGACTACGTCAACGCACGCATCCTGAGCATCCTCCGGGGCGAAGAGGGCGGAAGTGACTTCGCACATCTGTCCGCCGACGACCGCGAGGCCGTCCTCTCCATCCTGCGCGACACCAAGCCAGAGATCCTCGCCGACGCCCTGATGCAGTTTTCACCGGTCCGCCAGTGACACTTTCACCACCTCCGAGACACCATTTTCACCACGTTGTCGATGTCGGGATCGCGAAGGTTCCCGGGCACCTCGACAGCCCTCTTGCCTGATGTCATCACCCCGTTGCTTGCCTGTCACCGCCCGGACATGCAATTTCCCTGCAGGTGTCTCCGGCGACGGAATCGTCGGGGAAAACCGCCGGTTTTCAGGAAGTCTCCACAGGTTCTCAGGAAGATTCATCCCCTTCATTCTTCACGGAGGTACTCCATGCGCGCACATCCATTCACCATCGCCCTGATGGCGCTCGCTCTCGTTGGCTTTGCCACGGACGCGGCCGCCCAGGACAGCCCCGCACACGCTCACATGGGACACGTCGCGGACGGGTTCCGCGGCACGCCCGACGGGATGGGACTGCTTCCCACCGCGATGGCCGAGGCCGAGGTTGCGGCCATGCACGCGGGCCTGGCGGCACGTGATCTCACCAGCCTCGACGCCATGAAGCGGCATACCGGCCACGTGCAGCACGCGGTGGATCCCAGCGTGGTGGAGAACGGCCCGGGCGCCGGCTACGGCGTAAAGCAGGCGGCAACGGGAGCCGCCCGCCACATCTCCATGGCTGCCGACTCCGAGGGCGCCACGGACAACATCCGGACGCACTCCAACCATGTCTCCACCTCGGCGAACAACACGGTCGCGAGGGCGGACCGCATCCTCGAGCTCGCTGCCCAGATCCAGGAAGCCGAGTCCGCTGACGCCGCCGCGCCTCTGGTCGAGGAAATGGCGGAAGTGGCCGGGCAGCTCGTCTCCGGGCTCGACGCCAACGGCGACGGGCGCGTGGGCTGGCAGGAAGGCGAGGGCGGCCTTGAGCAGGCCAGCGCCCACATGGGCTTCATGAAGCGCGGCGAGGGCATGGGGGGCTGACCCCGACCGACCACCGCCTGGTGCCGGCTGGCCACACGCCAGAACAAAACCGCCGCCCCCGTCCAAGCGAAGGGGCGGCGGTTCCTTTCCTGCCGTTTTTTTTCCTGCGGCTGATTCGCCCTCAGGCTCGAGACCCGGCTAGCTGCCGTTCGCGAGCGTCCAGACGAATGCGGCGACGGCGCGGACCTGCTCGTCGTTGATGGGGCTGCCCGCCCGCGGCACCATCGGGATCATGTGCTCCTTGGGCATGGGAACCCCCGTATTGATCAGCTCCACGAACTGATCGTAGGAAGTGGGATCCTCGATGTTGAGCCAGGTGTCGTCGGTCAGGTTGGGTCCCAGGTTCGGGACTCCCTCCCCGGTAGCGTGGCAGGTGAAGCACAGGGCGTCGCTCGCGAAAAGCGCCCTGCCCTCCTCCACCATCTCCGCGGTCACTCCGTCCGGCAGAGCCTGCGGGGTGCCGGACTCGGTGGCCGGGACCGCAGCCGCCATCACCAGGATGCCCAAGGCCATCAGGCCCCATTTTCCATTCGCGCTCATCTCTACTCCTCTTCGGTTCACGGTAACGTGCATGGGGCCCTCGGCCGAGCCCCGGACCGGGCAGGTTCAGCCGTGCCGGTCGTGACTCTCCTCGTATTTGCGCTGTTCGTTCACGCGCTCCCAGGCCTGGGCCTGATCACGCTTCTTCGCCGCGCGCATCGCCAACTCATGGGTCGACGAGGACTTGACCCTGGGTACCGAAAGGAGGCGCTTCAGATCCTCACTCCCGCATGAGGGGCAGGATGCGGTCTCCTGCCTCAGCAGCAACACCTCGAACTCCTTAGCGCAATCGTTGCAGACGTATTCGTAGACGGGCATCGCCTCACTCCCATGCCGGCGCCATCGCCAATACCGCCCTCCCTGCAAGGAACGGTCCGGCCCAAGATCATCATCCGCCGCAGTCCACGCAACCGGGGCTTGTTTGCGGACGAGTCCGGAGGAGATAATATAGAACGTCGGTAGCGTCGGCAGGGCGTCCTGAGCCTTGGCCCGTCGTACCCCGGTCGACATGTATCCGTGCCTGGACAAGGCGTAGCAGGAAGGAGAGTATCTGCGATGAGAAAGGCCCCGAGACTCACGGTTCCGGGCGGTCTGCTGGCGCTTGCCTCTCTGTTCACCATCGGACCCACGGCCCTCCACGGCCAGCAGGAGGAGGCACCGGCGGCCGGCGCGAGCGACGAGCGGTTCATGCTCTTCGTTCAGGTTCACATCGAGGTGGTTGAGGCGCGCGAGGAGTTCAACCAGGCCATCGCCGTGGTCCACGACGATCCCGGCAAGGACGAACTGCGCTCCGAGATGGACCAGAGGCTCACCGAGATCTACGAGACCCACGGGATGTCGCAGGAGGAGTACCAGCTCTTCACCCTCGAGGTCAGCCTGGACCAGGAGCGCCGCGAAGAGTTCGAGCGGCTGTTGGAGGAGATGGGCGGGGCCTGATCGGCGGGAGGGGTCCGATCACAAGGGAATCGCCGGGTCTCCCGGAGGAATGTTCAAGGGGATGAGTGGGCTCTGGACAGTAGTCGCGGCGGCGCTCGCGGCCGCGCCGGCGGCAGCCCAGGGCACCAACGACCCGTTCCCGCGCCCGATCGAAGCATCCGACGGGGTCATCGTCGTGGACTTCGTGGAGTTCGCGCGGCTGCCCGATGTCGCCGGGGCGCCCGCAAGGATGATGCTCCTCGTCGATGAACCGGGCACCGGCCGCATGTTCGTGAACGACATGCGCGGCCCGCTCTACACCGTCGGCTACAGCGGCCGGACGGTGAGGGAATACCTGGACATCAACGATCCCCGGTGGGGGATTGGTGTCCGCTCGACGGGCAGCGAACGAGGGTTCCAGAGCTTCGCGTTCCATCCTCGGTTCGGAGTGCCGGGAAGCCCGGGATTCGGCCGGTTCTACACTTGGACCGACACCGACAATACGGATCCACCGCCCGACTTCAAGCCCGCGGGCGGCGACGACGCCCACGACACGGTGCTGCACGAGTGGATCGCGCGCGATCCCGGCGCGATGACCTACGACGGCGGCGCGCCCCGCGAACTCCTCCGGCAGCAGCAGCCCTTCGGCAACCACAACGGCGGCCAGCTCGCCTTCAACCCGACCGCGTCACCCGGTGACCCTGACTTCGGGATGCTGTACATCGGGTCGGCGGACGGGGGAAGCGGCGGCGACCCGCTGAACCTCTCGCAGGACCTGAGTTCGGCGTTCGGGAAGATTCTCAGGATCGATCCCCTGGGGTCGAACAGCGCGAACGGCCAATATGGCATCCCCGGCGACAACCCCTTCGCCGGCGACGGATCCGACGACACCCTCGGCGAGATCTACGCGTACGGCGCGCGCAATCCCCAGCGCTTCGCGTGGGATCCCGAGACCGGCAGCATGTTCATGGCCGACATCGGCCAGAACATCGTGGAGGAACTGAGCCTGGTGGAGGCGGACGACAACCTGGGCTGGAACGTCTGGGAGGGCAGTTTCAGGTTCGTCAGCCGATCCGAAGTCCGCCTCGAGAATCCGCGCGGCGACCCGGCGTTCCGGTACCCGGTCGCGGAGTACGGCCAACTGGATCCGCTGCTCCAGCGGCAATCGGCCGCAACCGGCGTCCACGTGTATCGGTCCGAGGCGATCCCCCAACTCGCTGATCTTGTCCTGTTCGGCGACAACCCGAGCGGAGAGATCTTCTACGTCAGCGCCGACGAGCTTCCGGACGGGGGCCAGGACCCGATCCGGAGAATCCTGCTCAACGACGGCGGCCAGGCGAAGACGCTGCTTCAGGTCATCCGGGAGACCAACGCCTCACAGGGCCGCGAAGCCGCGACCCGGGCAGACCTGCGCTTCGGTTCGGGACCCGACGATCAGGTGCTGCTGCTGAACAAGCGGGACGGCGTCATTCGCCTGCTGGTGCCCGGGAGGTAGCCGGGACCGGGTCCGGATCGCTGCCGGGCTGGACTTCGCAGGCCGTCGACGGGGGCTTCGCCGCCCTCAGCAGGACAGGCAGTTGTCGTTGTTGTGCGCGCCCAGGCTTTCCAGCAGGGCCAGCGCCTCGGGGAAGGGCTGGATGCGCTGCACCGGGCCGTTCGCCATGTCCGCGGTCGTCTGACCCCGGCGGCTGACCGCCATCACGTCGCCTCCCCTGTCCGCGAGGTAGCGGATCAACTCCACGTCCCCTCTCGCAGCGGCGTGATGGAGGGCGTTGTAGCCGTTGTGGTCGCGCGCGTTCACGTCGACCCCCAGCTCCTCGACCAGGTATCTGACGGAGGGCAGCCAGCCGTTCGGGGCGTGCCTGTGCGAGTTGCCGGCGTAGCCCTCCCCGTAGCCCACGCCCGAGGCGGCGTGAATCGGGTACACCCCGGGGCCTCCCACCGGAACCGGCGGCAGTCCGGACGGATCCTCGGCGTCCGCACCGCGCCTGCGCCGCTCGGGGGGCTTCATTGTCGCGATCGACGGATCCGCGCCGTACGCCACGAGGAGCTTCATGGCTTCCACGTCGGTCCCGTAGGCGGCCCGCCAGAAGGGGGTGGCGCCCTGAGTGTCCACCCGCAACAGATCGAAGGTGTACGACATGTACCAGAGGTGCCGGGTCAGGCGCGCGTTGGGATCGGCGCCGGCTTCGAGCAGCGCTTCCATCAGCTCCAGGTAGGTGATCTGCTGTTGCTGGTAGGCTTGTTGCTGGGGATAGCGCGACTTCGGGACCCAGTAGGCGTTGATGGTGGCGTAGAGCGGAGTCGCACCCGCGTCGCTCGCCGTGCGTGGATCGGCTCCCCGGCCGAGGAGAGTCATGGCCAGGTCGAAGTGACCGTTGATGGTGGCCATGAGCAGCGGGCTGGTGTGGTCGCCGCCGCTCGCCCCGTTGATATTCGCGCCTGCGTCCAGCAGCACCTGCACCGTCTCCACATGCCCCTCGCGCACCGCGTGCAGGAGCGCCGTCATCCCGCCCTGGGCGCCCACCAGGCCCGTGTATCCGGGGAAGGCGTCCGGGGCTACCTCCACCTCTTCCTGTTCGGATGCGGCCCGCGACCGGGAGGCCTGTACCTCGTGGCCGGCTCGTACCGCGGCCTGCACCTGCTTGGGCGAGGGCCGCCAGGAGCGCGGGTCCTCCGCCTGTGCGCGGAACTCCTCCAGCACTGCGTCCCGCGCCTCCCCCGCCTCCCGGTCGACGGCCGCGAGGTCCACGATGTCCACGACCCGGGTGCGGAGTTCAACGTCGGCTCCCAGCGCCAACAACGCCCGCACCGCCTCTATCCGATCGTTGGCCGCGGCGAACATGAGCGGCGTCTGTCCCCGCTCGGACTCGCGGGCGTCGACTTCCGCGCCGTGGCGGGCGAGGGAAGCGACGGCATCCGCGCTGCCGGCTCCGGCCGCGAAGTGCATGGCTGTGACCGCTCCTGTTGCGGTCGCCGCGACGGGGTCGCTTCCCGCCTCCAGCAGCGCCTCCACGGCGTCGGCGCTCCCCGCCTTGGCGGCCAGGTGCAGCGGGGTGTAGTCACCGATGCGGGTGACGGCGTCGACGGTGGCCCCGGCGCCCAGCAGGACGCGCACCAGGGCGGCGTCGGCCCGCTCCGAGGCCCAGTGCAGCGCGGTCATGCCGTCACCCTGAGGGACGTTCACGTCGGCGCCCCGGGCGATCAGGGCTTCCACGGCCTCTGCGTCTCCCCGCATGGCCGCGTCCGCCACCGGCGAGTCGGCGGCGGGTGCGGCCCACAGCAGAAGCGCAACAGCTCCGGCGCTCAGCCGGAACCCGTGTCTCCGCCGGGACACCGTCCGTCCCGACCGCATCAGCGGCCCTGGTTGGAGCGGCCGGCAGCCTCGGCGGCCATTGCCGGGTAGCTCAACCGGAACTCGCCCGTGCTGTCTCCGAAGCTGTCCCTGTCGTCGTGCCCCAGGGCATGCAGCATGCTCAACATCACGTTGGCCATGGGGGTGCCGTCGGGAGCCTTCAGGTGCAGCCCGCCCTCATGGCGTCCGTTCGCGCCGCCCAGCACGATGAGCGGGCAGCGGCGGTGATTGTGCAGGTTCCCGTCCGCCATCGGCGAACCGTAGATGACCATGGTCTTGTCGAGCAGCGTGGCGTCGCCCTCCGTCGTCTCTTCCAGCTTCTGCAGGAGATACGGAAGCTGCCCCGCCTGGAAGGTGTTGATGCGGGCGAAGTCGAGAATCGCCTCCTCGTTCCCTCCGTGGTGCGAGGCCGGGTGAAAAGCCTTGTCGATGCCGCTCTCGGTGTAGACCCGCGAAGACGCATCGCGCCCGGTTTTGAAGGAGAACACGCGCGTGACGTCGGACGCGAAGGCGAGCACCTGGATGTCGAACATGAGCTGCATGTGTTCGGTGAAGGAGTCCGGGACCCCCGCCGGCGCCTCGGGCAGCTCGCGCGGCTCCCCGCTGGTGTTGCGAGTCTCGATGCCCTCGATCCGGCGCTCCAGCTCGCGGACGTTCTCCAGGTAGCGGTCGAGGCGCTGCTGGTCGTCCTGTGCCAGCGCCCGTCTGAGATACGCGACTTCGCCGGCGATCCAGTCCAGAATGCTCCCGTCGGTGCGCCTGCGCGCCGCGCGTTCCTCCGGCGTTCCTCCGGCCCCGAAGAGCATCTCGAACGCCACCCGCGGGTCGCGGATCATGGGAAGCGGCTCGGTGGACGAGGCCCAGCTGATGGTGTCGGTGTAGACGCACGAGTAGCCGTACGCGCAACCTCCCGACTGATCCACGTTCTCGATGCAGAGCTGCATCGACGGGATGGGCGTGTCCTGCCCGAAGCGCTGCGCGTGCACCTGGTCCATGGAGGTGCCGGCGAACACGTCCGAACCCCGTGTCTGCCTGGGATGAGCCTGCGTCAGGAAGACGGCGCTCGAGCGGAAGTGGTCGCCGCCGATCTCGTGCGGCATCCTGGCCTCGGCCATCCGCACGTCGGTATTGCTGATGATGGTGAGACGGTCGCGGTAGGGCTCCAGCGGAAGCAGCGAACCGGGGGAGAGGTCGAAGTTGCGGCCGGTCGCCTCGGGAGACCACAGGTACTGGGTGGCGCCCCACTCGTTGCATCCCGCCGCTCCGTGCACCATCTCGATGGCCACCAGGCGGGTGGCGGGCTCGGCGGCCGCGCGCCGCGACCAGACGCTCCCCGCAGGGATCATGGCGTCCAGGAAGGGCAGGGCGACGGTCGCGCCGGCCCCGCGCAGGAAGGTACGGCGGGGAATGTGTGTCCCGGTGATGAAGTGCATCTCCACTCTCCTCGGATGGTTTCGTCGCCGCTCGGGGATGGGCGGGGCGGCCGGGCGCGTCTTCCGCCCTCCGGCCGCCCGCGCGCCTACCGTTCGGGCGGCTGCGGGGCGCTCTCCGCCAGCGCCTCGGGTACCCTCTTGGATCTGAAGGCGTCGCTCTTCACCACGCCCGCGATGAAGGACGACATTCTGTATTCATCTTCCGCCGCCTCCGCCACGATGGCGCGGATGGCGGGCTGATCGTAGTACTCGGTTCTGCGGCCCAGCGCGTAGGTCATCAGGTTCGCGGTGAACGTGCGGATGAGCGGTTCCGGCCGCCGCAGGAGCGCCTCGCGCAGGTCGCCCGGGCTCTCGACCGTGCTGCCGTCGTAGAAGGTGCCTCTCGTGTCGAGCGGCATGCCGTGCTCGCGGATGCGCCACCTGCCGGTCACGTCGAAGTTGTCCAGCGCCAGCCCGATGGGATCCATGAACTGGTGGCAGGCGTTGCAGACCGGGTTGGCGCGGTGCTTCTCCATGCGCTCCCGGGTGGTGAGCATGCGTCCGCCCTCCGAGTCCTCGGTTTCCTCGAGGTCCGGGATGCCCGGGGGCGGAGGGGGCGGAGGCGTCCCCAGAAGGACTTCCATGACCCACTTGCCGCGCAACACGGGCGAGGTCCGGTTCGCCACCGAAGTGAGGGTGAGGATGCTCCCGTGACCCAGCACGCCCCGCCGCTCGGAGCCGGGATACGCCACCTGCCGGAACTGGCTGCCCAGCACTCCGGGGATGCCGTAGTGCCGCGCCAGGCGCTCGTTCGCGAAGGTGTAGTCGGCGTCGTACAGATCGAGGACGCTTCTGTCTGCTTCGACCAGATGGTTGAAGAACAGCTCGGTTTCACGCAGCATGGCGTCGGCGAGCTGCTGGTCGTAATCGGGGAACCAGAACTGGTCCGGACGCACCAACTCCAGATCCTGCAGCCGCAGCCACTGGCCCGCGAACCGGGGTCCCAGGGAAGCCGCGCGCGGATCGGCCAGCATGCGCCGCACTTGCGCTTCCAGGACCTGGTCCCGTGAAAGCGCGCCTTCCCGCGCCAGCGCCATGAGCTCGTCGTCCGGGGGCGTGCCCCAGAGGAAGAAGGACAGCCGCGAAGCCAGATCCACGTCGCCGATCCGGAACGTCTCGCCCGGCTGGATGTCGGCCGGCGCCTCCTCCATGCGGAACACGAAGTGCGGGCTCGCCAGGATGGCCGTCAGGGCGGTCCCGATGCCCGCCTCGAAGCCCCCCTCCGCCTCTCCGGTGCGGTAGAAGGCCATGAGCGGCGCGATGTCGCGCTCGAGCAGGGGACGGCGATATGCCTTGCCGGCAAGCTCCGTCAGGATGCTGCGCGCGCAGCTCTCGCTCTCCTCCGCCGACTCGGGGCGGCAGGTGAAGATCCGTTGACGGCTCGGGGTCTCCGAGACCCCTGACGCGTCGATGGGTCCGCCGATCACCAGGTCCCGAAGGTGTGGAAGCAGCGTCAGCCCGTAGCCGCTGATGCCCGTGTGCCGGTCCGCCAGCGACCATTCGTGGGGTGACATGAGGTCTTCCACCGGTCCCTCGGTGCGCTTGACGAAAGCCGCGGTCACCCGCTGCGGCCCGGCGCGCACGAAGACCGGATCGGTGCGCATGGAGATGCCTTCCGGATCGGAGATGTGCATCCACTGGTCCACGTCCAGCAGCGCCACCCGCTCGCCGTTGATCGAGACCTCGAGCTGCTCGAAGCGGGCGATCTGGCCGAAGAAGCCCTCCCCCGTGGTGGTATGCTCGAAGACGATGCGGAACTGGTAGGTGCCGTCCGCGGGGAAGTGGTGGACGACGCTCACGCCGCCGCGGGTGCCGTAGGGCGCCCCCGGCACCCGCTCGTTCTGGGAGACGTAGCCGGAGACCGTGTAGGTCCGCTCGGCAGGCTGGGCGCCGGGGTTGCCGATGGCCAGGCGGCTGATCTGGTTGGCCGCGTTCATGTATGCGTCGAGGAGCGTGGGCGAGAGCAGCTGCGCCTCGGAGATGTTGTCGAAGTTCGCGCTCTTGGTATCGGGCGGCAGATAGTCGCCGGCGTCGATGCGCAGGTTCAGAAGATCCTCGATCGACCTCGCGTACTCGGCCTGGTTGAGCCGCTGGAAGGTGCGTCCGCCGGGGTTGGGCGCCTCGCGCGCGGCCGCGTCCATCCTCGCCTCCAGCTCCTCCACCAGCGCCACGAGGGTGTCGCCCACGGGCCGGGGCATGCCGGGGGGCGGCATCATCCCCGCACGCAGCTTGAGGATCATCTTCTCCGCGGTCTCGGGCCGCGACGGCGCCTGCTCCACGTCGAATCCGGCGAGCGAGAGGTTGCCGGTCAGGAGCGCGTCGTTGTGGCATACCTGGCAGTAGCGCTGCACCACGGCGGTAAGGGTGGCCGGCGCGATGGGGGCGTGGGAAAAGCCCGAAGTCGGCGCGTAGCCGGCTCTGTCCACCACGGCCCGGCCCGACCCCGGACCGGCGTCGGTGACCGTGTCAAGGTCCCCGAAGGTTCCCAGTACAACCGATATCAGGCCCAGCAGTCCGACAGTCGTGACGTTTTTCACCGTGCTTCGCCCGTTGGATGCCGCCGCGTCTTCAGCAGGACTGGCAGTTGTTGTTGTTCAGGGAACCGAACGACTCCAGCAGCGCGATCGCATCCGGATAGGGCGTGGTGCGCTGGTAGGGCCCGTTGGCCATGTCGGCGGTCGTCTGGCCGATGCGGCTGATCGCCATCACGTCCGCGCCGCGCTCCACCAGGAAGCGGATCATCTCGGTGTCTCCGCGCGAGGCCGCGTGATGCAGCGCGTTGTAGGCGTCGTGATCACGCACGTTAACGTCCGCCCCCAACTCATCCACCAGGTAGCGCATCGCGGGCATCCAGCCGTCGGGCGCGTGGCGGTGGGCGTTGGCCGCGAACCCCTGCCCGTAGCCGACACCGGAAGCCGCGTGAATGGGATAAATCCCCGGGCCGCCGACCGGTACTGCGGGAATCCCCGACTTGTCCGCCCCCGGATCCTCGTCCCAGGCGATGCGGCGGCGCGCCGGCGGCCTCTGCGTCGGAACGCGGTGGTCGGCCCCGTACGCCACCAGCAGCCGCATCGCGGCGACATCGGCCGCGTAGGAGGCGCGCCAGAAGGGCGTGGCCCCGATCATGTTGACGCTCAGGATGCTCCCGCCGTACTGGGTGAACCAAAGGCGCTTGGAGAGGCGCGCGTTCGGGTCGGCTCCCGCCCGCAGGAGCGCCTCCATGACCTCCATATGGGTGGCGTTCTGCTGGAGGTGAACGTTGGGCTGGGCGTACCCGGTCTTCGGGATCCACTGCTGGTTGATGGTGGCGAAGAGGGGCGTCCCGTTGGCGTGGTTGGCCAGGTTCGGGTCGGCGCCGCGCTCCAGCAGCGCGAGGACCAGGTCGTAGTGGCCGTTCAGGGCGGCGATGAAGATGGGCGTGGTCCCGTCCGCGCTGACCTGGTCGATGTCGCTCCCTGCGTCGAGGAGCGCCTCGACGGCCCCGGCGTGACCCTGACGCGCCGCGTGCAACAGCGCGGTCATGCCGCCCATGTGCCCCACCTGCTGCCCCATGGAGAGGGGTTTGGGGGCCTCGGCCGGCTTCTCTTCCTCTTCGCTCTCCTTCTGTTCCTGCGCCGCCCTGGCCGCGAGTTGCGCGTTGATCTGCTGGCGCACCCGGTCCTGTTCGCCGCCCCGGAGGGATTCCTCCAGCTCGACCATGTCCACCACCGTGGTGGTGAGCGACGGGTCGGCCCCGCCCGCGAGCAGCGCCCGGATCGCCTCGACCCGGTTTTGCGCCGCGGCGAAGATGAGCGGCGTCTGCCCGGCCCGCTCCTCGCGCGCGTCCACGTTGGCGCCGTGCTCGATGAGCGCGGCAACCGCTTCCGCATCACCCGCGGCGGCCGCCAGGTGCAGGGGAGTGGCGCCGCCGCTGCCGGTAGGTGCCGCCGGGTCGCTTCCCGCCTCGAGCAGCGCGCGCACCACCGCCCCGTGGCCCGCACGGCTGGCCAGGTGCAGGGGCGTGTACTCCGCCATGCGGGTCACCGCCTCCAGGCCGGCGCCCGCGTAGACGAGCATCCGCGCCATCTCGAGGTCGCCGCGGTCGGCCGCCCAGTGGAGGGCGGTCATGCCGTCGCCCTGGGCGGCGTTTACATCCGCGCCCTGCTGCAGCAGCGCGCGCACCGACCCTTGATCGCCGCGCATGGCCGCGTCCGCGACCGGCGAGTCCGGCGGCGTCGCCGCCGAAACCAGGAGCGTCAAAGCCAGGGCGGCCACAAGCGCCCCCGGCCTTCCGGTATCCATTCTCCCTGCTCCCGCCTTCATTCCCTTTTCGCGCATCATCCCTCTCATCGTCTCTCCAGTGTGCGCGTCATGTCCTCGAATACGTGAGTATCGGCAAATCGCCCTGCCGTCCGCCTCATCGGCTCGAGCTGCTTGCGTCGGCGGCCGCCACCGCGGGCAGCGTCAGCGCGAATTCGCCGGTGCTGTCCCCGAAGTCCTCCAGATCGTCCAGCCCCAGCTTGTGCAGCATGGTGAGCATCACGTTGGCCATGGGCGTGTCGTCGGGTGCGTGCAGGTGCAGGTTGCCCTCGAGCTGGCCGTTGGCCTTGCCGGCGAGGAACATGGGCACCCGCCGGTGGTTGTGGACGTTGGGATCGCCCATGGGCGATCCGTACAGCACCATGCTGCGGTCGAGCAGGCTCGCGTCCCCGTCCATCGATTCGTCCATCTTCTCCAGCAGGTACAGCATCTGTCCCGTGAAGAACTCGTTGAACTGCTGGAACTTGAGGATCTCCTCACGGTTGTTGCCGTGGTGCGAGGTCGGGTGGAACGGCAGATCCAGCCCGCTCTCGGGATACACCCGGTTGGTGGCGTCGCGCGAGAGCTTGAGGGTGAAGACCCGGGTCATGTCGGTCTGGAAGGCCAGCACCTGCAGATCGAACATGAGCTGCAAGTGCTCGGTGAAGGAGTCGGGGACGCCCGCCGGGGCTTCCGGCAGAGCCCGTTCTTCGCCGCTCGCGTTCTGCTCCTCGATCATCTGGATGCGGCGCTCGAGCTCCCGCACGTTGTCCAGGTACTGCTCCAGCCGCACCCGGTCCTCCCCGGCCAGCACCATCCTCAGCTCGGCCACCTCGCCCGCGATCCAGTCCAGGATGCTGCGGTTGGCCTGCCGGCGCTCGGCGCGCGCCTCGGGGGTTCCGCCCGCTCCGAAGAGCATGTCGAAGGCCACCCGCGGGTCGCGGATCATCGGCAGCGGCTCGGTGGGGGAGGCCCAGCTCAGGGTGTCGGTGTACACACAGGCGTAGCCGTAGGCGCATCCGCCCGCCTGATCCACGTTCTCGATGCAGAGCTGCATCGACGGAATCGGCGTCTCCTGGCCGAAGCGTTGCGCGAACAACTGGTCCATCGAGGTTCCCACGAAGACGTCCGATCCCTCGGTCTGCTTCGCGTGCGCCTGGGTGAGGAAGGTCGCGCTCGAGCGGAAGTGATCGCCGCCGATCTCGGGCGAGGTGTAGGCGTCCGCCATGCGCACGTCCGTGTTGCTGACGATCGTAAGGTAGTCCTGGAAGGGCGCGAGCGACTTCATGGCCGTGGGGCTCAGGTCGAAGTCGCGCCCGGTCTTCGCGGGCGACCACAGGTTCTGGGTCGCGCCCCATTCCGTGCATCCGGAGGCGCCGTGCACGATCTCGACGGCCACGAAGCGGGTCTTCTCCAGGTTGGCCGAAGCCCGGGCCCATCCCGCGCCCGCGGGCACCATGGCGTCCAGGAGCGGGAGCGCGAGGGATCCGCCCATCCCGCGCAGGAAAGTACGCCGGTGGATGTGTTTGCCGGTGAGGAAGTTCATCAGTTTGCCTCCCAGGACGTTCAGCCCTTCTTCAGTTGGATGACGTCTCCTCCGTGAGGAGCGCATCCGTACGCTTCATGGAGAACGCGTCGCTCTGGACCACGCCCAGTATGAACGACGACATCCGGTAGTCGTTGGCCTCCGCCTCGCGCGTGATTTCGCGGATCGCAGGCTGGTCGTAATGCATCACGCGGCGCCCGAGCGCGTACGCCATCAGGTTCTTGGCAAAGGCGCGCACGATCGGGATGGGGCGCTTGAGCAGCACGTCGCGCAGGTCGCCCGGGCTCGCCACGGTTGTTCCGTCGTAGAAGGTGCCCCGGGTGTCGAGCGGCATGCCGTACTCGCGCACCCGCCACTCCCCGGTCACGTCGAAGTTGTCCAGCGCCAGGCCGATGGGATCCATGAACTGGTGACAGGCCTGGCACACCGGGCTGGCGCGGTGCTTCTCCATGCGCTCGCGCGTGGTCAGGACCTTGCCTTCCTCCGTGCCTTCGGTGGCCTCAAGGGCGGGGACGTCGGGCGGAGGCGGCGGAGGCGGAGAGTCCAGAAGCACCTCCATGACCCACTTGCCCCGCAACACGGGCGACGTGCGGTTCGCCATCGAGGTGAGCATCAGGATGCTGCCCTGTCCGAGGAGCCCGCTGCGGCGGCCGTCCGGATACGCGACGCGCCGGAAGCTGTTGCCGGCGACGCCGGGAATGCCGTAGTGGGCGGCGAGCCGCTCGTTCGCGAAGGTGTAGTCCGCGGTGAGAATTTCGAGCAGGCTGCGGTCCTCTTGCACCAGATTCTGGAAGAAGAGTTCGGTCTCGCGCCTCATCGCGTCCGACAGCGTCAGATCGAAGTACGGGAAGGTGTAGATGTCCGGCGCCACCTTGTCCAGGTCCTGCAGGCGCAGCCACTGCGATGCGAAGCGGGTCGAGAGTGCTTCGGAGCGGGGATCCGCCAGCATCCGGCGGACCTGACGCTCGAGTTCATCTTCGTCGTCAAGCCTCCCGCGACGGGCCGCCTCCATCAGCTCTTCATCCGGGGGAGAGCCCCAGAGGAAGAAGGACAGCCGCGAGGCGACCGCGGCGCCATCGAGCTCGTATTGCTCCCCGGCGCGCGTGCCCGAGGGCGGTTCCTCGAAGCGGAATACGAAGTGGGGGCTGGCCAGGAGCGCCTGAAGCGCGAAGCGAATGCCGCGTTCGAAACCTCCCTCCTCGGCTCCGATCTCGTAGAAAGCCATCAGGTCCGCGATGTCGCTGTCGGTGGCGGGCCGCCGGTAGGCCTCGGAGGCCAGGCGCGAGAAAATGCTGCGGGCGCATCCTGGCGCCTCTTCAGGCGAGGTCGGGCGGCAGCTGAAGATCTTCTCCCGGCTCGGCGTCTCCGATACGCCCGTAACGTTGTTGGGGCCGCGCACCGCGAACTCGCGCAGGTGCGGCACCGTGGTGAGCGCCAGGTCGGGCCATCCGCTGTTGACGGCGCGTCCGAGCGGTGCGCGCACTTCCTCCACCGGCCCCTCGAAGGTCCTCACGAACGAGGCGGACACCTGGCGGGGACCGGCGCGCACGAAGATCGGGTCGGTGACCATCTCCCGGCCCTGCTGCTCGTTCTCCGTCCCGCCGCGCAGGTTCACGTCCAGGAGGGCCACCCGCTCCCCGTCGAAGGAGATCTCGATCTTCTCGCCGGCCGCCCTGCCGCCCACGCCGTGGAACTGCATCCAGAACACGTACTCCCCGTCGGCCGGGAAGGTATGGTTGATGGCGATGCCGCCGCGCGAGCCGTAGGGCGTGCCTTCCACATGGACGAGCTGCGACGCGCGCTTCTCGACCTTGTAGGCCACCTCGCGCGGCGAGGCCTCGCGGTCCCCGATCGCCAGCCGGCTGATCTCGCTGGCCGCGTTGAGGTACGCCTCCAGCAGCGTCGGCGAGAGCATCTGCACGTCGGCGATGTTGTCGAAGTTGGCGCTCTTGGTGTCCAGGGGAAGGTACTCGCCGGCGTCGACGTCGAGGCCGAGCAGGTCCTTCACCGACTGCGCGTATTCCGCCCGGTTGAGGCGCTGGAAGGTGCGTCCCCCGGGGTTGGGATCGCGGCGAGCGGCATCGTCTATGGTATTCTCAAGCGTCTCGACCAGGGCCAGCAGGGTGTCGCCGGCGGGACGGGGCATGCCGGGCGGGGGCATCATGCCGGCACGCAGCTTGCGGATCATGCGCTCCGCGGTCTCGGCGTTCTGCGCGGCCGCTTCCACCTGGAAGCCCGACAGGGTCATGTTGCCGGTCAGGAGGGCGTCGTTGTGGCAGACCTGGCAGTACCGGGCCACAACCTCGGTGAGGGTGGCGGCGGGGAGGTCGGGGACGGCGGCCGCGTAGTCCGCGGGAGGTGGCGGAGCGGGAGGGGCGTCCGTGAACAAGCCGCTTCCGTTTGCGCCGACCAACAGGGCGACGCCCAGGACGGCCGTGGCGCCAGAGAGTGCATTCATTCCGTGGCCTCCGGATCGCGGACATGCGCCACCACCCCGGCCCGCCCGGACGACGCAATCCACCCGGTCGGACCGGCCTGATCTCGCAGTCTGAGATGCAGACAATTACCTACGACTAACATAGGTTTCCACAGATGTGTCCGCCACCACGCGCGGGCCGGAAAACACAAAGGCGGGTCCAGGATGTTCAGCCAATTCTTTCTGAGGTCGTGCGCGTGTGCGCTTCTTCTCGCCTCGTGCCTCAACCCGCCCCTGGAGCCACAGCCGCTCACGGTCACCCTGACCGCGAGCCAGGAGAGCGCGGCCGTGGGCCAGGAAATCCGGTTCCGCTACGAGTCGCGGGGCACCAACCTGTCCCAGACCGTGGTGGAATACGGCACGGGCGACCTGGAGACGATCCCGTTCATCTACACAGGCGGCGCGCCCGTCAACATCAACTCGCAGGCCGGGCACTTCGACTACGCCTACGAGGAAGCGGGCACCTACGTAGCGCGCGCGACGGTGTCCACCGTGGCGGGAGATTCGCAATCCGCCACTGTCACGGTCCAGATCAGCGGCCGGTGACGCGGAGCCGGCCTTCCACATCGCCCGGCCCTCGCTCCCGGGCCTTGGGGGGTCTGCCCGTCGCGGCCGTCGTGACGGCCATGGTCCTGTCAGGAGGCGCCGGGGCGGCGAGCGCCCAGTGGGTCGAGCCGCCCGGCCGCGGCTGGATGGACCTCTCGGTGTTTCACCTGGACACGCGAGACGCCTTCCACTCCGACGGGGACATTCGGGCCTTCGACCCGTTCACTCAGGGCCACGCCGTGAGCACGTCCGCGTTCGCCACGGTCGCGATGGGGCTGATTCCCGGAGTCGACGCATGGGTGCAGGTGCCGTTCCAGCGCCTCCGCTTCGACGACCTGGGCGGCGACCGGCTGCGATCGGGCATCGGCGACACGCGCTTCTACCTGCGCGTTCAGCCCGGCCGCTACCTGGGCAGCGGGTTCCCGCTGGCGATCCGGGGCGGGGCGAAGGTGCCCGTGGGTGATTTCGCCGTCGACGCCGAGATCATTCCGCTTGGGGACGGACAGAGAGATTGGGAGCTGGTCCTCGAGCTGGGCCACTCCTTCTACCCCGTGCCCGCGTATGTAAGCGCCTGGATCGGCCACCGCTGGCGGGAACAGAACCTGGAGTCCCGGAGGGACTTCGGCGACGAAGTGTTCTTCCTGCTCTCCGGAGGAATCGAGTTCGGACGCCTGGGAACGAGCCTCATCGCCGAGGGCTGGGATGGCGGAGTTCCGGTCATCGAAGGCCTCTCGATCGCGACGGCGTCCCGCTCCATGCTGCGCCTCACGCCCTCCCTCAGCTACAGGCTGGGAGCGGGCTCGGCGAAGGCCGGAGTGCAGATTCCGGTGCGCGGCACCAACCTGCCGGCTGGCAACACGCTGGTGATCGGCTATTTTGTAAGGTTGGGGTCGGAAGCGTGACCCGATAAGGACGGTGGCACGGATTGTGCCCCGTTTGGCGGCAGACCGGGTGACGGCGACCTTTTCACCCGGTCAGGCACGACCTGGTCGACCCTTCCACTCCTGATACCGCGTCGCACGATACGCCATGACCCATTTGAAACACGCCCGGATCATCCATCGAGGACCCGCCCTGACCGCCCTCACGCTCGCGCTCCTTGCCTCGCCGGGATACGGACAGTGGATCGAGCCCGAGCGCCAGGGGTGGGCCTCGTTCGCCATGTACTATCTCGACACCCGCGAGCAGTTCAGCCCCACGGGCGAAGTCCGCAACTTCCTCCTGGACGGTCACGCGCAGACCGCTTCCTCCTTCCTGACGGTCGCGATGGGAATCGCCCCCGGCGTCGACATCTGGGTTCAGCCGTCCTACCACCGCCTCGAGTTCGCCGATCTTGAAGGCACCCGCATTTCGTGGGGATTCGGCGATACCCGCGTGTACGTGCGCACGGCCCCGCTCCGGCTTCTGGGCAGCGACTTCCCGTTCGCGATCCGCGCGGGCACCAAGCTTCCCACCGACTTCGAGTCCGGTACCGAGCTCATCCCGCTGGGCGACGGCCAGCGGGACTGGGAAGTGCTGGCGGAGGTGGGACACTCCTTCTGGCCGCGGCCCTTTTACCTTCAGTCGTGGGCCGGTTACCGATGGCGCGAAGCGAAAGACGACGGCGGCGACTTCGGAAACGAGCGCTTCTTCAACGTCAGTTTCGGGGGTGGTGGTGATGTGCTCGGCTTCAAGGTCCAGTTCGAGGGGTGGTACGGCGGCACGCCCAACTTCGGAGGACTCACGGGAGAGGGACAGGAGCGCGAAATGGTGCGGCTCTATCCGTCGGTGTTGGTTACCGCGGGTCCCGGGCAGGTAGAACTGGGTTCCAGGCTGCCCCTTTCGGGCCAGAACCTCGCCACCGGCCCGGAGATCGTGGTGGGCTACTTCACCCGCCTCTCTCTGTAGGACCCCTGTTCCTCGGCGGAGAGGCCGTTCGCTCCAATCCGACGAACCTGACCTGGGGTCCAGGGGCTGAGCCGAGTCAGCTCACGCGCGTCAGCAGCGACGGATCGTACAGGTCCGCCACGTACTCCCCGTACCCGTTGAAGAGCTGCGTCGGCTGGGGTGTGTTGCTGGGCAGATGCCGCTCAGTCGCCTGTGACCATGGGGTGCCGACGTCCGGATTGACGTTCGAGTAGAAGCCGTACTGGTTGGGCGAGTAGTCCGACCAGAATGTCCCGGGCTGCGTGTCCGTGAACTCCACCTCCAGGAAGGCTTTCGCGCTCTTGTAGCCGTACTTCCAGGGAAGCGCGAGCCGCAGCGGGGCCCCGTTCTGCTTCGGCAGCGGCTCGCCGTAGGCGCCCGTCACCACGAAGGCGAGGTCGTTCATGGCCTCGTCGAGCCGCAGCGCCTCGTAGTAGGGCCACGGCCACTGCGAACCGCTTTCCTGTCCGACCGCCTCCTCGGGCCGGTGGAAGCTCCGGAAGGCGACATGGGTGGCGGATGAGCTGGGCTCGGCGAGTTCGATCAGCTTGCTCAGCGGGTAACCGCTCCAGGGGACGGCGATCGACCAGGTCTCGACGCAGCGCAGGCGGTAGAGGCGCTCCTCAATGCCCAACGTGCGCTCGAGCGCGTCGATGTCCCAGGTGGCGGGAGCGTTGCACAGTCCGGAGAAGGTCACCGTCCAGGGACGGACCCGGAACGGGCCGGTCAGCCTCCACATGTTTCCGGCTCTTTGCAGGAACTCGTAGTAGTTGTTGTACGTGGACGCGACGCCCCGGTCGGTGACCGCGCGCGAGCCCAGGGTATAGGTGACGTTCCGCTCCGCCGGATACAGGTCGGCGTTGGGAGAAACGCAGATGGTATGCAGCGGGTCTCTCGGTGGATCGTCGTCGCACGTGGGCGGGTTGGTATCCGGCGGGGTTACGGGCTGGGTGGGATCCGTGGGATCCGGCGGCGGATCCGGCTCGACTGGATCTTCTTCGTTCGCGATGAACTTGGAGCCGCACGCCGCCGACCCCAGCGCGGCCACCCCGAGACCCAGCGTGCGCACGAATTCCCGACGCCGCAGATACACCCCGTGGGGTGTCGCCTCGGATTCCGGGATTCGCCACCCGGGCGGGATGATGATGTTCGCCATCTTCTTCTCTCGCACCTCGTGTTGCGGACAGGGCAAGGGACGCAAGGGGATGTCCCGGCCCGGTCACCATTCTACGGTTCCGCGGGCTCGCAGGGTCCCGGTGTTGGAATCTGCAAGCCGGCGTCCACCGTGAAGCGCTGGCGCACGACCGACCCGAAGACACCCGTGCCGTCGCCGTGGAGGCTGGGAACGCGCACGATGCCCGACGGGTTGAAGGCACCGCGCCGTACCCAGTTTACGTAGTTTCGGTCGGCGGCCGCGATCACTACTTCCGCCTGCGTTCCGAAAGGTAGTCCCTCCTGCAGGACCAATGCCAGATCACGCCCCAGGTTGGGACGATCAAAGAGGCCGAATTCGGAGGGGAATACGATGGTGGTGTCCGCTTCCGATACCGACAGCCCCACCAGGAGCAGCGGATCTTCCTCCACCTCGATGTTCGAGTCCTCGAGCGCCGCGGTGAGGTTGATGATCTGCGTCTCGGAAATGTAGGCCCACGCGCCTTCGGCGCGAGTCCACTCCACAGTGAAGCGCCGGGCCGGTTCCAGGGAGCACATCCGCCGGCGATTGGTGCGCGGGGTGCGGAGTTCGTAGGGGCCCGGGACGCGCGTCTGTCCCGTGATGCGACCTCCGTCGGGCAGACGAACGATCGCTTCCACCAGCGAACCCGGCCCGAAGTGGCGGGGATCGAGCGGCTGCGCGAAATAGCACGACCCCGGGAAGTCCGCCGGAAGCTCGTCGCCTGCACAGAAGGAAGGGTCGGCAAGACGGAGACGAACGGTGGAGACGCGGGACTCCGCGCGCAGAAACACATCCGCCGACGACAGCTCCCGCGTCGAGCCGGCACTTCCCAATGTCCGATGGATCCAGGCACTGCCGGAGACACCGTCGACATCGGAGGAGAGGTAGATCTCCGCGACGACCACGTCCTCGGACTGCGCCACGGTGATTTCCTGGAGTTCGCACGCCGGGACGGACACCAGCAGGGCCGTCAGCGCGCAGGTGGTGCCGAGGCCGCGGGGACTCATCAGAACGTCACCTCCACCCCCACCGTGGGCAGTATCGGGAACATCGACAGGCCGGAACGGGTCGCCGTGTCCGCGGAATAGTCGAAGAAATAGAAGAGGACGTTCTTGCGGTTGTAGACGTTGAGCACGTCCAGGTGGGGCGTGAGCGAACCCCAGTCGAAGGTGAAGGTCCGGCGCATGCTCAGGTCGAGGCGGTGATACGCCGGATAGCGGGCCCCGTTGCGCGAGCCGAGCAGCATGGCGTTGTCTTCGTCGTCCTGCATGGTGAGGCGCCCGCCCGACACGTTCTGCGGGGAGAAGTACACGAACGAGGCCAGCGGTCGGGTGTAGGGCAACCCGGTCCCCAGGTTCCACCGAATCCCGCCGCGCAGGCCCGCGGGCATCGGAATCCGCAGGACCACGTCCAGATCCAGCCGGCGGTCGAAGATGGGTGGATAGGTATGGTCGGGCGGGGGAGTCCGCCCGCTCAGGAAGTTCGGGAAGGTGCGGGTGGCGCGCAGCCACGAGGCGGACACCCAGCCGGTCACGCCCTCCCCGGTCTTGCGCACGAAGAAATCGATCCCGCGCGACCGGCCGCTTCCGGGCAACAGATCGTCGTCGCCGCGGTTCGGATCGTCAACCGGATTGAAGGTGGTGACGCCGTCGAAGAACCGCTCGTAGACCTCCAGCGATGCAAACCACCCTCCCGGGAAATATGCGTCGACCCCCAACTGGGCCTGGTCGGAAGCGATGTGCGGCGCCAGGTGGCCGGTGAGCACCCATACGTCGATGCCGATGGGCACCTCGTCGTCCCGTGCCGAGTGCAGAAACTGGGTGAAGCGCCCCGCCGCGGCCTTCACCGCGATGTCGCCGCCGCGGAGGAACCGCTTCACCGCCAGTCTGGGGGCAAGCTGGTTGATGGGATCGCCTGCGGTGGGTGCCCAGCGGTCCGCCCGCAGTCCGGCTTCGACCAGCCAGGTCAGTCCACCCCTCCACTCGGCATGGGCGAAGGCACCGCCCAGCCATCCCCTGCCCGAGTTGTCGGTGAATTGGGTGCCCCCCGCCCGGACCAGGTTGAGGTGCGTCATCCGGTCTGCCGAGACCCCGCTCTTGAGCGTCCACCGCCGACCCAGGGCATGCTCCAGTTCGGCGCCCAGCGACAGCTGCGAGATGCCGCTGCTGAACTCCGTATCCGAAAAATCGGGGAAGGCCAGGGCGGAGTTGAAACGGGTGTAGCCTGCCCGAACGTCGAAGGCTCCGCCGTCGCGGCGAGGCATCGTCCAGCGCACCCCGAGGAGGTCGTTCCCCCATTCCCAGGCCGCGCGCAGGGGAAAGCCGTCCTCGTCGTCCTCATCGACTTCGGTCAGGTTGAAGACGTCGTCGCCCGTGTACGCCGTGATCAGGATGCGGCTTCCGCCCGCCGTCCATCCCTCGACCACGCCCTGGAAGTCCGCGAGGTGATAGGGGACCGAGCCAGGCAGCTGGTCGAACCAGGAGCGCCGGCCGGAGGCGCGCCACTTGAGACGTTGGAGCCCGAGCGTCCGCTCCAGGACTGCGGGCGCCCTGCTTCCGAGAGCAGCTCGCGCCGCGAGCAGCGACACGCCGCCTCGGACGCTGAAGTCGTCGGTCCCGGGGTCGCTTTCGACGAGCAGCAGGGACGACACCCGTCCGCCGTGCTCGGCGGGGAAGCCACCCGAGCTCAGCTCGACCCGTCCCACCATGTCGGCGTTGAAGACCGAGAAGATGCCGCCCAGGTGGAACGGGTTGAAGATGGGCACGCCGTCCAGCAGGATCAGGTTCTGATCCGCGGAGCCGCCGCGCACGTTGAAGGATGCCGTGAAGTCCGAGGTGGACACCACCCCCGGCAGAACCTCGACCGCCCGGATGGGATCCGCTTCGGCGAGTCCGGGCACGAGGCGGAGTTCCGCCTGGGATATCTCGCGCACCGTGACGCCCGCGGTTTCCAGGAAGCGGCTGCGTTCGCGGGTTTCCGCCGTGCTGACGGCGATGCCTTCAAGCGCAACCGGGGCGGCGGTCAGCGTGACGTCGATCTCGATGCGGCGACCGGCGACGATTTCGATGGGCTGGACGACTTCTCCGTATCCGATTCGCTCGACACGCAGCAGATACTGCCCCGGAAACAGACTCTCGATCCGGAAATAACCGAAGCGATCCGATTCAGCGATGCGCTCGATCTGGTCCGGTGTCGTCGGGAGGGCGAGCATGAGGTTGGCGGCGAAGACGGGGGGCCCGTCCGCATCGAGAATCCTTCCTTCCACGCCGCCGGTCTGCGCCGCGAGCACGCCGGGCAGCAGGCTGACGACCGCCAGCAGTCCGTGGATGGATGTGCCCGCTCGCATACCTGGGGGAGTCGGTCCGCGGGCTGTTGGTGCCATCGCGGTTCTGAGGCGGGCATTCGCTGCCGAGCCCCGGGCGTCCGTCGGAGTCTGTCGCTTCAAGAAAGGTATTCCCGTGTTCGGGAGCCCGGCGCTCCCGGGGCCGCCGTTGCGCGATCCCGGGTTCAGGTTCATTTTGGGTTGCGAGGCTCGCCGATTATTCCCGCTGACCAACCCCCGGCTCGCAATGTACGCAATCCGGAGCCACAACGAAGATACCCGACGCCACGGCGGACGGCAGTCCGTCGTCGAGGTATGCTCGTGTCCATGTTGCACCCCGATGCGGGGTCGGGCGGGCCGACCCATGTAGCTCCTCGCGCTTCAGAAGAGGATGCTCGGAGGCCCGACCAGCGACCCGGCTGGCGGGCGTTTTTGTTTTCCCTCGCCGAGGCTCGGACTCAGGCAATCCACGATGGAGGAAGATTCCGATGACGAGATGGATCGTTTCAGCAGTGGCGCTGCTGGTACTGGCCGGCGGCGGCTGGCTGGTGATGAACCCGGTGGCTCCCGCGGAAGAAGCGGCGGCACCCCACCCGCACGAATACTCCCCGGTGGTTGCGATCGACCTGACCGCGGAGGTGGCCGGGGCGGGGGGTGACCACCTGGTGCCCTGGGAAGTCCTGCGCCGCGATTTCTCCGGCACCTCGCGCGAGGGAGAGCAGATCGACCTCGAGGATGTGGTGCGCGGCAATCGCGTAACCCTCCTGACCTACTTCGCCGAGTGGTGCGCGAACTGCCGGTATGAGGCGCCGGACCTGGTCACGAAATACAACGCCCACCAGGACGACGGGCTGATGATCATCGGGCGCAGCGAATACTCGCACCCGGACGTGGTGGACGAGTATGTCGACGAGTTCGGCATCGAGTATCCGGTCATTCTGGGAAGCCCCAACCCGGATCCCGACAACGAGGACCTGGTGCGCGTGACCACCTCCCACTTCCGCATGCGCAAGGCGCTCCTGGACCCGCGCAAGTGGGGCACGCCCCTCAACATCGTGGTGGTGGACGGCGACCCCACCCGGGCTTCCATCGTAACCGGCGAGTTCTTCCCGGGCGCGTTCGACGAGACCTTCGGTGGATATCTGGGGAGCGTCGCAGCGACGGACGAAGCGTCCGGCATGGACCGGTAGTTCGTACGCCCGAACCCGGCCAACACCGCAGGACCTCTGGAGCGGCGGCTGCGACGTCGCCGACCTTGCTGTGCCCGCACGCGCCATCTTCCCTTGCGCCGACGCCCCCGGCGATCTATCTAGGGTTTCGTGACAACGTGCTCGAACCCGCCCGGGTGGTCGCTTCACGGGTGCCTCCGGGTCTCATTCTTCGGGGAAGGAGGAAACGCCGTGGCCCGCTCGCTCGCAGTCGTAACCCGCACCGCTCTCGCCGCCTGCATCATCGCCGGTCTCGCGCCCGCCACAGCGGTCGCCCAGGATCCAACCCCGGCAATGGAATACCGCCAGGCCATCATGGGCAGCTTGAACACGCACCGTGGCGCCCTCACCGCCATCCTGAACGAGGACGTGCCCCATGAGGCTCATGTGCTCGGGCACGCGCTCTCGCTGCAGCAGCTGTCGGTGATGGCCTCGGACATCTTCCCCGAAGGATCGCTGGGCGAGGGCTCGCGCGCCCTTCCGGACATCTGGGACGATGCCGCCGGCTTCGGCGAAGCTCTCTCGGCCTTCCAGAGCGCCGCCGACGCGCTCGCGGACGCGGCTCGTGCGGGAGACATGACTGCCGTGGGCGACGCGGCAGCGGGCCTGGGGAGGACCTGCGGCGGCTGCCACCGGCCTTACCGAGCGCGCCCGACAGGGTAGCCTCTTCTGGCCATCGGCCTGAGAGTCGGGTGCGCGCGGACCTCTGACCGCGGCGCAACGGTAGTATGGGAAACCATCGCGCCGCCCTGGAGGCCACGGGGCTTGTTTCTCAAAGCGCATCTAGCGGATGATGGGCCCGCGTACCCGAACCCCTTGACGGAGGCAGGACCATGCGACTCACCTCCCCGAAACTCGTAGCGGCGCTCCCCCTCATCCTCCTCGCTTCAGCGTGTGTTAGCAGCCCAGGCGACACTCCTGCCGTCCGGGAGCTGCGGGCAACCCTCACCGGCGAGCAACTGGCCCAGGTGTGCGCGGAGGGCGGTCCGGTGGCCGACGCGCCGGGCGGGGCGGAAGCCGGCGTCCTGTCGGCGGAGGAACTCGACCACTTGTGCGACCGCAATGTCCGACGCGACCCGAACCTGATCGTGGCCGAGGAACTCGCGAACTACTCCACCATGATGCTCGCCGACGCCATCCGTCAGTTGCGGCCCCGCTGGATGAACGTCCGCGGCGCGCCCAGCGTCGAGTTCGGGGGTGACCGCAGGGTACCCGTCGTTCTGGATGGCGGAGCTCCGCAGGACTGGGGGATCCTGGATTCGCTACGCCCCGACCAGGTCCAGTCGGTTCGCTTTCACAGCGCCGCCGACGCCACCATGCGCTGGGGGACCGGGTTTCCCAACGGCCTGATCGAGGTTTCGACCATGAGGGGAGGCGGAAGCTAGGAGCGGGGCGGTTGCCCCTGGGCCGTCATCCCATCGGGACGAGACGGAGAGGCGAGAAGTAGAACGGGACCGCCCTCACGAGACGCGAAAACGCCCGCGACCAAAATGGCCGCGGGCGTTTTCGCTGCGCAGATCGCGTCTACGCGTCTCCTAGCAGGACACGCAGTTGTTGTTGTTGATCGCGCCCATGCTCTCCAGCAGGGCGATCGCGTCCGGATAGGGAGTCACGCGCGAGACCGGACCATTGGCCATGTCGACCGTGGTCTGTCCCCTGCGGCTCACCACCATCACGTCGGCGCCGCGGTCCACCAGCCACTGGATCATCTCGGTGTCTCCGCGAGCGGCCGCGTGGTGCAGCGGCGTGTATCCATTGGCGTCCCGCTGGTTGACGTCGGCCCCCAACTCGAGCAGGTACTCGACCGCGGCGATCCAGTTGCCGGGGATGTGGGTGTGGGCGTTGCCGGCGAAGCCCTCGCCGTAGCCGACGCCCGAGGCGGCGTGAATCGGGTACACGGCGGGTCCGCCAACCGGGACCGGCGGCAACCCTGAAGGATCGACCTGTTCCTCGTCTTCGGTGTCGCCCGTGCGCGGGTTGCGGCCCCGGCGGCGCTCGGGCTGCTTGACGGTGGCGATGTTCCAGTCCGCGCCCCACGAGCGCAGCAGCTTCATGCCATCGATGTCGAGAGCGCGGGAGGCGCGCCAGAAGGGTGTCACGCCGTCCTGGTTCTCAAGCCCGCAGTTGCCGTTGCCACACCCGCTGTAGGTGAAGTACCAGAAGTTATTCGTCACCTGGAAGTTCACATCCGCTCCGGCCTCGAGCAGCGCCATGGCCAGCTCCAGATACTCCGTCTCCTGCTGCTCGTGCGCGCGCGGCTGCGGGTAGCGTGACCGCGGCGACCACTGGACGTTGAAGGTGGCGTAAAGCGGCGCAACGCCGTCAACTGTCGCCAGATTGGGATCGGCCCCGCGCTCGAGCAGCTTCATCGCCAAGTCGAAGCGGCCGTTGATGACCGCCATCGTGAGGGGGCTCGTGGCGTCGGCCTCGGTGACGAAGTCGATATCGGCGCCGCCGTCCAGCAACGCCATCGCCGCATTGACGGCCCCTTCGCGCGCCGCGTGGTGCAGCGCGGTCAGGCTCCCCCACTTGTCGTCGGGAGGCTGGCGGAAGAAGGCCCTGGGGTCATCCTCATCCTCATCTTCCTCTGGCTCCGGCACCACGCCGGCGCGCTGCACGGCCCGGGCAACCTCCAGAGCGGCCTGGATCTGGGCGGGAGTCGGCAGTTCGTTACCGTCCCCCTTGAAGGCGTCGAGCACCTCCTGCATGCGCTCGCCCGCATAGTTGTCCACCGCCGACCGGGTGGCGGCTTCCATGAGGGTGGTCGTGATGTTCGGATCCGCCCCATGCTCCACGAGGAGCCGGACGACATCGGCACGGTCGGCAGCCGCCGCGAACATCAGGGGCGTTTGCTGGGCGTCGCCGGCGCGCGCGTCGATCTCGGCACCTGCGTCGAGCAGGTACTTTGCCCCTTGCGCGCTGCCCGCGCCCGCCGCGAGGTGCAGCGGGGTAGACCCGGTGGAAGCGACCGAGCGCGGGTCCGCCCCGGCGTCCAGGAGCACCCGGACGACCTCCGCGGCACCCTTTCTGCCGGCGACGTGCAGAGGCGTGTAGGCCCCCAAGCGGGTCGTGACCTCGAGGATCGCCCCTGCGCTCACCAGGATCTCGGCGATCTCCGCGTTGCCGGTTTCGGCCGCCCAGTGCAGGGCGGTCATGCCGTCCCCGCGAGCGGCGTTCACGTCCGCCCCGCTCGCCAGCAGGGTTCGCACGCCCGTGGCATCGCCCTTCATGGCGGCGTCCGCCAGGGGCGAGTCGAGCGCGGGCGCCGACGTGAGCAGCATGCTGACGGCGACCGCCGCCAGCGCGTGTACGTGCAATCTCTTCTTCATGCTGACCGTCCCCCGGCTTAGCGTGACTGACTTGCCTCTTCGACCGCGGTCAACACCGAACTCGGCACGTTGAACTCGCCCGTGCTGTCGCCGAAGCTGGACATTTCGTCGAAGCCGAGCTTGTGCATCACGTTCAGGAAGACGTTGGCCATCGGGGTTCCATCCGGCGCCTTCAGGTGCATGTTGCCTGCGAGCTGGCCGTTCGCACCGCCCATGAGCAACAGCGGGCACCGGCGATGGTTATGGATGTTGGGGTCTCCCATGGGGGACCCGTAGATGATCATGGTCTGGTCGAGCAGGCTCGAGTCGCCGTCCTGGCTGTCGTGCAGCTTCTCCAGGAGGTAGGGGAGCAGGCCCACGTAGAACCGGTTGATGGTGTTGAAGTCGAGGATGGTCTCCTCGTTGTTGCCGTGGTGCGACGTCGGGTGGAACGGGCTGTCGGTGCCGCTCTCCGGATAGATGCGGTTGGACGCGTCGCGGCCGGTCTTGAAGGAGAAGACGCGCGTCATGTCGGACTGCAGCGCCAGCACCTGCAGGTCGAACATCATCTGCATGTGCTCGGTGAAGGAGTCCGGCACGCCGGCGGGAGCCTCGGGAAGCTCACGCTGCTCTCCGCTCGAGTTCTGAGCCTCGACCATCTGGATGCGGCGCTCGATCTCGCGCACGTTGTCCAGGTACTGGTCCATGCGCCGGCGGTCGGTCGCGCCCAGCTCGCGCCTCAGGTAGGCGACTTCACCGACGATCCAGTCGAGGATGCTCGCGTTTTCGCGGCGGCGCGCCTGACGCTCCTCCGGGGTGCCGCCGGCACCGAAGAGCAGATCGAAGGCGGTGCGCGGATCGCGGATCATCGGCAGCGGCTCGCTCGGCGAGGCCCAGCTGATCGAGTCCGTGTAGGCGCACGAGTAGTTGTACGTGCAGCCGCCGGCCTGGTCGAGATCCTCGATGCAGAGCTGCATGGAGGGGAGCGGCGTGTCCTGTCCGAAGCGCTTGGCGAACATCTGGTCGAGCGACGTGCCGACGTACAGGTCGGAACTCTGGGTCTGCTTCGGGTGCGCCTGGGTCAGGAAGGTGGCGCTGGAGCGGAAGTGATCGCCGCCGATCTCGGGGCCGGTGAAGGCTTCGGCCATGCGAACGTCCGTGTTGCTGACAATCGTCAGATACCGGCGCCAGTCCTCGAGCGGCGTCAGCGCGCTCTGCGCCGCGAGCTGGAAGTCGCGCCCGGTCTTCTCGGGCTCCCAGAGGAACTGCTTGGCGCCCCATTCGACGCTGCCGGCAGCTCCGTGCACGACCTCGATCGCGAGAAGACGCGTCTTGCCCTCCGCCAGCTTCCTGGCCGCCCACGGGTTCGCCGCGGGAAGCATGGAGTCGAGCAGCGGGAGTGCCACTGTTGCGCCCATCCCGCGCAGGAAGGTGCGGCGGGGGATGTGCTTGCCGGTGATGAATTGCATGTCAGCTCTCCTGAAGCAAGTTGTACAACCCGGTTTCCATCATGCGCTTAGCCATCGGGAAAGCGCTTTGGTTATCGTTCGGTCTCCATCTCTTCTTCGGCGACCACGTCCGCCATCCTCATCCGGAACGGGTCGCTCTTGACCACGTTGATGATGAAGGACGAGATGCGGTAGTCATCCTCTTCGCCCTCCCGCGCGATCGCGCGCACGGTCGGTTGATCGTGATATTCTACGCGCCGACCCAGCGCATACGCCAGCAGGTTCGTAGTGAACGTGCGCACCAGCGGGATGGGCCGCTGCATGAGCGCTTCCCTGAGGTCTTCCGGGGCCGTCAACGGCGTGCCGTCGTAAAGGTTGCCGCGAGTGTCGAGCGCCATGTTGTTCTCACGGATGCGCCACTTTCCGGTCACGTCGAAGTTGTCGAGCGCGAGCCCGATCGGATCCATGAACTGATGGCAGGCGTGGCAGGTGGGATTAGCCCGGTGGATCTCCATGCGCTCCCGCGTGGTCAGGAAGCGTCCGTCCGTGGCGCCCTCGGTCTCCTCGAGCGCCGGGACGTCGGGCGGTGGCGGTGGCGGTGGCGTACCCAGCAGCACCTCCATCACCCACTTCCCGCGCAGTACCGGAGAGGTGCGCGTGCCCATCGAGGTGAGGACCAGGATGGACCCCTGCCCCATGACGCCACCGCGCCGGCTGTCGGGGTACTCCACACGTCGGAACTCGTCGCCGAGCACGCCCGGAATGCCGTAGTGCCTGGCCAGACGTTCGTTCACGTAGGTGTAATCGGCGGTATAGAGGTCCAGAACGCTGCGGTCGTCGCGCACGAGGCTGTTGAAGAACATCTCGGTCTCGGTGCGCATGGCGTCGGCCAGCTGCTGGCTGTAGTTCGGGAACCAGTAGGAGTCCGGGTGCACCTTGTCGAGGTCCTGCAGTCGGAACCACTGGGCGGCAAAGCGCGGTCCGAGCGCCTCGGCCTTGGGATCGGCCAGCATCCGCCGGGTCTGCCTCTCCAGTTCCCTGTCGTTCTGGAGCCTTCCGCGCTCGGCGAGGTCGATCAGCTCGGCGTCGGGCTGGGTACCCCAGAGGAACGCGGCCATGCGGGTCGCCAGAGCCAGGTCGCTGATTTCGTAGCGCTCGCCCGCCTTGATGCCCTCGGGCTGTCTCTCGATGCGGAAGATGAAGTGCGGGCTCGCAAGGATGGCCTGGAGCGCGCGGCGGACCCCGGTCTCGAAACCGGATTCAGTGGCGCCATCGTCGTAGAACGCCATCAGCCCGGCCATGTCGCGTTCGTCCAGGGGACGCCTGTAGGCCGCGCTTCCGATCTGGTCGATGATCTGCTCGGCACACGGACGCTCTCCCTCGGGCGTAGTGGGCCGGCAACTGAAGATGCGGCGGCGAGCCTCGGTCTCCGACACGCTGGTGACGTTGTAGGGACCGCTGATGATGAGGCTCTTCAGGTGCGGAAGGGTGGTCTGGCCGGGGCTCCCGCCGGCGCCGCCCGCCAGGGACCACTCGGGCGGCTTGATCAGGTCGTCGTAGGGCCCGTCGATTCGCCGCACAAAGGCGGCCGACACCGTGCGCTGTCCGGCGCGGATGAAGGTCGGGTTTGTCTTGATGGGCGAACCGCCGCGGAAGTCGGCGCCTCCGCGAGGGAAGGGGCCGGCCGCCAGCAGGGCGATGGGCTCTCCGTCGATGGAGATGTCCACGTCCTCGTACCGGGCGCTACGCCCGCCCTCGATCACCGGGGTGACGATGTACTCGCCGTCGGCCGGGAAGTCGTGGGTCACCACGATGCCGCCGCGGGTTCCGTAGGGCGCTCCCTCGACGTACTCCCAGGCGTGCTGGGAACCGTACGGCGAGGTGTTGTAGGTGGCGTCGGTGGGATCGACGTTCGGGCTCCCGACCGCCAGGCGGCTCACTTCGCTGGCGGCGTTCAGATAGGCGTCGAGATGAGTCGGGGTGAGCGCCTGGACGTCGGCTATGTTGTCGAAGTTCTCGCTCATCTGGTCGAGCGGAAGCCACACCCCGGCGTCGACCTCGATTCCCAACAGCTCGCGGATGGCCGCGGAGTACTCGGCCCGATTCAGCCTCTGGAAGGTCCGGACGCCAGGATTGGGATGCCGCCGATAGGCGTCGTCCACGTTCTTCTCAAGTGTCTCGACAAGTGAAAGCAGGACCTCGGGTTCCGGCCTCGGCATGCCCGGAGGCGGCATCATGCCTGCACGCAGCTTGCGGATCATGCGTTCCGCGAGCTGGGCGTTGTCGGAAGCGCCCTCGACGGTGAATTCGGCGAACGAAACGTTGCCTGTCAGCAGCGCGTCGTTGTGGCAGACCTGGCAGTAGGTGCGCACGACCGTGGTCAGCTCCTCCGTGGGCACGGAGGAAGCGTGCGCCGCGTCCGGCGGTGCAACCGCTTTCCCATCGGGTGCCGTGGGGCCGGTATTCGTGCCGATCCCGGCTCCCGTCAGAAGGAGGCCACCGATCAAAACAGCGCCAGGGTTGAGGATCTTCATATCCCTTGCTCCCGTCCTTGTCCTGCGAACGAAACTGTGAACACCTGAGACAGCCTTGGCGAGTCAGGCATCCGGGGCGCCGCCGAGCGCCTCGGCGTGACGCACCGAACCCCGCCCGCGTCATTACATGACTCCCAGCCCCCGGAAAACGTTGATCTGAGCCTCGGTTTCCGTGAGCCCGGGAGACACTTCCACCAGTCCATCAGATTAACCCGGACGGGTGGTCGTCGCAAGCGCGGTTCGCGGTACGTGGCGGGCTGCGGACAGGCTCGCTTGCGAGGCGAAAGGCGCGGGTTCCATGATACGGATCGGAGCCTCATGCGGGGCAACCTGGCGAGGATTCCCGGCACAGGCGAGGTGGGCCTCCCGCAATGGTTCCCCGGTCCGCGGGAATCCGCTCCCTCCGAATCGAGGAGATGACGATGAACACGTTTCCCGGCATGACGCGGAACTCACTATTCCTCGTGGCGGCCATGCTCGGTCTCGCGAGCGCGACCGCCGCGCAACAGATCGCGCCCGAAGCCTACCAGCAGCTCCGATACCGGCATATCGGGCCGGTGGGCAACCGCCTCGCGGCGGTGGCCGGGATTCCCGGAGATCCGCTGACCTACTACGCCGGCGCCGCTTCGGGCGGTATCTGGAAGACCAACGACGCCGGGGAGCACTGGGAGCCCGTCTTCGACGACCAGACGGATCACTCGGTCGGGGCGCTCGCGGTGGCGCCGTCCGACCCCGCGATCGTGTGGGCGGGAACCGGCGAACCACACATTCGCTCGAACGTCTCGCTCGGTACCGGCGTCTACAAGTCCACGGATGCCGGAAGGACCTGGCGCCACATGGGGCTCGGCGAGGGAGGACCGACGCGCATGTCGCGCATCGTCGTTCATCCGCACGATCCGGACATCGTGTACGTCGGAGCGCTGGGCCACGCCCACGGGCCGCAGCAGGCGCGCGGCGTCTTCCGCACCACGGACGGCGGCGAGAGCTGGGAGCATGTGCTCTTCGTGGACGAGAACACGGGCGCGTCGAGCATCGAGATGGATCCCTCCAACCCACGCCGGCTCTTCGCCGGGATGTGGACCGTGGAGGTGCACACCTGGGGGCGGGAAAGCGGGGGAGAGGGCAGCGGCATCTACCTCTCGGAGGACGGTGGCGACACCTGGGCGAAGCTGGAAGGCAACGGCCTTCCCCTGCTGCCGGTGGGGAAGACCGACCTCTGCCTGACGCCCGCCGATCCCAACCGGGTCTACGCGCTGATCGAGACCGGCGACGGGGTGCCCTGGCACGGGCGCGAGACCGAGAGCGGGGAGTTCTGGCGGTCGCTGGACGGGGGCTCGACCTGGGAGCTGATGAACCACTCCCGCGACCTGGGTGGCCGCACCGCCTACTACAACAACTGTTTCGTCAGCCCGGACGACCCCGATGAGGTCTACTTCCAGACCTCGGGGCTGTCCCGGTCGCTGGACGGGGGCGCGACCTACGTCAACCACCAGGGCCGGCAGCGGCCCGGCGGCGACTTCCACGACATGTGGATCGATCCGCTGGACGGCAACCGCATGATCGTCGCGAACGACCAGAACGTTTCGGTCTCGATGAACCGAGGCATGTCGTGGCACGCCACCGAGTTGCCCATCGGGCAGATGTACCACGTGACCGTGGACAACGCGATTCCCTACAACGTGCTCGGCAACCGGCAGGACGGGCCCTCCTTCCGTGGCCCCAGCAACAGCCGTACCGGGGGTTTCGGGGGCATCGGCGGGCCCATTTCGCGGTCCGAATGGGTGACCGTGGGCGGGGGCGAGAGCGGATTCGCGACTCCCGATCCCGAGGATCCGAACATCGTCTGGTCGAGCGCGTCGGGCTCCGGCGCGCGGGGTGGCGTTGTGGTGCGCTGGGACGCCCGCAACCGCCAGTTCCGGGACGTCGAGGTGTGGCCCGAGCTGGCCAGTGGCCACCCGGCGAGCGGGGTGCGCTTCCGTTTCCAGTGGACCTTCCCGCTGCACGTCTCGTCGCATGACCGGAACACCGTCTTCGTCACCAGCCAGCACGTGCACCGGACCACCAACGGCGGCCAGAGCTGGGAGATCATCAGCCCCGACCTGACCACCAACGACGAGTCTCGAATGGGGATCTCCGGCGGGCTCACGCCGGACAACATCGGGGTCGAGTTCTGCTGCGTGATCTACGCTTTCGCCGAGTCGCCGCTTGACGCGAACGTGATGTGGGCCGGGTCGAACGACGGGCTCGTGCACGTCACGCGCGACGGGGGCGGGACCTGGAGCGACGTGACCGGCAACATCCCCGACCTGCCGCCGGACGGCGTCGTGCGCGGCATCCACGCCTCGGCTTACGAGACGGGGAAGGCCTATTTCGCGATCGAGCATCACCAGCAGGGCAACTTCGAGCCCCACGTGTACCGCACCGACGACTACGGCGAGAGTTTTGACAAGATCGTCGAGGGGATCGCGGACAGCCCGCTCAGCTACACGCGCGACATCCACGAGGACCCGGTGCGACCGGGGCTTCTCTATCTCGGCACCGAGAACATCCTCTACGTCTCGTTCGACGACGGGGACAACTGGCAGCCGCTGATGAACAACATGCCCGTTTCGCCGATGTACGGGATCGAGGTGCAGAAGCACTTCAATGACCTGGTGGTGGGGACGTACGGGCGCGGCTTCTGGATCCTGGACGACATCACGCCGCTGCAACAGCTGAGCGTCGAGGTCGCGGAGTCCGAGGCGCACCTGTTCGCGCCGCGCGACGCCTACCGCTTCCGCGCCATCACGGCCGCGCGCTCCATGCCCAACGACCAGTCCGACGGGGACAACCCACCCTACGGTGCGTCCATCAGCTACTGGCTGGGCGACGGCAGCGCGGGCGGAGCCACGATCCACATCGCCGATGCGGCCGGGAACCCGGTGCGCTCGCTCGAGGGTCCGGGGGAAGCCGGGATCAACCGCGTATGGTGGGATCTGCGGGACGAGCCGTCACCGGAGATCGTCTTCCGCACCAAGCCCCTCTACGCGGACTGGGTGGACCTGGGCGACGACCGCATGCGCTCGGGCGGGCAGGGGCCGTCGATGCTGATGCCGCCGGGCACCTACACCGTCACCCTGGAGGTGGACGGCGAGCCCGGCGGATCACAGGAACTGCGCGTGCTGAAGGACCCCAACTCGAGCGGGACCGAAGCCGACATCCGGGCGCAGCTGGCGATGTTCTCGGACATCCGGGCGGACTACGCGGAGGTGACGTCGATGGTGAACCGCATCGAATGGGTGCGGCGCCAGCTTTACGACCTCCAGGCCGTGCTGGAGGACCGCGGCGGGGCCGACGAGATCCTCGCGGCGGCGACCGAGCTGGATGAGAACCTCATCGCGGTCGAAGACAACCTGGTGCGCCTGATCACCACGGGGACCGGGCAGGACGGCGTGCGCTGGGCGCCCAAGCTGGCGGAGGAACTGCGCTACCTGGCCGGGAACATCATGAACGGGGACTTCCCACCCACCGATCAGGCCGGCGAGGTCCAGCGGCTGCTGAACCAGGAGGTCGTGGAGTATCGGACCCAGGTGGAGGAACTGTTCGAGGGGGAGATCGCGGACTTCAACCGGCGCCTGCTGGCGAGCAACCTGTCACCGCTGATTTCCGACGGGTGATAGAGCTCGGATCGCCTCAAGAATCCGGCCCTGGGTCTCGTGGAGCGTGCCCAGGTCCGCCCGAACCTCGCCGATTGCGGCGGTGAGACGTACGTTGAGTTGATCGACTCGCTTGTCAAAGCGGGCCTCCAAGCGGTCCATCCGACCGTTGACGCCCGCCTCGAGTCGCTCGAATCGGACGTTCACATCGCGAAACTCGTTGCTCCGCAATTCCTGCTTGAGTTGGTCTGCGGCTTTGCGGGCGATCCCGGCCGCCATTGGACGGAACAGGGCCCATAGGGAGGCGATCCCCACGACGACGGAGGAGGCCGCCAACGCGATGTTCCAAGCCAACTGGTTCAACCTGGTCGCCCTCCGCAGGCGGGATTGAGGAGCGCTGCTACAACACAAGTAAGTTGGCAGAGGCGCGCGAGCGCGTCCATGGCGATTTGGGACGGTCAGCCGCGGGTTCGCCACGTGTCGACGATGATGACGCCGTTGGCCGCGTCGGGGTAGAGCGACGCGGCGGAAGGGCCGCGCATCACGCGGATCCTGCGCACTTCGGTCGCGGAGAGGTCCTCCAGGTACACGATATCCGCTCTCGCGCCGTCGATGTATATCGAAGGCATGTTGCTCTGTGAAACGGAGGCGTTTCCGCGAATGCGGATCTCGCTTCGCGTGGTGCCGCCGATGGCATCCGTGCGCACCATCAGGGACGGCACCCGAGTGGTCAGAAGCTCGAGAGCGTTGCGCGCAGAGTCGGATTCGTCGGGGATGATCTCGGTGTAGCTTCCGCCGTCCTCCACCGTCTCCTCGGTACGCTCGGCGACGACGCGCAACTCGTCCAGCAGGAAGGCCATGGGAGAAAGCGGGAACTGCACGAAGGTCACGTCGTTGGAATGCACCTCCACCTCGCCCACGATGGCGATGTAGCCGAGCTGTTCGACTCTCACGGAGATGTTTCCGGGCGGCACGTCGCGCAGCGAGAAATGGCCGTCCTCGTTGGTGGCGCTCGAAAGCTCATGGCTTACCACCGTGACGGTGGCGCCCACGACAGGTTGCAGCGTGACGTTATCCACCACCTCGCCCACGATGGAGCCGCCGTCCTGAGCCTGTGCGGACGCCGGAGTGGTGACCAGCACTGCGACGATCGCGAGCAACTGAATCGGTAGACGTTTCATCGGGCACCTCCTGGGTCCTGCCTCGAATGACCCTTATACCCTCGGCGGCGGCAAGTCGTTTCGGGTCCGGGCGCGGTCAGGGCACGTTTACCACCACCAGCGCCAACCACGAGGGGGTCCTCTGGGACTCGATGACCACGTCCAGGTGGTCGTCGTGGGGAACCACTCCGCAAGGATACGGGGAATCCTCCACTCGCTCGATCGTCACGTAGCTGTCTTCGCTGGTCTCGCGGATGTAGCACCCGATCCAGAGCAGAGCGGCCCGACTGAGGTCTCCCGCCTCGGGGGGCAGGTGGCCGAGCGCGAAACCGGAGCGCGTGAGCTGCCCCCCGAACCCGATGACGATCGAGTGCTCCAGAGGGCCTTCGAAGCCCTCGGGTGGTATGACCTCGCGAAGGACGCCGGGAATGTCGGGCAGCTCGACCGAGCGGATGGTGTCGTCGCCGCAGGCGAGCGTTGCGAGCAAGCCGGCCAGCAGCACGCGCGTCACCCTGCCGTGCCATCCGTCGCCAGACGCCGGGAGTGAGCTCTTCATCCGAACCCGCTTTCCTGTTCCCCAAACAATTCGTGGGGGGGCCGGATCCGGCCCCCCCACGAAGTCAACAACTACGCTTTGGGTCGGGAACGCTACATGCCGCCCATGCGCATGTCGATCAGCGACGGGTCTACCGCCCGGTATCCCGGCGACTCGATCCAGTCCATGTAGGACTCTTCGATGTTGTGGTTCGTGTCGTTCTCGGACACCGGCAGCGGGAAGCACATCATGAGAGGATCTTCCGGCACGTTGTAGCGCTGGGCCAGCGATGTCGGAATGAACTCGAGGTGATTGTACTTGCCCGGAGTGAGCTCTCCGCCGGGTCCCGAAGACGGCGCGATGGGCTCGGGGTTGGAGCGCCAGCGCCAGCGGTCGCCGTAGCGGCGTCCTTCCATGGCGAACTCGATAAGCCTCTCGAACTTCAGATACGTCCACGCCTCTTCGGCGTTGGTCGCGATGAGCGGTTCCATCATGCGGTCGCCGAGCATCATGTTGCCCATCGGGGTCATGTCGGCACCTTCGGTGAAGTCCTGAAGCTCGTAGCTGAACTGGTCGAAGTAATTGGCCAGATCAAGGTTCGCATCCCAGTCCACCTGCTCGTCGGGATGCAGCCGCAGGTCGAACTTGTTCTGGTCGGTCATGTCGATGGGATAGACCGGGACGGTGGTGCGCACGTTGTTGATGTGCGCCATGGCGGCCTGCCAGTTGCCGTTCCGCAGCTCCACCTCGGCCTTGATCAGTTCCATCTCGCGTCCGTCCACGAGCTCGACCTGCAACTCCCTCTGCTGGGCGCGGTCGGGTTCGAAGAAGAGGAATTCCCTCTCCGGGACCCGGGGCGCGATGGCCTTGAGCGGGTAGAACATGGGGACGAGTGAGACCCACGTGGGCCGGGCCGGGTGGGTCTGTCCGCGCACCGCCGCCGGTTTCCCCTGCGGGACTTCGCGAGAGCCGTTGTCGTATCCCCAGGCGACTCGCGAGTCACCCGTCAGCAGGAAGTGTTCGCCCGCCGGGGTGCCCCAGTAGGAGAGCGACTGGAAGCCCAGGCTCGCGACGTGCCCGTAGGAATTGAAGTACTCGCCGCCGAACCCCGAATAAGTGGTCTCGAACACGAACTCGAACGGGACCTGTCCGGCATCGGCTGCGGCTCCGGCGTAGTCGCCCTTGAAGAGCTTGGCCGCGGCGCGGGCGCCGATAGCCGCAGTCACCAGGTCGTTCGTGCCGGCGCTCTGACCGACCGTGATCGCGCTGCCGAAGGCCTCGATGGCGCGGTCGAAGTAGGCCAGCTTGGGCTGGGGCGCGCCGCCATCGATGATGGTGGTGCAGGCGTTCTCACCCAGGTAGCGGCTGGCGAGCCCGGCCCAGAAGTGGGCCTGGGCGAGAGGCGGGTAGGACCCGGGGTTGCTGATGCCGCTGTCCTCACGCGTGAAGCGGCGGACTGCTTCCTCGCCGACCCAGCGGGCCCGCTGCAGGGAGCCCCAGCTGCCGCGCCCGTCGTAGTTGTCGTTCAGCCACGCGACTTCCTCCTCGGGACGCACGCCCGCGGAACCGGTGTGGCCGCTCGCCATGATCTCGTGCACGATGGCGCCGCCGAGCAGCGCGTACTGGCCGAATCCCTCCTGGACGCCTCGAATCGCGCCGTTCACGATCCCCTGGTAGGCGCCCTCCAGGTCGAGGGTCGCGTCCTGGACGGGACCGGGGTTGGTGACCGACAGGTCGCAGGCGGAGAAGACCGCGACCGCCGCAACCAGGCCGGAGGTCATGACCTTCTTCGTAAGTCGTCTAACAATCATGCTCATTCTCCTTATGCTTTTTGGCATTCCTGGCTTTCGATCGTTTCGTCCGCATTCCGAGGGAGGCTCCGATCCCTCCGGCGCAGGCGGCCGGAGGGGATCGGATCTCTCTCGTCAGGACGGAGCGATCAGAAGACCGCCCGCAGCGAAACGGTGAAGTAGGAAGCCGGCGGCAGCGTTTCGTCGATGCCCTTCACCAGGTCGTGGCGGAACTCGCCCGACGTGGTGCCGATGCTGTTCTCGTTCTGCTCCGGATGGCCCGTAATCAGGTTCTTGTGGGTCCAGAAGGCCACGTTGCGGCCGGAGATGGTCAGATCGGCGCGGCTGGCCCAGGTGGTCAGGCTCGGAAGCAGGCTCGAGATGGGAATCGATAGCGTAACGTCGCGGAGTTCCGCGTAGTCGGACTCGGAGTTGGCGTAGTCATACCGCCGCATTCCGAAGCACTGGGCAACTTCCCAGGCGTACATGTCCGCCGGGCGGCTGCCGGGCCACGGGGGTCCCGGGTTGGATCCGAGCTCACCCTGTACCCAGCTGGGGTCCACCTTGCGGTAGGCGTCGTAGCACTTGGGGTGGGCGATGGTGCGCCCGGTGGCGCCGGCCTCGAAGTAGTTGGAGATCCAGCCGCCGTGCAGGTACTCGCCGCGGGCGGAGAGGCTGATCCCGCCGGGCAGGTCGAAGGAGGTGCTCCCCGTCCACATGTAGGGCGGGTTGGCGGGACCGTAGATGGCGCGTCCGTCGGAGAAGACCGGATCGGCCTGGTCGTTGTGGTTCATGACCCGGTAGGCGTTGATCACGGGTACCGGCTCGCCCTCGATCACCCAGCCGTACTCGCCGACGCCGAACGAGGCCGCGCCGCCGAGGTCGAGCGTCTTGCTGAAGTTGGTGGCGATGCCGAGACCCAGATCCCAACGGAACGAGCGCATGTCCAGCACCGTGGTGTTGGTCATGAGCTCGTAGCCCTTGTTCTCCAGCTCGCCCACGTTGGTGAGCTGGGAGGACCAGTTGCCCTCGCTGTCGGGCGAGGTGACGTAGAACAGGGCCTCCGAGGTTCTCTGGTTGTAGTAGGTGACTTCGGCGCTGAAGCGGCCGTCGAGCCAGGCGCCGTCCATCCCGAACTCGTACTCGGTGGTGCGCTCGGGGCCGAGCGCGTCGTTGCCCGGACGGGACGGCCAGTAAGCCTGCTGGCCGGAAGTGCCGTAACCGATCGCGCTCCAGGTGCGCACCTTGTCGAAGGCACCGGGGGCGCGGCCCGCGAGCCCGTAGGCGCCGCGGAGCTTCACCTGGCCGAACGACTCGGGCCAGAACTCCTCGTCGGAGACGACGTAGGAAGCGCTGACCTTCGGGTAGACGTCGAAGCGGAAGTCGTCGCCGAGGAGCGCGAAGCCGACCTCCTCACCGAAGGCGCTGTTGCCGTCGACGCGGGCGCCGACGGTCAGGAAGTACTTGTCGTCGATCCCGAACTGGTTCTGGGCGAAGAAGCCGCCGGTGACGATGCGCAGCCGGTTCTGGCTGATGCTCTGACGCGTGGCTCCGATCGACAGCGTGAAGTCGCCCGGACCGGGGTAGTGGCGGACAACGTTCTCGGTGTTCTCGATCTCGTTCTCGACGCCCTGGGCGCCGAACGAGAGGGTGTTGCGGATGTTGTCGGCGAGGTTGAAGCCCCAGCTGCCGACGTAGTCGAAGCTCACGACCGTGTTCTGCGACATGCCGCGCCGCTGCTCTCCGCCCTGGATGTAGTCGGAGAAGTCGCTCATGATCCCGATGGGGCAGAGCCAGCAGTGCTGCTGATCGTTGAAGTGGTCGTCCTGCGAGAAGTCGTAGCCGAGCGTCAGGCGGTGCGTGAAGTCGGTGCCCGGGGTGTAGTTGACCGTCAGGCCGGTGACCGCACGCGTGATCTGGTTGTTGTAGTCCTCCGAGAGCAGGAGGCGGAGCGTCTCCTGGTCTCGGCGGCCGGCCATGTAGTTCCGGGGACCGCGGATGGCGGACATCATGATCGACGTCACCGAGTTGCCCATCTGCGCCTGCTGCAGGTTCGTGCGCGCCAGCGTGTTGTTGAACTGGATGAGCACGTCCTCGTGCGGCCGGAAGGTGGTGTTGGCACGCAGGTTCAGCCTGCTTTCGGAATCGGTCTCCACCGCGCCGATGTTGTCATTCCATGCCGCCGACACGAAGTAGCCGATGTCGCCGGTGCCGCCCCGGACCTGCATGGAGTAGCGCTGCCGGTGCCCGTTCCGGAAAACCTGGTCCAGCCACAGGTAGGGCACCTCATCGGTCCCGAAGGGACGGAAATAGGAGTAGCCCTGCTGCACCTCAGCGGTCCACTGCGGGGCGCCCTGGCCGCCCTGCTTGGTAAAGATCTGGATCACGCCGGCCGCCGCCTCGGTGCCATAGAGGGTGGTGGCTGCGGGTCCCTTGATGACCTCGATGCGGTCGATGTCGTCGGGGTTCAGGTCGTTGAGCGGGCTGTAGGGATCCTCGGCCCCGTTCTGGCTCGAGCTCGGCTCGCTCTTGGCGCGCATCCCGTCGATGTAGATGAGGGGCTGGTTGCTGAGCGCGACGCTCACGTTGCCGCGCAGGCGGATGTCGGCGCCCGAACCGGAGTTGCCGGAGCCGAACTGGATGCGCGCGCCGGAGACGCGGGCCTGCAGGAGCTGGCCGACGTCGGTCACGGGCTCGGCGACCTCGGCGATGTTGACCTGCTCGATCGCGTTGCCGACCTCGCGGCGCCTGGCCTGGCCCGCGGTTCCGGTGACGACGATCTCGTCGAAGTCGATGACCTCTTCGTTCAGACCGAAGTCGGCGGTCGTCGCCTGGTCGTCGGCGACGGTGACCTCCTGTGACGCGCTGGTATAGCCGATCAGCTCGACACGCAGGGTGTGGGTTCCCGCCGGAACGTTGATGATGAGGTACCGTCCCGACGCGTTGGTGAGACCGCCGAGCCCGGTGCCCTCGATGAACACCTGGGCAGCGGAAAGCGGACGGCCGGAACCGGCGTCCGTCACCAGCCCGGTGAGGGAGCCCACAATGGGGGTCGCCTCCATGGTACGGATGCCCAGGGCGTTGCCGAGAGATCTGGCAGCCCGGTCCACCGCCTCGGCGCTCACATCGCTGTTCGCGGGCACCTGTGCCTCCGCGAACGACCACGATGTGGCCCCCAGCAGCAGAATAAGGGTTAGTAGCCTGATGACTCGCATAACACTCTCCTTCTCTGGGGTGGCTTCCCGCCACCGTTTACAGTCCCCTCCGCCCCCTCCCGGAACGACCGGCACATTAGCGCGTGTGCGCACAAGGCGCACACAGCCCTGCCCGGAATCCGGGTGCAATCCGATCAGAATGAACCCCCCTCGCGCGACGCGCAAGGGGAGGTCAAGGCACCGGTGTCGTGCCGATTTAGAAATGTCCTCCCTTAGCGAAGTAGAAATGTCCTCTTTCGGAAGATGTTCGGCCAGGAGCGGAACGAGGTCCGGGAGAGGAGCGGATGGAGTTGAGTCTCAGGGAGAGGGATCGCATTGCGGTGC
>JAJDYN010000039.1 GCA_022825135.1 Gemmatimonadota bacterium | reverse complement strand
CTCCGCAAGCTGGGCGAGCGCATCGCGGAGCTGGCGGCCCGCATCAACTCCGCCGAGGCGCGCATGATGACCCTCATCGCCGAGTTCGACCGGCGCGGCGGATGGAAGGACGGCGGCTACTCCTCCTGCGCCGAATGGCTGGCCTGGAGGATCGGCACGAAGATCGGCACGGCCCGCGAGCGGGTCCGGACCGCCCGCGCGCTGGAGCGACTGCCCCGGACCGCCGATGCTCTGAAGCACGGCACCATCTCCTACGCCAAGGTGCGGGCGCTCACACGAGTTGCGACTCCCGAGCGCGAGGCGGAGTTGCTCGAGTTCGCGCGCGCGGGCTCGGCCGCGAAGCTCGAGCGGACGGTGCGCATGTTGAAGAAGCTGTCGCGCGACGCGGAGCTGACCGCCGAGCAGGCCCGGCATCGCAGCCGCACCTTCTCGGTCTTCGTGGACGGCGACGGGATGTACGTGGTGAAGGGCCGGCTCGAGCCGGAGGCCGGGGCCGTGCTGATGCGGGCGGTGGAGGCGGCGTCGGATGCGCTGTTCCGATCCGAGGGCGATGCCCGGGACGCACCGGGAAGTGGAAGGGGTGTCAGTTGCGAGGCCGGCGATGCAGGCAATCCGCGCCCCGAGCCGAAGCAGCGTCGTGCGGATGCCGTGGGGCTACTCGCGGAGCGGGCGCTGGCCGCAGGGTTCGGTGGTAGCGAGCACCGCGAATCGGATGGCGATGTGGATGAGATGGATGGCGACCTCGATGACCTGGATGGTGCTCCAACCACCGAATCCAATGCGGCCCCGCGGGGAGTGCGCGTGGGAACGCCGGGAGCCAAAGCGGAGAATGCGGCGAACACGTCGGCCCGCGTCGGGTCCGGCACGCGCGCCGAGCGCTTCCAGGTCATGGTCCATTGCGACGCCGCGACGCTCGCGGCCGAGGGCGAGCCCGGTCGCTCGGATCTCGACGGGATTCGCGTTTCCTCGGAAACGTCGCGACGCATGGCGTGCGATGCTGCCGTGGTCGCGATGGTCCACGCAAAGGACGGGTCGATGCTGAGCGTGGGCCGCCGGACGCGCACCATTCCGCCGCACATCCGGCGGGCACTGGAGGAGCGCGACCGGGGATGCCGCTTCCCCGGGTGCGGCTGCCGGTTCACCGAGGCGCATCACGTGAAGCACTGGGCCGACGGGGGCGAAACGAGCCTCCGAAACACGCTGCTACTGTGCCGGCGGCACCACCGCGCCGTTCACGAGGGACGGGTGAAGGTATCCGTGAACAGCGACGGGACGGTGCTGTTCTTCACGCCCAAGGGGAGGATGCTGGTAGACGCGCCGAGCAGGCCGGCACCGGTGGCCACACACTTGCCACCGGTCCCATCGGTTCATCCCGGCGCCCCGGCGAAGGGTGGTGGCTTCGAGCTTTCCAATGGAGCCGCCCTCTACCCCGATTCGCGGATCCCATGGAAGATCGAAGCGGCTGCCAGGGAAGCCATGGAAGGATCGCTGACGTCTTAAGCTATCGGTTCTTTTCGCCCTCGGCCGGGCCGGTGCCGCCGGAGGTGCGAGGCTCGATCAGCCGCTCGGTGAAGTCCTGACGCTCCTCGAGCAGTGACAGTCGGTCGTTCATGGACTCGACCGTCTCGCGCAGGCGCCGGGTCTCCTCCAGCGCGGAACTGGATTTCTCACGAGCCATTGCGTCAAGGAGGGTACCGAGTTTGCCTGCGATGGGACGCAGGATGAGTACGCCTCCCGCCGTGACGATGAACAGTGAAGGAACGACCAGGGCGACAAGGGCCTCCCAGTCCATTGGCTGAGCCTCCGTAGTGGTGCTGTGTGGGAAGGGAATCGAAAACCGTCCGGCCATCCAATACGACAACTGCTGGAAAGGTGTTGCAGGGACGGCAATTGCGGGAAGGGTGTTGCACGGATGGCTTTAGCCGGATGGGTGTTGCAGGGGTCTCTGCGAACCCGGGACGATCGGCCGACGTGGGGGGCAGGGGTTGCTACCTCCGCCACAGAGGCAGCGTAAGGCAGGTCGGCCCGCCTTCGCACGGCATGCAGAGCGCATCCGCTGCGAAGCATGTCACCGCGCACCCGGCGTCACGCATCAATCTCGCCGTGTGCGCGAACCCGTCGACGGCGATACACCTCCGGGGCGCCGTCGCGAGCACGTTGAGGTTCAGTCCGTTCGAGGCCTCGAACTCCTCGTCGCTCGCCTCCAGGCACCGGATGCCCCGGTCCCGCAGCAGTTGGCGCAGCGCGACCGGCAGCAGACGGGGGTAGACCAACACCAGATCGCGATCCAGCGGGCTGATCACCGACAGGAGGTGCAGGCAGGCGGCGCTGCCGTTCCATACGGGAAGATCGAACGTCACAAGCCTGATGCCGAGGGGGGCCAGGATGTCCTTCAGTTGATCGATGCCGGCCTGGTTGGTGCGGAACGAGCGTGCCGCCGCGAGCGTCGTTTCGTCGATCCAGAGCAGGTCGCCGCCTTCGGCCAGGCCGGGTGGCTCGATCCTTCCGACGACCGGCACGCGCAGCCGCTGATACAGTGTCTCGTGCAGCGCCACTTCGGGGCGCCGGAGCGACTTGCCGGGACGAAGCACGATGGCGCCCGCGGGGGTCATGAAGGAGGGGTCGAAGACGAAGATCGAGTCGGAGAGGCCATCGTCCGCGCCGGGAATCCACTCGATGTTCGCCCCCGAATCGGCGACACTCGCCGCGAAGGCGTCGTACTGGCGCAGCAGGCGACCCCCGTCCAGGGGCTCTGCGTAGTGCCAGCGCGCGGGATCGGCTTCGCGGGTAGCCCGGCCAGGACGGCGCATCGCGACGCGCCGGAGAGGATCCGTCATGCTCGCCACGCCGAAGCCGTCCGTCGACTTGGACTCGCTTCCCGGCCCGGCCTGCGGTGCCGGGCTCACCGCGCGCTTCCCCCGCCCTTCGCTCATGCAGCGCCGCCGATCCCATCGCCGGAGGCCGATCTTCCTCGCGTCGAATCACCCCCACGCCAGCGCATCGCTGCGAAGACCGGTACTCCGGCCAGCAGCAGCAGGAATCCCCAGAACACCGTCTCCGCGCCCGCGCCCACGACCGCCCAAAGCGAAAACCCGAACGCGAGCACGCTCACGACCGCCCGCGCAAGGGATCTGGCAGCCGTGCGGTCGCCCGCTCGTGACCGGGAGCGCTCGCGGAGCGCCATCATGAGCCCGGTCATGCTCGTGAAGACGTAGGGCAGGAGCGTCGCCAGGGTGGCCAGCAGGATGAGGAAGGTGAAGGCCTGAACCAGGCCGCGGGTGTAGTTCATCGCGATCAGGATCGTCGCCAGGACGGCTGACAGGAAGATCCCCACGACGGGCGTGCCTCGCGGACTCAGGTGCGCGAAGCGCGCCGGGAGCAGCCCGTCGAGGGCGGCGGCGCGCGGGATCTGCCCGGTGAGCAGGACCCACCCGTTGAGGGCCCCGAAGCAGGAGATGGTGGCACCCGCCCCGATGATCCAGCGGCCCCAGGTGCCCCAGACGGAGCCCGCCGCGTCGGCGAACGGCGCCGTGGACAGCGCCAGCTCTCCTGGGGCAATGATGCCCATCACCGAGGCGGTGCACGCAATGTAGACGACCGCGGCGATCGACGTCCCCAGGATCGTGGCCTTTGGAATGGTGCGGGCGGGGTCGCGCACGTCGCCCGCGGGGACGGTTCCCGCCTCGAGCCCCAGAAACGCCCACAGGGTAAGCGCGACCGTCGCCGTTACCGCGCCGAAGGGGCTCTCTCCAGCCGGGCTGAACGGCTGAAAGTGGTCGGCCTGGAAGTAGAGGAATCCGACCGTCCCGACCGCCGCCAGCGGCAACAGCTTCAGCACGGTGGTGACGAGCTGGACCAGCCCCGCCGTGCGCACGCCGTGGGCGTTGACGAGCGCGAGAGTCCAGAGGGCGGCCAGCGCCGTGGCCAGGCCCGCCGTCGGCGAAACCCCCAGCGCCGGCCAGAAGACGGTCGCGTAGCTCGCGGTGGCGACGGCGAGGGCGGCATTCCCCGTGAGCAGCGAGATCCAGTAGGACCACGCGATCCAGAACCCCACGAAGTCTCCGAACCCCTCCCGGCCGTACGCATACGGCCCCCCGACCCTGGGCAGCGTCGCTCCGAGCCGCGCGAGCACCAGCGCCATGCACATCGCGCCCCCGGCGCTCACCAGCCACCCGAGGATGCTGATGCCCCCGAACGGGGCCAGCGACGCCGGGAGGAGGAAGACGCCCGAGCCGATCATGCTCCCCGCCACCAGGGAGGTGCACATCCAGAGCCCGAGTTTCCGCTTGCCCGTCATGATCTGAACCTGTCCGTGACCGGCTGTCCGCACCAGCCGCGCGCGCGGCCCGGTGGATGGGCGGTTCCCTCCGCCCGCGGCCGTGGTGGCGGGCCGCCGGATCGAACGGCGATGCACGGCTGGGAGCGGGTGCCGATTGGTGCGGGGCCGGGAGGGGGCGTGGCGCCTGACGGCGGCGGGGGTGGCGCGGGACCGCATCGCGGTGGCATCGTGCACACGGAGATCACATGGGCGTTCCCGCTCCACAACTAGCACCGATGAACCGGAATCCAGGAGTTCCACCCATGCGCGAAGTTTCCGCAACAGGCCGAGGCCGCACTACGGGCGCGGCCATGGCCGCCGCCGTCGCGATCAGTTGTGTCCTCCTTGCCGCGACCGCGTGCGAGACCGCGGAGGCGCCGGCGCAGGCCAGCACGACCCCACAGGGCTCCGGGGAAGTGGTCTTCCCCGCCACCAACCGCCCCGACGTGCGCGGCGTCACCGCGGCCGTGTCGGCTGGCCATCCGCTTGCGGCGGCGGCGGGTCACGAGGTGCTGCGCCGGGGCGGCAACGCCATCGACGCGACGATCGCCATGGCGGGGGTGCTGGCGGTGGTGCGCCCGCACATGAACGGCGTCGGGGGAGACGCCTTCATGATCTACTACGAGGCCGAGAGCGGGCGCGTGTACGCGATGAACGGAAGCGGGCGCGCGGGCGCGTTGGCCACGCCGGCCCTCTTCTCCGAACGCGAACTCGACCGGGTCCCCGGCAACGGTCCGCTCTCCGTCTCGGTGCCGGGCGCCGTGGCCGCCTGGGTGGACGCCCTGGACCGCTACGGCACCCGGCCGATGGCGGACCTGCTGGAGCCCGCGATCGGGTACGCCCGCGACGGCTTCCCCGTCTCGACCCGGCTCGCCAGCGACATCGCGGGCTCCTCGCGGTCGCTGAACGACCACGCGCGGGCGCTCTACCTGCCGGGTGGCGCGCCTCCGCCGGTGGGCAGCCTGCTCCGGAACCCCGCGCTGGCCACCACCCTCGAGCGGGTCGCCGCCGACGGCAAGGACGGGTTCTACCACGGCTTCGTAGCCGACCGCATCGGCGCCTTCCTGGAGGCCGAGGGCGGCTATGTGCGCGCTCCGGACCTGGCGGCGCACACCACCACCTGGGTGGAGCCGCTGCGCGGCGACTACGAGGACCACACCATGCTGGTGATGCCGCCCAACACCCAGGGCATCGCGCAACTGCAACTGTTCGAGATGGCGAAATCGTTCGACATGAAGGAGTTGGGTCACAACACCTCAGACTATCTCCACACCCTCATCGAGATGAAGAAGCTGGCCTTCGCCGACCGCGACCAGTGGGCCGCCGACCCGGAATTCAGCGACATCCCGCTGGATCGCCTGCTCGACCCCGACTACCTGGCTCGCCGTGCCGGCATGGTCGACGCAGACGCCGCGGCCGAAGCACGAATGGCGGGCGTGGGCGCGGAGATGGCCGCGGGCGGCGGCGGGTCGGCCGACGACTCCGGCGACACCGTCTATCTCACCGCCGTGGACCAGTGGGGCAACGCGGTGAGCTGGATCCAGAGCCTGTTCGCCGGCTTTGGGTCCGGCCTGCTCGAGCCCGAAACGGGGATCGTGCTCCACAACCGGGGCGCCCTCTTCAACCTGCAGGCGGGGCATCCCAACATCATCGCGCCCGGCAAGCGCCCCTATCACACGCTCTCGCCCATGATGGCGCTCCGCAGCGACGGCAGCTTCGCCTTCACCCTGGGCACGCCGGGGGGCGACAGCCAGCCGCAGAGCCTGATCCAGATCGTCAACAACATGGTGCTCTTCGGGATGACGCCCCAGGCAGCCATCGAGGCGCCCCGCTTCCGCAGTTACAACGGGCTCGGGGTGGCCTTCGAGGACCGCATCGGCGCGTCCGCTCTGGGAGAACTCGGCGCCCTGGGCCACCAGGTCGAGATCGTGCATGGCTGGACGGCCACCTTCGGGGGCGCCCACATGATCCTCCGGGACCGCGACGGCACCCTTACCGCCGCGTCCGACCCGAGGAGGGAGGCATACGCCATTGCGTACTGAGGAGAAGAGCCCATGACCACCCTGGCGCGCGCCCTGGCCGCAAGCGGAGCCACGCTGGCGCTTCTGGCCGTGGCGCTGGGGGCGTTTGGCGCCCATGCCCTGCGCGAACGCCTGGAGGCGCGCGACCTCGAGATCTTCGAGACTGCGGTGCGCTACCAGATGTACCACGCGCTCGCGCTTCTCGGCGTCGCATGGCTGTCCACCCGGCTGGCCGGCCCGCTGACGGGCTGGGCCGGCTGGCTGATGGTAGCCGGGACGGTGGTTTTTTCGGGCAGCCTCTACCTGCTCGTACTGACCGGACCCCGCTGGCTCGGAGCCGTCACGCCGGTCGGCGGGGTGCTGCTCATCGCCGGCTGGCTGCTGCTGGTGGTAGCGATCCTGCGCAGCAGCGTCTGACCCCGTCGGCCTGCCCCTTTGGCCGTGCTCTCCCTTAGCGTGGCTAAGCCAGGCTAAGCTAGAACACGACCCGCTTCGGCCTCAGCTCCGTGATCCAGATTCCCGAGTTGAGATCCGACGAGTAGATGCGGCCCTTGTAGATCTGAGCCCCCCAGGTCATGGGCCAGTTGGGCACCACCATGTCGCCGTCCCGGGGCACGAACGCTGCGACCTCCCTGCCCTGCTCGTAGAGGTTGCCGCGCAGCTCCCCGGAGATGTCGAGGACACGCAGCCCCGCCTGGTAGTAGCCGAGGTAAAGGCGGTCACCCTCGGCCCAGACGTTGTGGACTCCCGCTTCGGGGACCTCATACCAGGCCACCTCGACCGGGTTCTCGATGTCGGAGTAGTCCACCACGTGAATGAAGCCGCGCGCCTCGATGGGCCGCTCGGAATCCCATCCCGGCGGGAAGATCTCGTCGCCGAGATACAGATAGCGGCCGTGGCGCCAGGCCACGTGCGTGTTGCCGATCGGGTACTTGAACTGGCTGACGAAGGCGGGCTCGCGCGCGGTGCCCTGATGGGTGCCCGCCCCCACGTCCAGCATGATCACGCCGTCGTTCCAGTAGGAGAGGTAGGCGTAGCCGTCCTGCACGATGACGTCGTGCAGCGTCTTGCCCTGCTTGTCGAGCCCCCACCGGCCCACCTCGACCGGGTTGGCCGGGTCGGAGATGTCGATGATGTGCATCTCGGAGGTGCCGTTGTGGCAGGCGTAGACGAGGTTCTCATCGCCGAGGATCCACACGTTGTGCACCCCGCCGGTGAGCGTCTCGTCGTAGCGGGAGATGATCTCCGGGTGGGCCGGATCGGCGAGGTCGAGCAGCACCATGCCGTTGCGGCGGTTGGAGGCGCCCTCGCGGGTGACGATCCCGACGTGGTTGTCGGGATGAATCTTCACGTCGTTGATGCGGCGCGCGTCCAGCTGGATCGAGTCCGTCAGAACGGGCGCGCCGCTGTCGGTGACGTCCCACACCTTCATCCAGTCGTGCATGTAGGTACCCACGTAGACATAGTCGCGCCCGTCCACGCCCTCGAACACCCACATGTCGCCCGAGTGGTGCGAGGAGATCGGCCCCCGCCCCACCTGGATCAGCTCCGAGTCCGAGATGCGCTCGGTCACCTCGACGTTGGCGGTGCGCACCACGCCTTCCCCGATCACCGCGTAGACGACGTAGCGCCCCGGGTCCTCGGCCACGAACACGCCCTCGGCTCCGTCGGCATCGATCTGGGCCCCGACCCCCGCCACCGTCCACGCGGGCAGCAGCTCGGGTCCGCCCGCGCCCGAAGGCAGGTTCGCAGCGGCCCGGAAGCGCACCACGTCGCCGGTGCGCACCGTGGAGGCCGCGGGCTCGAGCGAGTACGAGAATCCCGGGTCCGCCTCCACGCTGACTTCCACTTCCTCCTCCGCGACGCCCGACCGGACCGTGATGGTCGCGCTTCCGGGGGCGAGGCCGTACACGCGCCCGAGCGCGTCCACGCTGGCCACCGCGGGCGCGTCGGAGGTGAAGGATGCCACCGGCGCGGTCAGCGTCTCCCCCAGCCGGGTGGTGGCCGCGAGCGATATGGGCGCGCTGGCGCCCGCGACGATCGCACCGGGCGCGGCCACCGCCAGGGTGGCGGCCCCCAGCTGCGGCACCGTCAGGTCGGCGAACCCCACCACCGTACCCCCGACCATGGCGGCCACCTGGGCCTTCCCCGGCCTGAGGCCGGTCACCTGGCCGGACGCATCCACCGACACGAGCTCGGGGGTGACGGCCACCCAGGTGACGGCGGCGCCCTCGATGACCGCCCCCTCGGCATCCAGGACCCGGGCCGTGAGCGGCAGCACCGCGTCGACGCCGACTTCCGCGCTGGCGGGGAGCACTTCCACGCGATCCGGCGCGGCCTGAACCGCGACGGCCAATGCGAACACATGTGCGAAGGACATCATCTGGTTTACCTCGGATGACGGAACGTGATGGCAGGCTGCCTCTTGCGGCCCTTGACCTCTCGAAGTGCCCCCGGCAGGACTCGAACCTGCGGCCCCCGGATTAGGAATCCGGTGCTCTGTCCACCTGAGCTACGGAGGCGCGCGAACCCCATTCTACCGCCGTCCGCTTCAGCGGAGCAACGCCACCACCGCGAAGCCCGCCACCAGCAGAATGCCGAAGATCCAAGTGAAGGTGTTGAAATGGCGATCGATCGCGTCCCGCAACGCGGAGCCCCATCGGTACACCAGACCTCCGAGCACGAAGAAGCGCAGTCCGCGCGAGATGCAGCTGGCCAGCACGAACACCGGGAAATTGATGGCGAAGACCCCCGCCGAGAGGGTGAACACCTTGTACGGCAGCGGAGTCAGGCCCGCCAGGAAGATCACCCAGAAGTCGTAGCGCCCGTACAGCTCCTGCACGCGCGCGAAACTCTCCGGCGACACACCGGGGACATGGTCGAAGAAGAACTGGTCGAAAAGGTGCCACGCGCCCGCACCGATGCCATAGCCGATCACGCCGCCCAGGACCGACGCCGCCGTGGTCAGCGCCGCGAAGCGCATGGACGCCGCCGGAGCGCCCAGGCAGAGCGCCAGCAGCAGCGGATCGGGCGGAATCGGGAACACCGACGACTCGGCCAGCGCGAGCACCCCCAGCGCCCAGGCGCCGTACGGCGTTCCCGCCCAGCTCAGCACCCAGTCGTAGAGACGGCGCATCAACCCTGCATCGTCAGATCCCACGCCCGCACCTCTTCAAGAAGCCTGTAGTTGGTGAGGTCGAGGTGGAGCGGGGTCACCGAAACGTAGCCCTCCTCGACGGCACGGAAGTCCGAGTCGGCCGAGCCGCTCCACGCCGGCGTGGATGCTCCGATCCAGTAGTACTCCTTCCCCATCGGATCGTGGCCGCGCATCAGCGAATCGCTGTATCTGCGGCGACCCAGCCGGGTGACCCGCACCCCCTTCGCCTGCGCCGGCGGAATCGGGGGCAGGTTGACGTTGAAGAGGGTGTCGGTGGGGAAAGGCCTGGCGAGCACCTGCTTCAGGAGGTCGGACAGAGGCCCGGACCAGCCGAGACCTTCGGTCAGGTCGCGTCCGGCGTACGACACCGCGACCGACGGGATGCCGAGCACGGTCGCTTCCATGGCGGCCGCCACGGTGCCCGAATAGAGGACATCCTCTCCCATGTTGGACCCGTGGTTGACCCCGGAGAAGCAGACCGTCGGGCGCTCCTCGAGAAGCGCGCTCAGCGCCAGGATGACGCAGTCCGTCGGTGTACCGTCGACTACGGATTCGCCCCCGGGACCCGTTCGGGCGCGCAGCGGGAGGTGCAGCGTGAGCGAGTGGCTGGTCGCGCTCTGCTCGCGGTCGGGCGCCACCACGTGCACCGAGCCGAGCCGTCGCGCGGCGCTCTGAAGGATGGCCAGGCCGGGAGCCATGTAGCCGTCATCGTTCGTGCACAGGATGTGCATGCGCGGCGGGTCAGGAATCGCCGGTCTCGCCGGGGACGGAAAGGATGTCCATCAACTCCGCCAGGTCGCTCTTGAGCTGGCCGCGGAGTTCGGGAGCGAGCGCCGACTTGCGGGCCTCCTTGAGGCCGCCCGTCCTGCGCATCCGGGCCAGTTCCTGGCGGGCACCCTCCACGGTGTACTTGTCTTCGTAGAGCAGACGCTTGAGCAGGAGCACAAGTTCTACTTCCCTGGGCCGATAGACCCGGTTGCCGGCCTGGTTCTTCACGGGACGAAGGAGCTCGAATCGCGTTTCCCAGTAGCGCAGCACATGCGCCTGGATCCCGGTGAGGTCACACACTTCGCCGATGGAATAGTACGCGCGCTGCGCGATGGGTTCGTTCAATGGCTCCTCCCGGGTGCCCGGACCGGAGACGCGATCACGACCAGTGCTCCGGCTTGGGATCCCGCCTCATGAGGTTGTTCGCCGCCTCGGCAGGGTCCGTTCTCCCCATCAAGATATCGTAAACCTGGTCGCAGATCGGCATCTCCACCCGATGCCTGGCGGCCAGCTCGTGCACGGCCTCCGCGGTTTTCACCCCCTCCGCCACCGCCGTCATCCCGTCCAGGATGTCGTCCAGGGTGCGCCCCCGTCCGAGTTCGAAGCCCACTGTGCGGTTGCGGCTCACGTGACCGGTGCAGGTAAGGACCAGATCGCCCATTCCCGCCAGCCCGAAAAAGGTGGGCGGACGGGCGCCCATGGCAACCCCGAGCCGCGTGATCTCGGCCAGCCCGCGGGTGATCAGCGCACAGAGCGTGTTGTGCCCGAAGCCGTGGCCGGCCACCACCCCGGCGGCGAGCGCGATCACGTTCTTGAGCGCGCCGCCCAGTTCGACGCCGATCACGTCCTCGTTGGTGTACACGCGAAAGCTGGGGCCCTGAAGGGCGGCCTGAACCAGCAGGCGGGCCTCCTCCGACCGACTCGCCGCGACCACCGCGGTGGGCTGGCCGCGCACCACTTCGGCCGCGAAGCTCGGACCAGAGAGCACGGTCAGGCGCTCGCTCTGTCGCGGCGTGAGCAGCTCGGCCATCACCTCGTCCATGCGCCGCAGGGTCGCGATCTCGATCCCCTTGGAGGCCGACACCACCACGGCATCGGGGTCCAGGAAGGGCGCGGCACCTCCCACGACGACTCCGGCATACTGAGCCGGGCTCACCGACATGACGATCTCCGCGCCGGCGACGGCCCGCTCCATCTCTCCGGTCACGTCCAGGTTGCGCGGTAGCTCGATGCCGGGCAGGAAGCACTGGTTCTCGCCGCCTTCCCGGATCTGCCGCACGACCTCGGGCTCGCGCGCCCACAGGCAGACGTCGTGCCCCCTGCCGGCGGCGAGCGCCGCCAGCGCCGTCCCCCAGCTGCCGGCCCCCAGCACGCCGATCCTGTGGGCCGGATCAGCCACCTTCGCCCCGCCGGGCCCGGCGATCGTCGTGGATACGCTTTTCCTCGCCCCTCAGCAATCGCCCGATATTGGACCGGTGCGCCCAGACGACGAAAGCGCCGGCGAGAATCGCAAACCCCGTGACCCAGGGATCCGCCGCGCGACCCGCCGCATTCCCAGCCAGCACCGTCGCCGGAAGCACGAGTGCCGCCGCGATCGACGCCAGCGATACGATGCCCCGCATTGCCAGGACCAGCACCCAGACCAGCGCGGCGGCCAATACGGCGAGCGGCGACAGCGCGAGAAAGGCTCCGGCGGCGGTGGCTACGCCCTTCCCGCCCCGGAAGCGCACCCAGCAGGAGAAGGTGTGGCCGAGGATCGCGGCCGCCCCGTAGGCTGCCGCCCATCCGTCCGCGGCGCCGCCATCGAGCATCGGAAACAGCCAGGCCGGCAGCCAGCCCTTGCCGACATCCACCAGTCCCACCGGCACCGCCACGCGCAACCCCATCGCGCGGTAGACGTTGGTCGCGCCCAGGTTGCCGCTTCCCTCGCGCCGCAGGTCCATGCCGCCGATCGCCTTCCCGACCACGAAGCTGGTGGGCAGCGATCCCGCGAGATAGGCGGCCAGCACCCAGATCAACGGCGTCATCGTCCGCCCGAGCCTCCATCCGCCTTGAAGCGCATCCGCAGCGGGGAGCCGGCCATCGGCCATCGGCTGCGGAACCCGTTCTCAAGATAACGAACGTACGCCGGTTGAATCTCTCTCGGCAGATTGCTGAAGAGGACGAAGGCCGGAGGAGCGACGCCCACCTGGGTGCCGTAGCGCACCTTGACCGCGCGCCCGCGCGAGTGAGCCGGCGGATGCCGCGCCACCAGCCGCCCCAGCTCCCGGTTCAATTCGGCGGTCGGGATGCGCCGCTCCCGCTCCGCCTGGACCCGGAGCACGAGGTCGAGGGTCCTGCGCACCCGCTGGCCGGTGAGCGCCGAGGTGAAAACGAAGGGCACCCAGCGAAGAAACGGGGTTCGCGCGCGCACCGCCTTTTCAATTCCGGGCGCCGTGGAGCCGTTCCTCTCGACCAGATCCCATTTGTTGACGGCCAGGATGACCCCGCAGCCCGAGTCCCACGCTGCCTCGGCAACCTTCACGTCCTGCATGTGGATGCCGGAGGAGGCATCCGTCAGAACCAGGCAGACGTCCGCCTCGCGGATCACCCGGTTCGCCCGCAGCCACGCGTAGTACTCGATGGAGTCGTGGATGCGGGCCTGGCGGCGGAGCCCGGCGGTGTCCACGAAAACCAGACTGCGGCCGTGGTAGCGCATCGTCGAGTCCACGGGGTCGCGTGTGGTGCCGGCCGTCTCGCTGACCACCATGCGTTCCTCGCCGAAGAGCCGGTTGACGAAGCTCGACTTGCCCACGTTGGGCTTGCCGATCACCGCCACCCGCACCGTGTCCGGCTCGGCCGGGACGGTTTCGGGGTCGGGGAGCGCCTCCAGCACCACGTCGAGCAGGTCGCCGCTTCCCTTTCCGGAAATCGCGCTCACGGGGACGGGCTCGCCCACGCCCAGCGCCCAGAACTCGTGATGCGACGTCTCGCGCGGAAGGTTGTCCACCTTGTTCGCCACCAGCAGGACCGGGCGCTCGCTCAGCCGCAGCACCGTGGCCAGCTTTTCGTCCAGCGGATGGATGCCGTCTCTGGCGTCGACAACGAAGAGAATCAGGTCGGCTTCCCCGACCGCCGCCAGTGCCTGGGCGCGCACCGCCCTGTCGAGCGGGCTGTCACTGCCCTCCACCACCCCGCCGGTGTCGACCAGGAAGAAGTCCCTTCCCGCCCAGTCGGCGCGGGCGAAGTGCCGGTCCCGGGTCACGCCCGGGGTGTCGTCAACGATGGCCTTGCGCCGTCCCAGGACGCGATTGAAGAGGGTGGACTTGCCCACGTTGGGACGGCCGACCACCGCGACCACCGGGAGCCGCATGCCGATCATGGTTCCGACAGCAAGCGCGTGATCTCGTGGCCGGCGAGCACCTTCGCCGGCGCCAGTTCGCGCTCCAGGCGCGCGAGGGGGTAGTCGTCGACGAACACCCCGTCGGCGTTGACTGCCTCGGCCGGAAGCAGGACGATGTCCTCCCGCCTTCCCTCCCCCAGCGCCGCGCGCATGTCGTGCCCCGCGAGCAGGCCCGCGACCGTCACCCCGTCCCCGAAGTAGCGGTTGGCCACGGCCAGCACGTCGACCTCCGCCCGCGTGGCGGATTCGAGCCGCCCGGCGCGGGCTTCGATCCAGGGCGCCATCGACCGGCCCGTCACCACCCGGATGCGGTGCCCGGCGAGATCGGGAAGCGTGCCCATCCCGGCGTCCAGGTCGTCCAGGAAGCGGCGCACCGCCCCCACCCCGTTTTCCATGAGCGAGAGGTCGTCGTAGTAGGAGACACCCGGCACCTCCATCCCCGCGATCAGGAACATCTCGTCGGCGGCATAGGCCCACCGCGTCTCGCGCCGCCCGGGCGTCCGCTGCCGGGCCCGCTCGACCTGTTCGATCGCGAAGGCGGCCTCGGCCGCGGTGAGTCGCCGCACCGGCCGGTTCTCGTTGTACCTGGTGAGCCCCACCGGAACCACCGACAGCGAGCGCACCCCCGTCCCCAGCGACCAGAGGTCGTCGATGGTCCGCTCGAGGTGCGCGCCGTCGTTCCATTCCGGGCAGAGCACCACCTGGGTGTGCACCTCCAGCCCCCCTTCGAGCAGGAAGGAAAGCTGCTCCATGATGAGCCCCGCCCGCCGGTTGACCAGCAGACGTTCGCGTACCGCCGGTTCGGTGGCGTGCACGCTCACGTACAGCGGCGAGATGCGCTGGTCGACGAGCCGCTGGAGGCCGCGCGGTCCGAGGTTGGTCAGGGTGACGTAGCTCCCGTAGGTGAAGGAGAGCCGGAAGTCGTCATCACGCAGCCACAGGCTGCGGCGCGCGTCCTTCGGATTGCCGTCGATGAAGCAGAAGACGCACTTGTTGGCGCATTCGCGGATCTTGTCGGGTTCCGGGACCAGCCCGATCGGGGTCCCCGGATCCCGTTCGATCTCGTAGACGGAGCGTTCGCCTGCCGGAGAGACCGTCTCGACGGCCAGGTCCGGGTCCCCGAGCAGGAAGGCCAGGTCGATGCCGTCGCGCACACGCTGCCCGTTGATGCGCACGACGCGGGTGCCGATCTCGAGCCGGAGCTCGTCGGCGATGCTCCCGCTCTCGACCCCGGCGATCCGAACCATCCCCTGTTTCTCCGGCGCCTGCGCGGTCGCTCAGCGGCCGCCCGGCGCGCTCCCCATCGCGGGGTTCTTCAGCTGCACGACGATCACCTCCACCGGCTCCGGTCCCTCGTTCACGTCCCCATGCAGCTCGCCTGGCGGGTCGGCCTCGAGCCAGTAGGCGCTGCCGGTCTCCCAGGTCATGTCGCGCCGCTCGCCGGCGTCGTTCACAACCGTCAGCGTCCCGCCCTTGAGCGCGATGATGGCGCGGGGATTGTCGTGACGGTGCATCTCCAGCGGCTGGTTGGGCACGATCACGCTCTTCCAGACTTCGACATACTCGTTCTCGAACTGGGGCGTGCGTCCGGTCGTCTGCTCCGGCTCTCCCGAGGACTCGGCCCCGGGCCCGCAGGCGGCAACCAGCAAGGCGATGGTGGAGGTCGCGGTCAGGATGGGCTTCATGGTGCTCGTCTCCAGGTCTGAACGGCGCGGGCAGGTCGGCATCGCCGCCGGCGAGGAACGGGCGACGGATTCGTCACCCGGGAAGGAAGCGGGCGACCGGGCTCGAACCGGCGACCCTCAGCTTGGGAAGCTGATGCTCTACCAACTGAGCTACGCCCGCGGATGGACCTGACCGGGCAGCGGCCCGGGCGATGCGTCGTGCGCGCCGTCGCCCGGGGCCCCCGCAGGCCCTGCGAAGTTATGGCTCCGGAGAAATGACCTCGTATCGATAGGCGACCACATCCTGATCGGTGTCGAGTTCGACCCGGAACACCTCCCTCATATCCGCCGCGGGCACCGGCACCGAGACGTCCATGGTTCCGATTTCGAGCCCGTCCGTGCCGTAGAAAAACACGCGGATGTCGACCGAGCCGCCTTCAAGGGAGTGGTTGACAAGCTCCCCGTTGACGACCCCCCCGCCCCCGCCGAACGGCTGCAGCATGGTGCCGTCGATCTCGAACTCCAGGGTCGCCATCTCCTCTTCCAGCACCCGCGCCGCTTCCGCCGTGTCTCCCTGGGCCATCAGTCCCTGGGCGAGCAGCCGATAGACGTTGTTGTTGTACGGGTCCATCTCCGCCAGCGATACCGCAGCCGGATAGAGCTCGTCCAGCTCTCCCGCGAGGTAGAGAGCCTGGGCGTAGTTGTAGAGCGCGTCCCGGCTCTCGGGAATGAGTTCGTACGACCGGCCGAAGGCCTGCGCGGCCATCGAGTAGTTCTCGGCGTTGTAGAGGCCGATGCCGGTGACGTAGTAGTCGCGCGCATTCAGGTCGGTGCGCGCCAGGAGCGCCTCATAGATTTCGGCGGCCTCCGCGTTGCGGTCCATGGCCATCAGGACCACGGCGAGGTTGCTCAGCGCGGTGACGTTGTCCGGGCTTCGCTCCAGATAGGTGCGGTAGGCCACCTCGGCTTCCTCGTTGCGGCCGGCGTTCGCCAGGATCTGGGCCAGGTTGAAGGCGGCGATTTCCTCGTTTTCCGACCATGTCGCCTGGATGTCTTCCGGCTGCGCGTCGAATTCGGGGCTCCGAAGCAGTTCGAGTGCGGTCCTGTACCAGTCCACCGCATCGCCATCGTTGCCAAGCTGTGCGTGGAGTGAACCCAGGTTGAGCATCGCCTCCGGGCGCCCCCTGTAGATCGTGTGCGCCGACTCCAGCTGGGGGATCGCCCCTTCCATGTCGCCCGCCTGGATCTGGTTCACCGCCAGGTTGTACTGATTCACCCACTGCTGCTCGCGGAGAGGGTTGAGGTCGAACGAGTAGAGCGGGTAGAGGTCTTCGGCTCTCGTCCACATCGAGTCGGCGCCGGCGAGGTCGTTCAGCCCCACGTAGGCTTCTCCGGCCTGGCGGTACGACTGGGGATTGTTGGGCTCGTTGGCGATGCCGTCGAGGGCCGCCTGAAGCGCTTCCTGGTACCGCGACTGGCGCTCCGCAGGGTCGGCGTTCTGCATGGCCTGGGACAATGCCAGCGCGGCAGTGCGCGTAAACATGTTGTCGCGCGGCGGGACTCCCTCCTCCATGCCCGGCGGCATGGGCGTGTCGCCCCCCCCACCACCTGAACCGGCGGCGCATCCGCCCGCCACGATCACCATACTCGCCGCCAGCACGACGCCAGGCTGGAACCTCATCCGGCTTCCTCCTCTCGATTGATGCGCGCCCGAGCTGCCGCTCCGCACACGATTTCCAAGTACCAGATAAAGGCACTCGTAGAACCTGACAGTATCACATGAAGGGGGACTCTCGTCAAACCCGGGGGGGGACCTCGCGAGCCGCGCGCGACGGGCCGGTCGCGACCGTGGCCTCAGTCTCCCGCCAGCCCATCCGGAAGCGCGGCGGAGATGCGCTCCAGCGTCTCGTCGCGACCGTAGACGCCCAGCACCTGTCCCAGGTCGGGGCCGCTCTCCCGCCCGGTCACGGCCTTGCGGACCGGGTGGAACAGCGCGGGGCCCCGCGCGCGCGCCTCCCGCCCCGCGGCGCGGATCGCCCGCCCGATGGCGGGAGCTTCCCACTCGGGCAGGGAGGAAAGCCCACCGGCCACCGCGCGCAACACCGCGCCGGCGCCCGCGTCGTGCCGGAGAGCCGCGTGAAGGCGGTCCAGCTCCGGCCCGCGGGCCACCAGGAACAGGGCAAGATGGTCGTTGACCTCCGCGAAGGTGGTCATGCGCCCGCGGATCACGTCAACGGCGCGGACCAGGTCGTAGCGGTCCACGGGAACGCGCGCCGGATCGACGAAGGGCTCAACCGCGCGGGCCAGCTCGGTGAGCGGCATGCCGGCGATGTGCCTCCCCGACACCCAGCGCAGCTTGGCCGGGTCGTACACGGTGTTGCTGGTGCCGATGCGCTCGAGTCCCACCTCCCGGACCAGCTCGACGGGCGTAAGGATCTCCTCCCCATCGGGAGCGGACCACCCCAGCAGCGAGAGGTAGTTCATGACCGCGGCAGCCGGGTACCCCGAATCCCGCAACAGCGCCAGCGAGGACGCACCCTCGCGCTTCGACAGCTTGCGGCGGTCCCCGCCCAGCACCATTGGGAGATGGGCGAAGACCGGCCGCGGCGCGTCCAGGGCGTCGAAAAGCACTGCCTGCCTGGGGGTGTTGGACAGGTGGCCCACTCCGCGGATGACGTGCGTGATGCGCATGGCGATGTCATCGACCACGACCGCGAAGTTGTAGGTCGGGCGCCCGTCCGCGCGTACGATCACGAAATCGCCGAACTCGTCCGGCGGAAAGGAGACCGTTCCGTAGACCTCGTCGCGCACCGCGATCTCGCCGGCGGGGACGTGAAAGCGCGTCACCGGGCGAATTCCTTCGCGCTCGCGCCGGACCCGCTCGTCCCGGGTCAGGGTCCGACAGTTGCCGGGATAGCGGAAGCCCGGTTCACCCGCGCCCTCCAGACCGCAGTAGCAGAGGTAGGCCAGTCCCGCCTCCACGAGACGTCGGGCGGCTTCGCCATACGCGGGCTTCCGCTCGCTCTGTCGGTACGGGCCGAAACCGCCTCCGACCTCGGGGCCTTCGTCCCAGACGGTCCCGAGCCAGCGCAGGTCTTCGAGAATGGTTTCGAGCGAGTTCTCCACGTTGCGCTCGATGTCGGTGTCCTCCACGCGCAGGATGAACGTCCCGTGATGGTGGCGTGCGAACGCCCAGTTGAAGACCGCCACGCGCGCGTTTCCCGCGTGCAGGCGGCCTGTGGGACTGGGCGCGAAACGGGTGCGGACGGTCATTCCGGGCTGCTCCCTGTTGGCCTCGACACGGTCATTTCCCCAGGTAGGTGAGCACGCGCGTCGCGAGCACGTCGCTGAACCCGGGCAGCCTCGCGATCTCGGCCCGGCTCGCGGAACGCACGCCGCGCACCGACCCGAAGCGCGCCAGCAGCGCTTGCCGCCGCTTGTCGCCGATCCCCGGAATCCGATCGAGTTCGCTCGTGAGCGTGCGCCTGCGCCTGAGCTTGCGGGTGTAGGATACTGCGAAGCGGTGCGCTTCGTCGCGCATGCGCTGCAGGAGATGGAGCGCGCGGTCCGCGCGGCCCATGCGGATCGGCCGGCTCCTGCCGGGCAGGAACACCTCCTCCTCGCGCTTCGCGAGCGACGCGACCGCCGTCTCGCGCAGCCCCGCCGAACGGAGAGCCGCGCGCGCGGCGGAGAGCTGGCCCCTGCCGCCGTCCACCAGCACGAGGTCCGGGACCGGGGCTCCCTCCCTCACCAGCCTTTTCGCATAGCGGGAGACGGCTTCGCCCATCGAGCGGCAGTCGTCGTTGCCCCAGCCGCCGCGGATGCGCATGCGCCGATACGCGGCCTTGCGGGGCTCGCCATTGCGGAATACGACGACGCTCGCCACGACATCCGTACCCTGGGTATGAGATACGTCGAAGCAGGCCATCAGCCGGGGAACCACCTTGAGCCCGAGCCGGTTCTGCAAATCGTACAGCACCTCGTCGGCACGGTCGGCGGCGTACTCGAGCGCGGTGACGCGGTCCTCCATGGTGTGGCGCGCATTGGCGCTGGCGAGCTCGATCAGCCGCACCTTGTCACCCCGCTGAGGCCGGTGGAATACCACCTTGCGCCCGGCCGCCCGGCTGAGGATGCCCTCGAGCAGGGCGCGATCCTCGAACTCGGCGGGAATCAGCACCTCCCCGGGGAGCTCGGTCTGTCCTTCCCTTCCCGAGCCGAGATAGAACCGGGAAGCCACGGCGCCGAGGAGCGCACCGTCGTCCTCGTCGGACAGACCCGAGAGTCGCCGGGTATCGCGGCCCAGCAGGAGTCCGCCCCGTATGCGCAGAACCACCGCGGTGCCGAGTTCACCGTCGCGGGCCAGCCCGATCACGTCCTGATCGCCGCCTCCCAGGCGGTAGGCCCGCTGGTGCCGGCTCAGGGCATCCAGCCCCTGCAGCACGTTGCGGTGCCTTGCGGCGGCCTCGAAGTCCAGCGCCTCGGCAGCCGCCTGCATGCGCGCCTCCACGCGTGTTCGCACGGACTCGGTATCGCCCCCCAGCACGCGCAGTATCTCGTCGATCATCTCGCGGTACGCGGACCGGCTCTGCAACCCCACGCACGGGGCCTGGCAACGCCCGATGTGGTAGTCCAGGCAGGGACGCGCCGGAGCTTCCCCGGGCAGCCGGTACCGGCACGAGCGCACTGTATAGAGCCGCTTGACGACCTCGAGCGACTGGCGCATCAGGCCTACCGAGGTATAGGGCCCGAAGTAGCGCGATCCGTCCTGGCGGAGCCGGCGTGTGACGAAGACACGCGGGAAGGGCTCGGCCACGGTGACCTTGATGTGCGGATAGCTCTTGTCGTCGCGCAGCTGAATGTTGAACCGCGGACGGTACTCCTTGATGAGGTTCGCTTCCAGGATGAGCGCCTCGGCGCCCGAGCCCACCACGATCGTCTCCACGGCGGCGGTGCGGCGGGCCAGCTCGCGCGTTCGCAGCGCCTGCGCGCGATCCGGACGGAAATAGCTGCGCACGCGGGCGCGCAGGGCGTTGGCCTTGCCGATGTAGAGAACATCCCCGTCGCCATCCTTCAGCATGTACACCCCCGGACGGACCGGGAGGTGGTCGAGTTCCCGGAGCGCGATCGTCATCGGCCGCCTCCCGGACGAAGTCCGAGCAGGCGCGTGGCGGCGAGATACACGGCCCCGAAGGGAAGGAGCGTGCCCCCCGCCGCGAGAACCGGATGGAGATCTCCGAAGAGAAGTTCTCCTCCATAGCCGGCGGCGATGGCGAGCAGTCCCGACGCGAGCAGACGGGGCAGCCGTCCGCGCACCATCCCGTGCGGTCCCAGCGCGCGCCTGAGCTTCCTCCGGAGCAGCCCGTACTCCAGCCAGGCCGCCACCGAAGTGCCCAGGCCGAGCCCCACCGCGCCAAGGCGCAGAGAGCCTGCCTCGAAGTTGTCGAAGGGGAACATGAGCGCTCCGCCCACCACCAGCGACACCACCACGCGCACCCCGGCCACCCGGGCCGGCGCGCGCGGGTCGCGTACCGCGTAGAACGCCGAGGAGAGCATGCGCGAGCTGGCAGAGGCGAACAGCCCGAGGCTGTAGGCGGCAAGGACGGCATAGGTTGCCGTGGTGTCCATCGCGCCGAATTCGCCGCGCTGGTAGATGGCCGCCGTGACGATATCCCCGAAAAGCAGGTAGGCCAACGTCGACGGGATCACGAAGTACGCCACCCGCTCCAGCGCCTCGGACACTCGTCCCGCAAGCACCTCCCTGGCCTGACCCCGCTGGCGCGAGAGTTCCGGCAGCTCGGCGGCCGCGACCGCGAGACCGAAGAGCGCGATGGGCAGGAGATAGAGCCTCTGCGCGTAGCCGAGGATCGCGACCGCCCCCGCGGCGAGGAAGCTGGCCAGCTGGAGCTCCACCAGCGCGCTGAGGCTGACCACCCCCCGCGCCGACACCACCGGCACGAAGTTGCGGATCGCCTCGCGGATGCCGGGCGCCCGCAGGTCGAGCGAGGGCCGGAAGTGCTGCAGCTTCCCCGCCAGGAACGGCAGCTGGACACCGAACTGAAGCACCCCTCCGGCAAGGGCGCCCCATCCCAGCGCCACGATCAGATCGTCCGCGTCGAAGGCCCAAATCCAGCCCAGCGCGACCATTGTGGCGATCATGGCCGCGTTCCAGAGCACGGGAGCCACGTAGGACACGAAAAAGCGCCGATGGCTGTTCAGGATCCCGAGAGCCCACGCGGAGAGCACCAGCACCCCGGTCATGGGAAAGAGGATGCGCACCAGCTGCACGGTGACTTCCCGGGTGGGTCCTTCGAAGCCAGGCGCAAACACCGTAACGACCAGCGGCGCCAGAGAAGCTCCAAGCAGGGCGAGCAGCCCGGCGACCGCGGTCAGGATCCCGAAGGCGGCCCCGGCAAAGCGTCCTGCGCGTTCGGTCTCGCCGCGCTCCAGCATCTCGGCGTAGATGGGAACGAACGACGCGGTGAGCGTGCCCTCGCCAAGCAGGTTCTGCACGACGTTGGGGATTCGGAGCGCCGCTCTCCACGCTTCCGCGAAAATGCTGCTGCCGAAGAAGAACGCGAACAGCACATCGCGGCCGAGCCCGGCGGCGCGGCTCGCAAGAATGCCCGCCGCCACCCAGGCCGCGGAGCGGCGTCCGTCTCTCCCGGCTGACGTCCCCGACTCAGCGTTGCCGGTCACCGGAAGGAAGATCCCTGTCCGGAGTGCGCTCGGTGAGAAGCCGGTGGAGGAACCTGCTCTCCTCCGACAGCCTGTCGACCTCCGAACTGAGCCGCTCGGTCTCGCTCTCCAGAAGGGCGATGCGCTCGTCGGCGATACTTTCCCCGTCGCCGAGCCCGCGGCGTTCCAGACGCGTCGCGAGCGCCTTGCCGACCTGGGAGTCCAGTACGATGGACAGGATCGGGATCAGCAGGACGAGAACGACTAACCAGAGCAACATGGTCCGAAACTAGGTTTGGGGGAGCGCGTCTGACAACGATTCGCCGCCTTCAGCCGCGGGACGACCCGATGCCCGCGGTGTTCGCGGCGTGGGCTCCGTCACGGGCCAGCCGGACGGAGAAACGATCATTAAGCGCGTCCAGGAATTCCCGTCCATAGCGCATCAGGTAGTAGCAGGCGTTCAACGATCGTTCCTGCGGACCTCCCCGGGGATACAGGTGCACCTGAGCCTTCTCGAGCTGGCGGAGCTTCGTCTGCTTCTCCCGCTTCAGGCTGTGGATGACCTTCCTGCGCATCTGTTCGAGTGCGTCGAAGGCCACCGTGCGCACGTGCCTGGCGGGTCCCTTGAGGGTGGGATCCAGCGTGGCCGCCGCGCGACTCAACTCCTCCACACCCCTGCCGATACCCCCGCGCAAGTCCGCAAGTGCCTGGCGGACGCCCTCGGGTACGTCGTCCTGCACGGCGCGTCCGGCGAGCTCGCCGAAGGGCCGCGCCAGGTCCTGGAGAGACAGGTCCAGTTTGTCGAGGACCTTGCGGATCTTGGGTTCGATGACCGTAACCGAGAACCGGGGGTGGACCACGGGCATCCGGATCCCGGAGAGTTCGAACAGCTCCCGGAGCTGTGCGAAGTAGGCGATTTCCCCCGGTCCGGCGACGTAGGACACCACCGGGAATACGGCACCCTCGACCAGGGGGCGGAGCAGGACGTTGGGGCTCAGCACACGGGGGTCGGCATCGGACTCGGCGAGGATCCGGCCGCGGGTAAGAAGTTCGCCGGAGTGCCTGAGCCGGAAGTTGCCCCCGCTTCGGTACACGCGCTCCCGTCCCGAGCCTCCCTCGAAGAAGAGGTTGACCCCGCCGTCGAGAATGGGAACCTGTACGTGGTATCCGGCCGCCTGCAGCCGTTCCGCGGTTCTGCCCAGCAACGCCTCCTGCTCGGTCGCGCCGTCCAGCACCGCCGTGAACAGGGTCCGCGAGGCACGCTTGAGCGGGAGTGAAGAGGCGTCGACGAATGCCATCCCCAGCGGCCCCAGCCAATCGGCGAGCACATGGGTGAAGGCCTCGCCCAGGGAGTTCCCGGGCGTATACGCGGAACGCAGGCGCCGCGCGCAGGAGGGCTTGAAGTCGTTATCCGGAAAGAGCGAGAGAAACTCGTCCAGCACCGGGTTGATGGCTTCGCCCATGGGCACCCGGTGGACGGGACGGTCCCCGCGCTCCGAACCGTCGTCGAGTGCAACGCGCCGCAGTTCGTTGGAGACGCTCACGGTCCAGGTGTGGTCCACCTCCCTCCAGTCGTGGTCCTCGGACGCTACCCAGAAGAGGGGAACCACGGGCCTCTCCAGGACGTCCTCGAGGGTGCCCGCCAGCCGGACGGCAGTGAGCGCCTTGTAGACGCTGTACAGAGGGCCGGTGAAGAGACCGGGCTGCTGTCCCGTCGTCACGAAGAAGCCACCCTCCTCGACCAGGCGATCCAGCCGTGCCCGCACCGCCGGCGTGGGGGCGTGGATGCACTCCACGGCGCGGGCTCGAGCCGCGCGGTCGAAACGGCCCGTCACTGCCTCCGCCGCGGCCGTGTAGCTGGCCGCAAGGGTCGGGTCGCCCTGGAAGAAGGCAAGGGCGGAGGGGCGCCGCGTCAGGTAGTCGGCCACCAGGCGGGAGCCGGAGGGGTGGCCGACGAGCAGCTCCAGGTTCACCGGGCGCCACCTCCCGTGAGGCTGGGCACCACGATCCCCGGGAGCTCACCGAGTGCGTCTTCCAGCCATCGCCGGCCCCTCTCGACCACGACCTCGAGGTGCAGAACGCGCGCGTCCACGCCGTGCTCGCTCAGCCGCCGCAGCTTCACCGCATCCTTGGCGGTCGTCACGACCGGGCGCCCGCGCGCGCGGCGCGCGATGGCGGCCATGTCCGCCGCGGAGTAGCGGTGGTGGTCGCTGAAGGTCATCGACTCAAACTCCATGCCGGGGACATCCCGCTGAAGCAACCCGTGAAACTCCCATGGACGGGCAATGCCTGACAAGACCAGCACCGGGCCCGTCGGGGCGGAGGCGGGAGCACCCGCGACATCGCTCCATCGGGAAAACGCCAGGCTCACCAGGGCAGAGCGCACCCCGTGGACCGCCTCGAGCGCCCTGGCTCGGCGACGGGCCGCGCGAAAACTAGCGATTCGCCGCGTTACGATCATGCCCCCGGCCCGCGTCAGGGCGCTCTCCGGCTCCCGGTAGGGCCCACGGGGCAGAAGCCGTAGCGGTGTCGGGTGCTCCGCCGCTACCAGCACCAGATCCAGATCACGCGCCAGGGCCCGGTGCTGGAAGCCGTCGTCGAGGATCACCACCTGCGCGCCCCGCTCCACGGCCGCGGCCGCGGCGCGCGCCCGGTGGCGGTCGGCAATGACCGGCGCCTCGGGATTCCATTGCCGGTGCAGCAGCACTTCGTCGAGACCATAACCGTTGGTCACGATGCCGGGGGTCACGCCGCGCTGCAGGAACCAGGCCGCCAACCAGGCCGTCACAGGCGTCTTGCCGCTCCCCCCCACCGCCAGGTTGCCGACCGACACCACCGGCACCTCGACCGACCGGATCGGCAATCGCCCGGCGTCGTAGCGGCGGTTGCGGGCCGCCACCCCCGCCGCGAAGGCCATTTCCAGCGGCACCAGCGCCAGCCCGGCCGCCGCCGCCGGCGGCGTGGACGCCCCCCACACCCACCGCAGTCCCCCCTCCACGGCCCGTCTCATCCCGCTGCCACCTCCGCTGACGGGAACAGCAGGGACTCCGCGATCGCGGCCACCCGGCGGGCCGCGCCCGCCGAACCGAGCGCTCGGCGGACTTCGCCCAGCCCCGCGACCACCGCGCGTCGCTCCTCCGTGTCGTCGAGCAGCGGGAGCAGCGCGCGCTCGAGCCGCGCCGGGGTCGCCTCGTGCTGAATCAGTTCGGGCACCACCCGGCGGCCGGCGATGAGGTTGGCCAGGGCAATGTGGTCCACCCGCACCAGGCGGCGGGCCAGGGCGAAGGTGAGGGGATGCGTCCGGTATGCGGTGGCGAAGGGCACGCCCGCGAGCGCCGCCTCCACGGTGGAGGTACCCGACTTTACCAGCGCCGCGCGCGCGTGGCGGAGCAGGCTCCGGCCGTCGTCGACCATGGTGGCGGCGACCCCCGAGTACGCGCGAGCGGGCAGACCGGACGCGCGCGCCACCACAGCCTGCAGTAGGGGACGCGCTCGCACGAGCCGCCGGGCGGTGCCCAGGAACACCTCCAGGTGGCGGTCGAGTTCCTGCTGCCTGGATCCGGGGAAGAGCGCCAGCAGCGGCCGCCGCGCATCGAGACCGTGTGCGCGGCAGAAGTCGGCCCGGGCCGGCACCTCGTGCTCAAGCTCCAGCAACGGGTGCCCCACGAAGGTCGCACGAGCGCCTGCCCTCTGCAGGAACCCGGCCTCGAAGGGGAGAATCACGGCGACGTGATCGGTGTCGCGGGCCAGCCGCCGGGCGCGCCCCGGCCTCCAGGCCCAGACCTGGGGAGCGATGTAGTACAACACCCGGATCCCAGCCCCGCGGGCGTACTTCGCTACACGCAGGTTGAATCCCGGGTAGTCGATCGGGATGACCAGGTTCACGCCGTCGCGGTGCATGGAGGCGCGAACCCGGCCCATGAGCCGGCGGAAGAAGCCGAGGTGGCGCACGACCTCCGCGAAGCCCATGACCGCAAGCTGATCGAGACCCGCCATGCACTCGACCCCCTCGGCCGCCATGCGTTCGCCTCCCAGCCCCAGCAGACGGGCGGAGGGCCACTTTTCGAGCAGTGAGCGGGCGAGGGCGGCCCCGTGAAGGTCGCCGGAGGGCTCCCCGGCGAGCATGAGGATCACCGGGTCGCGCGCCATCGGTCAGAACCGGAACCCCAGGTACCAGATGACCACCAGCACCGCCACCAGCAGCGCGATGAGCTTCGTGGGGGGCTTGCCCCGCTTGGCGTCGATCCAGTCCTTCTTGCGGTTACGACGTACGCGAATGAGCGACATGGTCCAGAATCCTCTTCTCGATGCACAGCGTGATCTCCAGAGCCGCCCGGCCCTCGTCACCGGAGACGACGGGATCGGAGCGCCCGAGCGCCGCATCCCGGAAGCCTTCGAGCTCGACGCGCAGCGGCTCCTCCGGGAAACCCTCGAAGGGAATGCGCTCGACGATGTCCTCCAGCCCCGGAGCCGCGCCCGGATCCGGTCCCGCCGGTCCCGCCCCTCCCTCCTGCACGCTGGCTTCCCGGACGTCTTCAAGCAAGGCGGGCAGGTCTCGCCGGAGCCGCAGGAATTCGCCCCTCCCGCGCGCCAGATCGACGCGCACGTATCCCGACCGCTGGAAGACGCGCAGCATGCGTTGCCCTTCGCTCGACACCCGGCTCGCGGTCAGGTTGGCCACCGCCCCGTTCCGGAAGGTGAGGCGCGCGTTGGCAATGTCCACCGAGGGAGTCAGCACCGGGATGCCCGCGGCGGCGATGTCCGCCAGCGGCGCCTTCACCAGCATGCGCACCAGATCGACGTCGTGAATCATCAAGTCGAGCACGACGGCCACGTCCGTGCCCCGGGGGTGAAAGGGCGCGAGGCGCTGCGATTCGATGAAGAGGGGAGAGTCGATGTACGCAGCCGCCGCCCGAAGCGCGCCGTTGAACCGCTCCACATGCCCGGCCTGCACCACGATGCCTGCCTGGCGGGCCGCGGCCAGGATGCGGTCCGCGGCTTTGAGCGAAGGCGCGATGGGCTTCTCGATCAGAAGGTGAACACCGCGCCCGGCCGCGGCGAGCGCCACCTCCTCGTGGGAGGAAGTGGGCACCGCCACCACCAGCGCGTCCACCGCCGACAACAGCTCGCGCAGACTGCCGGCCGGCTCAAGCTCGAGCTTCCCTGACACGAACGCGGCCCGGCGTGCGTCCACATCGAAGAACCCCGCCATCCGGACTTCCGGCAGATCGCGCAGAATCCGCGCGTGATGGAAGCCCAGGCTCCCGACGCCGGCCACCCCCATGCGGATCGGGGTGGGACGACTCATCCGAGGGTTATGCCACGTGCGCTGTTGCGGATGAAGTCGAGCAGGTGGCGAACTTCCGGAATCTGCTCGACGTCGGTCTCGACGCGGTTCAAGGCCTGGGACACGTTCAGCCCGGACTGGAACAGGATGCGGTATGCCTGTCTGAGATGCCGGCGGGTAGCCGCCGGAAACCCGCGCCTCTCCAGTCCGACCGTGTTGAGCCCATACAGTCTTGGACGCCCTCCTGCGGCCCGGCAGTAGGGCGGAACGTCCTTCGACACGCGTGCACCGCCGCCAACGAAGACATGGGCGCCGATGCGCACGTACTGGTGGATCCCCACGAGTCCTCCGATGATGACCCAGTCCTCGATGGTGACGTGGCCGGCCATGTTGACCGAGTTGGACAGTACGACGTGGTTTCCCAGCCGGCAGTCGTGAGCCACGTGGACATAGGCCATGAGGAGACAGTCGCTGCCCACCACCGTGCGCCCGGACGCGGCCGAGCCCCGATTGAGGGTCGCATATTCGCGGACAACGGTACGGTCGCCGACGATCAGCTCGGAACGTTCGCCCTTGTACTTGAGGTCCTGTGGATCGGTGCCCAGCACCGCGCCCTGGCCAAGGCGGCACCCCTCGCCCACGGAGGTGTCCCGTTCAATCAGCACGTGCGGGCCGATTCGGGTTCTGGCACCTACGCGCACGCCCGGACCAATGATCGCCCACGGCCCTACGACCACCTCCGCTCCGAGCGCGGCTCCGTCGTCCACGATTGCGGTCGGATGGATGTCGGGCTGAACGGTCCGCGAAGGGTCCAGCAGCGAGTCACCCATTCAGTCCACGACCCTCGCCATGAATTCGGCCTCCGCGGCCAGCACCCCGTCCACGTATCCCTTGCCTCTCATCTTGCAGGTTCCGCGCCGGAAGCGCAGTAGCTCCACCTCGCACACCAGCTGGTCGCCGGGCACCACCGGCCGCCGGAAGCGCGCCTTCTGTATGGACATGAGATAGACCTGCTTGTCGCGCGGGTTGCCCACGGAATCGATGAGCAGAAGCCCACCGATCTGGGCCATCGCCTCCACGATGAGCACGCCCGGCATGATGGCCCGTCCGGGAAAATGTCCCTGGAAGAAGGGTTCGTTGATGGTGACGTTCTTGATGCCCGTGATGTGGCGACCGCCCTCGACAGCCGCGATCCGATCCACGAGCAGCATCGGATAGCGGTGCGGCAGGTAGCTCCGAATCCGCTCGACATCGAACGCGGGCCCGGCCGGCGCGCGGTCAAGCTGCTCCGCGACCAGGCGTCCGAGTTCGATGTTGCCGTTGTGACTCGGTCGCTCCACCACCAGATGGCCCCGGAGCCGGCGGCCCAACAGCGTCAGATCGCCCAGTACGTCCCCGATCTTGTGACGCAGGAATTCGTCGGGGAACCGCAGTCCGTCGTTGGCGACGCCTTCGTCGTCCAGCACGATGGTGTTGGCCGGGGTGGCCCCCCGGGCCAGGCCGCGCGCATGCAATTCCTCCGCGTCGGCGAGGAAACCGAAGGTGCGCGCCGGAGCGATATCGGCTCGAAAACCGGTGCCGAACCCGTCGAATGATCCGGTCTGGCGCCCGATAGCCGGGTGTTCGAAGTCGATGGTCGCGGTGATGCGCAGTCCCGCGCCGGGCGCAAGGATGTACGATTCGCCGCCGGCAGCGCGCAGAACGACCGGTTCATCGAGCTCGGCCACCCGCGCAGACGCGTGCTGTTCCGCCACTCCCGCTGCCTCCAGAGCATCCAGAAAGTCCAGGAAGCTCCCGTCCCGGATGGGGATCTCGGGTCCGGAGACGTCCACCCGCACGTTGGAAATCCCGCTGGCGCCCAACGCGGCCATGAGGTGTTCCACAGTGCGAACCCGGGCTTCCCCCCGGCCGATGCTCGTTCCGAGCTCGGTGTCCACGACGTGATCCAGGGTCGCGGGAATCTCTGGTTTGCCGGGCAGGTCGATCCGCCGGAAGACGATGCCGGCGTCGGGTTCGGCGGGATGGAACGACACCGCCGCGGGCTCCCCCAGATGAATGCCGATGCCCTCGAGGCTCACCTCCCGGCCGATGGTGCGCTGGCGGCTCCCCTTCATGGACGCTCCTCTTTCGCGGTCATGACTCGTCCTTCCTCTCCAGCGCCGACAGCCGTTCTTCCAGTTCCTTCACCCGCTCCCGCAGCGCCGGAAGCTTCCGCAGCGCAGCCATGGATTTCCAGTATTCCGCCCGCGGGCGCCCGGGGAACCCGACCACGCTGGTCCCCGCGGGGACGTCCTTGATCACACCCGTCTGCACGGCCACCCGCGCCCCGTCCCCGATCTCGAGGTGCCCGGTCGCGCCCGACTGCCCCGCCATCACCACGCCCCTGCCGAGCGTCGTGGAGCCGGAGATGCCCACCTGGGCGATCAGGAGGGAGTGGTCGCCCACGTTCACGTTGTGGGCGACATGGACCAGGTTGTCGGTCTTGGTGCCCGCGCCGATCACGGTGTCCCCGATGGATCCCCGGTCGACGCAGCAATGGGCGCCCATCTCCACGTCGTCGCCGATGATGCAGCCGCCCACCTGGCGGATCTTCTCATGGCCGCCCTCGCTCATCACGAAGCCGAAGCCGTCGGAGCCCACGACGGTTCCGGCATGCAGGACGACGCGCCGGCCCAGCCGGGTTCCCGGATAGAGAACGACATGCGGGTGCAGACGCGAGCCGGCGCCGATGCGCGATCCCGCGCCCACCGATACGTGGGCGCCGATGTGCGCGCGGTCACCGACGTCGACATCCTCCTCCAGCACCGCGCAGGCATCGATGCACACGTCCCGGCCGAGTCTGACGCCCTTGCCCAGAACGGCCGTGGGATGGATCCCCGGAAGCGCCTCCTCCGGGGGATGGAGCCGATCCAGCAACCGGGCCAGGGCGAGGCGCGGCCGACCGGCGATCAACAGGTTCGGCACGCGGTCGCGAACGGCAGCGGAAAGGCTCTCCGACACCAGCAGGGCCTCGGCCGAGGATGGGTTCAGGTGCTTGAGGTAGCGCCGGTCGCCGAGAAAACCGAGCCTGCCGCGCCGGGCCTGATCCACCGGCACGACTCGATCGAAGGTCCAGCCGGACTCCCCTTCCAGGCGCGCGCCGGTGAGAGCGGCGGCTCCTGCAAGGTCCATGGTCGTCTCCTGTCCTGCTGCGCTTGTGGCGGGCGCCGTCGTCGACGACGGCGGGCTCACCGGCCGCCGGTGGGCGAATTCTGCATGAGTCGGTCGATGACCTGCTGGGTCAGGTTGAGTTCGGGATCCGCGGAGACGATCGCCTGGCCGGAAAGGTCGAAGATGATGGCGTATCCGCCCTCGGTCCGGATCTGGTCGATCGCTTCGGTCACCTGATCCATGATGGGCTGCACCAGTTCCGCCTGCCGCCCGGCGGCCTCCCCCTCCAGCTCCGCGGCGCGCTGGTTGTACTCTTCCTGCTTCGCCTGGATGCTCTGGGTCTGGGTGTCCCGCGCCTGGGGAGAAAGCGTGAGCTGCTGCTGCTCGAACTGCTGGATCATGGTCTGCAGTTCCTCCCCGATCTGATCCAGTTCCGCCCGGTAGCGAGCCATGTCGCGCTCGAACTGGTCCTGTGCCTCGGTAGCCCCCGGGGCCTGCGCCAGAATCGCCTGCGAATCGATGTACCCCAGCCTCAGCGGTCCCTGGGCGGCCGCGTCATCGGCCGACATGAAGAAGGAGCCAGCCGCGAGAACAACTGCTATTGCACGCATATTCCGAGCCTCCCCGAACGCGCGGTCATGATGGAATCGTCGAGTTTTTTTCCGAAGACCAACAGCCTGAAAGGATGTCTGCAATGGTCGCGCAACCGCAAGGCCCCCTGGTCCGACGGATCGCCTCCCGGATCAGAAGCCCGGTCCCATCCTGAAATGGAGCTGCCATCCCGGATTGGTCTTGTCGAACCCGTATGCATAATCGAGGCCCAGCGGTCCGAAAGGCGTGACCAGCTGAGCTCCGACGCCCGCCCCCCGGAACAGCCGCGTGGGCGTGAACTCGGCCGCGCTCACCCAGACGTTGCCCGCGTCGTAGAAGAACCCGAGCGAAAGGTTGTCGTTGAAGCGGATCGCGTACTCCACCGTCATCGACAGAAACGCATTCCCCAGCCTCTCGCCTTCCAGGATCCCCGATGCCGAGCCGCGGTCGAAGAAACCGGCCGGGGTGATGGTGGTCTCGTCATAGCCGCGCAGCCTTTCGCCGAACTGAACGCCCCCCATCCAGTAGCGGTCGAAGGGAAAGCGCTCCGCGTCGCCGATGATGGCCCCCGCGCGGACGCTGAGCCCGAGGGTGGTCCGGATCGGACGGGCGCCGCTGCCAATCTGGCCCACCGGGGTGAACCAGGTGCCCTCGACGCCATACTTCATGAAGTCGCCGTCCCCGCCCAGAATGCCCCCGTTCATTTCCGCGGACACCACCTGCCTCGATCCCTGGGTCGGGAAGAGATTGTGGTTGAGGGTCTGCCGCTGGAGGCTCACGGAGAGCGTACTCAGGATGCCGGGATCCCTTCCGAACAGGGAGCGGTCGTCGGAACGTGAGAACAGCTCGTACTTGGTGCGCGAGAGCGAGTATCCCAGAAACAGTCTGGTGCGCAGAGAACCGGGCATCGGCAGCCCGAAGCGGAGGGAACCGCCCTGCAGGCGGCGCTGGCCGGTCGTGAACTGGAAGAACCGGTCGCGCGTGTAGAACGCCGATATCGTGCCGCTGACGCGCGAGCGCCTGAGCGACGGGTCCGTGTACGACAGGGTGAAGTTGTTGATGTAGCGGCCGAAATCCCAGCGCACGCTTCCCGCCTTGGCCTGCCCGAAGAGGTTGGGCTGGTCGTACCCCAGGAATCCGGAAAGCCCGTAGCCCCCACCCATCGCGGTGCCGAAGTTCACGGTGCCGGTCTGCCGCTCCGTGACCCGGTAGACGATGTCCACGTTTCCGCTTCCATCGCCGGCGGGCTGGAGACTGGGAAGCTCCATCGGGGTTTCGAAGTACCCGAGCGCGGAAACCGCCTGATAGCTCTGGATCAGGCGCTCTTCGGAGTAGATGTCTCCGGGCAGCGTAAACAGCTGGTCGCGGATGACGCGCTCGTGGGTGTAGTCGTTGCCCTCCACCTCGACCCGGCGGATATACGCGGGGGGACCTTCCTGAATGCGCCAGCCCACCATGAGGGTGGGGTCGCCGTCGCCGTTCGTCTCGTCGAACTCGTAGAACGGCTCGACGCTCGCTCCCAGGTATCCGTTGTTGCGGTAGAGGGTGCCCACAGCCGTCGCGGCCGCGTCGAAGGCGCTGGCGTCGAACACCGGGTCCTCGTCGTCATCGCCGCCGATACCGAAGCTGCTGAACAGTCCCCCCTGTTCCGGCTGATAGAACTGCTCGATCTGCTCGGTCGGGAAACGGCTGTTCCCCTCCACCACGAAGTCGCGCACCCGGTAGCGGGGACCCTCGTCGACCGAGACCTCGAGCCGCGATTTCCCCGTCTCGGGGTCGATGATCAGGGTGTCTCCCAGAACCTCGAAGTCGAGATAACCCTGCGAGCGGTACAGTTCGGGCAGCCGGGCGAACAGATCCTCCTCGAGCGTGCTCTCCTGGTATGAGCCCTGCCGGAACCACCAGAACGCCTCCGGCTTTGTGTCGAGGGCTCCGCGAAGCTGGTCGGAGGCCAGGTACTCGTTGCCCTCGAACTCGACCTCGGCGATGGTGACGCGCTGGCCCTCGCTGACCTCGAGAGTCAGACGCACGTGCCCCGGCTTGTCGGGGACCTCGTCCACGCGCTCGTCGATGCGCGCGAAGGGTATGCCGTCGTCGGCGAGTTCGTTGCGGATGAAATCGCGCGCGATCGCGAGTTTTTGTGGCGAATAGGGCTCGCCGGTGCGGAGGTCGGCGGTGTCCCGAACGGACCCCTGGCTCAGCCGCTCGAGCCCCACGATGGTCACCGCATCCATGATGTCCTGCTCTTCGACATCCAGAACCAGCAGCACCGGCTCGCCCTGGCCGCCGGCGGCGCTGATGGTGAAGTCCCGGTACTGACCGGTGTTCCAGAGCGCCTTGAGCGCCGTCTGGATGTCGCGGAAGGAAATCGTGGTGCGCGGCTGCAGCGGGAGGTCGGCGAGAATCTCCTCGTCGGTCAGGCGCACGTTGCCTTCCACGGTGATGGAGTCGACGAAGGTGCCCGCGGCGGGATCCGCCTGCTGTGCCTTCAGGGAGGCGGGCAGGAGGCAGGAGGCGGCGAGCATCGCCGTGAGCCTTCCGATGCGCACGGAAGCACGTGCGCCGGCGCGTCCGTTCACGTCTTCGTCGCGGATGTGGCTCCCAGGGAAAGACCGTCCCCCGCCTCGTTGAGGTCGGCCTGGATCTCGTCCCCGGCGCCGAATTCCGCCGTGAGGATCATCTCCGAGAGCGGATCCTCCAGGTACCGCTGGATCGCACGCCGGAGCGGGCGGGCGCCGAATTTCTCACTGTAGCCCTGCTCCGCGAGGAAACCGACCGCCGCATCGCTCAGGGTGAGCGTCAGGCTTTCCTCGTCCAGCCGCTCGTGGATTTCCTGGAGCAGGATGTGTACGATCTGCCCGATATCCTCCCGGCTCAGCGCGTGGAAGACGATCGTGTCGTCGACGCGGTTGAGGAACTCCGGGTTGAAGGTGCGATCGATGGCCGCCTGCACCTTGCCGCGCATGAGCTCGTAACCGGAGCGGGCATCCTCCTCATGGAACCCCAGGGTCCCGCCCTTGGAGATGTCCCGCGCCCCCAGATTGCAGGTCATCACGATGACGGTGTTCTTGAAGTCGATGGTCCTGCCGTAGTTGTCTGTGAGGTGTCCTTCATCCAGCACCTGCAGCAGGATGTTGAAGACGTCCGGGTGCGCCTTCTCGATTTCATCCAGAAGGACGACAGAATACGGCCGGCGCCGCACCGCCTTGGTGAGGGCGCCGGACTCGTGGTAGCCCACGTACCCCGGCGGCGCGCCGATGAGACGCGAAACCGAGAACCGTTCCATGTACTCGCTCATGTCGACGCGGATCAGCGCATCCCGGTCGGCGAACATGAACTCGGCGAGAGCGCGCGCCAGCTCGGTTTTGCCCACCCCCGTCGGGCCCGAGAAGATGAACGACCCGATGGGCCGCCGCGGATCCTTCAGCCCGGCGCGGCTGCGCCGGATGGCGCGCGAAATCGCCTGTATGGCGGGGTCCTGGCCGACCACCCGCTTGTGCAGCTCGTCTTCCATGTTGATGAGCCGCCGGGTCTCGGCCTGCTTCATCCGGGTGACGGGAATCCCGGTCCAGCGGCTGACGATGAAGGCGACGTCCTCGACGGTCACCTCCGGGCGATGGTGCCTGCGTGCTTCCTGCCACTCCTTCTGGCGCTCGCGAATGCGCCGCTGCAGCTCGCGCTCTTCGTCCCTCAGCTCCGCCGCGCGCTCGAAATCCTGATTGCGGATGGCGAGTTCCTTCTGTCCCGCCAGCCCCGCGAGCTCCTCCTTCAGCTCCTCGACCTCCGGCGACGGCACCTGGCTGGCAATGCGCGCCCGCGACCCGGCTTCGTCGATGACGTCGATGGCCTTGTCGGGCAGGAAACGGTCGGTGATGTAGCGGTCGGAAAGCTTCGCCGCCGCCGCCAGCGAGTCGTCCGGCAGGTTCACCCTGTGGTGGTCCTCGTAGTGGCCGCGCAGGCCCTTGAGGATGTCCACGGTCTCGGGAAGCGTCGGCTGGTCCACGATCACGGGCTGGAAACGGCGCTCCAGCGCCCCGTCCTTTTCGATGTACTTGCGATACTCGTTCAGCGTCGAAGCGCCGATGCACTGGAGCTCACCGCGAGCGAGCGCCGGCTTGAACATGTTGGACGCGTCGATGGCGCCTTCGGCCGCCCCGGCGCCCACCAGGGTATGCAGTTCGTCGATGAACAGGATGACGTTACCGCCCTGCGAGATCTCGTTCATGACCGCCTTCAGGCGCTCCTCGAACTGGCCCCGATACTTGGTCCCGGCGATGACCGCGGCCATGTCCAGCGCCAGCAGCCGGTGGTCCTTGAGCGCCTCGGTGATCTCCCCCGCCGCGATGATCTGGGCCAGTCCTTCGACGATGGCCGTCTTCCCGACGCCCGGTTCGCCGATCAGCACCGGGTTGTTCTTCTTGCGCCGGCAGAGAATCTCCACGATCCGCTCGATCTCGACGCGACGGCCGATGGTCGGGTCGAGCTTGCCGCCGCGGGCCAGGTTCGTGAGGTCGCGGCAGAAATGATCGAGCGCGGGAGTCTTGGACTTCTTGTCCGGCTTGCCTCCCGCCGGCACCGCCTGTCCCCCGCCGACGTCCGAACTCATCTCGGAACCCAGCACCCTCAGGCACTCCGCGCGCGCCCTGTCCAGACGCACGTTCATCGAGTTGAGCACCTGCGCGGCGATGCCCTTCTCCTCCCGCAGGAGTCCGAGCAGCAGATGTTCCGTACCGACGTAGGAATGGTTGAGTTCGCGGGCTTCGGCCAGCGCGAACTCCAGCACCTTCTTGGCGCGCGAGGTATAGGGCAATTCACCCAGGGCGATGGTCGCCTTGCCCTTGCGAACGGCCTCTTCCACCCGCTGGTGCACCTGGCTGAGATCCGCGCCCAGGTTCATGAGCACGGTGGCAGCCACGCCTTCCCGCTCCCGGATCAGACCGAGCAGCACATGCTCCGTGCCCACATAGTCGTGTTGCAGCCTGATGGCCTCGTCCCTGGCCATCGCGAGCACCTTGCGAACCCGATCCGTGAAATTGTAGTTCATCTGCCTTTCGTGCCCGCGGGTCGTCAGGGGTCGCGGCCGGAGCCCGAACTGCTCTCCGGTGGTTCCGTGTCCGGAATCACCACACCCTCGGTAGCCAGGATGCGGCGCACATAGGTGGCTCGGTGGGCGTCGCGCTCGCCGGGAGGAAGCTTCCGCCCTGCTGCATCCTCCAGATGGGCGGACTGCGTGAAGATCATGATCTTGTTGAGCGAGTATACACGGAGCCCAGGGAGAAGTTTCAGCGCCGCGCCCAGGCGAACACCCGACAAGAGGTTCATCATTTCCTCAAAAGTAAGAGATCGGGCGTAGCGTAGTAACCCATAGGCACGCCATATCTTATCTTCTGTGACTTGATATGCGTCACGAATCAGTACGCGGCGTGCCCGCCTTTCGTATTCGATGACCTGGCGCACGATGCGGTCGAGGTGGTCGACCAGGTCCTCCTCGGTCTTGCCCAGCGTGGTCTGGTTCGAAACCTGGAAGAAATTGCCGACGACCTCGGAACCCTCCCCGTAGAGTCCGCGAAACGTCAGCCCGACCTGGCTCAACCCCTGAAGTACGCGGCCGATCTCCTTGGTGAGCACGAGCCCGGGGAGATGGATGAGGACCGAGGCCCGCAGCCCGGTGCCGACATTCGTGGGGCAACTCGTGAGATACCCGAGCTCGTGATCGTAGGCGTAGGGGAGCTCCCGGCCCAGATCCTCGTCCAGCCCGTCCACCATGCCCCACGCCCCTTCCAGCGCGAGACCGGAAACCAGCACCTGCAGGCGCAGGTGGTCCTCCTCGTTCACCATCACGCTGACAGGATCGCGGGCCGAAAGCACCACGGCGGCCGCACGCAGCGGCAGCTCGGTGTCCGACTTCTCGCCAAGCAGGTCCTGGGAGATGAGCCGCCGCTCCAGAAGAATCCGCCGGGTTCCGCGGTCCAGTTCGGAAAGGGGATGAACGCTCGCCTCGGCGAGCAGGTCGACCTTCTCCGCCGTCCGCCGCACACGCGCGAGCACGGCCCGGCGATCGTTGACCCGCGACTGCGGACCGAACGCGTACCCCTGAAGATTGCGTGCAAGGCGGACGCGGGTGGAAAGGACGATATCGGAGTCCGGACCGCTCGCGTCGAGCCACCCCAGACCGCGATCGAAGATCGTGGACAGGTGATCCATCGGTTCCCCTACCGCGTCACGGGCTCGAGGGAACGAATCTGGTCCCTCAGTTGCGCTGCCCGCTCGAAGTCCTCCGTACTGATGGCGTAGCGCAGTTTTCGGCGCAGCCCCTCAAGGCGCTGCTCGCGCTCGGAGACGGTCGGATCCGGGGGGAGGTACACCTTGCCCACGTGCTGCACGCCCCCGTGAATTCGCCTCAGCAGATTCTTCAGGTAGAAGTCGAACGTGGTGTAGCAATGCGGACACCCAAGGCGTCCGTTCTCCCGGAATCCGGCGAACGTAAGATCGCAGAAGGTGCAGGTCCTGTCCTCATCTCCCGACTCCGCGCCCTCCTCCGGGCCGGTCATCTGCGACAGAAAGTCGGTGAGCGGAGAGTGTGCGGGCGGCGAGGGCTGGTTGACCCCGCGGGACGCGGCACACTTCTCGCACAGGTGCAGTACGCTGGCCACATCGTCCACGATCTGGGTCAGATGGACGACGGCCTCCGCCGCGCCGCACTCGCTGCATACCCGGGGATCTTCGCTCACAGGGATCCGTCTCCCTCCCCCAGTACGCCGTTGTCCAACTGCAGAACACGGTCCGCCCGCGCGGCCAGCGCGCGATTGTGGGTTACGAGGACCATCGCAAGGTCGCGGTCGTCCTTCAGTTGAAAGAGGAGGTCGTGCAGCTGCTCGCTGGTCCGGCGGTCGAGATTCCCGCTGGGTTCGTCGGCCAGGAGCACCACCGGGTCGTTGGCGAGCGCCCGGGCCACCGCAACCCGCTGCTGCTCTCCCCCCGAGAGCTGTCGGGGCCTGTGCTCGAGGCGTTCACCGAGGCCCACCGACTCGAGGAGGCGGCGCGCGCCATCCTCGGCTTCCGGTCGAGTGCGGCCGGCAATGAGTCGGGGCATCATCACGTTCTCGAGTGCGGTGAAGTCGCGCAGCAGATGGTGGAACTGAAACACGAAACCCACGTGATGGTTTCGGATTCTGCAGACGGATTCGTCGTCCAGCCCGGACAGCGGCGTCCCGTCGACCAGGACTTCTCCCGCGGTCGGCCGGTCGAGCGCCCCCAGCAGGTGGAGCAGCGTGCTCTTGCCCGCGCCGCTCGCGCCGGTGACCGAGACCGCCTCGCCCACGTGAACTCGCAGGTCTACCCCCCGCAGAACACGGAGTTCACTTCCGTTGCCCCCCACGAACGTGCGCACCAGCGAACGGGCCTCGAGGGGAAGCAGGACGGGGTCGTGGACCCCCTGGGGATCCCGGGTCGCTCCATTGCCGGGGCTCAGGCCGGTGGACCGTCCCTCGTCACTCATGGCGAATCGCCTCCACGGGCCGGAGACCGGCCGCGCGGGAGGCGGGATAGAGGGTGGCCAGGAACGTAATGCCCATGCTCACCATGATGATGGTCGCCACGTCCAGCACGTCCACTGCCACGGGCAGATGATCCAGATAGTAGAGATCGGCCGGAATCGAGATGAACTGGTAGCGGTCGAGCGCCCAGGCCATCACCAGGCCCAGGCCCACTCCCAGCGAAGTCCCGATCATGCCGATCCAGAGCCCCTGCAGGCGGAAGACGCGGAGAATCGCGCGGTCGGTCATGCCCATGGACTTGAGTATTCCGATCTCCCGGGTCCGGTCCACCACGACCATGACCAGCGTGCTCACGACGTTGAAGGCAGCCACCACGACGATCAGGCCGAGGATGACCCCCATCGCCAGTTCCTCGAGCTTGAGGGCGGAGAAGAACGACCGGTTGGTCGTCATCCAGCTCTCGATGAAATGGCCCGGCCCGACGGCGGCGCGGATCTCGCGGCCCACCGCGTCGGCTTCCCACAGATCCTCCACCCGCACGGCGATGCCGCCGACCTGGTTCGCGCCCGCGATGCCGAGCAGGTCCTGGGCTGCCGCAAGCGTCGTGTAGATGTTGCGCAGGTCGTACTCGTACATGCCCGTGGTGAACGACCCCGCCATCTCGAACTGGCGAACCGTTGGGTACAGACCGCCAAGGGGACTCTCGTTGACGTTCTCGAGCGACACCAGTACCAGCGTGTCGCCCTTGAAGAGCTGCATGCGCTGCGCCAGCAGACTCCCCACGAGCACGGGAGGATAGCCCGACCCGGTCTCGCCGAGGGAGTACACGCCGTCCTGCAGATCGCGCTCGAAATCGGTTACGGGCACGCCTTCCGGTTGCGGCAGGACCCCGTAGAGGTCGGCCGTCTGCGCGTACCCGGCGCGCTGGATGCCGACGCTGGTGACGACGAAGGGAGCGGCTCCCGCGACGGCATCGACGGTGCGGACACGGTCGAGCACCTGCTCCCAGCCGTCCATGCGCAGCGAGGTGCCCGTCTGCAGCACCAGCACATGGGGGTTGGACCCCAGGATCTTCGCCCGCAACTCCTCCTGCATCCCGTTCATGACGGAGATCACGATCACCAGCGCCATGACCCCGAGGGTTACGCCGCCGAGCGCGATCCAGGTGATGAGCGACAGGAAGCGTCCCCGCCTGGGCGCCGCCAGGTACCGCCGCGCAATGTACCAGTCCAGACGTCTCAACCCTCCGTTCCTCCGCTCACTCGGACCTCAGGATGGGGAAGAGAATCACGTCCCGAATGGAGGGTTGGTCGGTCAGCAGCATCGTGAGCCGGTCGATGCCGACGCCGACGCCGCCGGTGGGCGGCATCCCGTATTCCAGGGCGCGGATGTAGTCCTCGTCGACCCGGTGAGCTTCGTCGTCTCCACCCGCCGCCAGCCGGGCCTGATCCTCGAAGCGCGCCCGCTGGTCGAGGGGGTCGTTGAGTTCGGAGAACGCGTTTGCGATCTCGGTGCCCAGCACGAACAGCTCGAAGCGCTCCGTGAGACGCGCATCGCCGCGCTTGGCCTTGGCCAGCGGGGAAAGTTCCCGGGGATGATCCACGACGAAGGTGGGCGCACGCAGGTCCTTCTGCACCAGCACGTCGAAGAGCTTGTCGATCAGCTTGCCGCGCCCCGCGTTCTCGATGTCGGGGAGGCGGAGTGCCTTCGCGCGGGCCCGCAGCTGGTCGTCCTCCAGCTCCAGAGGGTCGTCGCCCAGTGCTTCGCCCAGTGCCTCGACGAGCCGGATGCGCCTGAAGGGCGGGGCCAGCGAGATGCGTTCCCCCTGGTAGGTGAGGGTACGCGCCCCCGCGACCGCCGCCGCGATCTCCGCGACGAGCTCCTCCACCAGGTCCATCATGTCGTGATAGTCCGCGAACGCCTGGTAGAACTCGAGCATGGTGAACTCGGGATTGTGAAACCGGCTCAGGCCCTCGTTGCGAAAGTCCTTGGAGACCTCATAGACACGCTCGAAGCCCCCCACGATGAGTCGCTTCAGGTAGAGTTCGTCGGCGATGCGCAGGTAGAGCCGGCGGTCGAGCGCGTGGTGGTGGGTCACGAAGGGACGGGCCGTGGCCCCGCCGTAGAGGGGCTGGAGCACCGGCGTCTCCACCTCCAGGAAGCCGTGGGCGTCCAGAACGCTGCGGGCCGTGCCCACGACCTGCGAGCGGGCGCGGAAGACCTTCCGCACCTCGGGGTTGACCGCCAGGTCGGCGTAGCGCTGGCGGTAGCGGGCTTCGGTATCGGCGAAGCCGCTGTGGGAAACCCGCCGCCCGGTCGCGGCGTCCACCTCGGACTTGCCCAGCGGGAGCGGCCTGAGCGCCTTGGTCAGCAGCGTCCAGTCGGAAACCTGCACCGTCACTTCGCCCATGCGCGTACGGAAGAGCCAGCCGCGCGCGCCGATCCAGTCCCCCAGATCGAGGAGGTCCAGATCCTCGAACGCCTGCTCCCCCAGCTGGTTCCTGCGGAAGTACACCTGAATGCGTCCCGATCCGTCTTCCAGATCGGCGAACGCGCTCTTCCCGTGACTCCGAAAGGCGACCATGCGGCCGCCGACGCGTACTTCCGCTCCCTGCCCCCGCTCCGACAGCGTTCCCGCCGCTTCCGCGGCCTCGAACGCGGCGGCGGCTTCCCTGGCCTCGTGGGTGCGCTCGTAGCGGTAGGCGAATGCCTCGATCCCGCGTTCTCGCAGGCGCTCCAGCTTGTCCATGCGAGAGCGCATGCTCCGCTCGAGGTCGCTGACTGAGGAGGGTGCGCCGGGGTCGGGTCTGGCTCTGGTCGATTGCGTCATTGCGGGTCCGGGTGGGAAGACCGGTTTATCCGACCCCGGCCGCTCCGAACTGTTTCAGGTAGGCTTCGATGAAGGGATCGATCCTTCCGTCCATCACCTTCTGGACATCGCCGATCTTCACGCTCGTGCGGTGATCGTTGACCATCGTATAGGGTTGGAACACGTACGAGCGGATCTGGTTGGCCCAGGCGTTGTCGGACTTGGTGGCTTCCAGAGCCTCGCGTTCGCGCTCGCGCTCCTCCATCGCTCTCCGATGGAGCGCGGCGCGCAACATCTTCATCGCCGTCGCCCGGTTCTTGTGCTGCGAGCGCTCCTGCTGGCACGACACCACGATGCCGGTGGGCAGGTGCGTGATGCGGATGGCGGAATCCGTCTTGTTCACGTGCTGCCCCCCTGCCCCGGACGCGCGGAAGGTATCCACGCGCAGGTCGGCTTCGTCGATGTCGACCTCGATTTCATTGTCGATCACGGGGTACACGAAGACGCTGGCGAACGAAGTGTGCCGGCGCGACTGGGAATCGAAGGGTGATATGCGCACCAGCCGGTGTACCCCGTTCTCCGCCTTCAGGTACCCGTAGGCATGGTCGCCTTCGATTTCGAGCGCGGCGCTCTTGATGCCGGCCTCCTCCGCAGGCTGAAGGTCGAGCACCTTGAGGCTGCATCCGCGCCGCTCCGCCCAGCGCGTGTACATGCGCAGGAGCATCTCGGCCCAGTCCTGCGACTCCAGGCCGCCCGCGCCCGGATGGACCGTGAGGAGCGCTCCGCGGTGATCGTCCTCGCCCTGAAGCATGGTGCGGAGTTCGAGGCGGCTCACGCCCCCGGCCAGCGACTCGATGTCGGACGCCCATTGCGCCTCGATCTCCTCGTCTTCCTCCACGGCCAGCACCTCCGCCCACTCGCCCAGCTCTTCCGCGGCGGCCGCGAGCTCCCGCCACGGCGCCACCCACGTCTTCAGCCGATTGGCATCGGCGATGAGCCGCCGCGCCTCCTCCGGATTGGCCCAGAACCGCTCGCTGGACCGCGCCTGCTCCAGTTCATCCAGTTTCTGCTCGCGGGCGTCGATGTCAAAGATACCTCCGAAGTTCGGAGATCCTGGCTTCGAGGTCACGCAGGTGTTCGATGGCTTCGTTATTCATGGATCCGATCGTTGAACTGCCCCGCCCGAAGAGCGTCCGGCTCTCAGAAGAGCTGCTCCCCGCGGGCCAGAGTCGTGTTGAGTTCGTCCTGAAAATAACGACTGTCGTGGGCGAGGTCCTCTCCCACCCGCCGGACGTATTCCGACCACGAACGCCGAATCTCTTCGGCGAAGTCTTCCCTGAGCGTTCCTCGTGCGAGCGCGCGATCATACCGGTCCCGATGGTACCGGATCATGTCGGAGACGAGCACCCGCGCAAGGCGCGCGGCCCGGTCGGCGGCGTCGGCTGCGGCGAAGGGTCTCGGCGCCTCGCCGTCCCGCGGCCCGGTCGAAGGCGCGACGGGCGCCGCCCTGCCACGCACGCGCACACCGGGCACCTCCACCAGGAAGACTTTCGGGCACTTGCCGCAGCGGGCCCGGACGCCTCCTGCCGGCACCTTGCCCGAATCGACCGGATACCGTGCCGAACAGGCCGGGCAGCGGACCGTGAATACGGCGTGGAATGTCAAGGGAAACCACCTCCGGGCTCAAGCGGCGACATCTCGCAACAGACTAGGCTCACCCCGGGAGGCGCGCCATGATCCGCCGGATGGGCGGCGCCGTACGCTTCGGATGGATCACGGAAACAGTTGTCCGCCCACCCACCAGCGACCGTGCGCCTCCGGTACCGCGACCAGGCGGAACCCGGCCGTGGAATCCACGGTGCGCAGCCGAGCCGTGATGAAGGCGTCGATGGCTGCGGCCAGATGATTCGCCAGGATGACGCCGACGACGGTCGTGACCTGGCGCAGCGCAGCATCGCTTCTGCCGATCAGTCTGTCGTACTCGGCGCGACTGACGTCGTCGCCGTTCCAGTCCCACTGCAACTCCGGGCCGATGCTCCGGCTGGCATAGTACTCCATGGCATGTTCGTACTCCGGCGAACCCGGCCCGAGCGGTCCCTGCTCTCCGGGCACCAGGAAGATCTCGTTTGCCAGCGACCAGATGGCTCCGTTGAAGGTGGTGGTATCGGTTTCGGGTTGAACACCGCCCATGTAGGGATCCGCGTCGAAGGCTCCCGAAGCCCGGTACTTGCCCAGCGCCTCGTAGTATTCGAAATCCCCGTCGATGCGTTCCCCCAGCGTTCCGCGCCGCGCGACGAACCAGGCGAGATCGCGGTAGCGGGTGCGGAAGTCGTGCCCCGTTCGTTGCCTGTCGAACAGCAAGCCCCATCCGACGACCTCCACGGCCAGAAACCCCCACCACCGACCTCTGTCCAGGCGTCGCTGTCCCCATCCCGGAAGCACTCCCGAATAGAGGAGGGCCCGGGTCGGGGAGATCGTCTCCGGGACACCCTGGCCGGCCGGGGCGGCATCCTGCCCGGGCAGAGGGCTTGCTCCGGGACCAACGGCGACGCTGAGCCCGCCTCGCGCCCATGGAACGGCGGGTGATGCCGCACTCCGTTCTCCGCCGGGAGGCCAGTCCGGATATGCGCCTGTCAGCGCCGCTTCCCAGACGGGCGAGGGCAACCGCCGCAGTTCAACGGGACTCTGACTCGCAACATCCGTGGGACCGACCACCGGCAACACGAGGGCCGTCCAGGCAAGACCGCGGCGCACGGACCGGGTCAACTCCGCCGGCCCGGTGGGGAGCGCGGGACAGAACGGGCAACGGGGCATCGGCGTTGTCGATGGCCGATGTGCGTCGAAATCCATCAGAAAACCACGCCCAGGCTCACGTGGACGGGCTCGGAACCGGTCGCGAGCGACGTCCGGGTGAGGGACCGGGCGATACCCAGATCAAAGCGGCCGACGCGGAGACCGAGCCCGAGCGCCGCCTCGCCCTCTCCGTCGCGCCAGGCGTAGCCCAGGCGGACGGACAGGGTCTCGCTTCCTGTGGTGGCGATTTCGGTGCCCACATGAACCGAGGGCGACCCCAGGTCGCGCCACCGCTCCTCCAGTTCCGCCGTGAATCGAAGATCAAACGCCGGCTGCTCGTCAAAGTGGTCCAGAATGTCGTACGCGGCCGCCAGACGCGCCCGCACCGGCAACGGATCCGCCTGTTCGGCGTTGACGACCTGAAGGTCCGGGCCCAGGTGCGCGATCATCAGCCCGATCCGAAGCGGCACGCCGTCCGAGAAGGTCGCCTGGGCGCCGGCGTCCACCGCGTATGTGGTCGCGGTCACTCCCTGGTCCAGGCACTGCCCGCGGCAACCGATGCGGAACTGCACCATCTTGAAGTTGGTCCCCACGCTCACCCGATCGACCAACTCGGTTGCGAACGACACCACCGCCTGGTATCCGCGTACGCTCAGCGAACCGAGCACTTCGCCTCCGATGCCGGTCATCTGCTGATCCCCGACATCCAGTTCCTGATAGGATATCCCCAGCGTGCCCACCGATTCCCGGCCCATGAGAAAGGAGAAGGCGGTCGCCCTGCCCGCGAGCTGATCGCCCCGATACAGGAAGAACCGGCGATCCCGCACCTGGGCAAGCCCGGCGGGGTTCCAGAACGCGCTCTCCTGGGACGGCAGCGCGGTCATCGCGCGACCCATCGCGATTCCCTGGGCGCCCACCGGAAGGATCAGAAAGAGGGCCCCCTCGGTGGATGGCATCCTACGCGCGACGGTGGCGGAGGCGTTGGCCGCCGCCGCGAACTCCCCGTCCTGTGTGGCCGCCGGCGCGGGCCATACCACCGCGAGCAGCAGCCACAGAGCGAGCGAGCGAGCAGCCCACGGACTGCTTGCAGCCCGCCAACGAACTCCCCGCGGACTGCTAGCGAGATCGCTGCGTCTCGTGATCGCGGGGAACGGCAAAGCCCAATCTCCGAAGGTGTCCACGCTTGCGCCGCCACCCGGCGAGCACCTTCACCCGCAGGTCAAGGTACACCCGCCGGTCGACGAAACGTTCGATTTTGGTCCGAGCTCGAGAACCGAGTTCACGGATCGCGCGCCCGCCGTCTCCGATCAGAATCCCCTTCTGAGACGACCTCTCCACGTACAACATGGCCTGAATATAGACGGGATCGTCGTCTTCGCGGAACTGCTCGAGCCGGCAGAAGACGGAATACGGTATCTCCTGGCGGTACAACTCGAACACACTCTCGCGAACCAGTTCCGCTACGAAGAAGCGCATCGGCTCGGAGGCGATGAGGTCAGGCGGAAACAGGAAGGGCGATCGCGGCAGCTCGGCCTGCAGGGCCTCGCGCAGCGCCTCCACCCCGGTGCCGTCGAGCGCCGAGATCGGGAAGACCCGGGCACCGAGCTTCCGCTCCGCTTCCGCCACCAGCGCTTCGACCGCCCTCACCGGAACCGCGTCGATCTTGTTCAGCGCCGCCATTTGCCGGGCCGGCGCCTGTTCCAGCAGCGCGCGCAGCACACCCCACCCCCTGTGCCTGCGCAACGCGACCGCGTCCAGCACCGCCAGCACGACATCCGCGTCCTCGATCGCCCGGTATGCTGTTGCCACCATGCCCCTGTGAAACAGGTCACGTGCGGCAAACAGGCCCGGAGTGTCGATGAAGATGATCTGGTGCGCCCGGTTCGAGTAGATCCCGGCCACCTGCTGCCAGGTAGTTTGCGGCTTGGGCGTGACAATGCTCAGCTCTTCACCCACAAGGGCGTTGAGCAGCGTCGACTTGCCGACGTTGGGAGCACCCGCAAGCGTCACGGTGCCGGCCCGGGTGTCGTTCATCGGGGCGCGTCCAGGAGTGAAAAAGAACCCCCCGGAGATGCGCTCCGGGGGGCTGCTGAAAGAAGCTGGCGACGACGTACTCTCCCACCAGGTCGCCCCGGCAGTACCATCCGCGCAGCGAGGCTTAACGGCCGTGTTCGGGATGGGAACGGGTGTTTCCCCCGCGCTCTGGTCACCAGCAACAAGAGTCCATGGGCTGATGAGAAAAGGTCCCGGGCGTCCGGGGGTTGGTTCGACGCGTTTCCGGCACATCCCGCCACGCGGGTGCCGGATCCTTCCTGTGAACTCCCGATCACGGGAGTCCAACTCGATGCGAGTCATGCTGGTCAAGCCTCTCGGGCACTTAGTACGGCTCGGCTGCACATGTCGCCATGCTTCCACCTGCCGCCTATCAACGTGCTCGTCTCGCACGGCCCTTCCGAGGGCTTCACGCCCTGGGAGTGCTCATCTTGAGGTGGGCTTCCCACTTAGATGCTTTCAGCGGTTATCCCTTCCCGACGTCGCTACCCGGCGATGCCCCTGGCGGGACAACCGGTACACGAGAGGTCAGTCCATCCCGGTCCTCTCGTACTAGGGACAGATCCTCGCAACACTCCAACGCCCACGACGGATACAGACCGAACTGTCTCACGACGTTCTAAACCCAGCTCATGTACCGCTTTAACGGGCGAACAGCCCGACCCTTGGGACCTTCTCCGGCCCCAGGATGCGATAAGCCGACATCGAGGTGCCAAACCGCCCCGTCGATGTGAACTCTCGGGGGCGATAAGCCTGTTATCCCCGGCGTACCTTTTATCCGTTGAGCGACGGCCCTTCCATTCGGAACCGCCGGATCACTA
>JAJDYN010000007.1 GCA_022825135.1 Gemmatimonadota bacterium | reverse complement strand
GCCGAAAAACGCACCTCCGGACACCTGCAAACGGCCGTCACCGGTCCATTCCCCCATCACACCACCAGGAACCGCCACATCCCCTCACCGAATCCGCCCCAACAACCTCATCCGGCCTCCGTGTGAGAAATGCAGGCTAGGTTCCGCCATCCCTCCGTGAGAGGCTCGATTAGATGACACGCACACTCCTTCCAGCGTGCTTCGCGGCACTGTTCATCGCGGCACACGGTCATGCCCAACAAACGATCGAGCTTCCGAGGGAGGACCGACCTTTGTTCCTGGAGCTTTCGGAAGTCTACCGCATCGGGTCGGCCGATGCGGTCGCCGACTGGGAGCTTCTGAACGTGGTTGGGGGCGCGGGTTTTGACGACACCGGGAACCTGTACTTCCTGAACTCACCTCATCGCGTGGTCGCTGTCGACCCTGCTGGCAACTTCTTGGGCCAGTTCGGCCGTTTCGGCGGGGGTCCCGGCGAGTTCGGAAACCCGCGCCAGCTGGATGTCTTGCCGGGCGGGCGACTCGTCGTTACGGACGTGAGACGCTTGGCGTTCCATATCTTTGGCTCCGAAGGCAGCTTCGAGCGAATGGTGAGAATGGAAGTCATTCCGGACCCCAACGTCTTCCCCGACATCTACTATTGGGGGCGGGCGGAAGTGTTCGGCGCGCATCCCGCCCGCGGTGGCGCGGCGATCTTCTCGGACGGCATTCGCAAGATCATGCGCACCGACCTGTCATCGGACGAGGCGCGGCTCGAGACTTTCGCGGAGGCATGGGCGCCACCAGGCACGGAAATGAAGACCGGGAGTTTGGCCGAGGTGACAAGCGGCGGATTGTGGGGGTTCGTGCCGCCCCTCGTTTTTGACGCGTTGCCGGGCGGTGGGATCGCGTTCGCGGATTCGTCCGCATATGCGATCAAGGTCACCGGGCCGTCCGGCCAAGTGGTGCGGATCCTACGCCGCCCGCTCGTCCCGCAGCCGGTCACCAATCGACTCAAGCGGGCGGAGATCGACCGCCAACTGGCGGAATTGAGCCGGGACGCCGATCCGCGTGGCGACATCGCCCCGACGGCTCGGGCGATGCTGTCAGTATTTCGTTCGGGCCGAGCGCAAGCGATCGAGCAAATGCAGTTCTTGCCCGAAGTGCCGTTGCTGCACGCGTTGCGCACCACCTGGGAGGGCAATCTCTGGGTTCAACGACGCGGAGAGGAACCCGATTTGGACCTTGGGCCGATCGACGTACTGACTCCGGACGGCCGCTATATCGGGACACTCGGTGGCCGGATGCGGATGCCGGACGAATTCGGTCCCAACGGCCTCGTCGCCTTCATCGAAAAGGATGAATTCGATGTCCCGGTCATCGAGGTGAAGAGGCTGCCGCCCGGAATCCGCTGACGCCACGGTTTCGCCAGGGATCCGGCTTCCCCCGGCCAAGGGGTAGCCGAGGATCGCCATGGCGGCGGTGATGCGCGACGGCATTGCTCTGCCGGATGGCGACGTTGGCGAAACGCGAGCGCCTACCACCGATGAGCGCACGGGCGACTGGGCTCCGGTAGCAGTCTTCTGTGCCGGGGGTTCGAGGGGGCGCAACACCCCCCTTGCCAGCCTCCGTGTTCAACACGGAGTCGGCTGGCTCCCGGCCATTAAACGGGCCGAGCGCCAACTCCCGAAGGGGACCGACAGTGGCTCCGAGCACCTTCTCGCACTCCACCGTGCGAGGCTCAGCCAAGGACCCGCCAATACGCGCTGCGAAACACCGCCGAGCCTGTGGGCCAGCACCGCCTCGGCGACCGCGCGGTCGCCACCGGTCTCCGCCGCCCCAGTCGCGGAATGAGCTGTGCGACCCGTGCACCGCCCTTGTGCGATCCAAGGTCGACGCTCTGAACGTAACGGCCTATGATTGTAGCATGGTGGGCGGTTCTTCGCGCTCTTGAGTCCCGCTGCGAAGGCGTTGCGAGGCGGACGAATGAAGTGGGTACAGCAGTTGCGCCTGAAATTGAAACCGGACCCGGTACCGACGCTGAAGCAGCGCGTCCCGGCGTTCGTCGAACTGGCGGGCTACGAGAGTGCCTACGACGCAGTCTGCGAGACCCTCAACGCTACGATCGGCACGGACGCAGAGATGCTCGTCGCCGCGACCATCGACGGCATCTCAAGGGCATGGGCAGACGGCGATCTCGCTGCGGCGAAAAAGGTGGTGGAGCATCCCTTCCAGAGAGACATCGCGGAAGCGTTGCTGGTGGGGCCGGAAGAACTCCAGATCGTTCTGGGACTGATGCGGGCGCGAGTCCCGCGCGAGGATGCCGAACCGTCACGTTCACTGGTCGCGCTTTGGAATCGGCTGGCGGACGAGGTACCGATGGCAGGTCCGCTCCACCGGAAGCAATCGGGGGGGACGCTGTCCGGCCAACTCTGGCCAGGGCTGCGACCGAAGGGCGACGGGTCCAGCACCGACCGCAGTCCGCAGGACGCCTTTCGGCATGCGCTGCTCTTGCACATCGCCTTACAGGGCGCGCCGGTCTCGACGACGAGGAGCAGGCCATGAACGGCGTTCGCGCTCGGCGCCATCGCGGTCTGCCCGGGGCTTGCTTTGTGGCGCGGGATCGGGGTGGACTTCGCGCTTGCCGTCGGCGGAACCGGGGTCGTCTGCATCCTGCGCGGGATCATCAACCTTTTCACGAGAAAGGTGAGTGATCCGGTCTGCTGACCAAGCGGGAGGACGTGACGAAGCGAGGCAGGCAATGAGGGGGCAGAAGCCCGTGTGGTGGGCATGGCACTCCGAACAAAGCTCGGGTTTACCACACCAGCTACGACTGCAAGCCCGGCAAACGCATCAACCCGAAGCATCTGCGTCCGGGGTCCGGTGGCAGGCTACGGTGCCGGATTTGCAGGGACCATTGGAAGCGAGACAACGAGCGGATCCTGGAAGAGCAATGACGAAGCATCTGGCGCGCGTGATCGCCATCATCGTCGGGGGCGTCGTCGCGGAGATCACCGGCTGGTCGTGGCGGGTGTTCCTCCCGCTCGCGGTAGCGGCCTTCCTCGTGGCATGGGTGGCAGAACTGGTGACCAGGAGAAGGAGGGTGAACAGGTGACCGGATGGAGGCAGAGAGTGCCGCCGCCTCCGCCAAGAAAGCCGCCTCTCTCACGCAAGCCGCCCCGACCACCAAGCCCACGACCAGCGGGGCGCGATGGCCATCGCCGGGACTGCCGACGACGAGTATTCGGCCACGCGGGCCAGAGGCGGAGAATCCGCCGCGCGGGAGCGCTCCAACGGACGGCCAGCGCCCTGTACGATGCCGCACTGCGGTGTGAAGACGTCTATGGACGCCCCCAGGAAAGCAAGCGTTCTGAAGGAACGGCAACGCTTTGCGGCACCGCCGCCGGGTGCGCGATGGCGCACCGGCGACAGGTGCCGTGGCGGGAGCGACCCCAACGGCGCATTATGAGGGTCGGACGCGCCGTTGGGTGAAGGGCCGCGGCAGCGAGGCAGAGCGCGCCGCGTGGCACGCCAAGGCGTCGCTCCGCTGACTTGACGCTGTCGGATCTGGTGCTGCGGTCGGCCGTCGAGGCGGTCGCCTAACTGGCCGCCATCGAACAGTCGCTCCGCGCGGAGCCTCGGTCGCCATGCACATCGGGTTCCCCGCTCTCGGTAGCGGCTTGGCCGGCCCGTTGAAACATGATCGCTGCGGACGCCGTAGTGGGTGCCCCGCGAATCGTCCGACCGATTGGCCCGCCAGCCATGGAGACACGGGCGGTACACGGCGGCGGCGCCGGGCAACGGAGGCAGTTCGTCGGAGTTGGGTTGGACGGCAGTCCGCGCTCCGGCTTGGAGCCGTACTGGAGCGCGGAAACGACACGGGGGTCCGATGCGCACTTTGGCCGTCCGGCGATGCGCACCGGCCTTCCCGTTCATCCGTTGGCGCGGCAACGTCTTTCGGCCTCGCCGCCCCGTTCGCCCGTGGCGCACGGGGCGCTCGGGCCGTGACGCTAGCGACCCACCAGTGCGAGGGCCTGGTACGGGTTCGGGGTCGGGCGTGTTTGCGCACCCCCGCCCCCGAGCCCTTCGGGTCGCTACCGGCCAGCAATCCGTCCCGGAAGGGGGTTGAGCACCGCTTCGAGGCGGCGGAAGATCCGTTCGCCGACCGCCCGGTCCCCGGCAAGGCCGAAGCCTTGGCGGCAACGGGGGCTGGACCCCCATCGCGCCCAAGGGCACGGCCCTGGCAGAGGGGGGGCTCTGACCCTTCAATGGCAACGACGCGTCATGGGCGCTTCTGATGGTCCGCTGCCAGCTGCTCGGGCCGTTCCGGCGCCGGCCAGCCCAGATCGTTGAGTTCTCGAAGGAGCGGAGCGAAGAGGCGCTTCAGTTCTTCGAGGCGGTCGAACAGCCAGCGGTATTGCTTCATGCGCTGGGTTGCGTCGTCGAAATCCGTGGTCAGGGTCCAGTACACTCGCGTCTTCTCGCGACTCCAAGTCAACTCTTCGGGGAATCTCTGAGCTGAGCGGACTCGCTCAAGGCAAGCGAGGAGGCACTCGTAGCGTGCGCTCGACTGAGCGCCATCGAGAACCAACTCTGCGCGGAGCCCTCGTTCTTCACGTAACGCAACGGCCCCGATGTGGGTTCCGGAAATGCCGAATCTCCCCGTGACCATCCATCGCCCTCCTCCTCCCGGTTTGGTGAGCTTCAGGGCCGTGGAGTTCTGCCCATACACAAACTCGCGAAAACCGTGCCAAAAGCCCTGTGGGTCTCGACTCTCCGTTGGCGGCAGGTCGTCGGTTCCCCCACGCTGTCTCACCCAGTCCCTCGGTCGGGCCACCACCTTGAACCGGGGCGCTGGCTTGGAGTGTCCGATTCTCAACGCATGGATCTCGACCGCGAAAAAGCCGAGCTTTCGGGAGGACCGGCGGTTGAGCCAGTCCACCGCCGCCCGGTGTTCGTCGGTGCACGATTGAGACACCCATATGACGATTTCTGCATCCATGTGGGCCGCGTAGGTCAAGAGCTTGCCGAGATGGTCGTGATCGGTCTCCTTGAGCTGATTCTCGATCACCGCCTTTCCGCCGCCGACCAACTCGCAGACGAGGTCAGCCGAGTACCTGCCGACTGATTCCTCCATCCCGGCAAACTTCAACTTCATCCCGACTGCCCTCCCGAGGAAGTCGAGATTGCCCTGGTCCGCCAGCCAAGGAGTGAAGTCCTTCGCTTCGTCCCGCCAGATGTCCCGCACGGGGACGGTTTCCAGCGTACCCAGTTCGATCACGGCTCTTCCTCCTTCCAGTGTTCGGGGTGCTGGGCCTACACGGGGATTGTTCCCGGTCCATGATGCCGGGCCGGAGCAGAGATAATTGGATCCACAGAACAGCCTCGGCTGCGTGCCCAACCCCGTACCGGTCTCCGGTGATCGCCAACCCAAAGGTGCTTGGAGCTTGACGGTGGCACCTTATTGGTGCGGCTGCCCGAGCGTATACCACGATTCGCGACGCAGGGGCAGGTGATCCTCAACGCGAGCCACCTACGGATGGTGGTCCGACTCGAAAGTGAGGGATCAGCCAGACCGCGACGCCTGCGGACAGCAGGCACCACGGGCCGAAAGTGAAGAAGGCGTAGTCGTAGCCTGCCAGCAGGAACGGTAGCGACGCGATCCGGAGGCCGAGTGCTGGACCAATTGCGCCGCCAAGGCTGATCGTCGCCCATGGCCCCATCTTGGCCAAGACCGTGCGGAGCATGGTTGAGAACGCGCCGCGCCCTCTCCCGCCTTTCTTCAACCCCCATCGCAGACCGACCAGCGCCAGAATCAGGAGCCACAGCATGAGTGCCAGCCGGACCCAGCCATCACCGGAAGAACGGGGAAAACCGAACGATCGTTCCAGCCAGCCGCCAGCCACGCGTTCCAGCCAATGGTCGATCGGATAGGCGAACAACTCGGAAGCGATCCAGAGAAGCACCCAAGTGCCGAACAGGAAGCTGAAGCCGGGATGCACATCCCTGAACCGGGTCGTGGCGGTTCGCTGGACATGGCCTCGGTCTTCCGACATCCCCGCTTCCTCATGTAGACCAGCAAACCATGGCTTGGCGGGCCGAGCCCGTTTTGCCGGTCTTCCTTGTAGTCAGTGGGCAGCCGACGCGGAACCTGCCTGGCACTCCAGGAAAGGTGCGAACATGCGTCCAGGGTCGAGTGTATGCAAGCGTATCTGAATCAAAGATCATCAGAATGCGCGAGCACCGACGAATGGGTCTGGATTCCGGCGGACCGCGAGTTGCGGATCGTCTTTTCGGTGTCGGTCACCCAAGAAGCCGAGTTCGCGCGCGTCGTGCTGCTGGGCCGTCACGACCACCGCCGTCCCGGAAGGGTGTTGAGCGTGTCGCTTCAGTCGAAGAGGATTCGGTGAAGAAACGTCGCCCTTTTCCGGGGGCCGGGCTCGCTCCCGGGCGGGATTCGCGCGTCGCTCCGCTCTCCGCGCTGCTTCTGCTGTCCGCGGCTTGGTCGGCGCCAGTGTCGGCACAGTTGACGGAAGGTTATCTGCTCGGCTGCTACGATGTCGCCGAGGGCGAGTGGACAGAGGGAAGACTCAGCGGCCGGTTCCCGTCCGACATGTCCACGGTGCCAATGGAACCCGTACCCAGTTCCGTGGGCCTGGACTCCGCCTTCTACCAAGTCCCGCCCCGCCTTCGCTTGGCCGGTCCGCCCGAGGGCACGACGTATCTCGGCAACGTTGGACAGATCGTCGTGCCGGCGGATGCCATCCCGACCCCGCACTTGTACATGACCCACCGAGTTCGCAACGACACGCTCAGGCTCGTGTTCTCCACAGGTTTCCATGGCGTCATGGCGCACCTCGTGCCGCGTGGCGGGGGCGCATGGGCGGGCAGGGCCAGCACCCACTCGGACAACCTCGGAGAGCGGCCCTGGATCCGCCCGATTGAGCTTACACCGGTCGCTTGCGATTCTCCACCCCCCGTTCCCAGTTCGGTGATGCGTTCGGTTCCGCACGCCGTGCAGCTGGTCGGAGGCGCGACCATCGCGCTTGGCGAGCCGCTTCCCGAATCGCTGGCGACCATGCCGCGCAGGTCCGGTGCCCTTACCGTAGCCGGTCGAACCGAGGGCCTGTTCGGGACAACCGACTCGATTGCGGTTGTCATCGATCCGGACCGGGGGCGCATCGGAACGATCCAGTTGATCTATCTCGACACCGGCATGTCATCGGTGGTCGAGGCGCGAATCAGCGAAGCCTACGGGCCTCCGACCAGAGAGGGAGAAACCGAATCGGCCGCGCTCCAATGGAGCAATCGCGTCACGCGCGTCCGGCTCGGTCGAGGCGGCACCCGATTCCGCATCCTCCTTCGAGATTACCGCTACTGGCAGTAGTTGTTGAAAGCCGTAACACGGTGAGATCGAGCCAAGGGCAAGGCGTCAGCGCCTCCATCTCGACAGGCTCCGAAGGACTTCCTTCCGCCTCTGAGAGTGAAAGTTCATTGGTCGTCCAGCGACCTGGAAGGGCCTGTCAATGGCCATTGACACCCCCGCCCTGCGTCGCGATTTAAATTGAATGCGACGAACCCGATTAGTGGCCGAGCGTTCGTATTCCGCCGTTGATTAGCCTCGGCGCGGAAGGCCGGTCGGCTGCCAAGGGCTTCCATGAGCCCGTGAACGACTCCCATATGACGGATCGAAATGCCGAAACTGAAAAGGACCAGAACGACGACAGCGCGACCGCGAAATCTGGCGCCGCTCCTTCCTCTCGCGCTCGTTGTGGCCTGTGGCGATACCGGGGACGGATCGGCCGACGGTGCCGCCGGAACCTTGGACGGCCCGGACGCAATCGTGCACGCCGTCACCGAGGAGGTCTTCACCGTCGGGTCGGTTGTGGGCGGCACCTGGGACACGTTCGGCAGCGTGCGCTCGGTGCACTTCGACTCGCAGGCCAACCTTCACATCTTCGATAGACAGCTCGGTCACATTCTGGTGGTCGGGCCGGACGGGTCGCTGGTCCGTACGGTCGGTGGGCGGGGAGAGGGACCCGGCGAGTTCGACAACGTGCTCCAGACGATCGTCGCGCGCGACGGTTCATACACGGTGATGGGACTCTCCCAGATCGACCTCCTCGAACCCGATGGCGAATTCGTGCGGCGCATCACCATGGACCCGAGGACGACGGGTTTGGTCGATGCCAGCATGGCGCTCCCAGACGGCCGCTTGGTTGTCACTCAGATCGTGCGCTTCGGCCAAGGCGACCAGCCGGAGGAAACCGGTCGCCAGATACACCTTATGGCGCTCGACGGGATCGAGCCGGAACTCCTCTACACAGCTTGGGAACTGCCCGAGGAGGACGAAGACGAATCCGAACTGAGCGGGGACTTGGCAAGCGGCATGCGCATGCGCTTTGCCGCAGGCCGGGCCTTCGAGCCCCGCCTCGATCTAGATGTGCTGACCGATGGTCGGCTCGCGCTGATCGACTCGATCGGATACCGCGTCAAGCTCATCGGCCTCGACGGAAGCGTCACCGGAATGATCGAACGACCGATTGCGCCGCTCCCGGTTGACGACGAGATCATGGAGGCCGAACGCGAGCGCTACCGCGAAGGTGAGGCGGCGTCGCTTGCGAGCGCACGCAACACCAACCTGCCCATCCAGATCGAGCGGGCGGGGGTCGAGGAGCGCACCTTTGCCGATGAAGTGCCGGTGCTGTACGGCGTGAAGGTGGACTGGGAGGACCGAATCTGGGTCGAACGCCGGGGGCTGACGGGCGACGACGATGGCCCGACCGACATCGTGACGCCCGATGGGGACTACGTCGGAACCCTGCCGCCGGAGGGGCTCCGGACGCCGGACGCCTTCGGCCCCGGCGGGCTCATGGCCTACATCGAGCGCGACGACTTGGACGTGCAGACCGTCCGCGTGGTTAGGCTGGTGGCACTGGAACCGCAAGGGTAGGGCCATCCACGAAGTCCGAGAAGGTCTGTCAGCGTCGCGTGGAATCCAGTTTGCATAGGTGATTCCCGGCGTGATTTAGGCCCTTATACGAGGCAATCCGCCTACGCGATGTAGCCGCTCTCGACGAGACACGGAGAAGGAACCCCGGAATCGGAGAAGCACCGGTGCTGCCCGCGCTCAGGAATCCGCTGGCATGTCTCGGGGCTGCTCGGTTGCACGTTTGGTGGAACAAGGCCACAAATTATTGTGGGGCTGGCGTTCTCCGTTCCCACCCGTCTCTCGGAGCGGGGGGCGTCCCCGTCGCCGCTCGATTCGCCGGACGAGCCCTTGTGGTCCAGCGCGACCGGGTGGCCCATTCGCCCTTGCTTTACGTTGACTCCAACGTTTCGGTTTCGCACCCGAATCCGCCGGCTCGGCTTCGACGGGCCGGTGCATTCTCGACCGGGGGATCGGACCATCGCGTAACCGCGCCGAGTCCTGGTCGGACTTGGCGAGCGGCGGCGGGCCGCTCGCCTTGCCTCCGTCCGTGCACGCGTCCCTCCGGGTGGAGGGAGAGAGACTCATTCCTTGCAAGGAGCGACCACCGTGACTGCCGAGCCCGCGATCAGACCGAGAACGCCCAGCGAGATCTTCCCCGTGCTGAGCGAGGACTTCCGCCGCCGCGTGGTGAAGCGCGCCCTCAAGCACCGTTCCAAGTCCAAGGCGCTTCGCCGAGAACTCGGGGCCGGCCTGCGGCGTCTTCGGGTGGACGGATACCGGGACGCCAGCCGCGCGCCCCGGCCAAAGCTCCTCCAGCCCGTGCTGGAGGCGATCGGGCACCACGATCAGGACCTCGTCCGAGCCGTTCTCAATGCCTGGGTGGACGCGCACGGCGCGCTTCGCGACCGGACCGCCGAGCACCTTGCAGGCCGGGGCATGCCGGTGCCCGAGCCACCGGACGCACGCTTCGAATCGTTCTGGACGGCCGAGGAGTGGCGGAGCGAGCGCGAGGCACTGGTGGCGGTCGACGGCACGGTCGACCGCGAGTCCGCCGGGCTGATGCTCTGCCTCCTCGCGCGGCGGTTCCCCGCGCCGCCGCCGCTGGCGTCCCCGCTCTTCCAGGATTGGCTCGGCATCCTGCGGGATCTCCCGCCCAACGCGCCCGAGTGGGAGGAAGCCGACACGCTCGTCAAGTGGATGGAGGACATCCGCCACGCGAAGAGGCGCGAGCTCCTCGACTGGTGCCGGGAGCAGATCGCGGGCCTTTGCCGCACCCTGCGGGAGCGGTTCGGCGAGGAACTGCGCTACCTCGGGATCGACCCGGATCCCTGGCCCGGACTGGTCGAGGACCGGCCCGCGCTGACCGGATCGGCGCTCCCGCTCCTCGTCTACCTGGAAGTCACTCTCGAGGAGTACGGGCCGCTTCGTCCGCAAGCCCCCTCGCGGGCCGAGGAACTTGAGCGATCCCTGAAGCGCGGCGAGTGCGAGGACGCCATTCTCGGTGCGGTCGATGCGTGGCGGGAGCGCGTTGCCCGGCCCGATCCGCCAGCGGAGGACGCCTCGGGGAAGCGGGCCGGCGCCGGAGAGGCGCGCCCGGCTTCCGGGGCAGCGGACCACGCCGCTGCCGAGACCGAACCTGCATCGGGACCGCCCGGGGACGAGAACGATGCCGCCCGGCGCGAGATCGAGGCCCTCCGCGAGGACCGAGAGCGCCTCGAAGCGGACAACCGGACGCTCCGAGAGGAGAAGGCGCTGGGAGGCGAGGAGGCCGGACGGCTCCGGGAGGAGGTGTCGCGAAGCCGGAGGATGGAGGAGCACTGGCGGCGCGCCTACGTCGAGGAGCGCAGGCAGGCCCGGACGCACGACGGCGAGCCGGTGGAGCCGGAACCCGTGGGGAGCGTTCGCGAGGCCATCGCCCAGGCGCGGGAGATGTTCCCCGACAGGCTGCTCATCAAGCTCAACTCCCGCTCGAACGAGGACACGCCCTTCGCGAACCCCGCGGAGGTGCTCGACGCGCTGGCGTGGCTCGCCACGGCGTACCGGAACGGACCGGCCGATCGGATCGGGGAGACCTGCCCAGGCTGGTTCTACAAGTCGAACCAGTCCGCTTCCACGATGGGGCAATTCCCGGACTGGTACCGGACCCGCGTCAGCGGAACGGCGTGGAAGCTGGCGGCCCACCTCGGCAAGGGGACGAGCCACGACCCGCACCACACGATCCGGATCGCCTTCGCCTGGGACGAGCCGAACGAACGGGTCATCGTCGGATTCGTCGGCCTGCACCAACGGAACCGGGCCTCGTAGATGGGGTGGCGAGACGCACGCGGCAGCGAGCCGGCGCGGCACCGATGGCGCGGGCCGACAGGTCTGGAGGCGCGCTTCCGTTTCGGCGCGCCGATGGTCTTCCCGCAAGGGATTGCTGGACGGGAGCGACCCCCGGGGAGGGTGTACGGGATGTGCACATCCCAACCCTCCGCGATGCCCGCACTGGGCATCGAAACAGGGGGGTCGCTCCCGTCCACGGCCTTGAGGCCCGGTTCGACATCGGCGAAGCGGGTGGCCGTGGCACAACCCTAAGCCGTGTAGCGGCTTGCGGCATTTGCGCAGTGTCCCATCCGAGGGCGGATTCCGTGTCCGGTCGACCTCGAAGTGAAATACACATCGCCCGTGCGTCACCGGGGCGGTCGGATTCCCCGTCAGAACAGCCTCCCCCGGAGCCGCTCCGTCTGCCATGCGTTGACCCGGTGCAACAGCCTCCGGCCGGACTGTCGGCGTGCCCGATTCCTGAGTTCCACCAGCCGCACAAGCCCGCCCCGGACGTCGCCGCACACCTCCCGGATCAGGCTAGCGTCCCCGCTGCGGAGGACATCCTCGATCCACTCGATCTCCCGGCCGATCTCCGTTTTGTAATCCGACGGGCGCGGGTCTCTCGCCCAGTTGCCGAGCACGGTGTCCGCGCGGCTTGTCTCCTCCCAGGTTCGTCCCACGGCCACGACCTCGATCTCGCGTCCGCGATCCCGGAGCATCGTCCACAGCTCCCGGTGCGCCGCGCCCCAGGCGCGTAGCGCCGTCGCGGTCTCGTGGCCGGGATCGACGTAGACGAAGACGGCGCGCTCGCCGTCCAGCGCGAGCGGCAGCCCGAGGTGAAAGTGGCGCCGGATGTTCCCGGTCGCGCCCCGGTAGGTCCGCTGGGGCAGGACCCGGCGCTCGATCCCGAGCGCCTCGAAGGCGGCTACCTTCTCGGCCTCGGTCGGGAGCCATGGCACGTGGGGATGTTCGAGCACGTAGTCGAGCGAGAGCAGCCGACGCATCAGCACGTCCCGGGAGGTGATCCGGCGCCGCCGAAAGAACTCCTCGGCTCCGAGCGCCCGGTAGACCTTGCGGGCCCAGATCCGGCACACGCGGCCGATCCCGTGGATGCCGCTGGCCGGGGGCTCTTCGACGGCCAGGCCCTGCGCGACGAGGGCGAGGACGGCGCGTCGCACCTTCTCGGGGTGGCAACCCAGGAAACTCGTCCACTGCACACGGGTGAAGACGCCGCCGTGCAGACAGGCCAGGGCGATCCACTCGGCCCGGCGTCCGGTCCAGCCGAAAGCCTCCAGAGCCTTCTCGCGTCCCTTGAGATGGGCGATCAACTCGGTCGCCCGTGGTTGAAGAATCGGCTGCGTATGTTGGGCTCCATTCCTCACCGCCGCGTGGCGCTTCCGGTTGGAATCGGGAGCGCGCGCTGGCCAGCAGCGGGACCGCGCGAGAAAGCGTCCCGTCTGCTTGCAACCTGGATGTCCGCTAAACTACTGTGAGGCAGGCGCTAATGTCGAGGCAGTTCAACCGGTTTCCCGCAGCTTGGAGTTCCGACCGATGAAAGAACACTCCCGCCCTACTGGCGGCATGTCCGTTCGTTTGCTGCTGGCGCTTTGCCTCGGGTCGGGCTGCTCCGAGGGAGGCATTGAACGCTCACCCGGTGATGTCCCGATCTTCCATGGCATGGTCGACCTCGAAATCGGGGAGATCGAGGGTGAAGATCCCTATCTCTTCACCAGGATTGAGTCGATCGTCGAGGACACGCGCGGACGGCTGATCGTCGCGGATCTCCAATCGCACGAAATCCGGGTCTTCGGTTCCGAGGGTGACTTCCTGTTCCGCTTCGGCGGTCAGGGAGAGGGACCCGGTGAATTGACGCAACCCTGTTGTCTCGCGTTCGCGCCGGACGGTACGCTGTGGGTGCGCGAGCGTTCGCGGTACAGTGCGTTCAGGCTGGATGACGCGAGTGCGGAGTACGACCGTGGAGTGAGGATCGCTCACGGCGCTGTGGGTATGGTTGCGCCGGTCACCTTCGACACCGAGGGTCGGCTTGTCGACATCGGGCCCATAACGACCGAGGGCGGGCCTGTCGTTGCACGCCTCCATCATGGCTCAGACGGAGCCGTGGACACGGTATTTCTGGCCGATGCGGAGAAGCAGGCGGTGGGCACGACCACCGTTGAACGCGTGATCGGCGAGTCTCGCACCACCTTCTACGTCCGACAGCCGTTCGGCGCATTGTGGATTCACGCCCACGGCCCCGGCGGCGCGTGGGCTGAGGCAGTCACCTCGGAGTATTCGGTCACGCTCCACCAACCCGACGGGACTGTTTCGCGTGTCGAGGGGCCACAGGTGCCTGGCCCGCGGCTCGGCCCATCCGAGCGTGAGCGCGCTCAGGCCGCTGTCGACCGTGACCTCCAGCGGTTCGGCCTCCGGGACCATCCTTTCGGAATTCCCGACCGCAAACCGCCGATTGCCGACATCTTCTTTGATCGATCCGACCGCTTGTGGGTAGAGAAGACGAGCGGGGAAGGGGACGAGATGCGTGAAGCCGACGTCTACGCGGGGTCCGCGCTGGTGGCACGGTATCGCTGGCCCCGTCGCGTCAGCGTGGCGAGTGTCCCTTGGGTCGACGAGTCCGTGCTGTACGGCACGACGAGGGACTCACTCAATGTACAGCGCGTCGCGCGCGTGAGGTTCGAGCCGGGTTCCTGACGCCGGGCCGAGCCGCTGCGCACGGCATCGCGCAGGGTGCCGTTGCATTGATGACCGCCGCTTGAGGATGCAAGCCGTTGGTGTGGAAGGGGCCGCGAACGAGGGGCACCGCACAAGTCCGATGGCGCTACGCAACCCCCGCAGCACGCGATCCCCACGCTGTCTAGCCGGCCCGAGAAGGGGGCTGCGACGCTCGGGAACCGACGACAGGGAGGGAGCGCAATGAGGCTCTTCAATTCATGGTGGATGGCGGCATTTGTGCTCGGCGCCATCGCGGCCGCCGGGGGCTTGCTTGACTGGTTGTGGCGCGGGATCGGGGTGGACTTCGCGCTTGCCGTCGGCGGGATCGGGATCGTCTGCATCCTGCGCGGGATCGTCAACCTTTTTCGCGAGAGCGATGGGTGATCCAGTCTGCTGACCAAGCGGGAGGACGTGACCAAGCGAGGCAGGCAATGAGAGGGCAGAAGGCCGTGTGGTGGTGGCACTCCGAACAAGGCCGGGTTCACCACTGCAAGCCGGCAAACGCATCAACCCGAAGCATCTGCGCCCGGGGTCCGGTGACAGGCTACATTGCCGGATTTGCAGGGAGCATTGGCAGCGAGCCCGAGCGGATCCTTGAAGGCCAATGACGAAGCATCTGTCGCGCGTGATCGCCATCATCGTCGGAGTCATCGTCGCGGAGGTCACCGGCTGGTCGTGGCGGGTGTTCCTCTCCCTCGCGATAGCGGCCCCGGGATGGCACCCATGTCGCGAACGAACGCGGCCTCGAACTCTCCGCGATTAGCGCGGGTTGTCGCGACCCCCACCGAGCCGCAGATCCAACGCCCTGTGCGGCGACCTCGGGTCGATGGTCAGGATTGTGACGCGACCGGGAAACAGGTCGGCGAGACTCAGCGAGGCGTCCACCGCGTCCTGATCGACATCCTCGTCCTTGCCAAGCACCACCAGCTCGATCGGAGCGTCGACGGGCAGCCAGCACGCTCTGTAGAAGCCGGACGAGCTGCTCTTCTCCGTCCGGCGGTTCCGCTGGTCTTCAAAGTTGAGGGTGCTCGGATCCCTGACCTCGGCGAAGAGCCGAGGCTCGTATGCCCTCGTCAGGAAGTGAAGCGTCGCGTCCTCGATCGGATTCCCGTCCATGTCCGTCACCCTCCCGGTAAGAATGCCCGTTCGCCAGACCGCCTTGCCAGAGGCCGCGATCAGGGGAACGTCCGGTGGACCATCCCGCCCGCAAACCTGGGAAAGGACATCGCTCGTTGAGGGTGCTCCGAACCGGACCTCCACCATGCTGGCGACATCCGGTCTCACTTCCACCTCGACGGATTCGGGCTCGTACCACAGCTGCTCCAGATACGGATGTGTGAAGTGCAGCGCGTAGGTGCCGGCGCCCAGATGGTCCAGCTCGAATCGTCCTTCGGCATCCGTTTCCGTCTCAGTGCCGGATCCCCGTACGTAGACGCGCGCGTTCGGCAGTCCAACTCCCAGCGAGTCGACGACCGTCCCCACGACGCGCCGTCCCCGCCGTCCTTCGAAGACCACGCCCGCATCGCCATGAACCCGAAGAACCTCGCCGTGCGTCGTGGCGACGCCTTCCAGGGTGGGCGCCGGCCGGCCCGTCAGAGGGTGCTCGGTCTCGCCCGCGGTGAACATCCGGATGTGCCACGAGGTTACGATCCAGGTTCCGTCCGGGAGGCCGCGAAAGCGCACCGCGCCACCCGGAGACGCGTCCATCAGCCAGTGGGGCACAGGAAGATTCACGTAGCGAAAGTCCACCCGCTGAAGCTCCGCCGTCGCAGCGTCGAGCCACATCGTTCCCGAGATGTCCGCCACATCCCGGTTCGGCACTGGTTCGAACTCCAACCCGACAAGTTCGCTTCCTCCGGATCGGATCCGCAGGCAGTGCGTATCGAGAAACGAATCGGAGAGAAGAACTCCGGCGTCTGGGGCCCAGAACTCCGACGCCTCGGCCGAGAATCTTGCGAATCCTCCGTACACGAGGGAGTCGGCCGCCCTGGCGATGTACGGTACGGACACGAGGGCCTGTCCGTAGACTCGATCCTCGAACTCCACCTTCCGTCCGCGTTCGTCGAGAGACCGCTTGATGCCCAGCATCTCGTACCGGTAGAGCCCGCGCTCCTGCGTCCACCTCGCCGCTGCGAGTGCCTTGCGCGCCTCGTTCCAGACTCTGGCGACGGCCAACCCTTCTTCAGGGCGCAGTTGGCACCTGGGACCGACTGTTGCGCTGACTCCCTCCAGCGAGATCGCCTCGACCGGCGCGGCTATGTCCACCGTCAGGGTGTCCCCGACAGAGATGCTGAAGAACGCCGAGAACGTGGTTGCGTACCCGATCCGCTCGGCTCGCACCCGGTACTCGCCGGGTTCGGGCGCGCGCAACTCGAACAGGCCCGTGCCGCTCTGCGTGACCATCCCCTCGACGCCGCGGCCGCCCCGGTCCATCAGGGTCATCATCGCCCCTGCAATCGCCGCGTTGTCCCCATCTTCCACGAGCCTGCCGCGTATCACCTGGCCCTTCATGGCCGGCGCTACTGCGGCCTGAAGCACGACCAAGGCTATCGGCAGGCCTATTCTACCACCGTCGGTGCGCATGACACTTACTCCTGCTTTGTCACTTGAAGAGGATATCACGCTTGTCGCCGACCACCTGCAGCGCAAGAGATCGACGTCCTTCGGGTCACCGAAGCTCTAAGAGCAGCACGACCAAACGACGCGAAACGCCGGAGGAGACGCCGTAAGTCAGGTTGATCCAACCCACGACGGAACTGATGCCCGGGTCCCGCTGCAAGGGGCACTGGCGGGATCATTCGCCGCCCCGGCTTCGCGGGTTCATGGACGGGGTGGCATTCGCTGGCCTCCATCCCGCCGCTGACCGCGCTTTGCGAGCCTCGTTGAACCGTTTCCCCGGACCACTCAAAGGGGTGCTCCGCCACCACGTGCGCGACCCCCGCATCCTCTTCCTCTTTGCGGACGGTTGCGAAGCAGCCCCGGGTGCCCCTCCTTGCGGACTGGCGGCCTGTGCTTTGTTCCGTTGAGGATCGGCTCAGCCGACTCCGGGGCTTCGACAGCCTTCCCGCAGGGATTCCTTGACCGGAGCGATCCCCCGCAGAGGGTGGGATGGGCGTGCACCATCCCGGCCCGCCCCGATGCCGCACCAGGCATCGCGGAAGGGGGGTCGCTCCGGTCACGCCCGCAAGCCACGGCGGCCCTTTCGGCGATGACTCAACCGAAAGGAGGCCGGCGACTTGCGGAGCTTGTGGCGCGCCCCATCCGACAAGCGTTTCCTGCACCGTGCACTCCGATGTCTGATGGTGCATCGCGGCACGGCTCCGACCGCGTCGATCCGACCGTCGCAACACACGGTGCGCCGTCAACTGGCGCGTCTGGCGGAGACGCCTTCACTCCGCGAAGTTTCTTCCGCGCAGATCGTGCAGTCCATCTTCGAAGAGGAATCGAACGATGGCACGCACGAAACGAAGTCGGCGCTCCTACGGCGCCGGTGAATGGGGCCGGAACCGGGTCCGGGTGTTCCCGGATCCGAAGACCGGCATTTTCCAGATCGAGTGGCGAGAGAACGGGCGCAGGCTCACCCGGTCGCTGGGGCACCGGGACTGGGTGAGGGCGAAGAAGCAGGCGGACGAGTTCGCAGCCGGCTTCGTCGGCCCGGACCTGAACGGCAAGGCGGACGCCGAGCCCGAGCCGCTCACGCTGGAGACGCTGTTTGACATCTACGGTGAGGAGGTGACGCCCGCCAAGGGCTGTCAGTCGCGGCTCCACGACAGAGCCGCGATGAAGATGTTTCTCGGATTCTTCGGACGGAATCGAGATCCGGGTACGCTGTCCCGAAGGGACTGGGACCGGTTTATCCGGGCGCGGCGGTCGGGCAAGGTCGGACCGAGCGGCAAGCCGGTGTCCGATCGAACGATCGAACACGACCTCAAGTTCCTGATCGCGGTCCTCAACTGGGCTGTGAAATCGAGGGACGAGCAGGGGAGGCTCCTCCTCGATTCGAATCCCCTGCGGGGACTCAGGACGCCGAAGGAGAAGAATCCGACCCGGGTGCTTCTAACCCAGGCCGAATACGAGGCCCTGCTCGGCGTGTCGGCGGAGATGGACTGGCGCTTCCGCGTCGCCTTCGTCCTCGCACACGAGACGGGACATCGTATCGGGGCCATTCGGCAACTTCGGTGGTCTGATATCGACACCGAGATCAAGACCATCCGGTGGCGGGGCGAGTACGACAAGTCCGGCTACGAGCACCGGACGCCGTTGACGGTCGAGGCGCTCGCGGTCCTCGACGAGGCGCGGCAAGGGAACTTCGGCCCCGGGGACGCACCTGTGCTACCTACCTCCAGGGACCCCTTCACATGCGTCAGCCGTTGGCTGGTCCGTGACTGGTGGCAGAAGGCCGAAGCACGCGCGGGATTGGAGCCGAAGCGTGGCCGGGGCTGGCACTCGCTTCGGCGGAAGTTTGCTTCGGATCTGATGAACCAGCCGCTCAAGGTGCTCTGCGAGCTCGGCGGCTGGAAGACGGCCCGAACGGTGCTCCAATGTTACCAGCGGGCCGACGATGAGCAGCTCAGGAGGGCCCTCGAGGACCGCCGAGGTGTTTGCTCTCCGCCCAATTAGCGGGACCCAATTGGCTGGAACCCGACCACGCAATCGCGTAAGTTCAATGGTTTCAGCCAGATTACCACTGAGAGCATCCTGCCGGGATGGCGGAACAGGTAGACGCGAAGGTCTCAAAAACCTTTGCCCGTTGGGGCGTGTGGGTTCGAGTCCCACTCCCGGCACTCACGCACGGACGGAGGAAGCGCCGCATGCGTGCCGAAATCGCAACGCGGCTCAAGCGCGGGCGGACGACCCTCGCCATCACGCTGCTGGGCTGGTTGGTTGAGGCCCTTGGCCGGACCTGGCGCATCGAGGTCGCCGAGGGCCGCGAGCACCTGGACGCGCTGTGTGCGGGCGGCCCCCCCGCCATCCTCGCCTTCTGGCACGACCGCGTCATCCCCGGGGCGTATTTCACGGGCGCAGGCATGGCTCGGGGGAAGGGCGTGGATGTCACCGCACTCACCAGCGGATCCGGCGACGGGGAACTGGTGGCGCGCATCATGCGGAGATGGGGCGCGCGCATCGTTCGCGGTTCGTCGAGCGCGGGGGGGCGGGAGGCGATGTGGGCGCTTCGCACGGTTGTCCGACGCCACGGTTCCTCTCCGATCCTGGTCCCGGACGGCCCCCGGGGCCCCGCGCGACGCCTCAAGCGCGGGGTTCTCGTACTCGCGCGCATGTCCGGCGCGCCCGTCCTGGCGATGGGCCTCGCCTCGGACCGCCATTGGCGCCTCGACTCCTGGGACCGGATGACCATCCCCAAGCCATTCGCCCGGGTGCGCGTATGCGTGCGGCGCTTCGAAGCCGACCGCCGTACCGGGGAAGGGCCGGACTACGACTCCGATCGCGAGGACCGGCATCGGCTCGAGTCCCTGATCAACGAGGCGACCCGCCGCGCGGACGACGTCGCAGCATCCGGCGCATAGGCCGGAAGCGCCTGTGCGCGTCCCCGATCCCTTGCCATCGGCTGCGTAATGCTAGATGCTTCCCACGCCGAACGGCCTTTCGCGCACTGGTTGGAGAGCCCTTGTACCTCAGCAGGTTACCCAGGGAGAAAACGGCAGGCATGAGGAGCATTGGGCCACTCGCTGGGCCTGGTTCGGCACCTGTGCGGTTCGCGGATTCCCGGCCGTGACGGGGCGCTCCGAGACCCCTTCCCGGGCCGAGCGCTGGCTGGCGCAGGTGGCGCGCGCCGGCCGCACCGTGCTGCAGCACTCCGGGGAGATCGCGATCCTGCTGCGCGACATTGTCGCCGCGCTGGTCGGCCTCCGGGTCTCGCCACGGTCGATTCTGCGTCAGATGTACGTGATGGGCGTGCAGAGCATCCCCATCGTGGTCCTGACGGCCGTCCTCGCCGGCATCGTCACCAGCCAGCAGGGCGGCTACCAGTTCACGGGGGCCATCCCGCTTTATGTGCTGGGCAGCATCGTCACCGAGTCTGTGGTCCTGGAGATGGGGCCGGTGTTGACCGCGATCGTCCTGGTGGGCCGCGTGGGCGCCCGCATCACGGCGGAACTCGGAACCATGAAGGTCTCCGAGCAGATCGACGCCTTCTACAGCGTGGGGCGGGATCCGGTGTCGATTCTGGCCGCTCCCAGGGTGGTCGCGGGCATCATCGTGGTCCCCGTGCTGGTCGCGATCGCGAATCTGGTGGGAATCCTGGCCGGCATGGTCTCGGCCCAGCTCACCGTGGGGCTCGGGCCCAACAGCTTCCTGTACGGGGCTCGTCTCTATTGGCAGTCCTGGGATCTCTTCTACTCGCTCACGAAGGCGCTCGTCTTCGGCTTCACCATCCCCGTGGTCGCCATCCACATGGGACTGCGGACGGAGGGAGGAGCCGAAGGAGTCGGCAAGACGACGACGCAGGCGGTCATGTTCATGACGCTGGCGGTTCTGATCATGGACGCCCTCTTCCCACCCCTCCTGCTGGACTAGGGCGCGATGCAGACTCGTCCGGTCATCCGGTATCGCGGAGTCCACAAGGCGTTCGATCTCCCCGTGCTGGAGGGCATCGACCTGGACATCCACTCGGGAGAGATGTTCGGCCTCTTCGGCGCCTCGGGCGCCGGCAAGAGCGTTCTGCTCAAGACCACCATCGGCCTCATCGTGCCCGACCGCGGCGACGTGGAGGTGGACGGCAAATCGGTGTTCTTCGGAGACGGCAGGGACTTGAGGCGGATCCGCGACAAGGTAGGGTACGTATTCCAGCATGCGGCGCTCTTCGACTCCCTGAACGTCTTCGAGAACGTGGAGACGGGACTCCCGGTCAGGCGCCTTCGCGCCATGGACGGCATGCGAATCGCGCGCCTCGTGTGGCAGGCGCTGGAACGGGTTCTCCTGGACCCGCGCGAGGTGATGACCAAACTTCCCGCCGAACTTTCCGGAGGGATGAAGAAGCGGGTGGGGATCGCGCGCGCCATCGTGGGAGGGCCGGACATCCTCCTCTGGGATGAACCGACCACCGGACTGGATCCGGTCAACACCGCCGGAGTACAGCGACAGATCCGGCGTCTCTCCCGCGAGCTGGACGTGACTTCGGTCATCGTGACCCACGACATCGAGGGAGGGCTGGAGATGTGCAACCGGGTGGCGATGCTGGAGGGTGGGCGGCTGCGGTTCCTCGGAAGCCCCGCGGCCTTCCGCGCAAGCAGCGATCCGATCGTAAGGGCATTCGTGGACAGAGCCGCCGCCGAGGCGGCGGTAGACCTGGTGGCAACGACATGAACGAAGCGGAAACGGACTACCGGACGAGTTCCGGACCCTCGGACGCGGAACTCGGGCAGGCCGTCCCGCCGCGGGCGCTCATGAGCGAGGCGCGCGTCGGGATCTTCATCGTCGCCGGAGTGCTGGCCACGCTGGTCGCCCTCTTCATGCTGACCGATCCGTCCATGTTCCGGGGACGCTACTCGGTCATGGCCGTGGTGGAGAACGCGGGCGGGCTGCGGAGATCCGATCCCGTGCAGATGCGCGGCGTCAACATCGGACGGGTGATGACCTTCGTCATGGTGCCCGCCGGAGTGAGCATCGAGCTCGAGATCGAAGGGGAATACGAGATTCCCGGCGACTCCCAGGTGCGGCTGGTGGGCATCGGGCTGATGGGAGGTCGCACCGTGGAGATTCTTCCCGGAAACTCGCCCGTCATGGCGGAGGGCGGCGACGTTCTGGCGGGCACCGTGTCTTCGGATGTTTTCGGGATCGTGTCCGAGGTCGGCGACGATGCGGAGGAGATGATCCAGCGGATCAGCGATCTGCTGACCGAACCGACCGTGGCGTCGTTTCAGGCGAGCGCCCAGGAGCTGGAATCCCTTCTCACGGACCTGGCGGCCATCGGTCGCGAGCAGCGGGAAGAGCTCGCGGGAGTCGTGCAGTCCCTGGACGAAGCCGCGCGCTCCGTGAGCAGTACGACATCCTCGGCCGGGCCGGCGATCGAGAGCGCCGCCGCGCGCGCCGACTCCGCTCTCACGGTGGCAACCCGGAACCTCGAGGCCTTCGAGGCGGTCGCCACCGATCTGCGCTCCATCCTGGCCCGCATCGAAAGGGGGGAGGGGACTCTGGGGCGTCTCGCCCACGACGACTCCCTCTACGTCAGCCTGAACTCGGCCGCGTCGAGTCTTCAGCTCCTGCTGGACGACATCCGCGAGAATCCCGGCAGGTACATCAGCCTCTCGATCTTCTGACGGCCCGAGGGTTCCCTTCTTCTACCAGCCCGGCGCCAGGGTGAAGCCCCAGTGCCAGCCCTTGTCGGGCCGCTGGAAGGGATAGGCGTAGTAGCTCTCCAGGATCAGGAAGCCGAGCAGGTTCGCCCGCGCGGAGACGCCGGTGCTGAAGACGGGAACGCGATCCGTCGTCCTTCTGTCGAAGCGCAGATCCACGGTCCCGAAGTCGTCCCACGCCAGCCCCACGTCGGCGAAGGTGACCAGCTCGATGGGGAGGAAAGGCAGGTTGAGCAGGCCGAACTGGCTCACGCCGGTGACCGGAATCCGGAATTCGAAGTTGAACACCTGGATGCGCTGGCCGAACAGCTGCCGGTAGCGCTCCGATTCCATGCAGGTCTCCACCTGCACGCAGCCCGTGAAGTCGAAGCTCTCTCTCGCGTATCCGCGGATGAGGCTCTCGTACCCCAGGAAGATCTGGCGCAGGCCGGTCTGCGTCTCGGCGGCGGTGATCCCGTAGCGCCCGTAGTGCATCCCTCTGAAGGCGATGGTGAGCTCGCGCAGGGGATTGAAATAGCGGCGGTAGTCGGCGGTCAGGGTATGGAAGTCCGCGGTGCCCACGGTGTTCTCGTACTCGAAGCGGTACCTGGAACCGCGCACCGGCGAAGTGAAGGCGGAATAGGAGTTGTCGCCCACCAGCGCGATCGACGCGTGCACCATGTTGAGCGGCAGCTGCGAGGCCTCCAGCTCGCGGACGCGGCGATCCATCAGCCGCCCGAGCGGGTCGAAGAAGAGGTACTCCTCTTCCAGGTCGAAGGAGTAGCGGGTAACGCCGAACCGGCTTTCCACCCGCTGGGTGGTGGAGAAGGGGTACGCCAGCATTCCAATCGCGGAGTCGATGAAGATCCGCTCCCGCAGGGCCCGGTAGGCGGGCATGCCGTTCGGCGAACGTTCGAAGCTCGCCCACAGCAGCTGAATGGGTATTCGTCCTCCCGAGACGCCCCAGTTCCAGCGGCGCTTCATGTTCTGGTAGAGGAACTGTCCGCCCACATCCTTGAAGGTGCCCTGGGCCTGGACGGCGACCCCCAGCGTGCGGTCCCCGAGCATGTCGCTGAAGAACGCCGCGGCTCCGCCCTGCAGGTTGTTGCCGTAGATGTCGCCGGCTCCGATGCCGATCATGGGCTGACCCACGTAGTCGAGCTTCAGGCCGGGGTCGTAGGTGGATGCCTCTTCGGAGAGGTAGGTCCCCGTGGGAGGCAGTCCGGTGAGCGGATCGGCCAGGTAGTTCGCGACCCGGCTGCGCACCAGCGGCTCCGCGGGCGGAATCAGACGGCCCTCGGGGACTTCCGTCCCCTCGCGCGCCAGTTCCTGGGCGGCGCCCGCTTCCTGCGAGGAGAGCGAGTAGATGTGAAACTCGAATTCATCGAAGACCGAGAACACCAGGGTGCCGGTTTCGGATGCGACGCTCATGGCCGGCGAACCGCTCGTGATCCCGCTGACCGCGGTCGCGATGTTGGTTACCCGATAGATCTCGCCCGTGGGAAGGTTCACGCGGTAGATGTCGCTGAAGCCGTCCCGGTCGGAGAGGAAGTAGAGGCCCCGGCCGTCCGGAGTGAACTGGGGGTTGAGGTGCTTGACGTTCTCGAACAGGTCGAGCGTACGGACCTCGCGGGTCTCCATGTCGAGAAGCGCGATGCGCGGGCGGCTGAAGACCAGATCGGTGAAGTCCGTCTCCGGTCCCCGGTCGGAGACGAAGGCGAGCATGGAGCCGTCGGGTGAGAACGCCGGCTGCATGTCTCCGTGCTTGTCGTTGGTGAGGCGGGTGATCTCTTCCGTCTCGATGTCGAGCATGAACAGGTCGGAGATGCCCCCCGACTGTCCCGCGAACACGATCGAACCGCCGTCCGGAGACCAGGCGGGGTTGGAGATGGCCCCGATGTTGGCGCTCTCGACCTCGATGCGCTGCTCCACGTCCGAGTTGTCGACATCCACGATGACGAGCTGGTTGTCCCCGTCGGCGATCGCCACGAAGGCGAACAGCTGCCCGTCGGGAGACCAGGAACCCGAGGAGTCGAGAAAGCGGAGCGCGTCCATGTGCGCGTCCGAGGCGGCGCTGGACAGTCTCCGGATGATCCTCCCGGTGCGCGCATCGGCCATGAACAGGTCGACCGAGAAGAGGTCCCGTTCCGAGATGAAGGCCACGTAGCGGCCATCGGGGCTGACCGAAGGCGCCACGTTCTGGCTGCCCGCCCCCGTGGAAGGAGCGAGCAGAAGGGCGCCCACTTCGCCCGGCGCCGAGCGGCCGGCCATCAGCGGCCGGTACTCGCTCTCGATCGCCCGGTGCCAGTCCACGGACACGGAGTCCTGGGTCTTTCCCAGTACGCTCACGATGGCGTTCTCCCACCCCACCTGGAGCGAGCGGCGGTACAGCTCGGTTACGGCCTCGTCGCCGTAGGTGCCGCCGACGTAGGTCCAGAACGCCTGGCCGAAGCGGTACGGGAAGAAGCGTCGCTCCCGGGTCATCTGTTCGAGGGTGGGCACGTCGTCGCGCAGCAGGGCATCGCGCAGCCACATGCCCGTAAGCGGGTCTTCGCGGCCGACCGAGAGGTATTCGGCCATCCCCTCCACCACCCACAGCGGCAACTGGGCCATGCCGCGCAGCCCGCCTCCGCTCCGCGACTGGGCGATGTTGTACTGGAAGGCGTGCACCAGCTCGTGGCCGAGCACGTGGTCGGTGTCGTAATAGGTGCCCGCCAGCGGCATGATGACGCGATTCTTCAGCGACTCGGTCACACCGCCGGTGCCCTCGCTGATGAAGCCCGAGAGGGTGTTGGTCTGCTGGAAGTCGGGATGGTCGGCGTACAGGATGACCGGCTTGGGCCGCTCGAACTCGTGCTGGAAGGTGCGGGCCAGCCGCTCGTACCAGCGCTCGGACATGCGGGCGGCGTCCTCGATGGCGACTGCGGCTTCGTCGTAGTAGTGGATGTCGAAGTGGGGGGTCTTCATGACCCGGAAATCGAAGGAGTCGTACTGCACTTTGTTTCGCCCGAAGTACTGAGCTTCGATCGGTTCGGGCAGGAGGAGGACCGTCAGTGCGGCGACGGCCGGCAGCACCCCGGCGCACAGGCTCCGGCGGACGGCGGACGAGGAGGAGGATGTCATGGCCTGACCTTGGCGTATGTCGTCGCGCAGCCGGATGCTGACTGGAGGCGAGGGCGAGCGTGGGGGGTGATGGCGTCAGTACACGGGGTTCGGGGGTAAGGTCCGCGCGCGCTCGCGTGGCGTAGCCGGCGGCATCGTTGCGGTTGCGGGGGCGGAAGTTGAACTTACGGCCCACGCCCGTGACTGCGCTACGCATCTCCCCGTGAACCAGGAGCATGGACATCAGCTACCCCATTCGATGGTTCAGCCCGGCAGGACCGGGCCCCGGTCCCGTTCGCGCAGCCCTGGCCATCCTCTGGCTGTGCGCGGCGTGCGCGCCGGTCGATCGACCCCCGGTAGCGGGGGACCCGGTGCCCGACGTCCAGGCGGCCACCCTGGACGGCGAAGCGGTGGCGCTCTCCGACCTGCGCGGCCGGGTGCTGCTGGTCAACCTGTGGGCCACCTGGTGCGCGCCCTGCCGGTTCGAAACGCCCTTCCTGCAGTCGCTCTACGACGAGAATCGCGAGCGGGGCTTCGAGATCGTGGGCATCTCCGTCGACGATGCCGGGTTCGAGGACGTCGTGCGCGAGTTCGCCGGCGAGTACGGCGTGACCTACACGATCCTGCACGATCCGGAGATGCGTTCGATGGACGCGTTCGGCGCCGTCGGCCTCCCGGCCACCTACCTCGTCGATCGCGAGGGGACGATCCGCTTCGTGCGCATCGGTCCGGTGTCCGAGGAAGACCGGGAGTTCTTCGACGCCCTGGAGGCGGCTCTCGGGTGAACGGGCTCCCCGCGGGTATCGCGGACGCGGAGACCCCCGTCGCCCTCGTGGACCTGGCGAAGGCCCGGGCCAACGCCGCCGGGGCAGCCGCCTACACGTCCCGCCACGGGATTGCCTGGCGCCCGCATGTGAAGACCCACAAGAGCCTCGCGCTCGCCCGCATCCAGCTGGAGGCCGGCGCCCGGGGGCTCACCGTGGCCACGCCCCACGAGGCCGAGGTCATGTCCCGGGTCTGCGACGACCTGCTGCTCGCCTATCCTCCCCTCGGAAAGAGGAAGCTCGCACGCCTGATGGCCCTGCCGGAGCGCGTCGCTCTGACGGTGGCCCTGGATTCGGAGGTGGCGCTTCGCGGCCTGGCGGAGGCCGCGCGAGCGGCCGGAAGGACGGTCGGCGTTCTGGTCGAGGTGGATGTGGGGCTGGGGCGGACCGGGGTGCAGACGGCGCGCGAGGCCGCCCTGCTGGCGGCACTCGCCCGCGACGCGGAGCGTCTGGAATACAGGGGCATCATGTTCTACCCGGGGCACATCCGCACGCATGTGTCCGAGCAGGAGGAGGCGATCGGTGCGCTTGCGGACCGGCTCGAGTCCTGCTGTGCGACGCTCGACGAAGCCGGCCTCGCGCCCGAGGTCGTCAGCGGCGGGTCGAGCCCCACGCTCTGGCACAGTCACCTGCTTCCCCGTCTGACCGAGGTGCGGGCCGGCACGGTCATCTACAACGACCTGGATATGACCGGCATGGGCGTGGCTCGCGACCACGAGTGTGCCTACTCGATCCTCGCCACGGTGGTGAGCACCGCGGTCCCGGGACGGGCGGTGGTCGACGCGGGCTCCAAGGCGCTCTCGAAGGAGCTGCACGACACCGCGGGCACCGGGTACGCCGCCCTCGCCGGCCGGCCGGAGGTGCGCGTGGTAGCCCTCTCGGAAGAGCACGGCGTGCTGGACATCGCGGGCACGGACTGGCGGCCCCGGGTGGGCGAGCTGGTGCGTCTGCTGCCGAACCACGTCTGTGTCTCGGTGAACCTGCAGGACCGCGTCATCGCGCACGAAGGAGAGCGCTGGGAAACCTGGCCCATCGAGGGAAGAGGACGGGTCGCGTCCCGGAACAACTCAACCAAGGAGTCTGACACCCCATGAGCGGAACAACGGTCGTGCACACGGACAGCGCCCCGAAGGCCATCGGTCCCTATTCCCAGGCGATCGCGGCGGGCGGGCTTCTCTTCGCCTCCGGGCAGATCCCGCTGGTGCCGTCGACGGGCGAGCTGCTCAGGGGGGATATCCAGGAACAGACGCACCAGGTGCTGCGCAATCTGGCGGCCGTGCTGGAGGCCTCCGGGGCATCGCTTTCCACCGTCGTCAAGACGACCGTCTTCCTGGCCGACATGGGGGAGTTCGCCGCCATGAACGAGGTGTACGCCGAGCACTTCGGCGACCATCGTCCCGCCCGCTCGACCGTGCAGGCTGGCGCGCTGCCCAGGAACGTGAGCGTCGAGATCGACGCCATCGCGCTGGTTCCCTGACCCGAGCCCGCCCACTGGCGGAGCATTGTCGAATCCGGCACGATTAAGGATGCGGGGCCCGTGCGGCTCCCGACCGTGTCCCGCGCGCGCCCCCGTTTTTCCTGCGATGAGGTGATTTCATGAGTGCATGCGCCGCGAAGCGGACGCGGATGAGATGGTTGGCGGTCGCGGCGGGCCTGTCGGCCCTGACGGCCTGCTCGATCCTGGACGGGCCCACTGAAGCCCCCACAACCGCGAGCATCGTCGTCGGCGGCCCGGGTCCGGGTCCACTGACCCTGGTCACGTCGACCCAGTTCGTCTACATCTTCGACAACTTCGGCAACCGCCGGGAAGAGATCATTTCCGCCGACACTTCAACCGTCGATCCCGGCTATCAGGCGGATCTCCGTCTGGGACCCCAATCCCGCATCTTTGTGAGCCTCGGCCGATTGGCCGAGGACGAGGCGACGCCACAGGTGAGCCTGCAGCTGCTCGTGCGCGACGAGACGATCTGCGAAGTGGAATCCGTTCTGAACGATGCAGTGCCCGAGGTGGTCTGCACCTACACCTTCAACTAGCGTCGGGTCGGGACCCGGAGCGACGGGCTGCTCCCCCCTTTCCATGCCGTAACGTCAGGGTTTGCCCTGGCACCCTACTCCCCGTAGGGAATCCAGATGTTCTTGATCTGCGTCGCCCGCCGCAGGTACTCGTTGCCTTCTCCCTGCAGGCGCGTGCGCCATCGCCTGCGAGGTCCGGGTTCCGTCCAGGTCTGCTTCATGTTTCCGGTGGAGAGGCGCTCGACCTCCTCCACCCCGGCGTCGGCGCCGAAGTACCAGATCGCCGCCACGTCGTCGTGCGCGGCCAGGACGGGCGCCAGCTCCACATGCTCGCCCGTGACTACGTTGACCACCCCGCCGGGCAGGTCGGAGGTGTCGAGAACCTGGCAGAAGTCGGTGGCCGAGAGCGGCCAGCGTTCGGACGGGAGGGCGACCACCGTGTTGCCGGCCGCGATGGCGGGCGCGACCAGCGAGATGAAGCCCAGCAGCGGGTTTTGCTCGGGGCACACGACGGCGACCACCCCAAGGCTCTCCGGCATGGCGAGGGTGACGTTGCGGTAGGGCGTGCGGTGGACCTGTCCGTCCCACTTGTCGGCGTGCGCCGCGTAGCTGAAGAGTCGCCGGATCGAGAGTTCGACCTCCTCGGACGCGCGCTCATGGCTCTCGCCGGTCAGTGACCGGATGTGAGCCGCGAACCCGGACGCGCGCACGGCCAGGTTTTCCGCGATGAAGTAGAGGATCTGCGCGCGGTTGTGGGCCGTGCGGTCGGCCCATCCGCCGGCGCGCCGCGCCGCCTCGACCGCGTTCCGGATGTCCTTGCGGTTGCCGCGGCCCACTTCTCCCACCACCTCGCCCGAGGCCCCGCGGACGGGCATCGTGTACCCGCCGTCCGGCCGCGCCTGGCGGCCCCCGATGTACATGCGGACGGTGCGGTCCACCTGCGGCATCGCGTCGCCCGCGAGGGGTGACATACCGCCTGCGAGGGGCAGCCCGTCGCCCTCCTGGAGCATGGGCGGCCGCCCATCCCCGGATGAAGCGGGTTTTGTTGCGTCGATTTCGCCTGCGGCTCCCGCATTGTCCCGTCCGCCCGTCTGCCACGCGGGCCGCAGGTATTCGTACAGCCCCTCGCGCCCACCCTCGCGCCCGAAGCCGCTCTCGCGGTAGCCGCCGAACCCGGAGGCGGCGTCGAAGACGTTGGTGCAGTTGATCCACACCGTGCCCGCCTTCACCTTCGGCGCGACATCCAGCGCCAGATTGATGTTCTCGCTCCAGATGCTGGCGGCGAGCCCGTAGCGGGTGTCGTTGGCGAGCCGGACAGACTCCTCCGGCGTGCGGAAGGTCATCATCACCACCACCGGCCCGAAGATCTCGACCTGCGCGATGGCGGACGCGGGCGCGACCCGGGTGCACAGCGTCGGCGGGTAGAAATACCCCTCCGCCGGCGTGCTCCACGACGGCTGCCAGATGTGCGCGCCGTCCCGCCGGCCCTCGTCCACCAGCCGCCGAATCTTCTCGAGCTGCACGGGTGCGATGATGGCGCCCATGTCCACGGCCTTGTCCAGCGGGTCGCCCATGCGCAGCATCTCCATGCGCGCCTTGAGCTTGCGCTCCAGCGTCTCCGCGACCCCCTCCTGCACCAGAATGCGCGAACCCGCGCAGCACACCTGTCCCTGGTTGAACCAGATGGCGTCGACGACCCCCTCGACCACGCCGTCCAGGTCCGCGTCCTCGTAGACGATGAAGGGCGACTTGCCTCCGAGCTCGAGCGAGAGACGCTTGCCGCGGCCCGCCGTCCGGCTGCGGATGAGGCGGCCCACCTCCGTGGAGCCGGTGAAGGCGATCTTGTCGACGTCGGGGTGCGCCACCAGCGCGGCGCCGGTGCGGCCGTCACCCGTCACCACGTTCACGACCCCGGGGGGCAGTCCGGTCTCGCGGCATACCTCCGCGAAGAGCAGGGCGGTCAGCGGGGTGAACTCGGCGGGCTTCAGCACCACGGTATTCCCGGTGGCCAGCGCGGGCGCGATCTTCCACGCCAGCATCAGCAGCGGGAAGTTCCAGGGGATGATCTGGCCGGCCACGCCAACGGGGACCTGGTCCGGGAACTCGGCATCCGCCAGCTGGGCCCATCCCGCGTGGTGGTAGAAGTGGCGCACCACGAGGGGGATGTCGATGTCGCGCGATTCGCGCACGGGCTTGCCGTTGTCCAGCGTCTCGAGGACCGAGAAGAGGCGCGCATGCCGGTGGATGCGGCGGGCCAGCGCGTAAAGGAAGCGGGCGCGGGCGTGACCGCCGAGCTGCGCCCATGGTTCCTGAGCGGCGCGGGCGGCGCGCACGGCCCGGTCGACATCGCCGGGGCCTCCCTGGGTAATGCGCGCGAGGGCGTTCCCGTTCGCCGGGTTGACGGTGTCGAACATCTCCGCACCCGCGCCTTCGACCCAGGCGCCGCCGATGAACAGGCCGAAGGAGCGTCGGCGCTCGTCGAGCCAGGCTTGCGCCCGCTCCGTGCTCTCCGGCGCGGGCCCGTATTCGAGGGTTTCGAAGATCTCGGAGATTCGCGGCATCTCGCGGGGCTCGCTCAGGCCATGGGATGTCGATGAGTGGCGGAATAGCGGCCCGTGACGTGATGCTCGATCTGGCGTTCGATGTCGCCCAGCAGGGAACTGGCGCCGAAGCGGAAGAGCCCGGCCTGCATCCAGCGGGGGCCCAGTTCCTCGCGCATGAGCACCAGCCAGACGAGCGCCTGTTTGGCGGCGCCGATGCCCCCGGCGGGCTTGAACCCCACGCGATAGCCGGTCCGTTCGCGCCAGGCACGGATCTGTCGCACCATGGTGAGGCCGACGGGCAGGGTGGCGTTGACCTTCTCCTTGCCCGTGGAGGTCTTGATGAAATCGGCTCCCGCCATCATGCACACCAGGCTCGCGCGCGCGACGTTGGTGAGAGTCGCGAGTTCGCCGGTGGCGATGATGGTCTTCAGGTGCGCGCCCCGGGCGGCCTCGCGGAAGGCGCCGACCTCGTCGTAGAGGTCGCCCCAGCGGCCGCGCAGGACGTGCTCGCGGGTGATGACGATGTCGATCTCGGAGGCGCCCGCCGCCACGGCCGTCCGGATCTCGTCGAGCCGCTCCGGGAAGGGCGTCTGGCCGGCCGGGAAGCCCGCCGCCACCGCCGCCACGGGTATTCCCGACCCGGCGAGCGCTTCCACCGCGGTGGCGACCATGCTCGGGTAGACGCACACGGACGCGACCTGGATGGGCAGCCCGGAAGCGCCGGCCGCCTCGAGCAGGTCGGCCCGCACGGGGTTCCTGGCCTTGCCGCACAGCCGGCGCACGCGGCCGGGGGTGTCGTCTCCCGCGAGCGTGGTGAGGTCGATGCAGGTGACCACGCGCAGCAGCCAGGCCGCCTGCCATTCGCGCTTGACGCTCCTGCGTCCGGGCAGGGAAGCGGCGCGGCGCTCCGCGGCACTCCGGTTCACGCGCAGGTGGCGCAGCCAGTCGAGCTCGAGGGGCGTTCCCGGGTTCCGGGGCTCGAGCTCGGCCTGCACCTTTTGGTCTGATCGCACAGTGACATCACGCGCCGACGGATGCCCGTCATGGGTTTCCGGGGTCGCGGGCGCGCGCCGTCCTCTGCGGGCGAAGGCGGACGAACCGGTGGAGGTGATGTCGTCAGGCATGCACCCAAGTTATTCCCGGCACGAGGTGATCTGCTACCCGGGCGGCGATGCGGGCGGCTACCGATCCATCCCGCCGGGCCGCCCGTCCCGCCTGGTCAGCGGGCTCAGGTAGTCCCGATTGCCGAGCCCCAGCTTCCGCAGGGCGACGCCGGTCAGGCATTCGTCCACCACCTGCTTGGCGTTGAGGGCGGTGGTGTAGCCCGGATCGACCAGCGGGTTGAGTTCCACCAGGTCGAAGCCCACCAGGTTGTTCTCGGAGCAGAGGCCGCGGAGGATGGGGAAGACTTCGCGCGGGGTCAGGCCTCCGGGTACGGGTGTGCCGGTGCCGGACGTATACGCCGGGTCCATCACGTCGATGTCGAAGGAGACGTGGAGGTACTCCGGTCCGTCGTTGGCTTCGTCGAGCACGCGCTGCATGACCGTGGCCCATCCGTCGCGGTCGATCTCGGCCATGGTGTGGTACCGGAACTCGTTCTCGCGCATCCACTCGAAGCCCTCCGGCCCGGGCCAGCTGCCGCGCAGCCCCACCTGGATGAAGTTCCTGCCGAGGATGTGGCCATCGTCGACCAGACGGCGCACGGGCTGGGCGTGCGAGATCAGGTGGCCCATCCGCGTCCCGCCGGCGTCGTAGTGCGCGTCGAAGTGGATGACGCCGACGTTCTCCTTGCCGTACACGTCCGCGAGCCCGGCCACGTTGGCGAATTCGATGGAGTGGTCGCCCCCGATGATCACCGGGATCGCGCCGGTCTCGGCGATCTCGCGGACCATTCGGCGGATCGGCTCCATGCTGCGCTCAACGCTGAACTGGTCGATGGGGGCGTTCCCGTAGTCGACCGCCGTCAGTTCGCTGCGCCAGCTGATCATCGTCTCCATGCTGCCGGTGCTCCGACGCATCGCGCGCAGCGCGTTGGGACCCTCGCCGGCGCCTCGGAAGCCGACGCCCATGTCCACGGGCGCGCCCAGGAACGCCACCTCGACCTCGCCCGCGACGAGGTCCTCGATGGTGCGTGCGATGGGGAGGCCGTAGAAGCTCAGCACCGACCCGACCTCGATCGGGCCCGGTTCGCGGGGCGGGTCGTCCGAGATGTCGCGGTCGCGCCACACCTCGAGGTCTGGATCGTTCGGGTCGAGGCGGATGATGGCGGCCTCGGGGTCGGGGGCTTCCTGCTCGGCGCTGTCCGCCTGCTGCGCGGCGGGATCGGCGGCGCTGCCCGCGGCCGCTGCGGCGTCCGCCTCGGCGCCGGGCGATGCCTGGTCTCCCGACTCCGCGGGGGGCGCCTCGCAGGCCGGAGCCAACAGCCCGGCGAGCAGGAACAGGCGGGTGAGCGAAGCCGCCGGCGCGGCCGCGCCCAGGCGTGACGACCGCGAATTGTCTCTCATATTGACGCTCCGTAAATCGGCGCTCCGAGGCACCGGACGGTCCAGCCTCGGGGACCTGCAGTCCGGCCAGACTAACGATGGCCGGAGTTCGCCCGCCAGTTCGCGGCCGGCAACCCTTGCGCAGCGTCAGGGTTTGGCGTGCCCCGTGGCCGGGCGCGTGTGATGGAAAAGCGGTTTGCGAGCGGCACCGTCCCGCAGCCTGTCAGCACGGCCGTACCCGGGTTAGCTTCCCGATATCCGTCCGCCGGAGTCGTGAGGGGGCGGGTGGGGTCTGGTGACCCCAGCGGTCTTCAAAACCGTCTGGCCCGGCTTGAACCCGGGCTGGTGAGTTCGATTCTCACACGCTCCCGCCACTCCGGATCCTTGAGGTTGCCGGCCTTCGCCGAAGGCCATCAGACACACAGGCTGTTGGGTGCAGATGTTGCGGACGATCCCCCCGCTGTTGCTCGTTGTTGCCGCGCTCGCGGCGACCGATGGCTCCGGTCAGACCTGGAGGGGGCTGGTCGTGGCTCCCGAGCGCCGGTGCTCCCCGTACCGGGCCGACGACTACAGCTACCCGCAATCCGTCGAGGCCTCGATCGTTCGCGAGCTCGGCGGCATCTACTCTCCCTACACGGGCCAGCGCTTTGCGTCCACCGGGGAGACGGACATCGAGCACATGATCGCGCGCAGCGAGGCCCACGACTCCGGGCTCTGCGCGGCCGATCCGGAGACCCGTCGCGCCTTCGCCCGCGACCTGCTCAACCTGACGCTCGCAAGCCCGGGAGTGAACCGCGGGTTCAAGGGCGCGAGCGATGCCGCCGAATGGATGCCCCAGCGAAACCGGTGCTGGTTCGCCGCACGTGTCCTGGCCGTCCGGCAGCGCTGGGGCCTTACCGTCGACGCGCGGGAAGCGGAGACTCTGGAAACGGTTCTGTCCGGTTGCGCGACCACCGAGCTGGACGTCAGCGGCGGCGATTGGGCCGATGCGGCGCAGGGGCGCGTGGCCTCGGCCGAAGCCTTGCGGCTGTGGGACGACAACGGGAGCGGGACCATCACATGCGCGGAGGCCCGGCGTCACGGAATCGCCCCGGTGCCGCGTGACCATCCGGCCTATCCGTTCATGCGGGATGGAGATGGCGATGGCGTCGTGTGCGAGCGGGGCGGCGAACCGGCGAGCGCCTCGCAGGCTCCCGCGCAGCAGACGGGGTTGCCTGACGCCCTGCGGCTGTGGGACGACAACGGGAACGGGATGATCACGTGCGCTGAGGCGCGGCGGCACGGAATCGCCCCCGTTCGCCGCGGCCACCCGGCCTACCCGTTCATGCGGGACGCTGACGGTGACGGAGTCGTCTGCGAGCAGAACGACGGGTAGCCGAAGCGCGGCGGGTGCGCCGTCGGTTGCAGCGGCGCCTCGACCGCAGCCCTGTTGCGCCATCCAGCCGCACGGCGCACCGTACCCATCATGAAATCCTTCTTCCCCTTGCGGCGCGGTGAGGGCGCGACCCTCGTCTTCCTGATCGCCTTCTCCGCGTTTGCCTTCATCCCCCGGTGGCGCACCATCGAGGCGGGCGGCATGGCCGTCTTCGGCTGGCTCATCGCCGCGCTGATGCTCATTTCACCGGCGCTGGCCCTCGTCACCATCCTGCGTGACGGGACCCGAGGCGCGGGGGCCGGAGCGGGCGGGGCGAAACCCGATGCAACTGCGGAAGAGGGCGGGGGAGACGCCTGATGCTCCTCGAACGCGTTCTCGTCGGGGTCTACCTCGCCGCCTGCATCGGCATCGGGATCGCCGTATCGAAGCGGGTCCTGGGCTCCCGGGACGAGTACTGGGTCGCGGGACGGCGCATCGGCACGGTCGTGAACTCGATGGCGATCATGGCGGCGCTGGCCAGCGGAGGCTCGATCATCGGCGTGATGGGCCTCGCCTACGCCCAGGGCATCCCCGCGACCCTCGCGCTCTTCGGGGGCGCGGTGGTGGGCTTTCCGCTGGCCTCCATCCTCGTCGCCCGTCCGCTCCGCAACTTCGGCAAGTTCACGATCACCGACTTCATGAGCTTCCGCTACCCGCACGCGGTGGTCCGGTACCTGGTTCCGGTCCTCATCGTCGCGGCCTTCACCATCTACATCGTGGCGCAGTTGAAGGCGGCGGGCATCACCGCCGAGGCGCTGCTGGGCATCCCCTACAACACGGCGCTGGCGCTGGCCACGCTGGTGTTCATCATCTACGTCTCGTTCGGGGGCATGGTGGCCATCACCTGGACGGATGTGATCCAGGGGTTCCTCATGCTCTTCGTGATCATGGGCACCGCGCTGGTGATCGTCTGGCGTGTGGGATCGCCCTTCGAGATCATGAGCCAGGCCACGGCCGTCGCGCCGGAACTGGGACAGGTCGCGAACCGGCCCGTGTCCAGCTACCTCGGCTACTTCATCATCTGGGCCACGGCCATCCCGGTGATTCCCCACATCGTCATGAGGGTCTTCACCGCCCGGGACGCCGAGAGCGCGCGGCTGTCGCTCAACCTGTCGATGCTGGTGTACAGCGTGATGATCCTCGCGGCCGTGCTCGCCATCGTGCCGGTCGGGAGGATCGACTTTCCGGGTCTGCAGGACGCCGACCAGCTCTTCCTGCGCGTGATGGAGACGCAGTTTCCGCCCCTCATCCGCGGGATCGCGGTCGCGGCGGTGCTCGCCGCCGTCATGTCCACCACGGATGCGTTGCTGCTGGCGTGCAGTTCGGCCATCTCGCACGACCTCCTCGGAGGCCTGCTGAAGGGCCGGGCCAGCCACCGCACGATGACCCTGGTGCGCATCGGCTCGACCTGGGTGATCGGGATCGCGGCGCTCCTGTGGGCATTCTCGCCGCCCGAGCTGATCACCGAGTTCTACACCGCGGGGGTCGGAATCCTGAGCGCGAGCCTCTTCGTACCCACCATCGCCGGGCTGTGGTGGAAGAAGGCCAACCTGGCAGGTGGCGTCGCGGCCGTGGTGTCGGGCGCGGGCGTCTACATCCTGGTCCAGTTCGGCGTCATCGACGCCGGCCTGGCGCCGGTGGTCGTTGCCCTCTTCGCCAGTGCCGCGGCCATGGTTCTGGGAGGATGGCTTGGGCCGCGGGAATCCACCGAGATGGTCGAGCGCATTGAGGCTCTGCACGGGTGAATCGACGGTGCTGGTTGCTGCAAGGCAGGCGCTTCGGAGGATGTTGCGGGGTTGGCGGGGAGCCGCTGACCGCCGAGTGAAGTCCGCGCGGCGCGCGAGCGGCCGGAAGCCGCGCCCGCCGCGCTCGTCGAATGGCGTGCTTGTCGGCTGGTGCGTTGTTCTTGCCGCGGCCGCCGTCTTCGGGTCCCGGACTGAAACGGGATCGGCACGGGAGTCCGTCGTCCTCATGCACGGGCTCGGCCGCACCCGGGCGTCCATGGCCCTGCTTGCCCAGCGGCTCCAGCGAGCAGGCTACGATGTCACCAACGTGGACTACGACTCGCGCGGGGGAACCCTCGCCGAGCACGCCGAGACGCTCGCCGCCGAGGTTTCGAGCTGCTGTGCCGCGGCTCCGCGCGTTCACTTTGTCGGCCACTCGCTCGGCGGGCTCGTGATTCGCCAATACCTCGCCGAAGCCCCGCCCGAGTCCCTGGGACGGGTCGTCCTGCTCGCGCCCCCGAACCAGGGGAGCGAAGTGGCGGACTGGTTTGCGGAGCGCGAACTCGGCCATCTCCTGGGACCGGCGGGGATGGGCCTCGGCACCGGCGAAACCGGCGTCCCGGCAAGCCTGCCTCCTCCGGAGTACGATGTCGGCATCATCGCGGGCAACCGCAGCATCAACCCCATGGGTTCGGTCCTCATCCCGGGCCCGGACGACGGCATGGTGGGTGTCGACAACGCCAGAATCGAGGACGTGCCGATGATCGTGGTTCCCCTGTCCCACACCTTCCTGATGAACGGCCGCTTCACCGCCGAAGCGGTGATCGGATTCCTCGGCACGGGCGCGTTTCCGCCGGTGCGGGATTCGAAGTAGGGCGGCAACCGGCAGCCGCCAGCGCCCACGACCACCTGCAACCGGCCTTCGCGAGGATGTGGGGTTCCCGCCCACGTCCACGCGGTCTCGCGCCCGGGAGGAAATCCGGCCACGATTAGTGGTTGGCGGGCACCAAAACGACCGGCCGGGAGGCTCCGATGAAACGAGCGCTGTTGACCATCCTCGTTCCGCTGGCCGGCACGGCCTGCGCGGCAACCGCCGGTACGCCGGCGACCGACCGCGCCGCGGGCGACTTCACCCTGGATGAGTTCGTGTCGACGAGCTCCCTCGTGGACGGAGCCGTGCCCGACTGGTCCCCCGACGGTTCGGCGATCCTCTTCCTCGGGCGCGACACGCTGTGGACGGTCGACCCCGACGGCGGCGAACCGGAGGCGATCCCGGCAGAGCGCGTCACCAGCCCGGCGTACTCCCCGGACGGCGCGTGGATCGGCTACGTGTCGAGCGGACCGGCCGGCGGGCAGGAACTCTGGCTTTGGTCCCTCTCCGAGCAGCGCGCGCTCCAGTTGACGGACCTCGGCGCCCGCACGCTCTCCTGGAGCTGGTCCCCGGACGGGCGGCACATCGCCTTCTCCAACTCGCTGCGCGGCAACTACGACATCTACACGGTCGCGGTGCCCGGGGGACAGGTGAAGCGCCTCACCACCGACACGCGCTACGACGTGCAGCCCACCTGGACCCCGGACGGTTCCAGGATCGTGTTCGTGCGCATGGACCAGTGGTGGATCCACCACGACGTCATCGCCATCGATGCCGCGACCGGCGCCGGCGAGCGTCTCATCGTGAGCGACCGCGACTGGATGGACTATCGCACCGGGCAGGAGTTCGGACCGGGCCAGGTCTCGCCGAGGGGCGACCTGGTGCTCTTCCGCTCCTATCGCAGCGGCTGGATCAACTGGTGGCTCGCGCCGATGGAGGGCGGCGAGCCCCGGCCGCTCGCGCCCGAAGCAGCCGATCAGAGCTCCCAGAAGCCCTTCCGGGGCTATGCCCGCTGGTCTCCCGACGGCACCAGGGTCGCATACACGTCCAACCTTAGGGGCCGGCAGATTCTGCGGGTCGCCTCGGTGGACGACGCTTCAGTCCGGACCCTCTTCGCGCCGGAGATGGGTCTGGTCGCGAACCCGGCATGGTCTCCGGACGGAAGCCGCATCGCCTTCACCTTCGACACCCCGGCGCAGGTCCCGGACCTGTTCGTGATGGATGCGGACGGAGGCGAGCCGACCCGTCTGACGCATTCGCTGCCGGATCCATCGCTTGCCGACGCGTTCTTCATGCCCGAGCGGGTGAGCTACGAGAACGGCGGGCTCACCATCCACTCCTACCTGTTCCGGCCGGCCGAGCCCCCGCCGCCCGGCGGGTATCCGGCCATCGTCTGGGTCCACGGCGGACCTTCCTCGCAGTTCGAGGATGGATGGAGGCGACACGCCGACGCCCACTACTTCATCAAGCACGGATACGCGGTTCTGGCCCCCAACATCCGGGGGAGCTCGGGCTTCGGCTGGGAGCACGAGGAGGCCAACAACGGGTGCTGGGCGCGGTGCGATCTGGATGATGTCGTGGCCGGCGCCAGGTACCTCGGCACATTGCCCGACATCGACGGCGACCGCGTCGCGGTCACGGGCGTGAGCTACGGCGCCTATCTGAGCTTCGCCGCAAGCACCTTCGCCCCGGACGCCTTCCGGGCCGCCGTACCCCTCCGCGAGGGCTATGCCAACCGCATTCAACTGGTCGAGCGGGAGTCGGCTCTGGCCAACATCAACATGTACCAGTACGAACTGGGCCTGCTGACGGAGAACCGCGAGACCTTCCGGCAGGCGTCCCCCACGCTGTTCGCGCAGGATGTCGGGATGCCCATGCTGATCATCGCCGGCGAGGGCGACGTGCAGATGCGCGCGTTCGCCACGGAGGCCGCCCGCTACTACAAGCCGGTCACCTACCAGCGGTACGAGGACGTCGCGGGCCGGGCCGCGCGGCTCGAGTGGATGCCGGGGATGCTGGCCTTTCTGGACCGACACCTGAAAGGCGACGTGGATCTCTGGCCGTAGGTGCGGAAGTGTGTCGGGCCGCCTAAGCCGACGCGCGTGCCCGCCACTCGTCGCGCAGGACGGAGTAGACCACCATGTCCTGCCGGGTTCCCGGGTCGGCGTCGCTTGGACGTTCGCTTCTCAGCACCCCGTCGCGCTTCATTCCCAGCTTTTCCATCACTCTCGAGGACCGGGTATTCGCGAGGTCCGCCATCGCGGTGATCTTCGCGAGGCCGAACTCGTTGAACGCCCAGTCCATGACCGCTGTCGCGGCTTCGGCGGTGAGGCCCTTGCCCCAGTGCGCGCGGGCGATGCTGTACCCGATTTCGGCGGTCCCCGTGGACGCGTCGACCCTGATGTTGATTCCGCCGACGCACCTGCCGCCCAGGCAGATCGCGAAGGCCGGATTCGCATCCCACGAGGTGAGCACGGAACGCGCCACGAACTCGACGGCGTCCCGGTATTCGTAGGGGCTGGGAACAGGCAGAAAGCGACCCCACTCTGAGTCGCGCGCGTAGGCGTAGACGTCGTCGGCGTCCGTGAGCTGGAACGGGCGGAGGAGCAGCCGATCGGTTCTGAGCGTAGTCATGACTCGTCCGCGCCGGGGGATGTTCGTTTCCTCGAGCAGCCGGTCAGGGGCGGCCGAGTTCCGCCTCCACCTCGGCCAGGGCCACGGGCCAGCGAGGGTGGCGCGCAGCTCTGATCCGGTCCAGCGGACCTGCCACGACGGTCACGAAGGTCGCGGGGTCCAGGTACTCCCGGGCGATCGCCTTCACGTCGTCCGGCGTGACGGCTCGGACCATGCCGGGCCACCCCATGAGGTACTCCGTGCCGCCGCGGCGCGCGCGCTCCAGGGCGAACGTCCCGCTCGCGCCGGTGGCGAGCTCGAGCGACCGTCGCCAGACCGCGTTCACCAGCCAGGCCCGGGCGCGCGCGACTTCGCTTTCGGTCACCGGCGCGTCCGGATCGTGCATGCGCTCCAGTTCGTCCAGGCTGTAGCGGACCAGGGGCGCCACGGCCTCCGGGCGCCCACCCGTGCGAACCAGCAGGAGGCCGGTGCCGGATGCCGTCGCAGGGACCTCGAAGTCGTCCCGGTTGGCGAGGCCACGCATCTCTCGCGCCGCGATGTTGAGGCGCTCGGCAAGGATGAAGCGGAGCACGGACAGGGCGGCCCGGTCCGTTTCGGGTACGGCGCCCACCACGCGCCCGATGGCGATCCAGCCTTCCAGGCTCGGCACGTCCACGGCGTGGAAGCGGGTCGCGGACCCGCCTGGAGGGGGCACGGTCCGGGCAGACTCGATCACGGCGGGTTCCGGCACCGGCTCGCCGCTCCTCGCCCAGCCGCGGGTCGCCTCTTCCAGCACCTCTTCCACTTCGGCGCGGGAGACCGGTCCTCCGACCCCGAAGCTCACCCGGTCGGCCGCCATGCCTCTGGAGGCCAGCGCCCGCACCGCCTCCGGCGAGACCATCGTGCCCGGGTCGGGCGGCGCCAGCGGATACCCGTGGATACGGCGCTCGAGCTCAACCCTGGGGCGAAAGCCGTCGCCGTCGATCCCGGCCATCGGCATGTCGTAGCCCGGGCCCGTCCTGTACTCGCGAATCGTCGTAGCGTCGAGATCGGGATTGCGCACGAGCTCCACGAGCAACTGGAGCGCCTCCCGCCAATCCTCCGGAAGAACACTCAGGGAGAGATGGGCGGCGTCGAGAGCCTCGACGGGGTCGAGGGACGTTCCCAGCTCCGCGAGGCGGAGGGTGAGCGGGCTGCTCGCGCCCGCGGGGCCTCGCGTCGTCAGGAGCCGGATCAGGAGGGCCGAGGCGCCGGCTTCGCCTTCGCGCTCGTGAAGCCGTCCCAGGGGCAGGGCCGCAGTGAGGCGCACCAGCGGGTCGGCGGGGGCGCCGGCCACGATGTACGCCCGCGCGCCGCTCGATGTCTCGTAGAGAGCCTCCTCCGGATCGGGCGGCGTGAACGCCGCGGGACCGGGCGCGAACTCGCCCGGATTCGGCCAATCGTGGTCCAGGATCGGCCGCGAGCGCCCCGGGAGGGTGTCGTCGGAGTCGCCCCCGCAACCGGCCAGGATCCCCATGACCAGGAGGGCCGCGGCCGCCCCGCTCGCCCGGCTCCCAGGGCCCCTCATCGCCCGTCCCCCGGCAGCTCGGCCCACAGGAAGTCGAGCCAGCTCGGCCCGCTTCCTTCCGGAGGCTGGGCGCGCGCCGTGGCGATCACCCGATTCGAGGGGACGAAATAGGTCGATGCGACACGCTGCACGTCGGCCGCCGTCGCCGCGTCCCGAGCCTCGATCAGGTCCGGCAATACGCTCCAGTGGTTCATCGTGTGGTGGTGCCCGATGAGGAAGGCGAGCTCCTGGGGGTTGTCCAGGAACTCGGCCCACTCGACACGGAGGCGCTTGCGCGCGCGCTCCAGCGCGCCGGCGTCGATCCTTCCCTCCCGGATGTCGGCTACGGCGTCGAGCAGCGCCCGCTCGACGGCCGCCAGGTCGCCATCCGTCCGCGCCTGCGCGACGAGGTTGAACGCGCCCGGCGACCCGAAGCGGTAGGTGTGGATCACCCGGAAGTCGGCGGTCACGGAGGCCCCGGTGCCGCTCGCCGCCAACCTCTGTCCCGCCATCCCGTGGGGCCCGTTCAGAAGCGCGGCGATGAGATCGAGCACGGGCCGGTCGGGGTGTCCCATTCCCGGAATGCGGTAGCGCAGGTGCACCTGTGGCGAGAGCGGTTCCGTCCAGTCGAGCCGGATCGACCCGCCGGGCACCAGCTCGGCCTCGATGTCGAGATCCGCGGGCGGCTCGGGCCCGCGGGGCAGCGCCCCGAAGTAGCGTTCCGCAAGCGGTACGATCTCGTCGAGGGTCGCGTCCCCGACCAGCACCAGCGCCGCGTTGTTGGGCACGAAGTAGTCGTCGTAGATGCGCCACATCGCGGCCCGCGTGAAGTTGTCGAAGTCGCGCAGGTGCCCGCCGTCCGGAACGTAGACCGGATGGCCCTGGGAAGTGACGCCGTCGATCGCCTCGTTGAAACGGGTCTGTGGCCGGCTCTTGCCCCCGAGGATCTGCTCCAGGACGGTGAAGCGCTGCGCCTCCCAGCCCCTGAAGACCGCATTCACCATGCGCTCCGCCTCGAGCCGGAAGAAGAGCTCCAGGTGCTCCCGGGGGAGCGCCATGTTCATCTCCATGTAGTCCTGCTCGGTGCTGGCCGGGACCGGATCCATGTGCCGCACGTACCCGCCGCGCTCCATGTACCACTTGTACGAGGTCCAGAAGTCGCGGTACTCGTTGTCGCGGTCCTCGAGTTCGTAGAGCCGCTCCCTGAGAGCCTCCATCTCGGGGTTCACCGGCCACCCCAGCTCATCGTAGAAGACGTCCCGCTCACGAAGCTGATTGCGCGCCCGGTTGCGCGCCGCGATGAGCTCCTGTTCGGTGTCGTGGATCTCCTGCAGGATGGGCATTTCGGCGGCAAGATCGCGGGTGCCGACGGTCGTGGTCCCCTGGTGAATGACGTGCTCCAGGAAGTGCGTGATGCCGTGCATCCCCACCGCCTCCTGCATCGAACCGACCCGGATCCACAGGTTGGCGGCCACCCGCGGCGTTCGATGGTCCTCGACGAGAAGAATCGTGAAGCCGTTGTCGAGGACGTGCTCCTCCACCTGCAGCGCTGGAGCGGGGGCTTGGGGGGCGAGCCCGGCAACCGCGGAAATCGATGCCGCATCGGGGCGTGGCGCCGATGATCCTCGTACACCGGGAAACGCCAGGGCGGCAGTGGCACCTGCCAGGGCGACGGCGAGCAAAGTCCTCATTGTGGCGGCCCTCCGGCGTTGGTTGCGAGACATCCGTCCCCGCGATCAGGCGCGTATGCGCCGGACGTGCGAGTCTATGCCTCGATCGAGCGGGCCCCCCTAGAATGCAGCGGGGTGCTGCGTGGGGCGAGCGGGCGTCCTCTACCGCACCTCGAACGTGATCGGGAGCTGGATCCACACCGGGACCAGCTTGTCCAGGTTGAGCGCCGGCGTGAACCTGGCCACGCCCGCAACCCGCAGCGCGGCTTCGTCGAGCGACGCGTGTCCGGACGTCGCCGCCACCAGCGTCCGGCGCACGATCCCTTCCTCGTCGATGAAGAAGTGCACGAGCACCCTTCCGCCGATTCCCGCGTCGCGCAGGATGGCGGGATACTCCCGCTCGAGCGCACGCCGCACCTCACGCTCGTTGGTGAGGCTCGGAGGTACGGTCATCGGCGTAAACCCGGGCTCGTCGATGAGGCTGGTGCGCGCTTCGTCTTCGCGCGGTTCGGGGAGCTTCTCGACCGGGTTGTCCCGAAATGTGGTCGGCGAGATGGTGATGTCCTCGCCGATGTCGATGGAGATCACGGGGACGGCCGGCCGGCTGATCGGCTCGGGCGCGGGCGGAAGCGGGATCTCGTCGGGGATGTCCACCACTTCGGTCACCGCCGGGTCCAGCGGGACATTCGCCGCGGTCATGTCGGGCCAGAACATGAACATCGCGAAGTGCAGCGCGGTTGCGGTGAGGAGGGAACCCCAGAGCCAGGTGTTGAACGACCTCTTGAAGCGGTCGTTGGCGGCTGTCCGGGTCGAGGTCTGGTGGTGTTGGTCGCGGTCGCTCATGATCTCCCCTCCGTGCAGCGTTCCGACTTGATCGCGTGGACGACGCAGCTGCGTCCCATCGCCCGTTACCGGGTTGCATGCAATTCCCGAGCCCGTGATGGGCGGCACGGCGACCCCCTCGTCGACGCTCGCGGGGACGGTGATGGGATGGGCAGGCGCCCGCGAGCCGATGAAGCGGAGCTGTCCGCGCCTCGGGCCGCGACTCCCGGCTCGAGCAATCAAGCCTGGCTCGAGCAATCGGGGGGAATGCAGAACGTCTCGATGGCTGCCGGGTATCAGCCGAGTTCGCTAGCGGGTCCAGACCCGCCAGCGGGGCCAGGCTCGTTTGGACGCTGGCAGGCAGATCTCCTCGCGGAGAACGTACAATGCCGCATAAGATAATATAATCGATGGACTTGCGGATGGGCTGCCGGATGTCGGAATCGCCTGCCCGGCGCACCCGTTCACGGCTGCCGGTGATGCACGCTCCGTCCCGCCCGGGCTCCGCTCCGATGGGGCGGGTCCTTGCCGCGACCGCTGTGGCCGTTGCGGCCCTGGCCATGCCCGCGGGGGCCCGCGCCCAGGAGGCGCAGGCGAACGTCGAGCCGGAGGCGGCGGATTCGGTGGAGACATCGCCATCGACGGGCCGCCCATCCCCCGGCGGCGCCTTCCTGCGCAGCGTCCTCGTCCCCGGCTGGGGACAGGCGTCCTCGGGCTCGTACGGCCGAGCCGCCTTCTACTTTCTCGCCCAGGCGGGCAACGTGTGGATGGCCTACAAGACCGACTCGCTGCGCGGCGCTGCCAGACGGCGCCAGCAGATGCTCGAGGCCGCGAAGACCGCCGAGCTTCTGCGTGCCGGCGTCGAACCGGAAGCCATCGAGGCGCAACTCGCGGCCGACGAGAGCATTGAGGACATTCGCCTCCTTGCGACCGCGCGCGACGAGCAGATGGAGGACTGGGTTGCGCTGGTCGTGTTCTTCGTCTTCTTCGGGGGCGCCGACGCATTCGTATCGGCCCACCTGGCCGATTTTCCGGCGCCGCTGACGGTGGAACCGGTCGCCGGTCCTTCCGGCACGGCGTTCGAGGTCGGCCTGTCGCTGCCCTGGACGCCCGAGTTCCTGCGGGGCAGCTAGATAAGCCGGGAGGAAGGCGATCCGCCCTCCCAGCGCTCGATGCGCGGGGGCCCCGAGGCCTCGACGACCGCATAGGAACGCTCGCGCATCCACGTGCCGGCGTTCAGGTAGTAGCGGCCCGCAACTTCAACCACCGCAGGGATATGGGTGTGGCCGAACACCACGATGTCGAGGGTCTCGTCGCGCTCCAGCTCCCGGACCGCAAGCGCCTCCAGCGCCCTCGCGCGCCGGCGGCTTCCTTCCCCCGCATGGCCTTCGTGGCTGTCGGTCCTGGAGAGAACAGTGGCGAGCCGACCGCCGAGGTCCGGATGGATCCAGCGGAAGGCGCGGCGGAACGCGCGCGACCTGAGGATGCCGCTCGCCACCCGATAGCCGTAGTCGCCGCGGCCCAGCCCGTCGCCGTGCGCTATGCAGGCGTTGCGCCCGGCGAGGGACGTGCGAATGGGAGCGCGATGAAACGACACCCCGATCTCCTCCGCCAGGCACGAGCCGCCCCACCAGTCGTGGTTTCCGCCCAGGAAGGTCACGGGCACGCCCGCGTCCACCACCTCCGCGACCGCGCCGAGAACGCGCACGTGCCCGCGCGGAATCGCGCACCGGTACTCAAACCAGAAGTCGAAGATGTCTCCGTTCAGGACCACGTGCGAAGCGCGACCGCGCACATGGCGCAACCATGCCACGAGATCGGCGGCGCGCGCGCCCGGCGCCGCCCCGAGGTGGGCGTCGCTCACCACGTAGGCAGGCTTGACAGCCCGCGCATTCGGTCTCGGATTCCGGTCTGACATCGATTATCGTTGTAGGCAGTGGTCCACACCCTGGCAAGCGCATCCGCCTTGAAACCGCGATTCCGAATGAGCTGTTCCCGCTTCCGGCGCGTGTTCGTCCTCGCCGGCGCCGCGCTGACCGTGAGCTGCGGGCCGCCCCGACCGCCCGAGCCTCCGCCCTCCGGTTCGCCGGCCGTGGACTACCATCGCCGCGCGCTGCTGGTCGAGGCACAGACCCGGCTCGAGACCCCGGTACGGCTCATCTTCGACTGGAACGTGCGCGAACCCGGGCTGCGCTCGGGCGGCCGCGGGGTGGCCCGGCTGGAACCCCCGTACCGCGCGCGGCTGGACCTCTTCACCGGGCGGGGCGAGACCGTGCTGCGCGCGGCGCTGGTGGGCGACGACCTCCGGATTCCCGACGGCGGGTCGGACGAACTGGTCCCACCGCCGGCACTCTTCTGGTCCTCCCTCGGCATCTTTCGCCCCGGAGGCGACTACCGCCTGGCGCAGGGATGGGAGGCGGACGACGGCACGCTTCGCCTCACCTATGACTCGAGCAGCCGGCCGGATCTCCTGTACGAACTCGACGACAACGGGGACGTGGCCGCCCTCGCCCTCCTGCGCGACGGCGAGACGGTGGATCAGCTCTCCCTGTCGCTCCCCCTGCGCGACGGCTTTCCGGCCGAAGCGACCTACCGGAATCTCATCGACTTCCGCGAGCTGACCTTCACGCTCGAGACGGTCGAGACCGTGGAGTCGTATCCGTCCGACATCTGGTTCCCACGCAACCAGGACATGTAACGGAGGAGTGCGCGTGAATCCCCAGCTCGCGTCCAGTGGCAAACGTCCCACCCCGGGCAATGCCGTCTTCCCGCGCGTCGCGTTGCGCGCCGCGCTCCTGTCCATGCTGCTGCTGCCGGGCTGCAACTACAGCTTCCGCGGGGGCAGCTTTCCGGATCACATCCGGAGCCTTGCGATCCTCCCCTTCGAGAACGAGACCGGCCTGTTCGAGATCACCCAGGAAATCCACCAGTTCCTGCTGCGCGAGGTTCCCAGGGGCCTGGGCGTCAACCAGGGCGCGGAAGAGAACGCGGATGCCATCCTGCGCGGCACCATCAGTCGCTACGACCTCAGGACTCCCAACTTTCGCGCCGGGGAGAGGGGCGGCGGCCCCGAGGTGCTGCAGCGCCAGGTGAGCATCAGCCTTCAGGTCGAGCTGATCGACGTGGTCAACAACGAGATCCTGTGGGAGAACGGAGGGCTCAGCGCGCAGGGGCAGTTCCTGGAAGCGTCCGAAACCGAGGAAGTGGCCCGCGAAGAGGCGATCGAACGACTGGCCCAGCTGATCATTGACGGGGCACAGTCCACTTGGTAGCTTGCCCGTCGCCGAGCCCCCGCCCTCTCCCAGCCGCCCGCATTCGCTCTTGAGCCAACGTCCCGTCGCGCGCGTAGCCGGCCTGTGCCTCCTGTGGTACGCCATGTGGCTGCTCATGTCGGGGCACTATACAAGGCTGCTTCTGAGCCTCGGCGCGGCGACGGTCGTGGGCGTGGCGCTGCTGGTGACCAGGATGCAGCTGACCGACAGGGAAGGGGCGCCGTTCCACATCGTCCCGAGGCTTGTCTTCTATCTCCCCTGGCTCGTAGTCGAGGTCTTCAAGTCGAACCTCGCCGTGGCCCGCGTCATCCTCTCGCCCCGGCTGCCCATCCGGCCCCGGGTCGTTGACTTCCACGGGCACCAGAAGACGGACCTGGGGCGCTTCATCTACGCCAACTCCATCACCCTGACGCCGGGCACCATCACGGTGCGCCTGGACGCCGAGGGCTTCCGCATCCACGCCCTCACCGAGGAGGCGCTGGACGGCACCGAGGAAGGAGAAATGGACCGTCGGGTGTGCCGCCTGGAAGGCCCGTCATGATGGTGGTCGGCGCCTCGATCGCGGTCCTGGTCACCATGGCCATGGCCATGGCCCGGGCTCTGCTCGGCCCCACCGTGTACGACCGCGTCCTGGCGGTCAACATGTTCGGCACCAAGACCGTCCTCACCATCGCGCTCATCGGATTCTTCACGGGACGGCCCGAGTTCCTGGACCTGGCGCTCGCATACGGGCTTCTCAACTTCATCGGCACGATCGCGGTGCTGAAGTTCTTCCAGTTCGGGAGTCTGGGAGCCTCGGGGCCGCACCCGGGCGAGACGGAGTCCGGCTGATGGAGATGGTTCTCGACTACCTGAGCGCCGCGCTCCTGTTGCTCGGCAGCTTTTTCGTGGTCGTCGGCGGCATCGGCGTCCTGCGCATGCCCGACGTCTTCACGCGCATGCACGCGGCCGGGCTCACCGACACCATGGGCAGCTTCTTCATCCTCACCGGGCTCATGCTCCAGACGGGATTCGACGGGGTGACGCTGAGGCTGGTCATGATTCTGGGCTTTCTCTGGTTCACCAGCCCGGTGGCGACCCACGCGCTGGCCAAGGCCGCCCTGCACGGGAAGATCGAGCCCGTCGTACACGAGGACGAGGGAGGAGACTGAGTGGAGTCCGTCGTCGACCTCGCGCTTCTCGGACTGCTGGCCGTGACGGCCTTCGGCGTCCTGCACCTGCGCAATCTGGTTGCCGTGGTGATGCTGATGGGCATCTACAGCTTCCTGTCGGCCGCCCTGTTCGTCGTGCTCGACGCGGTGGACGTCGCGTTCACGGAGGTTGCGGTGGGCGCCGGCGTCTCCACCATCCTGGCGCTCGGGACGCTGGCGCTGGTGGGCACCCGGCAGAAGCGCCACGCGAAGTCGCCCCTCATCCCGCTGCTGATCGTGCTGGTCACCGGCGGCATGCTGGTGTACGGCACCTACGATCTGCCCCGCTGGGGTGAGCCCGACAACCCGGTCCACGGCCACGTCGCCCCGGAATACCTGGCGGATCATGTGCCCCTCGCGGGGGATGAGGGCGACGTGCTCGAGGTGCACATCCCGAACATCGTCACCACGGTTCTGGCCAGCTACCGAGGCTACGACACCCTGGGTGAGACCACGGTCGTGTTCGCGGCCATGGTGGGGGTGCTGACCCTGTTTGTCGGAAGTCGGCGGCAGCGTCGAACGGGAGGGCCGCCCGCGGACGATGAAGGCGGGAGCGGCGCGTCATGAGAGACCAGATCATCCTGCGCATCGCCGCCAAGATCCTCATCGGACCGATCTTTCTCTTCGCCCTGTACGTCCAGTTCCACGGCGACTACGGGCCGGGCGGGGGGTTCCAGGCGGGCGTCATCTTCGCGGCGGGCGTGATCCTGTACGCCCTCGTCTTCGGGCTCGACCGCGCCAGGGCAGTGATTCCCACGGCGATCGTGACCTGGTGCGGTACCCTGGGAGTTCTGATCTTCGCCGGCGTCGGCGTCGCGGCGATGTTCATGGGCGGCAATTTCCTGGACTACGGAGTCCTGCTTTACGACGCCGAGCACGCCCAGCACATCGGCATCCTTCTCGTCGAGGCGGGGGTTCTGGTGACCGTCTTCGGGGTCATGGTCACGCTCTTCTACAGCTTCGCCGGGCGGCGGAGGAGCCGGTAGATGGAGTTCCTGGGCCTCTTCAATTACTGGGTCGTCATCTTCCTGATGATGGTCGGCTTCTACGCCCTGATCTCGCGCGGCAACCTGGTCAAGAAGGTGGTCGGGCTGAACCTGTTTCAGACATCGGTGATCATCTTCTACGTGAGCACCGGGAAGATCGTGGGCGGCACCGCTCCCATCCTCATCGGGGATGATCACGGGGTGGCCGAGGGCGCGGCGGAGGTCCTCTACTCCAATCCTCTTCCGCACGTGCTCATGCTCACCGCGATCGTGGTGGGCGTGGCCACCATGGCGATGGCGCTCGCGCTCGTGGTGCGCATCAAGGAGACCTACGGCACCGTCGAGGACGACGAAATCCAGGCACAGGTGCTCGCCGACGAGCAGCGGGAGGGCGCCCGGCCATGATCGCGGCGCACCTTCCCGCCATCCAGGTCCTGGGCCCGCTTCTGGCCGCCGCCCTTTGCGTGCTGGTTCCCTGGAAGCGCGTCTCGTGGGGCATCGCCATGGCCGGAGCGGTGACGGCCTTCGGCGCGGCCGTCGGGCTCCTCTCCCGCGTGCTCGGCGGCGAGGACATCCGCTACGCGCTGGGCGGCTGGGCCGCGCCCTGGGGGATCGAGTACCGGGTGGACGCAGTCAACGGCCTGGTGCTCCTCATCGTCGCGGGCATCGGCGTGGTCGTCACCCTCTTCGCCCTCACCAGCGTCGAGCGCGAAGTGGACGAGCGCCGCATCCCCCTCTTCTACGGCGCGTGGATGCTCTGCCTGTGCGGCCTCCTGGGCATCGCCATCACGGGGGACGCGTTCAACATCTTCGTGTTCCTGGAGATCTCGTCGCTCGGAACCTACGCCCTGATCGCCATGGGATCCGACCGGCGCGCGCTCGTCTCGGCGTTCCGCTACCTGATCATGGGGAGCATCGGGGCGTCGTTCATCGTGATCGGCATCGGGCTGCTCTACGTCGAGACCGGAACGCTCAACCTGGCCGACCTGGCCGAGCGCCTTCCCGCGCTGTACGGCGAGCGGACCGTCCTGGTGGCCTTCGCCTTCCTGACCGTCGGCACCAGCCTCAAGCTGGCTCTCTTCCCGCTGCACGTCTGGCTGCCCGACGCCTATGCCTTCGCACCCTCGGCGGTTACGGGGCTCATCGCCGCCACGTCCACCAAAGTCGCGGTCTACGTCCTGCTGCGCTTCTTCTTCACCGTCTTCGGGGTCACCTACTCCTTCGGCGAGCTCAGCCTGGGCATGTGGCTGCTGCCGCTCGCGCTGGTGGCGATCTTCACCATGTCGCTGGTGGCGATCTTCCAGCGCAACATCAAGCGCATGCTGGCCTACTCGAGCGTCGCCCAGATCGGCTACATCATCCTGGGGATCAGTTTCGCCTCGGTCACCGGACTGACCGCGGCCACGCTCCACCTCTTCAACCACGCGCTCATGAAGGGCGCGCTGTTCCTCGCCCTCGGCTGCGTCATGTACCGGGTCGGCTCGGTGCACATCGACGCCCTGCGCGGCCTCGGGCGCCGCATGCCCTGGACCATGGCCGCCTTCACGGCGGGGGGCCTCAGCCTCATCGGCGTCCCGCTCACGGTGGGCTTCGTGAGCAAGTGGTATCTGGTGCTGGGCGCGCTCGAGCAGGGGATGTGGCCGGTCGCGGCGCTGGTGCTCGTGACCTCCACCCTGGCCGTGGTCTACATATGGCGGGTGGTGGAAGCCGTCTACTTCGGTGAGCCGTCGGCCCGGGCCGATTCGGTGTCCGAAGCCCCGCTGCGGCTGCTGGTCCCCACCTGGGCCCTCATCGCCGCGAACCTCTATTTCGGCATCGATGCCTCACTGACCACGAACGTCGCCGGCCAGGCGGCGCGCGCCCTGCTGGGAGGCGCGCCGTGAACCCGGGCGAACTGGCGCTCCTGGCGCTGGTCATCCCCGCGGTCGGGGCGGTACTGGTGGGCCTCCTGCGGTCCAGCCCCAACCTGCGCGAGGCCGCGTCGCTGACTACCGGCGGCGTCCTTCTGGGCGTGGTGATGCAGATCCATCGTGCGGTCGCTGCGGGTGAGACCCCGCGCTTCGTGCTGGCGGAGCCCCTCCCGGGCATCCCGCTGGAGCTGGTGGTGGAGCCGCTGGGGATGATCTTCGCCCTCGTGGCGGGCAGCCTCTGGATCGTGACGACGCTCTACGCCATCGGCTACATGCGCGGGCATCACGAGAAGAACCAGACCCGCTTCTACATCTTCTTCGCTCTGGCCATCTCCTGCACCATGGGGGTCGCCTTCGCCGGCAACCTCTTCACCCTCTTCATCTTCTACGAGGCGCTGACGCTCTCCACCTTCCCGCTGGTCACCCACGCGGGCACCGACGCGGCGAAAAGGGCGGGGCGCGTGTACCTGGGCATCCTGCTCAGCACTTCGATCGGCTTCCAGCTGCTCGCCATCATCTGGACCTACCTGTTGACCGGCACCATCGACTTCGAGATGGGCGGAATCCTGGAGGGCAGGGCGGGGGCGGGCGTGGTGGCGGTGCTGCTGGCGCTCTATGTCTTCGGCATCGGCAAGGCCGCGTTGATGCCCTTCCACCGCTGGCTGCCCGCGGCGATGGTGGCTCCCACGCCGGTCAGCGCGCTGCTGCACGCCGTGGCGGTGGTGAAGGCGGGGGTGTTCAGCATCCTCAAGGTCACCATCTACGTCTTCGGCATCGACTTTCTCACGCAGCTGGGCGCGAGCGTCTGGCTCATGTGGGTGGCGGCCGCGACCATCATCCTGGCGTCGCTGGTCGCCTTCCGAAAAGACAATCTGAAGGCCAGGCTGGCCTACTCGACGATCAGCCAGCTCTCCTACGTCGTGCTGGGTGCCATGCTGGCCAACACCATGGGGATCATCGGCGGGGGCATGCACATCGTCATGCACGCCTTCGGCAAGATCACCCTGTTCTTCTGCGCGGGCGCGGTCATGGTGGCCGCGCACAAGACGGAGATCAGCGACATGAAGGGGCTCGGACGCACCATGCCCGTCACCTTCGCCGCCTTCTTCGTGGGGACGCTCTCGATCATCGGGCTCCCGCCCGCGGGAGGCACCTGGAGCAAGTGGTTCCTGGGGCTTGGCGCCCTGGACGCGGGCCAGGTCGGCCTGGTGGCCGTGCTGATGGTGAGTTCTCTGCTCTCCATCGGATACCTGATGATCGTGCCGGTGCGGGCCTTCTTCAGCCCGGCGGCGCCCAATCCACACGGGCACGGGAACGGCGGAATACACGAAGCCCCGCTCCCTTCGCTGATCGCGATCGTGATCACCAGCCTGTGCTGTTTCGCGCTCTTCGCATACCCGGATCCCTTCTTCCGGCTGATCTCGATGGTGGCGGGGCCATGAGCGCGGACGGCGGCGCGATGAAGCGGGGGCGATGCCATGAATAGGCGAGACTCGGAACATCGGGATGCCCACGGTTCCCATGGCGCCGGTCACGGGGGGCACGACGACGGCCATCCGCCTTCGAGCGTCGGGCCGAAGGCGACCCGCATCATTCTGGGCGCCTTCTTCCTGGTCTCGGCGGGGCTGCTGGTCGCCGACTTCTTCGTGGACCGGTACATCGAACACCCCTGGGAGAACCTCAAGGGGTTCTACCCGCTGTGGGGACTCTTCGGAGTGGCGGGACTGATCCTGGCCGCCAAGGGGCTCAGGCGCATCGTGATGAGGTCGGAGGACTACTACGATGCCGACTAGCCTCCCTCCGTTCGCGATCTTCTTCGCCGGCGCCCTGCTGGTGCCGTTCGTCCGCGGATGGCCGCGTTACGTGCTTCTGTTGGCGGTTCCCGTCCTGGGAGCGCTCAACGTGGCCGGCATCCAGGAGGGCTTCGGGCTCTCCGTGGGGATGCTCGGTTACGAGCTGTCGCTCGTGCGAGCCGACCGGCTGAGCCTGCTCTTCGGCTATCTGTTCCACCTCGGGGCGTTCATCGCCATCCTCTACTCGCTGCACCTGAAGAAGGAGGATTCCGCGACCCTCCAGCACACCGCGGCGCTGGTGTACGCGGGGAGCGGGCTGGGCGCGGTGTTCGCGGGCGACCTGATCACCCTCTTCCTCTTCTGGGAAGTGCTGGCCGTCAGCTCGGTGTTCCTCATCTTCGCGCGCGGCACCGAGCGGGCGCGCAGGGCGGGGATGCGCTACCTCGTGATCCAGGTGGTCTCGGGCGTGGCGCTCCTGGCCGGGGCGATGGCCCGGGCTGCGCAGACGGGGGACATCTCCTTTGGCCACATCGGGTTGGAGGGCCTGTCGGGATGGCTCATCTTCCTTGCCATCGCGGTCAAGGGCGCCTTCCCGCTGGTGCACAACTGGCTGACGGACGCGTATCCGGAGAGCACCCCCACGGGGACGGTCTTCCTGAGCGCCTTCACCACGAAGGTCGCAGTGTACGCGCTGGCGCGCGGATTCCCGGAAACCGAACTGCTCATCTACGTCGGGGCGGTGATGGCCTGCTACCCCATCTTCTTCGCCGTCATCGAGAACGACCTCCGGCGCGTCCTCTCCTACAGCATGATCAACCAGATCGGCTTCATGGTGTGCGGCATCGGGGTGGGAACGGCGAAGGCCGTCAACGGGGCCGTCGCGCACGCCTTCAACGACGTGCTCTTCAAGGGCCTGCTCTTCATGTCGATGGGCGCGGTGCTGTATCGGACGGGAACCACCAAGGCGTCCGAGCTGGGCGGGCTGTGGAGGACGATGAAGTGGACGACGGTGCTATGCATCGTGGGAGCGGCCTCCATTTCGGCGGTTCCGCTCTTCAACGGCTTCGTCAGCAAGGCGCTGATCATGAGCGCGTTGCTCGAGGAGCATCACTACTGGATCTGGCTGGCGATGCTGTTCGCCTCCGCGGGCGTGGTCGAGCACGCCGGCATCAAGATCCCGTTCTTCGCCTTCTTCGCCCACGACTCGGGCATCCGGACGCGCGAGCCGCCCTGGAACATGCTTGCCGCGATGACCGTGGGCGCCATCGGGTGCGTAGCGATCGGCTCGATGCCATGGCTGCTCTATGACCTCCTTCCCTTCGACGTCGACTACAATCCCTACGATGTCACGCACGTTGTGACCCAGCTGCAACTGCTGGCGTTCGCGATCGGCGCCGTCGTCCTTTTCCGGCTGGCGCGCATCTACCCGGACGAAATCCGCGCCCTGAACCTGGATGTGGAGTGGACCTACCGGAAGCTGGCGCCGGCGATCGTGCGGCGGGTCGGATCGGCAATTCGTGCGGCGGATGGCGCCGTTCGCGGCGCGGCGCTGGGAGGCGTGAACCGGGTGCTCGGCGGCGCCTTCCGCCACACGGGGCCGCACGGCGCGCTGGCGCGCTCCTGGCCTACCGGGAGCATGGTGCTCTGGGTTGCCGTGCTGCTTGCGGCGTTCCTGATCCTGCGGGCGTTCTGACCCCGGTCTTCGAGTGTCGGCGGGGTCCTCGCAGGTCAGACCGGAAGCGCCCCGGCTGCGGCTGGGGACCCGAGGGTCGAAGCTTGCCCTGATCCAGAGCCGACAGGTGGCGGCAGCCCTCGAGGCGGACGGCGCGCGAGTGCCGATGCACACCATCCGCACCCGGGGCGATCGGTTGGCGGATGCGTCCCTCGCGCGCATCGGTGGGGAGGGGGTGTTCACGAGCGCGCTGGACGAGGCCCTGCTCGACAGCAGGGTCGACCTGGCGGTGCACTCCCTCAAGGACATTCCGACCCGGATGCCGCCCGGGCTGTGTGTCGCCGCGACCCCTGCGCGCGAGGATCCCCGCGACGCGCTGGTGCTGCCGCCGGGCGAGCAGCGCACGCTGGCCACCCTGCCCGCCGGCTCCCGCATCGGAACCGGTTCCCAGCGCCGCGCCGCGCTCGCTCGCGCCTTCCGCCCCGACTGCACCGTGGTGCCCATGCGCGGCAACGTGGACACCCGGCTGGCCAGACTCGGCCGGGGCGAATGCGACGCTCTCGTGCTGGCTGCCGCCGGCCTTGGGCGGATGGGCATCCTCGACCGCGCGAGCGAGCTTCTGGAGCGGACGGCGTGGCTGCCGGCCGCGGGGCAGGGCGCGCTGGCCGTGGTGGTGCGCCGCGGCGACCGCCGGGCCCGCGGACTCGCGGCAACCCTGGACGACCGCCCCACCAGGCAGGCAGTGCGGGCCGAGCGGGAGCTGTTGCGTCTGCTGGGCGCCGGATGCCACCTGCCCGTCGGCGTGCTGGGGTTGCCCTACCCGGGCGGCCTCAGGCTGTGGGCGATGGTGATCAGCCCCGATGGCCGCCGGGTCATCCGTGCCGACCGCACCGGCCGTCAGGCCGAACCGGAACGCCTCGCAGCCGACCTGGCGGGGGTCCTGCTGGGCCGGGGCGCGGGCGAGATCCTGGCCGACCTCTCTCGCGCTCCCGCCGAACCGCCGTCCCCTTGACGACCCCGCCCGGCACCCTCGGCCACAAGCTGCTCGCCATCGACGAGCTTCTCGCCCGCCACGGCCGTCCCCGCGCCGGCCGCCTCGTGTTCACGAACGGATGCTTCGACATCCTGCACCGCGGCCACGTGGAGTATCTGGCCGCCGCCCGCGCCCTGGGTGACACGCTCGTGGTGGGGCTCAACACCGACGCCTCGGTCGCCCGCCTCAAGGGGCCGCACCGCCCCTACGTCACGCTGCACGACCGCGCGGCCGTGCTCGCCGCGCTCGCAAGCGTCGACGTGATCACCCCGTTCGATTCCGACACCCCCCGCGCGCTCATCTCGGCGCTGCTCCCGGACGTGCTGGTGAAGGGCGACGACTACGCGCTGGAGGAGATGGTCGGCCGCGAGGAGGTCGAGGCCGCGGGCGGTGAAGTCGTGTTGGTTCCGTATCTTCCGGGGCGGTCCACCACCAGGCTGGTGCGCCGCATCCGCCAAGCGGAACCCGCGCCATCCGACCGAGCCGAGCCGGATTCCGGCTAGTCACTTGCGTCGGCCCCCGTTCCCGTAGAGAGTTTCTGTCGCGAAACGTCATCGTCGCTTCGCTGCCCGGCTGGAGCGGCCTCGCGACCGACACCGACCAGGGACACCCAACAGACAGGAGCGCGCGCATGAGCCCGTCGCACGCACTCACGCTGGTTGCCGCCACCCGCAGCCCGCACAAACTGGACGAGATCCGGCGGATCCTGGGAAAGGATCCCGGACTGCGGGTTCTGAGCCTCGACGAAGCCGGCATCCCTTTCTCCCCGGAGGAAGACAAGGTCGAGGCCTTCGACACCTTCGAAGAGAACGCCAAGGCCAAGGCCGCATACTTCAACAGCCTCTGTGGAGCTGCGACCATCGCGGACGATTCCGGTCTGGAGGTGGATGTGCTCGATGGTGCTCCCGGGGTGCGCTCGAAGCGCTTCGCGCCCGTGCCGGAGGATGTCACCGGCGCGGACCGCGACCGCGCCAACAACGAGCACCTGGTCAAGCTGCTCGCGAGCCACAAGCCCCATCGCCGCACCGGACGCTTCGTGTGCGTCGCCGTGCTGCACTTCGGCATGGGCGAGCCGCTTGTGTTCCGGGGCGAGGCGCCGGGCACCATCGTCGTGGAGCCACGGGGGGAAGGCGGCTTCGGGTATGATCCACACTTCCTGGATCCCGATGCAGGCCGGACGTTCGCCGAGCTCGATGCCGAAGAAAAGGATGCGCGCAGCCACCGGGGTCAGGCCTTCCGGGCACTCGGCTCACACCTGCGCGAAACCCTCCACTACTAGAATCAAGAGAAGACGGGGCGTGGCGCAGCCCGGTAGCGCGCCTGCTTTGGGAGCAGGAGGTCGCCGGTTCGAATCCGGCCGCCCCGATTGAACGTGCCCCGCGACCGCTGGCAGCGGACGTGATCTCGTCGAGGATCATGAGGTGCGGGGTCTGTGCGAGCGCACGCGCGATCATCACGCGCTGTCGCTCCCCGTCGCTGAGGCCGCTGAAGTAGCGGCGCAGGAAGGGCTCGACGCCGGTAACCGCCACCGCGTCGGCGATTGCGGCCCTGTCATTGTCCGCCAATCCACCCTGCCAGCCCGTGAAGGGCTGCCGGGCGAGCGCGATGACGTCCTCGACGGTTGCCGCAAGAACGGCAGGTCTCAACGGCGTCACCCTGACGCCGAGGCTGCGCGCGTAGGCCTCGCCGAGACGCCGTCGCGCAGTCCGGGTGCACCATTTTCACGATGTCGGCCAGCCGCCAGTCCGGCCGGATGGTCCCCATCTCCCACACCTCCCACGAATCGGCGGTGGGATGGGGCCTGTCCGGCTCCCGGAACAGGCAGTCCTCCCGATACGCCTTGAAGCGCGAGAGCACGTTCCGATCTTCGAACCTTGTGGACAGCGGGTCGCGGAACATCCAGCAATCGGCGCCCGTTGCGTCCCTGAGGAGCGGTTCCGTCGAGAGGTCGGCAAAGGTATCGAGCTAGGGATCGTCGTCGGCACCTGCCTCCGCCTCCTTCCCGGTGAGCAAGCCCATCAGAAGGACCCATGCCACACGGCCCATTTAGTGCGGCTCCGCATCGACGAAGGTCGGCACGACCGGAATGCCGAGCGACTCGACGCGCTCCATATGACGGGTGTGCGTGAGGTCGGCCATGCGCGCGACCAGCACGTCCGGCCGCGCAGCCACCAGCGCATCGAGCGTCGGCGGCATGTGCCAGCCATAGCCGATCTGCTGAATTTCACCGGACCGGGCCATGCGGCGCAGGCCATCGTCGTAGCTGCTGTGCCCGCCAACCGCGACGATCCGGTCCTCGACCCCGAGTGCACGGAGCTGCGGCGGTCCGCCTGCCGTTCCGCCCCAGGTGACGACCGACGCCTCGATGTCGACAATGCGATAACCGTCCCGCTCGACGACGCTGAAGACCTCCGCAAAGAGGGTGTCCAGCACCTCGCCCGCGACCGTCCCCGGTTCGTCGGACGCGCCCGACCCGCACGCGGCCAGGGCGAACGGGAGAACGAAGACCCCAGGACGAAGGAGCGTCCCGAAGGCGCGCGTCTTCGAGCCGCCGGGTTTCGGGAGCACCCTGAACTGCCGGTTCAGCGACCCGTTACCGGCACGTCACGCAGCGACCAAAGAGCGTCAGCTCGTGGCCGTCGACCTCGAAGCCCCTGGGCGCCAGCCGTTCGACTTCATCCGGACACCGATGGACATCGAACGCCTGGTCGCAGGAGCGGCACAGGAAGTGGTGATGATGCGGCCGGTCCGCCAGTTCGTACCGAAGCCCTCCGCCCGGAAGCTCCACCTCCGACAGCCACCTCTCAGCCACGAAGATCTTGACGGTCCGGTAGACGGTTGCCAGCCCCAGCGAAGGCACGATCCGTCGGCCGTACTCGAGGATCTCTTCGGGCGTGAGGGGGCGGTCGACGTTCATGAACACCCGACGGATCGCCCGACGCTGACGGGTGTCTCGTCGCATCGAAGTCAGCCTCCTCGATCCGCGTGTCCCTCGTCGGCGCACATGGCGCAAGCGTCCGCCCGACAGACACGCGCACCGTGCAAGAGGGCGCCCGCGAGCGTCAGGCTGCCGGCAGCCGACGTCATGGTCTCGGGCACCGGTTCGAGCCAACCCGCGAGGGACGCCGCCCAGAGCAGGGCTCCCCCGACAAAGGTGAGGACCACCGGCGCATTCGTGCGGGCCGGGCCCATGACGAGCATCGCCGCGCCGACAAGGACCGTCCCGGCCCATACCCCCCGTTCGATGCCTTCGGAGAGCGCAAGCGCCGGTGCCGCCGCGACCAGGAACGGCGTGAGGGCGCAGTGCACGCCACACCAGGCCGCAGCGCACGCCGTGAGTCGCGACCCGGAGGCCAGATGCGCATTCGACGGGACGGTTGCAACGAAGTGCTTCATGGTGTCACGTCGGCGACGGGAGCGTAATGGTAAGGACTGTGAGTACCCGAACCAAAATGATAACGTGTTCTCATCTCCATGTCACGAGCCCGCCACCACCGCTGGTGGGTGGAGGAACCGGGATTCGAGCGCGGCTGCGTTGGCCGCGCGGTGCGGCAGGTCCCCTCGCCATGGACCGGCGCCGGGCCGATCGCGGGTATTCGCTCTGCCTGTGCGGTCGCGCGCGACGGAACGTTGACATCGGGCGGCACGCGCCCGTAACATTGGGGCGATTTTGAGCAGTTGGACGTCGCGGGGCCGGATGTGCCGGGTCCCGGCGGCCACCAAACAGGCCGCGGGTGAGCGCGGGCAAGGAGCGCGGGATGCGTACCACCGGTACGGTGAAGTGGTTCAATGATGCGAAGGGCTTCGGGTTCATTACGCCCGAGGGCAGTGATCGGGACTGCTTCGTACACCACTCGGCCATCCAGGTCGACGGGTATCGTTCGTTGACCGAAGGGGAGCGGGTCGAATTCGACATCGTCCAGGGGCAGAAGGGCCCTGCGGCGGAGAACGTCGTCAAGATCTAGGGGTCCGGCCCCTTTCCCCGAAAACAGGCGCCCGTAGCTCAGCTGGATAGAGCAACGGACTTCTAATCCGTAGGTCCCAGGTTCGAGTCCTGGCGGGCGCGCCTCGTCTTGTCTTCCGTTGGCCGAGAGGCGGTCGGAGACCGTCCGGTTTCCGGGTTCTCGTCCGCCTCGAGCGGGGCGGACGAGGGTCCGGTCTCTCGTACGCGCCGTGGTTTACGCGCATCGAGCGGCGGATTACCTTTCGTCGCTCGTTTGGGAGGCACCTTCGAATCAGAGCCCTGAGGACGGCGAGCCTCGCGGTCCCGCCGACCTCTCATGTGGTGGGCGTAGCTCAGGTGGTTAGAGCGCCAGGTTGTGGCCCTGGAGGTCGCCGGTTCAAGTCCGGTCGCTCACCTTGCTTCCAGTCCCGGGCCTGGCTCGTGGAGAGGGCTTCCGGCCCCGGCAGGGATCTCCGCGGAGTCGGAACCCGGGCCGACCATCCCTCAAGGCAGGCGCATTCCATGCCCGGAGCCGGCTTGGCACGTCGCGAGCGGATCGCCGTTCGCATCATGCCGGATCACGACAGCCTCGCCGCCGAGGTCGCCGGGCGAATCGCGACGCTCATCCGCGAACGCAGTCGCGAGGGCCGCCATGCGGTTCTCGGCCTGGCGACCGGCTCCACCCCCGTCGGCGTGTACCGGGAACTCATCCGCCTCCACCGGGAGGAGAGTCTGGATTTCTCCAACGTCGTGGCCTTCAACCTCGACGAGTACTTCCCGATGCAGCCCGGCAGCGTGCACAGCTACCATCGCTACATGCGGGAAAACCTCTTCGACTTCGTCAACATCCCGCCCCGGAACCGTCACATCCCCCGGGGCGATCTGGCCGAAGCCGAGGTGGAGGACCATTGCCTCGACTTCGAACGCCGCATTCGCGAGGCCGGGGGGATCGACCTTCAGATTCTGGGAATCGGCCGCAGCGGACACATCGGCTTCAACGAGCCGGGTTCCCGGCGTGAGTCGCGCACGCGCTGCCTGTATCTCGATGTCGTAACGCGGGCCGACGCGGCCGACGACTTCTTCGGCGAGGAGAACGTTCCCTCCCGCGCGATCACGATGGGGGTCGAGACCATTCTGGAAGCGCGCGAGGTGATCCTGCTGGCGACGGGAGAGCACAAGGCCGAAATCGTGCGACGCGCCGTCGAGGGGGAGGTGCACGCCGATGTCGCCGCCACCTTCCTGCAGCAGCACCCTCACGCGACGGTGTACCTCGATCCTCCGGCCGCCGGCGAGCTGACGCGCATCCGCACCCCCTGGCTGGTGAGCGACGTGGAATGGACCCCGCACCGCGAAGTGGAGGCGGTTGTCTGGCTCAGCCGGCGCTCGAGCAAGCCGATCCTCCACCTGTCCACCGACGACTACCGCGAGCACCACCTCGGATCGCTGGTGTCCCGGCACGGGTCGGCGGAACCACTCAACGGTGAGGTATTCAACGCGCTGATCTCCAAGATCCGCGGGAAGAGCCGGTTGCCGCGCGGCCAGCGGATGCTCGTCTTCTCGCCCCATCCCGACGACGACGTGATCTCCATGGGCGGCCTGTTGCGCAAGCTGGCCGAGAACGGCAATCGCCTGACCGTCGCGTACATGACCTCGGGCAACATCGCCGTCTTCGACCACGAGATCCGCCGCTATCTCGACTTCATGCGACGCACCGCCGACGTCATCGAGCTCGGGGACCGCGAGACCCTGGGGGAAGTTCTCCACCGGGTGGAGAGGGAGCTTGCACTCAAGGAGCCCGGGGAGGGGGACCCGGTCGTGGTGCAGCACCTGAAGCGCGTCATCCGCGAGAGCGAGGCGGTCGCCGGCATCCAGGCTCTGGGGCTCTCAAGTGATTGCGCCCGCTTTCTGAACCTGCCCTTCTACCAGACGGGAACGGTCAGAAAGAACCCGATCACGGAAGCCGATGTGGCGATCGTGGCCGCTCTGCTGGAGGAGGTGCGTCCGTCGATGGTGTTTGCCGCGGGCGACCTCTCCGACCCCCACGGCACCCACCGGATGTGCCTTGAAACCGTGGAGCGGGCGCTGGAACGCTACACCGGCGAAGTGCCCTGGCTATGGCTCTACCGGGGGGCCTGGCAGGAGTGGAGCGTGAACGAGGCCACCGTGCTGGTCCCGCTCTCGGAAGGGGAGTTGCGGAGCAAGGTGCAGGCCATCTTCAGGCACGAGTCGCAGAAGGACTCCGCACCCTTCCCGGGGCCGGATGCGCGTGAGTTCTGGCAGCGCGTCGTCGACCGCAACCGGGGCACGGCGGACTACCTGCGCTCGCTGGGGTTGCCGGCCTACCGTGCCATGGAAGCGTACCTGACGCTGCGCCACGGACACCGCATCGAAGCGCACGAGATACCCACCGCTGCACTGGCCGACGACGTGGTCCCGGCGGGCAAGGCCGGACGGCAGCTCCTGGTCGCGGCCCGGGGCAGCGCGGCCCCGGAATCCGAATCCGCAGGGAACCCCTGAACGCGGGTTGACTCCCCTGGCGGGAGGGGTTACCATCGTACGCTCCCGAAGCGACGGAGTTGCCGCGCTTGCGGGAGTCCATGATTCCGGCAGCCTGTACGGTGCCGGAGCTTTTTGAAAATTGGGGTTTCGAGGAAGTGAGGCGGGCCCCTTTCGCGTGCAGGCGCTACGTCCTGCCGCGTCGTCTTCCCGGCATCCGCCCGAGGAGGACAGGGGTTCAAGCAACGTAGATTCCGAACGGACGATCTACGAGATCGGCGTTCGATTAGGAGCTGTTCGAGCTTTCTTTTTTTACGGAGAGTTTGATCCTGGCTCAGGACGAACGCTGGCGGCGTGCCTAATACATGCAAGTCGAACGAGGACCAGGTGCTTGCGCCTGGAGCCGAGTGGCGAACGGGTGAGTAACACGTGACCAACCTGCCGTCAGGTGGGGGACAACCTGGGGAAACCCGGGCTAATACCGCATGACATCCGCGTCCCGCATGGGATGCGGACCAAAGGGGGCCTCTGCTTGCAAGCTCCCGCCAGGCGAGGGGGTCGCGGCGTATCAGCTTGTTGGTGAGGTAACGGCTCACCAAGGCGATGACGCGTAGTGGGTCTGAGAGGACGACCCGCCACATTGGGACTGAGATACGGCCCAGACTCCTACGGGAGGCAGCAGTAGGGAATATTGCGCAATGGCCGCAAGGCTGACGCAGCGACGCCGCGTGTGGGAGGGAGCCCTTCGGGGTGTAAACCACTGTCAGGGGGGAAGAACTTCGTGGACGCGAACAGCGTTCACGGTTGACGGTACCCCCAGAGGAAGCGCCGGCTAACTCCGTGCCAGCAGCCGCGGTAAGACGGAGGGCGCAAGCGTTGTTCGGAATCACTGGGCGTAAAGCGCTCGCAGGCGGTCCCTTAAGTCCGCCGTGAAACTCCGGGGCTCAACCCCGGACTGGCGACGGATACTGGGGGACTGGAGACTGGTAGAGGCTAGCGGAATTCTTGGTGTAGCGGTGGAATGCGTAGATATCAGGAAGAACACCGGTGGCGAAGGCGGCTAGCTGGGCCAGTTCTGACGCTCATGAGCGAAAGCGTGGGGAGCAAACAGGATTAGATACCCTGGTAGTCCACGCCGTAAACGATGGGCACTAGATGCCGGGTCTATAGACGGATTCGGTGTCGCAGCTAACGCATTAAGTGCCCCGCCTGGGGAGTACGGCCGCAAGGCTGAAACTCAAAGGAATTGACGGGGGCCCGCACAAGCGGTGGAGCATGTGGTTTAATTCGAAGCAACGCGAAGAACCTTACCTGGGCTTGACATCATGACGAAACCTCCTGGAAACAGGAGGCCTCCTTCGGGACGGCATGACAGGTGCTGCATGGCTGTCGTCAGCTCGTGTCGTGAGATGTTGGGTTAAGTCCCGCAACGAGCGCAACCCTTGCCCTATGTTGCCAGCGGTTCGGCCGGGGACTCATGGGGGACTGCCGGTGATAAACCGGAGGAAGGTGGGGATGACGTCAAGTCAGCATGGCCTTTATGTCTGGGGCTACACACGTGCTACAATGGCCGGTACAAAGCGTCGCGATCCCGCGAGGGTGAGCTAATCGCACAAAGCCGGTCTAAGTTCGGATTGCAGTCTGCAACTCGACTGCATGAAGCCGGAATCGCTAGTAATCGTGGATCAGCAACGCCACGGTGAATACGTTCCCGGGCCTTGTACACACCGCCCGTCACGCCATGGAAGCCGGTAGTGCCCGAAGTCCGTGACCTAACCCTCGGGAAGGAGCGGCCGAAGGCAAGATCGGTAACTGGGGCGAAGTCGTAACAAGGTAGCCGTAGGGGAACCTGCGGCTGGATCACCTCCTTTCTGGAGACGCCGAGTAAGTTGGCCGCACGGCCGACCGAAAAGTTCTCGAGAGTCTACCCGCCTGCTTCCTCGAAACC
>JAJDYN010000009.1 GCA_022825135.1 Gemmatimonadota bacterium | reverse complement strand
CCGGAGACCGGGAAGGCGGCGACGCTGGGCAACAGCAAGCTCCGGCTGTCGCGCTGGGCCGAGGGCTACGAGCGGGAGCAGGGCCGGATCCGGTGCGAGCGGCGGGTCAGGAACAACGAGCGGCGGCGGGCGGGCCAGGAGGTGCCTCGGCCGACGGGGGACCGGCCCCGACACTGGGCGCGCGTTCGCCGCGAGGGGATGCAGCCCGGGCGAGCGCGTCGGACGATGAAGCCGCGCCGCGAGGATCAAGTCGACATGGACGCATGGCGGCATGGCGAGGCGGAGGCTTGGGAGACGGTCGCGGACGGGCGCCAGTCGAGCTTCCAGCACCTTGAGACCCGGGCGCGGAAGGAATGGGCCGAACTGCACAAGCGGCAGGAGGAGATGCGGCAGAGGCTCGACCGGGAGAGCCGCACCGTGCTCGGGCGGCTCCGGATCTGGCGGCTCGATCGCTCGCTCAGGGAACTGGCCGGGGCGATCCGGGGCCGGGAGGATCTGGTCGAGGGCTGGCGCGAGGATCTCGACCGGTACCACAGGGACGAGCGGGCCGAGTTGGGCAAGGCACACGGCGAGCGCGCCCGGGAGATCGAGCGCGGTTGGAGCAAGTTCTATCGAAGTAGGCTGGTGTTCGCGGAGCGGCGCGCATGGGCGGTGCGGGAGACGATGAGGGAGCGTGAACAGACACGGGAGCGCGAGCGCGGGCCGAGCGTCGTCATCCCAGTTCCCCGGCCGCCCCGGCCCAGAGGCCCCGAGCGTGGCGGGGGAGGATTCGAGCGATAGGCCTGATGTCGGCATCCCGATGAGACCTGCGCTAGCCTCTGGATGAATCGTCTTCCGCCATGCGCGACCGGGCTGCGGCGCATTAGCTTGAGGGGTCTCATCCGGCGACCGATGCTGCGGGCGCTGGAGATGCCCAGAACGTGCCAGAGGAGGGCTCATTGCCACGGCTCCACTTCAAGGGAAAGGTCTTCGTGGAGAACCATCACTTGGCTGTGCCGTTCCACGAACTCCTGCCGGTGCGCGAGAAGGGGCTGAGCGAGAAGGCGAACCTCCACGACAACCTTATCGTCCACGGAGACAATCTGGCCGCGCTGAAATCCCTGCTGCCGACCTACCACGGCAAGGTGAAGTGCGTCTACATCGACCCGCCCTACAACACCGGGAACGAGGGCTGGGCCTACAACGACAACGTGAACTCGCCCCTCATGCGGGACTGGCTGGGGCGCGTGGTGGACCGGGACGACCTGACCCGCCACGACAAGTGGTGCTGCATGATGATGCCGCGCCTCAAGCTCCTGCGCGAACTGCTCCGGGAGGACGGGGCTATCTTCGTGTCCATCGACGGCAACGAGGTGCACCATCTCCGGTGCCTGATGGACGAAGTGTTCGGCGAGGAGAATCTCGTGGCCACCGTGGTTTGGCAGAAGATCTTCGCACCGAAGAGCAGCGCGAAGTACTTCTCAGAGAATCACGACTTCGTAGTCGTGTATGCGAAGCGAAAGGAGCTTTTCAGAAGGAACCTACTTCCGCGCACGGCGGCCGCCGACGCCCGCTATGCCAATCCCGACGATGACCATCGGGGCTCGTGGATTTCCGATAATCTCACCGCGCGCAACCCATACTCCAAGGGAACCTATTCAATTACTTGCCCTGGTGGACGTGTCATTTCGGGACCGCCTCCGGGTAGGTATTGGCTATTCTCCGAAGAGAAGTTCTGGAAGCTCGACAGAGACAATCGCATCTGGTGGGGTGCGAAGGGGAACAACATCCCCCGCCTCAAGCGGTTTCTCTCTGAAGTGAAGCAGGGATTGGTCCCGCAGACCCTCTGGCTTCACACCGATGTCGGCAACACGCAGGAGGCGAAGAAGGAGCTGGTCTCCACGCTCCAATTCGAGCGATCCGAAGACGTATTCAACACCGTCAAACCGTCTCGCCTTGTTCGCCGCATCCTCCAGATCGCCAGCGATCCCGACTCCATCATCCTCGATTCCTTCGCCGGTTCCGGCACCACGGCCCACGCCGTCCTCGCCCAGAACCGGGAAGACGGTGGTAACCGGCGCTTCATCCTTGTCGAGTGTGAGGATTACGCCGACAACATCACGGCCGAGCGCGTCCGCCGCGTCATCAAGGGTGTTCCGAGCGCAAAGGACGACGCCCTCAAGGCTGGGCTCGGGGGCACGTTCAGCTACTTCGAGCTTGGCCGTCCCATGCAGCAAGAGTCGCTCCTCGACGGCTCCCACCTGCCTTCCTGGGAGAAGCTCGCGGGATACATCTTCTTCACCGCGACCGGGCAGGAGTTCGACCCAGCCGAGACCAATCCGGACACCGGGTTCGTCGGACGCACCTCGTCCCACGATGTCTTCCTCTTCTACCAGCCGGATGTCGATGAGCTCAAGAGTCTCGCGCTCTCGCTCGCCGAGGCCCGCGCCCTGCCGGAAGGGGGATCGCGAAGGAGGCTCGTCTTCGCGCCCACCAAGTACCTGGATCGCGAATTCCTTCACCAGTACCGGATCGACTTCCAGCAGCTGCCCTTCCAGATCTACGAAGCGATCGATAGGCTGGAACGATGATCCTGAAGGAATACCAGAAGCGTACGGTCGCGAGGGTTCGCAGCTTCATCGCGGAGTTGGCGAAGTGGCGGGCCGAGGACGAAGAGGCGCGGAAACACAATCCGAACTGGGGTTCGGACTGGGTGCAACGAGCATGGGACAGGACCGCCACCAGACGGCGGTACCATCCCCGGCGGAACGGGCTCGGCGAGCATCTTCCCTGCTTCTGCCTCAAGATTCCGACCGGCGGCGGCAAGACACTGCTTGCGACGCGAGTAATCGATCTCGTGAACGCGCACTTCCGGCAGAGTCGGCGCGGCTTGGTGCTGTGGATCGTGCCGACGACGCAGATCTACAACCAGACACTCAAGGCCCTCAAGGACCGCGACCACCCCTACCGCCAGCAACTCGATCTGTCGTCCGGCCAGCGCACGCGCATCTTCGAGAAGACCACGGCGTTCGGCCCGCGCGATGTCGCCGAGAACCTCTGCGTTCTCGTGCTCATGCTCCCGTCCGCCAACCGGAAGACGAAGGACACCCTCCGGATGTTCCGCGACAGCGGGGGCTTCGACCGTTTCTTCCCTCCAGACGACGATCCGACAGCGCACGCCAAGATGCTGGAGGAACACCCCAATCTCGACACCTTCGAGCAAACGGCGGGCTTCTGGGGCCGCTACATCAAGACATCGCTCGGGAACACGGTGCGGCTACTGCGGCCGCTCATCATCCTCGACGAGGGACACAAGGCGTACAGCGCCAACGCGAAGAAAACGCTCGAAGGATTCAATCCCTGCATGATCGTCGAGCTTTCGGCCACCCCGGCCAAAGGCGCGAACGTGCTCGTTGAGATCCTGGGCCGGGAACTCAACGCCGAGGAAATGATCAAGCTCGACCTTCACATCCTGAACAAGGCGGGCGGCGACTGGCGCGGCACGCTGCTGGAGTCGGTCGAACACCGCGAAGCCCTTGAAGCCGAGGCACGGCTTCACGAAGCCGAGTCCGGCACCTACATCCGGCCCATCTGCGTGATTCAGGTGGAACGCACCGGGAAGCAGCAAAGGAAGCCGGGGTACGTTCACACCGACGACGTGCGCGAGTACTTGCTCCAACACCCGGGAATCGCACCGGAATACATCGCGGTCAAGACCAGCTCGAAGGACGAACTGAAGGAGGTGGACGACGTTGGCGGCCTGCTGTCCCGCGACTGCCCGATCCGCTTCATCATCACCAAGCAGGCACTTCAGGAGGGTTGGGACTGCCCGTTCGCCTACGTCCTCACGATCCTTACCAACCCGATGTCGAGGACGGGGATCACCCAGCTTGTGGGCCGGATCCTGCGACAGCCCTACGCGAGCAAGACCGGGGTGGCGCTGCTGGACGAGAGCTACGTGTTCTGCTTCAGCCGACGCGGGAACGAGTTGCTGAAGGAGGTCAGAAGGGGATTTGGGCTGGAGGGGTTGCAGGGCCTTGAGGGGCGAGTGGTCTCCGACGATGGTCCCCTCCGCCCGCCGGAGAAGCTCACAACACGACAACGGGCGCGGTATCGGACAGCGGCGCGGGATCTCGTCTTGCCGGCCTTCATGATTCGGGACTTGGACGGGTGGCGTCTGGTGCACTACGAGGCGGACATCCTCTCGCGGGTGCGATGGGACGACATCGACCTGTCCGCCTTGGATGATCTGACGTTGGGCGAGAGGGGCGACGGGGACGCCGTACTGGTGACCAACGTTGCCGGCGACGCATCCGTTTCGCGGGCGGAGGTCGCGGGCTCCGGTGATCCGGGAACTGCGGAGACCCCGGGCGATGCAGACTCGGGCAACGGCGGCGATCCGGTGGACTACTTCTTCGCGGCCAGCCATCTGCTGGACTTGGTTCCTAACCCATGGCAGGGCCGCGATCTGGCCCGGCGCGCCTTCGAAGCACTGCTCGCACGCTACCCGGGGGAGCGCGTGGCGGCCAATCACGTGTTCGTGCTCGAAGAGTTGCGGCGCCGGATCGAGAGGGAACGCGACCGCTTGTCGCGAGAGGTCTTCCACGGCCTGCTGGAGTCGGGGAGGATGCGTTTTCTGGTCGTCGCGGAGGAATTCACTCGCCTGCCCGAGGAGATCGAGGTTCCGAAGGCGAAGCAGGCGAACCGGGAAGACGGCAGCGACTACCAGCGCAACCTGTTCGATATCACCACGGAAGACGATCTCAACCAATTCGAGAACAAGGTGGCGACGTACCTGGACCAGCAGGCGCGGCTCTTCTTCTGGTACCGCAACCGCTCCCGCAAGGACTACTACGTGCAGGGGTGGAAGCCGCGCCGGATTTACGCCGACTTCATCGTGACGCTGCGGGATGACCAGCCCGGCGGGGGCGACGGATTCCGGCGAGTCTTCGTGGTCGAAACCAAGGGGGTCCACCTGAGGGAATCGGAGGACACCGAGTACAAGCGATCCGTCTTCGACATCTGCGGCGAGCACGCCCGCAAGACCGATTGGGCCGAGTTCGTGCCCGCGATGCGGAGCAAGGTGGTGCGCTTCGAGGTCGTCGATGAGGACGAGTGGCAGGCGCGGCTGAACGGCATGCTTTTCGGCGGAGCAGCGTGAGAGAAATCTGGCCGACCGAACGCAACGCTATCGCCCATAGGCAGGTGACGAGTGTTGGCCCGCGATACCGGACGCTCGATAGCGATCCGCGACTGCGGCCCGGGCGCTCCAAGACACCTACTCCAAACGTACGGGCTGCTGAGGGTCCGCCGAGGCGGGAGGCTGACCAACATGGCGTCCGGCGTCCCCGGTCTGGATTGGTCTCAAATCTGGCAGTCGGGCGCGGGTCGAACCAGCAAGTCCCATGAGAGACCGGTTCACGCGCAAGAGCCGCACAACCCGGGGGTCAATCCCGAAGCACATGCGGCGGGAGGTCTACCGGCGGGACGACCGCGTGTGCGTCTACTGTGGCGTTGAGTGTCGAGCGGAGGAACTGACGATCGATCACTTGATTCCCCTCGCCCTCGACGGACTCGATGAGATGACGAATTGGGCGACCTGTTGTCGCGCCTGTAACGAGCGAAAAGCAGCTCAACCACTTGAGGAGTTTCTTGATTCATTGGCGATGCCCGTAGAAGAGTTGCCGGTCTATGGCGATCCCGTAATCGATAATCCCGCGATCCCGAAGCAGCTACGTCTGCTCCGTAGGCGGATCTTCGACCGCATCCGGCGAGGTAAACTCGCCGTCTCCGGGAAGGATGCCCAGAAAAAACTTGAGAAGGTGTATCGACGAGACCTCTGGGAGACCGCGGACGGCAAGCTACTCGAAGCCGAGTTTCCAAGCCTCCCCGGCCAAGTGCGAGCCGTGATCCCGGAGATACGGTCGATCGCCAAGTCCAAGCGGGAATTCTTGTTGCTGGTCGAACTAGCGAAATCGGCCCTGACCCGGAGCTTGATAGGATCGGTGCTCACGGGCGACATTGATGTTGAGGCACGGGTTCGCTCCATGCGTAAACGCGAGCGGCAGCATGCCATGCGTAAACGGCTCGCTCAGGCGCTGAGAAGGTTTGAGCGGGCAGTCAGAGTTACCCCGCCAGAATAGGCGCAACGAAATGGTCCTAGCGAAGGGTAGGGGGGAACAGGTCGAAAACCACCGATGTGGACGCCCACTGGTCGTGGCCGGGCATTCTACCGGGACGAGATTGGAATCGCGCGCGCGACTCCAGGGCCTGAGCCGACGGCTGGGCGCGATTGAAGTCAATGCGGGAACGCGATGAGAGATCGGGACACGGGTGTATTTCTCGGCGCGCTGATGAAGCTCTACAGCGAAAGGGAGCACGCCGAGCAGTTTATGGACGGGATTCTGCTCTGCCGTCGGGTTCCCTACTTCCGGGGATTGGAGGATCGAGACCGGGGCGACGAAGACGAGGGAATGATCGTGCATACGGGCGATCAGGTTGGCGAACTTTTCATTGTCGACGAGCAATCGGGAAAACAGCACCGAATACCCGGCGTCACGAAAACCCGACTCAGGTACAACTCCACTGACAGGCTCGCCCTGTTCTGCACCGCCTTGGTGCGCTCGGATCGGTATGAGGCAGAGCGTCCCGAAATGGCACACCAGTTCATGCAGCGGCTACAGGCGTCCCTCCAAGCCTTCGTTCGCATCGGTGCACACACGGTGGTGGTGTTGGATGTCGAGAGGTTTCTCGACCAGGTCAAGGCTGCCGCAGAGCGGGAGGGATTCGTCTCGCACGCCCGCGCCGTAGAGTACTACGATGCCTTTCCCCGGCAGGTCGAGTTGCATGGAGACCAGACTTTTGGCCCCGTGTTCTGCAAGCACGAGAGGTATCGGGACCAACGAGAGCACCGAATTGCGATTGACACGCGGGACGATGGACTCGAACCGCTTCGGTTGAGCATCGGTAGTCTGCGGGACATCACGGTGCATGTGGAGACAAAAAATCTCATGGAGAACATCAGATTTCGCCGCGACGCGATTCCCGCGAATTGATGGGGATTTTCCTGCGGTTTCTGTACGACCGGAGTAGATGCGGCTCAAGGGCAGAAAGCGCAGATCGTGCAGCCCTGATTAGACTTACGTGATCTCCTGTCGTGATTTGAGCCCGTGGTACTCCGCTGGCCCAACAGCAGTAATCGGCCACTTGCAACAAGTAGTGGGAACGGGATTCATGATGGAGGATCTGGTGCTTCACGGTTCGTGGCAAGCTGTTTGCCAAGGCTAGCTTGCACGCCTTCTCCACTGCGTGACGTTTCTCTCTGATTGGCAACTTGTCGGTGATGACAAGCACCTTTTCGGCACCCATGGTCAATTCCCTCGGGAGTATCCACTTTAGCAGATAACCGAGCATTCTCGGGTAGAACCGCTTGCCTTGCCGCAGTGCCGGACCCGTCTTGCTCTTCTCTACGATGATGCTGTCGATACGCATGTCGTCCAGACCCGTAGCGATGAGCTCAAAAACTCGACCGCGTACATGGCGGTTGTCCTCGGCACAGTGGAAGTACTCTTTGTCGAGACGGTGTTTGAAGTCTTCGAGACAATCATGCTTGTAGGCGTCGAGCGCATGACACGCGGGGAACGGTCGCTTGGTGCTGACGGCGGTCAACACGAAGTGGCGCGTGCCCTTTTGGCTGAAATCCAGATTGCCGGACTCGTCCAGGAAGATGTACGCGCAGGCGGGCGAGACGGCCACGTCGACCGTCAAGTGAGCACCGACCGCAGCGCGTCCCAGAGCGCGGTCACGTCCGCCTCGTCATTGTAGACGTGGGGCGAGATGCGTAGCGCGCTTCCGCGCAGCGACACGTGCACGTTGCGGGTTGCCAGGGCTTCGCTCACGGCCCTGGGGTCGAGGCCGGCGGGGGCGTGAAGCCCGAAGAGATGGGGGGCGCGCCAGGGACCATCCTCGACCCCGAATCCGGCCTCTCCCGCACGCTCGACCAGCTCGCCCGTGAGATTCCCGCAGTACTCGGCGATGCGGGCGGGTGTCCACTCGAGTACCAACTCGAGGGCGGCGTTCATCATCGGCACCAGGATGAAGTTGCTGCGTTCACCAACGTCGTAGCGGGTAGCCCCGGGTTCGTAGCTGTCGGGGTAGTTGCCCGCCAGGCCGGCGAAGTCACGGCTGCCTTCGCGCCCGATCCATGTCTCCTCCAGAGGGACGCCATCAAGAAGGCGCGGTCCGAAGTAGGCCAGGCCGATGGAATACGGCCCCATCAGCCACTTGTAACCGGAGCAGATGAGCGCGTCGGGACGGATGCGGGCCACGTCGAACTCCATTGCGCCCACCGACTGAGTGCCGTCGATGATGAGGTACGCCCCGACTTCCCTGGCGCGGGAGGCGATGGCTTCGATGTCGAAGACCGTGCCGTCGGTCCAGTGGATGGCGCCCATGGTGACGACTGCGGTATCGGTGTCGATGGCCTCGAGGATGCGGGTGCTCCAGCGCTCGCCGCACCCGGGGCCGGGGCGCGCATCCGTCACCCGCAACTCGGCCCCGCGGTCACGTGCGAGCCGTCGCCAGCTGTGGACGTTGCCGGGAAACTGCCGCGCGGTGAGCACGATGTTGGAGCCTCGCGCCACGTCGATGTTGCGGGCGCAGGTCGCCACGCCGTATGAGGCTGCCGGGATGATGGCGATGTTGTCCGCGGGAGCGTTGACGAGGCGGCCGAAGCGGCGGCGGAGCTCGTCGCAGGGGTCGAAGAAGTCGGCGGGACCGATCCCGCTGGGCGCGCACTTGGCGCGGATGCCCCGGATGCCGGCCTCCTCGACGGTCCGCGGGAGCGGGCTCAGGTACGCGCAGTTGATGTAGTGGATGCTCGGGTCGAGGGAGAAGGCGGCTTTCTGGCAGGTGAGTAGGGTCATGGGGCGTGTGCCTGGTTCAGCGGGCAATCCGGATCACCGGACGGCCCGCGGACATTGCTGGTCCTGGTTCGGGGCCACCAATTGTAAGGCACCCCCGGCGGTTGGCATACGCCCGATCCGGAACGCCCCCACCCCGGCCCTGACACCTCGCCCTTCGACAAAGGCTGCTCCAATGAACATCGCGCGCGCTCCCCTGGTCCTCATCCTCTTCCTCGCGCTGAACGGTCCACTTCCGGCGTCCTCGCAGATCGACCCGGGCCCCTACGACATCCTGATCACCGGGGGACGCATCGTGGACGGCACCGGCAACCCGTGGTTCTCGGGAGACGTGGCCATCCGCGACGACCGCATCGTGGCGGTGGGACACCTCGGCGGCGCGGACGCGACGAGGGTAATCGACGCCAGCGGACTCGTCGTCGCTCCCGGGTTCATCGACCTGCACACCCATTCGGACGGTCGCCTGCTGAACGACGGCACGGCGCAGAGCAAGGTGCGGCAGGGCGTTACGCTGGACGTCGCCGGGGAGTCGAGCAGTCAGGCGCCCCGCGACGGGATGGACATTCCCGGCGACGGCTGGACCACCTTCACCGGGTATTTCCAGCGACTCGAGGAAGGCGGCATCTCGATGAATCTCATTTCCCACGTCTCGTACCATCAGGTGCGTCGCGTGGTGAAGGGCTTCGACGAGAGCCCGGCGACCCCCGCGGAGCTGCAGCGCATGAAGGAGCTGACCGCCCGGTCGATGGAGGAAGGGGCCTGGGGCCTCGTGACCCGATTCGGCAGCGGCGGCCCCCGCCATCCCGGCGAGGTCCTGGAGCTGGCCCGGGTCGTGGCCTCCTACGGCGGAAACTATGCCTCGCATCACGGCAGCGAGGGCTACCAGCAGGAGGGCGAGATCGACTTTGCCATCCGCGTGGCCGAGGAGGTCGGCATCCCCGTCCATCTGTTCCACTTCAAGATCCGGGCGCGGAACAACTGGGGCACCATCGGTCGCCATATCGATCAGATCGCCCGGGCTCGCGCCCGGGGTCTCGACATCACGGCAAACCAGTACCCGTACACGGCGATGTTCCACGGGTGGAGCTCCTTCTTTCCCCTGTGGGTCCGGGAGGACGGGCCTGACGCGTTCGCCCGCCGGCTGCGCGACGACTCGCTCAGGGAGAGGATCAAGAGCGACCCGGACTTCATCGCCTGGGCGGAGGAGCACGGCTGGTGGGAAGGCATCGTGCTCGCCCGGGCCAGCCTGCCCGAGGTTCGCCGCTACGAGGGCATGCGCGTGGCCGAGATCGCGGAGGAGCTGGGCGTGGACGACCCCGCCGACGTGGTGATCGATCTGATGGCGGCCGAAGGCGGCAGCATCAGCGGCATCTTCCACACCATGTCGGAGGAGGATGTGCGCCGGATCATGCGCCAGCCCTGGGTGGCGCACGCCAGCGACGGATCCGCGATCAACCTGGATGCCCCCGGCGTCCCCCATCCACGCAACTACGGAACGGTCCCGCGGGTGCTCGGCCACTACGTTCGCGACGAGGGCGTGCTCGAGCTGGAGGATGCCGTCCGCAAGATGACGTCGCTGCCGGCGCAGATTCTGGGGATTGCGGACCGCGGGCAGGTGCGGGCGGGCTTTGTCGCCGACGTCACCCTTTTCGACCCGGACGGCATCGCCGAGACGAACTCGTTCGAGAACCCGAAGTCCTACCCCGTGGGGATTCCCTACGTGATCGTCAACGGGACCCTGGTGATCGACGGGGGCGAGCACACCGGCGCCCGGCCGGGAAGGGCGCTTCGGGGGCGTGGCTTCCGGCCGGCGGGGCCGGTGAGCGACGGGGCGTACTGAGGGGCGGGAGCGTCGTTGCGACCGAGCGGAGACTGCTTGAGCATCTGAGGTCGCTGTTGGCTTCCAGGTGGAAAGCGTATTTGTCATTTCGGCCGACCAGATGTAAAGATGCCTTCACCCAGCACCGCCGGCCCGGGCTGGAAGGCTCTCGGCGAAGAACTCACCGTGGGGCGCATCCCTTGCCGATCCAACCTATCAGTAGTACAATCCTGTTTAGTATGACTAAACAGGAATACACTTCTGATGAGTTATCGCCGAACGCTTGAGATCGACCTGCCGCCGGGGCAGTCGGCGTTTCTCTGGGGTGCGCGCCAGACGGGCAAGTCCACATACCTCCGTAAACAATTCCGGAGCAGCGTCTACGTCGATTTGCTGGACTTTGATGTCATGCTGCGCCTGAGTGCTCGCCCGTCGCGTCTGGGCGAGGAGCTGCGGTCCGCGCCGCAAGCTCTCGCGAGGCCGGTGATCGTCGACGAAATCCAGAAAGTGCCCGGCCTGCTGGACGAAGTGCACCGGCTGATCGAATCCCGCCGCATGTCGTTCGTGCTCTGTGGCTCAAGCGCCCGGAAGATCAGGCGCGCTGGCGTCAACCTGCTTGGGGGGCGGGCCTGGCGGTTCGAAATGTTTCCGCTGACGTGGCCGGAGGTGCCGGACTTTGGTCTTCTGCGTGCGATGAACGATGGCCTCCTGCCCGGCATTCACGGCAAACCCCACGCGCATCGCTCGCTGTCCGCCTACGTGCGCGACTACCTCACCCAGGAGGTCATCAACGAGGCTCTGACTCGCAACACGGCGGCGTTCGTTCGCTTCTTCGAGGCGCTGCGCTACTGCCATGGCGAATTGCTGAACTACTCGGCCATCGCCAGCGACTGCGGGGTCAGCGCGAAGACCGTGCGGACGTATTTCGAGATTCTTCAGGACACCCTGGTCGGTTACCTGATCTACCCGTTTCATCGCCGCGCCGGTCGCCAGAGCATCTCCGCGGCACCGAGGTTCTACCTCTTCGATCTCGGGGTGGCGGGACATGTGTGTGGAAGAAGACTCACCGCGCCGGGAGGAGCGGAGTTCGACCGCGCATTCGAACACTTCATCCTGCTGGAGATCATCGCGGCACGCAGTTACCAGGAAAAGGACTTCCCCATCCAGTTCTGGCGCACCAAGACCGGGCTGGAAGTAGACTTCGTGCTTGGGCGCGGTGAGGTGGCCTTGGAAGTGAAGAGCCGGGTCCGGCCAGGGGATCTGCGGCCGATGAGGGCGTTCGTGGAGGAGTTCAAGCCGCGCAAGGCGATCATCGTCAGCGCTGCCAGCGACACCCGCCGGGTTAATGACATCGACATCATGTCCTACCCCGGGTTTCTCCGACGGCTGCACGCCGGCGAGATTGTCTGAGGACCCTACCGCTCGTACACCACCCTTCCCCCCACGACCGTCATGTCGACCTGCATGGTCTCCAGGCAGGGGTCGGCGCAGTCGAGGTAGTGCTCCGCGGTCACGATCAGGTCGGCGAGCCGGCCGACCTCCAGTGTGCCCTTGTCGGCCTCCTCGAAGGTAAGGTGGGCGTACCCCTGGGTCATGGCGTGCAGGGCCTCCTCGCGGGTGATGCGCTGCGAGGCGCCGTGGACGCCGGCGCTGATGGTCCCCCGCGTGGTGAAGTGGTGGAGCACGGACCAGGGATCCCACGGGACGACGGGCGAGTCGCTGCCCAGGGAGACCGGGATGCCGGCGTCGAGGTAGGCGCGCACGGGGGTGGTCCAGGCGGCGCGGTCGGCGCCCCAGTATTCCACCAGGCTCGGGGCGGCGACGTACAGGTGGTGCTGGGCGGTGACGGCGAGGCCGAGGTCGCGCATGCGGGGGAACTGGTCGTCGCGCGGGATGAAGCCGTGCTCGATGACCCAGCGCCGGCCGGCGATGGTCGCGTCGGTGTTGGCGGCCTCGTAGCCGGCCAGGACCAGGTCGATGGCGGCGTCTCCCACCGCGTGGGTGGCGACCCGCCAGCCGTGGCGGTGAAGCTCGCGGACGGTGGCGATGAAGTCGTCGGTGGGCACGGTCTGCAGACCGTGGAAGGTGCCGCCCTCGCCCCACGGCTCCTCGTACGGGTCGCGCATCAGGCCGCCCTCGAAGCCCCCGTCCACCCCCAGCTTGACCCCGCCCACGCGGAGCCATTCGTCGCCGTCGCCCATGGCAGGCCAGGCCGCGAGGGCTTCGGCGAGCGCCTCCACGCCGCCCGCGCGCGGCCCACGCAGCAGGTAGTCGACGCGCAGGCTCAACCGGCCCTGCTCCTTCAGGCGTTCGATGGCGCGGTACTGGCCGGCCGACCCGCCGGGGTAGCGGATGCTGGTCAGGCCGCGCGCGTTCAGCCGGGCGTGTTCGGCGGCCAGGTCGTCGAGGAGGGTGGCGGGGTCGGGAATGGGTCTGGGCGGCACCGTGACCAGGTCCTTGGCGCGATCCACCAGCTCCCCGTTCAGGCGGCCGTCCGGGTCGCGGCCGATGCGGCCACCCGGGATCTCCGGCGTCGACTCGTCGATCCGCCAGTGCGCCAGCGCGGCGCTGTTCAGCACGTACTGGTGGCCGCCGCGCACCACCACGACCGGGTGCTCGGGCGCGGCCAGGTCGAGATCGTCGCGGTACGGGAGCCGCTGCTCGGTCAGCTGGCCTTCGTGCCAGTCCGAGTTTGTGACGATCACCTCGCCGGGCGGCGTCTCCCGCGCGGCGGCCGCGATCCTGTCGATGATGTCCTGGAGCGACCGCGCCCCGGACAGGTCGACGCCGGGGCCGCCGCCGATCCCGTGGTAGTGGTTGTCGGCCAGCCCTGGCAGGACCGTGCGCCCCGCCAGCTCCACCACCCGCGTCCCGGGTCCGGCCAGCCGGCCAACCTCCTGCGAGGTCCCGGCGGCCACCACCCGGTCGCCCCGGACCGCGAGCGCCTCGACCACCCCGGGGGATCCCAGCGTCAGGACATCACCGCCGGTGAGGATCAGATCCGCCGCCGGCTCGGCAGGCCGGCCGCACGCCGCCGGGAACAGGGTCGCCAGCGTGAGCGCCCCGACCGCGAGGCGCGCGGCTCCTACCGATCGGTCAGCCACGCCTCGGTCGCCGCGTGCAACGGAACGGGAGCGTCATCCAGAAAAGCGAAGTCAACCTGCTCGACCATGCGGCTCACACGGACCAGGATCTCCTTCTCGTTCTCCAGAATCCCGAGCACGTGGTTCACCACCGGCGCCTCCAGATGATCCATGGAGATGATCCAGTTCATCATCGCGATGGTCTGGAGAGGCTGGTCCGCGCCCGGATAGATCCCGCCGGGAAGCTCTCCGCGGGCGTAGTACGGATAGGTGGAGGTCATCGTCTCGATGGCCTCGTCGGAGAGGGCGAGCAGGCGCGCCCCGCCCGTGGTGGTCGCCTCCAGGACCGCCGCGGCCGGGTATCCCACGGAAATGATCGAACCGTCGATGGCGCCGTCCCGCAGCGCGTTTGCCGACTCGGTGAAGGTGAGGTACTGCACGTTGATGTCGTCGTAGGTGATGCCGTGGGCGAGCAGCAGCTGGCGCGACGACTGTTCGGTGCCGCTTCCCGCGGACCCCACGCTCACCCGTCCTCCGCGCAGCTGCGAAACGTCGGTGACCGTGGATCCCTCCGGCACCATCACGTGGGTGATGTTGGGGTAGAGCGGCGCAACCACGCGCAGGCCCGGGATCGGCTCGTCGTAGTCTCCGATGCCGCGGTAGGCCTCGTACATGGTGACCGAGAGGGCGATGCCGAGGTCCATCTGGCGGGCGTTCAGGCGGGCGATGTTCTCGACCGAGCCACCCGTCACTTCCGCGGTGTACTGGCTGGTGCTGTCGAGCACCGACAGGCGGCTGGCGATGGTGCCTCCCAGCGGATAATAGATGCCGCCGGTGCCCGCGGTGCCCAGACTCCGGAACTGCCTGCTTCCGCCGGATCCGTCGCCACATCCAGCGGCCGCCAGGGCCGCGGTCAGGGCACACGCGATGAGGTTTCTTCTGGTCACTGGGTCTCCTGCGAAGCTGGGGTGGCCCGCCGCAAGTGCACAAACTCGCGACAAAGTATCAGCCTTCCGTGCGACGGGCGATTGCCTCAGCCGGAAGGGGTGGTCGTGGGGTCTTGCAGCTTGCGTCCCAGCCAGAGCCAGAGCCCGATTCCCAGCACCGCGCCCACGGCGTCTAGCATCTGCGAGGGCCCGAAGAGCGCCGCGCCGGCGACCACCACCGCGGCTCGCTCCCACACCGCCAGCGGCCTTCGGATGTAGCCGATCGCCGCTCCGGCCATGGCGCTGATGCCGAGGGCGCCCGTCCCCGAAGCAAGCAGGATCGCCGCGAGAGATCCCTCCAGCAGGAGGGGCGGCGCGTACACGAACAGGAAAGGCACCAGGAAACCGGCCATCGCCAGCAACATCGCCGTGAGCGCCGTTCGCATGGGTGGGGACGATGCCACCCCGGCCGCCGCGTACGCCGCCAGCGACACCGGTGGGGTCACGTTGGAGATGCAGCCGAAGTAGAAGATGAAAAGATGGGCGGCCAGCAGGGGCACGCCCAGTTCCACCAGCGCCGGGGCTCCGAGCGCGGCCAGCACCACGTAGGCGGCGGTCGTCGGCAGCCCCATGCCCAGGATGATCGATCCGGCTGCCGTCAGCAGCAGGGCGGGGAAGAGCTGGCCCTGCGAGATGACGACGATGAACTCCGACATGCGCAGCCCGATCCCGGTCAGCGATGCCACCCCCACGACGATCCCCGCCGCCGCGCACGCCGCCGCCACCTGAACCGCCCCCGAAGCTCCGGCGAGCGTCGCCTTCAGGTAGTCGCTGCGCCTCATCCGGGTGGACGGCACCGCCAGCGAGAGCAGGAGCGCCGTGCTTACGCCCCAGAACGCGGCCCGCATCGGTGAGCGGCCCTGCGCCAGCAGCGTGACGATGATCAGGAGTGGGATGAGGAGGTGCAGCTTGCTGACGACCGAAGGCCGGTCCTTGTCGATCACGGGGTCGAGGCCCTGCTGCTCCGCCCGGAAGTGGATGGCGGCGAACAGGGCCAGGTAGTACAGAATGGCCGGGATAGCCGCCGCCAGCGCGACCGTGCGGTACGGGATGTTCGTCCAGGTCGCGAGGATGAACGCGCCCGCCCCCATCACCGGGGGCATGAGCTGGCCGCCGGTGCTCGCCGCCGCCTCGATGGCGCCCGCAAAGAAGGGCTTGAATCCCGCCCGCCGCATGAGCGGGATGGTGAAGGTGCCGGTGGTCACCACGTTGGCCACCGCACTGCCCGACAGCGAGCCCATGAACGCGCTGGCGACCGCCGCCGTCTTTGCCGGCCCTCCCCTTGTGCGCCCCGCGACCCGGTCGGCGAGCGCGATCAGGAGCGCCCCGCCCCCCGCCATGTCCAGCACCGCCCCGAAGAACACGAACAGGTAGACGAAGTCCGCCGACACCCCCAGCGGAATGCCCCAGATGCCCTCGGTGGAGAGATAGAGCTGCTCGAGCAGCCGCTGCGGGCCGTACCCGCGGTGCGCCAGAATGCCGGGCAGCCAGGGGCCGGCGAGCGCGTAGGTGATGGACAGGATCGCCACCGCCACGATGCCCCACCCCGTGGCCCTGCGCGCCAGCTCGAGCACCGCCACCAGCGTGATCCCGGCCGCGATCAGGTCGAGGGTGGTGGGATTGGCCGACCGGCTCACCAGCGCCTCGTTCTCCGACACCAGGTAGGCGCAGCTCAGGACCGTGCCCACCAGCAGCAGCAGGGAAACCACGTGCCGCAGCGCGAAGCCGCGCTCTGGATCCTCCACCGTGCCGGGCTTCCGGTACAGCCCGCGCGCTCCCCGGACCCCCAGGCCCAGGAAGCCGAGCGACGCCATGAGCGCGAGGTGGACCGGACGCTGGATCAGCGCGGTGAACGGCGCCACCCCCGCCACATAGAGGTGGTAGCAGGCCGCAATGACGGCGATGGCGAGGACGATGCGTCGGATCATTGCGACGGGTCTGCGGGTGAACGCGGTGAAGCCGATATAAGATGGGCTCCCGGGCCAGCGACGCCAGTAGCAGGGCGCGGGGCGCGCTGGTCCGTCATGACACCATCGATGTAATGCCCGCTGCCCCCAGCGCGAAGAGGCAGTACAGCACCATCACGATCGAGAACGCGCCGCCCCAGCTGCGAGTGGGCTGGATGCGGGTGATCCCGATCGCCATCAGCATCGCACACCAGATGCCGAAGAGTCCGATGGCGCTGAGGAAGCTCAGGAGGAACCCCTCGTCCAGGAATGGAGCGAAGGTCCCCAGGCTGAGGACGAGCTCCATGTCGCCCGCACTCCGCTTCAGGGGAACCTGGGCCAGGGCGCCGACCGACGAGACCACCAGCGCGTGTACGACGACGGAAAGATACTGGCGGAAGCGCCCCTTGTCGCCGAGCATCGTGGCGAAGACGAAGAACAGGACCGTACCGACGACAAAGCTGCCCACGGCGCCCATGACACCGGCCATCGCAATACCGGCGTATCGGCCGACGGTGACCGCCACGGCGATCTCGTCCTCCCCCATTCCGGCATCCCCAACGCTCTGCCGGATCTGCTGCTCGAAGAGCTCCGCGGGGAGGAGGAACATCATGACGACGTTCAGGATCACCAGGAGGACCATGGCTGCGCCCCACACGGGCTTGTCGCGCAGTTGCTCGAACAGCCTGCCCGGGGAGACGAATACCGCGACGATTCTTCCGGGCAGCGAGGGGATGGACGGGGACGATGAATCGGACATGGCATCCTCCGGCGGTGTGGTGGATGGGCGTGTGACGCGTCTGCCGGCCCGAACCATTATAGCCTGTAGCCGCAGTGCCCGTTATCGTCAGGTGCCCAACCAGAAAAACCCATGAGGGAGAAGCATGAGCTTCAGAACCAATCCGGACCGCATCCTGGACAATATCGATCGGCAGAGGAACCGCGATCTGAACTTGGAGCACTACGCGCGCGCGGCCACCGGACGCGAACTCGACAGCGAGACCCCTGAAGCCGACGCCACCCCGACCGAGCGGCTGCGGCGGATCTTCCGTCTGACCAACCGCGGCTACATGTCGGCGGCTCAGAGCGCGGACATCAAGCGGCTGGCGTCGCGATTCCGCGCGATCGGCGACATCAGCCACTGCCATGCGCGAGGGGACGTTTCGGTCTCCATCCAGTATCTGGACTCGGAGCGCTACGACGACATCGGCATCGTGCCCTTCGAGATCGTGCCCGACGATCTCGTGGAAGCCCGCAAGCAGACGCGGACGACCAGACCGGACGCGAACGCGCTCACCCTGCTGCGAACCCACCTGCGCAACGGAGTGATGGCGGCCTACGGAAAGCTGGAGCCGCGGATTCGCGAAGCCGTCCGCACGCGGGCGGATCTGGGTCACCTGGCGGTGCAGATCACCATCGACGTAAGACCGGCCGAGTAGCCCTCGCCGGGCCGCGGACGGCGCTGGGCGCGCCCCGGCCGCCCGAATCGCCGGCGGGGCTCATTCTGCCATTCCAGCGCCCGCTCCGGGCCGCGAGCTTTTGCGCGTGAACCCGCAAAGCTCGCCCAGGAATCCCCGCAGCAGGCCCAGGCTCCTGGGCCGGATCCTGCTCGACACCGGCGCCATTGGCCGGGAAGCGCTTACGCGCGCGCTGCAGGAGCAGCGGCAGACGGGCGACCGCCTCGGAGCGACGCTGGTTCGCATGAAGGCCTGCGGCGAAGAGGAGGTGGCTCAGGCGCTCGCACGGCAGCTGAACCTCCCCTATGTGCCGCCTCCGCTGGAGGCTGGCGAAGATGCGTTGCCGCGCGTGGGGGAGAGTCTGGCGCGGTCGAAGACCGTGCTGCCGCTGCTCGCGGAGGAACGGATGCTGCGGCTGGCCATGGCGGATCCCCTGGACCTCGCCACGGCGGACGACGTGCAGTTCCGCACCGGACTGCGGGTGGAGCCGGTGGTGGCCTCCCGTTCGGCGATCTCGGAGGCGCTGGACCGGGCTCTGGGCGGCGGCCTGCAGGTCTTTGTCGCGGCGCTGCCCGGGGAGGAATCCGCCGGACGCGGCTACGCCCGGCGAGAGGCCCAGGCGCCGGCCGTGCAGCTGGTCGACCGCGTCCTGGGCGAAGCGGTCGCCGTAGGGGCCAGCGACGTGCACCTGGAGCGCGACGGCGAGGAGCTGCGGGTGCGCCTGCGGGTGGACGGGGTGCTGCGGCATGCGGTGAAACTGCCCAAATGGTCCCGGGAGGCGGTGCTCTCGCGGGTCAAGATCCTGGGCGGCATGGACATCTCGGTGAAGCAGCGTCCCCAGGACGGCGGCTTCACCTACGACCGCAAGGGCCGTCACTTCCGCGTACGCGTTTCCACGATTCCGGTCGACCACGGGGAGAAGGCGGTGCTGCGCATCCTGGACCCGGGGCAGGCGCCCACCGACCTGGAGGAGGTGGGGCTCGGAGGAGACGATCTCGCCACGGTGCGCGGCATGCTCGCCCGGAGGCAGGGGGTGATTCTGGCGGCGGGCCCCACCGGCAGCGGGAAGAGCACGACGCTGTTCGGCGCGCTGGGCGAACTGGATCGGAAGCGGCAGAACGTCGTCACTCTGGAGGACCCCATCGAGTACCGGCTGGACGGCGTCAATCAGGTGCAGGTGCGGCCGAAGGCGGGGCTCACGTTCCCGGTGGCCCTGCGGGCGGTGCTGCGTCAGGACCCGGATGTGGTCATGGTGGGCGAGATCCGCGACCGCGAGACCGCCGAGATCGCGATGGCCGCCGCGGTCACCGGGCACCTGGTGCTGTCGAGCATCCACACCATCGACGCGCCCGGCGCCCTCGCCCGGCTGCTCAACATGGGAGTGCCGGCCTACCTGGTGGCGGGGGGGCTGAGCGGCGTGATCGCGCAGCGCCTGGTGCGCCGCGCGTGCCCGGCATGCCGGGGGACGGGCCGTGCATGCGACCGGTGCGAGGGTGGGTTCCGCGGCCGCATCGGCATCTTCCAGGTGCTCGTCATGACCGACCGTCTCCGGGACGAGGTGGGCGCCGGCGCATCCACCTCCGTGCTGCGGGAGCTCGCGGTCGCGGCCGGGATGGGGTCCATGGCCGGGGATGCCCGCAGGAAGCTGGCGGAGGGCCTCACCACGCCCCACGAGGTGGGCAGGGTCATCGGGGGCGGGGCGGCCACGCAGCTTGCCTGCGAAGAGTGCGGGGAGGAGTTGCCGCCGACCTCCCTGGGATGCCCCTGGTGCGGGGCGCCGCGGGTGCCGACGTGCGCCTGCGGGCGGGAACTCAAGGGCGCGTGGCGTTTCTGTCCCGAGTGCCTGCGTCCGGCTACGCCCGCCGTCGGGGCCAGCGCTCGGCCCGCACCGTGAGCCGATCGATGCGCCGCTGGTCCGGGGTCACTCCGATTCCGGGTCCGGCGGGGGGCGTCATCATCCCCTCGAACACCTCGAACTCGGGGTCGACGATGTCGCGCTCCCAATAGCGCCGGCTGGCCGAAATGTCGCCTGGAATGGTGAAGCCGGGCAGCGTGGCGAGCGCGATGTTGAAGGCTCTTCCGATCCCCGACTCGAGCATCCCGCCGCACCAGACCGGGACGCCCCGCGAGCGGCACAGGTCGTGAATGCGGCGCGACGAGCCGAAGCCGCCCACCCGGCCCGGCTTGATGTTGATGATGCGGCAGCTTCCCAGCGCCAGCGCCAGCTCGGCGTCGGCGGCCGAGCGGATGGACTCGTCGAGGCACACCGGGGTCTCCAGCGCCTCCTGGAGGCGCGCGTGCAGGTGCAGGTCGTCGTGGGCGAGCGGCTGTTCGATCATGAGAAGATCGAGATCGTCCATTTCGGCGAGGCGATCCCGGTCCGCCAGCGTATACGCAGAGTTGGCATCCACCATGAGCGGCGCTTCGGGGAACGCCTCGCGCACCGCGCGCACCATCTCCACGTCCCTCCCGGGCTTGATCTTGAGCTTGATCTTGCGATAGCCCGCCGAGAGGAATCCGCCGACTTTCTCGATCAGGAGGTCATCGTTCTTCTGCAGCCCGACGCTCACCCCCACGGGCACGGGTTCGCCGGAGCCCCCCAGGGCTTCTGCGAGCGAGAGGCCCCGACGCCTGGCGTTCAGGTCCCAGGACGCCATCTCGAGACACGCCTTGGCCATGGGATGGCCGCGAACGTGCGCGAGCAGCCGCTCCACGTCCGCGGGCTCCTCCACCTCCGCGCCCAGGAGCGCGGGTATGAGAAACTGCGCGAGGATGTGCCACGCCGTGTCCGTCGTCTCGTACGAGTAGCCGGGATCCTCGCCCGCCACGCACTCGGCCCACCCGGTCTCCCCGTCGGCGTGCAACCTGACCAGCAGGATGCGCCGCTCTTCGGAATATCCGCTCGAGATCTCGAACCGCTCCCGCAGCGGGAGCCGGATCTCCCGGACCTCGATTGCGTCGATTCTCACCGGGCGGAGGCCGGCGTCACACGCGCTCCCAGCGGCCCGAACACCTCGTCCACCTGCTCCCACCCCACGCGCATGAGGAAGGTGCTGTTCCGGCCGTACGACTTGGATCCCAGAATCAGGAAGCCGGGCTCGGGGTTGCCGAGCGTGCCGGCGCCGAAGCTCTCCTGGTCCAGGCAGTCGTCGCCGGCGGAGCCGGCGAGCAGCGCCGCGGACAGTTTCATCGGCGCCGCAGTCGCGTAGCATTCGTGCACCTGGAGCTGCCGGTAGAGGCCGTGGTCGCCGACGTAGCCGCACATGGAGACGATCCGGTCGACCGGGCGCACGACCGTGGAGCCGTCCCGCCGCTTGAGGACCACGCTGAGACCATCGCCGTTGCGCTCCATTCCGTTGACCGTGAAGCCCGGGAGGACTTCGAGGCCGGACACAACGCTCGTGGCCAGCCGCCGGGCGGCAACGGTGAGACGGCTGCGCGCGGGCAGGCGGTCGCCGGCGATCGGCTGGAGGCGCAGCTCGGGATGCCGGAGCGCCCATGTCACCCGGGTCGCCGGATTACCCTGGGCGAGGGCGGCGAGCGACCGCGCGACCGTCTGCGCGGAATGACCTCCCCCGACGAGCAGAATGCGCTTCCCGGCCCATTCGCCCGGATTCGCTTCGATGTCCGGAATGTGCCGTACGATCCTGTCTTCCGCGGCCGCCTCCCCGGGAGCGGGAATGCCGCCTTCGCCAAGCGCGTTGGGGACGTCCCAGGTTCCCGTGCAGTCGACCACCATGTCCGCTCGGTCGATCCGCTCCCGGTCTGAAGTGCGCACCAGCAGGCGGAACGGCAGGCTGGCGCGCTCGGCGCTGGCGATCTCCTCGTGCTTCAGGAGTCCTTCCCGCGCCACCGACAGCACCCGCGTGCCGAGGCGCAGGCGGTCGGCGATGACGGGCAGGGCCGCGATCGGCTGAAGCACCCTGCTGACGAGTTCCCGTCCGGTCGGAGGCTCGCCTCCGGAGGGTATCTCGCGCCCGGCGCGCCCGAGCCACCGACGCATCCGCGGCGACACGTTCAGATCCCAGCCCGTGAACAGGCCGACGTGTCCCCATGAGAGCATGTTGTTTCCGACATGGGCGCCGGCTTCGTAGAGCGTGAACGCGATCCCGGCTTCCGCGGCGGCCAGCGCCGCCTCGATCCCCACGGGACCGGCACCGACGATGGCCACGTGGAGCGAGTCGAGTCTCTTTTCCGTCATGGACATATCTCCCCGATTCTCCTCAGGAGATAGTAGGAGACGCGGGCTCCCCGAATCAGCTCGCAAACTTCGTACCCGTTCGAAAGATAGCTCTGGAGGACCGAACGCGTGGCCTCCCGCCAGCGCGCCGCAAGTTCCGGAGATGCCGACTTCAGGGCCTGGATGCTGGAGGGGATGGCGGCCAGGACCTGGTCCGCGCGCGACGCTTCGCGGGTTTCCGGTTCGGGCCAGCCCGAAGGTGATGTGGGCGTGCCATCGAGCACGCGCGGCACCCCCGCCAGTTCCTCGATCGCCGGGGGCGACTCCTCCTCCGCCAACCGGCGCTCGATCCGGGGAGCGTCCAGCTGCCAGAGGGCCACGAACCTGTCGGTGCCGATGCCTCGATGGAGCGGAGAGTCGGTCTGTCCGTACATGTTCTCGACGTACTCGCGCGCGACGATGCCCAGCCGGGCGAGGTTGATGTAGGCGTTCTGCGACTCGAGCGGATCGAAGGTCCAGTACATGCGCCGGATGCCGTTCTCCAGCACCCTGTCGCGCTGATAGCTCTTGAGGCGAATCCCGAGGCCCCTGCCCCGGCAATCGGTCCGCACCGCAAGCATGTCGGACCAGTGTACCGGGCTTCCGTTTTCGATCCCGGAGAGGCCGAAGATGAATCCCGCCAGGGATCCGTCTTCATCGAAAGCGCCCGCGGCCACGCCGCCCAGGCGCTGGCTGACGATCATGAGCGCCATGGGGACCCGTTCGGAAAACCCGGTTCCCCAGGTGGCTTCCTGCAGCGCGATGCAGGCCTCGTAGTCCCGATGCGTCCGAAATGGACGAATCGTCCACCGGGACACTGGATCAGCCGCCATCCCGCAGGCCGGGCAATCCGCGGGCGGGCGTGTCGTAGTAGCCGGCCACCCTGTAGCTCTCGTCGAGGAGCGCTACCGGGTGGCATGCCTCCACCCGCGCCCCCTTCATGCGCAAGCCTCCGCCGATCTGCATCAGGCAACCCGGGTTGGAGGTCGCCACGACGCGCGCTCCGGTTCCCAGCACGGCCTCTACCTTGTCGGCCCCGATCCTGCCCCCGAGGCGCGGGTGGGTGATGCCGTAGATGCCCGCGCCACCGCAGCATTCGTCGGCCCGGGGCAGAGGGATGAGCTCCAGCTCGGGAATCGCCCGCAGGACCTGGAGCGGGGGTTCGGAGACTCCCTGGGCGTGGAGGAGATGGCAGGGGGCGTCCCAGGTCACGGACAGCGGAAGCGGCGCACCCCGGCGAGGTCCGGTCTCAGCCAGGATCTCGGAGATGTCGCGCGTCTTCTCCGTCACCCGGGCCGCCCGGCGCGCGTAGCGCTCGTCGTCCGCGAGCAATGCCCCGTAGTCCTTGAGCTGCGCGCCGCATCCGGCCGCGTTGACGGCGATGATCTCGGCTCCGGCCCCGAGCATGGCGTCGATGTTGACGCGCGCCAGGTGGCGGGCCCCCTCGAGGTCTCCCCCATGGGCGTGGAGCGCACCGCAGCATCGCTGCCCCGAGGCGTCCACGACGTTCAGGCCGTTGGCGCGCAGAACCCGGCGGGTGGCGTCGTTGACATGTCCCAGCAGCCCGGCCTGTACGCAGCCGTTCAGCACCGCGACGCGCTTGCCGGCGAGCGGATGGGGTCCCGGCCGGCTCGGGACGCGATCCGGGCCCTTCGCGTCCGGAAAGGAACCGGGCGATGCGGCCCTTCGGGCAGCGCGCCCCCGGCGGGTCGAAGCCAGCATCCCGAGACCCAGACGGACCCGGGGGAGGCCCGCGGGCAGGAAGCGCGCGCCCAGCGCGGCGATGCCGGTGGCGCGCAGGAGGCGCCCGAGCGCCATCAATGCGAAAAGCAGTTTGCGGCGGCGGAAGAGCCACAGGATGGCGCGCGCCGCGCCGCCCGCGGGCCTGGCCTCCGCCGCGGCCTCGCGGGCGTGTTCGAGGAGGGAGCCGTATTCCACGCCCGCCGGGCAGACCGGTTCGCAGGCGCGGCATCCCAGGCAGCGGTCGATGTGGGTCTGGAACGCGTCCGCTGCCGGATCGAGCCTTCCTTCGACCACGGCGCGCATCAGGTAGAGGCGCCCGCGCGGCGAGTCGGCCTCGTCGCCGAGGCGGACGTAGGTGGGACAGGCGGGCAGGCAGAAGCCGCAGTGCACGCAGCTCATCAGCCGCTCCTCGTGCTCCGCCAGCGAGCGCGCCAGGGTCGTGGCCGCGCTCCCCGCGCCGGTCTCAGCGGCGGCCAGACACCGCCGGGAGCGTCGTCCGCTCCCCCTCCCGCAAGACCACGATCCCGATCCGGTCTCCCGGGTCGCGGCCGCGCAGCGCGCAGGTGTATTCGTACAGGTCGCCGATCTCGCGCCCCGTCAACCCGAAGCCCATTCGCTCTCCGTTTCTCTGTACTTGCACGGGCGTGCCTCGGGTGGAAATTAGCAGATTATCGACGACTTGGCCCGGAGGAGTCCATGAACCGCTATTCGAGGGGAGAGTTTCTCGGCATCGGCGCCGCCCTCGCCACCGGCTTCGGCATCGGCGACTTCGAGCTGCGGGGATCGGATGCGAGGCTCGCGCGCGCCCGCGCCGGAACCCGCTTTCAGGAAGCGGGCGACGTCACTCCGGACCTGATCCTGGTCGGGGGACGCGTCTACACCGTGGACGACGACCTTCCGCGGGCCGAGGCCTTCGCGGTCAAGAACTCGCGCTTCATCGCGGTCGGGTCAAGCGACGACATCAGGAACCTCGCCGGACCCGGCACCGAGGTCATCGACGCCGCGGGCATGACCGTCACCCCGGGGTTCATCGATGCCCACCTTCATCCCGCCTCCGGCGGCGTGCGCGAGCTCACGGAGGTCAACCTGGACGTGCGCTCCATGGCCGAGATCGGCGAGCGGCTGCGCGAGGGCGCGGCCGGCAAGCCCCCGGGCGAGTGGGTGCTCGCCTTCAAGTACGACGACACCAAGGTGCGCGAAGGCCGCCGCATCACCCGCCGCGACCTGGACGAATGGGTCCCCGACCACCCGGTGCGGGTCTCCCACCGGGGCGGCCACCTCTACTGGTACAACAGCCGCGCCTTCGAACTCGCGGGCATCACCGCGGAAACCGAGTCGCCTCCCGGCGGCCACATCCAACTCGACGACGGCGAGCTGAACGGGCTCCTGGCCGAGAACGCCAACAACCTCTTCCAGGGGCTCCTCCCCTCCGGCTCCACCCGCGAGCAGCGTCAGGCGGGGGTGAAGCTCATCTCCGAACTCACCACCGCGGCCGGCCTCACCTCCCTCCACGACACCGGCTGCAGCACCGACTACGCCGTCGCCTACCAGGACGCCTACAAGGCGGGCGAGTTGCGCTGCCGGATCGCCATGTACTGCCTGGGTCTGATGACCCCCGGGCTGAAAGCGGCCGGCATCCATGGCGGGTTCGGCGACGAGTGGGTGCGCGTGGGCGGCGTCAAGTACAACGCCGACGGGTCCGCCTCCGGCCGCACCATGGCCATGAGCACGCCCTACATCGGGCGCCCGGACGACTTCGGCATCCTCACCATGACCCAGGAGGAGATTCACGAGGTCGTGGAGGACGCGCACCGCCACGACCTTCAGATCGGCATCCACTGCAACGGCGACGTCGCCATCGACATGGTGCTCAACGCCTACGAGCGCGTGCAGCGCATGTGGCCGCGCCCGGATCCGCGCCATCGCCTCGAGCACTGCACGCTGGTGAACCCCTCTCTGCTCGCCCGCATCCGTGACACCGGCTCGGTGCCGACCCCGTTCTGGACCTACGTCTACTACCACGGCAACAAATGGATCGAGTACGGCGAGGAGAAGATGCGCTTCATGTTCGCGCACCGCTCCTTCCTCGACTACGACATCCCGGTGGCCGGCGCCTCCGACTACGTGCCGGGGCCCTACGAGCCGATGATGGCCCTGCAGTCGATGGTGACCCGCACCGACTCCGAGGGCCGGGTGTGGGGGCCCAACCAGCGCGTGACCGTGAGCGAGGCCCTGCGCATCGCCACCATCAACGGCGCGCGCGCCTCCCACGAGGAGCATCTCAAGGGGTCCATCACCCCCGGCAAGCTGGCCGACTTCGTGGTCCTGTCGGAAGACCCGCACGAGACCGACCCCGAGGCGTTTCAGGAGATCGGCATCGTCCGCACCGTGGTCGGCGGGCGCACGATGCACCTGGCCTGATGCCGGGCGAATCTGCGGGGGTGCTGGCGCGGGAGGCCGACGCCGCGGAGGCCGGGCTCGACGAAGCCGGCTTCGGGCTCTCGCGCCGGGTCACCGCCGCCGTGCGCGAGCGGGTGGTGGGCCAGGATGCAGCCGTCGAGGCCCTCCTGATCGCACTGCTCACGGGGGGCCATGTGCTGCTCGAAGGTCTTCCGGGGCTTGCCAAGACGCTCATGGTGCGCACGCTGGCCAACGCCATCGACACCGGCTTCAGCCGCATCCAGTTCACGCCCGACCTGCTCCCGAGCGACATCGCCGGGACCCCGATCCTGGATGCGCGCTCGGGCGAGTTCCGGGTCCACAAGGGGCCTGTCTTCTCCAACATCGTGCTCGCCGACGAGATCAACCGGGCGCCCCCCAAGGTGCAGGCGGCGCTGCTCGAGGCGATGGAGGAGGGCCAGGTGTCGATCGCCGGCGACACCTTTCGGCTCGCCGATCCCTTCATGGTCCTGGCCACGCAGAACCCGGTGGAGCTGCACGGAACCTATCCGCTGGCCGAGGCGCAACTGGACCGCTTCGCCATGAAGCTGGACATCGGATATCCCTCCCGCGGCGAGGAGAAGGAGATCGTGCGCTGGGCGGGCGACCGGGCGGGAACCCCGTTGGACCCGGTGGCGGGCGTGGAGGAGGTGTTGGGCGCACGCGGGCGGGTGGCGGCGGTGCACGTCGAGGAAGCCGTCCTCGACTACATCGTGGAGCTGGCTTTCGCCACCCGTGAGCCGGCCGGGTACGGGCTCGAGGAACTGGAGAGCCTGATCGACTTCGGGACCTCGCCGAGGGCGTCCATCTTCCTCGCGCGCACCTCGCGGGCGCGGGCATGGCTGCGCGGGCGGAGCTTCGTGCTTCCCGACGACGTCAAGGCGATGGCGCCCATGGTTCTGTCCCATCGGCTGCGCACTACCTACGAGGCGGACGCGCGCGGAATCGGCACCGACGAGATCGTCCGGCGGGTGCTGGAGGCGGTGCCTTCGCCGTGAAGAAGAAGTAGCCGCGGAAGGCGCCGTGGCCGGGCGGGAGTCCATCGCACACGAGCATCCGCGGGTTTTCTCGGCGCGGGTGAAGCAGATCGAGTTGCGCACCCGCGGGCTGGTGGAGTCGCTCTTCAGCGGCGAGTACCGCTCGGTGTTCAAGGGCCGCGGGCTCGAGTTCTCGGAGGTGCGCGAGTACCAGCCCGGCGACGACATCCGTTCCATCGACTGGAACGTCACCGCGCGCCGGGGCCGCCTCTTCATCAAGCAGCACGAGGAGGAGCGCGAACTCACCGCCATGCTCATGGTGGATCTCTCGGGATCGCAGGACTTCGGCACCGGCATTGCATCCAACGCCCGCATCGCGAGCGAGATCGCCTGCATCCTCGCGCTCTCGGCAGCGCGCAACAACGACCATGTCGGGCTGCTGGTGGTCACCGATCGGACGGAGCTCTTCATCCCCCCCGACACGGGCCGGCGGCACGCCCTGCGCCTGATCTTCGAGCTGCTGTCGCTCAGGCCCGCGGGCCGGCGCACGAACCTGTCGCCGGGGCTCGAGTTTTTGGCCAGGGTGCTGCGGCGCCGGGCGGCGGTCTTCCTCATCAGCGATTTTCTCGTCGATTTCGAGGCCGACCCCCGTCTGCCGCGCATCGCGGGCCGTTTCAGCTTTCAGCACGACCTGGTGCCCATCCGCCTGAACGATCCCAGGCAGATGGGGCTCCCGGATGTGGGTCTGGTACGGGTGGTGGACCCTGAGTCGGGGGAGCGCCGCATCGTGGACACCGGGCGCGAGGGCACGCGCGCCGCCTATGCCAGGCAGACCGGCGAGGCGCGCGAGCGGCTGACCGGTGTCTTCCGCGAGCTGGGGCTGGAGGTCGTGGAGGTAGGGTCGGAAGACGACTACGTGCCCGTGCTGGCCGAGTTCTTCCGGGCGCGCGGGCGGACGCCGGGGCGCAGGCGGGGGCGGGCGCCGATGGCCGGCGGGCGGCGGGCGGTGCGGGCACCTGGATGAGAGTTGGGGTCGGATGGCTGGCCGTGGTCGCGTCGGCGGCGATGTTGCCGCCGGGGGCGCAGGCGATGCAGGATCGGGCGGCTGTCCAGGCGGTCGGCGTGTCGCCCGACACCGTCGAGCTGGGAGATCCCTTCACCCTTCATGCGACCATCTACGTACCTCCCGGACGGGAGCTGCGGGTACCGGCAACGCTTTTTCCCGAGTGGGGCGTCGAGAGCCTGCGGCGTGTGCGCGCCGACGTGGTCGAAGCGGGGGACGGGTCCATCCAGGTTGCGCTCGAGTACGACCTGATTCCCTTCGAGATCGGACTCGCGGCGACCCCCCGGGTGGAGATGAGCAGCGGGGAGGCGGAGGAGGGCGGGGAGCGCGTTCGCGTCGAGGACGTTCCGGGGGGGAACACGGATCCGGTCGGGGCCGCAAATGCGCAAGTTGCGCGGACTACAGGGAACGAGACCCTCCCGGGTCAACCGGTCAGCGCGGACGGGCGCCCGCAGGACCGTCTGGTGATCGGCGGGCGGAGGGTGTTCGTGACCTCGCCCATCCTGCTCGACGACATCGCGCGGGGCCTCGAGCCCAGGCCGCCCGCGGACGTGGTCGGTTTCAACTGGAACGTCCCGGCCGTGTTGGGCGCGTCGCTCCTGTCCCTGCTGTTGCTCGGCGTGGTGACGGTGCAGGCGCGGGAGTGGCTGGCGGTGCGTGCGGCCGCCGGGGCTCAGGTCGAGACCCCGCCGGAGACGCCGGAAGAATGGAGGGAGCGGGCGCTCGCCGAACTCGGCCGATTGCTTGCGCGCGGCCACCACCGGGCGGGCCGGCTGCGCGACTTCTACGAGGGTGGGGGGGATGTAATACGCGCGTACGTGGCACACTTCGACCCCGCGTGGAGCCGCAGCCGGACGAGCACGGAGCTGATGCGCGACCTGTCCGCCGCCCCGGGTTGGCCCGACCTGGACGACCTGGCCGGTGCTATGGGGCGGGGCGAGGTGGCGAAGTTCGCCGCCACTGCGGGCGCCCGCGGGGACGCGGCGGGTGTACGCGAGGGCGGTGCGACCACGGCCGAGCGCGACTGGCGAACGATGCGAGCCTGGGTCGACGCCTCCGGGCAGGCGCCGGCGTTCGCGCGGATGCAGGAGGCGCTCGCGGTCGACCCCGCCAGGACCAGGTCGACGGGAGATCCCGAATGAGCATTCAGCTGGCCCACCCGCAGTGGCTGATTCTGCTTGCGCTGGTGCCCCTCTGGCTGTGGTGGATCCGCCCCCGGCGCGCCTCCGGCCTGCTCCTGGCGTCGGCGGGGTCGGTGCGGTTGCCGGGGAGCCGGCTCTGGGCGGCGGTCGATGCGCTCCCGCGGGGACTGCGCGCTGCCGCACTGGCCTGCCTGATCGTCGCGCTCTCTCACCCCCGGCTGATCACCGCCCACGAGGAGCCGCTGGAGGGCGGCACGGGGATCGTGGTGGCGGTGGACCTGTCCACGTCGATGTGGGCCGACGACATGGAGGGCTCGGCCACCCGCCTGGAGGCCGCCAAGGCCGCCGCCAGGCGCTTCGTGGCGGGCCGCGACGACTCCATGGGCCTGGTCACGTTCGCCGGTGAAGCGCTCACCCGGCTGCCTCTCACCCGCGACCACTACCTGGTGGACCATGCGATCGACGGGATGGAGGTGGGGCTGCTCATCGACGGGACCGACATCGCGGGCGCGATCGCCGCGGGCTCGGCGCTGCTGGACGCCGCCCCGCACGACTCGAAGGTGCTGGTCCTGGTCACCGACGGCGCGCACAACCGCGACGGGCTGGTGCCCGCGATGGCGGCGCGGGCGGCCGCGGCCGTGGGCGTGCGCATCTACCCGGTGGCGATCGGCCGGCCCGATCCCGCCGAGTCGGCCGCCGGGACCGGAAGCGCCAGCGTCCCGACCCGGCGCCAGCGCATGGAGACCGTGCTTACCCAGGCGGCGCGCATCACTGGGGGGCGCTACTTCTCCGCGGCGGATGTGGTCGCGCTGGACTCGATCTACGCGGAGATCGACCGCCTTGAGACGACCTCGCGGGAAACGCGGCTCACCACCGCCCTGGTGCCCTTCCGGTTCTGGCTGGTGGCCGCGGCACTGGCGCTGCTGCTGGGGGCGGTCGGGTTGCGGGCTTCGCGCTGGGCGGTGCTGCCATGACATTCGCGCGCCCGATTCTCCTCCTCCTTCTTCCGGTCGCGGTCGGCCTGGCCGCCCTTGCGCTGGCCCGCACCACGCGGCGAATGCGCCGGCTGGCGGCGGGATTCGGGGGAGAAGAGGCGGCCGGGCGCCTCACTACCCGGGAGTTGGTGTCCTTCCCGCAGCGGCGGCTCCGGGTTCTCGGCCTGGCGGTCACCGTCATGGTTCTCGCCGCCGCCGGGGTGCGCTTCGGGCCGGGGATAAGCCTCAATGCCTCGCGTCCGGTCGACCTCGTGGTCGCGCTGGATATCTCCGCGTCGATGGGGGCGCGGGACCTGCCGGGCGGGCGCATGGGCCGAGCCAGGGAGGTGGTGGGCGCGCTCCTGGAGGCGCTGCCGGGCGAGCGCGTCGGCCTGGTGGTGTTCGCCGACTGGCCCCACACGCTCGCCCCGATTACCGACGACCAGCAGGTGGTGCGCTTCTTCGCCGACTCCCTCGCGGACAACTTCCTGGGCGAGCGCGACCAGGGCACCCGCGTAAGCGCCGCCATCGGAGAGGCGCGCCGCCAGCTCGACGCGCGCCGGGAGGAGGGAAGGGAGCGCGTCATCCTCCTCGTCACCGACGGCGAAGCGCACGAGGACGAGTTCGCGGTGGCGGACAGCGCGGCCCTGGCGGCGGCGGGGGACGTGCGTATCTGGGTCGCGGGGATCGGCACGGCGGAGGGAGCGGGGCTGGGTGGAGACGGCGCGGGCGCCCCGGTCACGGACGCAGGCGGCGCGCCGGTGGTCTCGCGGCTGAATGAACGGCTGCTGCGGGGTGTCGCCCGCGCCGGCGGGGGCGGCTACCTGGACGTATCCGACGACCGCGGCCTGGCCGAACTGGCCGCCCGCTTCCGCCGCGCTCCCGAGGACGATGAAGGAAGCGGCGGCCCAGGCGACCCAGTGATCTGGCTGATGCTCCTTGGTCTCGTGCTGGTCGCCGCCGACGGCCTGATGGACCGCCCCGGTACCGCGCGCCTGCGACCGCCGTCCGCCCCGCGACCCCGATCCCGCCGGCTTCCACAATGGCTGCGTCCATGACCACCCGCACCCGCCTGGCGGTCACGGCGGCCCTGGCAGCTGCACTCACCGCGGTCGTCTTCGCCGAGCGCGCCAGCGAGGAGCGCGCCAACCGGCTGCACCGCCGCGGCGACTGGAGCACGGCTGCCCGCATCTACCGCGCGCGCCTCCAGGAAGAAGTCGCGACCACCCCGGGCGGAGTTGCCGCCGAGCCTCCCGCCGCGCAGGAGGAGCCGGACCGCGACACGGGGCCGGCACCTCCCGTAACACCTCCTGCCCCGCACCTCCACTACAACCTGGGCACTACCCTGCTCGAATTGTCCGAAGCGCCTGACGCGCGCGCCCGCCTCTCCCGCGGCGCGGCCGCCCCCGACGACGGACTGCGCTCGCTCGCCTGGTACAACCTGGGCGTGGCCAGCCTGCGCGCCGCTATCGCCGCGCCCGGTTCCGACTCCGCCCTGGTCCACGTCGTGGCCGCCATGGAGGAAAACCGCAACGCCCTGCGCCTGAGCCCCGGCCACGAGGATGCGGCGTGGAACCTCGCCTTCGCCCGCCGTATGCTCGATTCGCTCGACACCAGCGGCCGTCGCGGCGTACAGGCGGGCGAAGCCTTCTCGGACGCCGAACTGACGGGAGACGACACCCGGGCGGAAGGCGAGTCCGGCGAGATCATGGCGCCGCCGGGCATGCTCGGCGAAGAGGAGACCGTCGTCGACCCGGAAGGCGAGGATGCCCTCTCCCTTGCCGAGGCCGCCGCGATCCTGAACGGAATCCGCCTCGACGGCGAACTCATCACCCGAAAGCTGCTCGGACTGGCCAGCCGCTCGCTGTGGGGAACCCGCTCCCGAACACTCGGACGCCGCTGGTAATCACTACGCCAGATCCGGATGCATCCGATGCCAGTCGGTCACCGACTGGTAGGCGTGCGCCACGCTCAGAATCCTGTCGTCCGCGAACAGGTCGCCGATGATGGTGGTGCAGATCGGCTGCTCGTGGTCGAAGTCGTCCTCGGTGTTGCCGTCGCCGAAGTCGTAGGGCAGCACTACCGCCGGATGCCCCGTCTGGTTCGTGAGCCGCACCTCGCCGGATCCGGTCACGAACATGTCGAAGCCCTCCATCGCCTCGGCCATCTCCTTCATCAGGATGTGGCGGCGCCTGAGCGACTGGACGTAGTCGAGCGCCAGGATGTCACGTCCGCGATGGAACCGCGGCGGGCGCGCTTCCTCTCCCTCCTGGGGCTCCGGGACCTCTTCCAGCACGCCCCCGGGCGCCACATGGAAGTCGAAGGCGGCCGACGACTCGACGCCGAGCGAGTTGGAGTTGCCCGAAGGCAGTTCCGCCATGGGCTGCGGGTCGGCTCCGAGTTCCGCCAGCGTCGCCACGAAGGCTTCGGGCGCATCCTCGGTGAAGCCGATGCGCATCTGCGACAGGTCCGGGTCGCGCTGGAAGCGGAAGGGCGCGGTCAGCGTCCCGGGATCCTTGGGGTCCGCCCCGTGGATGGCGTTGAACACGAGCGCGCAGTCCTCGACGGTGCGGCACATGGGCCCCGGCTTGTCCATCGTCCACGAGAGCACCATGCCGCCGTGGCGCGAGATGCGTCCGAAGGTCGGCCGCAGACCGCTCAGGCCGTTGCGCCGCGACGGGCTCACGATCGAGCCCTGGGTCTCGGTGCCGATGGAGAAGCCGACCAGCCCCGCCGCCGTGGCCGAGCCCGGTCCCGCCGACGACCCGCTCGATCCCTGCTCGGGATTCCACGGGTTCTTCGTCTCGCCCCGGTACCAGTTGTCGCCCGATGCGAACTGCCCGGTCGCGAGCTTGGCGATCAGGACGGCGCCCGCCTCGCGCAGACGCACCACCAGCTCCGAGTCCTCGTCGATCACCTGATCCTGGAAATCGGCGGATCCCCAGGTGGTGCGGGTCCCGCGCACGGCGAAGAGATCCTTCACCCCCCATGGCACCCCGTGCAGCGGCCCCCGCCAGCGGCCGGCGCGCAGATCGGCGTCGGCGCGCCTGGCCTCCTCGCGCGCGCGCTCCTCCAGAATGGTCACCGCGCACAGGAGCGTCGGGTCGTGGCGTTTCATCCGGTCGAGGTAGATCTCGGTGAGCTCCTCGGACGTGATCTTGCGCTCGCGAATGAGGGCGCCCAGCCGGTGCGCGGGAAGGAACGCGATCTCCTGAGGATCTGTCGGGGCCGGTCCCGGCCAGGGCCCGATCTCGATTTCGTGGCGCTCGAAGGGGGACCATCCGGTGTCCCTCCACAGCTTCTCCAGCAGCGATCCCGTGCCTCCGGGATAAGCCTGGAACTGGGTTGCCGGCGGCTCGCCGTTCCCGAGCGGGGGCAGCTCCTGTTCCTGAGCCTCCTGGAGCAGCCGGCCCGCGGCTCCGGCCGGAAGGCCCTCCTCACCCAGGACGATCTCCGGACGAAGGCCCCCGGCGGCGACCCCTGCCGCGGCCATCCCCAGAAAACGCCTTCGCTCGATTCCGCGCCTTCTCTTCTCCGACATCTCAATCCCCCTGTCAGGGCCCAATGATGGCGCTCTAACCCGCTCCGCGGCGCGCCTCACCTCCAACCGGGCAACATACGGCGCCGTGCTGCGGCGTGCGACACTCAGTCGTCCGCCTCCGCCCGCACCGCCGCCCCTTGCTTCTTCGCACCTTGCGAATGAGAATGATTCTCATGACTCCCCCAACCTCCGAGTTCATCCCGTGCCCCCACTCCAAGCGCCCATCCATCCAGCCGGCCCGGGGCAGGTCCCGGATCCCGCTCGGAGCGTTTCCGCCAACCGGCTTTCCGCCGGGGAGTGCGGCCTGATCTGCGACATCGACGGGGATCATGAGGACATCGAGCGCCTCAAGACGATGGGCGTGTGCCTGGGACGCCGGCTGCACGTGATCAAGGCGGGCGATCCGATGATCGTAAGCGTCATGGGGACGCGCCTGGGGATCGCGGGACGGCTCGCGGGCCACGTCTTCCTGCGCCCCGACGACGGCGTGCCGTGCCATGAGCGGCACCAGGGCGGATGAGTCCGGACGACACGTGAGCCCCGTCTCCCTGCCCGTCCTTCCCGCCCGTGCCGCGGTCCCCGTCACGGTTGCGCTGGCGGGCAATCCCAACGCGGGCAAGACCACGCTCTTCAACCAGCTCACGGGCATGCGCGGCAAAACCGCCAACTTTGCCGGCACCACCACCTCCGTGCGGCTGGGCAGCTTCCCGCTGAACGGGAAGTCCATCCAGCTCCTCGACCTCCCCGGGCTCTACGGGATGTCCGAGCACAAGACCGAGGAGCGCACGGCGCGGGACGCCCTTCTGGGCAAGCTTTCCGGACGGCCCCGGCCGCAGGCGGCCATCGTCGTGGTCGACGCCACCAACCTCGCCCGCAACCTCTACCTCGCGGGACAGGTGCGGGAGCTGGGCGTACCCATGGTCATCGCCCTCAACATGATCGACCTGGCCGAGGCGGACGGCCTCGAGATCGACACCGATTCGCTGGCGGTCGAGCTCGGCGCGCCCGTGGTTGCCGTCAACTCGCGCTCGGGACAGGGCTTCGATCTGCTCAAACGGGAACTCGCCTACGTGCTCGACTCGGGGCCGGAGGCGATGCCGGCGCTCCCGGAAGGCATCGCGGCCTGCGGCACCTGCACGACCTGCCCGCACGAGGCGCGCTACGACTGGGCGGAGGAGGTGGGCGCCCGGGCGGTGCGGACGGCGACGGGCGCCCGCCTGATGTCCCTGCGCCTCACCGAGGCCATCGACCGCTGGCTGACCCATCCGTTCCACGGCGTGGCCGGGTTCGTGCTCATCATGGCGGCCGTCTTCATCTCGATCTTCACCGTGGCTCAGGTTCCGATGGCGTGGATCGAGGCCGGCTTCGGCTTCGCCGGGGATGTGTTCGGCGCCATTCTGCCCCCGGGAGACCTGAACAGCTTCGTCGTCAACGGGCTGATCGGCGGGATCGGCGGGGTGCTGGTCTTCCTGCCGCAGATCTGCTTCCTCTTCTTCCTGATCACGCTTCTGGAGGACAGCGGATACCTTGCGCGAGCCGCGTTCGTGGCCGACCGGCCCATGAGCCGGGTCGGGCTGCCGGGCCGCGCGTTCGTGCCCATGCTCTCGGCGCACGCGTGCGCGATCCCGGCGATCATGTCCACGCGCGTGATCGAGAACTGGCGCGACCGCCTGGTGTCGATCCTGGTGATCCCGCTGCTCACCTGCACCGCGCGCCTGCCTGTCTACGTGATGATCACGGCGCTGCTCTTCGCGGATCGACCCGTGGTCGGGGGCCTGGTGTTCACGGGCGCCTACCTGCTGGGCATGGCCGCCGCGATCGGGATGGCTTTCGTCTTCAAGAGCACCATTCTTCCGGGCGCATCCAGCCCGCTGGTGATCGAGCTGCCGCGCTACAGGCTGCCGTCGATGCGCAACGCCCTGTTGACCGCCTACGATCGCGGGCGAGCCTTCGTAACGCGCGCCGGCACCGTCATCCTCGGGATCTCGGTGGTGCTGTGGGTCCTCGCGACCTACCCCAAGCTGGAGGAATCGGCGTGGAGCACGGTCGTTCCGGCCGAGACGATCGCCCAGGTGGCGGGTCTGCGTACCGCCGCGGCCAGCGTGGCCAGTGAGGCCGAGGCCGAGGCGCTGGAGGCCGAAGTGGGCGCACTGCTCTCACCCTACGAGCTTGAGTACTCGGTTGCCGGGCGGGTGGGCAAGGCGGTGGCGCCCGTGTTCTCGCCCCTCGGCTTCGACTGGAAGATCAACGTGGGGGTCATCTCGTCGTTCGCCGCCCGCGAGGTCATCGTCGCCACTCTCGCCATCGTCTACGGCATCGGGGAGGACGCCGCCGAGGACGAAGAGACCCTGAGCGCGACCCTGGCCGCCCAGCGCCACGCCGACGGCAGCCCGGTCTTCACCACCGCGACGGCGATGGCCCTGCTGGTCTTCTTCGTGCTCGCGATGCAGTGCCTGCCCACCAACGTCGTAACCCGCCGCGAGACCGGGAGCTGGAAGTGGCCGGCCCTCCAGTTCGGCTACATGACGGTGCTGGCCTGGATGGCGGCCTTCGTGACCTACCGGGTGGTGTCGCTGCTGGCTTAGGGGGTCGGCGCGATCAACCTGAGTCTCCGCCGTGGAAGCCGCGAGAAGTCGAATGAGACTCGCGCTTCGGCATTCGAATGTCCCATTCCTCCATTCCGATGCCTTGGCTGGAGCGATAGCTTCAACGATGTTCGCGCATCGTCCCCGCGCCCGAGAGCACGCAGGGAAGCAATGTCAGCAGAATTGATTGGTGTTCTGACCGTCGGCGTCATGCTCGCGGGGCTTATCCTGGTGGTTCTGAACGGACTCCGTTCGGACATCAACGGCTTGCGGACGGAGATGAATGGCTTCAGGACACAGCTCAACAGTTTTCAGACGCAACTCGACGGTTTCCGGACGCAACTCGACGGTTTCCGCGAAGAGCTAAACGGGTTCCGCGCCGAGCTGGCGGCGATGCGGCGCGATTTCGCGGATCTCTGCGAACGCGTCGCCCGGGTAGAAGGCCTGCTGGATGGACTTCGCGAATCGATTCGCTCAGCTGCCACGGGGAAGAAGGCGGCGGCCTGAAGCAACCCTCACCCTCCCACCCACACCACCACTCCCCACACGACCAGCCCCACCCCGGCGACCCGGCCGACCACCGCCCCGCCCGGCGCGACGTTCTCGATGAACACCACCGCCGCCAGCACGGCCATCCAGAGCAGGTTCATCACGCCGAGCACGAGCGCCAGCGCCATGAGTGCCCAGCAGCAACCCAGGCAGTAGAGGCCGTGCCCCCACCCCATCCCCAGTGCCCCCCGCGGTCCGTCACGCCAGCGGGTGAGGAAGTACGTCAGCGGGTTGCGGCAGTGGCGCAGGCAGGCCGCCTTGACGGGTGAGAGCTGGTAGAGGCCGGCGCCGACCAGAAGGAACCCCGCGAGCGGTCCATCGCGGTCGAGCGGGACGACCGCCGCCGTCCCCAGCTGCACCGCCGCGGCGGCCAGGCTGAAGAGCAGCCACACCGACAGGTAGCCCGCCAGGAACAGCGTTCCCGACCGGACGCTGGCCCACGACCCCGGTGCTGGCGGCGTCCCGGCCCGGACGCTCCCGCCTCCGTCGCTCAACGAGATCAACGCCCGCACCCACGGCACCGACACCGGGAGCATCATGGCGGCCATCATCCCGAACCACATGAGCGCGGCGAGGAGGAAGGGTGTATTCAGGACCGGCATGGATCCATGGGCGTTAGCCTGGCCTCATATCGCGGGATTGACCGAGACGGTGGCACAACCCGCGCTTCCCGGAGTAGTTGATGCAGGTATCACATTACGATATCATTTTTGATGAAGGGCAGGCACCGCAAGACCCTTGAGTCGATCTTCCGCCACCCGGTGAGCAGCAACATACCGTGGCGGAGAATCGAGGCCTTGCTGGTGGACCTGGGAGCGGAGGTCAGCGAGCGGGAAGGCTCTCGCATCGGCGTAAGGTTGTTCGGCGACCGCCGGGTCTTCCACCGGCCGCACCCTTCGCCGAGCACGGATGCCGGGGCGGTTGCCAGCATCCGGGACTGGCTGCGGAGGAATGGAGTAGAGCCGTGAAAAACACCATGGAGATCGACGGCTACAAGGCCGTCATTCAGTTCGATCCCGACATCGACATGTTCCGGGGCGAATTCGTTGGCCTGAACGGTGGAGCGGACTTCTACGCCCCCGACGTCGCCGGCCTCAGGCGGGAGGGAGCCACTTCGCTCAAGGTGTTTCTGGAGATGTGCGAGGAGGACGGCGTCGAGCCCCGGAGGTCGTACTCGGGGAAGTTCCATCTGCGCATGTCACCGGATCTGCACGCGAGCGCCGCGGCTGCGGCCGCCGCCGAGGGGAAGAGCCTCAACCAGTGGATCGCCGGCGCGATCGGCGGGGTCCTGCTGCAGTAGCCACGTCTCTCTCGCCCCCCTACCGCCACCCTTGATCCGCGGGTTCCCCCGGATCCGACAGCAGGAACCGGATGACCTCCGCGTGATACGGCTCCGGGTACTCGAACGCCGGCGCATGGCCGATCCCGGGGAAGAGCACGAGTTCCGCGTTCGGCAGCGTCTCCGCCACATTGCGCGCCGCGGCGGAGAAGTCGCGGCTCAGCCGGTCGTCGGCTCCGCCGATCACGAGCGCCTTCGTCCGGATGTACTGCCACTCGTGCACGACCGGGTCCTCGAACACGATCTGCCGCTGCGCGGCGCGCACCCGCGCCATGCGCGGCCAGTGACCGCTCAGCGTGAGCCCGTACTGGACCTTCACCCACGGCAGGTACTCGTTCTTCCAGCCGTTCGGGTAGTAGCGCCGATGTCCCGCCAGGGTCGACTCGTAAGTGGTGCCGTTCAGCGTCGACTCGTACACGTCCTGCGGGTCGCTCCACGCGCGTCCGTGCCGGGTATCGGCAAGGCCGATCTGGTTGGACATGATCACGTGGGTGACCAGGTCGGGGTAGGTGGACGTGAAACGCGTCGCCACCATGCCGCCCATCGAGTGCCCGAGCACCGCCACCCGGTCGATGCCCAGCTCGTCCAGCAGCGCCTTCGTGTGTCGCGCCGGCATGTGCAGGTTGTAGTGGATGACCGGCTTGGACGAACGCCCGTATCCCAGCCGGTCCACGGCGATCGCCCGGAAACCGGCTTCCGTGAGCGCCGCGATGGTGGGCCCGAAGGCCGCGGCGAAGAAGTTCATGCCGTGGAAGAGGACCACGGTGCGGCCGTTGGGCTCGCCCACCGGCGCCACATCCATGTACGCCATGCGATAGTCCTCGCCCATCAACCGGACGTCCAGGTATTTCACCGGATACGGATAGGGGACGTTGGAATAGTCGATGGCCGTCGCTTCCCACTCCGGGGGCGGGCTGGCCGGGGGCTCCTCCTGGGCGGTCGCCGCAACGGCGGAGCCGAGCGCTGCCAGGAGCGCTGCTCCGGCGAGTGAAGTCCGGCGGGTCTTTGCTGAACAGGTCGGCATCAATTCCTCTCCTTCGGTTTCCCCACCCGCCAATCGAAGCGCGAGTGCAGCCCGTGCGTCGCTTCGTTGCGCAGGCGGATGCCGCCGATGTCGCCATGGGTCCGGCCCCGGGCGATGGTCTGGGTGGGAGCGTGGATCTGGTTGAACATGTTCTGGAAGGTGACGGGCAGATCCCGGTCCCACCCGCGGATGTCCTCGACGGACGCCTCCAGCAGCCGCCCCACCCGCACCCGCTTCACCTTGCCCTCATCCTCGATCTCGATGGGGACGAAGCGCGTGGGCAGCCATTCGGAGACGAAGCGCGCCAGCACCTCCCACGGGCCTCCCGCATGGCCGCGCAGGATGGCCTCCAGTGCCGCGCGCTGATCCCGCGACGCTTCCTCGTCGATCAGCAGGACCTCGGTCCAGTCACCCGCGATCATCAGCTGCGGACACTCGAAGGCGACCACCGCGCGCACCCCGTCGAGGCGCGTGTCGCCGTATCGGCCCTCGTCGAAGCGGAGCGCCCAGTAACCGATGCAGCGCTCGTGGGTGCAGTTCTGGCTGAAGTGGACGTGGCCCGGACAGACGACCTGGCAGTTGCAGCTCTCGAACAGGAGACCGCGGGCCCACCAGCCGGCAACGCTCTCCGCGGGCGAACCGGACATTGCCGGCGCGCCGGACGTCGCGGGCGGGCCGGACGCGGCATCAGCGCCGTCCGCCCGCCCGCGAGACACGGAGTTGCCTTCGGTCAGCCTCAGCTCGTCGGGTAGAGCTGGGTGCCCTCGAAGGTGTCGAGGCCCGAGGAGTTGCGGTACGTCAGGGTGCCGATGCGGCCCGAGCTGCCCGCCATGCGGGCGCAGCCGATCTCGCCGTCCCTGTTGATCGCCACGAACTTCTCGCTGGGCACGAAGTCGAGGTCGACCGCGCGGTACCTGCCCACGATCATCTCGATCGCGTCCTCGCAGGCCTCCTGCGGCGAACGGCCCTCGCGCATCCGTCCGACGATGAAGTAGGACGCGCATGACTTGATCACGTCCTCGCCGCGCCCGGTGACCGCCGCCGCGCCCACGTCGTTGTCGACGTAGAGCCCCGCGCCGATGATGGGCGAGTCGCCGATGCGGCCGGGGATCTTCCAGGAGAGGCCGCTGGTGGTGGTAATGCCCGCCACGTCCCCGTTGGCGTCCACGGCCAGCACGTTGGTGGTGCCGTAGTTGAAGTCGTCCTCGCCGGGGAGCCCGCCGGTCTGTCTGCCGGGCCTGTCGCGGATGTGGTCGGGCGGACCCCAGTCGTCCCGCCTCTCGCTGTGCGTCTCGCGCCAGCGCACCCACGCCATGCGCGCGTTTTCGGTCAGGAGGTTCTCGGCCTTGAAGCCGAAGGAGAGGGCGAAGTCGCGCGCCCCCGGTCCTACCAGCATGACGTGGTCGGTGCGCTCCATCACCAGGCGCGCAACCGACGACGGGGTCTTGATATCCTCGATCGACGCCACCGCGCCGGCGCTGTAGGTCTTGCCGTCCATGCAGGAGGCGTCGAGCTGCACCACGCCGTCCTCGTTGGGCAGTCCGCCGTAGCCGACCCCGGCATCATCCGGATCCACTTCGATGACATTGGCCCCGCGCTCCACTGCGTCCAGCGCACTCCCGCCCTGGGCCAGGATGTCCCAGGCCTGCGCCATGGCGTTGCGCCCGGTTTCGTTGGTGTGGCTGGTGATGATGAGGGGGACGCCGGCCTGTTGCCGGCGCAGCAGCCCTCGGGGCCAGCGGCGGAGGGCGAGCGCGCCCGCTCCGACGCCGAAGCCCTGCTTGAAGAATCGCCGGCGGGAAGTACCGGAAGCTGCTCTGGCCATGACTTGCTCCTTTCAGTCGATGGGAGATGGGATGCCGTATGCGGATTCGCTTGACCCGGAAGGTGCGGGATGATGGGAAGATCGTAGATGCCGCGCGGAAGGCGGGCAAGGCGCGGGAGCGGCGGCCGCCGCCGCCCGGAACGGCGCTCCCGCCAGCGGAGTTCCGCGCGCCGCCCGGGCCGGCCGCGCGCCATCGCCGGCCGGCGGTCCGGCCGGCCGCTCCCGGGCGTTGGCTAATCCGCGAGCGGTGGCCGTTCCGGCGGGCGCAGACGCTCGAGCGTGGCGGCCAGAGCCAGCACCGCCTCCTCGCCTGCGGGAGGACCCACCACCTGGAGGCCTGCCGGGAGCCCGCGGGAGTCCAGCCCGACGGGCACCGAGGCGACTGGCAGACCGGTGAGCGAGAGCACGAACGTGGGGGCAAACCAGTCCACGTAGGTCTCGAGCCGGCGCCCCGCGATCTCCGTGGGATGGCTCTGGTCGACGGGGAAGGGAGGGACGGCGGTGGTCGGCGTGAGCAGGTAGTCGAAGTTGCGCCGCAGCCGGGCGAACCGATGCCAGAGGTCGCTGCGCACCCGGTCGGCGCGGCCGAGCTGCGCGGCCGTGGTGGCGAGACCCGCGCGGATGTTGCCCGCCAGGTTGGGGCCCAACTCATCGATGCGGTCCAGGCGGTCCTGGTGGTGGGCGACCATCCACTGACCGCGCAAGTCGAGGAAGGCCCGCCGGGCGTGCGAGAGGTCCAGGTCGATCTCCTCCACCGCGGCGCCCGCCCGACCCAGTTCGAACGCCGCCTCCCGGCACACCCCCTCCACCCCCGCATCCACACCCATTCCCGCCAGGTCCGCGCAGTAGGCGACGCGGGCGCCTTGTGCCATTCCCGCCCGGGCGGCGGCCGGGAAGTTCCGCCCCGCGACCGGCTGGCGGAGGGGCGACCCCGCCGACGGCCCCGCGACCGTCTGCAGCCCGAGCGCCAGGTCCCCCGCCGTGCGCGCCATCAGCCCGGTGACCATGATGGTGTCCCACACCCAGTCGGTGGGCTCGGTGGGGACCAGGCCGGGAGAGGGGCGGAGCCCGGTCACCCCGCAGAAGGCCGCCGGGATCCGGAGCGACCCGCCCAGGTCGGTCCCCTCCGCCAGCGCGAACATGCCGGTCGCGAGTCCCGCCGCCCCCCCGCCGGTCGACCCTCCCGCGGAGAGCGCCGGGTTCCACGGGTTGCGGGTCGCGCCGAACACGTCGTTGAAGGTGTTGGCCCCCGCGGCGAACTCCGGCGTGTTGGTCTTGCCCACCACCACCGCCCCGGCGGCCCGCAGGCGGCGCACCACCAGCGCGTCCTCCGCGGGCACATGGTCGGCATACAGCGGGGAGCCGTACGTGGTGCGCAGCCCCGCCACCGCCGTCATGTCCTTGATCCCGACCGGCACCCCCGCGAGCGGCCCGGGATCCTCGTCCCGCGCCAGCCGCCGGTCGATCGCGCGCGCGTCTTCAAGGGCGCGCGGGGAGAGGGTCACCACCGCGTTCACCACCCGGTTGTGCCGACCGATGCGGTCGAGCGCCGCCGACACCACCTCCTCCGCCGACACCTCCCGCCCCGCCACCCGGGCAGCGAGTTCGGCGGCCGGAAGAAAGGCCAGGTCTGCGGCGGCACTCACGGGGCCGCCTCCATGGTCGACCTCTTCCGCCTCATGTGCCCGCCCCTCCCTCGCATACTGTTACGCTCCATACCGAATCCGTATTGTTGCGACTGCGCCCCCCGACCGGAACCCGAAACCGGGAGCATCCATGAACGCGCACCCGACCCTCCTCGCCACCGCAGCATTGGCCATCATCCTTTCCTCCTGCACGCCCGGCGCCGGGACCGCGGACGCCGCCCAGTCGCCCCAGGCCGACGACGAGCCCGGTTGGCGATGGAGCGACGAGCGCGTCTTCGCAACCGTCAACGCAGTGCGGGCCGGACGCGACCTCACGCCCGACAGCTGGCCGGGCGGGGCGCGCGCGGCGGTGCTCCTCTCCTTCGACGTGGACAACGAAACCATCCCCATCCGCAACGGGCAACCCACCATCGGCGGCCTGTCGCAGGGCCAGTACGGCGCCCGCCGCGCGCTCCCGCGGGTGCTTGAGGTCCTCGACGAGCACAACATCCCCGCATCCTTCTTCATCCCGGCGATGAGCCTCCGGTTCAACCCGGAAATGCTGGACGCGATCCAGGCCGCGGGTCACCACGAGATCGGCATTCACGGCTGGATCCACGAGACCAACTCGCTGCTCGAGGCAGACGAGGAGCGGGCCCTGCTGGAACGCGCGGTCGCGTATTTCACCGAGGTCACCGGCGAGCGTCCGGTCGGCTACCGCGCCCCGTCGTGGAACTTCAGCCCCAACACTCTCGACATCGTCCTGGACATGGACTTCCTCTACGACAGCTCGCTGATGGCCGACGACCGGCCCTACGAGATCGTCGCCAACGGCGAGCCCACCGGCCTGATCGAGCTGCCCGTGGAGTGGATCCTGGACGACGCCCCCCTCCTGAACCCGCGCGGCAACAGCTACAGCGCCCCGCGCGACGTCCTCCAGGTCTACATCGACGAGTTCGACCGCGCCTGGGAGGAAGGCACCATGCTCGTGCTCACCATGCACCCGCACTACATCGGCCACCGCTCGCGCATCCTCATCCTGGAAGGCCTGATCGAGCACATCAACGCCCGCGGCGACGTGTGGTACGCGACGCACCGGGCGGTGGCGGAGTATGTGCAGGACGGGTGAGCACAGCGCCGTCGGTCTGGAACGGGTGAACGGCAACCTGGGTGCACCGGGTGTAGTGAGTCCTCGGCCGATCCTCGGAGGTCTGATCCGGGTTGTTCGGTTGAAGACATGGTAATCTTGCATTAGCATTGCAAATAATCACGGAAACACAGGTGCGGATCCGATGAAGGTCCGCGAGCGCCTGAAGCGTAGCGGTGGGTTTCCGGTCCTTTTCCGGAAATCCCGTGCCCGGTCCCCGACTCATGATGCACTACCTGGAGCGAACTCTGGAGCCGGTTCTCAGGCAGACGGCCTCGGAGTTTCCGGCCGTCGTCCTGACCGGCCCGCGGCAGTCGGGGAAGACCACGCTGCTGCAGCAGATGTTCGGGGGCGAGTATTCGTATCTGTCGCTCGATCTTCCCGACGTTCGCGCCGCCGCGCTGGAGGATCCGCGCGCGTTCCTGGCTCGCTTCTCGCCGCCGGTCATCTTCGACGAGGTGCAGTATGCCACCGATCTGCTGCCCTACATCAGGGAGCGGATCGACGCCGCCAGGCACAGGCCCGGACAGTTCCTGCTGTCGGGATCGCAGAACCTCCTCCTGCTCGATCGCGTGACCGAATCCCTGGCCGGCCGCGCCGCGATTCTGCGCCTGCTGCCGATGTCGCGCCGCGAAGCCTTCGGGGAGTTGCACGCGCCGCTGGCGTGGGAGGCGGAATCCGGAACCGGGATCATGAGCACCGTTCCTCCCCGCGACCTGTGGGGCGAGTTCGTGAGGGGCGGCTACCCGGAGCTGGTCGCGAACCCGGAGCGCGATATCCATCTCTGGCATTCCGGTTACGTCCAGACCTACCTGGAACGAGACGTCCGCAGCCTCCGGCAGGTTGGCGACCTCACCCGGTTTCAGAGCTTTCTGCGGGCCCTCGCGGCCCGGACGGGACAGCTTCTGAATCTGAGCGGGCTTGGACGTGATCTGGGCCTGGCTGTGAACACGCTCAAGGCCTGGCTGTCGGTGCTGGAGGCGACCCACCAGGTCGTGATCGTCCGACCGTGGTTCGCCAACATCGGCAAGCGTCTGGTCAAGACCCCCAAGGTCTATTTCGTCGACCCGGGTACGCTCTGCCACCTCACGGGCCTCAGGGACCCCGACCACGCGGCCCACGGTCCCCTGGCGGGGCAGCTCATGGAAACAGTGGTGCTTGGCGAGATACTGAAGACGCTCACCCATCGTGGGGTGAACCCGCAGGTGTATTTCTGGCGGACATCGTCGGGGGTCGAGGTGGATTTCCTGGTCGAAGCCGGCTCGCGACTCGTTCCCGTCGAGGTCAGGAAGACCGCCACACCCCGGCCGGGCATGGCCCGTACGCTCAGGAGGCTTCAGCGAGATCTGGGGAGCCGGGTCGCTCCGGGATACCTGGTTCATGCCGGAGAGGGCCGGCTGCCCATGGGTTCCGGCGTGACGGCGGTCGGGATTTCGGAGCTCTAGCTTGATCAGGCCGTCGTTGGAGCCCCCCGTGATCATCCATCGTTCGCGCGGCGCTCCCGCAGCTCTCGGCTACGGGCTCCTGTTGCTGGTCCTGGCAACCGCCGGCTGCCGCCCGGGCACGACCGGGCCCACCCTGGCGGATCGGAACCGGGCACCGGTGGCGGCGGCGTCCATTCCCTCGCTCACCCTGGTCGAGGGGCAGGTGGTGCTGGTGGAGGCGTCCCCCTACTTCACCGATCCCGACGGCGACAGCCTGAGCTACGAGGCGAGGACGGACGCGGCGGCTGCGCGGGTCGAGGTCTCGGGCACCCTGGTGACGGTGACCGCGGTGTCTTCGGGGAGGGCGATCCTGACGCTCACGGCCCGCGATCCGGGCGGGCTCGCGGCCAGCCAGAGCACCGGTGTCACGGTGCGGCCGAACCGGGCTCCCGTGGCGACGGGCTCGATTCCGGCGCTGAGCCTGGCTTCCGGCCAGACGGCCCTGCTGGAGGTGACTTCGTACTTCGACGATCCGGACGGGGGGGCGCTCAGCTACCAGGCTGTTTCTTCGAACCCGCGCGTGGCTCTGGCTTCGGTGTCCGGCCTGTCAATGTCGATCTCGGGCGTGGCGGCGGGTACGACGACGCTGACGTTGACGGCCCGCGATCCAGGCGGTCTCACGGCGGCGCATGAAGTCGCCGTGACGGTCGTGCCGGGTCCGATGCTCGGCTTCCGGGAGGACTTCGATGCGGGCCTGGAGGCTTGGGGCGTCGAGCAGGCGGACACGATGCTGTCCGAGGGTGTCCTGGCGCTGACCAATCTCGAACGCGGCATCGCGGGCCGCGCGAATCGCGTCCTCGAGGCCCCGATCAACTTCTGGGAACTGCGCGCACGGCTGGGACGCACGCAGACGGACAGCGTGGTCGCGTCGGTGATTCTCGCTACCGGGCACGAACGCTATGCGTGGTACGCACTCGATGTCGGGTCCGGAGTCTCCGTCGGCGGAAACGACACCAACTACCGGTTCTACGTGCTGGACCGGTCACGGTGGCCCCCGGAGAACCGCTGGGTGGTCGTCGAGGGCACCTACGGCGTCTCGGATGCCGTTCACGACGATGCCGGCGAATTCACGGAGGTCGCCGTATCGCTGGACGGGAGCGATCTGCGTGCGTGGGCCGGCGAGACGGAGCTCTTCGCGGTCACCCTGGGCGACGACCATCCGACTCGCCTGACCGCGATGGGCCTGTGGGTCTTCCCCCTGGACGGGGCCGAGGCGAGAACCGCCCTTTTCGACTGGGTGGAGGTCAGCGGGACGCACACGGCCGGGGCCGCGACCGAAGGAGCCCCGGCGGTCGCGCCGCTGGCCGCCGCCGAAAGGTCCGCGACACCCGGCGCGGCAATGGCCGCGGCCGCGCGGATGTTGAGGCTGTCCGGAGCCGGGCCGGGCGCGCGCTGACGCCAAGCGGCCGCCATTTCGTTTTTTCGGGGCGCGGCCTCATGTTTCAGACGGACCGATCCCCGCGGCCGCGGGCCGGAGCCTCCAACCACTTTGCGCCACAGGTATACAGGTATGTCTGTAATGACAGGTTCGGGTATGCTCGCTGATTCCGGTGTCCACCAGTTGGGCGTTTTCCGGGGACGCCTTGTTCGTCCGCTGGCGCTGCTGGCCGTGACCTGGGCCGCCGCCTGCGGCGGAGACGGAGGCACCACCGAGCCCGAGCCGGCGCCGCAGCCCAACCGGCCTCCGGCGGCGTCGGGCTCGATTCCGGCCCAGACCATGACGGCGGGCGAGTCGGTCACGGTGAGCGTGGGCGGACTCTTCAGCGACCCCGACGGCGACGCCCTCACCTTCACCGCGATCTCGTCGAACGCGGGCGTGGCGAGCGTCACCCTGTCCGGCACCGACCTGACCATCACGGCCGTGTCCGCCGGCAGCGCGACGGTCACCGTGACCGCCCGCGACCCCGCCGGACTCTCCACCGCGGCCAGCGCCAACGTGACCGTGATGGAGCCCAACCGGGCGCCGCTGCCGCAGGTGCCGGTCGCGCCCGCGCAGACGGCGATAGTGGGCGACACCCTGAACATCGACGTGTCCCCGTTCTTCACCGACCCGGACCGCGACGCCCTGACCTACTCGGCGACCAGCGCCAACGCCTCCGTGGCCACGGTTACGGTGGCGGGCAGCGTGGTGTCCGCGGCTGCGGTGGGCGCCGGATCGACCACGCTCACGGTGACGGCGACCGACCCGGACGGCCTGTCCGGCTCCCTCAGCCTACCCGTGACCGTGGAGCCCAACCGGCCGCCGGAGGCGACCCCGGACTCGCTTCCCGCGCTGAGCATTCAGGAGCGCAATTCCGAGACGGTGAACGTCGCCCAGTACTTCACCGACCCGAACGGACAGGCACTGACCTATACGGCCGAATCGGACGACCCGGCGGTGGCGACCGTCGCGGTGTCGGGCTCGACGATGACGGTGACGGCAGTGACCATCGGGACCGCGATCGTGACGGTCACTGCGACCGATCCGTACGACCTGACGGCTTCGCTGAGCGGTACCGTGACGGTGATCGAGCGGGTCAATCAGGCCCCGGAGGCGCAAGGCGGAATCAACGACATTTCGCGGTCGGCAGGGTGGTCGGGAACACTGGACCTCGAGGGAGACACTCCGCTCTTCGACGATCCGGATGGCGACGAGCTGACCTACTCGGCAGAATCGTCGGATCCGAGCGTGGCCACCCTGACGTTGGCGGGCAGCCTGCTGCGCGTCGGTACTCTTGCCGAGGGGAAGGCGACGGGGACCGTGACCGCGACTGATCCGGGAGGTCTGTCCGCGTCGGTGTCCTTCGGCATCACCGTCCTTCCCGCTGCGGGGTTGATCTTCCGCGACGACTTCGACGACGACACCAGCCTGGACGACTGGGGACTCCTGAATGCCGAGGGCGAAATCACGGAGGGCATCCTGCGAGTGACGAATGTCTCGGACACCCTGTGGGGAATCGTCGGTCGCGAGTTCGAGACGCCGCTCACCTCCTGGCATATCGCCGCCGGTGTGGGGCGTCAGGCCGACTCGGTGCGAACGGCATTGCTCGTCGAGCCTGCCAGTCCCGGCGAGCAGAGCGTGGAGGCGATGAGGCTGGAAATCGGCGAGCGAGTGCTCGATTTCGGAGAGGGCAACACGGAAACCGTAAACTATGCCTTGGTCGTCTTCTTCGAGCCGGAGGGCCGGGAAGAGGGCTGGTACTACATTTCCGGTCGCGACGGAGTCGCCTTCCGCGGTGTGTCGAGCGCCATCAACGACGGCCCCGGCGAACTCACCGACGTTGCACTCGGGGTACAGGACGGCATCCTCGGGGCTGTTGCCGGCACCGACACACTGTTCTCGGTTCCGACGACTGCACTGAGCTTCGGCGACGCATTGTCGGGAATCACGCAGGTCCACCTGTGGACCTATGATCCGGCCGTCACCGCCCCAAGCCTCCTCGACTGGATGGAAGTCAACGGCGTCCCAACCGAGGACAGTTCCGCCACCGCCGGTTCAGACGGATACCGAACGGTAGTCCCGCGGGACGCCCTGAACGACACCCGCGCGGTCCGGGAGGTTTCGCCCGGGGCGGTGGGTGAAGGACCACCGCGGCGGTCGCTGACTCCGGGCCGCCGTTAGGAGGTATGCGGAGGGGTGAGCTGCGTAGGTGCTCTCAGTCCAGCAGGGCCGGGAGCACCTCCCCCGCCGCCCCCCGCAGCGCCACCGTGGCGGATCGGGTGAGCGGGGTGTCCTCCAGGTTCACCTCGATGAGGCTGCCGCCGGCCTCCAGAGTGGCCAGCGGGACCGCCGCCGCCGGGTAGACTACCGCGCTGGTTCCCACCACCAGACAGAGGTCGGCGCGTTCGGCCAGCGAGTAGGCGCGGGCCAGCACGTCGCCGTCGAGCGACTCGCCGAACAGCACCACGTCCGGGCGGCGCAGGCCACCGCACGAGTCGCACCGCGGCAGTGCGTCGCCCAGGGGCTCGGCGGGAAAGCGCGCCTCGCAGCGGTTGCAGCGGTCCCGCCCGACCGCCCCGTGCAGCTCGACCGGTAGTGCCGGCTCCGGCGGCTCCTCGCCCGCCTCCTCCACCGCCGCGCGGGTGTGCAGGCCGTCTACGTTCTGGGTCACCAGCCCGGCCGCCCCGCGCCCGAGGAAAAACCGTGCCAGCGCGCGGTGCCCCGGGTTGGGAGCGCACCCCGCCAGGACCGACCGCCGCCAGTCGTACCACTCCCACGCGGTGCGCGGATCCCGCGCGAACGCCTGCGGGGTGGCGAGATCCTCCGGCCGGTAGTTGCGCCACAGCCCGCCCGCGTCGCGGAAGGTGGGCACCCCCGACTCGGCCGAGATGCCCGCGCCCGTGAGCGCGACCACCCGCCGGGCTTTGCGCACCAGCCGCCGCGCCCGCTCAAGGTCGACCGAGGTGCTCAGAAGCCGCCCTGGATGGCCCCGCCCGCGGCTGCCGCCCCGTACGCCAGGATCGCGAATCGGGCCCAGCGGCCGGCGAAGCCCAGCGTCAGGAACGCGGCGAAGTTGGTGCGCACGATGCCCGCTGCCAGCGAGATCACGTAGAAGGGCGGCAGCCCCACGAACGCGCTGACCAGGATCAGCGTCCATCCGGCCTGCTCGAGTCGCCTGGTCTTTTCGGAAGCGCGCTCGAGGTGGCGCGTCGCCCGGGCCGGCAGTCTCCGGGGCAGCCAGCGAGCCAGCGCGTAGAGGGCGGCCTTGGCGATCATCTGGCCCAGCGAACACACCGTAACTACCAGCCACACCTGGGGTCCGGGCACCGCGACGGCGGCCGCCGCCACCACGACTTCCGCGTTCACGAACGGCACCAGCCCGCTGGCCACGGAGGCCGCAAACGCCGATGACAGGAGCGCGATTTCCAAGGAGAGAGCCTCTGGGAGTGATGACTGCCTGACTCAACTTGACCGCCATGAGCCCGACGTACGATCTTCAAAAGCTATGGGTTCAAATGTAATGGCATCTTTGGAGCGCGGGATGAAACGGACCGGAGCACTCGTTGCAGCCATGGCGCTGCTCTCCCTGGGAGCGGCCCTGCCCGCCAATGCGCAGACCGAAGAGCGGGTAACCACCCTCGACGGCGTCTACACCGAAGAGCAGGCGGCGCGCGGGGCCGAGGTCATCGAGGCCGTCTGCCGCGAGTGCCACGACGACGAGGAGTTCGTCGGAGCCTTCATCCGATCCTGGGCCGGCGCCAGCGTCGCCGCGCTCTTCGACGACATCTACTCGCTCATGCCCGAAGACCAGCCCGGCTCCCTCCCCGTCCAGCAGTACGCCGACGTCATCGCCTACATCCTGCAGTTGAATGGCCTACCCCCCGGCGAAGTCGAGCTCGGCGCCGCCCGCGAGTCCCTGGAACGGGTGCTGATCGAGGCCAATCGCCAGCGCTAGCGTCCTCGGGGTAGTGCCCTGTCCGGCGGCGGGCGCTATCTTGGGCTCGGGATAGCGACGAAACCGCGACTTTTTTGCGACAGTTCTACGACAGGCCAGGATACTCCCGGGTGAATGGCCAGGGCATCGCTCCGAGGAGAAGGGTACGCCGGCCTGAGAAGGAGGATGCTGGCAATGGGTAGATGGCTCTCAGGATCACCGCGCGTCTTGCTGTCACTGGCGCTCGTCGGCGCTCTCCCCGCGGTTCCGGTTTCGGCACAATCCACGGGATCCATCCAGGGCTCCGTAACCGACATCGCCGATGGCCGGCCGCTCGCGGGCGCACAGGTCTTCATCGAGGCGCTCGGCATCGGGGCGGTTACGGACGCCGACGGCCGCTACTCGATCCAGGATGTGCCCGCGGGCGCGCACCAGCTCTCCACCAACATCCTGGGCTACCTGGCGGTGACCGAAGGGGTCACCGTAGCTCCCGGGGAGGCCACCACGGTCGACCTGCGGCTGAGCTTCACGGCCCTCGAGCTCGACGAGGTGGTCGTGACCGGCACCAGCGCGGAGGCGGCGGCCACGGAGCTGCCCTACTCGGTGGCGGTGGCGGCCCGCCGCAAGCTGGAGGAACAGGGCTTTCCGCTCGTGACCGAGTTCTTCAAGGCCCTCGGCGTGAGCCACGGGGTGGTCGGCGAGCGTCAGAGCTGGTACAACGCCAACGAAATCGCCGCCGTTCCCGAGACCGTGGCCAACGTCAACCTGCGCGGCCTCGGCGCGTCGCGGACCCTCGTGCTGCTCAACGGCCGGCGCCAGGTCTACCTCCCGGCCCGCCTGATCGGCGGACGCTACGTCGACATCAACGCGTTCCCGTCGATCGCGATCGACCGCATCGAAGTGCTGAAGGAGGGCGCGTCCGCCATCTACGGGTCGGACGCCGTCGCCGGGGTCGCCAACTTCCTCACCCGCGGCGACTTCGAGGGGACGGAGGTGACCGCCTCGCACGAGTACTTCGCCGGTGCCGGCGACAGCAACGTGGCCGGCATCGTGGGACGGCGGCTGGGCGATCGCGTGACCGCGGTCCTGTCCGCCGAATACCTGACCCGCCAGCGGCTCACCCCGGAAGAGCGGGACTGGGCGCTGCACCCGTTCGAGCCCGGGGCCGGCGCCTGGTCGTGGACCGGAAACCCGGGGGCGTTTCTCACGCCTTCACTGACCGGGATGGAAAGCTCCGCGGATCTCATCGACAAACTCTCGACCGCGCACTTCTCGGACGACGACATCTTCATCGATCCGCGCTGCCTGGAATTCGGCGGCTTCCTCGAGACCTACACCTGCCGGTTCCGCTACCAGCCCTGGGACAACCTCCTCGAAGAGTCCAGCCACTTCCGGGCCTTCGCCGAAATCAACGGCGAGGTCGGAGACAACACGAGTTTCCACATCGAGGGCCTGTTCGCCGAGGCGGACACGCCGGAGTGGGTCACGACCCCGTCGTTCCCCCCCATCAGCCCCTACGACGGGCTTCAGATCGTGCCCCCGGAGAACCCGGGACGGCAGGCCTTCTGCCAGCAGTACGCATCCAACGTGGGGTTCATGGGCAGCGGCGACTGCCTGGAGAGTGACTGGTACTTCTTCGGGCGGCTCGTCGGGCACTCCGGTCCCGGACGGACGCTGCACCGGAATTCCCGCACCCATCGGGCGTCGGCTTCCCTGGACACCGGCATCGACGCCCTGGAGGGGCACGACAACCGGCTGAATCTGGCCGTCAGCTACTCCCGTTCCTCGGGCAACGTGAACCAGCCCGCGGAATACGCCTACCGCAAGTTCCTGGCCTTCCGCGGCTTCGGCGGTCCCGACTGCGGGGTCGACGTGGTCGCCGATCCCAACTCGGCCTCGGGCATGGCGCTGGGCCCGACGGGGAGCCGGATGGCGGGACAGGGCGACTGCCAGTTTTACAACCCCTTCAGCAACGCCCTCCAGCACTCCCAGCAACCGGGCGCGCGCTTCGTCGGCGAGGCCAATCCCGACTTCTCGCCCAACCTGGCGAACGACGCCGAACTGATCGCGTGGATCAACGAAGAGGTCGACGTGTTCAGCGCCGCGAACATGCTGGTCGCCGATGCGACGCTGACCGGGAGCAGCGGCGCGGCCGAGAACTACGCCGTCGGCTACCAGTTCCGCTGGTTCGACGTCGACGCGAGCGTCAACGATGCCGGCAACCTGAACATCAACCCCTGTTCCGTGCTCGGCAGCAGCGCCTGCCTGGAAAGGGCGGGCCCGTTCACGTTCACCACGGGAACCTATCCCTACGCCGACAACCAGACCGTGCACCGGTTCTTCGGCGAGCTCCCCATGCACCTGGCGAACGACCGCCTCCACGTGCAGCTGGCCGCCAACTACGAGTTCTACAGCGTCGCCAGCACCTTCAACCCGAAGATGGCCATCCGCTACGACGTCTCCGACCGGTTCGCGCTGCGCGGCTCGCTGCAGACGACCTTCCGCGCCCCCTCGGTCGACGACCTGAACGAGGACCGGGTCACGGCGCTCGCCTACGTGAACGAGGCCGGCGTATACAAGGCGGTAGACACCTACGGCAGCAAGGACCTCGAGCCGGAGCAGGCGTTCACCTACAACGCGGGCTTCGTCCTGTCGATCGCCGACGAATCGGGCTTCGTCCCGGTGCAGTTCACCGCCGACTACTGGAGCTACGACTTCGAGAACGTGATCGCCGTGGTGCCCTACAACGCCGTCACCGCGCTGTACCACGAGGGCGGTGCCTCAAGGAACGCGATCAAGGACTTCGTGACCTGCTCCGACGGGCGCGGCACCGGCACCTGCGACGTCACCGGCATCGAGCGCATCCACGTCGACCTGGTCAACTGGCCGGGCGTGAAGACCTCCGGCTTCGACTTCCAGTTGAACGCCCGCTCCCAGGCCGGAGAAGGCATCCTGAACGCGGGGCTGGAGGCGACGTACACGAGCAGTTATTCGATGGAGCCGCTGAACGTCGGGGGCGTCGAGCTCGCGTCCTCGCAGGAAGGGGCCGGGCAACTCAACAAGTACAACCCCATCGCCCCGCCTCTCCCGAGCGTGAAGGGAAGGCTGTTCGGAAGCTACGGGTGGTCCGATTACAGCGTCGTCGGCTACGTGAACTACATCTCCTCCTACAGGGATCACGACGAAGCGGGAAGCGAGTACGAGGACATCGGCAGCTTCGTGACGCTGGACGCCACCGCGCTCTGGCGCCCCTCGCGGGGGCTGGGCGTCTCGCTGTCGCTGCTGAATCTGATGGATGTCGCCCCGCCCTACGTGAAGTGGGAGCAGTCATTCGACGGCTTCACCCACAGCGCGAAGGGCCGGCGCGTCAAGCTGTCGGCGACGTATCGGGTGTTCTGAGGGAGGCGGGCGGCGGCGCGGATTGCGTGGTCCGGCTGCCCGAATTCGCATTCGGTAGTCCCGTTCCGCTATTGACGGGCGGTCGCGCGCCATTGGCGAGTTGTTCGCCAAGGGTTGGCGGCACGCCTGGGCCGCGTCCTGAATTCACATTTGGCAGTCCCATTCCGCCATTGACGAATTTGGGGTTCGCGATCCGGCGGAGTCCGGGACCCCTTCTTTCCTGGCCCGCCAGAGGCGCTGACGGGCTCGCTGACGGCATTCGCGGGCGGCTTCCTCTTCCGAAGGTCTCCCGACCCCGTTTCGGCCACTGCGGGGCATCCTGAGAAGCCGATTCCGGCGCCGTTATATTTGTACGTAAGTCATTGCGCAAACCAACGTTGGAGGATTGATGACCGCGCCTGCGAACGTTCTCTACGACACTCGCCGGAAGCCGTCCCCGTGGCCTGCGATGGTACGGGAGCCGATGGGTGTTCCACTCGACGCCGACCCCGCACCGTCCGGTCGCGAGCCCTCGGGAGACGACGACGAACTCCACAAGCTGGGCGAGCGCATCGCGGAATTGGCGGCCTGCATCAACTCCGCCGAGGCGCGGATGATGACGCTGATCGCCGACTTCGACCGGCGGGGCGGATGGAAGGACGGCGGCTTCTCCTCCTGCGCCGAATGGCTGGCCTGGAGGACCGGCACCAGGATCGGCACGGCCCGCGAACGGGTACGGACCGCCCGCGCGCTGGAGCGCCTGCCTCAGACCGCCGATGCTCTGCGGGACGGCACCATTTCGTACGCCAAGGTCCGGGCGCTCACCCGGGTTGCGACCCCCGAGCGCGAGGCGGAGCTGCTCGAGTTCGCGCGCGCCGGCTCGGCGGCGAAGCTGGAGCGGACGGTGCGCATGTGGAAGAAGCGGAACCCCAGAGGTACAAATCCCGGCAGGAAATCGTCTAACTACTTACAGGGCTGCACGATCTGCGCTTCCTGCCGCTGGACTGGACCCTGCTGGACCGTACCGCAAAATCGGGAAAACCGGATCCGAATGGCGGGACTCCCTCAACGCCGTCTGAGCTGGCGGTGGCCGGGCGTCTGCGCGGGGAGTACGGTCACCCACCGTCGAGCTGTCGAACGCGTGAAGCAGCTCTCCAACCCGCAGTAAACCCCTCGGTCCGCGTCACTTGACAGGCCGGGAACCTCGCTGTAGTAGTGGTGGCGGTCATTTTTTGGACGTTCACACGAATACGAAAGGAGCCAGCATGTCACACAAGCATTTGATCGTAAACGCATTAGCTGTCGCCGCCTTGTTCAGCGCAGGTGACTTAAGCGCGCTACCTGTTCTGGAAGCCGCTGTACCCGCTCTGGAAGCCGCTGTACCCGCTCCGAGTAGCGGTGGTTGCACCACCACGAGGACAGCGTCCAGCATGACCTATTGGACGCTAACGGGCACTTGCACTCGTACGAGCGTGACGTACACCACGACGTGCTCGAATGGCTCAAGTTCGACGAACACCAGTACCAGCGATAGCTGCGTAGACCTTGAGGGGTGAGGTGGGAAGCCTGAGGTGGCTGGTCATAAAGAGGAAGTCTCCCATGTTTGCTGCCCCCTCCTACGGCTCACCAAGTCTGCAGCATTGCGGGGGCGGTTCGGGACATGACCGACCTTTGGTTGGTGATCGGTCGAACCATACCTAGCGGCCAATTCCGTTGTTCCGCCGTTTTGGTGGCTGGGATGGCGTTCGCGGGGCCAGCGGAGGCGCAGGCGCCTCCGCCGCCTCCCGAACATCCCGTGGTGTACGCCTGTTCTCTGGAACGCGAAGACCTTGAGGGGACGGTGCTTGCCGAGCGCCAAATCATGATCGAGCCTGAGGCACCTTTCGTAACCTCCGCGCAGTTCACGCCAAGTGGCCTGATTCTCGGTGTGGACAGAGAATCCCGGCAGGTGATGCTCCTCGACCAAGAGCTAAACGTTCATCGTGTGATCGGCCGAGAGGGACCGGGCCCTGGCGAGTACGAACTCCCGGTTGCTGCCACGATGGACGAAACCGGTCGGATATTCGTAGCGGACGGAGGCAGGGCAGGGAGCGTGGTCGTGTTCCGCGAGGACGGTAGTTTTTTGCGCGAGAGCCAGCTTCCGTTGGTCCCGACCGACCTCACGACGGACGGGTCTCTCGTGTATTTGTCCAGCGTTGCCCGCCACTTCGCCGCTCTCCCAAGCGGAGCGAAATGGCTTCCGCAACCCTTGGTGGTGGCTTACGATCCCGCCACCGGAGAGAGCCGAGTCTTGCTAGAGTTCGATGACTCATGGGCGGGCAGGCCACCGCTATACTGGAGCGGCAGAACCGAGACCATTCCCAGGATCGGCCAGGACGGACATCTGTATCTCGCTTTTGTGCAGCCTTACGAGATATGGAGAATCACGGACACGGAGCAGCATGAAGTGGTCGTTAGGGGTTGCGTTCCCAGAGCAGCCATGAGGATGCTACGGGCGCCAATGACACCGGACGGGCAATGGCGCGTGGATTACTCCATCGTTCAAGACTTCATGGTCTTTGCCGACGGACGGTTGCTGGTGGTCAACGGAATGCACGTTGATGATGGAGAAAGAAGAAGCCAAGACCTCTTCTCGCCAGACGGCGGCCTGCTACGATCTTGGACACTCGGACCGGCGTCTGTGCTTGCTTTGCCTTCGGCGATTGACCCGGTCCACCCAGAGCTACGGCTCACTTGGTCTGAGTACGACGGGACCACTCGGCTGCTACGATTCCCTCCCTTTTCCAAGTGAGTTTTCGGAGGCGTCCCAAGGCTGGCTTAGCCACGCTATGGTTGCTAAGCCAGCCTACCCTCCGTAATACACGGCGGGGCTGGCGAGGGTGGCCCTGCCCCCCTTCGATCCCCCGGAAAACCCGCGCTCCGGCAGCGTTCGCGGTTGGGGAATTCGGCCACTTCCGCGGAGTCCGAACGTCCCCCAGGCGGCCAGTCGCCGAATGTTCTCTCGCCGGTCGAGGCCGTCCGTTTCGCGGGTGAGCCCTGCGTCGTGACCGGCGGGCGGCGTGGTCGGCGTTGCCGCCGCATCGGCGCCGGTCCTCCCGGCCTCCGGGACGGACTGCGCCCGTCCCTCCGCCGGGGTCGGGCCCCTTCCCAACCCAGCAAGCCCGGTCGTCCGCGGCGTGACGCGCCCAGGGACTCCCCGTCCCCGTGGCAGCGACGGCGGCTGCCCCGGGAGCCATGATCGCGCCCTCGGCGGCCAGCGCATCGGCCGGGCCGCGACTGGCGGCGAACCCTCGGCCACGATTCTTGAAGACAACCTTTGTGTTCCCGTCGGGACTGGCTTCCGATGGGAACACAAAGGGAACCGGCGTCCGCTGAAGCGGCTCTGGGCGCAGGCGCCGTTGCACCGGTTCGGCTCCATGCGGGACGGTGCGCCGGATCGTCGTCACGACACCCTGGCCCTCGGGCAGGTCCCCGACCGCACCCTCGCGCGATGTCGGTCTCGGTCAGAGAATCGCGAACGTGGTCGCCGGCTCCACCCGGCTCAACAACCTTCCCGTAGGGACTGCTGGGGCGGAGCGACCCCGAAGCGGAGGGGAGGATGGCGTTGTACATCGCCATCCTGCCCGATGCCCATCGAGGCATGCCGAGGTGGGGGACTCCCCACCATTTTTCAACACTTCCTGAAGCGGGGCTGTAACCCCGCGACGATGGATGAGATCAGGCCGCATGATCTTCTGCAAGTTGTCCGGGCCGGTAGCAGGTCTGGTTTCTGAGCATGGCGCAGGCGAC
>JAJDYN010000041.1 GCA_022825135.1 Gemmatimonadota bacterium | reverse complement strand
GTGCGAGCCTCGATGCTCGTGTATCCATTCAGGACATTGGGAAGGACGGTGGCGACCACACTTGACCACGGCCCCTTACGGCCTGCCAGCATATCGATCCGACCACCGTCCCTGTTGAGCGCCCGCTCCGGCTCGCTACGCGCGCCTCTGCGGGCGCTCAACAGCCCGGGCCTTCCCCGTGACCCGGTCATGCAAATCACGCGGGAATCTGCATGATTGGTGGACACAAGCCAGCATAAGACGCTCGCCCTTGGGTTCCGGCACGGGTCGCCCCAGTTCCCGTGCCCTGTCGATCCAGAATTGCATCGCATCCTTGATGTTGCCCAACGCGGTCTCCTGATCGTCTCCGTGCGCCATGCACCCGGGCAACTCGGGCGCCTCCGCGACGAAAACCTCGTCTTCGTTGCTCCAATAGAGAATGATCTCGTACTTGTACATCAGTCGTCTGCTCCCAGCTTGTATTTGAGGATCAACTGCCGAACCTGTTTCACCTGATAGGGTTTGGCCTGTCCGCCCCGGCCTTGCAGGTTGAGGATTTCTGGAATCCCTTCCTTGTCGAAAAGGTGGTGGCTTCCCCTCACGCGCTCCTCGAATCCGAGATGCCGCAGCAACGCGCGTAGTTTATCGAAGCGAATGTTGGCGTCCGACCGGCCGCGGAGTAGGGTCCGCACCCGCCGCTCGTGGCGACTCATCGGCTACCCTCCCCAACCTGCCGGAGCCGCACGCTCTGGTCTTCCCGAGACCCCACTCATGGAGCACCGCTGCGCCCCCGCTTGGCGCGGCGAAGCAGCCGCCGGCCAAATCCGGGGCCTTCGGCTATGCTGTGAGGGTCTGCTCGGGCAGCTGTTCACGGCTTCTCTCTCCGTTGGGAATCGGCTTCACCGCCAAATATAACGCCGTGCTCCGGCAGAGCGATCCGTTCGGGCCGCTTCCACGGCGCCTGAGCTTCGCGACCGGCGAGCAGGTCAGCATCCTGCCGCGCGCGCCGACCGAGAACAGTCCCTCGTCGAACATCGTGCCCATGCCGGACCAGGGCACCGAGATCCGCTGGAACTGGAACACGCCCTTCATCCTCTCGCCCCATCACCCCGAGGTCGCGTACGCAGGCGGCAACCGCTTCTTCACGTCGATGGACCGGGGCGAGACGTGGACGATGAGCCCGGATCTGTCGACGAACCTCGACCGCGACTTGATCGAACGACCTGGTGCTGGCCACGCATGGCCGTGGCGTGATGGTCATGGACGACATCACGCCGCTCCAGCAGTTGACCCCCGAGGTGATGGAGGCCGACGCGCACCTGTTCGCGCCCCGGGAGGCGGTGGCGTGGAAGCAGAACCGGATGCGCTCGCGCTCAGTGACGGGCGACAAGGTGCTGGTCGGTGACAACGCGCTGCCGGGGACGGCGATTCATTACTGGCTGGGGATGAGACGGACGCGGACGATGTGAGTCTGACGGTTACGGAGGTGGTGACCGGGGAGGTGTTCCGGGATTTGGAGGCTACCGGGCACGAGGGGATCAACCGGGTGCAGTGGGATCTGCGGGGGAACGTGCCGGAAGAGGCGACCGGCGGCGGGTTTGGTGGGCCGCAGGCGCCGGTGGCGGGACCGGGGTTGTATCGGGTGACGTTGAGGGTGGGTGGGGAGGAGTTTACGGAGATGGTCACCGTGGTGGAGGATGGGTGGAACGGGAAGCGCTCTTGAGCGCGGCGGCAGGTTTGGCCGTGCAGGTGGGCGTACGCGCGGCGTGCACGGCCCTCGGGGTCGCGCGCGCCACGTTCTACCGTCGCCGGAGGCCGAAGACCGGGCAGCGGCGGCCCCGACCGGCTCCTGCCCGGGCCCTGGACGCGGCGGAGCGGGCGGAGGTCTTCGGCGTGCTGTGCTCGCCGCGTTGCGCCGACCGCGCGCCGGCGGAGGTGTACGCGACGCTGCTGGACGAGGGCGTCTATCTGTGTTCGGAGCGGACGATGTACCGGCGTCCTGGCCGAGAAGGCGGCGGTCCGCGAGCGCCGGGCGCAGCGCAGCCATCCCAACCACCCGAAGCCCGAGGTGGTGGCCCGCGCACGCAATGAGGTGTGGTCCTGGGACATCACCCGGCTGCTGGGGCCGAAGAAATAGCAGTACTTCCATCTGTACGTGATCCTGGACATCTACAGCCGCTACACCACCGGATGGATGGTGGCGGAGCGCGAGACCAGTGAAGTGGTCCCATTTTTTTGGACAGGTCGTTAAGGTGGATTCCAGAGCGGAACGGGAGGCACCGAGATGGCCAGGAAGAGACGACGATTCACGCCCCAGTTCAAGGCACGGGTAGCGCTCGAGGCGTTGCGCGAGAGGGACAGCGTGCAGGCGATCGCCGCGCGGCATGAGCTTCATCCGAAGCAGGTGAGCACCTGGAAGCGGCAGCTGCTGGAAGGGCTGCCGGAGGTGTTCGCGGGGGGCGCGGGCCGCAAGGTCGCCAGGGAGCACGAGGCGAAGATCCGGGAGTTGCACGCCAAGATCGGGGAGTTGACGGTCGAGCGGGATTTTTTTCGGCGCGGGCTCGAGCGCTGAGCCGGGCGGAGCGGGTACGGATGATCGAGCGGGAAGGGCCGCTGAGTCTATCGAGACAGTGCGGGCTGCTGGGGGTCACCCGGTCGTCGCAGTACTACCGGCCGAAGGGGGAGGGCGCGGAGAACCTGGCCCTGATGCGGCGCATGGACGAGCTACACATGGCCTACCCGTTCTACGGGAGCCGGCAGATGATGCGGCACCTGCGGCGCGAGGGCGTGAGGGCGGGTCGGCACCGGATCCGGCGACTCATGCGCCTGATGGGGATGGAGGCGACGTACCGCCGGCCGAAGACGAGCGCGGCGAATCCGGAGCACCGGGTCTTCCCCTATCTGCTGCGGGATCTCGCGATCTCGCGGGCGGACCACGTGTGGTGCGCCGACATCACCTATGTCCCCGTGACGCAAGGCTTTTTCTACCTCGTGGCCGTGATGGACTGGGCGACCCGGCACGTGCTCGCGTGGCGGCTGTCGAACACGATGGACGCCTCGTTCTGCGTCGAAGCCCTGGACGACGCGCTGGGCTGGCGGGCCCCGGAGATCCTGAACACCGACAGTGAGTGTTTAGGAGCCGGTTTCCCTTCGGGTGGTCTGACTCAAACACTGTATAGACGCTTCTGGAGGTCGACCCAGGGGCGGCCGCAGCCGCCCCTGGGTGGCTTGACCCGCATTCTGACCGACCGAGCCGTCACGAACTCCGCAACGGGCCGGACACCGAACGGATCATCGGCTCATGGATCGATTTCTACAACGAGGTGCGCCCGCACTCGTCCCTCGGCGGGCGAACTCCGGGCGACGCCTATCGCCGGGGCGTGGAGGTGTCGTAACCACGATCCGGCGCGACGCCACGCATGGAGCCGAACCGGTGCGAAGACGCCCGCGCCCGCGGCCGCTTCGGCGGACGCCGGTTCCCTCCGTCTCCCCATCGGGAGCGAGTCCCGACGAGAAGACGGAGGTTGTACTCAAACCGTGGCCGGAGGACGGCGTTCACACGGTCTGGCCCGGGATCCCGGCGGTTCCCGGGCGACCGAACTCGCCCCGGCCTCAAACCGCATCACCGAGGGCCTTGGAGACCATCGGAATCCACCTTAATTTCGCCCTCGGACTGTCCAACGAAGTAGGACCACCCCACAGTCGTGCAGTCCCCATTTGTCTTTATTTACGTGATCGCCCGTCGTGTTGTAGAACGGTAATCACCTGACAGGTGTCCCTCGAAAGGGACGGTGGCCAGACCGGCCTCACCGAGGTTGATTGAGAAGAGATCCAGTCAACTCAACAACCACGGAGGAGAACCAGAATGACCACCGTCCAGGCAGAGAAGATAGCGCGCAGGAAGCTGTCCCTGC
>JAJDYN010000035.1 GCA_022825135.1 Gemmatimonadota bacterium | reverse complement strand
CGAGACCGGACACAGAATCGGCGCGATCCGCCACCTCAGATGGGCGGATATCGACTTCGAGGACAGGACCATCGTGTGGCGGGCGGAGCATGAGAAGACGGGCTACGAGCACGTCACGCCGATGACCGACGAGGCCATCGTCGCCTTGGAAGAGGCTGCGCAACGCAGGGGTCCCGACGCCGGGGACTCTCCGGTGTTGCCTGCCCCCAGGGACGCCTCGCGGTGCGCGGGCGTAACGGCGGTCCGGTACTGGTGGGACAGAGCCCAAGTGCTTGCGGGGCTGGAACCCAGACGCGGGAGGGGCTGGCATTCGCTGAGGCGGAAGTTCGCTTCCGACCTCATGGCTCTCCCGCTGAAGGTGCTCTGCGAGCTCGGTGGCTGGAAGGAGGCCCAAACGGTGCTGCGCTGCTATCAACAGGCCGACGCTGGACAGCTCAGGAAGGCGTTGGAGAGCCGCCCGAGCGTTCGCGCCTGACCCAAGGCGTTCGGCGGGAATCGAAAAGCGGGAATTAGGGGTAGGAGTCCCGTAAGCTCAATCGTCACAGTAAGATGTGAGCTCGATAGCTTCCGCCGCAGTAGCAGAAGTCGAACTCGGGATGCTCGACGTCCTGAACCAGGTCGTAGGTTTCCCACAGCCCGCGCGGCAGGATGACGTCGCAGTGGCGCACGTAGTCGAGGTGCACGCCGTCGATGGCGGGATTTGCCGCCAGCTCTCCAACCAGCCTGCGCAGGTACCCCCGCACCGGCTCCCGCGTGGGACAGACCCACCTGTAGTAGTCCACATAGGGCGGGTACTCGAGCGAGCTCTGCAGGTTGCGGCTCACCGTGAACCACTCGGGATGGTTCTCCCGTGCCCACGCGTCCCCGTTCCGGTTCATCGTCCAGAACCAGCGATGGTACTCGAGCCCCTCGGCGCGGGCCGCACCCGAAACCAGCTCGACGTCTCCTCCTCCGACGAGTACGGCGCCCACTCCCGACTCCCGCAGGCGCGCGAACCGGCGGCGCCATTCGCCTTCGTCGCGGTCGCGATCGCCGTGCACCCAGCTCCAGGCGCTGAAGGATGTCCCCTCGTCGGCTTCCGAAGCGCAACCCAGCAGCGGCGCAAGCGCCAGCGCGCCACCGGCAGCCTGAACGAAATCGCGGCGGTTCATGCTCACCTCGGCTTCCTCTCAACGAAGCGGACCACGCCCCACTTCTCCGGGATGTGCATGTCGATCTCTCCCTGGGGAGACCAGACCCAGTTGTCTTCGGGATGATCGTTCCAGTCGACGGGCTCGCGCGCCTTGCGGTATCCCCCGTCCTCGATGACCAGGGGCCATTGCACCCGGGAGAAGTTGACGCGCCATTCGTCGCCGGGGCCGGGCGCCATCCCGGATCCCGAGCCGTCCGGGGGCCGCAGGGCCGACCACGGAATCGCGATCTCCACGGTCCAGCCCCGATCCTCGTCCGACGGGTCGTTGAGGGTGCCGTCGAGCCGTACCGCCGTTCGCAGCCCCTCCATGTCCCACGCGATATGCGCCCTGCCCCCACGGCTGTAGGGCCTGTCCAGAAAGAGATCGAACTCCGCGCCGAGGGCATTGATCTCCAGCTCGTAGTACGCCAGCCCGTCCCCGTCGGGATCGAGGAAGACCTCGAAGTCGTGGTCGCGGTAGATGATCGCGTCCCGCTCCGTGAGCGTCGCCCAGAGGTGCGGCTCCTCGAGTTCGGCCCCCACATACAGGCAACATGCGTCCCAGGTGAGCCTGGCGCGTGTGGCCCACTGCGGATCCGGCCAGTCCTCGCCCCGGATGTCGACGAAGGACTCCGTCCAGGGCGCATCCCGCCAGGCCCCGTCGCCGAGGTCCCCGTCGATCACCGGGGCAGACGAGGCCATCGGCGCTTCGTATACCCGCGTGCTGCCGGTCGACTGGACGGGAGCCCCCGGCGGCCGACATGTGACCAGGGTGACCGCACACACCGCCGCCACCGAGGCTCTGAGCGCACGTCGCCCGGCTGTCGCCATCCCGGCGCAACGCCGCTCTCGGTCCTCGCGCGGATTCATCCACGGACCACCCGGGTGCATCCGTCTCATGGTGGCGGAAGGTACCGCATCAGTGTGGATCGAACGACTTCTGCCATCCCACCGTGAGCATCCAGTCCGTCTCCAGCTGAGGGCCGTGCAGCGACTGGCATACGGGCATGTGCCACTCGACCGCAAGCCGGTGACCCGCCAGCGCCCCGTCGGGGAAATAGAGGTTCAGGCCGAGCGGAACGTCCAGGCGCCTGCCTCCGCGCAGATCCTCCCGGACCGTCGGCGCCATCATCCTGTTCATGTAGGCGGCGTCGTGGCCCGCGTAGTCGCCCCACAGCCGCCATTCCCCGCGGACGGACAGGCTGAGCATGTCCGACGGCTTCAGTGCGAACCACGCGGTACCCATGGCGCTGTGTCCCTGGCGGTAGCCTCTGCCGTTCTCTCCCATGCGCAGGCGCCCCATGCCCTGGAAGCCCCAGGACCAGCCCTCGCTCATCCCCAGCACGGTGATGCCGGGCGTGACGTCCCAGGTCCCGGAGCCCAGCTGCATCGGGTAGGGCAGCTGCACCGCGTTGCCGTCGCTCATGGGGGTTACGCCCGTCCGTTCGATCGAGCCGACGGGGAGCGACAGGCCTGCGTTCAGGTGAACCCGCGTGGATCCCTCGCTCCTGAGCCCGATGAGCGCGCCCAGACTTGCATCTCCCAGCCCGGACGACGCGGCGGAGAAACCCATCCCCATGCGCGTCTCGTGGTTCATCACGTTGTCGACCCAGTTGGCCATGGCCATCAGGGTGACCGCGTCGCTGGGCGCATACATGATGCCCGCCATGTGCATCGTCATGGTCATGTCCAGGGGCGCCACCATGAAGTGATCCAGGACGCTTGCCGTGGTCTGCTCGCTCGTGCCGTCGCGGTTCCCCGCCATCGACATCCGCATGTAGCGGTACGCGAGCATGTACTCGCCCTGCTCGTGGGCGTGGTCCCCCATCACCGCAATGGGCGCGTGTCCGTCCGGGCGCGAAGATGTCCATTCGTACTGGGCTCGGGCAGGCATGGCGGTGGCGGCGATCGCCGCCAGGAGACAGAGACAGCTTCTGATATGCATGATTTGTCCTCTTTCCTTGAGATCCGTCGAGTGAGCCGGCGCGACGCCGGCGAACGCCGGACGGGCAAGCGCTTCGCCCGCTTCCGTGTGCGCCTGGGAGGAACCAGCCGGCTGTCGATCCTTCGGGTTGCCGCACGCCCGCCATCGGCGGGGCGTGAAGGCCCGTGTTCATCGCGCGGCGCCGGGCCGCGGGATGTATGGATGGGATCAGGAAAGAGGAGGGGCGTTGGCGAAGGGGAGGAGGTACGGCGCGCGCTCCGCTGGAGGAGCGCTGGAAGCCCGGGAAACCCGAACCGCCTCGGGCCAGGCGGGAGGCAGCCCGCAGACCGCAGGCCTGGTCGGAGCCGGCGGGCCGGCTGAAGTCGAGCACTCGCCGGCGCAGGTGCACGGCGGAGCCTGCGGATCGTGGTGGCCGTCGCCGTGATCGGCGGCTTCGGCCAGACGGATGGAGGGTGCGCCGGTCTCGTGGTCGTGAACGCCAGCGGCATCCACGCTCCCCATGGCGTGATGCCCGGGTGCTGGTGCGGCCACTTGATGCTCGCCCGGCGGGGCCGGCTCGTGCCCGCCCGGCGCGTCGTGGGTCGCGTGATGGACGCAGGACAGCCCCCAGGTGTCGGGGGCGAACGACGGTAACATCGCAAGCAGCACCAGGGCGCCTGCGGATCTGAATCCCGTCGAATGCCTGCGTGCGCGGATCATCAGCTGCGAATACTGGTTGTGTTCAACCCTGTCCGGCGACAAACCATAGCGAAGAAGGGCGTGCCCGGTCCACCTCTCCGCGCCTTGCCGGCGATCATTGCGTCGTGCCGTCTACTCCCTGCGTCCCACCAGAACGGCCATGGGTCCCGCGTGCCAGGCGATTTCGGCCTCGAAGCCCGCGGTCGCCATCGCCGCCAGCTCCTGCTCGATCGGCTGATAGGTGTCTTCCTCCGCCCACTCCGCGAAGTGCTGCCAGGCTCGTTCCTCGGGGATGCCCCGGGAGACCATGTGCGCGGCCCAGAACGCGTACCCGGCGTCTCGCCCGTCGGGGTCCGACGGCATCACGGCATCCGCGTTCACGAAGACACCCCCGGGGCGGAGAGATGCGTGGATGCGCCGGTAGAGGGCACGCTTGTCCCGCATCCGGGGAATGTGATGGAGCGCAAGCGACGCCGAGACCGCGTCGCACCCCGGCAACGGATCCCGAAAGGACCGCTCGCGGAAGCGCGCGCGCCCACCGAAGCGCTCCAGCCGGACCCGGGCCTGGTCGAGCATCTCCGGGTCCACGTCGACGAGCTCGATGGTGCCGATGGCATCGTGCCGGAGCATCGCCTCGGAGAGGGCTCCGGTGCCGGCCCCAAGGTCGAGCACCAGCCCGGGACGCGCGGACGCGACCGCGCGCGCGGCGACATCCAGCATCGCCTCGTACCCCGGAATGAAGCGGCGGATGATCTCGTCGTAGGCATCCACTTCGACGCGCAGATGACGGCGAACCGAGTGCGACATGGGTCCCATAGTTCGCAGGCGGGCGCCCGGCGTCAATCGCGAGGCGTGCGCATCTGGTTCGGCCACCATCAGGGGACTAGACTTGGGCGCGCCTGCGATGAGTCAGTTTAGCCCATCGATACGACAATTCGAGGAGTCAGCCATGACCGTCGACATCAACGAGGTCGGCACCACCGCGTTCGTGATTGCCTGCTTTCGGGCGATGGAGAAGGAGCACCCGAAGCCGCTTTTCGAGGATCCGTACGCGGAGTGGTTCGTCACGGAACAGGCGATGGGGATGGCCCGCCAGCTGGCCGGCGCCGTTCCCGAGTCCACCAGCATGCTCCGGTTCCGCACCCGCTACTTCAACCGCTTCGTCCAGCGCGAGATCGCCGAGGGCGCGCGCCAGGTCGTGTCGCTGGGGGCCGGTCTGGACATGCGGGCGCACATTTTCGCCGCTCCGGGCGTGACCCACTACGAGGTCGACCAGGGCCCCGTGGTGGAATACAAGCACGGAGTCCTGCGCGAACACGGCGTCACCCCAAGCTCGTCGGTGCCCCACAACTACCTGGAGGTCGACCTTCCCGAGAAGCTCGCGGAGGCCGGATTCGACCGGAACGCCCGCACCGCGATCGTCTGGGAGGGGAACACCATGTACCTCCCCACGCACACCATCTTCCCGTTTCTCAACGGCCTTTGCAGCGGGATTTCCTCGTTTCGGATTGCGTTCGACTACTTCGCCGAGGACCTGGCGGACCGCAATTTCGAAAGGGAAGAGGACCTGGAACGCATTGAGGCGGTGGAGCGCGCGATGGGGGCTTCGTTCCCGACCGGTTTCGCAGACCTGTCGGTTTTCGAGGCCGAGACCCCGCTGAAGGTATTGGAGTCGGGGCCCATCGGTGACCTGGGCGAGGCGTACGGCACGGACGACATCGCGGAGAACATGGCGGAGGATGAAGGGTTGAGGATCTACCAGTACTGTGTGCTGGGTACGCGGTAACGCGGCCATCGGCCGACAGGCCGCCGGCACACGGTCCCGACCATTCTCGCCTACTGCAAACCGAGGAAACGAACCCGATGACACCCACCAATTCCGGCACGCCCGACCTTCGCTATCCCATCGGCCGCTACGCCCCTCCGGCCGAGATCACGGAGCAGCAGGTCGATGCCTGGATCGACGAGATCGCGGCCCTGCCCGCGGATCTGCGGGCGACGGTCGCGCCCCTCACCGACGAACAGCTGGACACGCCGTACCGTCCGGACGGCTGGACCGTGCGCCAGGTCGTGCACCACCTGTTCGACAGCCACATGAACAGCTACGTGCGCTTCAAGTGGACCCTCACCGAGGACCGGCCGGTCATCAAGGCCTACGACGAGAAGGCCTGGGCGGAACTGCCGGACGCCCGGGGCCCGGTCGGCCCGTCGCTCGACGCCCTGGAGGCCCTGCACACCCGCTGGGAAGAGCTGCTGCGCGGCCTCAATTGGTCGCAGTTCCAGCTCGAGTTCGTGCACCCGGACGCCGGCCCGGTGCCGCTATCCAGGAACGTGGGTCTCTACGCCTGGCACGGCCGGCACCATCTGGCGCACATCGAGCGCCTCGCGGAGCGGGAAGACTGGATGTAGTCCCGGTCAGACGATGTAATCCCGGTCAGACGGTATGGCGGGCCCTGATAACCCTTGCCCGGCGCCGGGCCTTCGCCTCCTCGATCACATCGTACCAGGTCTCCAGCGCCGGATCGCCAGCCACCGAATCCAGCGCCTGACCGGCCCCGGGATCCGCGCGTTCGGCGAGGATCACCAGCCAGCGCTTAATGAGGCCGTCGGTGCGCAGGCTGAAGGTTGAGGAGCCGAGCCTGGACCGGTGGCCGCCGAGGCCGCCCCACCAGGGGTCGTACCAGGAGCCCAGCGCCTGGACCAGCGCCGCGATGTCCGCCGTACGCCACTCGACCCAGGGCTCGGGGATGGCGGGCTCCCTGAGCCAGCCGGGCACGAGAAACCTGAGAATGTGGCGCGCCCTCGGCTCGCGGCCTTCTTCGACAAAGCTCACGACCGCCGGCGTGAACTCCCGGGCGGAGGCAATCAATCCGGCACCCAGCCAGACTGCACGCTGAGCCACGTCCATGCCCCGGGCGGCCACCCGGCGACGGAGCCGGTGCGCGAACGCCTCTCGCGGCACATGCACCAGCGCGGCCCACAGGAGCGCGTGCAGGGCCGACACCTGGGTTCGCGAACACCGCGTGGGGAAGGCACCAAGCAGCGCAGGCACGCTCTGCCGCGCCACCTCCGCGTAGAAGGAGTCGGCGGCGAGTGCGAAGAGATGGTTGTTGTGGTCCTTTCGGCGGCGGATGAGCGACTCGTGCACTGTGACCAGCGCCTGCGCGCAGGGAAGCGGGTGCGCCCGGACGGCCCTCCGATACCACGCCGGCTCCTCCACGTAGGGCGTGATGTAGTAGCAGCCAATGGCTCTTGCGACCCCACCCGCATCGAGCCCCTCCAGCGCATCCCCGCCGAGCCGCCCGATTTCGCCCATGCCGGCCAGGATCTGGTACGCGAAGCGCGGCACCGTGTCGGTGAAGGGCGGCGCCTTCACGTGCTCTTCGTCAAGCCGGACGATCTCGTCGAGCGAAGGGAGATCGTCCCTCCCCACGAGGCGGGGCAGACCGGCGAGCACCGATGCCAGGAGACCATCGTCGCGCGCCAACCGAACCCGGACGCGCTCAATCGGGTCGTCCTCGAAGTGCTCCGGCATCGCCCCCATGTACGCGCGCCCGATCATATGCCAGAGCCACGGCGACCCCCGGCCCCGCGCCAGCGCGTCCTCGTGCTCGCGGACGCCCGCCATGAGCTTGATTCGTTGGTCGCGCAGGATGGGGTCTTCGGCTTCTTCCAGCCCGGGCACAGTCGGATCTCCATACCCCGGGAACGATCCCGAGGGTGTTCCGTATCCCGGAGATGGCTCGCGAACCGAGCGGCTCTCTCCCGCTCCATCGGTCGCGGAGGGCACCGGGTTGTCGGCCCAGTAGCGCGCCGGACGCGAGAGAAACTCGGCCAGCGGCACGCCCCGGTCGCCCACCACGAGCGTACGGGCGCCGGGGAACCGCTTCTTGAACTCCGCCAGCCCGCTGAGGCGCCCGAGTCGCGGTCCGCTCTTGACTTCGATGCCAACCAGGTTCGGACCGCGGGAGAGCACGAAATCGACCTCATGCGCCCCGTCCGTCCAACTGGACAGTTCCACGGCGTGCCCGGCCGTGTTGTGGAGGTGCGCGCCCACTCCGCTCTCGACGAGCCGCCCCCAGAAGGTGCGGTCGGCGCGCGCCTCCTCGAAGGTGTAGGTGAGCGGCGCCGTCATGAGCGCGGTATTGAGCACGTTCAACTTCGGGCTCGAGGCCCTGCCCAGGTACGGCTTGGCGGAGTACCGGGGAAGACCGGTGACGAGTCCCGCGTCCGAGAGCAGATCGAGATAGGTCGCCAGCGTGGTCGTGTTTCCGGCCTCCTGCAACTGGCCCAGCATCTTGTTGTACGACAGCATCTGGCCGGAATACCGGGCGGCCAGTTCCATCAGGCGGCGCATGAGCGACGGCTTGTCCACCCGGGTCAGGGCGACGATGTCCCGCTCGATGGCGGGCGCGATGATCGTTTCGAGAACAGCCTTTCGCCAGACCTCCAGGTTGCCGGCCACGGATGCCGTGCCTGGGTAGCCGCCGAAGAACAGGTATTCGTCGACGCCGAACCCAAACGCAGCCGACATCTCGGAGAAGGACCAGTGCTCGGCATGCACGGGCATGAAGCGCCCCGCAAGACTCTCATGGAGGCCGGTCAGCATGGACCAGGGAGCGGATCCGGAAACGATCACACGCAGGGGGCAGCCGGTCCGCCGATCCCGGTCCCACTGGACCTTTACGATGGTCGACCAGCCCTTGACGTACTGGACTTCGTCCAGGGCCAGGACAAAGCCCCGCGCGCTTTGCTCGGCGTCCTGGCGAGCCTTCTCCCAGGCGTCCAGGAGCCAGGCTGTACGCACCGAGTCGCCCTCCTCGCCCCGTTGGTGCGCATGTTTCGCGAGGCGCTCATCGACCGGAAAATAGCGGCTCGGGATGTCCACCCGCCGGAGCGCCTGGCGGATCATCGTGGTCTTGCCCGTTTGGCGGGGTCCGGTAAGCGCGACGATCCGGGGCGGACCCGGGCTGGTGAGGAAGCGGACGAGCTCGTCCAGCCGGGGGCGTTGGAACGGATGCATGGTATACTGTAAGCTATCGCGTATGTGTTCTCAATAGCTTACACGAGCAAGCTCGCGGGTACTCCCTGACCGCACGCAGAAAAGGACCGGGGCGACCACCCCGGTCCTTTCCCAGCGGTGCAACTGATGCGGCCCGGCCTTGCCGAGCCGCGCTCAGATCGCTCCCGCCATCACTACCCGTCCGTGATCAGCAACAACCCCCGCGTGCGCAGCATCTCGTTCAGCGCCGCCACGTCCTCCGCGATCAGCCTCTCCACGGCAGCGAGGTGCAGCTGCAGCTGCTCGTGCAGGATGCCCTTCACCTCCGTCTCCTGGTCCGTCGGCGGGAAGTCGGCGTTCGAGAGGGCGTTGGTCAGGTAGCCCAGCTTCGACAGCAGGCGCGCCTCGAATCGCACCGCGTCCTGCCCCTGGCCGGTCTGGCGCAGGTCCACCAGGGTCCCCTGCACCTCCGCAAGGCTGTCCTCCAGCCCCGTGATGGCCTCGGAGAGGGTTTCGTCGTCGGCGAACCGGGCCATGGTCTCGAGCTGGACCCGCAGCGCCTCCACCCGGTGCACGGCCTCGCCCGCGGTCACGATGTCCTCGCGCACGTCCTCCAGGAAGGCGATCTGCTCGGCGATGTCGGCCTCGCTTCCCGCCGAATGCGGGTCCTTGATGACGGTGAGCGGCTGCTCGTGGGTCTCTCCGTCCACGTTGAGGCGCACGGTGTACTGGCCCGGGGGCTGCAGGATGGAGATCTGGGCCGCGCCGGGGGCCGGTCGTCCCTCCTCGCCCACCATGATGTGCTCGGCGTACATCGGGCTGGTGTAGAGCATGATGGGATCGTTGGGCTCGTCCCGGAGATCCCAGTAGATGCGGTTCACGCCCGCGTTGTTGGTGCCCTCCAGGGTGCGCACCACCGCGCCCATGCCGTTCACGATCTCGACGGTGGGGGCGTCGCCGGCCGGCTCGGCCAGCCAGTAGTTGAGGTAGGCGCCGTACTCGGGATCGCGCCCGACGGTGGGATCGTCATAGGGCACCGAGGGCGGCGTGATGGGCCTGAAGCGGTAGGCGTCGCGGGGCGTAAACAGGTGCGAACCGGACGCCATGACCTCAGGCGTCAGCTGCTGCAGCGGCGCGAGATCGTCCAGGATCCAGAAGCCGCGCCCGTAGGTGCCCACCACCAGGTCGTTGAAGTGTTCCTGGATGACGACGCCCGAGACCGGGGCGGCGGGCAGGTTCTGCTGGAGCGGCTGCCAGTTGTCGCCGTCGTCGAAGGACACGTAGATGGCGTTCTCGGTGCCGACGTAGAGGAGGCCCTGCCGCTTCGTGTCCTCGATGATGATCTTCGTGTAGCTCAGCATGCTGGGCGGAATGCCGTCCGTGATCTTCTCGAACGACTCGCCGTAGTCGCGCGTCCGGTAGACGTAGGGATCGCGCACGTTCATCTGGTGCCCGTCGATGGCCACGTAGGCGGTGCCCGCGTCGAAGCGGGACGCGGCGATGCTGCGCACGGCCAGCCACTCGGGCAGATCGGGCATGTTTGGGGTCACGTGGTCCAGTTGGCGCCGTTGTCGCGGGTGACGTGCAGTAGGCCGTCGTTGGTGCCCGCCCAGATCAGTCCCTGCTCGATGGGCGACTCGCTGATGCCGAACACCGTGCCCGCGTACTCCACGCCGATGTTGTCGCCGGTGAGGCCGCCGGAGAAGCCCATGCGGCTGCGGTCGTTGAGGGAGAGGTCCGGGCTGATGACCTCCCAGCTCTGGCCGCGGTTGCGAGTGCGGTGCACGTGCTGGCTCCCTACGTACACCGTCTCGTTGTCGTGCGGGGAGATGTGCACCGGGGCATCCCAGACGAAGCGGTAGCGCACGCCCTCCGCCGCGCCCCGGCTCTGCTCCGGCCACACCTCGACGCCCCGCCACTGGCGCCGCTCCTCCTCGTAGCGCACCACGATGCCGCCCACCATGCCCGCCCCGGAGGCCGAGGACCAGACGATGTTGGGGTCGACCGGATCGGGGGTGGCGAAGCCGCTCTCACCGCCGCCCACGTGGTGCCACATGCCGCGCGGGATCCAGGTGATGCGCCGCTGGCCCATGATGCGGCTGTTGCTGGGCCCCCGGTAGGTGGGCTCGTCCTGCTTGTTGCCGAGCACGTTGTAGGGGATCTCGTTGTCCACGGTCACGTGGTACATCTGCGCGTTGGTGAGGCGCTGGCGATACCAGGTCCTGCCTCGGTTGATGGAGATGGAGAGCCCCTGGTCGTGCGCGACGATCATGCGGTCGCCGTTGCCCGGGTCGATCCACATGTCGTGGTGGTCGCCGCCCGGCGCGTCCTCGCGCGCGATCACGTCGATGGCGCGGCCGCCGTCGGTCGACACCGCGAAGGAGGCGGTCAGGAAGTACGCCTCGTCCTCGTCGTCGGGCGAGACCACCACGCGCGAGTAGTAGTGCGGGCGGCCCATGGCGTTGCGGTTGCGGGTGATGCGCGTCCAGGTGCGGCCGCCGTCGGTCGAGCCCCAGACCTGGCCGTCCTCGGTTTCGCGGCCGTCCCACGGAATCCCGTCGCCGGTCTCGAGCATCGCGTAGACGCGCTGCGTGTTCGAGGGCGCGATCGCCACCGCGACCTTCCCCACCGGCAGGTTCGGCAGCCCGATGCCGTTGTCGGGACCATTGAGCTTCTCCCAGGTGTCGCCGCCGTCGCGCGAGACGTGCAGGCCGCCGCCGGGTCCGCCGCTGGTGCGGCCGTAGGTGTGGATCTCGAGCTGCCACGTCCCGGCGAACAGATTGCGCGGGTTGACCGGGTCGAGGGCGATGTCCGAGCAACCGGTGTCCTCGTCCACGAAGAGCACGTGCTCCCAGCTTTCGCCGCCGTCCATGGTGCGGTAGACGCCGCGCTCCTGCTGCGGACCGTACGAATGCCCCAGTGCACAGACGTAGACGATGTCGGGATTGGTCGGATGGATGGCGAGCCGGGGAATGCGCCCGGTCTGCTCGAGCCCCATCAGCGTCCAGGTCTGGCCCGCGTCGGTCGACTTGTAGACGCCCTGCCCGATGGAGATGTGGCTGCGGATCTTTCCCTCGCCGGTGCCGGCCCAGACGATGTTGGGATCGGTCACGGACACACCCAGCGAGCCGATCGACTGCACCGGCTGGTCGTCGAAGATGGCGTCCCAGTTCACCCCGCCGTCGGTGGTCTTGTAGATGCCTCCGGAGGCGGCGCCGACGTAGTAGGTATAGGGGTCGCTGGGCAGGCCGGCGGCCGCGGAGAAGCGGTTGCCCTCGGGCCCGATGTAGCGCCACTCGAGGCCGGCGTAGGCTTCGGGGGAGGGGGCCTGCTGGGCGGTGGCGGGCGCGGAGGCGCCGGCCAGAGCCAGCGCCAGGAGCAGGAAGAAGGCGGAGGTGCGGAATGCGGCGACGTTCATGGTGCGACTCGCGGTATATGGAAATGGAGAAAAGAAAACCTGGAATCGGAAACCGGTTCGGCTTCGGCCGGGTTCGCTGTGTCGATGTTCAGGCGGGATCGGGTCATCAAGCAACCTCGCCGGCGCGCGCCAGACGCGAAGCCACCGCGGCGCGGGTGGCAGCGACGATCAGGTCGATTTCCGCGGAGCTGACCGCGAAATGGGGCGTGTAACGGACGGAGTTGGCGCCTCCGTGAATCACGCCCACGCCGCCGCGGCGCATTGCCTCCTCGATGCTTCCGGGTCCGTGGCTCCTGATTCCGGGCTCGAAGGCGCAGCTGACCAGAAGGCCGGTTCCCTGGACCGCGGCAACGGGCCCGTCGAGATCGGCTGCCACGCGCTCCAGCTTCGCCACGAATTCGGCGCCGCGCGCGCGGATGTTTTCGCGCAACTCATCGGTGAGCGAGGAGAGCACGGCCACGGCCACCTCCAGCGCACGCGGGTTGGTCGTCATGGTATTGCCGTATACGCCCCGCTCGTACATGCCGGCGGCCCGGCGCGTCATGGCTACGACCGAGAGCGGGTACTGCCCCGCGTTGAGCGCCTTGGAATACGTCTCGACATCGGGAGGATCGGCGTCTTCGAAGCCCGGATAGTCGACGATGGAGAGGCATCCGTGCGCCCGCAGCCCGGCCTGGATGGAGTCGACCACCAGCAGGCTGCCGTGGGCCCGGGAGAGGGCGCGGGCCGCGTCGTAGAACTCGCGGGTCACGGCCTTGCCCGGATTCCCCTCGCCCATCACCGGCTCCATGTACATGGCCTCGATGAACCAGCCTTCGTCCTCGGCGAGGGCGTAGAGATGGCGCAGCCGGCCGGTGTCGTTGGCGGGCACGGTGAGGGCGTTGTGGTCGCGGAAGCTGGCGAGATTCTCCTGGTAGTAGCAGCGGGTGGAGTCCGAGACCCGGGCGGGCCGGCTGGTGCGCCCGTGGAAGCCACCCTCCAGCGCGAGGGTGCGGATGGCGGCGCCGTCGCGGGATCCTCCAGGGTCGGTAACCCGCTTCGCGTGGATGTCCGCGAGCCGGGAGGCGAAGGTCATCGCCTCGGAGCCGCTGTTCAGGCACACGAAGCGCTCGAACGGGCAGGCGCGGCCCGTGCGGTGGCCGATCTCGGCCTCCAATGCCTGCACCAGACGGGCCTGGCTCGGACTCGCGGTCATGACGTTGGCCATGACTCGCGGCTCGCTCATGGCGTCGAGGATCGCCTGCGGCGCATGCCCGAGCCCCAGCATGCCGTAGCCGCCCGAATCGTGAATGACCGCGCCCATCGAGGTCACGATCCATGGGCCGCGCGCGGCGAGCGCGACGTAGGGGTTGACCAGGTCGGCGGGGTAGAAGTTGAGGTAGCCGTGCTGCATCTCGCCGACCTGATCCGCCTCGTCCAGGGCGGCGAGGCGCGGCAACTCGCCCCGGAAGCGGCGATGTCCCTCTGCCGCCTCGGCGACCGCCTGGCGAAGAAGGGCGTCCCGCGCCGCGAAGCGCTCGACCACGTCGTCCGCAAGACCGGGAGAGGAGCACGTCCCGCTCCGGTTCCGGATCTCGCGAAGGACGGCGAGAGTGTCCTGGGACGTCGGCATTCGGCGGGCTCCGGGGTGATCGTTGCGCCTGCGGGCGGAGGGTCAAGCTAGAAAGGCGGGCGGCAATTGAAAACTCCCGCGCTCCCGAAGGACCGGGCCTCCACCAGATGGATGCGCCGTCCCTGAACGTGGCCCCGCGAGTCGGCTCGCGTACCTTGTACGGGTGTACGAGCAGCAATGGCGCTTCTCGGGCACGCGCCGGACCCATCAACCTGGAGTTGGACTCATGACGCGTTTCGCCCTGGCACTCCCGATCGTACTCGTATTCGCTGCCGGCTGCGGGGGGTACGCGGAACCCGCCCCACCCGCGCCGGCGGGTGCGGAGGAAGCCGACGCCGCACCTTCCGGGGAGGCCGCGACCCCCGCGCAGGAGGCCGCCGTCGCCGACCTGGGTCCAAGCGAACTCGCCGCCCGGGTGGCGACCGTCGAGATCGTGCCCGCGTCCATCGAGGTGCAGCGGGGCGACTCCATCACGTTCCGCGGCATCCTGCGCGACGAGGCCGGCAACGTGGTGGAGGGAGCACTCTGGGGGGTGAGCACGGTCGGGCCGTTCGAGCTGCGCTCGATCAAGGACGAGGTTCCCGACACCTACGTCCTGAGGGGCACGCAGTACGGGGAGGCGGTGGTCGGAGTATTCCTCGGGCTGGCCGGGCCGACCGAGGACCAACCCAACTGGACGCCGGCCGCCGAGATCGCGGTGAAGGTGAACGACTACCCGGTGGCGCGTATCGACATCGACCCGCCCGGCTACGCCAGCTACGCCGGAACGTCCTTCGCGCTGACGGGGCGGGCGATCACCACGGCGGGGGAGGAGCACGCCGAGGAGGTGGTGGCGTGGTCGGCGGCGGACGAGGCGGTGGCCACCGTTACGGCCGACGGCCGGTTGAGTCTGCTCCGGCCGGGTGCGGCGCGCATCGTCGGGGAGGCGGGCGGGGTGCGGGGTGAGCTCACCCTGGAGGTGGTCGCCAATCCGGTCGAACAGGTGGCGGTGGCGTCACCGGAATCGCGTGTACGCACCGGCGACGTGGTCCGCCTCGCGGTCGCCGCGACCGATGCCTCCGGCGCCGGCGTGGACGATGTCGCGCTGGCCTACCGGGTCACCATCCAGGGCGGTGCCGCAGCCACGGCCGCCACCACCTACCCGGACGGCGCCTTCGTGGCCGAGGAGCCCGGCCGCTACAGCGTCACCGTCGACGCCGGCACCACCGCCGAGGCGGTCGACATCGAAGTTTTCCCCCGCGAGGCCACCCGCGAAGTCACGCTGGTCGGGCAGGGCCCGCTCGGCACCTCGAGCTCGGACCTGTGGGTCTTCGAGGGACTCGACGGGCGCGACTATGCCTACACGGGCACCATGTCCGCGGCCACCATGTACGCCTGGGACGTCACCGACCCCGCCACGCCCGTCATCGTCGACTCCCTCCAGGTGGACGGCCGCCGCGTCAACGACGTCAAGATCAACGACGACCGCACCATCGCCATCGTCACCAGCGAGAACGCCTCCAACCGCCGCAACGGCATCACCCTCATCGACATCACCAACCCCGCCGACCCGGAGGCCATCACCCATTACACCGAAGGCCTCACCGGCGGGATCCACAACGTCTGGTTCGTGGGCGACCTCGTCTACGCCATCAACGACGGCACCCTCGACGTCCACATCATCGACATCTCGGACCCCGCCAACCCCTTCGAGGCCGGGCGCTGGGGCCTCGACAAGCCGAGCAAGTACCTGCACGACGTGAGCGTGGTGGACGGCATCGCCTACCTGTCGTACTGGAACGACGGCCTGGTCATGCTTGACGTCGGCGACGGCCGCTGGGGCGGGACGCCGACCGAACCGCAGCTCATCTCCTCCCACAGCTATCTCTACGACATCAACGGCGCGCTCTTCGGCAACACGCACCACGCCATCCGCTACGGCGACTACGTGTTCCTGGGGGATGAGATCTTCGGATGCCCGGGGTGCGACGGTCCGCGCGGCTACATCCACGTCGTGGACGTGAGCGACATCGAGAATCCGCGCGAAGTCGCCGAGTACAGGCTGCCCGAGGCCGGCAGCCACAACCTCTGGGTCGAGGATGATCTGCTCTACATCGCCTACTACCAGGGCGGACTCCGCATCGTAGACGTGTCCGGCGAGCTGCGCGGGGATCTGCTGGCCCAGGGCCGCGAAGTAGCATCCTTCATGACCACCCCCGAAGGCGAGAACACGACCATGGCGTGGGGCCCGCAGCCCTACAAGGGCAACATCTTCGTCTCCGACATGCGCACCGGGCTCTGGGTGATGAACCTGGCGCCGGCGAGAGTGATTCCGTAGGCGGTCAGGTTACGACACAGGCACTCCTCCCGAACCACAGGAAGAAACCCATGCGCCATCTCACCGCCCTCCTCCTCTGCCTTGTCGTCTGGACCTGCGCCGAAGCCCCGGAGGCCGCCCGGGAGCCGGACGTTTCAGCTGAAACGCCTTTGCCGCCGGGTTCACTCTACGAGGGCCCCGCCTTCGAATTCGAGGAAGTGGTGCCCGGCATCTTCCACGCCCGCGGAACGGGATCCCTGAACGTCGGCTCCCACGGCGCGGTGGTGGTCAACGATGACCACGTGCTCCTCGTCGAGTCGCATATCTCTCCGGCGGCGGCGCGGGCTGCCTTCGACGAAGTCATGGAGCTGACCGGCAAGCCCCTGCGCTACGTGGTCAACACGCATTTCCACTTCGACCATGCCCACGGCAACAGCGCCTACCCGGACGAAGTCCAGGTCATCGGCCACGAGTTCACGCGCGAGATGATCGAGAACGGCGGCTCCATGGGCCGCTCCTGGGAGAACTTCGTGGGCGGGATGCCGGACCAGATCACGGAGCTCCAGAACCGGATCATGGGCACCGACATCGAGGAGGAGCGCCTCGAACTCGAGGACCAGCTCGCGTTCCTGGAGAACTACTACGCGAGCCAGGAGGGGCTGGACCCGGAGAGCCCCAACACTACCCTCTCGGAGCGGATGACGCTCTTCTCGGGCGGCCGCGAGATGCGCATCCTGTTCTTCGGCCGCGGGCACACCGGGGGCGACGTCGTCGTGCATCTGCCGGCAGAGCGCGTCCTCATCACCGGCGACCTGCTCCTGCCGCGCCTGCCCTTCATGGGCGACGGCTATCCGGGCGAGTGGGCGGAGACGCTCGAACATCTGAAGGGGCTCGAGTTCGACTGGGTGCTCCCGGGCCACGGGGACCCCTTCCAGGACCGCGCGATCATCGACCACCTGCAGGCCTACCTGCGCGACTTCGAGGCGCGGGCGACGGCGCTGCACGCGCAGGGGCTCTCCTACCAGGAGGCGGCGGCGCAGATCGACATGACCGACCACGCGGCGAACTACCCGCAGATCACCGGACCGGGGGTCGCGGAGATCGCGATGCAGCGGATGTTCGAGTTGCTGGACGGCACGGCGGGGTAGGCATCCGAAGGACGCCGGGGATGAGGCGTCATCGACTTTTCTCGCTCGTCGCGGCGACGCTGTCCACCGCTCTGTGGGCGTATGCGTGCGGAGACGGGACCGCGGAGCCTCCACCCCCCGATCCACCGCGGCCGACGGTGGTCTGGGTCGCTCCTGAACTCACCCGGCTATCGGCTCTGGGCGCGACCGTGCAGCTCCGGGCGCAGGTCCGCGACCAGAGGGCCCGGCTGATGACCGACGTCTCCATTTCCTGGTCGAGCGATGACGCGTCGGTCGCGTCGGTGGACGGGTCCGGGCTGGTGACGGCCATCGCTGACGGCGCGGCGACGATCACGGGCACGGCCGGATCCGCGTCCGGGCGCGCCACGGTGGTCGTATTCGAGGTCACGGAGCGGGCTGCGCTGGCGGCGCTCTACAACGCGACGGACGGCCGGAACTGGGTAGACGCCGACAACTGGGGGACCGACATGCCCCTTGGGGACTGGTACGGGGTGCGGACCGACGACGCCGGACGGGTCGAGTCCATCGATCTGAGGGGCCAGTGGGACAGCGAAGCCCGGCTGCCGATACCGCATGGCCTTTCGGGCTCGATTCCCCCCGAACTGGGATACCTCCCCTACCTGGTCTCCCTGGATCTCGGAAACAACCATCTCACCGGCCCGATTCCGGCCGAACTCGGCAACCTCGCCAGCCTGCGGTATCTGGGCTTTACGCGTAACAATCTGACCGGGGCCATTCCGCCGACACTCACCAACCTCACAAGTCTCGAGATTCTGGCTCTCGGCGGAAATGCCCTCACTGGTGAACTCCCCGCGGAGCTCGGCAACCTCGCCCACATGACGGAACTGTATCTCTGGGGGAACGACCTGACGGGCCCGCTTCCGCCCGGGCTCGGCAATCTCGCCAACCTCACGGTCCTGTCCCTGAGCGACAACGGACTCACGGGCTCCATCCCGACCGCGCTCGGCAACCTCACGAGCCTGACGGTCCTGTCGCTGTGGGGAAACGATCTCACGGGCCCGATCCCGAACACACTCGGCAACCTGGCCAGCCTGACGGAACTGTACCTCGGCAACAACGATCTCACCGGCTCGATCCCGGCCGAACTCGGCACTCTCGCCAGCCTGACGGAACTGTCTCTCCGGGGAAACGATCTCACGGGTCCAATCCCGCCGGAGCTGGGCAACCTCGCCAACCTTACGGACCTGTCGCTGTGGAGCAACGATCTCACGGGCTTGATTCCGGGCGAGCTCGGACGCCTCGCCGACCTGGAACGACTTCGTGCGAGCGACAACAGGCTGACGGGTCCAATCCCGCCCGAACTCGCCGATCTCGACAGCCTCCGGGTCCTGTCGTTGGGCGAAAACCGGCTCACCGGCCCCATTCCACCGGAGCTCGGCAACCTTCCGAGCCTCGAAGAGCTGAACCTGGCGTCGAACAGGCTGTCCGGCGCGATTCCCGCCGAACTCGGCAACCTCTCGACCCTGGAAGAACTGTTTCTGGGCTACAACCGCCTCGAAGGCCCGCTACCCCCCGAACTCGGAAGCATGTCGAGTCTTCGGGAGCTGGGGCTGCCGTTCAACGGCGGCTTGTCCGGGCCCCTGCCGGTTGAGCTGACGGAGCTGCGGCTCGATGGCCTGATGGCGGAGCGAACCGGCCTGTGCGCCCCCGCGGATCTCGCGTTCCAGAACTGGCTGGCGGGGGTCTACAGGCGCCGCATCGCCTCCTGCCTCGAAGCAGCACCGTCCTCGGCGTACCTGGTTCAGGCAGTCCAGGCGCGAGAGTTTCCCGTTCCGCTGGTCGCCGGCAGGGAGGCGCTGCTGCGTGTGTTCGTGACGGCCCGGCAGGCCGCCGACGCGGACATACCGCCGGTTCGGGCCCGCTTCTATCACGATGGCCGGGAGACGCATGTGGCGGAGATCCCCGGCACCTCCACACCGATCGCGACCGAGGTGGACGAGAGCAGCCTGTCGAGTTCGGCGAACGCGGCGATACCGGGCCGTGTGGTGCAGCCGGGACTGGAGATGGTGATCGAGGTGGATCCGGAGGGTACGCTGGATCCGGGGTGGGGCGTGGCGAGGCGGATCCCGGAGACCGGACGTCTGGGAGTCGATGTCCAGGAGATGCCGCCCTTCGACCTGACGCTGATTCCGTTCGTGTGGAGCGCGACCCACGACTCGTCGATGGTGGACGTGACCCGGGCCATGGCAGAGGATCTCGGGAGCCACGAGATGTTCGGGGACCTGCATCTTCTTCCGATCGGCGAGATCCGGGTGACGGCGCACGAACCCGTGGTGAGCTCGAGCAACAGCGCGTTCGTCCTGCTTCGGCAGTCCGCGGCGATCCGGGCGATGGAGGGCGGCACGGGCCACTACATGGGCATGATGGGAGGGACGGTCACGGGCGCGGGCGGAGTTGCCTATCGGCCCGGGAGGACGAATTTCTCGTTCCCCCGGGCGGACATTATCGCCCACGAACTCGGCCACAACCTGGATCTGCACCATGCGCCCTGCGGCGGCGCCGGCGCTCCCGACCCCTCGTTTCCGTACCCGGACGGCTCGATCGGGGCGTGGGGCTACGACGTGCGCGCGGGTGGCGAACTGGTCGCTCCTTCAACCGCTGACCTCATGTCCTATTGCGGCCCCCCCGACTGGATCAGCGACTACCACTTCACCAACGCGCTGCGCTTCCGCCTGAGCGAGGCCGACAGTGCAACGCTGGACGCGCCGCCGCTGGCCTCCGCTGCGCCCCGATCCCTCCTCCTGTGGGGCGGAATCGGCTCGGACACCGTGCCCTTCCTGGAACCCGCCTTCGTGGTCGACGCGCCGGCGTCGCTGCCCCGGTCCGGCGGCGCCTACCGCCTCATCGGGCGCTCCGGCGCCGGAACCGAGCTCTTCTCCCTGGCCTTCGCCATGCCCGAGGTGGCCGACGGGGACGGCAGCTCCAGCTTCGCCTTCGCGCTGCCGGTGCGGCCCGGATGGGAGGGCAGTCTCGCGACCATCACGCTCACCGGGCCGGGGGGTTCCGTCACCCTGGACGGCGAGACCGACCTCCCGATGGCGATCGTGCGCGACCCCCGCGACGGACAGGTGCGGGCCATCCTGCGCGACCCGCCGCCCGCCAACCAGGTGGCTGCAGACGCAGCGGCGGGCGCCGCCGGATCGGGGGTCGAGGTGTTGTTCAGCCGGGGAATGCCGGGTCCTCAGGCCTGGCGGCGGTAGAATGCTACAGCGGGGTGATCTCAGTCAGGATGTCGCGCCCGCTGACCGCGCGAATCCCTTCCGCGAGGGCGAAGGTGTGCTGTCCAACATGAACCACATCGATGCCGTCCAGCCCGAGCACCCTCATCGCGGAGCGCATGGATGACGTGACCCTGGGCGAGTCCGTTCGCTTGAACTCGTAGCCGCGCCGGCGTCGGCCGCGAACCACCAGCAGATCCAGTTCCGGTCCCCCATGGACCGACCAGAAATAGCACTCGTCCGCCCGAGCTCCGGTGCGGCGAACCACCTGCTCCAGGGCGAATCCCTCCCAGCTGGCGCCCACCTTGGGATGCCTGGCCAGGTCCCGCGCGCTCGCGATGTCGAGCAACACATGGAGCAGGCCGCTGTCGGCGATGTACGTCTTGGGCGACTTGACGATTCGCTTGGCGACGTTCTCCCGCCAGGGGCGAAGCTGTCGCATGAGGTATGCTCCGGTCATTCGGTCCAGGTAGCGCCGCACCGTCGTGTGAGCCAGCCCGAACGCGCGCGCCAGCTCCGACCCGTTCCAGGTCTGGCCGTGGTAATGGGCCAGCATGGTCCAGAAGTCCTGCAGGAGCACAGGCGGCAACGAGATGCCGAGTCCCGGGAGATCGCGGCCGGCGAGCGAGCGAACGAAATCCCTCCGCCATTCCTCGCTGCGGGCGTCGTCTTCGGCAAGCCACGCTCGCGGAAACCCGCCCCGCAGCCAGAGCTTGCGCCAATGCTCGCCGCCGACCTCGGCCAGGTCGAAGCCGGTCAACTCATGATACGCGATGCGGCCGGCGAGCGATTCCGAACCTTGCCGCAACAACTCGGGCGATGCGCTCCCCAGCACGAGAAACCGCGCGGGCAGGGGATTCCGATCCGCGAGTACCCGCAGGACGGGGAACAGTCCCGGACGGGTCTGGATTTCGTCGATGATGACCAGGCCGCGGAGGGGCTCCAGCGCCAGCGTCGGCTCGTTCAGCCTGGCGAGGTCCCGGGGATCCTCCAGGTCGAAACGCGTAACCCGCTCCCGGTTGGCGGCGAGTGCCAGGGCGAGCGTAGTCTTGCCCACCTGTCGCGCCCCCAGGAGTGCGACGACGGGGTTGTCGTCAAGCTTTCGCTCGATGGCGGCCAGGTGGGCGGGTCTCGGGATCAACATTCCTGAAAAATGAACTCTGGATGCTCATTTTTCAAGGAACCCGAGTCGTTAATGCGAACCACGGATCATGGTCGATCCATGACTTCTCCGCCAGAACGTGGGCAGCTAGCCGGATTTGTCGGACCGAGAACCGTTTCTTCCGATCATTCCAAGCATAGAATCGAGAAACCGCATCGTCCAGAACACCATCCGTTTCTCGCGTAATCACCCAGTGGAGCGTCGACAGGAGCTCCAAGCCGTAGGGTGACTCGAAACCAGCAACCAAGTCCACCACCCGATCAAATCGCTTCCGCGTGGTCGCATGTTCCTCCAAGAATCGACTCGCGCTCGCTATCCCGTCCGGTATCAGTTCAAGCTGTTTATCCGGCGCATCGCCACCGTCTCGATATCCCGAGATGAAGTGGCCCTCAACCTCGCGAAGTACGTGAGTGAGGTTTTCCGCATAGGGACCGTATGGCCCCTTTACGACCCGCAATCGTTCCAGCGAGGGTTCACCAGTCGCCTTCATGAAGTACATGAGCTTATGTACTTCGAGCAGCGTCAAGAAAGGGTCTAGGAGTCCACCCAGATAACGATCCATCAAACCCACCAAAGCTGCTCTCCCCGGCGTCATGTTGGGCGCAGATCGTTGTCGAGCCATCTGCAGCGGCTCCGGTGCATCGTGCGGTTCGAAGATTACGATCCTCAGGTCGCTACAAGCCCTCAGCGATTTCTCGATGCGCGACCGCACATCGTACCAATCCAACCCTCCGAGCCCAGTTCCCAATGGAGGAATTGCGACGGATCGGATCCCCATCTTCCGGATCACTCTCCGAAGGGCAAGTAGCCCTGCGTCAATGTCCTCCATCCGGCTCTTGCCGCGCCAATGCCGCTTGGTAGGGAAGTTTATGATGTAACGCGGGTTAGTCAGTTCATCGGTCTCGAACACGAACATGCGACCGGGCTGGACCTCCTTTCGCTTACAGGCCGCGGCGTAAGCCTTGAAGTTCTGCGGATAAGCGTTCTTGAATTGCAACGCGATCCCTCGCCCCATGACACCAACGCAGTTGACCGTGTTGACGAGGGCGTCAGCGTCTTCAGCGAGGATGTCACCGGTCTTAAACTCGAACACGCTACTCCTTCCTCACCCGTAGTACCACTCCGGCGCTAGGCTTAGAGTGGGTCGATGGTCCGCCCTTCTCAGTACAGCCCTCACCCGCGTACGGCAACTCTCCGTCCGAACACCAATCCGGGTAACCAGCTTCCAAGGGAAGTACCGTTCTACGAGGAACTCAGCTTGCTTGCCCTCCTTCACCGAACGGGAAATGCCGATACCGCTCCAGCGATTGGCGTTCACGGCGTCCCAATCGATCTCACCAAGCTGCGATAGATCAGAGCGGTCTTCGAAGTAACATGATCCTGCGTTCGTAAGCGTGAAGGCCCATCGCAGTCGATTGCTCTCAGCCCAAGCGACGCACTGACGCAGGTCGGCCTCAAGGTGAACAACGAGATCCTGCCCGCCCGTGTAGGACAGCTCGCGGTGGTTCGCTCGGTAGAGCAAGTAGAGCATGACGGAACGAGGGCAGAAATAGAAGGGCACGCACTGACCTACGAAGAGATCGGGGTGGCTGGTGAGCGTAAGCTCGTTGAGCCGTCGCTCCTTGATGCTGTTCATACCAATCGTGGTCCCCATCCTGCTCCCCTGCTGCATCAGCTCTGCGACACGAGCATCGCACCACAGGTATCCGTCGGCGATGATCGAGGATAGGCGATCAACATGCACGATATGGTAGATCTTCGGGGCGGCTGGAGGGCCATCAACTCGCGCTTTGCTCAATCGAGTAGGCAACATGGGCCGAGGCCAGCGACCAGGGCGACTCCCGGTGGCTCACCGTTCATTCTCATGATATCGCCCCTCCGCTGCTCAGGTTGGCTGCACGCGCTTGGTAGCGCTCCTCGTTACACGATCCGCCCCCGCTCCCTGAACTCCTCCGACTTCTGCTCCATGCCCGTGCGTACCAGCTCCTCGGCAGTCGCGTAGCCCTGTTCCTCCGCGTAGGCGCGGATGTCCTGGGTGATGCGCATCGAGCAGAACTTGGGGCCGCACATGGAACAGAAGTGGGCCACCTTGGCGCCCTCGGCCGGCAGGGTCTCGTCGTGGAAGGCGCGCGCCGTGACCGGGTCCAGCGAGAGGTTGAACTGGTCCTCCCAGCGGAACTCGAAGCGCGCCTTCGACAGGGCGTCGTCCCATTCCTGCGCCCGCGGATGCCCCTTGGCCAGGTCCGCGGCGTGGGCGGCGATCTTGTAGCTGATGACGCCCGCCTTCACATCGTCGCGGTTGGGAAGGCCGAGATGCTCCTTGGGGGTCACGTAGCAGAGCATCGCGGTGCCGTACCACCCGATCTGGGCCGCACCGATGGCGCTTGTGATGTGGTCGTAGCCGGGGGCGATGTCGGTCGTCAGGGGCCCGAGGGTGTAGAAGGGCGCCTCGTCGCACCACTCGAGCTGCTTGTCCATGTTCTCCTGGATCATGTGCATAGGCACGTGCCCGGGTCCCTCGCACATGACCTGCACCCCGTGCTCCCAGGCGATGCGGGTGAGCTCGCCCTGGGTGCGCAGTTCCGCGAACTGGGCCTCGTCGTTGGCGTCGGCGATGGACCCCGGGCGCAGCCCGTCCCCCAGGGAGAAGGAGATGTCGTACGCCGCCATGATCTCGCAGATCTCGTGGAAGCGGGTGTAGAGGAAGCTCTCCTGGTGATGGGACAGGCACCAGTGGGCGATGATGGAGCCGCCACGAGAGACAATCCCGGTCACGCGGTTCGCGGTCAGGGGCACGTAGCGCAGGAGAACCCCGGCGTGCACGGTGAAGTAGTCGACCCCCTGCTCCGCCTGCTCGATGAGGGTGTCGCGGTATGCCTCCCAGGTGAGGTCTTCCGCGGCGCCGCCCACCTTCTCCAGCGCCTGGTAGATGGGCACCGTGCCGATGGGGACCGGCGAGTTGCGCAGGATCCACTGGCGGGTCTCGTGGATGTTCTTCCCGGTGGACAGGTCCATGACCGTGTCCGCGCCCCAGAGCGTCGCCCACCTGAGCTTCGCCACCTCCTCCTCGATCGAGGAGGAGACCGCTGAGTTGCCGATGTTGGCGTTGATCTTCACCGCGAAGTTGCGGCCGATGATCATGGGCTCGGATTCGGGATGATTGATGTTCGCCGGGATGATGGCGCGCCCGCGGGCCACCTCGTCGCGCACGAACTCGGGCTTCATGCCCTCGCGCAGCGCGATGAACTCCATCTCGCGCGTGATCTCGCCCCGGCGCGCGTACTGCAACTGGGTGACGGGCCCGCCGGTGGAGCGGAGGGGCTGGTTGTGGAGGGCTCGCGGCATCTCGGCGCCGTTGGCGTTCTCAGGCGCGAGCGGCGCCTGGGGAAGCACCTGCCCGACGCCGCCCCGCTCGGCGATCCACTCCGTGCGCAGCCTGGGGATCCCCTCGCGCACGTCGGTGTCCTGTGGCCCCGAAGTGTCGTACACCCTGAGCGGGGGCTCGCCGCCCGAGAGGGAGATCTCGCGCATCGGCACGCGCATTCCGCCGGGGCCGTCCACGAATACCTTGCGGGAGTTGGGGAAGGCGTCGCCGTAGTCGCCGGCGGAGGAGCTGGTGGGGAGGCTGCGGTCTACGCGGCGCGCGCGACGGGCGGAGGTGCGGCCGTTTCCAGCCCTGCCGGCACCCTGCCCGATGGCGCCTGCGCCCTCTCCCCGGCCGTTCGCCGCCTGCCCGTTTCCGACCCTGGCCGTCGTATGTGGGCGTCCGCCGGGATCGCCCTCGGCCTGTCCGTTTCCGCTCTTGGATCCGCCCGCGTTGCGTGCCATTGGCCACCCTCCTGTGCTCGTGGGGACCAGAGATATCCGGCTCGGGAGTATCGGGAACCCCGGATGTAGCGGTAAGATAGCGAGGATACCCCCAAAGGGCACAGGAAATCCTTCCCCGGGCGCGGCGCACTCCACCGGGCGCGCCGCAGGTCCGGACAGACGCGCGACAGGATGACGAGACGATGCAATCGATGACCGGACGACCCCTCGCACGACGTTTCTCGGTACTGGCTCTCGCTGCCCTCGCGGCGGCGGCCGCGCTGCCCGGAATCGCCCTCCCCGGCGCAGCAGCCGCCCAGGCGCCAGCGGCCCAGGCCCCCATCAACACCTACAACGCCATCCACCACCCGGTGGTGGGACGCAACGGCATGGTGGCCAGCCAGAACTTCCTGGCCACCGAGATCGGGGTGGACATCCTGCGCCGGGGCGGCAACGCGATCGATGCGGGGGTGGCGGTGGGCCTGGCGCTCGCGGTGACCCTGCCGCGCGCGGGCAACGTGGGGGGCGGCGGGTTCATCCTGCTGCACCTGGCCGAGGAGAACCGGACGGTGGCGGTCGACTTCCGCGAAACCGCCCCCGCGGCCGCGCACGCGGACATGTTCTTCGCGGAGGACGGCGAGGTCGACAACGACGAGTACCGCTTCAGCCACAAGTCGTCGGCGATTCCCGCGTCGGTGGCCGGTTTCGACCATCTGCTGCGCAACTACGGCACCATGAGCTGGCGGGAGGTGGCCCAGCCGGCCATCGACCTGGCGCGCGACGGCATGGTGGTGTGGGAGGACCTGGCCGTGAACCTCGCCCGCTCGAAGCCGCGGCTCAGCGCGAATCCGGCGTCGCGGGCCAAGTTCTACAAGCCCGACGGCTCCAACTACGAGGTGGGCGACCTGTACAGGCAGCCGGATCTGGCCTGGACGCTGGAGCAGATCGCCGAGGGCGGCGCCGACGCCTTCTACAGGGGCGAGATCGCGCGCCGCATCGCCACCGACATGGCCCGGCACAACGGCCTGATCACGATGGAGGACCTGGCCAACTACCGCGTCGTCGAGCGCGAGCCGGTGCGCGGCACCTTCCGGGGCCACGACATCGCGGCCATGTCCGCGCCCAGCTCCGGCGGGATGCACATCGTCCAGATGCTGAACATCTTCGAGAACTTCCCCCTGAAGGAGATGGGCTACGGCAGCGCCGACGCCATGCACGTCATGGCCGAGTCGATGAAGCTGGCGTACGCCGACCGCAGCAAGTACCTGGGCGACCCGGACCACCTCGACCTCCCCGTCGCGGCCCTCACCAGCAAGGACTACGCGGCGGAGCTGGCGCGGGGCATCTCCCTCAGCAGCGCCCGCCCGTCATCGGACATCGGGCCGGGCAACCTGGCCCCCTACGAGAGCCCGGAGACCACGCACTACTCCATCCTCGACAGCGAGGGCAATGCGCTGGTCAACACCTACACGCTGATGTTCTCCTACGGCTCGGGTGTCGTCATCGAGGGCACCGGGATCCTGATGAACAACAACCTCGGCAACTTCACCCTGCGGCCCGACATCCCCGACGCCTTCGGGCTGATGGGCAGCGCCGACAACCAGATCGCCGCGGGGCGCCGCCCGGTGAGTTCCATGACCCCGATCATCGTGCTGCGCGACGGCCGGCCCTTCCTGCTTACCGGCAGCCCGGGCGGAAGCCGCATCATCACCACCAACCTGCAACTGCTGGTGAACGTGCTCGAACACGGCATGAACATCGCCGACGCCACCGCCCGGCCGCGCATGCACCACCAGTGGTATCCGGACCGGCTGGAGGTCGAGAGCGGCTTCAGCCCCGACGTGATCCGCGCGCTCAGGGCCCGCGGCCACGACGTGCAGTTCAGCGCCGGGATGGGCAGCCTGCAGACCGTGATGTTCTCCGGCGGGCTCTTCTACGGCTACGGCGACCCCCGCCGGCCGGGGGCGATGGCGCTGGGGTACTGAAGGGGTCAACGGCACCAGCCCGGCCCGATCACCGGCACCATTCGGGCCTGACCACCGGAGAGCCGCTCGACGGGCAGCCCAGACGGACGGTCTGCCAAGCGTGGCGCGGCTTCGCATGCGCGCGTCCCGATCTGCCATTGACGAGTTTCGCACCCGCTCTTCGGCAGGATCCAATATCCCGCATTCCATAGTCCAGCAGGGGCGCTGACCGGTCGTCTGAAAGCCTTCGCGGGCCGTTTCCTCCTGCGATGGTCTCCCGGCCCCACTTCGGCCACTACGGGGCATCCTGAGAGGTCGATTTCAGTGCCGTTATATTTGTACACAAGTCATCAACAATAACTCGATATTCGGGAGCAACCGATGATCGCATCTCCAGACTATGGCCGCGCCGCGCGCAACGCACCCTGTTCCGCCGAGGACGACGAACTCTACCGGCTCGGCGAGCGCATCGCGGAACTTGCCGCCCGAATCAACTCCGCCGAGGCGCGGATGATGACCCTCATCGCGGACTTCGACCGCCGGGGCGGCTGGAAGGACGGCGGCTACGCTTCCTGCGCCGAGTGGCTCGCGTGGCGGCTGGGCATGAAGATCGGCCCCGCGCGGGAAAGGGTCCGGGCGGCGCGGGCGCTGGAAAGCCTGCCACAGACGGCGGATGCCCTGGCGGAAGGGAGCATCTCCTACACGAAGGTGCGGGCGCTCACGCGCGTGGCCACGCCCGAGCGCGAGGCGGAGCTGCTCGAGTTCGCGCGGGCCAGTTCGGCGGCCAGGCTGGAGCGGACGCTGCGCATGTGGAAGAAGCTGTCCCGCGATGAGGAACTGACGGCAGAGCAGGCCCGGCGCCGCAGCCGGACGTTTTCGGTGTTCGTGGACGGGGACGGCATGTACGTGGTGAAGGGGCGGCTCGAGCCGGAAGCGGGGGCGGTGCTGATGCGGGCAGTGGAGGCGGCGTCGGATGCGCTGTTCCGGTGCGAGGGCGGTGCGGGCGCCGGTGGTGACGAGGGCGGTGCGGGCGCCGTTAGTCACGGGGGCGATGACGGCAACACGCGTCCCAGGCCGAAGCAGCGCCGGGCGGATGCGGTGGGGCTGCTGGCGGAGCGGGCGCTGGCGGCGGGGTTCGGAGGAGGCGAAGCTCGTGAACGGACTGGCGATGTGGATGCGGCGGGTGGCCACCTCGATGAACTGGACGGCGTTTGGACGACCGGATCCAGATCAATCCTACTGGAAGAGTCTGCCGGAACCGCGGGAGCCAAACCGACGAATGCAGCGCCCCTGTCACCCCGCGTCGAGTCCGGCGCCCGCGCCGAGCGTTACCAGGTCATGGTCCACTGCGATGCCGTGACGCTCGCGGCCGAAGGCGAGCCTGGGCGCTCGGATCTGGACGGCATCCGCGTCTCCGCGGAAACGTCGCGGCGCATGGCGTGCGACGCTTCGGTGGTCGCGATGGTCCGCGCCATGGACGGGTCGGTGCTGAACGTGGGCCGCAGGACGCGTACGATTCCACCACACATCCGGCGGGCGCTGGAGGAGCGGGACCGGGGATGCCGCTTTCCGGGGTGCGGATGCCGGTTCACCGAGGCGCATCACGTGAAGCACTGGGCCGACGGGGGCGAGACGAGCCTGCAGAATACGCTGCTGCTTTGCCGGCGGCATCATCGCGCGGTTCACGAGGGACGGGTGAAGGTCTCCGTGAACGGGGATGGGACCGTGCTGTTCTTCACGCCGAAGGGGAGGATGCTGGTCGACGCGCCGAAAAGGCCGGTCGCGCGGACCGCACACCTGCCCCCGCTCCCATCGGCGCATCCCGGCGCCCCGGCGAAAGGCGATGGTTTCGTGCTCTCCAACGGGGCCGCTCTTTACCGCGACTGCGACATCCCGTGGAAAATCGACGCCGCTGCCAGGGAAGCCGCCGATGAGTCACTCGTTTGACGACCTAGCACCTTGGCGTTCGCTCGCAGCCGCCCCCGGTGACGCCCCAAGCTCTGTTCTCCGGCCGGATCGACGAGGTACAAGGATGGCATCCCCGATTAACAAGGATGGCATCCCCGATCTGCAGCACCGCGCGCCAGCGGCAGTCACGGGCTGTACGTCCCCGACTCTGGCAGCACCGCGCGTCAGCGACTGAAGTCACGGACTGTACACGTAGACGACCGGCAGCCGGGCAACGTCGGTGACGCTGCTGTCCGTGTGGTGGTAGATGTTCATCCGTCCCGTGCCGCAGTCGCCGAAGGCGTCGCAGGATATCGTCCCGACCAGGCCGTTCATGGCGGTTGCTCCCACCTGTTCGCGCAGTGCCGCCCGGTCGATGTGCATCCTGGCGCCGTCCTCCACGGCAACGGATTCGATGGCCGAGAGGAGGATGGTGGTCGCATCGTAGGTGTGCGCCCAGTAGGGTGAACCGGGGAAGCCGCCATGCCTGGCCTCGAACGCGGCAAGAACCTGCTCCCCGCTCCGCCCCGTCGCCCCGTTGACGTTCGAGCCATAGTCCGATTCCGGCCCCGCGAAGTAGATCCCCTCCGATTGCGGAGTTTCCAGGAACGCGGAGACCAGCAGCGCGCCCGCCGAAATCAGGGTCGTCCCCTCGAGCCCGTCGAAGGTCCGCGCCTGCTCGGCGAAGGCCGATCCCTCCGTCACGAACAGCGGGAAGAAGATGGCGTCCGGGCCGACTGCCGCGAACTCGGTGAGGACGTCCGTCATGTCGGTGTCGCCCTTCTCGATTGCGGCCTGGGCCGGCACCGCGCCCCCGAGGCTCATGAACCCGTCCGCAAACGCCGCCACGAGGGCGGACGTGTAGGGGTCGCCGTCGTGAAGGGTGGCCACGCTGCGCAGTTCCAGCTGGTTGTAGACGAAGTCCGAGAGCGCGCGGGCCTGGTGGAGGTCGTTGGACGACACGCGAAAGTAGCCCGGGTGATGGTCGGGGTTCGCGTTTCCGGCCAGGTCCGAAGTGAGGCGCGGCGACGTGTTGCTGGGTGAGATCATGACCAGGCCCGCGTCGCTGACGACGGGCGACGCCGCCACCGCCGCGGCGGAACAGTTGGTTCCGATGATGCCCGCCACCTTGGGGTCGCCGGCGATTCCGGACGCACCCGCGCGCCCGCCCTCCGGCGAACAACTCGTGTCCACCGGATCGCCCAGCTCGACCGAACGCCCGTGGAGGGGACCGAAGTCCTCGGCGGCGAACGCGGCCGCCTGCCGGGATACGGTGCCCAGCGTCGGCGCGACCGTCTCCGCGAGCAGCATGCGGATCCGCACGGCCTCGCCCGCCTCCAGCGTGACCGCGCCCAGCGGCCCCGGCTCGAACTCGACCGGCGGCGGCTCAACCGGGGGTTCAACGGGTGGTTCAACCGGCGGCTCAGCAGGCGGCTCCGCACTCTGGCATCCCGCCAGGGCAAGAACCGCAGTCAACACCGAACCGGACAGCATGATGTGCCTGCGCATGAGAATGCCTCCTCCCCGGGTCATCCGGCGTGAAGTGACCGTTGTCCGCCGAAGCGGACGACCCGCGCTGTTACCTGCGTTACTCGGGGCCAGGTTCCCCCATGGCGCGCCTGACCACGGATGAGCCCCACCGCCGCGCCCAACGTAGCGCCACGCTCGCGGTGACGGCCATCACGGCGGCCAGCAGGTTGAACAGAATGTCGACCGGGTCGAAGACGCGGCCGGGAATGAGCCTCTGGATCCCCTCGTCGATCAAGCCGACCAGGGAAGCGGCCGCGATCGCGAGCAGCGCGGGCACCGGGACCCGGCGGCCCTGACTGGCGCGTTCCGCCAGCGCCTCATGGATGAAGACGGCAACCACGCCGTACTCCACCAGGTGGGAGCGCTCCGTCGGTACCGACATGCGGACGACGATCAGCAGGTAGGCGGCCGCGACGCCCAGGGCGACCGCGATCTCGGCGCCTCCGGGGCGGACCCTGAGCCCCTGGGTGACGACGGTCAGCAGGACGAGAAGACAACCGGCCAGGAAGAGCCAGACGGAGAAGAAGTCGTTGCCCAGGTAGTCGACGAGCGTGCGTGCCAGGCCGAGGGTGGAGTAGATCGCCGCAACGACGACCGCCGTCCATATCCAGAGGCGGCGTTCGCGGTCGGAGGAGAAGAGGGTCATGGGATCGATCCGGAGGCGCGCCGGCCGTGGCACGCCCCACGGCTTCCGGCGGGGAGCGCCGATGAATGGATGCGCAGACGATCACCCGCGTCCGCCCGAGGGCGCGCGACCGCCCTACATCACCGGCACCATCCCCGCCTGCGACACCAGGATCAGCAGGGCGCGCTGGATGCCGACGGGGCCGTTGTGGTTCATGAAGAACTCGGCGAGCGAGTGCGAGTTGCCGCCCGCGCCGCCGCCGCCGATGGTGATGGACGGGATGCCGAGCGAAATCGGCGTGTTGGAGTCGGTTGAGGAGCGCCGCAGCGAGGTGATGCCGCCCATGAGCTCCGTCGCCGCCAGCGCGCGCTGGATGAAGGGATGATCTTCCGGGATCTCGCCGCTGGGCCGGTTGCCGATCATGGTGATTTCGAGGGTCAGTTCCTCGCCCCGGGCGCGCACCGCGTTGGCTTCCTCGAGCCCGCGCCGCATCGCCGCCTGGAAGACCGCGTCGATCTCAAGCAGCGCCTCGGGGCTCTCCGAGCGCATGTCGATCTCCATCCATGCCTCGAAGGGGATCGAGTTCACCGAAGTTCCGCCCCCCACCGTGCCGACGTTGTAGCTGGTGCGCTGGGCGGCGTTGTCGGTGTAGCGCTTGGCCTCGGCGTCGAAATGCGTGACGGCGCGCCCCAGTGCGTGGATGGGGTTGCCCAGCCCGAACGCCCCCCAGGAGTGGCCGCCCGGCCCCTTGAAGGCGACCCGGTAGCGGTGCGAGCCCAGGCCGGCGTTGGTCACCCCGCTGTGGCCCAGCCCGTCGATGGAGATGAACGCGCTGAAGTCCTGCGAGCCCTCGCGAAAGAGGTGCTTGACCCCGCGCAGGTCGCCGGTGCCCTCCTCGCCCACCGTGCCCACGAACCAGATGTCCTGCTCGGTCCGGATGTCGGCGGCGTTCATCGCGCGCAGCACGGCGAGCACGGCCACCAGGCCGCGGGTGTCGTCGGCGATGCCGGGCGCGAACAGCGTGTCTCCGCTCTCGCGGATGGTCACGTCGGTGCCCTCGGGGAAGACCGTGTCCAGGTGCCCGGAGAAGATCATCGTCCCGGAGCCGCCGCCGCGGCGCAGGCCGATGACGTTCCCCTCCTCGTCGACCCAGGCGGAGTCGACGCCCGACTCCAGGAGCAGCTCCAGGAACCGCTGTCCGCGCACCTCTTCCATGAAGGGCGGAGCGGGGATCTGGGTGAGTTCGCGCAGGGTCGCGATGGTCCAGGGGTCGTTCTCCTCGATGTGACGGAACGCGGCCTGGACGGAGGGATGTGCCATGAGGGCGCGCACTTCCGCTGCCGCGTCGTCCTGGGCCGCGGCGAGCGATGTGACGCTGGAGAAGAGCGCGGCAACAAGGAGCAACGGAGCGGTGAGCGAGGGCGTGAGCAGGCGGGCAACGGGACGGCTCATGGGTCTCTCGGGTGCATCAGGATGATGAGGATCGCAGCGACTTGGGCAAACGATTTCGCGGGTTGGGATGACGGCTCTCGGGAGCCGGAATGCGTACAATGCCAAAAACGGGCGGCGGATGGGCTCACCAGCGGGGGAACAGCCAGGAGAGCGCGTCCCCGATTTCGGGGTGCCGGATCGCGCCCCCGAGGTGGCCGGTCCAGGCCAGAACGTAGCTCAGGAGCAGTGTGCCAACCACCACGATCCCGTTCAGCCACCCGGGCACAGGCTCCTCCTGCATCTCGCGGAGCGCCATCTGTAGCGCGGTCAGGGCGAGGAGTATCAATCCGAAGAAGGCCGCCCTGCCCAGCACCGCGTGCAACTCGACCAGATCGCGCATCGGGGCAAGCTCGGTCTCCATCGACTCGAAGGCGGGCGGGCCGGAGAAGTAGGCGGGCACGCCCACGACCGCGGAGGCCACCAGCAGCCAGCGGCCGATGCGGGCCGCGGGGGTGTCGTGGCGCAGGCGCGCGCAGACGAACAGCACGAGCGCGAGAGGACACAGGACAACCGGCAGGTGCACGGTGAGCAGGTGGAGGTGCGCGGCGCTCACGATGGACTCCGGGCGCACCCGTGCGAGGTTGGGACGGCTCTGTCGCGCACCTATTCCTGGTTGCGGCCGGTCCCGACGGCCTCGGCGGCAGGCACGCCCGCGTCCACCGCCGCGAAGTCCAGCTCGCTGCCGCGCATGCTGTGCGGGATGAGGTACACCACGGTCATGACGAGCGCGGCCACCCCCACGGTCACCCGGCCCGGCCCGGCCTTCCGCTTCGGCTTCACCCCCAGCGCGAACGCCGCCGCGACCCACACCACCCACATGATCAGCAGCTTGTTGTCGGTCAGGTCGTAGCCCCAGGGGAAGCCGGTCCAGTACTCCCCGAATGCGTAGTTCTGGACGAAGGGGCCGAGCACCAGGCCGCCCACCGTCATCCCGATGAGGGTCACCCAGACGAGCGTCCGCATGTTGCCCGGGGCGAAGAGCGCCCCCAGGCCTGTGCGCATGCCGATCAGCACGGTGAAGAACATCGCGATCACATGTGAGACCAGCAGCGGGGCGGGAACCGGATCCTTGTAGCGGAGGATGATGTTGGCGTCCTCGCCCTGCTGGGCCGGGATGCGCACCGCGCCGTCCGCCGTCTCCAGCTCCACGTAGTACTCCATCTTGCCCGCGGCCGGCTGGACCGGCAGGTAGGCCGCCAGCTCCGGACCGTCCTCCCCTTCCTCCACCGCCATCTCCACCGTGGTGAAGTCGTCGCTGGTCGGGTAGCGCCGGTAGGTCATGGTGCCGGTGGCGCCCGCGCCCGGTCTCGGCAACGCGACGCGCGCTCGCTCGATGGTCTCCTGGCTGCGCACCAACTCGTAGCGGTACGCGTCGGCGCCCACGGCGACCTCGCCGCGCAGCGGATAGGTGGGACCGGTCCGGCGCTGGTAGATCGCCGCTCCGGCCATGATCAGGACCGCGCCCACCCAGAGCAGCGTCCCGCGCCAGCGTGAATGTCGGGTTTTGTCCATCAGCACCTCACTCCGGCCACAGCCAGCCGAACGCACCCGCGGTCAGAACCCCGTAGACCAGTCCGTCGAACATCGACTTGAGCGTCGTCGACCACTTGCGATGGTACCAGATCGAGTTGAGCGGCAGCGCGAGCGCATAACAGCAGAACGCCACCGTGCCCGCCAGGCGGAAGACCGTCAGATACTCCGCCCCCGGCGCCAGCGTGCGGCCGGCGACGTAGGCCACGATCATCCCCACCACCACACAGTAGACGAACCACTGCGCCAGGTTTCGGTTCATGCTCGTGAACGCGCTCGGATCCCCGACGGTGAAGAACGCTATGGGCCCCTTCTCCAGCTTTGCCTGGAAGGCCTCGGATCTCATGACCTCGGGGCTGGCCGCGTGGGGGAAGAAATAGTCGCCCGGCGCCAGGTTGGCGGGCCGCAGGGCGTCCATCACGGCGTCCTCGCCCTCGATTCCGCTGAAGTCGTTCCTGTGATAGCCCAGGACCATGTGCATGACCGAGCTGGCGACGAAGACGAGGACGGCGGCGAGCAGAATCGGCAGCCAGAGGGCGAGAATGGGGACCATTTCATCTCCCGGGGAGCAACTGCGGGGGAACCGGAAGCAAAGCTAACCACGCCGGGCGCGACTATCAAAAACGCGGGTCCGCGCGCCGGAACCGGCTCAGCCGCCCTCTGCCTGAATCTCCGCCGCCACCCGCTGCACGTCGTCCAGCACGCGCAGCAGATTGCCGCTCCAGAGCATGCCGATCTCCTCCTCGGTGTAGCCGCGCCGGACCAGCTCCAGGGTGACGTTGAAGGTCTCCGAGGCGTCGTCCCACCCGGTGACGCCCCCACCCCCGTCGAAGTCCGAGCTGATGCCGACGTGCTCGAGCCCGATCAGCCCGACCATGTAGTCGATGTGGTCCACGAAGTCCGCGACATCCACCGGCGGCGTCACCGGCGCCACCTCCATCGCGATCCGCTCCGCAGCCGCGTCCTGGACCATGCGCAGGCCGGTCTGGTACTCCTCGCGCTCCTCCGGGCTCATCGCCTGCAGCGCCATGAAGAAGGCGCGCCCGCGGCCGCCGCCGATGATCTCGAAGTCCATCTCCTCGGCGACCTCGGCGATGACCATCTGCGAGGCCTGCTGGTACGCCTGGTTCTTGGGCCCGTCGACGTAGCCGCGGAAGGCCACCGTCTGGACCACGCCGCCGTTGTCCCGGAGCGCCATCAGCTGCTCGTCGTCGAGGTTGCGGCTGTGGTCGTTTAGCGCCCGCGCGGAGGAGTGCGAGGCCATCACCGGGGCCCGGCTCAGCTCGAACACCTCCATGTTGGCCCGCTTCGAGGGATGCGAGATGTCGATCATGATGCCGACCCGGTTCAACTCGGCCACCGCCTGCCGCCCCAGATCGCTCAGCCCGTCGTGGAGCCAGTCGTCCAGCGCCTCGCCGGTGTTGGAGTCGGCGAGCTGGCTGTGGCCGTTGTGGGCGAGCGACAGGTAGCGGGCGCCCCTCTCCTGGAACTCCTGGATGCGGCCGATATCCTCCCCGACCGGGTATCCGTTCTCGACCCCGATCATGGCCACGCTGCGCCCCTCGCCCGCGATGCGCCGGACGTCGTCGGAGGTGAGGGCCAGCCCGATGCGTTCGGGCGCGATCTCTTCGGTGAGGCGATGGATGGCGTCGAACTTGGCGACCGCCTGGTCGTAGGCTTCGGCGTACCCCGCCGGCGTCAGGTCGCCCTGGCCCACGTAGACGATGAACCACGCCACGTCCAGCCCGCCCGCCTCCATCTTCGGCAGGTTCACCTGGGTGGGCAGGTCCATGGTGTAGTTGCGCTCGGCGGTAAAGTTGCCCGGGTTGATGTCGGCGTGCGTGTCCAGTGTGATGACCCGCTCGTGGATACCGCGGGCGCGTTCCATCAGCTCCGCGTCGGCCTGTGGGGCGTTGGCGCACCCGGTCAGGCTCAGCAGCAGAACGGGAATGACGTGGCGCGCGGAGTTGATGAAGCCCTTCGGTGTGTGCCCTGCGGTGTGCCCTTCATACATCGGTGCCTCCCTTGGCCGACCAGATCACGAATGCCAGCCAAATTAGCACGCGAGGCAGCGACTCGCTCGCAAGCGCTCCAGGAAGCCGCCTACGGATCCGGCTCGGAAATGCGCGCCACGATCACCCGGGCGGACGGCGGAATGTCGAAGTAGAACGCGGCCCCGTTTGCGGCGCCGCGCGCGCGGAAGTCGTGGATGCGGAAACCGCTGGCAGCCAGCCGGCCGTCGAAGGTGCGCCTTCCCGAGGTGGCCAGAGGCACGGCGACCGGCGCGAAGTCGTCGGCGGTGTCTTCGCCGACGGTGGTCACCGGCCAGGGATAGAAGCCGGGGGGGTCGGGCTGACTGAAGATCTCCGTCGCGGTCGGGAAATCGTAGGTGGTGAAATGGGGCACGCCGGCCCCCGCCGCGCTCTCGCTTCCGGCGAAGGTCATGGCGATGGCGTGCTCGATCAGCAACTCCTCCATGGGCCTGGCCGTGACGGCTTCGATACCCGCGACTCCGGCCGTGGTGAGCGAGTCGTTCAGCACGCGCATGAAGCGCTCGTCCGCCACGGCACTGCCTGTGCCCACCACCCGGTCCCGCAGGAAGCGGTGGAAATGCCAGCCCGATCCGTACACGTCGCCGATTTCTCCATCACCGTAATGGAAACTCAGCGCGCTCGAATCCGGGGAGATCGCGAAGACGGTGCGGGCCATTGCGGTAAAGGTGCCGTAGGCCTCGGCCCGGGCGTTGCCACCGGTAGACCGGAAGGCGTTGCGCAGGTCGTCTCCCGTAACGCGATCCGTCATGGCGGGGCCGCCTGCCCGCTGCCACGCCAGGCGCGAGGATACTTCCTTGGCGATATCGGCGGTCCCTTCCTCGATCCAGAAGGGATGGAACCGGTTGGAGCCTCTCCTGCGATATCCCTTGTACAGCGAACTCACGTGTTTCATCTCGTGCACGATCGTTCCCAGCGCCCAGAAGTCGTCGCCGCTGATGTCGTCGATGGACTCGGCGTCGAAGTGGATCAGCTCCATTTCGTTCGACGCCGGACAACTGTTCCGCGACAGGGTCATGTCGGCGGACCACACGTAGGCCAGGGTGGCGCCCGGAAGGTCCGGACGGATGAGAACGTTCACGATGCCGTCCCCGTTCACATCGCTCACGCCGCCGAAATAGCGCTCGATCACCTCTTCGCCGTAATCGGCATAGTAGTCGAGGATCTGCCGGACATTGTCGGGCGAAGAGGTCGTCTGGTATTCGTAGAAGGCCAGATGCTCGCTCTCGGCGACCAGCCTTGCGGTGACCGTGGTGTCGACGGTGCAGCTGCCGGCGAACGCGTCGCTGAGACGGATGGCCAGTTCCTCGGGCGCCCGGCGCCGCCCGGCCCCGCCGCCGGTCGCCTGCGCCACCTGTTGCGAGAGATCCGGGAGGATCGGGAGAGGTCCTTCCGCCGACAGGCGTTCCACCAGCTCGGCCTCGCTGCGGCGCAGGCGCGCGTGACTCCGGGCGTAGGCGCGTTCCCGTTCGATCAGTTCTTCCAGCCAGGGGCCCCCGATGGAGGCCGCCTCCTGGCGCGTGCGGCTGCCCGGCCGCTCCGAGCTCGCCACCACGGCCGCGGCAGACCCCGTGAAGCTCCCGGCAACGGCGAGTCCCACATCGTAGACCCGCGGGCTCTCCGGCGTCTCGGTTCCCACCATGGTGACGCGATAGTAGGCGCCCGCCCGCGGAGCCCGTACGAAGAAGCCGCACTCCCCGCGCTCGCCCGCGCGGAAGACCTGGTAGTCCCCTTCCTCCAGGCCCAGTGCGCCCTCGCACACGCGCAGCGAAAGCGCCGCGCTTGCCCGCCGCCCCTGGGCATTCCTCACGCTGACGCGGAATTCCGTGAAGCCCACGGCACGCGGCGTGCCGGTGATCAGCCCGTTGCTCGTGAAGGCAAGCCCCTCGGGGAGGCGCGTCCCGCCTTCGAGGCTCCACACCAGACCCTCGGTCGTGCCGCCGCGCGCGACCAGCTGCTGAGCGTAGGGAATGGCGACGCGGCCGACGTCCAGCGAGTCGGAAGCGATGAACAGGTCGGCTGCGCCGACGAAGTCGTGCTGGAGGTTCTGCCCGGTCGAAAGGGTCTGAGTGAAGCTGGTTGCGTCGAAGGCGAAACCGGCGGTCGTGAGCAGGGATATCGTGTACTCGCCAGGCCGCAGCGCCACGAACTCATAGCGGCCGCTCGCGTCGGTCGTGTCCGCCGCTTCCTGCAGGCCCGTCATGCCGAGCGCGATGCCCTCCACCGGTTCCGGCTGACTGCCCTGGGTCACCGCGAGCACCCTGCCTCTTATGGAGGAGGTGCGCAGATACTCGCCGGGGAAGTCCGCGCGCACCTGCTGCCCGGCGGAAGTAATGGTGACCGATGCGGTGGTCCGCGAGAAGGTCACGTCGTTGGGGATCCCGCTCGCGAGCGTCACGGTGTGCGATCCCGCCGGCACCGACACGAACTGGTACCCGCCGTCCGCGCCCGTCGCGGTGGACTGGCCAGCGGCGCCGGTCAGCGACACCAGCACGCCCGGCAGCGGCGCGCCCTCGACCGTCACCTGGCCGATGACCGTGCCCGTAGGAGCGGCTGGCGGCGGGGCCGGATCGACCGTGCCGCCGTCGCCGCCGCAGCTGGCGGCCAGGAGCCCGGAGAGCGCCCCCGCAAGCAGTCCTCGCCATCTCATTGATCGATCTCCGATATCGGCTTGTTCGCAGCGTTGAAGGATATGACGAAGGACAATGCGTCCCTTCGGTGTCTCCCGAAGTTACTCATTCGGGCCCCGGCGCGCGCGGCCAGGGATAGACTGGCGCCGGCCGGGCTCACCTCGGCTGAGCGGCCGGCTCCGTCACCGTGAGGGTGGCCGCATCCGCGTCCAGACGCGCCCTGGCGAGCACGGGAATCGTGCAGTTGTGCTCCGTGTGACCGAAGGGCAGGTCGGCGACCGAGGGGGCGCCGAGCCGGCCGGCGAACTCCGCGAGCACGGCGTTGATGTCGTCGGAACCCTCGCGCACACCGGTGAACCGTCCGAAGGCGAGTCCCGCGACGCCGTTCAGAACGCCGGCGCGCAGCAGTTGATGCAACATCCGGTCCACCCTGTAGGCGGGTTCGCCGACGTCCTCGAGGAACAGGATGCGGGCGCGGGCGGAGATGGCATCCCGCGACCCGCAAAGAGACGCCAGGATCGCGAGGTTTCCGCCGATGAGCCTTCCTTCCGCACTCCCTCCCCGCAGCGCATGGGGAGCGGGATCCCGGGGCCGGGAAGACAGAAGTCCCGGGGCTTCGCCGGAGAAGAGCGCCGCGCGGAACGACGCCTCGGTTTCCGGCGGAAAGTCGGCCCCGGGATGCGGCCCGTGGAAGGAGATCACACCTTCCCGGGCATGGAGGGCATGCAGATTGGTGTTGTCGCTGAAGCCGATGAAGGGAATGGGCGCGCGACGCTGCCGCGCGAGATCCAGCCCGTCGAGGATGCGCAGCGTCCCGTACCCGCCCCGGAGCGCCCACACCGCGTCGGTCGCCGGGTCGTCGAAGGCGGCTTGCAGGTCCGCGAGCCTTTCCTCGTCGCTTCCGGCCAGATAGCCCCGCCGCCGGGTCGCCGCCGGGTACACGACCGGTTCCAGCTCGAGCCTCCGGCACCGGTCGATGGCCTTGTCGAGGACACCGGGTCCGAGCGGTCCCGCCGGGGCTGTCAGCGCCACGCGCGCGCCCGGACGAAGCGCCCGCGGCCGGAGCGGTGGGTGGACGGGATCCCGGGATGTCATCCGACGGCCGCGCTCCCGTGCGACTCCGCGCCAGGCGCAGCCCGCTCCGAGCCCAGCGCGGCCAGCAGCCGTTCGTGGATGCCTCCGAAGCCGCCGTTGGACATGATCAGCACGACGTCGCCCGGCGCGGTCCGGCAGACGACGCGGCGCACGATGCCGTCGAGCGCGGGTTCGTAGTCGGCGTCCACCCCCCGGGCGCGCAGCGACGCGATCAGCTCTGGCGGGTCCAGCCGGGTGGCCTCATCGTAGCGCTCGGGTCGAAAGAGTCCGGCTACGATGGCGTGGTCGGCCTTCCCGAGCGCCGTCCCGTAGGCCTCCTGGAATTCCCGCCGCTGCGCCGTGTAGCTGCGGGGCTCGAAGACGGCGATCAGCCGCCGGCCGCGGAACCGCTGCCGCGCCGCTTCCAGGGTGGCCGCGACCGCAGTGGGGTGGTGCGCGAAGTCGTCGACCACGGTGACGCCCCCCGCCTCCCCCCGCACCTCCATGCGGCGGCGGACGCCCCGGAAGGTGCGCAGACCCTCCCGGATCGCGTCCCACGGCGCGCCCGCCGCGGCTGCTGCCGCCATCGCCGCCAGGGCGTTCAGGACGTTGAAGTCCCCCGCGAGCCGCATTTCCACCTCCCCCAGCATCTCACCGTCCTGCCGAACCGCGAAGCGGGTGCCCGCCTCCCCGCAGCGCACGCGCTCGGCCCGCCAGCGCGGATGCGAAGACGCGCTTTCCGTCCCGCCGATGCCGAACGACTGCACGGGTGCCCGCGAGATCCCGCACATCGCGCGCAGCGCCGGGGAATCCCAGCCCGCCACCAGCGTGCCGGCCCGCGGCACCAGGTTGATGAAGCGCTCGAAGGCGAAGCGGTAGGCGATCTCGTCGCGGAAGATGTCGGCGTGGTCGAACTCGACGTTGTTCACCACCGCCGTCCAGGGCACGTAGTGCCACATCTTGGGACCCTTGTCGAAATACGCCGTATCGTACTCGTCGGCTTCGATGACGAAGACCTCGGAGTCCGTGAGCCGGAACGAGACGCCGAAGTCCTCCGGGATGCCTCCGATGAGAAACGAGGGCTCGAGCGCCGCGGCCTCCAGCAGCCATGCGACCAGGCTCGCGGTGGTGGTCTTGCCGTGGGTGCCCGCCACCGCGACCACGTGGCGGCCCGCCAGAAACCGCTCTTTGATCACGGCGGCCGCCGACGTGTATCGGAGCCGCCGGTCCAGGACCTCCTCAAGCTCCGGGTTGCCGCGGCTGATCGCGTTGCCCACCACGACCACGTCCGGATCGCCGGCCAGGTTGGCCGGATCGTACCGGTCCGCGTACTCGATGCCCAGTTCGTCGAGCATCAGCGACATGGGAGGATAGACGCCCTGGTCGGACCCGGTCACACGTTCGCCCCTCGCGCGCAGGAGCCCGGCGAGCGAGGCCATCGCGGTGCCCGCGATCCCGATCAGATGATAGTGCATGACTTCCCGAGCGGCCTCGCGGTGTCCGCTCCCGGCATCACCCTGCTTGCCGGTGCGGCGATGCCCGTGGCGTGGCGTCCACCTCGCGCATCCATGCGGCAACAAGCGTGCCCACTGCGATGACCGCCAGCACGCCGCCCAGCCTCGCCCCCGGGTACGGTCCGGTTGCTGCCTGCACGACGAAGTCGGCGCATGTCACGGTCCCGACGATTCCGGGCATCAGCGCCGGCGCCGCCGCGCCGAGCCGCGCAAGCCCGAAGAAGGCTGCACCACCCAGGAGAGCGGTGGGCACCCACGTGAGCACGGACTCCTCGAGCGGCCCGGGAACGAAGAGGATTCCGGCCGCCAGCATGCAGACCCACAACGAGATGCGCCAGCGCAGGCCGGCACCCGACCTCAGCGCGAGGCCGCTTATCAGGAGCAGCCCGGTCGTAGCAAAGAGAAACGCGGTCGTCGCCCCAAGTGGCCCGGCAAGGGTCGGGATGAAGGAGTTGGCCCCCGTGACGTCGGGCCACGCGGGAAGCCCCCCGGCGACCCGCTCCGCGAGCACCACGAGACCCAGCAAGGCAGCGCCCAGCGCCAGGGCGAGCGAGGGCGAGGCAGGCACCCCGGCCTGCCCGCCCCGTCCCTCCCGGAGCCATCTGTGCGCGAGCGCGGTCCCCAGACCGATCGCCGCTGCCCCGAAGAGGACCCCGAGAAAGCCCGCAAAAGCGGCGATCCCCGCCTGAAGGCCCCACGGCTGCGCCGGCGAGAAGATCGCCTCGGTGGCCGGCCAGGAGTTCGCCTGTCCGAGGCCCAGCGCCACCGCGGCGACCAGGCCAGCCCGGACGAACAACCGCGTATCCAGTCCGCGCCTCGCCCACGTGACCACCGACAGGACGCACGCCCCGGCGAAACCGAGCACGAGCACCAGTGCGGCACTCAGGTTCACCAGGTTGCGGACCGCTTCGCCGTCCCCCCGGGCGAGTTCCCACTCCTCGGGCACGTTCACGAAGCGAGTCACGTCCACGACCTCGTCGCCGGCGAGCAACACCGTCAGTCGCGCTTCCCCGGGTATCTCCGAGAGGACCGTCCGGTCCTCAAAGGTGAATCGCCAGTCGGTGCGCTCCGGGCGCGCCGTCTGGACGGCGCCGACTTCGTCGATGGACTCCGGGCTCATTCCGTACCTTGCCTGGACGGCGGCGAGCGCGGCCGCCCGCGCGTCCTCCTCCTCCAGGCGCGCGCCCGGACGGGCCTCGGGGAGGATGTGCCGGAACCGCACGGGCTGGCCCGCCCCGTCGAGGTGGACGTGCAGTTCCTCGACGCGCTGCTCTGGGTCGGCCGTGAAGTCCACGAAACGGACAATCCAGCGGAGTCCGGGCAGATAGGTCCCGAGGAGGTCTTCGTACACCTCCGGGCCGGCCTCGTCGAAGACGTACCGGTCGTCGTCCCCTCGGCCGGACACCACCTGGGCCAGCGCTGTCCACGACCCCACGGCGTACCCGCGGCCCTCCAGCGTGTCCAGGGCGACGGCGATCGCCTCGCTCCTGGGTGCGGTCAACCGCGCCGCGCCGCCGCCATCCGTGAATCCTCGGACACCCCAGGCGAGAACGCCGACCGCACCCAGCGCGTAGACCAGCTTGCGCCGCGAGAGAAAGCCCCGGGCGGCCGAAGACGCCTCCGAAGCGGGCGACTCGGGACCCGCCTCCGCGCCCGGCTCCGCGTCCGCGTCCGGTTCCTCCACGGCAGGCGGTTTCCAGGCGCGGTTGTACGCCCATTCCGGCGCCTTCGCGCGCGCACCCACCTTCAGCCGCGCCCCGACCACAACCAGAAGCGGAGCCAGCCCGGCCGCCACCACGACCACCCTGTCCAGGAGAATGCCGGGCGCGGATGACGCGAAGAGTGGAATCGAGAGCAGCGAGAGGTTGTAGGTGAAATGGGAGATGATCGTTGGCACGAGGCCGAAGTAGAGGTAGATCACGCCCCAGAGAAGGGCGGGAACCGTGAGCTCCACCACCCTGGCGTAGGCGGGCTGCTGAGGGTAGTTGGCGTGACCGGCGGCGAAGACGACGGCCTGCAGCACCACGGCGCCCCAGATCCAGAGGCTCTTCCGTCCATAGCGCGCGCCCAGCAGGGCAGCGCACGCGATGGGAATGGCGCGGAACGCGCTCTCCTCCCAGAAGGCGGCGAAGAGCGAAGTCGACACCGCCACAAGCCAGGGCTGCGCGGTCGCAAGCAGGTCCGGCTGGACGACTGCCTCGGCGGGAGACCACCAGCCCTCGAGCCGGGACGTGGCCAGGTAGAAGAGCACCACGTAGCCGAGTTGCGTGCCCAGGAGCAGGTACGCGCCGGCGGTGCGGCCGAGCGCGGGCATGGACGCCGCCACCCGGGGCGACCAGAAGCGCCACTGCTGGAGGTGGCCGGGGAACGCGTGCCGGCCGAGCGATTCCCCGGCGAGGTAGATGAACGCGAGAAGCGGAGCGCCAAGCGCGGCGGTCGCGCCTGCGAGGACCAGTTGCTGGGCCAGGAACGTTTGGACCGAGACGGCGGGGTCGTAGTTCATCCAGCTCAGCGGGAGGCTGTTCACGATCCCGAGGCCGAGCAGCACGGCGGTGACGGCGCCCCAGACGAGCGCCGGGCGCCAGACGACCAGACGCTGCCTCATGAGGAAGGCCGTGCCGCCCGCGCCTCCCACAAGCAGGAAGAGGACGACGAAGACCGACTGCGACGCGAAGGCGATCGCATCGTTTCTCGACCGCATGTCCCGGTAGCGCTGGGAGAAGCCCTCGGGCACGAAGACGAAGTGCGCAAGCTCGGAGGCGCGCTCTCCCGCCACCCGGATCCGCAGCCGAAAGCGGCCCTCCTCCACCCTCGCGTCCATCCGCTCGAACACGAACGTGTGATCCACGCGCCCGCCGGGCTGCGTTTCCTGGGATGACTCGAGGAGCTCGAACGGGGCAAGATCCACCCCCCACTCCGCCGCCGTCCCCTCGGCGACGGCTCGCGCCTCCGCCTCGGCGAGATTGCTGCTTCCCGGATCGTCCTCCGGGAGGCGAAGGCGGAACCCGTACGGCTCGCCCGCGGGCGTGAATCGAACCCGGCTTTCCTCGATCGCCCCTTCCTGGAAGCGTCGCACCGTCCACACGTACGGCTGATGGATGCCACGCTCGGCGAGCCCCGCGAACGCGTCCCGCCCGCCCGCTTCCAGTTCGACGTACGACTGCACCTCGGCGTCGGTCTGTCCGAACGTGGCGGCCGTCCGAGCGTCTGCCGGCTCCCATCCGTACTGCCGCGCCAGGGTGTCCGCCCGGGAAACGGCGGCCTCGCGGTCCATGGCGAGATCCAGCGTGACGATGGGGAAGGCGGCCGGAAAGAACCGGATCGCGACGACGACGCCAGCGACTCCGAGGAGGCCGAAGAGGATCCAGGGGCCCGGCCGACGCATCATGTCACCCTCCCGGCAAGCGCGCTGACGCCTAGCCGAACAGCAGCCGCACGACCCACACCGCGAACAGCATCGCCGCGATGTCGGCGGTCAGCCCGGCGGGAATGGCGTGCCGGGTGCGCTTGATGTTGACGGCGCCGAAGTACACGGCCACGACGTAGAAGGTCGTCTCGGTCGAGCCGAACATCACCGCGGCCATCTTGACGAACAGGGAGTCCTCGCCGTACCGGGCGACCATGTCCGCGACCAGCCCCGCCGAGCCCGAGCCGGTGAGCGGGCGGATGATCGCCATGGGCAGGACCTCGGCCGGGAAGCCGATCGGCTCCAGCACCGGGTTCAGCAGCGCGATGAGCGCGTCCATCGCCCCACTGGCGCGGAACATGCCGATGGCGAACAGGATGGCCACGAGGTAGGGGATGATGCGCACCGCCACCCCGAACCCTTCCTTCGCCCCCTCGACGAAGGTCTCGTAGACCGGCACCCGCTTGTACAGCCCGTACAGGGGGAAGCCGACCAGGATGACGGGGATGACGAAGGCGGAAAAGAGCCCGATCAGCTCACGCGCGAGTTCCATCTCAGCCCTCCCCGCGCCGGGAATCCCGGCCGGCCTGCGGCGGCGCCTCCCCGAACGGCCCCGTCCGGTTGGGATCCGATGCGCGCGAGCCCGGCAGCTTCCCGTAGAGCCGGGCCGCGACGATCGCCACGAGCAGCGACAGCCCGGTGGTGATGATGATGGCGAAGATGAGCCGGTTGATCTGGAGGCCGAGGAGCGCGAGCAGCAGGACCGGGGGCACCAGCTGGACGCTCGCCGTGTTGACCGCGAGGAGCATCACCATGGGGTTGGTGGCGGTGTCCTCGCTCGGGTTGAGCTTCTGCAGCTCCTCCATGGCCTTGATGCCGAAGGGCGTCGCCGCGTTGCCCAGCCCGAACACGTTGGCGGTGAGGTTGAGCGCGATCATGCCGAGGGCGGGGTGGTCCTCGGGGACCTCGGGGAAGAGGGGCCGCAGCACCGGACGCACCACGCGCACGATGGCGTAGATGATGCCCGCCTCCTCCGCGATCTTCATCACCCCGAGGAAGAGCGCGAGCACCCCGATCAGCCCGATCGCGATCCCGGCGGCGGTCTCCGCGAAGTCCAGCGCCGCCGCGCCGATGGCCGTCATCTTCACGAAGCGGACCGGCTCGAACTGCACGGTCGCCTGAGCGGCCGTGGGGTCATCTCCCAGGCCCAGCACGGGCGACAGGAACCCCTCGACGGTCCCCTGAAGCTCGTCGTCGTTCGAGCGCGACACGCCCCGGATCGTCTCCAGCGGCTCGGGAAGCGCGGCTCCCGCATCGAAGCGCAGCACCATTCCCTCGCCGGTGCGCAGCAGGACGCCGTCGTAGCTTGGCGCGGGGCTCTCGTCCGTGGCGTAGAAGTCCTGGTAGACCCCGGCGTTGATTTGAATCCGCACCGGCGTGCGCCCACCGCTGGCGGCGGTGCCCTCGGGAAACTCCAATACCAGCGGGAGCGGCTGGCCGTTGCGGTAGGTGTCCCGGCCGAGATCGCCGATGTCGGAAACCCCCGCGAAGACGAAGGCCGAAATCAGCAGAGCCGCCCAGATGTAGTTGAGCAAGCGGTCGTTCCCCCGGATCGATTGGCTGGATGGAGGCTCGACGGGCCAGTGGACACCTTACCGGCGCGCCGGGTTATGATAGCGGTCATGTTCCGGCCCGGCACGATGCCGGGCCCTCCCCGCCGATCCGGGCCGAACCACACCATGCGCTCCAAGCCCCTGTCGCTCGCCGCCGCGGGCGTGTCGCTGCTGCTCTCCTGTTCCGACGCACCGACGGGCCCCGAACCCACGGCGCCGGTCGACGTCGGCCCCAACTGCGCCATCAACACCGACCTGGTCTTCGACGGCGGGGTGGGGGTCGACGGCATTCCGGCCCTCACCAATCCGCCCATGGTGGGGATCTTCGATCAGCAGACCGGCTTTCTGTGGGAGAGCGACCGCGTGATCAGCTTCGAGCTGGAGGGGCAGGCGTTCGCCGTGCCCCATCGCATCCTGTGGTGGCACGAGATCGTGAACCTGACGCTGGGCCAGCGGCAGGTCGCCGTCACCTACTGTCCCCTTACGGGATCGAGCATCGTGTTCGACCGCAGCGAGGTCGCGGGTGCCGAGTTCGGAGTATCCGGGCTCCTCTTCCAGAACAACCTGATCATGTACGACCGCACCGACGGGGAGCGCTCGCTCTGGCCCCAGATGCTGCGCGAAGCCGGCTGCGGGTCCAAACTGGGGCAGCCGCTACCGCTGATCGCCTCCACGGAGGTCACCTGGGACCGCTGGCGCGGGCTCCATCAGGACGGTCTGGTGGTGGTGCGCCCCGACGGCGGCCTGAGTACGCAGTACGACCGCTATCCCTATGGCGATTACGAGAGCCTCGACAACACCCGGCTCTTCTATCCCCAACCCGTGACCGACGCGCGCCGTCCGGTCAAGGAGCGCGTGCTCGGAGTTCTGGACGATGCGGACGGCGGGAAGGCCTATCCGTTCGGTGAACTCGGGAACGACGGGTCGCCGGTGACCGTGGTGAACGACATGGTGGGCGGGAAGCCGGTCCTGGTGGTGTGGGACAACGCCGGGGAGGCGGCCTTCGCGCTGAACCCCGTGGTGGACGGGCAGACCCTCAGCTTCGAGTTCACGGGAGGCGACATCGTGGACGCCGGGACGGGCTCGAGCTGGCGCGTGGACGGCGTGGCCTTCGAGGGCCCCATGGAAGGCACACGCCTGGAGCCGGTCGAGGGCGCCTACATCGCCTTCTGGTTCGCTTGGAAGGCCTTCCAGCCCAGGACGGAGCTCTGGGAGGCGAACTGATTCAGCTGCCCTTGCGCAGCTCCTGCGCGGCCGACCGGAGCATGGCCACGGCGGCATACAGCACCACCACCACGACCAGCCAGCGCATCACGTCGAGCGGCAGCGAACGGACGATGAACGCCGCGATGAGCACGGCCGGGATGCCCCCGATGGCCAGACCCAGGGCCGCCTTCAGCCCGTAGCGGCCCGCGCGCGCGAATCGGATCCCCGCCACCGCCATCAGGAAGGCCGCGGACCCCATCATGATCGGGAAGGCCACCGCGGGGGTCATGCCCATCAGGCTCACCACGATCATGGTGGGCGCGTACATGCCGATGCCGATGGTCATGAGCGCGCCCAGCACGCACAGGCAGATGGCGGCGATCAGCAGGTCGCTGCCGGCAAGGCCGGTCGCCAGCCCGCCCACCGGGTCGGTGCCGAAGATGGACCGCAGAAAAGTGGCCGCCGCGATCAGCAGCGCGATGCCCATTCCGATCTGGATGAAGTGGCGCGGCAGGCGGGTCACCACCCCCGCACCCAGCCACGCCCCGAGCACCGCCGCCGCGATCAGCGTGAAGAGCGTGACCGGATCCACGATGATGATGGCCATGAAGATGAACGCCTGGATGATGACGGGCGGGGTATGGCCGGTCATCATGGTGCCCGGGATCTCGTCGTCGGGCACCGTCTTCGCCAGCTTGAAGAGCGAGGTGGTGGGCGCGAAGGAACCGATCCCGAGCGTGTCGAAGAAGTTGGTGCCGAAGCCCACCGCCAACTCGAACAGGCTGGGCTTCCCTCGGGTCCCGCCCTTCCCCGAGCCGTCGCCGGCGCTCGCGCGCGCCGTGCTCACCCACTGGTGGAGGAACAGCAGGGCGACGATCGCCAGGGCGGCGAACAGGTACAGCCGGGGGTCGCTGGTATCGAACACGTCAGTTCTCCGCTGGGGGAAACGCGGGTTGCGCGCAGGCGGGATTGTGGCTGGGTCCGCTCGATCCCGTGGCAGCTCGTTTGATTCGAGGCTGATTGGTCGCTAAGGGTACTTCAGCAGTTCGCAACGTGCCAGAAAGAGGAGAGCAGGAGATGCACGACACAGGAATCCACGGCGAGAGTCGGAGAAGCCATCGAGGATCCGTACCGTCCCCCGGCCGGTGGCCGGTAACTTGCCTGGGCCCGGCGCTGATGGTCGCGCTGGCATCCGCCTGCGGCGCCCCGGACGGTGAGGTGGGCGCCCCGGAAGGGAGCGCGCCCGCGCCCGAAATGCGCAGCGCCGAGCCCGCTGCCGAGGCCGATCACTTCGTGCCCTCCACCCCCGAGAACGTGGCCTGGGGCTGGTTCCCCATCGACAGGGAGCCCGTGCTGCGGGTCCAGCCGGGCGAGACGGTGCGCATCAACACCCTCACCCACGCCGGCGCCACCCAGAGCGAGGAGCCGGTGGCCTACCTGACCGGCCTCGGGCTCCCGCGCGACGAGATCCTCCAGGACGTGCTCGACTTCTGGGCCTCCCGGGAGGGACGCCCGCGCGAAGGGCGGAGCGGCCACGTCATCACCGGTCCCGTCCATGTCGAGGGCGCCGAGCCCGGGGACGTGCTCGAGGTCGAGATCCTCTCCATCGAGACGCGGGTATCGTGGGGCATCAACAACACCTCCGCCCGGGGCGGCGTGTTCTCGATGGACTATCCGGGCGCCCATCCCGACGACCCGCCGCTCGACATCCCGCCCGGAACCCGCCACGTCATCCGGACCGGGGACGTGGACGGGCGCGAGGTAGCCCTCATCTCCGACGACATCCATGTGCCGCTGGCGCCCTTCATGGGCATCCTGGCGGTGGCGCCCGACCCCGTGGTGGGCCAGCCGGGCGTGACCGTGCCGGGGGTTCAGGGTTCGCGCCCCCCCGGCGCGTTCGGCGGCAACCTGGACGTCAAGGACCTCAAGGCCGGCACCACCGTGTACCTGCCTGTCTTCCACGAGGGCGCACTCTTCTACACCGGCGACCCCCACGGAGCGCAGGGCGACGGCGAGGTGAGCGGCACCGCGATCGAGCAGTCGCTCTCGGGCGTGTTCCGCTTCGCCGTGCACAAGGACCGCACCATCTCCGCGCCGCGCGCCGAGGACGACGAGTACTACATGATCATGGGCATCGACCTGGATCTCGACCGCGCCGCCCGCCACGCGACCTGGGAGGTCGTGAACTTCCTGGGTGAGGAGAAGGGGCTGTCGCCCGCCGAGGCGCTCTCCCTGGCCAGCATCGCGGTGGACTTCCGGGTCAGCGAGGTGGTCGACCTGACCCAGGTCGTTACCGGGTACATCCCGAAGGACATCTTCCTGAGGTAGCCACGGCGATCCCCGGGCGTTGGAGACAGCCGCTCATCGAGCTCGCTTGTCCAGGGTTGCGCGAATCCGCTCGCGCGCATCTTCCGGCGACAGGCCCTCGATCCGGACCCGCTTGCGCCGCGACCCGGCCCCGGCCACGATGACGATCCGGTCCCTGCGCGTCGAGAACGTGCGCGCCAGCAACGCCACTACGGCCGCGTTGGCCCTGCCTTTTTCCGGGGGCGCCGCGACGCGCAGCTTCAGCGTATCCTCCATCCAGCCCGTGATTTCGTCCTTCCGGGCCCCGGGAGCCACCTTCACCGTGAGAACCGCCATGAGACGCTTCCTCGCACCGTTTTTCGTTGCGTGGGTCCTGATGGCCCCCGCAGGACTGCTCTTCGCGCTCGAGTCGCGCACCGATTGCCCGACCTGCGTCTTCCCGGGGGAGGAGTGGGAGATCGTTCCCCGGGAGGGACTGGCCGGTTTCGGCTGGGATGCCGACGCGCTCGGGCTGGTGCGCGACTTCGTGCGCGACAGCGCCAACTCCACCGGCATCGTGGTGGCGGACCGGGGCCGCATCGTCTTCCAGTACGGCGACATCGAGGAGTTGTCGTATCTGGCCTCGGTGCGCAAGAGCATCCTGGCGATGCTGTACGGCTACTGGGTCGAAAACGGCACCATCGACCTGAACGCCACCATGGCCGATCTGGGCGTGGACGACATCGGCGGGCTGCTCCCCATCGAGCTGGGCGCCACGGTGGACCACCTCGTCACCGCGCGCTCGGGCGTCTACCACCCCGCCTCCAACGGCGGCGACAATCTCTCCGAGGCGCCGCCGCGCGGGTCGCAGGAGCCGGGCACCTACATGCTCTACAGCAACTGGGACTTCAACGCCGCGGGGGCCGTCTTCGAGCAGCTCACGGGCCGCGATCTCTACGACGAAGCCCAGGCGCAGCTGGCGATTCCCCTCCGGTTCCAGGACTGGGACCGCTCCATGCACCGCAAGTCCGGCAATCTTTCCATCTCGCGCAATCCGGCGTACCACTTCTGGCTTTCAACCCGCGACATGGCGCGCATCGGGCACCTGATGCTCAACGAGGGATCGTGGGACGGGGAGCAGATCATCTCGCGCGAGTGGGCGCGGCGCATCGTGAGCGTCGTAACCCCGCTCGAGGAGATGAACCCGGAGCGGCGCCGGGACGGCTACTTCGGCTACGGCTACATGTGGTGGGTGTGGGATGGTCCGCGCGCCGCCGGTCCGTTCGCGGGGGCCTACACCGGGCGCGGCGCGGTCGGCCAGTGGATCACGGTGTTCCCCGCCCTCGACCTGGTGGTGGCGCACAAGACCAACTCGGTGTACGGCCGGACCACCAGCTGGGAGTCGTGGGAGCGGGCGCTCGAACTGCTCTTCGCGGCGAAGGGCATCGAGATGGAGGAGTGGCCGTGGAGCGGGTGAGGATGCGGGTGGAAACCGGGGCCCAGGTCGCGCGCGTGGCGCGTGCGGTGGGGAAGCGGCGGTCGTGGCGGGGCGCCGCATGCATGCTGGGCGCGCTTGCGGTCGGGTGCGCGCCGGCCGGGTCGCCGGACGCGGATGCCGGCCGGGCCGCGGCCGAACCCGCGCCGCGCAAGGAGATCATCCAGCCCGAGGGGGTGGCCCGGCTGCCGGTGTTCTCGTCCGCGGTGCGGAGCGGCGACCTGATCTTCCTGTCGGGTGCGATCGGGGCGCTCCCGGGCGTGTCCCCGCCCACGCTGGCCGAAGGCGGCATCATCCCGGAGACCCGTCAGACCATGGACAACCTCGCGGCCGTGCTGGAGGCAGCCGGGGCGGGGTGGGAGGACGTGGTCAAGTGCACCGTCTTCCTCGCCGACATGGCCGACTACGCCACCTTCAACGAGGTCTACCTGGAGTACTTCCCCGAGGATCCGCCCGCCCGGTCCGCCCTGGCCGCGGCCGGGCTGGCGTTCGACGCGCGCGTCGAGGTGGAGTGCATCGCGGCGGTCCCGGAGGGCGACCCGTAGGAACCGGCGAGGTGCTCGACCTTCCCGCGTCCAGCGGCTCCCCGGCTAATCCATGATGCGCCGGTACGTCGCGTGCCCGACCCCGGTGATCTTCCCCTCCTCGTCGAGGCGCACGTACTCGTTCTGAATCGTGTTGCCGTCCTCGGAGAGGGTGTTGATGATGACCTGGTAGACCCTGCCGCCCCGGCTGTTCAGGATGCGCGTGCTGCGCTCGTCCACGACCTCGACCGCGGTCTCGGCGTTCTCCTGCCCCTCCACCGCGCGGAACACGCCGTCGAACAGAGTCACGTATCCCCATTCTGAACTCTCGCCGCGCGCGTTCGTGCTCGCGACCGTGATGCGCATGCCGCCATCGCCATAGGGCTCGTAGGTCATGACGTTGGAGGCCGGCGGGGGCCGGTCCGAATCCATCAGCCAGGCGCCGTAACGTTCCTCGCCCTGGGCTTCGGCCCCCGAAGAGAATGCGAGTCCCGCCAGAATCGCCGTTCCCGAGAGCCATACGTTGCGAAGTCGCATCTCATCCTCCGTGTTGCAGGTCATGCCCCGGCGAGCGGGGTTTGAGACAACATATGCCCGGCGCTCGCCTCGTGAAACGTCCGGGATCCCCGACATCGTCACCGGCGGCGGCGGGCGCGGCGACGATTGACCTTCAGGGACACTTTCGCAGATCTTCCTGCGCCGCATCAATCCCCTGTCACAGGCCAGCGACACCATGACGAGACCCGTCCTCCTGATCCCGCTCCTCGCCCTCGCATCATCCTTCACCGCCCCCGCCCTCGCCGCCCAGGACTTCGAGCGACCGGAGGACTGGCAGGTCCGCTTCGACGAGCCCGGCGCCTCGGAGGACCAGCTGGAGATGTTCGTGTCGATGCCGCCCGGGTGGCACGTGACCTCGGGCCCCGCCGCGATCTACTGGGATCCGGAGATGGAAGCGTCGGGCGAATACCGCATCGAGATGGAGGTCTTCCTCTTCGAACCCCACGGGATGATGCGCGAGGCGTTCGGCTTCTTCACCGGCGGACTCGGCCTGGACGGCGCCGACATCGAGTACACCTACTTCCTCATCCGCGACGGGGGCGAGTTCATCGTCAAGCGGCGCGAGGGCGCCGACGCGCCCACGGTCCTCCCCTGGACCGGCCACGAAGCCATTCTGGGCTGGGCGGACCGCGGCGACGGGACCACGGCGAAAAACATCCTCGCCGCCGAGGCGGACGCGGACGAAGTGCGGTTTTTCGTCAACGATGCCCAGGTGGCCGTCCTGCCGCGCGCCGAAGTCGCGATGGACGGGATCTACGGCTTCCGCGTCAACCACATGCTCAACCTGCACATCTCGCGGCTCGAGGTGACGCCGCTGGACTGACTCTGCCGGGATTCGCCCGCTGGCCGGCGCGTCCTCAGAAGTCGTACCTCACCCGCGCCAGCAGCATTCTCCCGATCTCCGGCGCACCCACGAACTCCCGGTGCAGGTTGTTCAGGATGTTGTTCGCGGTCAGCGAGACATGCGTGCTCGGCTGGAACGGGAGCCGGTATCCGACCGAGGCGTCCAGCACGCTGTAGCCGTCCACGTCGCCGACGTAGACGCCGGAGTTCATCGGAAACGCCGTGGTCATCCGCATCCGCCCCCCGAACGAGAATCCGGTGGCGCGGTCGTCGAAGGTGAACCCCACCGACCCCTTGTGATTGGGAGCGTTGAGCGCGATGTCGTCCGAACTGGTGCAGTTGCCGTCGTTGTTGAAGTCGAAGCACTCGTCGCTCTGGAAGGAGTAGCTCGCGTTGATCCGCACCCGGTCCGACGCGATGACCTGCGCGGACAGGTCCGCTCCCCAGAAGTCGACCTCGCCGAAGTTGCGATAGGTGACGAGGAGGTCGGGGCTGTCGACCTGGTCGGGCACCACGGTGCCGAGGGGGAGCTGGGCCACTCCCTCGACGATCGGCCGGATCTGCTCCATGGTCACCACACCGGCCTGGATGAGCGGTGTCAGGCGGTGGACGACGAAGGCAGTGGTGCTCTCGGGATCGAAGAAGACGTTCGGGGTCACGACGCGGAGCGGGCCGACGAAGTTCTCCACCCGGCTGAAGTACACGTCGGCGGCCAGTAGTACGCGGTCGTCGATCAGGCCCTTGTACCCGATTTCGTAGGTGTTGTTGATGGTCGAGGTGAGATCGGTGATGGTCTCAGCCGGCGAGCCGTCGAGCGGGAACGCATCCGCCGGATCGATGGCCGCCTGGTTCAGCCGGCGCAGCACGGTGCCGATCGCGGGATCACCCGGCGCCGCGCCGGGATTCTGCAGAAGATTCTTCAGGATGTCGGCGAAGGGCTGGAAACCGGGGCTGAGAAGCGCGGGCAGCATCTCGAGGAGTCCTGGCCACAGCGCCGCGGCGTTCGCCGGAAGGGCCTGCCCCGGCGCGAAGGGCGAGCGCATGCAGTACGACATGAGCCCGCCGGGGCACTGGGCGCTGAAGGTGAAGCCGCCGGAGGGCACCCCAAGCGCGCGTATGTTGTAGGCGAGGGGCAGTGGATCGAGTGGAATCTGCGCCGCGATGATGTCCAGGAAGAGGTTGGTGGTGGTCGGGGTCGCAAACGCCCGGTTGTAGGTGAAGCGGAAGTTCTGGTTGTCGGCCGGCCGGACCACGAGCGCCGCGCGGGGGGACAGGTTCACGTCGGCAAGCCGGTTGTGATCGTCCAGCCGGATCGCCGTGACGAGGTCGATCCGGTCGCTCAGCGACGTCTCCGAGTGCAGATAGGTGCCGACTTCGGAGATCATGTCGTCGTCTTCGTTCCGCCCGAAGATCGTCCCGCCGGTGCGCGGATCGGTCCGCTGCCAGTCGACGCCGTAGGTGAAGCTCTGCCGGGAGCCCAGGTCGAAGCCGTGCTGGATCTGGGCCGCCATGGTGCGCGACTGGTCCACGACCGCCGCGCCGGTGCGGAGGCCGAAGGTTCCGTCCTGGACCGGCGCGTTGAGATCGCCCCCGGAATCGGTCATGTTGAGGAAGGCCTGCGCGAAGAGCCGGCCCTTCGACAGGCGGGCCTGCGCGAAGTTGTACGTCCAGTTCTTCACCTGAAAGGCCCCGATGCCCGTCATGTCGACACCCTTGGCAAGGGTGCTGGTGCCGCCGTTCACGATGAACGACCCGTCGTCGTCGAACCGGAAGTCGAGGCGGGCGTTGGCGGAGTATCGCTCCGAGTCGTAGTCCCGGGTGCAGATCATGCCGCATGCGCCCATGCGGGCCTGTGCCTCGCCGGGATCGTCGTATTCCCAGTCGTTCCCGCGCTGGTACTGGCCGGAGATCTTCAGCCCGAAGTTCTCCGACGGAGAGTGGGCGGACCGGAACTGGCCGTGGAAGAGCGAGCGCTCGCCGCCCGCCAGCGAGATCGTGGTGCCCTGCCGGTCGATCGGCGAGGACGTGATGATGTGCATCACGCCGTTCGAGGCGTTGGGTCCGTAGAGCGCCGCCCCGGGGCCCAGCGAGACTTCGATCCGGTCGATATCCAGGTCGGTCGTCGGAAACATCTGGTATGCGTTGAACCGGAGCGACGGAACGCGCGCGTAGCGGTTGTCGATGATCGTCAGCAGGCTTCCGGAGAAGACGTTGTTGAAGCCGCGCGCCACCACGGTCCCCTGGGCGATGCCCGTCTGGACCGCATCCACCCCGGGAAGCGTCTTGACGTGCTCGGCCACGGTGACCGCCGCGACCCTCGCGACTTCCGCCTCGGAAACCGTCGCAACCGACGCGGGAGCGTCGAGCGCCTTCTCCTGACGGCGTGACGCGGTGACCACGACCGGGTTGAGGATCAGGGCCCGCGAGCGAATCGGGATCTCGATCTCCGTCGTCGAACCCGCGTCCACCGCGATCCCGTCCAGGCGGGTGGTTTCGTAGCCGATCAGGGTCACGATCACCGAATAGGCGCCGGCGGGAACCGATGCGGAGAAGTCACCCTCGGCCCCGGTTGCGCCCAGCATCTGCCCCACGATCTCGATGGTCGCGCCCGACACCGGCGTCCCCGCCTCCGCGTCCGTCACACGCCCGGAGAGGGTCCCCTGCTGGGCGGCGAGAGGGGCGCTGAAGAGAGTTCCCAGGGCGACGAACATCCAGGGGAACCACCGCTGAGACCTCGTGCTGATCGCCTTCATCGAACTCTCCTCCCATGCGGATGCCAAATGGCGTCCGGAAGAACGGATTTGTCGTTGCTGTGACGGATATTGTCGCAAGTACAGTCGTTTCCGACGTGAATCGAGCCCTTCCGAGGAGGGGCAAAGTAACCTGTCGCCTGTCCGGGCTGCTAGGGGCGCGCCCACTCTTCCAGTTGCGTCCTGGCCCGGTCGAAGCGGCCCAGCAGGTTCGGGATATCGGCGTCTCCGTAGCCGATGACAAGGCGGTTTCGCGCGACGCGCAACACCTCCGCCAGTTCGCGGGCGGCGCGCATTCTGGCCCCCGGCTCCGTACTCCCGACTTCGCCGATCCAGATCGGGGCGGTGTGGGCGAACGGGTAGCTGGCCATCGACGGCCATTCCGTGTTGCCGCCCACCGCGCGGACCGCGACCCACCCGCCTTCGGGAAGGTCGAGCGTTCCTTCGTAGCGCCGCGCGCCCGGCCCGGCGAGACCGTCGGATTGCCATGCCACCTCTCCGTTTACGAGCACCTCCACGCGCTCTACGGAACCCGCCGAACTCAGGTCGAGCGTCCAGGAGGCGGATCCGGATGCCACCACCCCGCCCGGCCCCGCCCCTTCCAGCCGGAAGTCCACGAAGGGACCGTTCGTGACGAAGGTGCGCCCCTGGCTGAGCGCGGCCATGTACGCCGGCCAGTTGAGCTGGCCGCCGGTCATCGCGTATACCCTCGTGGTCCCCACCGCCATGGTGCGGAAGAAGTTGTTCATCACGTCGGTGCCGGCGCTGGGCGCCACCGGAATGCCCAGGTTGAGGAAGCGGTGCCACACCTGGGTGGTGGTGGTTTCGTCGCTCCACAGGCAGACCACCTCCAGCGCGTCCAGGTCGCCGAGAACCGCGTCCGCCACCAGTTCGACGGGCACGCCGGGGGCCAGGTCCTCGAAGGGAACTTCCGACCACGGCTCGGCGCGCTCGGCGGTGCGCGCGTTCACCGGATGCACGTAGTACCCGAAGCCGCCCCGCGAGCGGGCGTGGCCCAGCGCCTCCGCGTTTTCGCGGTCGTCGGTGCCGTAGACCTGGTAGCCGGGGCCCCACACCCACGGCCAGAAGAAGTCGCCGATGCCGATCAGCCCCACGTGGCCGAGAAAGTGGGAGCGCACCTCCTGGCCGAAGCGGATGAGCGGGCCCTCACCCGCCCGCTCCCAGCCCCACAGGTCCTGGTCCTCGAAGCGGTTGTGCAGGTTGGCCAGCAGCGGGGTGGCGACGTCGAGCGCCTCGCCCCGCATCATGGGCACCAGGTCGGCCGGGGCCAGATCGTAGGGGCCCCCGTAGTTCAGGTGGAAGTGGTGCTCCCCCGACACCCATCCCGCGGCGCGCGCGTCCCAGACGGGGGCGAGCGTCACCTCCACCTCGGTGGTCCGGCCGGCCGCGACCTCGACCGTGCGGGCGACCTCGGGGGTCGCGAGCCCCTGCACGGCCGCCACGGTGGCGCTGCCGGCCGGCACCGTGTACTCGGCGATCCCGGTCGAGTACGCGTACACCCGCCCGCTCTGGCCGTCGAACCAGGGCCGGGTGCCGGCCGGGACGGCGGGGTGGCCGGCGGCGTCCACCACGTCCAGGCGGGCGGCCGCGGGCGGGCCTCCTTCCTCCAGGGTGGTGCGCACCCGCAGCGTGCCCGTCCCGACCCCCCAGTCCCAGGTGCGCACCACCACCTCCTCGGCCGGCCCGCCCGCGGCGGGCACCCGGTAGAGGCGCATCGGCCGGTTGCCGTCCCCGCGCGAGAAGTACACCCACTCCCCGCCGGGCATGCTCCACGCCGGGGTGAGCGGGGTGCCGCCCCCCGTGTCCGGAGGCCCGACCAGCAGGATCGACCCCGCCGGGTTGTCCACGTTCACCAGCCGCAGCTCCCACCCCGCCTGTGTGGGCCAGTTCACCGCCACCGTCGACCCGTCGGGACTGAGCGCCGGGCGCGCCATGGAGGCGATGCTGCCCTCGAGCAGCGTGCGCGGCCCGGGACCCGCCGGAGACCCGGCGGCGTCCAGTTCGCGCACCAGCACCCGGTCGCCACCGCCGCCGCCCTTGGCCAGGTACACGAGGGCCTCCGCGCCGGGCTGCGGTTTCAGCTCGATCCCCCGGACGTCGGTGATCCGGACCCTCTCCCCGCTCGCGAGCTCGAGCGCCCACAGGTCGATGGTGCCTGCCGAAGCGGACGCGAAATAAAGCCGGGAGCCATCGGCCGAGAAGGCCGGGTCGAGCTCGATCGCGGGGGTGTTCTCGGTCAACACCTCCGCGCCCGTCGCGACATCCGCCACCACGATCCAGGTGTCGCGCGTGTCGTCGCGCACGAACGCGATGCGGGCCCCGTCCGGCGACCAGGCCGGGCGCGCGTCCATCGCCCCGCCCGAGGTCAGCCGGCGCGCGCCGCCGTCCACCAGGTCCATCACCCAGATCCAGCCGTGCGACGCGAAGGCAAGGCGCGTCCCGTCCGGGGAAGCCGCGGGGTCGATGGGACCGCTGGTGAGGGTGGGCATCTCGTAGCCTTCCAGATAGATCTGGTGGCCGTAGCCTTCCACTCTCGGGTAGCGGTTGGTCCATTGGGCGGATACCAGCGCCGGCGCCAGCGCCAAAGCCAGAAGGAGCCCGGCCGGTCGGCCAGCCGCCGGAACGACACCCCGAGCCCGAGTTGCGCGTCGATTCATGCTTTCAACCTCCTTTCCTGGCTGCTACCTCGGCTCCCGGTCGTGGGTGCGCCGCAATGGAATCTCCGGGATGCGCGCCGCCAGCAGCCCGGCCACGAGCGTGAGGAACGCGGCCATCCAGTAGATGCGGTGTGAAGCGCCTGTGAACGCCAGCCGCACCCGCTCCGCCGAGTCCCGGGCCACCCTGAGGCCTTCGGCGCGCAGCGCGCCCGCCCGATCCGCGGTGCCGGCCTCCGCGGCCCTCTCCTCGAAAGCCGCGAGGATCGCCTCCGACAGCCCGGCGCCGCCGGTCGAGACGTAGGCCTGCGCCGTCACCCTGCCCCCGGTCCGGTCCCGCAGTTCATTGTCCAGCACGCCGAACGTAGCCGCCAGTGTAAAGGTCAGCACCGCGCCCATGGCCGCCGCCCCCACCGTCGCTCCCGTCTGGCGGAAGAACTGGGAGGCGCTGGTCGCCTGGCCGACGAAGCGGACGTCGGTGGCGTTCTGGATGGCCAGGGTGAAGAGGGGCATGCCGGGCCCGGCGCCCAGGCCGCAGAGAGTCATGTACAGGTAGACCTGGCCGTACGCCGTGTCGGCATCCATGCGCGCCAGCAGCGCCGCGCCCAGGAAGAACACCGCCGTCCCGGCGACGATCTGGCGCCGGTAGCCGATGCGGCTGGCGACCTGTCCCGCAAGGGTGGCCGAGGTCACGATGCCGAGCGAGAACGGGATCAGCACCACGCCCGCCTCGGTAGCGGAGACCCCCCTGGTCGAGACGAGGAAGAGGGGGACGAAGATGTTGACGGAGATGAAGGCGGCGCCGAAGAAGAACGTGGCCAGGGTGGCGCGGCGAAAGACGGGTTCCGAGAAAAGCCGGGGCTCGAGAATCGGCCCGGTCACGGTGCGCGACCGGCGCACGAACGCCATCAGCAGAATCGCCGACACCGCCAGCAGGCCCGGCGTCGCCCACAACTGCCATCCCCCGCCCGCGGCCGATCCCTCCGCCGCCGCGGACGCCGAAGCCAGCCAGGGAAGCCAGGGGCTGGCCTGCTTGTCGATCTGGAGCCCGAGGACCAGCGGCGCCAGACCACCGACCAGAAGGCCCGCCCCGACGAAGTCCGGCCGCGTCGCCCCCGGGGCCGCCTCCAGCAGCGGCATCCGGCGCAGGATATGCCACAGGGCCACCCCGCCGATGGGCAGGTTGACCAGAAAGACCCAGCGCCAGCCGGAAATCCCCGGCATCCAGCCGCCCGCGTGGTCCGTGAGCAGCCCTCCCAGCAGGGGTCCCAATACGGAGGAGACGCCGAAGACCGCGCCGACGTAGCCCTGGTACTTGCCGCGCTCCGCGGGAGTGAAGAGATCCGCGATGACGATGAAGGTCATGGCGAAGATGCCGCCCGCCCCGATGCCCTGAATTCCCCGGGAGATCACCAACTGGCTCATGCCGTCGCCGAGCAATGGCAGCGGCCCTGCTATCCCGGCCAGGCCGCAGGCGACCGAGCCGCCCAGGAAGAGGCCAACAGCCGCCAGCGTCACGTGCCTGCGCGCGTAGGTGTCGGCCAGCTTGCCGTAGACCAGCGCGAGCGAGGTCGAGGCCAGCAGATACATGGTCGCCACCCAGGTGTAGCGCTCCACCCCGGCCAGGTCCTCCACGATCTTCGGGAGCGCGGTGGCGACGATGGTCTGGTCGAGGGCGGCGAGCAGCAGCGCGAGCAGGATGGCCAGGAACACGGTCATCCTGTCGGCGCGCGAGATCCTGCCTTCCTCCGGCCCGGCCCCGGATGCTCCCGGCGCGGTCGCGTTCATGAAGCCTGATTCGGGAGGGGCATGGCGCGCGCCTGTGCTCGCTTGCGTGACAAGCGGTGGTTAGGGTACGGGGGCTCGACCAAAGTTAGGCCACCACGTGCAAGCGGCCAGTTCCCGGCGGGGCGTCGCCGTGGAGCCGATCCCGCATGGAGGAGCAAGTCATGCCTGCCGATCGACGAGAGTTCCTGAAGATGTCCGCGGCGGCGGGAGCAGCGCTGGGACTGGGCGCCGTGCCCGGCGCCGCGCTGCCCCATCCGGGTCCGCCGCGCGGGCCCGCGGCGCCACAGGAAGCGCCCCGCTCGCTGCGCATCCTCATCCTCGGGGGCACCGGCTTCATCGGGCCCTTCCAGGTGCGCTACGCCCTGTCCCGCGGCCACTCGGTCACGCTCTTCAACCGCGGGCGCTCCAACCCGGGGATGTTCCCCGACGTGGAGACGCTGATCGGGGACCGCAACGGCCAGCTGGACGCGCTCCGCGGCCACACCTGGGACGTGGTGATCGACAACTCGCGCTCCAACCCCGACTGGGTGCGCCTCGCCGCCGAATTCCTGCGCGACTCGGTGGACCGGTATTTCTACGTGTCCTCGCGGTCGGCGTACTCGGATCTGAGCAGCGTGCCGATGACCTCCGACGCTCCGACCTTCACCTATGAGACCGCGGGCATCGAACCGGGATCGGAGAACCTTCCCTACGGCCTCGCCAAGGCGCTCTCGGAGCGGGAGGCGCAGAGGATCTTCGCTGGCCGCGCCAACATCGTGCGCCCCGGGCTCATCATCGGCCCCGAGGACGAGACCGACCGCTTCACCTACTGGCCGGTGCGCATCCACCGGGGCGGCGAAGTGCTGGCCCCGGGCGACGGCTCCGACACCGTCCAGATCATCGACGTGCGCGACCTCACCGAGTGGATGATCCGCATGGCCGAGACCGGCCACACGGGTGAGTACAACGGCATCGGGCCGGCCACGCCGCGGCCCATGACGGAGCTGCTGTACGGCATTCGGGCGGTGACCACGGCGGAGACGACGTTCACCTGGGTCGACACCGACTTCCTCATCGAGAGGGGAATGCGCCCGTACCGCGAGATGCCCGTGTGGCGGCCGCCGGTTCCCGGATTCGAGGGCTTCGCGCGCTTCGACCTGACGCCGGAGGTGGAGGCCGGGCTCACCTTCCGTCCCCTCGCCGAGACGGCCCGCGATACGCTCGAGTACCACTTCTCCCGGCCGCCGGAGCGCCAGGCCAACCTGCGAGCCGGCGCCACCCCGGAGCACGAAGCGGAGGTGCTGGCGGCGTGGCACCGGAGCGGGCGCGCGAGGGGTTAGGCCTCCTCGTCCGGACCGGAATCCCTCTCCAGCCGCCAAAGCAGCAGCAGGAGCGCGGTGATCATCAGGAAGGCCGCGCCCGCCATGGCGGGAATGGAGATGAACCCGAAGACGGCCACGTAGCGCCCGGAGCAGGGAACCCCGCCCTCGCAGGGGACCAGATCGAGCGTGGGCTGGAACTGGAGCGCGACGTGGTAGGCGGCGATGGCCAGCCCAGCCACAGGGAGTGGAATGGCGAACCGCCAGATCCTCGCAGACGGGCGCAGCAGCCCCACCCCGAGCACCACCACCAGCGGGTACATCGCGTACCTCTGATACCAGCAGAACGGACACGGCACGAAGCCGACGATTTCGGAGAAATAGAGACTGCCGGCGGTCGCGATGGAGGCGATGCCCCAGGCCCAGCCGATGACGTGGCGCTCGTAGCCCGCGAGCGAGGCGCGCAGCCAGGCGCGGCCTCCCGGCACGAGTAGCCCCGCCAGGAGCGCCAGGGAAGCTGCCGCCCCGGCAAGCGAAGCTCCGCCGAGCAACTGCACGATCGCAGGATATAGTGTCATCCGATGCCTGGAATGGTTGCGGGAAACACGTCGATCCCGGGCCTGAATCGAGGGCCCGGCGGTCCCCCGGTTCAGCGCTCATCCGCCCTAGCGTGTCCGAGGGGGGAAGGCTATTCTTATGGTTCTTTGAAGTTGAGGCAAAATCCGGGGCAGGCGAATGGGCTTTTCGGCCCTCCAAACGCCCCTCTCCCGGTTACAGCAGCGTGAGGCCCGCATGAATTCTCTTCCCGTCGCGCTCACCACGCTCGGGTTGCTTCTCGTACTCGCGAACCGACCCGCAGAGCCCGCTCCCGCCGGCCCCGTCGACACGCCGTCCACCCCGGTCGCGGGGAGTACGGAGACTGGTGCCCCGGAGCACGCCGAGTCGCTTACCGGCGTCGTCCGCACCTACTGCCAGGTGTGCCACAACGATGCCCTCCTGACCGGCAACCTCTCGCTGCAGGCCTTCGAGGTGGAGTCGGCGCCGGAAATGGCCGAGACCGCAGAGCGGATGATCCGCAAGCTGCGCGCCGGCATGATGCCCCCGCAGGGATTCCCGAGGCCCGCGGGAGACACCCTTCAGGCCCTGGCGGAAGAGCTCGAAACCCGCGTGGACGCGGCGTGGGAGCAGAACCCCAATCCCGGCTTCCGCACCTTCCAGCGACTCAACCGCGCCGAGTTCGCCAGCGCCGTCGAGGACCTGCTCGGCCTGCAGGTCGATGTCGGGGAGTTCCTTCCCCTCGACACCCGCAGCGCCAACTTCGACAACATCGCCGACGTGCAGGCTCCCTCCGCGACCCTGATGGAGGGCTACCTGCGGGCGGCCAACTACATCAGCCGGGTGGCCGTGGGCGACCCCGACGCGGAGCCCAACTCGATTCGCTACCGGCTGCCGCGCACGACCTCCCAGAAGGATCGCGTGGAGGGAGCGCCCTTCGGCACCCGGGGCGGCGTCTCGGTGATTCACAACTTCCCGGCCGACGGCAAGTACGTCTTCCACATCCAGCCCTATCCGGCCGTCGAGGGCGAGGTCTTCGGGCGCACCTTCGGCAACGAGCAGATGGAGGTGTCGATCGACGGCCAGCGGGTGGCGCTCGTGACCATCGACCGCTGGATGTCGGAGTCGGAGCCGACCGGGCTCAACGTCCTCACCGACTCCATCTACGTGCGTGCCGGCCCGCGCCGGGTGACCGCCGCCTTCCTGAAGCGGTTCGAGGGCGAACTGGACGACCTGATCCGCCCCATCGACCACACCCTGGCGGACGGCCAGATCGGCATCGGCTACGGCGTGACCACCATGCCCCACCTGCAGCGGCTCTCCGTACTGGGCCCCTACGAGGTGACCGGCGTCTCGGACACGCCCACACGCCAGCTCATCTTCACCTGCCGCCCGACCTCGCCCGGGGAAGCCCGGCCCTGCGCGCGGGACATCGTTGCCCGCCTCGCCACCAAGGCCTATCGGCGTCCCGTCGACGACTTCGACGTGGAATCGCTGATGGCCTTCTACGACCAGGGCGAGGAGGAGCGCGGATTCGAGGGCGGTGTGCAGCTGGCGCTGCAGGCGATCCTCGCCAGCCCCCACTTCCTCTTCCGCATGGAGCGCGCCCCCGGCGCCACCGTGGGTACTCCCTACACGATCACCGACGCCGACCTGGCCTCGCGCCTCTCCTTCTTCCTCTGGGGCGCCCCGCCGGATCAACAGCTCGTCGACGCCGCCTCGCGGGGCGAACTCTCTGACGACGACGGGCTGATGCGGCAGGCTCGGCGCATGCTCGGCGACGCGCGGGCCGCGGAAGGGCTCGCCCGACGCTTCGGCGCCCAGTGGCTGCGGCTCCAGGATCTGGAGAAAATCGATCCTGACGCGCTCACGTACCCGTACTTCGACGGCACCCTCGCCGACGCGATGCACCGCGAGACCGAGCTGCTGTTCGCGAACATGGCGGTCGAGGACCGCCCGGTCGCCGAGCTTCTGACCGCGGACTACACCTTCGTCAACGAGCGGCTGGCGCGGCACTACGGCATCCCGGGCGTGACCGGGCCGGAGTTCCGCAGGGTGCAGTACCCCGACGAGAACCGGCGCGGCATCCTCGGCCACGGCAGCGTGCTGACGATGACCTCGCACGCCGACCGCACCTCCCCGGTGCTGCGCGGCAAGTGGGTGCTCGAGGTCCTGCTGGGAACTCCGCCGCCGCCGCCGCCGCCGGACGTGCCCGCCTTCGAGGAGACCGAGGGCGCGGAAGACGGCCGCTTCCTCACCGTGCGCGAGCGCATGGAGATCCACCGCGCCAACCCGGTGTGCATGTCCTGCCACCAGTTGATCGACCCGGTGGGGCTGGCGCTCGAGAACTTCGACGTGACCGGTGCCTGGCGCATCCGCGACGAGGGCAACCCCGTGGATCCGGCCGGCGAGCTCTACGACGGCACGCTGCTTACGGGTCCGGCCGACCTTCGCAACGCGCTTCTGAAGCGCCCGGAGGTGTTCTACCGCATCTTCACCGAAAACCTGATGGCGTACGGCCTCGGCCGGCGCGTCGAGTACTACGACATGCCGACCGTGCGCGGGATCGTGCGGGCGGCTGCGGAAAACGACTACAGGTTCTCCTCGTTCGTCCTGGGCGTCGTGGAGAGCCCGGCCTTCCGCTCGTCGCTGGTGGCGCCGGAGGCCGTCGCCGCCCCGTCCGGAAGCTGAACCTGAAGGACATGAAGTCCCTGAACGAATCGATTGCCCGAGCACCGCACGAGCCGGTGCCTTCGCAGAGTTGTACTTCGAACGGAGTCTGAAACGATGAATTTCATCACCGGAAAGAGCATCTCCAGGCGCAGAATGTTGCAGAGCATGAGCGGCGTCATTGGGTTGCCGCTGCTCGACGCCATGATTCCGGCGGGAAGGCTGTGGTCGGCGACCGCCGGGGGGCGGGCGGCCAACGACACCCGCATGGTCTTCATCGAGCAGGTGCACGGCGCGGCCGGCTGCAACGACTGGGGTGCCTCCCAGAACCTCTGGGCCCCCGCAGCCGAGGGCAAGGACTTCGACCTCTCGCCCACCAGCCTGCGGTCGCTCGAGCCCTTCCGGAAGTACCTCACCATCGTCACCAACACCGACTCCCGCATGGCGGACGCGTTCTCGCCCGAGGAGATCGGCGGTGACCACTTCCGCACCACGGCGGTGTTCCTGACCCAGGCGCACCCGAAGCAGACCCAGGGCTCGGATCTGCACATCGGGACCTCCATGGACCAGCTGTACGTCCAGCAGTTCGGACAGGAGACCCCGATTCCGTCGATGCAGCTCACCATCGAGAACGTCGACCAGGCCGGCGGATGCGCCTACGGCTACGCCTGCGCCTACACCGACACGGTCAGCTGGGCGTCTCCCAGCGAGCCACTGCCGATGATCCGCGATCCGCGCGCCGTCTTCCAGCAGCTCTTCGGAGCCGGCGGAACCCCGGAGCAGCGGGCGCACCGCCTCCGCACCGATCGCAGCATCCTCGACTGGATGCTGGGCGAGATCACCAGCCTGAAGCGTGAGCTGGGGCCGGCCGACCAGCAGCGCGTCGCCCGCTACATCGACAACATCCGCGACCTGGAACAGCGCATCACGCGCATCGAGATGCAGAACACGAGCGGAGAGGAGCGCGAGATCCCCGAAGCCCCCGTGGGCGTGCCGGATGATTTCCGCGAGCACATGGAAGTGATGTTCGACCTGCAGTTGCTCGCCTTCACCTCCGACACCACCCGGGTCTTCTCGTTCAAGCTGGGCCGGGACGCGTCGCCCAGGATCTACCCGGAGAGCGGTTCCTCGACGCCCTTCCACGCGGGCAGCCACCACGGCGGCCGCGAAGAGCGCATTCTCGACTTCGCCCTGATCAACACCTATCACGTCGGCATGCTTCCGTACTTCCTGGAGAAGCTGCAGGCGACCCAGGACGGGGATGCGACGCTGCTCGACAAGACGATGGTCATGTACGGATCGGCGATGGCCGACCCCAACATCCACAACCACGCCCGCTGCCCGCTCTTCATGGTCGGCGGCGCGAACGGACTGCTGGAGGGAGAGCGCCACGTGGTGGCTCCCATGGGAACCCCGATGGCCAACGTCATGCTCGACCTGTTGCATCGGATGGGCCTGACCGAGCTCGAATCGTTCGGCAACAGCACTGGCACCTTTGCCGTGTAGGCACGCTGCGAGGAGTTGGACATGGCAAGCAAGCGAACTTTCGCACCCTGGATGAAGCGCACGCTGGCGGTCAGCGCGCTGCTGCTGGTCGCCGCCACGCCCGACGAGTCCCCCGTGGCCGATGCGGCGCAGCGGGGCGAGGTCGAGGAGATTCGCAACCTGCTGAGGCAGGGAGCGGATCCCAGCGCGGCTCAGCCTGATGGCATGACCGCGCTGCATTGGTCGGCGCTGAACGACCAGCTGGATATCGTGGAGACGCTCATCTTCGCGGGCGCCACCCTGCAGCCGGCCACCCGCGTGGGCGGCTACACGCCCCTCCACCTGGCCAGCCGGGCCGGCAACGCCGAGGTGGTCACGGCGCTTCTCGACGCCGGCGCCAGTCCCGACATCCTGACCGGCACCGGGGCCGCCTCGCTTCACTTCGCCGCCGAGGCGGACGTGGTCGGAGTGGTGAACGCGCTGGTCGAGCACGGAGCGGATGTGAACGTGCGCGACGGCTATTCCAGCCGGACGCCGGCCATGTTCGCGGCGGCGCGCAATGCGGCGGCGGCGCTCCAGGCGCTCCTCGATGCCGGCGCAGACCCCGACCTGGTCAGCAAGACGCGCGACTATGCCGAGATCGAAGCCGCGGACCGCGAGGAGCGGACCCGCCGGCAGCGTATCCGCGAAGCGGAAAAGGAGCCGGAGCCCGAGGAAGAGCCGGACGCCCAGCGGCCTGGACAGGGACGCGGTGGTTTTCCGGGTGCCGGTCAGGGGAATGAGCCGGAGCCGCCGCCGGACGGGCCCAAGGTGCTCTCGTCCATCGAGCAGATCGGTGTTCAGGGAGGGTTCTCCCCGCTGCACTACGCGGTTCGCAACGGAAACGCCGAAGCCATGCAGGTGCTGCTGGACGGTGGCGCCGACATCAACCTGCAGAGCGGGGATCAGTCGTCGCCCCTGCTGCTTGCGACCATCAACGGGAACTACGATCTGGCGAGAACACTGCTGGAGGCCGGGGCCGACCCGAACCTCCTGAGCGACGACGGCGCGGGTCCGCTGTTCGCCGCGCTGAACATCGAGTGGTCGCTGCGCACCTGGTATCCGCAGCCGCAGGCCTTCCGCCAGCAGGAAACGGACTACCTCGAACTCATGGAGCTGCTGCTCGACGCGGGGGCCGACCCCAACGCCCGCACCACCACGCACATCTGGTACGCCGCCTACAACGCGGGCCGCATGGGCGTCGACTTCGCGGGCGCGACCCCGTTCTGGCGGGCCGCCTACGCCGCCGACGTGCAGGCCATGAGGCTGCTGCTCGACAACGGCGCCGACCCCAACATCTGGACGTACAACATGATCAGCCCCCGGCGCTTCTTCTTCCAGCGCCCCGGCGAGCCGGAAGAAGATCCGTCCGGACTGGAACCGGTTCCGCACGGGGGACCCGGCGTCCATCCGCTGCACGCCGCCTCGGGCGTCGGCTTCGGCACCTCACGCGTAGCGCAGACGCACCGGCACGTGCCCGATGGCTGGCTGCCGGCGGTGCGCTTCCTGGTCGACGAAGTGGGCATCGATCCCAACATCCGCGACAAGGACGGGTTCGCGCCCATCCACCATGCAGCGGCACGGGGTGACAACGAGACCATCCTGTTCCTGGTGGAACGGGGCGCCGACGTGACCCTGCTCAGCCGGCGGGGACATACCGTCGCCGACATGGCCAACAGCCCCGAGCAGCGGGCTCAGCCCCATCCGCCGACCGTCGCCATGCTGGAGAAGCTGGGGTCGAAGAACAACCACAACTGCAGATCCTGCTGAAGCACGGGATCGCTCCCCGCCCGGTGCCGAACCCCTCGTACTTGTGCGAGGGGTTTGGTTTGGCCAACTGAAGCCGAGGACGTCAGCGAGCGTCCGCTTACGGAGCACGGAATGAAGCGTTACGCGTTGATGGCAATGGCATTCGGACTGATCTGCCTTCCGGCGGACAGTGCGGCCCAGGACACGGTGTGGAACCGCTATACCCTCGAGGATCTGGGCGGCGTCTTCGTGAGCGCGCAGACGGGCGCCGCCTGCGCCGGCGCGGGGGTCACCGACGAGTCGGTGCAGGTCCAGGCCGAGGCAACCCTGGCCGCGGCGGGCGTGGACCTGCTGACCCAGGGCGAGATGCTCCGCAACCCCGGTCTCCCGGAGCTGCGCATCATCCTGGAGTGCGCGCCCGGCGACGGCGTGGCCGTGACGGGGGCGCTGGCTTATTCGGTCGCGGTGCGTGTCCACCAGTCGACCCAGATGACGCGGGACAACCAGATCACGCTGGCCGAGGCGGTGACCTGGTTCGCGACGGACGTGGGCGTGGCCGCGGTCGCCGATGCCCAGGCCGCCCTCGAGGCTGCGATCACGGCCAGGGTGGAGGAGTTCGCCACCGCCTACACGGAAACCAACGGCGGAGCTGCCGCCCCCCCGGGTTGAGGGGCAGCCTGTCGGCCAGCCCTAATCCAGCGCCCGCGCAATCTCCTCGCGCACCGAGGCGTCGTCTTCCACCTCCATGCGCGCGCGCAACGCGGCTGACGCCTCCGTTGACTCCGGGATTCGCCCGAGCCCCCATGCCGCATGCCCACGCACCAGCGGCGCCCTGTCGTGAAGCGCCCGGATCAACACGGCAACCGCATCCTCGCCTCCCTGGTTCCCGAGCCCCACGCAGACGTTGCGCAGCAGGCCGTTGCGCCTGGCCCGCTTGATGGGAGAGCCGCGGAAGGCGCGTGAGAACGCGGCATCGTCCATGGCGAGGAGGCGCTCGGCCAGCTCCACCAGCAACGGGCCGTCCAGCTCCGGCCGCGCGCGGTACGCCGGCTCGCCGGCGGGCGTCTGAAACTTCACGTTCCAGGGACATACTTCCTGGCAGATGTCGCAGCCATGGATGCGGTTGCCGATCGGAGCCCTCAGCTCGCGGGGGATCGGCCCCCGGTGCTCGATGGTCAGATAGGAGATGCAGCGCCGCGCATCCATGACCGGCGCGCCCCGCGCATCGCGTCCCAGCAGGGCGCCGGTTGGACAGGCGTCGAGGCAGCTCCGGCAGGTCCCGCAGCGGTCCTCGGTGAAGGGCTCATCCTCCGGCAGCTCGAGGTCGAGGAGCAGGATTCCCAGGAAGAAATACGAGCCGCTCCCCGGGTGGATCAGCATCGTGTTCTTCCCCAGCCATCCGAGCCCCGCGCGCGAGGCCAGCTCGCGCTCGAGGATCGGGCCCGTATCCACATAGGCGCGCCCGGAGACGCGGCGTCCGGCGTCCCGCGCGACCTCGGCGAGCAGCTTCACAAGGCGCCGCTTGATGACGTCGTGGTAGTCGTCCCCGCGCGCGTAGCGGGCGATCACGGCGCGCTCCCGGTCCTCCGCGAGCCCGGGAGGATCGGGCTGGTAGTAGTTGTGGGTCACGAGCACGACCGAGCGCACGTCCGCCATGGTGAGGCGGAGGTCGCCCCGGCGCGCGATGGAGTCCTCCCGGGCGAGGTAGCCCATCTCGCCGTGGGCGCCCTCCTCGATCCAGCGGCGGTAGAAGTCCATGTGCCCGCTGGCTGCCGGGGTGGTGAAGCGCACACGGTCGAAACCGAGGGCGCGGGCGCGTTCACCGATGCGGTCGCGGAGTTCGGCGGCGGACTTCACGCTCGCGGGGACGCGGGGGTCCAGCGATCACCGTCGCGCGTCTCGTACTTCTCGAGCACCCGCTCCAGCGCATCGTCGAGATCGATGCCCCGTTCGTTGGAGAGGGCGATCAGGACGAAGAGGATGTCGCCGATCTCGAGCGCCAGGTCCTTCTCGGCTTCGTCGGCCCGCTTGGGTTTGGAGCCGAAGCGGTGATTGAGTTCGCGCGAGAGCTCCCCGACCTCCTCGACCAGGCGCGCGAGGTTGACGAGGGGAGGCCAGTAGCCTTCCTCGAATCGCGAGATCCAGGCGTCGACGCGGGCCTGGGCTTCCTTCAGGTCCATGGCCCGGCCCCCGGTATCGGAGGCTTCCGTCGGCGCGTCTCGTACGCGCTCACGGCCGCAGCACCAGCTTGCCGAAGACCTCGCCCGCCTCGAGCCGCCCGTGCGCTTCGCGCGCCCGCCCGAGCGGGAGGACCTCGTCGATGGGGGCCCGGATGACGCCGTCGAAGACGAGCTGCATCGCCCGGCGGTAGTCGGCGGGCGTGCCCATGGTGCTGCCGAGGATCGACGCCTTCTTCCAGAAGAGGAGGGGAAGGCTGGTCTCGCCGACGGGGCCGGTGGTGGCTCCGTAGCAGACCAGACGGCCGCTCTGGCGCAGGGCGCGCAGATTCGACTTCCAGGTGGCCGCGCCGACCGAGTCCACGATCAGGTCGACGCCCTGCCTGCGGGTGTCCTTCCAGAGAGCGCGTGCGTAGTCGACCTCCAGCCGGTCGTAGACGACGTCTGCCCCCAGCTCGCGGACACGGGCGACGTTGTCGGCCCCGCTGGTGACCGCGTACACCACCGCGCCCGCGTGCCGCGCCATCTGTACGGCCATGGTGGAGACGCCCCCCGACGCACCGGTCACCAGCACCCGCTCGCCGGGGCGGACCTGTCCGCGCACCACCACCGCGTGCCAGGCGGTCACCCCGACCAGGCTGGCGGCGGCGGCGTCCTCGAACCGGACATCCGGCGGGACCTCGACCAGGTTGGCGGCGGGCACCACGGCGTAGTCGGCGAAGCCGCCCGGCGTGTGTTCACCGACGATCCGGAGCTCACGGGACGGCAGGGTGCGCCCGGCCGCGGCGCCATCGTACCAGTCGTAGTCCAGCGAGGGGTCCACCACCACCCGCGTACCGACCGGAACGTGCGCGGCGCCGGGACCCACAGCGTCCACCACTCCCGCGATGTCCGACCCGCCGATGTGCGGCAGCGCGATGTCGATGGGCAGGCCGCGCCGCACCCACAGGTCGAGGTGGTTCATCGCGGCCGCCCGCACGGCGATCCGTACCTCGCCGGGGCCGGGCACCGGATCGGGCACCTCCTCGATACGTACGACCTCCGGACCGCCGTATTCGTGGAACAGCGCGGATTTCATCGGTTGGGTTCCTCGGGTTTCATGGGCTCGCTGCCCTCCACGACGCGCAGGAGGCGGGGGAACACAAAGAGCCCGGGTCGACGGCCTCGTCCGGGGACAGCTTCGTGAAGTATATCGGCGTCACACAGCCGCTGCAGGATTCTTCGTGCCGTTGGCGGCGAAGGGGCGGTCTCACGGGCAATCTGGACGCTCCCACATGAACAGCGGGACGAGCATGCGGCCGATGCGGCCATTGCCGTCATGAAACGGGTGAAGCGCCTCAAACTCGGCATGCAGGATGGCGAGCTGGATCAGGCGGTCAGGATGGTCCTGGTGCATGTACCGCTCCCAGATGCCCATGGCATCCAGAAGCTTGTCCGCACCGATGGGAACGAACGTAGCGTCCTCGATGGAGCAACCGGCTGGTCCGATGAAGTTCTGGTTTCGTCGATAGGCGCCGGGGGATCGATACCTTCCCCGGCCACGGGACGGTTGCCCGGCAACGAGCCGGCGGCGGCCCGCCTGGTGCTGGCTCTACCGACGCCATGGCCACCGTGGCTTGATCCCCCGCCGGTCGGTCCTAGTTTGCGGGTGTGAATGACGGGGCCGGCGCTCGGACGGGATCGCCGAACCTGGAGTCGGGACCGCAAACCTGGAAGAGACTTGAACCGCATCCTGCTGGGAGACAACCTCGAGGTGCTCCGCGGCCTGCCGGACGGGCTGGCGGACCTCATCTACATCGACCCGCCCTTCAATACCGGCAGGACGCAGCGGCACACCCGCATCCGCACCACGCGCGCGCGCAACGGTGACCGCACGGGCTTCAAGGGGGCGCGTTACAGGACCGCGACCCTGGGCACCAGGCGGTTCGGAGACAGCTTCGACGACTACCTCGCCTTTCTCGAGCCGAGACTGGTCGAGGCGTACCGCGTCCTCGCCCCGCACGGGTCGCTCTACTTCCACATCGATTACCGGGAGGTGCACCGCTGCCGCTTCCTTCTCGACGAACTGTTCGGGCCGGACAACCTCCTGAACGAGATCATCTGGGCCTACGATTTCGGGGCGAGGCCGAAGACGCGGTGGCCGGCAAAGCACGACAACATCCTGTTCTACGTCAAGAACCCGTCGGACTACGTCTTCGACGTGGACGCGATCGAGAGAATCCCGTACATGGCGCCGGGGCTGGTGGGTCCCGACAAGGCCGCGCGCGGGAAACTGCCCACCGACACCTGGTGGCACACCATCGTGCCCACCAGCGGCGCGGAGCGAACCGGGTATCCCACCCAGAAGCCGCTGGGCATCCTCCGGCGCATCGTGACGGCTTCATCCCGCCCGGGAGACCTGGTGCTCGACTTCTTCGCGGGGAGCGGCACCACGGGGATGGCGGCGCACGAGCTGGGACGCCGTTTCATCCTCGTGGACAACAACCCCGAGGCCCTGGACGTGATGGCGAAGAGATTCGCGGGGGTGCCGGAGGTGCAGTGGGAGGGGCTTGAACCGCGGGCTTCGGGATTGGCGGAAGGCCCGCCAGCCGCTGCGGTGCCCGTGGACAACTCACCGTGAACGACATGCCACGAACCGTGCACCATGACCGGCGCAGCGAGAACGACGCGCCCGCAACGGCGGCGGATGGCGCTCGCGGGGGCTCCAGCCACGAGCCCGACCACGTCCACGGCGTGCCCGACGCGACCCTGGGCGGCTACCTGGATACGCACGACCGGCCGCCGGCCTTCGAGGGCGCGGACGGGCACCCGTACACGGTGTCGCTCGAGGTGGAGCAGACGCCGGACCTGCGCGCGCCCTACGTCGGCTACCTCGTGTTTCCGCGCTGGGCGGCCACCGGGCTCGGCGTGATCGGACACGTGCAGACACCGGTGCTCTGCCGCGAGCGGGGACGCCCCGCCGCCGAGGGACGGCTGCGCGAGCTGCCGCTGGACCGGGTGAAGTCGCTGCTCGACGAAGGGATCGAGCGCCGGGAGGAGCAGGCGGGATGACGGAGGCCGGAAGCGATCTTTCCGCTGCGGAGGCCCCGTCGCGCCCGTCCGTCCGCAGGGAATCGCTGCGCGTGACCGAGATCTTCCACTCGATCCAGGGGGAGTCGACCTGGGCGGGGATGCCCTGCACCTTCGTGCGCCTGACCGGATGCCCGCTCCGCTGCGTCTGGTGCGACACGGCCTATGCATTCAGCGGGGGGGAGCGCATGTCGTTCGACGCGATCATCGCCGCGGTGGGCGCGCACGGATGCGACCTGGTGGAGCTCACGGGCGGGGAGCCGCTCGCACAGGCAGGCGCCTACACGCTGGTGGACCGGCTGCTGGAAGAGGGGTTCACCGTGCTGGTGGAGACGTCCGGAGCCATTGATGTCGGACCGCTCGATCCGCGCGCGCACAAGATCATGGACCTGAAGTGCCCGGGATCGGGCGAGGTCGCGCGCAACCTGTGGTCGAACCTCGACCACCTGACCGCCCGGGACGAGGTGAAGTTCGTCGTCCGGGATCGAGCCGACTACCAGTGGGCTCGGGACGTCATCTCCGAGCGGGGCCTCGGGGACCGCGTCGGGGACGGATCGCTGAACGCCCTGCTGATGTCGCCTGTGTGGGGGGAGACGAACCTCGAGGAGATGGCCGGCTGGATTCTGGAGGATGGCTTGCCGGTCCGCTTCCAGACCCAGCTCCACAAGCACATCTGGGGCGCAGACGCGAAGGGCGTTTGAGGCGGCTCCGGCGTTAGCGTCGACAACATGCAACGTTTGTGGCATTTTCTCCCGGGCCGGGCGGACCGGCCGCCCGACCTGACCGGATAAGAGTTCACACATGCCCGACAACACCTCGCGGGAATCAGCCAGCCGAATGCTGCCCGCCGGCTACGGCGGACTGCGAACCCTGCAATCGGAGTTTCGGCGCTATCAGGCAGCCGCCTTCCCCGTCCGCCCGCCCCGCTTCTTCGCCCTTGAACTGGCTGGCGAAACCGGCGAGCTGGCCAACCTCGAAAAGAAGGTGTGGAAGGGCCGCAGCGTCGAAGATGCGGCTTTCGAAGACGAGGCCGCCGACGTGTGTATTGCGCTCATCAACTTCGCGAACAGCCGTGGAATCGACCTCGCGACCGTCGTGGAGCAGAAGATGCGAAAGATCGACGGGCGACGCGTGGCCAGCCCGGAACCCGCCGGCGGGTCGGAAGACACATGACAGAGACGCTCCAGACGCCGCTTGCGGACGTGCAGGCGATCCCCGACCAGCGCGAGGTTCCCATCGCCAAGGTCGGCGTTCAGAACATCCGTTTCCCCATCGCGGTGCGAGACCGGCGCAAGACCGCGCAGCATACCGTGAGTTCCGTCGACATGTCCGTGGATCTCCCCTCTCACTTCAAGGGGACCCACATGAGCCGCTTCATGGAGATCCTGAACTCCCACGACGGCGAGATCTCGGTCGAGGCCCTGCCGACCATTCTGCGAACCATGCGCAAGCGCCTGAACGCGGCAACCGCGCACCTGCGCGTTTCGTTCCCGTACTTCATGGAAAAGAGGGCGCCGATCACCCGGGCCCGGGGTCTGCTGTCATACGATTGCGTCTTCGACGCTTCCAGCGGAGCGGAGGACGACTTCGTCCTGACGGTGAAGGTGCCTGTGACGACGGTCTGTCCGTGCTCGCGCGAGATCAGCGCCCGCGGCGCCCACAATCAGCGCGGGATCGTGACGGTGGAGGTGCGCTTCGACGGCGAGCTGTGGATCGAGGACCTCGTGGAGCTGGTCGACGAATCGGCGTCGTGCGACCTCTACCCCGTGCTCAAGCGGTCGGACGAGAAATGGGTCACCGAGCGGGCGTACGACAACCCGCGTTTCGTGGAGGACCTGGTGCGCGAGGTCACGCTCCGGCTGCGGGCACTCACGAAGGTCACCTGGTTCAGGGTCCACGTGGTCAACTACGAGTCGATCCACGAGCACGACGCGTACGCCCAGGTGGAAGAGGGCCGCTGAGCCGTCAGGGCGTGACCGCGCCTCGCGGGTAGCGGCGCCCGTTGAGCTGTTTCCCGATGAAGGTGGACCGCACGAAGTACCGGTAGGTCAACAGGATCAGGCCGGTGGCCATCGTCACGACAAGCGCGAGCTTGACGATCCCGGGAAGCGGTATCCTCGCGAAGAGGAGGGGCAACATGATCACGAACGGCACGTGGACGATGTAGATCCAGTAGGAGGCGTCCGCCATGTAACGCCAGCGCGGGCTCGGCCGGTTCATGTAGCGCAGGAACAGTCCGATGAGGCTATAGGCCAACGCGCACATGGACAGTGAGAGGAAGACGACGGTCCCCAGGTGGTATACCTCCGAAGTTCCCGTGCAGACTCTGTCCGGGCCGGCGTGGCAGCCAGCGTCAGCGAAGAATCGGTAGGCGAAGAAGCACGCGATTCCGGCGGCGAAAAGGGGCCATGCCGGACGCTTGAAGCCTTCCAGCGTCTCTCGGCGGCAGAACAGCAACCAGCCGAACGCGAAGAACAACCCCCACAGCGCCAGCATGCGCAGGGGTGGGAACGGGCCGGCGTAGTAGTCGATTTCCCACGACTGCATCCGGTACAGTATGGCGCCCGCGGCCAGGGCCAGCACCGCGATGCCCCCCCGGTGCACCAGACGCTCGCAGAGGTCCAGCGCCCGGGCGCGCACGCCTTCCGGGATGCGGACGACGAGCAACCGCACACCGCTCGCGACCACGCAGAGAATCATCAGATGATAAAGGAACCACAGGTGCATGAAGATGTAGCGCAAAGCATGGGCCGTGGTCAGCTCGTCCACGCTGTAGGTATGGCTCGGCGGGACGGAACTGAACCGGGAGGCGAACGTCACCACGAAATACATCGTGCCCGCCACCACGGGCCACGCCACCAGGAACACCACCCCGACCCGGCTCCATCGATGCCCCAGGAACCCCCGGATGCCGCGCGCCTGGACCAGGTATGCCGCGAAGAACCCCGCAATCGCGAAGAAGACCGGTAACTGGAACACGCGGATGAAGACGATCAACCAGTGGACGAGGACGTCGGCCTGGGGGTCCTTGTACGGCCACGCCTCGAAAACAGTGGGCTCGTAGCTCATCGCGGCGTGCCGCACCACTCCGAGCAGCATCATGGATGCGCGCAGCCGGTCGAGGGAGTGGTAGCGCGGGATGGTGACCCGGGTGGGTGCGCCGGTCAAGAGACCTGGTGCCTGGTTCAGTTGGCCAGTGCAGCGTCGTGCGTCCGGCGAGCGAGCACACGGACCCTGAAGTCCACCGGCTGCATGGTCGGGAACGATCTCACCCGCAGCGCATGATCCGGATCGAGCGGTTCCAGAACGAGTTCCCTCAGTATCGTGGCCATGGTGAGGCCGAGCTGGACCGGGACGAGACCGCTGCCGAGGCACCGGTGGTTGCCGGCCCCGAAGGGAACGTAGGCCCCGCGTTGCCGGTGTTCGCCGCGAGCCGGCGTGTAGCGGTCGATGTCGAAGCGCTCCGGGTCCGGAAAGAACTCTTCGAGCGTGTGCCCGACCGCCGTGCCGATCATGACCTGGGTGCCCGCGGGGACCCTGTGACCCGCGAACTCGAACGAGTTGGCGGTCGTCCGAAGTACGGCGGGCGAGACCGGATGAAGCCGCAGGGTTTCCATCGCCACGCGGCGCGAGACATCGAGCCCCCGCAACCCCTCGCCGGACACCGGGCCCTCCGCGAACAGGGCGTCCGCCTCGGCGGTCATGCGCTCCATGAGCCCCGGACGCTTCAGCATGTTGTAGAGCATGAACCCACACGTGCTCGCCGTGGTATCCAGTCCGACCATGTACGGCGCCAGCACGGTCAGGTTCAGGTTGGTCTCGGGCAGGAGTTGGGGATCGGCCTCGCGCAGCTCGAGCATCAGATCGATGAAGTCCGGCGTCGATCTGCGTGGCCCCACCTTGCGCTTGTGCGCGAGAACCGCCCGGGCCAGCTCTTGGCCTCGTGCGCGGGCACGCCGGTACCGCGGGAGCTTCATGATGTGCGGAAACACCGAGGCGCTGAGGAGCAACCCGCCGAGGAGTGTGCAAAGTTCGCGCCTGTAGCCCTGCGGCGAATAGCCCGCCATCATGTAGCCCATTTGCTCGGCGATGACGTTCTGGAATGCCGGCAGCGCCTCGAAGGGTTCTCCCACCGGCCACTTGCCGAGTTCGTCGCGCGTGATGTCGACAACCTCCTGCGACCGGTCCCTCATGACCCGGACGGCGTACCCCCTGGCCTGGGCCTTCCGTGTCATGACGTGATCGATCCCGTCCATGGTCAGGATCGAACGCGATGCGTCCATCTGCTTGTGGAAGTTCGCCATGGGCTCGAGCGACCGGAACACGGTCTTTCCGCGCGAGGTCAGGAAATTGGCCGCTTCCGGCCCCGCGATGCACACGAACCGGCGCCCCGGAACACGTATTCTGAAGATTGGACCCAGCTTACGGTGCTGGCGTGCAAGGAAGGTCACGACTCCCTTCCGCATGGCCAGGCCGTTGCCCACCAGCGGAAGGCCCGGCACCACCGGGATCTCCTTCAGTCGCCGAGGCCCCGGAGGCGGATCGTCGGGCTCCTTGAGTCCTTCGATCGCCAGGCTCATCGTCCGGCCGATCAGGTCGAGGTTCTTCAGCAAGTCGATGCGATCCTCGACCTGCTCCCGCTCCTCCGACGACAGAATGGTGCGGAACACGCCGCAGGCGTTTGCCAGCGCGATGATCGCAATGTCGCGCGGGTCGGGAACCTCGTCGCTGAACAGGATCCGCATGATCCGCAGCCTGGCTTCTTCGACCGGCTGCCCGTCGGCAGCGGGATAGAGCCGCGATCGGGACACGCTGGGAACCAGCGACAGAAGCCCCTGCGCCTCCGATCTCAGGATTCCGCGCTCGATAAGACGGGCGAGCGCGGTGCGCCGGATGCCGTCTCCGCGCGCAGCGATCCGGCCGAGCCAATAGGCCGTGTCGCGCGATCGACCGTCCTTCGCGATCTCGGCGAGCGTCGGATCGAGGATATCGTCGCCGAAGGGCGTGGGATCCACGAGTATCAGGCGCTCGAGATCCGTGTCGATGCGGTCCTCGAGCGCGAGATCCATCAGCACTGCTCCGGCGAGCGCCAGGTCGAGTGAGCGCGCGGGCAGGTTGGGGCCCAGATCTCCCCGCTCCTCGTCCAGGACGAGAACAAGGATTTCCTCCGCAAACCTCAGCATCGTGTGCTCCGTCCCGCAGTGGGAGCCGAAGGTCTCGATTGCATGTCAGCGGCTCCGCGCGGCTTCGTGGTCTCGCGCCTTCCTTCGCGCCGATATGGCACCGATACTGTCATTAAAAGCGATCACGAGTACGATCTAATCTCGATTCATCGGTTTATGCGCACGAGAATACCGCAAACTCCAAACAGGCTGCAAGGGCGAGTGGGAGCGTTGGAGACCGGGCTCCGCTCGGCGGACGGGCCGCAAGTCCGCGATGGAGGTCTGAAACCTGACGCATCGGCCGAGCGTACAGGGGCAACTGCCCGGCTTCCCGCCACGGCTCCGGCGGGGGTTCCGGCAGGCAAACGCATCGATCCAGGGCAGGCCGACGCCACATCGAGCCCGCCATCAACTCGATAAAATCATCGACCGGCTTATGAGAGTTCCTCAATTCCATCCGATCCGGGCCCGGAGGGCGCGCGTGCGTCCCGCTCCGGTGCAATTCCGGATCGTCGTGCCCGCCGGCCGCGCGGCAGCGCACGTCGCCGGGGGCACCCCGCCCCGGGAGGCTGAACCCTAACAGAGCCAGAGGCTTTTCCGAGAAAGTCCGGCCCATCGGGTCCGCTTCCACGGCGGACTCGACGGGCCGTTTTCTTTTGCGGAGTGAGGGAGTGATGCGACAGCGCGCGGAGATGAAGAGGCGGGAGGAGATGAAGAGGCACGGGGGGAGAATGGACCGCGAGATCGTCGCCCGGTACACCAACCAGCCGGGGAAAATGCCCGCCGGGGCGAGGGCCGCCATCGAGGCGGAGTGGGATGGCGCGCCGGTGCAGCTATACGCCCTGGCCGACCTGGACGCCAGGCTTCGTTTGGCGGAGACCTGGGTCGCCCTGGGGGCTGAATGCCTGGCCGTGGCGCACAGGCGGAAGATCGCAGGTCACGATTCCCGTGCCGCGAACGCACCCGCCGAGTGGGAGGTCCGCAGCGTTCCGCGCTCCTCGGTCAGGGCGGTCAGCGAATCGCCGGGCCTGTCCGGCACCATGTTGTCCTTCCTGGCCGAGCCCGACGAGCCGCCCCTCGCCACAGTGCGCTACACGCACAGGCAGCGCCGCGCCATGGAAAACCTGCGCTTCGTGGTCGAGGAGCAGTTGCGCGGCAGACGCGTCGAGCCGGCGGAGCCGGACGAAACCTACGCGGAGAGCGTGGCGGCGCCGATCCGCGAGGCCCAGGCGCTGGTCGCGGGCTCTCGCGTGGCCGTGATCTGGAGGCTGCTCGGCTACCTCCGGCCGTACCGCAGGGAGGTGACCATCGGGCTGGCGGCGGCGGGGCTGATCACCCTGGTGAGCCTGATCCCGCCCTACCTCGCCGGATACCTGCTGGACGACGTCGTCCGGCCCGTGCGGGACGGCACGCTGGACCTCTCCCGCGGCACGCTGGCGGCCTGGGTCGCCGTGGGAGCGATGGCGCTGGTCTACGTCGTGCGCCAGGCGGGCGCCCTCGTGCGGCTGCGCATGCTCTCGGTGCTGGGCGAGTGGGTGGCGCGCGACCTGCGCACCGAGCTCTACGAGCACCTGCAGAGGCTGTCCCTGTCCTTCTACATGCGCAAGAAGACCGGAAGCATCATCACGCGCGTGAGTTCGGACACCGACCGGCTGTGGGAATTCCTGGCCTTCGGGGTGGTGGACGTGTCGCTGTCGCTGGTGATGCTGACGGGACTCGGCATCGTGCTGGTGAGCCTGGACTGGAGGCTGGGACTGGTGATGACGGCGCCGGTTCCGCTCTTCTGCTGGGCCATCTTCCTGCACGGGGAGCGCATCCAGCGCCTCTTCATGCGCGCCTGGCGCAAGTGGTCCGGCGTGACCGACATCCTCTCCGACACGATCCCCGGCATGCGCGTGGTGAAGACCTTCAACCAGGAGGAGCGGGAGACGCGGCGCTTCGACCGGCGCAATGCGAGCGTGACGGAGGAGTACAACCGCATCCACCGCATGTGGACGACCTTCTGGCCGGGGCTGATGCTTGCGGTGCACGGGACCACGGTCGCGGTGTGGGCGTTCGCGCTGCCGCGGCTGCTGGAAGGGCCCGGCGCGGAGCCCGGTCTGTCCGCGGGCACCTTCGTCTCGTTCCTGCTCTACACGACCATGTTCATCGGCTCGGTGGAGATCATCGGCCAGATGGCGCGCACCATGAACCGGGCGACGAGCTCGGCGCACCGGGTCTTCGAGGTGCTCGACACCGAGCCGGAGATCGTGGAGCAGCCGCGTCCGGTGCGCCTGGAGCCCCTGGCGGGCCGGGTGTCCTTCGACTCGGTGACGTTCGGGTACGACGGCGTGCGGCAGGTCCTGCGCGGGGTGAGCTTCGACGTGGAGCCCGGCGAGATGATCGGGCTGGTGGGGCCGTCGGGGGGCGGGAAGACGACGGTCGTCAACCTGATCGCGCGCTTCTACGACACCACCGGCGGGACCATCCGCATCGACGGCGTCGACATCAGGTCGCTCGAGATCGGGCACTACCGCCGCCAGATGGGCATGGTGCTCCAGGACCCGTACCTGTTCCACGGCACCGTCGTCGAGAACATCCGCTACGGACATCCCGAGGCGGATTTGGAACGGGTGATCGAAGCGGGCAGGGCAGCGAACGCGCACGACTTCATCTGCCGCCTGCCGCACGGCTACGACACCGTGGTGGGAGAACGGGGACAGACCCTCTCCGGCGGCGAGAGACAGCGGGTGTCCATCGCGCGGGCGATCCTGCACGATCCGCGCATCCTCATCCTCGACGAGGCCACGAGCGCGGTGGACACGGAGACGGAACGGAAGATTCAGGAGGCGCTGGACCGGCTGGTGGCCGGGCGCACGGTGTTCGCGATCGCGCACCGCCTGTCCACGCTGCACCGGGCATCGCGCCTCTTCGTGATGAAGGACGGCAGGCTGGCGGAAGCCGGAACGCACGGGGAGCTGCTGGCGAAGCAGGACGGCATCTATCGCCGCCTGCACGAGATGCAGTTGGAGTTGCAGGGTCCACGGCAAGGGGAGGATTGAGACATGCGAAGCCTGCGGTTGGAGCGGCAAATCGACGGACAGTTATGGGCGCGGACCGGAGACCGCGAGGTCCGGGTGAAGGTGCACCGCTGCTTTCCCTGGTCGGAGCCGGGACGATTCGTGTCGCTGCGCGATGCCGAAGACGAGGAGGTCGCCCTGGTGCGCGATGCGGGCGAACTCGACGCGAGCTCGCGCGCGGCCCTCGAGGATGCACTCGCCGAGGCCGGTTTCGTGCTGGAGGTGACGCGCATCCACGCAGTGGAGGAGGAAGTCGAGATCCGGTACTGGCGGGTCGAGACGCGCCAGGGTCCGCGCTCCTTCCAGACCAGGCGCGACGACTGGCCCCGGGAGGTGTCGGCTGCGGGCTTCCTGATCCGGGACGTCTCCGGCGATCTCTACTACGTGCGCGATACCGGCGCGCTGGACCGCGAGAGCCGGGAGTGGCTGTGGGCGTACGTGGAGTAGTTGATGGCGTTACGGCGGAACCGTTCAAGGTTATATCTTGTGCGATCACTTGATGTTATGGGATTTCTGGATCGGATTCCCGCTGTCTGACTCCCGCCGAGTGGAGAACCTCAGCCGCGTGGTCTCCGGCGGGCTTCCAGTGCCTTCCGAAGCTGTCCCTCGTCGGCTCGCTGGTAGCATTCGAGCACCGTCTTGGCGGTCTTCCATCCGCCCAACTCGCAGAGGACCTTGAGCGGCTGGTCCATCAGGTCGCTCGCAAACTTGCGCCTCAGCGAGTGCCAGCCCCGCCCGCGCTTCGGTTCCAGATCCGCGAGCCCTTGGGCCTTGTACCACCAAGCTCGCACCAGCGACCGGCCCGCGCACTTCGAGGCAACCGTCGGCGCGGGTAGCACCGG
>JAJDYN010000037.1 GCA_022825135.1 Gemmatimonadota bacterium | reverse complement strand
CGGGCTACGTCCCGCCCTCACGAGCTCCACCAGCCGCTCCCTGTACTCGGGCGGATACCGCCCCTTCCTGCTTCCCGCCATCGCACACCTCCTCGGTTGGCCCAAATGGAAAGGTGTCCGTCATAGCGGGGCAACTCCACAAGGAGGTTGTTGAAATGAGATCATCTATGAGTAAGTTGATGATGGCCGTGATGCTCGCGGCAGTAACCACGGGGTGCTTTCACGCCACGGTTACTACAGGCCTTCGCCCGTCCGGGGAAACGGTAGAGGATAAGTGGGCCGACAGTTTCGTCAGTGGTCTGGTTCCTCCCAACACGGTAGCTGCTGGACCCATTTGCGGAGACGGCAGAATTGCGCGCGTCGATACAAGAGTCTCCTTCCTGAATCAAATTGTATCGGCCCTCACGCTCGGGATATATTCTCCGATGGAGATTGTGGTAACCTGCGCTGTTTCGGCCCAAGGAGGAATTCGGAGTCAAGAGATGCAGATGGCCGACGAACCAGAACGCCAAGTTGTCAGATCAGCCCTTACAGCATCTTGGTCAACGACAAGTTTTGCGGACGAGACTCCAGGTGCGCGCAGCCAAGCCGTGTCGCCCGTGACGCCAATGAGCTCCCCCTACCGTGATGTAACGGGCACCATCTTTGTTCAGTGTCTTGGCCCAGTGTGGATAAGGTTTAGCGTGGCACCGAACCTATCAGACGGTGCAGTAATTGCAACCGGTGACGGTTTCACTAACTATGCATTGTCGGCCCAAATTGACGGGCGGGATGTTCGATACAGCGTTAGCCAAGACTGGGGTGATTACGACCTGCGGTTCCACAACGCTGCCACAGTAGGGCAGGCGCTAACGGGAAGCAACGAAATCGAAATCATGATCCCTTGGTCCGGTGAGGGTAATGTCCGGTTCAGGTGGGACCTTGACGGATCGTACAGCGCCATTCAGTCAGCCTGTGGGTAAAGGGAGAAAACGCAGAACACTACCCCCCCGATAGGGAAGAGGAGACCGTTGGTGGACCAATTGACGTTGCATAGAGCTGGCAGTTCCCATCCTAGAACGGCGCGAACCCCGGTGATCCGAACCTCTCCATCCGGAGGTGCTCGAAGATCGGCCAGGCGTAGGCCGCGATGACGAGGATGGCGGCCACGATGAACCACAGGCCGAAGCGGTCGAGGATCGGCGCATTGCCGTTCTCGCCCTGGAGCGGTTCGGCGAACTCGATGGGCTCGGGGTCGATTCTCCTGCCCGCCAGGCCGGTCCCGAGCATCACCGCCACGTAGCACGCAGCGCTGATGAACAGGAGGATGCCGCCGACCGCGGAGATTCCCGTCCCGGCAACCCACTGCTGCGCGATCTCGCTGCCTCCGTAGCTGGCGTCGTAGACGCGCCGCGGCATGCCGGCGAGCCCTGTCAGATGATTGGCGATGGAGAAGAGCAGCATCCCGCCGAACCACAGGTAGGGCTGGATGCGCGCCAGGAGCGATAGCTCAAGCTCGCGGCCGGTCAGCCGGGGCATGAGATAGTACGACGTGCCCATGAAGGTGAGCGCGACCGCGGTCCCCACCGTCAGGTGGAAGTGTCCCTGGATCCACGCGGTGTTGTGCACCATGGCGTTCATGCCGTAGGCCGCGTTGATGGCGCCGCCGAAGCCACCGACGGCGAACATGAGCATGGCGAGCGCGACGCTCGAGAACGCGGGGTCGCCCCAGGGCAGCTCCTCGAGCCAGTTGAGCAGGCCTCTGGCGCCTTTCATGCGGCCGGCGATCTCGAACGAGGCGATGACGGTGAAGGCGGTGACGAAGCTCGGGAACAGAATCAGCTGCGTGTTGAATGTGTGGAACAGCTTCCACCCGGCCTGCACCCCGGGGTCCACGAGCTGATGGTGGAAACCCACGGGTGTGGAGAGCAGGAGCAGCATCACGAACGCCAGCCGCGCCAGCGGATCGCTGAACAGCTTTCCGCCTGCGATCCTCGGCGTGATGGTGTACCAGATGACGTACGCCGGCAGCACCCAGAAGTAGACCAGCGGGTGGCCGAACCACCAGAAGAGGGTGCGGGCCAGCAGGGGATCGACCGTGTCGACGATGCCCAGCGACCACGGAATCAGCAGGATCAGCACCTCGGCCGCCACGCCGATGGTGGCCAGCACCCAGACGATGATGGTCGCGAGCATGCCGTGCACGGGGAGCGGCGTGCGCACCCCCGGATTCGCCTTCTTCCAGGTCATCCAGGTGCGCGCCATCACCCAGCACCATCCCCATGACCCGACGACCAGCAGCGCGGCGCCGATGTAGAACAGCGGGTGCGCCTGGAGCGGAGGATAGAAGGTGTAGAGCACCGTCGCCCTGCCCCACAGGATCACCGCGGCGGCCATCCCGGTGCCGATCAGCGCCACCCACCACGAACCCCAGGCGAGCCGTCTCGACACGATGGGCCGGCCCAGCGCGCGCTCGGCCACCACGTAGCCGAAGCCCATGATGAAGAAGGTGGTGAACACGAGCGCCATCAGCACGCCGTGCGCCGTCACCGACATGTAGTAGACGCTCGCGGTGCGGAACGGCAGGTCGAGGTTCGCCCGCGAGAGCGATTGCATGAACGCCATCCCGGACGCCACCGCGAAGGCCCCGATGGCGACCCAGAAGTTGGCGAGCGTGAGCTTCCGGCTGTGGATCATCGGTCACCTTCCGTTGCGGCCGATGATTCTATCCCGGCCGACGCCCCCGCCGTCCCCGGCGCGTCCTCGACGATCAGCGTCGCCGACATCACATGATGACCCACCCCGCAGTACTCGTTGCACACGATGAGGTACTCGCCCGGCGTGTCGAACCTGGTGGTGAACTGGCTGACGTAGCCGGGCACGACCATCGTGTTGCCGTTGGTCTGCACGATCTGGAACCCGTGGATGACGTCGGGGCTCGTCATGCGGAAGGTGACATCGCGTCCCCGCGGCACCCGGATCTCCAGCGGCAGGAAGGCGAACATGAACGCCTGGACCACGACCGTCGCGCTGCCGTCCTCATGGATCGTCACGCCCGGGCGGCCGAATTCCTCGTCGGTGCGCACGGAAGCCGGATCGATGGTCTCGACGTGGCTGGGCGGCTGCATGGCGCGTCCAAGCGTCGTGTAGCCCATCGACGCCAGGAAGACGACGATGATCGCCCCCGCGGCGTACATCCAGATCTTCTCGTACAGGTCTACGTGCATGGCCGCCTCACTCGGTCAGGGGCCCGCGGGGCACGAACACCCCGAAATACATGATCAGCCAGCCGATGACGAACAGCAGCCCGTAGATGCCGACGATGGCGAGCGTGCCTTTCGGGTGGCCCCCGACATCGGCTGATTCCTCGGTCGAGGGACCGAGTCGGTCGTCCGGATGATTGAGTTGATCGTCGCTCATGGATCCTCCGGCGCGGACGGTTCGGGAAGCGCTGGATGGCCTCCTCCCATACGGTACGGATCGGGGGCGATTCGTCAACCGGGTGTGCATCGCCGGTCGGTCACTCGGATGTCCGCAAGGGAAGCAGGATGTCCCAACGCGACCTTGTAGAGGCCGGTGGGGTGCATAGATTCAGATCATGGTACAGCCCGTTCGATCCTGGAGGCAGGAGACTCACATGTCCGACGCTCAGCGTTACAGAGAAGCGAAGGCCGGAATTGCTGACGACTCACGCCCTGTCTCTGCTCCCAGCCCGCGCTACGACTCCGATTGGCGGGAGCGAATCGAGATCGCGAAACAGGCCCGCGATCAAGCCAGGAAAGCTCGCGCGAACCGGCCTGCCGCGTGTCCGCCGGGTCGCCGTCCGACTCTTAAGGTGCTCCCTTTGGGACCGCTCCTTGAGCCTCAGGACAATCCGCCGCCAGAAAGGCAGACACGCGAGCAATATTCACACCTTCCTGCACTAGGCGTTGAACATGAACTATAGACCGCACATCCTTCGGCCCGTAGGTGACTCCACTCCCCAACCGCCTATCAAGCGTCTGTCATCCGGGGACGATGAGATTCGCGAGCGGGCCATCGCAGACGCTGAGCGTTCTTTCCAGAAGCACCGTGAGGGGCTGCAACGACTGGTACGCAGCTGCCGCAATCGAACGGAGGGATAACGATCCTGATTTGCGGGTCACGCGTGGACAAGGGAGCAGCACGCGCCGACTTGATGCCCTTCCCCTCAGAACCTCCTCCTCGCCCCCACCTGCGCCCTCTGCGTGTCGCCCAGCCGCTCCTGATGGAGCCGTCGAAGTTGAAGAGCAGGAAGCTGTGGGCAGTGTCGAGGAAGTTGTCTTCGTTGGTGGCGTTGAAGACCTCGAACACGGGCTCGAGCACCATCCCGTTGTTCAGCGCGAATTCGCGGGAAACGCGGAAGTCCCAGGCGTCGCCCACGGTCAGCGCGTCGATGTCCCCCCCCCCGACGGATGCGGGCCGATCCCGAACGGCGGGCCCAGCGCCGCGGCGTTCCGGTCCACGAAGCGGCCAGGACGGCGCATGGATGTGCGTGGGCCTACTGGCCGCCCGCGCGGCGGAGCATCACTGCCGTCGGCACGGCCCCATGCCAGACCAACGCCGTCGTCGGTGATCAGATGCTCGCAAACGGCCACCTCGTTGAGTTCATCGGTTCACCGTCGCCGCCATTTCGGCCAGCGTGGGTGCGGTGAGCAGCGCTTGGACGTCGGCGAAGAGGCCGCGCCGGCGCATCCGTTTCGAGGTGGACCCTACTCGTCGTCGTCGCCGCCGTCGCTGCCGCCGCTAACCTCCTACGAGCCCAATACAGCAACGGGATCAACCCCGGCCGCTTCTCGCGCGGGAATCCAGCACGCGAAGATCGCCACAACGAGGATGCCGGCCGCGGCTGCGGCGAGCGTTTGGGCGTCGGTGCCCGTTACGCCCCAGAGGTAGGCCTCCAACAGGTCCGACAGGGCCACGGCAGCCACCAGCCCGACGCTGATGCCGATGGCGACCGGGAACAGCCCTCGCAAGACGACCAGGCGCACCACCGAATCGCTGCTCGCCCCTATGGCCATGCGGATTCCGATTTCGCGCTGACCGGCCCGAACGGTTTGGGCGAGCACGGTGTAGACGCCAACCGCGGTCAGGACGAGCGCGAGAGCACCGAACAGCGACACGAGTACGGTGCTGAACCGTTCCCGGGCCAGCGTGTCCGCGACCGTTTCGCTCAACGCAAAGACCTCGGGGCCCGGCAGCGCGGGATCCTCGGCGCGAATCGCCTGCGTGAATACGCGCTCGAGCCGCTCCGCCGGCAGTGTGCTCCGAACCACGAACGCGGGCATCGTGGGGCGGATGTTGGCGATGACATCGGCCACCTGTGTCTGCGGCAGGTATATCGTTCGACGGACTGCGGTCCGGAACGAGATGTCCTGCACATCTGCGGCCACGCCGACAATCACGACTCCTGGTACTTCCAGGGAGGGGTATCGGTACACGTCGCCCAATCGCCCGAGGTCGATACGCTGTCCGATCGCGTCGCCTTGCGGAAAGTACGTGCGAGCAAACGTCTCATTGACGATGGCGACGGAAGTTGCGTCCCTGACATCCGCCGCAGTGAACGATCGGCCGCGTAGCATCGGGATCGCCAGCGTCCGGAAGTAGTCCGGAGTGACCGTTCGCAGCTCGACGGAGCCGCCGAACTCCTGGCGTCCCGCAATCGAAATCGGGAAATTCAGGCCTCGCCTGAAGGGGAGGCTGCTCGCTCCGGCGACGTCGGCAACTTCCCCGGAGGCGCGCACGGCTTCGATCACTCCCTGCGCGAACTGATCCAGCCGCTCGGAGGTGTCATAGGAGGGCGGCCTGATCGGCAATTCCACGGCTACCAGGGCGGCGGGATCGAACCCCGGGTCGACCTGCCTGAGGTTGGACCAGGTGGTGAAGAGCAGGCCGGCTCCGACGAGCAGGATCGTCGAGAGCGCAGTCTGCCCGGACAGCAGCGCCTCCCGCAACCGGCGTTGCCCGGTCGTAGTCCGGGAACCCCGTCCCAGCGTCCGCCACAATCCCGCACGCACTCCCGGCCACGTGGCCAGCAGGCTCACCACGACGGAAGCGGCCAGAGAGATGCCGATCGTGAACACCACGACTCTCCAGTCCATCGAAATGGCGCCTGCGAGCGGCAGCCGGACCGGCGCCAACGCGACGAGCACGTTGGCTCCCCAGATCGCGAGGAGGATTCCACCGAAACCCGCTCCGGCAGCGACCAGGATGGCCTCCGCCACGCCCAGCCGCATGATCCGGCCCTGCGTTGCTCCGAGCGCAGTGCGGAGCGCCATCTCCCGGCGACGCCGCAATGCTCTGACGAAGAACAGGTTGCCGACGTTGGCGCAGGTGATCAGAAGAACGGCCGCGACCGCACCCATCAGGATCCACATCGCATTCGCCGTTTGGCCGACGTAGAGCTCCGCGAACGAATCGAACACGATTCCGGGTTCATCCTCGTCGGCCTGCTGCGGGTAGGTCGTCCGGAAGCCGGCATCGAGCGACATCACCTCCCTGCGAGCATCGCTTATCGTGAAGTCGTCGCCGACTCTCGCGATGGCCGGCCAGTCCTCGCGCTGGTCGTCAGGGTCGACCGGTACCTCGGTGGGGACGATCATCTCCACGGGCTCCGACACATAGGGGAAGGCGAAGTCCCCGGGCAGCAACCCGATGATCGCGTACCGCTCTTCCTCCAGCCGGACCGAGACGCGGCCGGACACATCCACCTGCTCGCCGAAGTGCTCGCGCCAGAACCCGGGAGACACGAGCGCGACCCTGGCCCCTCCGGGCCGGTACTCCTCCTCCGCGAAGACACGGCCCACCGCCGGCGGCATGCCGAGGACGCTGAAGAAGCCGGCCGTTACCCGAAGGCCTTGAGCGCCTGTAACGTCGCCGACTTCGCCTGTGCGCCCGAGAAACGGCTGCCAGCTCGCGATCGCGGCGAAGGAGCGCGTGCGCTCCTGCCAATATGAAAACTTGGCTGACGTCAGATTAGGGGAAACGTAGTCACCGTAGTTCCAGGCAAGACTCACGACCCGGTGACCGTCCGGAAATGGCACGGGTCGTAACAACACGGCGTTCAGCACGCTGAAGATGGAGGTCGTGGCTCCGATCCCCAGTGCGAGGACGGAGGCGACGACGAAGGTAAACCGGGGGGCCTTCCGCAGAGCCCTGACCGAGTGGCGGACATCATCAAGCATGGCGTGCACAGTTGCCTCCCGAGTTGACCCGGATGGTGGAACTCATGCCCCGTCACCCATCTTCCGGCGGCAGACGCCTCCCGACCGCGGCTTCAAGCGACCAGATGGCGGCATGGAAGTCGTACACCGCAGCCAGGTGGTCGCGCTCTGACTGCCCCATCGAGTCCTCGGCATCGAGAAGCTCCAGGAACGGGGCCGCCCCGAGCGCATATCGCCGGCGCGCGAGCTCCAGCTGCTCCGTCGCGACCTCGAGATTGCGCTCCTGGATCCGCAGGGTCCGGTATGCCGTGACCAACTCGTCGTAGGACTGCGTAACGGTCGCGCGGAGCCTGAGTTCCTCTGCTCTGCGAGCATGCGCGGCGTCCCGTCTGTCCGCATGGGCTTCCGCAATCGAGCGTTGCTTTGCAAAGCCCTGGAAGACCGGGAAGCTGATGTTCAGGCGGAGGCTCAGCGGCTGCCTGGTAAAGTCGAAGGGAAAGGTCTCGTTCGCCGCCAGGACCTGCTGGCGCATCCGGTCCGTCAGCACGTGACTCGAGCAATCGGCCGCCGTGAGGCCGGGCAGATCCGGCAGGTGAGAGAGGAGCGCGTTGTCGAACTCGCAGCTTCGCCGCTGGCGGTCAACGCTGCCCCGGGTCTGTTGAAGAAGGTATTCCTCGTTCCCGACCTGACGCGAGAACCCCGACCAGACGGCTGACGCGGAAACAGTCGGGAAGTAGCTGCTACGGGCCCGGTTAACCTGCGCCCAGGCCGACGCTTCCGACGCCGTGGCCGCCCGCAGGCTCGGATGTCCCGACATGGCCATCTCGATCAACTCTCGCCGGTCCCACCCCGGTTCGAACACTACAAGATCCGATACCAGCTCCAGGGGGCCTTCGAGATCCGTGCCGAGTTGCTCCATGAGGCGCGCGATTTCCGTGCGGTAGAGGTTTTCGGCCCGAAGCAGGGCCACGCGGGCCCTGCCCAGGTCAACCTCGGACTGCTTCCCGTCGGTCGACAGGGCTGCGCCCGCGTCAACTCGCGCGCCGACCAACTCGAAGTTCTGCTCCCAGCGCGCCACTTGGCCCTCCGCCACTCCGACCGCGTCCCTTGCCCTCAATGCCGCGAGGTACTGCAGCGTCACGGCGGATTCGAGGGCGAACTCGTCCGCCGCGACCCGGGCCTCGGTAGCCCGCTGGTTGGCCCTCGCGGACTTTGCCTGGAAGAAGATGTTGCCGTCGACGGCCCAGTTGAGGGAAAGGAAGTAGTGGGAGAGCAGGTAGTCGGTCGTACCCACCGCGATGTCGGCCGACGAGAAGATCCCGAAGCGTTGCACGCCCGCGTATTCGTATTGGGCACCTGCCCCAGCGTTGACCGATGGCAGGAACTGGCCGTAGGCCTCACGGACCTGCCACATGGCCGGATCCACGTCGTTGGACGTCGCCAGGAAGGCCGGGTTGCTACCTTTCGCTATCCGGATCGCCTCTTCAAGCGACAGAGTTGCGGCTGCCCGGTCCGGTGCCCCGTCCTGGGCCGACGCGGTGCCCACCCCGGCCATCAGGACGAGCGCCGCGGCGATCCCCGCTCTTCCAACCATGATTCTCGCTCCTCGCGCAGGACCAATCGGATTCTGCTCGCGGACGAAGGCCCCTGCCGGATCACACGTTTCACTGTCTCACCACGACCTTCCTGCGCGCCCTGGCTGAACCACTCGTCCTTCCGGAGTGATGGTATTGTAAGAAGCGTGCCAAGCGGCAGGATCGTGGCTAAATGATATTTCTGTAATGCCTTAGGGAGTTTTTCGACTCAAGTCGGGAGACTTGTGGGCGCCCGGTTGTGGGATTCGGGTGTGCGGCTGCGAACAGGTGCCGGGGTGGGCGAAGCCCAGGTGTCGATTGGCACGTGCAACACGTGATCGATCCTGGTTCACTCGCCGGAACCCACGGGGATCGCGATCCGCGCCCGCGCTCCCCGGCGATCTTCGCGGTTCTCCAGCAACAGAGTCCCGCCGTGGCTTTCGGCGATCTGCCGTGACAGCACGAGGCCGATCCCCGAGCCCCCGGACTTGGTCGTGAAGAAGGGCACGAAAAGGTTGCCGGTATCACCAAGCCCGGGCCCCTCGTCTTCGACCAGGACTTCAACCCTGTCGGCACGAACGTCCCATCCGAACCGGATCCGTTCGCCTTCAGCCTCAAGGGTGGCCTCGGCCGCGTTCCGTACAAGGTTGATGAGGGCCTGTTGGAGCTGATCGGCATCGGCGGAACAGGTAGCCGCAGGGCCAGGCACCAACTCCACCGGCACACGCGTCTCGAGGTCGGCCACCATCCGTACGAGACTGTCGACCGAGACCGGAGCAAGCCTGGGCGCCGGCAGCCGGGCGAGTTTCGCATAGGAGGCCATGAATCGCCCCAGAATCTCGGCTCGTGACGAAATCACTCCCAGACCTCGCTCCACATCGTCCTCGATGTCGGCGGGGAGGCTGCTGCGCCTCAGAAGCCTGCGGAGGCTGCCCGAGATCGACTTGATCGGGGTGAGCGAATTGTTGATCTCGTGGGACAGCACCCGGATGATGCGCTTCCAGGCCTTGCGCTCCTCCTCGTGCAGCGCCCGGCTCAAGTCCGAAAGCGCGATCAGGCTGAGGGGAAATCCCTCCTGCCGGACGACACTGCGTCGAAGCTCCCAACGGCCCGAGCCACCCGGAAACGAGATCTCCACGGTCCGCGGCGTAGCGCCGGCAAGCTGGTCGGAGAGGCGCAGGTCCTCCGCCGTCCTGCCCTTCAGCCGGTTCGCCGGCTGCCCGAGCAGTCTCTCTCCGGCGCGATTGACGATGCGCAGCACCCCTTGCGGGTCGAAGGCCAGCACCACGATGTCGATCTCCCCCAGGACCTTGCGCAGGGTCTCGGTGGCCTCAACGGCTCCGAGCCTCTGCTCCCGCAGGATCTCCTCCAGAGAGTTCAGTTCCAGACAGGCCAGCGACAGAGGGTCCCGGGCATCGCCCACTCTGGCCCTGATCGAGAAGTCACCCTCACGGAGGGCCGCCAGCATGTTCGCGATGGTCTCGAACGGACGGATGGCATGAATCTGCGCGGCGATACTGAGTCCGAGCCATCCGGCGACCAAGACCAGCGCCAACGGCCAGCGGATTCCCGGGTCGGGGCTGCTCTGCCAGAGCAACCAGATTGCCACGGCGACGCCGGGCAGACCCGCCAGGGCGGTGAGTACGAGAACCCGCCGATCGTGCCGCATGCCGGGCCGCCAACGGCTCACTCGAGCGTTCCGGCCTTCATGCGCTTCAGGCGCCGGTAGAGGGCGCTGCGCGTGAGGCCGAGTGCCCGCGCCGCCCTGGTCACGTTGCCGTCGTGGCGGTCGAGCGCCTTGCGGACGAGGATCCGCTCGGCCTCCGCCAGCGTAACGTCGAAGAGTTCCACCGAATCGCCCTCGCGGTCGCGGAGCCGAAGATCGGCCGCCCTGATCCGCGCGCCGCGCGCCATCACCACGGCACGCTCCACCGAGTGCTGCAGCTCGCGGACGTTGCCCGGCCACGCGTGCGCTGAGAGCGCAGCCTCGGCGCACGCCGAAAAACCGGCCATGGCTCGTCCGTAGCGGGCTGCCTGCCTCCCCAGAAAGTGCCGGGCCAGCAAGGGGATGTCTTCGCGGCGGTCTCGAAGCGGCGGAAGCTCCAACTCGACGGTGTTCAACCGGTAGAGCAGGTCTTCGCGGAAGTCACCTTTCGCCACCGCCTCGCCGAGGTTCGCGTTGGTGGCGGAGATGATGCGCACATCCACGTGCCGCACCTTCGAGGAGCCGACCCGCTGAATCTCCCCGCTCTCGAGTACGCGCAGGAACCTGGTCTGCTGTCGCAGCGGAACGTTGGCGATCTCATCGAGAAACAGGGTGCCCCTGTGGGCCAGTTCGAAACACCCGACCCGTTCGGTCCTGGCGTCGGTGAAAGCACCCTTGACGTGCCCGAAGATCTCGCTCTCGAAGATCCCTTCGCCAAACCCTCCCGCGTTCACGGCGATGAGGTCGTATTCGGCTCGATTCGACAAGGCATGCAGCCACCGGGCAACCACCTCCTTCCCCGTCCCGTGTTCCCCGGTGATCAGCACGTTCGCGTGCGAGGGACCGACGCGTTCGATGACCTCCAGCACCGGTCGCATCGCCTCGGATTCGGCGATGAGCTTCGGCGCGCTCTCTCCTCGGAGGCGGATGTTCTCGGTCTCGAGCCGCTGGGCGCGCCGCAAGGCCTGCGCCAGGTCGACCTGCGTCCGGATCGTGGCCAGCAGCCGCTCGTTGTCCCACGGCTTCTCGATGTAGTCGCGAGCTCCCCGGCGCATCGCCTCCACAGCTCCATCCACACTTGCCCACGCGGTCATGGTGACCACCGGCAGCGTTTCGTCCAGCTCGCACAGGGCTCTGAGCAGGTCCAGTCCCTCTCTTCCGGACGTGGTGTCGCGGGTATAGTTCAGATCGAGCAGCACGAGATCGAAATCGCCCTGCTCGACGGCGCGCTGGACCGCGTCCGGGGACGTGACAGCCGTGGTCTCGTAGCCCTCGCCCTTCAGCAACAGGCGCAGAGCCTCCAGGATGTCGGTCTGGTCGTCCGCGATCAGGATGCGTGCCGCCACAGGTTGCCTAGTCTACCTGAAAGCCGACCGTTTCGAGCGCGTGCCGCTGCGCGTCGTCCTCACTCACGATCTGCCCGTCAAAGAGGTGGATGGTCCTGTCGGCAATGTGCGAATACCGTGGATCATGCGTCACCATGCAGATCGTGGCGCCATCGTCGTGCAACTCCTTGAGCAGCCCCATCACCGCGCTCCCGTTCCGTGAATCGAGGTTCCCCGTCGGCTCGTCCGCCAGCAGGATGAGCGGCTTGCCGACGATCGCCCGCGCGACCGCGACACGCTGCTGCTGGCCACCCGACAGCTGATTCGGGTAATGCCGCGTGCGGTAAGCAAGCCCCACTCGCTCAAGCGATTCCTGCACGCGCTCCCTTCGTTCCGCGGCCCCGGTCCCGCGATACGTGAGCGGCAACTCGACATTCTCGTACACCGTCAGGTCGCCGATAAGGTTGAATGCCTGGAAGATGAAGCCGATCGCCTCGTTGCGGACCCGGGCCCGCAGGCCGGCATCCAGGTTCTCGGCCGACCTGCCGTCGAGCAGGTATTGCCCGCTCGTGGGGCTGTCCAGCAATCCCAGGATCGACAGCAGCGTCGTTTTGCCGCAGCCCGACGGGCCCGCAATCGATACGTACTCGCCGCTCCGTATCGACAGATTGATGTTCGACAGCGCGTGGGTCTCCACCTCTTCGGCCAGAAAAACCTTGCCCACGCCGTCCAGGCGGATCAGCGGATGATCGGTCATCATCGTGCTCCTTAGCGACTCCTCAGCCTTATGCGGTTGAATCCATCCCATTGAGACATGTCCGACAGAATCACGACGTCGCCCGGACGCAATCCCTCGCGCACCTCGACGTCGTTCAACGAAGTCGCGCCGAGGCGGACGGTGACGCGCTCAGCGAACCGCCCGCCTTCGACCATCTTGAAGAGGCTCATCTGCTGATTGGCCTGCCCGAACGTCGGGCGGCCCATGTGGATCACATCCTCGAGGCGCTCGACAATGACGTTCCCGTCAACGCTGAGATCGGGCCGGGCCGACGGGGGCAGGTCCGGCGGAAGCGCGACATCGATCGTCACGGTTCCGCTGCGGACCGCCGGATCGATGCGCACGACCCGCCCCTGAATCGTGTCCGTGCGGGTGTCGATCATCGCGACCTGTCCCACGGCGACATCCTGCGCCTGCGTCTGCGGTATGCGGATTTCGGCTTTCAGGCGGCCCGGAACGACGACCCGCGACAGCGCCTGCCCCGACTGCACCCACTGTCCCTCCTGAAGCGGAATGTCGAGCGGCGCCAGCACGCCCTTCACAGGCGCGGTCACGTGCATTGACTGGATGCGATCCTGGCTGAACCGGACCAGGTCGGCGAGGCGCGTGATCTGTTCCTCCTGGGCGCTGACCTGCTCCTGCGACGTGCCCACGATCACGTCCAGGCGCTCCTCCTCGGTCTCGAGCCGAAGCCTAAGGGCTTCCAGCGACTCGCGTGACCGGTCGAGGTCGGCCCGGGCGACGAGGTCGGGGTTCTCGTCGAAGAGCTGCTGGTTGATCCGATGGGTTCGATCCGCCTCAAGATAGTCCGCGCGCACGGTGGCTGTTGTAGCGCGCTGTTGGAGTTCCTGCATCCTGAGGTTGGTGAGCAACTGAACGAGGCTCGCGTGCGCCGCCGAAAGCTGCTGCTGGGCCTGCAACAATTGCATGTCCACATCAGGGTTGCTCAGACGCATGATGAGGTCGCCGGCCGACACGTCGGTACCGGGCAGCGAGAGGATCTGCTCGATGCGCCCGGCGGTCAACGCGGTGATCCAGCGCATCTGCTCCGGTACGAGCGTGCCCGGGCCCCTCACCTGCCGGATCAGCGTCCCGTGCGCGACCGTGTCGCTCCAGACCATGGCTGTATCCATGGTCGGGGCGCCGGACGGTAGCAGTTGCCATCCGACGACGGCGATCGCCAGCGTGCCGATGCCTGTGGCGCTCCACGCCAGCTTCTTCTTCCGTTTCTCGGGGCGGGTATCTCGAATGATGTCCAAGCGTGGCTCCCTCGTGGTTCTCCCCAAGTGTCAGCAGGACCGCCGTAGCCTCTGCGCACCGCAGTCGTCTGCGAGCTTGGTGGAAAGGTTCATGCCAGCAAGTTCCCGGAACACGTATCCCCATGTATCGCAAGAATATAGGAATACCATCAAGGATGAGCGACAAGATCGGCGATTCGACCGATAATGGGACCGCACGTCCCGATTTCGAACAGGTAGGGCGGTTGGATCCGATTCAGCCTTGGCGGGGCACCCTCTGGACTGGCGCCTTCCTCCCGCAGCCGTTTCACGATCACGCAGGGCACATCCAGGTCGTCCGTCTCCACGAAGGCGACCAGGCCGTCTGAGCCGAGGCGGAAGAGATGGCCATTGTCTGCATTGCATCTTGACTCATCTGGCAGCTGGTCGTTTTCGAACACCAGAATCCCACAACCGGGCGCATGCGCACCTCCAACGTGAGATCATCAGACTCCACAACGTGTTACGATAACATAATTTAGACACGATCCTGACGCCGTGGCATGCTTCTTACTATACCGTCATTCCGTAATAGAGGGCGGTTCCCCGTGAGGCGCGTTGGCGGCGGAACTTAATGGCCGTCGCCAGCGGGCGGGTGATGTAGCGCCGCGCTGGTGGGGCAGGAACGAGGAGGGCTTACGGATGGTCGATGGTGTCGGAGGTGCCACCATGGTCGGCAAACTCAGAATAATCCCGTCTCCCGCGACAGCCATGGCCATCTCGGCAGCCGCGTTGTTCGCAGCAGCGCTGACGTTCAGCCCGGGACTTGCACAGCAGACAAACGCGCCACCCGTTGACGAATTGTCCCCAGACAGCCTGGCGGCGCTGATCTCCGCCGCGGAACGGGGCGACGCGGACATCCAGGTGCTGTTGGGGCGCAAGTACGCCCTCGGGGAGGGCGTTCCGGAGAACAACGCCGAGGCTGTCCGCTGGCTCCGCACCGCTGCCGAACAGGGCTATGCTGACGCTCAGTGGCGCCTCGGGGTCATGTACGCCAACGGAGATGGTGTTCCGGAGAACGACGCCGAAGCTGTCCGTTGGTACCGCGCCGCTGCGGGACTGGGCAACGCTTACTATCAATGGCGCCTCGGGCTCATGTACGCCAATGGAGAGGGCGTTCCGGAAGATGACGGTGAGGCCGTCCGCTGGCTCCACGCCGCTGCCGAACAGGGCTACTCTTACCATCAGTGGAGCCTCGGGGACGTGTATGCCAACGGAGAAGGCGTTCCGGAGAACGACGCCGAAGCTATCCGCTGGTACCGCGCCGCTGCCGAACAGGGCTACGCTTACCATCAGTGGAGCCTCGGGGTCATGTACGCCAACGGAGAAGGCGTTCCGGAGAACGACGCCGAAGCCGTCCGCTGGTATGGCACCGCTGCGGAACAGGGCTTCGGTTACCATCAGTGGCGCCTCGGGGTCATGTTGGCCAACGGAGAAGGCGTTCCGGAGAACGACGCCGAAGCTATCCGCTGGTACCGAGCCGCTGCCGAACAGGGTTACGCTACCGCTCAGTTCGCCCTCGGGGAAATGTACGCAAACGGGGAGGGCGTTCCGGAGAACCATGTGGTTGCCTACGCCTGGTTCAATCTGGCTGGCGCGCAGGGCGTTGAAGAGGCCCAGGAAGCCAGGGATCTGCTGTCACGTCGAATGACCAGCGAGCAAGTGGCACGGGCTCAAGAGTTGAGCATCGAGCTTTTTCGGACGATAAACCAACCCTGATGGGAGGCCATGGAGGAATCCTCCCTCTAGAACCTCATCCTGACCCCCACCTGCGCCCGCCTCGTATCCCCCAGACCGCTCCTGATGGAGCCGTCGAAGTTGAAGAGCAGGGAGCCGTGGGCGGTGTCGAGGAAGTTGTCCTGGTTGGTGGCGTTGAAGACCTCGAACACGGGCTCAAGCACCGTTCCGTTGCTCAGTTCGAATTCGCGGGAGACGCGGAAGTCCCAGGTGAAGAAGGCGTTGTCGCGGCGCAGGGTGTTGCGCTGGAGCACGGAGCCGTCGGGGCAGATGCGGTCCGCGGGCTCGGCGGCGCGCTCGCCGGGGCTCGCGCACTTCTCCGACACCGGTGACGCGCTCAGCAGCCGGAACATGTGCGACGCGCTGACGCCGCCCGGCAGCGAGAAGACGAAATAGCCGTTGAACTGGTGGCGCCGGTCTCGGTCGGACCAGCCGTACTCGGCCTCCAGGTTGCGCGGATCCGCGTAGCGGTAGGTGAAGGGGTCGCGCTCGTTGTCGTCGTCGGAGCGGTCGAAGCCCAGGGTGTAGTTGAAATCGTAGGCGAAGCCGCTCGCGGCGTCCTGGCCGCGCAGCCCCAGCGTGAGCCCGTGATAGCGTGAGCGCGCGCTCGATTCGCCCACGGTCAGCGCGTTGATGCCCCCGCCCGACGGGTGTGTGCCGATCCCGAAAGGCGACCCCAGCGCGGCGGCGTTCCGGTCCACGAAGCGGAAGAGGCCGTCGGTGCGCGCGTGCTGCCAGGAAACGCTCGCGGTTACCACCGGGCTGAGGGCGCGGGTCGCCTCCGCCCCGAACGACCAGGTGCGCGGCAGTTCAAGGTTCCGGTCGGCGACCTGGATGTCGGGCAGGAAGGGCGTGGCCGCGGACCCGTCGATCTGCTCGTCGATGGCGGGCACCGGCCCCAGCACAGCCGCATCGGCGCTGCTCCGGAAGAGGATCTGCTGGAAGGCGCCGTTGGTGGTGCGGTACTGGGCGAAGACGAGTCCGGGGATGCGCGCGTTGTACGCCCCGGCGTTGAGCCGCACGACGGTTCGACCGCCGTCCACGTCCCACGCGAGCCCGAAGCGCGGCTGGACGTTGTCGAGGTCGTCCGGGATGGTGCCGTCCGACGGGAACCGCGGGTCGCTCAGGTAGGGCGCGTAGAAGGTCTCCCCGGGCCGGGTGAAGACCTCGGGATGCCAGGCGCCCTCCCAACGCACGCCCAGGTTCAGCGTCAGGCGGTCGGTCGGCTTCCAGGTGTCCTGGAGGAAGAAGGCGAGCTCGTGGGTGGTCATGCTCTGGAGGCCGAGCTGGTCGGCGGGCACCCCGGGAACGGTCGCCGACTGGAGGTAGAGCAGCACCGGGCCCGTCACCGAGCTGCCCGCCGGGCACGCGCCGCTGGCGCTGGCCGAACCGTCCGAGCAGGTCACGTAGCCGCTGCCGTGGGTGGCGAAGCCGATGAAGCCATCGACGGAATCGAAGATGTAGCGGCTGTTGGCGAAGCCGATGAACTGCTGCTCCACGGTGGTGCGGTTGAATTCGACGCCCGCCTTGAAGAGATGCGCACCGGACAGCCAGGAGACGTTGTCGACCAGCTGCACCCGCGTGTCGTACCCCGGATCGATGGGCAGGAAGAAGGGGAGGCCGATGCGGAAGCCGTCGGCGAAGTCCATGCCGATGTCGGGGAACGGACGCCCGCCGAGACGCGCGAACTGGGGTGGCCCGGGCAGCCGCGCCCCGGGGATGAGCGGCCCCCCGTACCAGCGCGGCCGGTCCTCGCCCGCCCACTGGAAGCGGAATTCGTTGGAGACCGTGTTGCCCAGCAGCGAACGCAGGCTCGCGTTGACCGCGTGCGAGTAGTCGCCCTCGATGCCGTTGGATGAGAGGCCCCACGAATCCACATCGAAGGTGCCGTTCACCTGCTCCGACCAGGTGTAGTTGTACTTGAAGGAGGCCTGGTGCCGCTCGCCGGCGCTGACATCCAGCTTGGCGATGAGCGCGCGCGCGTCGTCGGTGCGCTCGATGGGGCCGAATTCATCATCGAAGAGCCCGGGCCAGCGCGACTTCAGGAAGCTGTCCAGTTTGCGCAGGTTGGCCTCGCTGTTCACCAGCCGCTGCTGCTGCTTGGTCTCGCTGGAGCTCTGCTGGTCGTAGGCGAGGAAGAAGAAGGCCCGGTCGCGCACGATCGGCCCGCCCACGGTGAACCCGAACTGCCCCCGGCCGAACTCCGGCTTGCCGACGCCTCGCGCCTCCGGATACGCCGCCGAGATCGCATCCCACTGGCCGTAGTAGTGGGCCGTGCCCGCAAAGTCGTTGGTGCCCGAGCGGGTGACGACGTTCACGAATCCACCCGCCGAGCGCCCGAACTCTGCGGTGGCGCCCTGGTTCACCACCACCATCTCCTCGATGGCGTCCTGGTTGAAGGTGAAGGCGGGCCGCTGGCCGCCCCTCTGCTCGCCGAAGAAGGCGTTGTTGAAGTCGGCCCCGTCGACGATGAAGTTGTTGAAGATGCCGCGCTGACCGCTGACGTTGAGCTCGTCTCCGTCGGGCCCCTGCGAGATGGATACGCCGGGGGTGAGGAGCGTGAAATCAAGGAAGTTGCGGCCGTTCGAGGGCAGGCCATCCACGACCTCCTCCGAGAAGCGCTGCGAGCTGGTGACGTCTTCGGTGTCGAGGAGGATGTCGCGCTCGCGGGTCACGGTGATGCCCTCGAGCTCCACGGGTGCGAACCCCAGCGAGAGCAGGAGCGTCTCGCCGACGCGCAGCACCAGCCCTTCCCTGCGGTCGGTCCCGAACCCGTCGGGCGCGGTCGCGGTCACATCGTAGGTGCCGAGCGGAAGCAGCGTGCGCGCAAACGTTCCCTCGGCCGTCGTCTCCACCGTGCTGCGGAACCCCGTCTCACGATGTTCGATGAGGACCACGGCGCCCACAACGGGGGCGCCGGCGGGATCGCGCACCGTGCCGCGGACGACTCCGGTGGTGGCTTCGGCCTGCGCGGATGCGGCGGCAGGAGCGAGCGTCGCGGCGAGGGCGAGGATGACGGCCACCCGGGTCAGTGTGGCGAGAAGCGCGCGCGGTGCGGTTGGGAATGCGGCTGCAGCAGGCGCGGCGCGCGCGGGCGGGCGGTTGGTCATGGGCTCCGGGGGCCTCGCATGGGTCCTCGTGTCACGTGGTTGCGCGGCAAATTGTGAGCGCGAAGGGCGCGAGATTCAAGTTGCGGGACACAAGAGGTGTCGGTTCGGTTGACATATGATATCATTATCGATATCAAACCCCGTATCAAGTGCGTCAGGTATTGAAGGCGATCGAGAAACTGGAGAGCGAGAAGTGACCGACCTTTACACGTACCGGATCACCTGGTCCGCAGAGGATGACGAGCACGTGGGTCTCTGCGCCGAGTTTCCCTCCCTCAGTTGGTTGGCGTGCACGCCCGGGGAGGCGCTGGCCGGAATCCGACGCGTCGTTGGTGAGTCCGTGGCAGACATGCGCGAGGCCGGAGAAACGCCTCCGGACCCGATCGCGACCCGACCGTACAGCGGCAGGTTCCTGGTTCGGGTGCCCCCGGAAACGCACCGTGCCCTCGCGATCCAGGCCGCCGAACAGGGCGTCAGCATGAACCGGCTCGTGAGCGCGCGCCTCGCCGGGTAGGCGGGAGACGCACTACTTTCGCTTGCGGCTGTCGGGCCCCGGTGCGTGCCAGCCCGGTCCGATCAGGGGAGCACTTGCCCGGGAGGGACAGGTAATGTGCAAACGCATCTTGCGGCTGGTGAGCGCACTGTTCGTGTTCCCGGCCATCGGCTGGACGCCTGGCGGCTATTCCGCGCAGCCGTCAGGCAGTGAATCCGGGGCACGATCCGGGACTAACTTCGGACTACAGGACCAGTTGGTCGAACTGACCCCGGTCGCATCCGCTGGAGCCCCATTGTCCTTCGGTGGAGATATCGCGCTGCCGACCGAGGGTCTCGCGTGCGTAATCGAAAGCTACGACTACCGCGTTCATTGCATTCCCCGGGACGGCGGACGGACCTCGGTCTTCGGCCGGCGTGGCCAGGGCCCGGGGGAGTTCCCGAGCACACCATCGAGCATCATCCGGGGACCGGGCGGGACGTTCCCCAATGACATGGCTGCGGAGGCCGGATGCCGGATGCCGGAGGTAGCGGAGGGATTCGCCTATCCGGAGGGGTTGGAAGACCCGGCGAGGCTGTCGTCCGGCGGCATGTTCTTCGGCCTCTGCGATGGACAGATGTTCTACCTGGCCGACCGGGATGATGACTTCGGCACTGTGCTGCGCTCACCATTGTACACGACCGAATATCCCTCCGCGAGCGATGTGGAACGCTACCTGGAGAACTGCGGACCGGCATCGCGGCTGGTCATGCGGGAACCGTGCCGATTGGAAGAGTTTCGCAGCACGCCCGAGGACTATGGCGTGCATTATTGGGTCGACGACCGGAACCGCCTGTGGGTGCTCACCAACCGTGACCGGGAAGAGTATTCGCACCTCGATGTCTTCGTCGGCCCCGAGTTCGCCGGTTCCGTGCGCGTGCGCCACCGGGCGGTGGGGTTCGACGTGCTCGGCTCGACGCTGGCGGTGCTCGTCGACCGGCCGGTCAGTCCGAGGGACCCGGATGGCTACCCGGACCGGGGCATCGACTGGTACGACATCGGCGAACTCAGGTTCGGATCGAATCCGGCACCCGCTGGAGGAGCAGCAGCCCGGCCAGCATCAGCGCGGTGAGCACGAGGAAGCCAGGGCGCTGGTTGCCGGCTGCGAGGAAGGTGGCCAGGCCGAAGAGCAGCGGTCCGAGGACCGACGACGTCCGCCCGCAGAAGGCATAGAATCCGAATATCTCCGCTTCTCTGCCCTGCGGAATCATGAGCGACAGGTAGGCACGGCTTGCGGACTGTACCACGCCCAGGCCGAGGCCGGCCACGATGGCAAGGCCGTAGAAGACTGCGGTCGACTGCACGAAATAGGCGGCGATGCCGGCCACCACCCACATGATCAGGACGCCGGTGAGGACCTTCTTCGGGCCGAGCCGGTCGGTCGGCCTGGCGAGCGTGAGAGCTCCCGCCATCGCCGAGAACTGCACCACGAGGAACAGGATGATGGTGTCGGTCTGCTCGAACCCGAAGGTCTCGGTGGCGATGACGCCGGCCATGACGATGACCGTCAGGATGCCGTCGATGTAGAAGAAGTACGAGGTGAGGAAGCGGCGAATGTCGCGCAGGGCCCAGACTTCGCGCACGGTCACGAGGAAGCGCCGCGTTCCCCAGGCCGCCGCGTCGCGTACCCGCATGTCGCCGCCCCGGTCGGCGGGCAGATTGCGGAACGCGGGAATGGCGAAGAGAAGGAAGAAGCCCGACACCAGGAGCCAGACGGGCTCGATGCGGCCCGGGAAGAGCACCTGGAGGAAGACCAGTGCCAGAATCAGGCCCAGCGCCGACCCCAGGTATCCCCAGCCGAAGCCGTAGCCGGACACCGAGCCCCGCTCTTCGGGCGGGGCGATGTCCGGGAGATAGGCGTTGTAGAAGACGAGCCCGCCCTCGAAGCCGATGTTGGCCATCACGAAGAGGATGAAGCCGGCGAGCACCATTCCCGGGCCAACGGTCGCGATCAGCGCCACGCTGATGAGACAGACCGCCACGTAGACGGCCAGGAAGCGCTTGCGCAGCCCGCACTTGTCGGCGATCCCGCCGAGCAGCGGTGCCGAGAGCGCCACCACCAGGGCCGAGAGCGAGACCGCCGTACCCCACCACAGCTCCCCCTCGCCGCCTTCGCCGCCGACCACTGTGCCGACGTAGAAGACCGGGAAGACGGCCGTGGTCATGACCGCCGGGTAGATCGAGTTGGCGAAGTCGAAGAGGACCCAGGAGCGGACCTGGCGGCGGCGCGTCACTGCCCGCCCCCCGGCCTCCGGTAGCGCACCGGTGGCGGGGGCTCGTCCTCGAAGGTGACCTTCCCGGTCTCGAGCAGGCGGAGCGCTTCATTGACGGCGGCCTCCAGTTGCGGGTCGCCGCCGGCGATTACGGGCGCGGGGTCGTTGCGCACCTCGATGTCGGGCGCCACGCCTTCCGCCTCCACGGCCCACTCGCCGTTCACGTCGAAGAAGCCGCCGCGGGGGGCCACGAAGCCGCCGCCGTCGATGAGGGGCGGGGTGTCCCAGGTTCCCACAAGGCCGCCCCAGGTCTTGGTGCCAACCAGCGGCCCGACGCCCTTGAAGCGGAACAGGTAGGGCAGCAGGTCGCCGCCGGAGCCCGCGCGCTCGTTGATCACCATGACCTTGGGCCCGAACAGCCCGGCCATCGGCTGGGTCCACGGCTTGCGGTCGCCCGCGCGCGAGTTGAAGTAGCCGGTAAGCTCGCGGTCGAGCATGTCGACGATATAGTCGGCCGCCGAGCCGCCGCCGTTGTTGCGCTCGTCGATGACCGCCCCCTCGCGATCCTGCTGGGCGTAGTACATGCGGTTGAAGTACTGGTATCCGCCCTGCCCGGTGTTGGGCAGCCACACATACGCCAGCCGGCCCCCGCTCATCTCGTCGACGCGGGCCTGGTTGGCCTCGACCCACGCCCAGCGGCGCAGGATGCCCTCGTTGGCGACGGGCTCCACGATGATGTCGCGGGTCTCATCCATGGAAGGAGAGGGCCCGACCGTCAGGGTGATGGTGCGCCCGGCGGTGCCCTCGAGCAGCTCGTAGGGGTTGGTGGGCGCCCGCAGTTCGGCCCCGTCCACGGCCAGCAGGTAGTCGCCTTCCGACACGTCCATGCCGGGGATGGAGAGCGGCCCGGCGGTCCCGGGCGTCCAGTCGCCGCCATCGTAGATGCGCGTGATGCGGTAGAAGCCGCCGTCCTCCTCCAGGTCCGCGCCCAGCAGGCCGGTGCGCGGGTTGTCGAGTTCGGGATAGTCGCCCCCGCGCACATACGAGTGCCCCACCGCGATCTCGCCCGAGAGCATGTCGAGCAACTGGTTGAAGTCCGAACGGTGGCGCACGTCGGGGAGCCACGCCGAATACCAGTCCCAGACATCGTCCCACGGCGCCCCGTGCTGGTTGTCGACGTAGAGGAAGTCGCGCATGAAGCGCCACCCGTCGCGGAGCATCTGCGCGTACTCCGCGGTGGGCTCGACGCGCACCCGCATGCCGTCGAAGTCGAGGCGGCCGTCGTTTCCGCCGGGGGCGCGCGCGGTGCCCACCACCCGCCAGGTGCCGCCGGTCCGGAAAAGGAGGTGCTCGCGGTCGTGGGACACGGTCACCGCGGTCGCCTGCTCGACGAAGTCCTCCGCCTCCCGGTCCTCGACGGAGTACCTGAGCAGCTCCCCGCCGCCGAAGCCTCCGCCCTGCATCACGAAGACGGTCCCCTCCGGGCCGGGCGCGAGACCCGCGTAGTCTTCGAGGGGCAGTCCGGGCGCGTCGATGATCCGGCGGGCGATGCCCTCGAAATCGATCGAGACGGCGGCGGGCGCGTCCTGGCCGGAACGGGACGCTCCGCTCCCGGGGCCACTCCCGGCCTCGCCCGAGCCTCCGGCGTCGCTCCCCTCGTCGCCCTCCGCCTCCTCATCGCTCCGCGGCAGGAAGGGCGAGGGCTCGTCCTCGTCCAGCAGCGCCAGGTAGAGCGCGCGCGTGATGGGCCGGTCGTAGGAGGTCATGTCGAGCCAGCCGGTGTTCAGGCCGTAGTCCGTCGAGGCCAGGAAGTAGAGGTATTTCCCGGATTCGTCCCACACAGGTGTGATCGCGTCGGACATGCCGTCGGTGAGCTGGTGCGTCTCGCCTGCCTCGGCGTCGTGCACGAAGATGGCGCGCAACTGGTTGTCGAGGCGGCGCGCGTAGGCGATCCAGCGCGAATCGGGGGACCACACCGGGTTCATGGTGCGCTGCGGGTGCGCGAAGCGGTCGGTGTCGACGTGTTCCACCTCGCCCGACTCCACATCCAACACCAGGACGCGGTAATGCGTGTCGGTGAAGGCCAGCTTGTTCCCGTCCGGCGACCACTCGGGCCGGAAGTAGAAGGAGGGCTCGGCGATCTCGATGCGGCGCGGGTTCGCCCCGTCCTGGTCGCCGATCACGAGCGCGTACTCGTCGGCCGCGTCGTTGAACCAGGCGATGCGCGACCCGTCGGGGGACCACACCGGATGCCGGTCGGCCACCCCCGGGGTGCGGGTGAGGTTGCGCCAGGAGCCCTCCTCCGCCGGCACGCTGAAGATCTCGCCGCGCCACTCGAAGAGCGCCCGCTTGCCTGTGGGGGAAAGGCGGGCGTCGCGCATCTGCGCGGACGGAACCTGCTCCCAGCGCGCCCGCGACCAGTTCATGTCGCCGGCCACGTGGATCTCGAGCGCGCGCGTGCGCCCGGACGCGGGATCCAGTTCGTGCAGGTACCCCGCCTGCTCGTAGACCACGACGCCGTCCCCGGCCCCGAGCGATTTCACGTCGAAGTCGGCGTGCCGCGTCAACTGGCGCTCCGTCCCCGTGCGCGGGTCGAACGACCACACGTTGCTGGCCCAGTCCCGCTCGGACAGGTAGTACACCACGCCGTCCATCCACACCGGGTCCATGTGCCGCTCGCCTTCCCACGAGGGCGTGGTGCGCTCCCAGTCGGCGGTCGAGACGATGCCGATCGGCTGCGCCTGCCCGCCCCGGTAGTTGCGCCACTCCGGGTCCCACTGGTCGATCTCCTGGTAGGCGATGTACTCCCCGTCGCCCGACATCCCGCCCAGGAACGCCTGCGGCAGCGCGAGCGGCGCCGGCAGACCGCCCGCCGGCGGCACCGTGTAGAACTTCCACAGCCGTGTGGGCACCGCGTCCCGGCCCGACTGGAAGAGGATCTCGCCGTCCGGCGTCCATCCCTGCACCACGTCGGCCGCCGGATGCCACGTGAGCCGCTGCGGCTGGCCGCCCGCGGCGGGCATCAGGTAGACGTCGGTGTTGCCCCCGTACTGTCCCGAAAAGGCGATCCACTGCCCGTCCGCGCTGAACGCAGGATCGGTCTCCGCGCCCTCGGAGCTGGTGAGCCGCATGGCGTCGCCCCCGTCCCGGCCCGTGAGCCACAGGTCGTTGGCGTGCACGAACACGACATGGGTCGCGCTCACGTCGGGCTGGCGCAGGAAGCGGGTGCCCTGGGCCTGGGCGGAGCTGGGGATGCCGGCAACGGCGAGGGTGGCCAACCACGCCAGCGCGAGGACGGGGGCGGGACGGGACCGGGAAGGGGCGGGACGGGACCGGGAGAGGACGGGACGCGACATCGGCTTGGGCTCCGTGGGGCGGGACGCGTGAAGGCGATGCTTCGGAAGCTGACGCTTGCGGGCGGAGGCGCAAGGAGAGCGGGACGCCCCGGGGATTCATCCATTTGATCCCGGCACGAAGTGCCGCCGAGTGGGGCAGGCCCGCGCTTGCTCGCACGCCCCTCCCGCCGTAGGCTGGCTTACAGGATTATCGTCGCTTCGCAATCCACCCTTCGGAGGGTATCCGAGATGGCATCGAACAGCCGCTCCTCCATCTCTCGCCGCACCTGGATCGCCGCTACTTCCGGGGCCGTGGCCGCAGGCCTGATCAAGACGAAGGCCGACGCCGTCAAGCTGGTCGCGCAGGAGGCCCCGACGCCGCCCGACGACCCCACCAAGGTCCCGGGCCGCTTCACCTCCGAGGTGGGCGTGCGCGCGCCCGAGGAGCGGCCGCGGCGGCTCACCCGCTCGCAGACGCTCTCGAGTTCCTCGCGGACACCGCTGCAGGAACTGCAGGGCACCATCACGCCGGCGGATCTGCACTTCGAGCGCCATCACGCCGGCATCCCCGACATCCGCGCGGGCCGTCACGAGCTGCTGGTGCACGGGATGGTCGAGCGCCCGATGGTCTTTTCGATGGCCGACCTGAAGCGCTATCCGTCGGTGGCGCGCACCTACTTCCTGGAGTGCTCCGGCAACGGGGGCGGAGCGTACAATCGCGAGCGCATGCCGGTCGAGATCACTCCCCAGGCTCTGGACGGGCTGCTCAGCACGAGCGAGTGGGTGGGCGTGCCGGTCAGCACGATCCTGAACGAGGTGGGCGCCGATCCGGCCGCGACCTGGATCCTCGCCGAGGGCGCCGACGCGGCGGTCATGTCGCGCAGCGTGCCCATGGAGAAGATCATGGACGACTCGCTCCTCGCCTACGGGCAGAACGGCGAGGCCATCCGCCCCGAGCAGGGCTATCCGCTGCGCCTGCTCCTGCCCGGCTGGGAGGGCAACGCCAGCGTCAAGTGGCTGCGGCGCATCGAGGTGACGGACCGCCCGACCATGACCCGCGACGAGACCTCGCGCTACACCGACCCGCTCAAGGGCGGCCTTTCGCGCCAGTTCAGCTTCTTCATGGACGCCAAGTCCACCATCACCTTCCCCGCGTATCCCTACACGCTGCCCGACACGGGATGGTGGGAGATCCAGGGGCTCGCGTGGACGGGACGCGGGCGTATTACACGCGTCGACATCAGCACCGACGGCGGCCGGAGCTGGACCGAGGCCGAGCTTCAGGAGCCCATCCTGCCCAAGTCGACGGTCCGCTTCCGCCATCTCTGGAACTGGGACGGCAGCGAAAGCCTCCTGATCAGCCGCGCGGTCGACGAGACGGGCTACGTGCAGCCCACGGTGCAGCAGCTCTGGGAGGCGCGCGGCGAGCGCACGGCGTACCACAACAATCAGCAGCGGGTCTGGAAGGTCGGGGCGGACGGCGCCGTCACCTTCGGCCTGGGAGACCTGGTATGAGGCGCGTCGCGCTGGCAACGATGGTCCTGGCCGTCGGCTGCGCGCCCGCCGGATCCTCGTCCGCCGCGGGATCCTCGGACGGCGCCGAGCCCCCGGAACTCTTCGGGTTCGGGAGCGCGGCCTCGGCCGAGCGCGTCGCCATGTGGGACATCGACGTCAAGCCCGACGGGGAGGGGCTGCCTCCCGGAAGCGGCACCGTCGCAGAGGGCGAACAGATCTACCTCATGCAGTGCATCGCCTGCCACGGTCCCACCGGCACCGAGGGGCCCAACGATGTTCTGGTGACCCGCGAGCCGTGGGAGGAGTGGCCGGCCGGCCGCACCGTCGGCGGCTACTGGCCCTACGCCACGACGCTCTACGACTACATCGTGAAGGCGATGCCGCAGCTCACCCCCGGCACCATGACGGCGGACGAGACCTACGCGGTGATCGCGTACATCCTCTACCTGAACGACCTCGTGCCCGAGGACGCGGTGATGAACGCCGAGACCCTGCCGGCCATCGAGATGCCGTATCGGGACCGCTTCGTGCCCGATGACCGGACGGGAGGCAGCGTTATCCGGTAGCAGGAGGCGCCATCACGCGCCCGCCGCGGGCACCAGCAGCTTGTCGCGCAGTTGGCGGATGTCTCCGCGGATGTCCTGGATGTCGAGCCTGAGGGCGTCGATGTCGTGGCGGACGTCCTCTCGCAGGACGCTCATCTCGCCGCGCAGGCGCGTTTCCATGCTCCCCATCTCGCCGCGCAATTCGCTCATCTCGCCGCGCACGCTGACGAACAGCGTGACCTGCAGACCCGTCAGCGTTACGCCGACGGCGAGGATGGCGATCAGTTCCTGGCTCAGCTTCATCGGGGGGCGAGCGGCGGGCGTCATCACACGCCCCCGGCGGGCACGAGCAGCTTGTCGCGCAGTTGGCGGACGTCTTCGCGGATGTCCTGGATATCGAGCCTGAGGGCGTCGATGTCGTGGCGGACGTCCTCCCGCAGGACGTTCATCTCGCCGCGCATCTCGTCACGCAAGACGCTCATCTCGCCACGCATCTCGTCGCGCACCACGCCGATTTCGCCGCGCAGGCGCGTTTCCATGCTCCCCATCTCGCCGCGCAGGCTGACGAACAGGGTGACCTGCAGACCCGTCAGCGTTACGCCGACGGCGAGGATGGCGATCAGTTCCTGGCTCAGCTTCATCGGAGGGCGAGCGGCGGGCGTCGTCACGCGCCCCCGGCGGGCACCAGCAGCTTGTCGCGCAGTTGGCGGACGTCTTCGCGGACGTCCTGGATGTCGAGCCTGAGGGCGTCGATGTCGTGGCGGACGTCCTCGCGCAGGACGTTCATTTCGTCGCGCATCTCGTCGCGCACCACGCCGATTTCGCCGCGCAGGCGCGTCTCCATGCTCCCCATCTCGCCGCGCAGTTCACTCATCTCGCCGCGCAGGTTGACGAACAGGGTGATCTGGAGCCCCGTCAGCGTTACGCCGACGGCGAGGATGGCGAACAGTTCCTGGCTCAGCTTCATCGGGGGGCGAGCGGCGGGCGTCATCACACGCCCCCGGCGGGCACGAGCAGCTTGTCGCGCAGTTGGCGGACGTCTACGCGGATGTCCTGGATATCGAGCCTGAGGGCGTCGATGTCGTGGCGGACGTCCTCCCGCA
>JAJDYN010000017.1 GCA_022825135.1 Gemmatimonadota bacterium | reverse complement strand
CGCAGTGCCGGGACCGCCGAGGCTCTCCGGCGCGCGCGGTGCGCACGCCGCTTCTCTCCCCCGTTGGAGGGTGGAGGAGGAATCAATTCAGACACCATCAACCCCAACAACTAACCGTCCGTGAAAGCGGGGCAGGTCCAGATGGACCTGTGCTGGCCCGAGCTGGTGCGCTACGCGGCGAGCCAGGTGGGCGATGTCGATCTGGCGCGCGACATGGCCCAGGAGGCCTTCATCCAGGTCTGGGAACGGCGGCGGGGATGGCGTCCGCGGGGCTCGGCGCGGGTCTACCTCTACCGCATCGTCCGTCATCTGGTCATCGACGAGAAGCGCAGGCGGGCGGTGCGGCGGCGCTGGCAGGACCGGCAGGGGCGCGACGATGCAATGCGGGGCGGACAGGCCGCGACGCCGGCCGACGAGCTCGACGCGAGGCTGCTGGCCGACAGGTTCCGGGCCGCCGTGGCGGCGCTGCCCGACCGCCGGCGCGAGGTGTTCGAGCTCGTCTTCCAGCGGGGCTTGTCCCACGCGGAAGCGGCCGCCGTGATGAACGTTTCGGCGCAGACGGTGGCGAACCAGATGTCGACCGCGCTCAGGACGGTGCGGGGGGCGGTGGCGGCGGCCGATGGCTGACCCGAGTCGGCCGCCCGTGCGGATAGTAGCAGGCGGCGCGCCGTGCGCTTGTCCGGTGTAGGACAACGGTTCCCGGTGGGAACCCCGGAAGGATCGAGAGAGATGGACGAACTGTTTCTACAGTATCTGCGCGGCCGGACGACCGACGACGAAAACCGGTCGGTCGAGGCGTGGCTCCGCGAGACGCCCGACGCCGAGGCGGAAGTGAACGACCTCCGGCTCCTGGTGGAAGCCGCGCACGCCGCCGACCTGGAGGTGGAGCCCGGCGCCCCGCCCGCCAGCGACCTGGTGGTCCGCGAGGCGGAGGCCCGGAGAGCCGCCGCCATCCGGCGCGCAGACGACCGGGCGCGCAGACGACCCGTGCGCTCCCGCTTCGGCCTGTTTGCGGGCTGGGCCACCGCGGGCGTCTTCGCGGCGGCGGCCCTGGTCGTCTGGAACGGCCGGGACCCGGCCGCGAGCGGAGCGGGAGGGGGCAGCCTGGCGTCCCAGGAATTCATCACGGCGCCCGGCGAGACCGCGATGGTCCGCCTGGGCGACGGCAGCGTGATCCGCCTGGGTCCGGGCAGCCGCGTGCGCAACGTGGACGGATCCGCCCGGGCCGTCGTCCTCGAGGGCGAGGCGTTCTTCTCCATCGCCAGCAACCCGGCGCAGCCGTTCAGGGTCACCACCGCGGCTGGCACCGCACGCGTCCTCGGAACACGCTTTCATCTGACCGCCCAGCTCGACGAGCTCCGATTGGTCGTCGTCGAGGGAACCGTCGCGCTTGGAACCGCGACCGAGGAAGTCCAGGTCGGCGCCGGGCAGGCGGCGAGCATCATCGAGGGCCGGCCGGGCCCCGTAACCGAGGCGCCCCCGATCGAGGAGGCGGCCGCCTGGCTGGAGGGCTTCATCATCTTCCAGGACACCCCTCTGGCCCTCGCCCTTCGGGAAGTCGAGCAGCGGTACGGCGCGGAGGTTGCGGTCGAGGATGCCGTCCTGCTGGAGCGGACGCTGACCATGTGGTTCACGTCCAGGTCCCTGGATGAGGTCATGACCGTAATCTGCAACGTCATCGACGCCCAGTGCAGCATCGGCGACGGACGGGTGCGGATGCGGCTGCGAAACGCGGACGAGAGTCGATGATCCCGGAACGGAAGCGCCTGCGGGCATCCCGGACTCCTTTGACGCATCGTCTCCGCAGCCCCTGGATCGGCGGACCCTCGCGCGAGCGCCGGATCCGCCGAATCACCTCCGCAGTGATCGCGGCCACGCTCGTCCTCATCCCCTCCATCCTCCCCTTCCCCTCCTCCCTCCGCGCCCAGGACACCGAACTGACGGCGCTCAGGGGCGAGATCGGAGTCGACCCCGAGCCCGGCACCCTGCTCGCAGCCGCCGCCCGCCTCTCCATCGGCCGGATGCCGCTGTCCGAAGCCCTGGTCCAGCTCGCGCAGAGTTCCCGGATTCAGATCGCCTTCAGCCCCAGCCTGCTCCCGCCGGACCGCGTCGTCGACTGCGCCTGCGCAACACGGAATGTTGCGCGCACCCTCGACCGGCTGCTCGACGGCACGGAGCTGGGGTATGTGGAACTGGGCGCGCAGGTCATCATCGTGCCCCGGGCGGCACGGGCAGCATTGCCCCTGGATGCGACCCTCAGCGGCCGGGTGCGCTCGGAGGTCGAGGTTCCGGTGGCCAGCGCGACCGCCCGCCTCAGGCTGGCGGCGGACTCCACCGTCGAGAGGGTGACCGGCACCGACGCCCTCGGCTTCTTCGCCTTCCGCGACCTCATGGCCGGCCGCTACCGCCTGACCATCGGGCGCATCGGCTACGGCCTTCACGATGAGGAGGTCGATCTGGCGCCGAACATGGACCTCGAGCTCGAGATCTCGCTCGCGGAGGAGGCAATCGAGCTGGATCCCGTCGTCGTCGAGGCCCGCCGCAGCCGCCGGCGCGCACGCTTCGAGGAATCCGCGGGCATCACGGTTCAGGAGCTGAGCGGGGAGGAGCTCAGGAACCTGCCGGGGCTGGCGGAACCGGATCCGATTCGAGCCGTGAGCATCCTCCCCGGCGTGACCCGGGTGTCCGATTTCACCGCCGTCCTGAACGTGCGGGGCGGCTCGGGCGATCAGAACCTCTTCCTGATGGACCGCGTGCCGCTTTTCCATCCCTACCATCTGATGGGGATATTCTCGGTCTTCAATCCGGACATGGTCGAGCGCGCCGAGCTCCGGTCCGGAGGCTTTCCCGCGGAGTTCGGAGGGCGGACGTCGTCGGTGCTGCTCGTGGAGTCCGACGTGGGGGACGGCACCCTGGGCGTCGACGCCGGCCTCGGCCTGATCTCGTCGCGGGTGGCGGTTCGGGGCGGTCTCGCGCCCGGGATCCGGGACGGCCTGGGGCTCGCCGCCGCGCGCTGGAAAGTGTCGGCGCGCCGCAGCTACTGGGACCTGGTGACCAGACTGACCGACTCGGCATTCCCCTACTCCCTCGCGGACCTTCAGGCCGTCTTCGAGGGCTGGACCAAGGGAGGCGACCGGGTGCGCATCAACGCGTATTCGGGCCGGGACAGGATCGATCTTCGGGAACTCGAGTTCCTGTTCACGAGCATGGAATCCGTTGTAGACGATCTGGGCGACGATCAAGACCCGGGCTGGAACGTCCGCTGGCCCTGGGGCAACGACGCAGTCGGGGCATCCTGGACCCATCTCATGCCCGGCGGAGGGACGCTCGAGGTCCACGGCGCATATTCCCGCTTCGGAGCCCGCTTCAACTTCACCGAATACGAAGACACGCGGATCGAGACGGAGATCGGCCAGTCTTCGCTCGGGGCCGATCTGGAACTCCGTCCTACGTCGCGCATGCGATGGAAGTCGGGCGTCGCGGGCGCCCACCGGGAAAGCCGCAATGTGTCCGAGGGCGTTCCCCCGAACTTCCAGGACAGCGAGAGCAGCGGTTGGGAGTCGAGCGCGTACACGCAGTTGGCCTGGACCCCGAGCCGTCCGTGGCTGCTCGAGGCGGGGCTCCGATGGAACAGCTGGCGACCGCGGGCGGGGCCGACCAAAGCGGTGCCGTCGCCGCGCGTCGCCGTCAAGCGTTTCCTGGGCGACGGCCGCTGGGCGGTGCGCGTGGCGGGAGGACGCCAGACGCAGTTCCTGCACTCGCTGCGCGACGAGCGGCTGCCGATCGGCATGGATGCGTGGGTGCTGTCGGGCGAACACGTGCCGGCCGTGATCTCCGACCAGGTCCAGGCGGGCGTGGAGGGCTTCTTCGGCAGTGACCGCGAGTGGTTCGCGTCGGCAGAGGGATACCTGCGCACCTTCGATGGCGTGATCGCCCAGAACTGGGCCGACGATCCGACGGATCCGGCGGACGATCTGCTGACGGGCGACGGCCGCTCCATCGGGATCGACGTCCTGCTGCGCAAGGACGCGGGAAGGACGCGAGGGTGGGTGTCCGTATCGTTTCTGAAAGCCACGCGGTCGTTTGTGGACACGGATGCGGGCCTCGTGCCCCCGCCGATCATCGAATTCCCGCCGATCTTCGACCGGCGCCTGGAGATCGACGTGGCCATCCAGCGCGACCTGCCCTGGGGCGTGGAGGCCGGCCTGCGCTGGAACCTGGGCACGGGCACGCCCTACACGGCCCAACTGGCGAGATTCCGCAAGTACGAGCAGCGGCTGACCGACCTGCGCTACGACTATGCGAGCGTCAGGACCGCGCTGCTCGGACCCCGAAACGGGGCCCGGCTTCCCGCATACCACCGGCTGGACGTCAGCTTGCGCAAGACGCTGCAAAGGGGCTGGGGCACCCTGTCGCCCTACGTGAGCGTGATCAACCTCTACAACCGCAACAACGTGCTGTGGCGCCAGCGCCACTACAACCGCGGGAACCTCGCGGGCACCGACAACCACATGCTCCCGATCCTGCCCACCCTCGGCGTGGAGGTGTCGTTCTGATGGGCGCCGGGGCGCGGGATCACGACGCCGGGCGGGCGGCGCTCCCGATGCGTCGTGCCGGCATGCGCCGCCAGCTGACGCTGGTGGGGATGATGGTCGTTGCTGCCGGCTGCGACGTGACGGATGTCCCGACTGGGTCAGGCCAGAGGATGATCGTCGCCACGGCCACGGTCGTACTCACCGTCGACCCTGCCGAGCCGTCGCGGATCGATACCCGGGCGGTGGCGCTGGTCAGCGAGGCCTATCAGCAGCTACTGACGGAGGTGCCGGGCGCTGCCGTGCGCATCACCGGCGCGTCGGGGCGCTCCCTGCCGCTCGTCGAGGAAGAGGATCCGTTGGGGGCGTGCACGGTGCTGCCCGAGGATCTCTATGGGGAGGACGGGCCCCTGGGGATAGTCGGTTCCTGTCACACCGCCACCGCGCCGTCCGCGGTATTCGCGCCCGGCGAAGTGCTCACCCTCGCCGTGACGACGCCGGACGGCGCCGTGCTGGAGGGGACCAGCCGCATGCCCGACGCGTTCGTGCCGCAGGGTCTCTCGGTCGAGGACGGCCGCTGCCGGGTGGAGCCGGGCACCGGCTATCGCTTCGCGTGGGTCCCGGTCGAGGGCGCCTGGGCTCATGTCGGGGAGGCCGAGATCACCGGGCTGAGCCCCGGCCTCTGGTCGTCGTCCGATGCGCTGTACCTGCCGGTTACCGTGCTCGGCCGGGGACGCGAGGTGACCGACATGGTCTTCCCCAGGGACTTCCTGCTCGAGTTGCTGTCCGACGTCGACAACGTGGAGCTGCATCGCACGTTGGACGCCGGGCTTCCCGGGGGCGCGCGCGCCGAGGTCACCATCGCGGCGCTGGACCGCAACTGGGCCAACTGGATCCGCGAGGGCCGGCTGAACATCAACGGGGAGACGGTGATTCCTTCGGTCTTCGGCGACGGCACCGGGATGTTCGGCACCGCGGTGCGCTGGAAGGTCGAGGTGGAGTCGCGCGCGGCGGCGGGAGTCGGGGACGTGCCGCTGTGCGGGCCGGCGGCGGCGGGATGATGCGGGGCGGGGTCCTGCTCGCACCGATGCTGATCGCGGCGTGGCTCGCGGGGGTCTCTCCGCCGGGGCTCGCCGCGCAGGATACCCGGGACGTGGCGCGGCTGACGGGCGAAATCGGGGTCGATCCGGAGCCCGGCAGCCTGCTGGCCAGCGTCGGGCGCCTCTCCGTCCGGCAGTTGCCGCTCGCCGAGGCTCTCGTACGGCTCGCGGAGCTGTCACGCGTGCAGATCGCCTTCAGTCCGAGCCTCCTCCCCCCGGGCCGCATCGTCGACTGCGACTGCGCAACGAAGAACGTTGCGCGCACGCTGGACGAGCTGCTCGCGCGCACCGACCTGGGCTACGTGGAGCTGGGATCCCAGGTCATCATCGTGCCCCGGGCGCCGCGGGAGGCGCTGCCCCTGGATGCTACCCTCGGTGGCCTGGGAGGAGCGGGGGTCGCGGTCGCGGCCGCAGATGAGCCGACCGCTGCCCCGGCCCCGGAAGAGGCAGCCACCTCGGACGCCTATCTGGACGAGACCGCCCGCCGCCTCATGGTGGGTGCGCGCGCCGCCCGCGATGCGGCCCGGGCGGACATCGCGTCCTACACGGCCGTCGTCAGAGAGCGCAATTCCTTCGAGTTCTCGATGCTGGTTCGCGACCGGCCCATCCTGCGGCGGGAGTCGGCCGCCCGCGTCCGCTGGTCGAGGGACGAGCCTGCGGTTCTGCGGGTGCTGGGATCCCGCATGGAGGTCGGTGGACAGCGCTTCAGGCCCGGCCGGCCCGAAGGGCTTGCGGCACGTTTTGCCGCCGATCCGGCCCGGGATCCGTTCAGCCTGTTCATCGTCTCCGGCCTGGGCCCCCGCGCCGACGAGTCGTGGTTCGTGCCTACGGTGACCCCGTTCGACGAGGGTGCGGAGCGGTTCTATCAGTTCCGCTCGGGCGACACGATCTCGGTTCACTTCGCGGGACGTTCCGTTCAGGCGGTCAGCGTGACCGCGCACCCCCGCGCCCAGCACCTCGGGCTGGTCTTTGCCGTGATGTGGATCGAGCCCGAGACCTTCGGGATGGTGCGAACCGCCTACCGCCCCGCCAAGCCCATCGATTCCGAGCTGAGCTTTCGCCGCGGGAGCGGCTCCCTGCTGGACATTGAAGAGGTGTATCAGGGCACGGCGCTGGGCGATGTCGAGGCGCCTTCCCCTCCCCGTCCGGGATTGGCCGGCCGGATACTGAACTACGGTCTCAACGCGGCCATGGGTACGCGGCTGGAAATCGGCGTGCCGGTAGCGGTCGTCGACTACTCCATGTGGAACCTCCGTCATTGGCTTCCGAGGCGGGCGAGCTTTGCACACTACATCACCAGCGGAGACCAATGGGATGCCGACGACTCCGAAAGGGTCACGGTGCGGGGGTTTCACGACTGGGAGTTCGAGATCGAGCGAGTCTCGATGAATGCCGCGGATCCACGGGATCCCGCGCGGGCGACCGTGGAGCTGATCGAGTCCTGGCGCGAGGAGGGAGACACGGTCGTCGTAAAGGACGGCTCGCAACCCGACTCGGGAACCGTGGTGATCCTGGCGCGCGACTGGCGGGCGCTCTCTGCGAGCGACCATCTGCCTCCATCGATCTGGCAGGATCGCGAAGACGGACTGTACGGGAGCATGGTCGAAGAAGCCGGCGAAGTCCTGGATTCCATCGGCGTGGCGGGCGGTACCGACGACCGGGAGGGGGCGGCGACGGATCAGGACATCAGCCAGTGGTATTTCGAAGCGCCGGTATTGACCCCGAGGCTCGTGCGCTACAATCCGATAGAGGGCCTGTCGGTGGGCAGCCGGCTGGTCCGCGATTTCCCGTGGGGACGCGGCGCGCTGACGGTGCGGACGGGAACGCGGCGGCACGAACCCAGCATCGACCTGGCCGCGGAGTACGGCCGGACCGGTCCCCGCGTGCGATTCTCGCTCTACCATACGCTCCGGGAATCGGGAGGAACCGTGACCTCGCAGCGTTCGCCACGCTGGGCATACGTGGCCGATCCTTCCGACTACTACGTGGTCCGCGGAGCCGCCATCCACCTGCTCCCTCCGAGGAGCGACCGATCCTGGACCTCGCTGAGCCTGTTCTCCGAGACGAACACCACGCTCGACGGCGACGCGAGAAGGCGTCACGGAGTCGACCTGTTCTGGAGGCCCTGGTGGGGCGGCCTCACCGGACGCAGGGTTAACGGGGGCGCCGACATATCGCTGCGGGGACTGGTCGGCGACTATCCCAACGTCCGCCTGTCGGTCACGGGCATGCTGGTCCTGCCCCTGCCGGCCGACCTGTCGATGGCGCTGGAGGCCGGTGGCGCGCGCGTCGCGGGAAACCCCGCTCCGGAAGAGATCTGGAGGCTCGGGAGCTCCGGTGACTGGCTGCGCGGCTATCCTCAGACCGTGCTGAGGGGGAGACAGGTCTGGAGAAGCCGGATCGAGCTGCAGCGCAAGGTCAGCCTGGTCGCCCTCTCGGTATTCCACGACTGGGCGAGGGTGGACGGCGGGAGCCTGCAGTCCGCGGGGCTTGGCGTGTCGGCGTTCAACGGGTTCCTGCGCGTCGACCTGGCAAGGCCGCTTGCGCCCTGGTGGTACAGGGATGCAACCCCGGTCCCGGGGAGGCCGCGGGCGGGCGTCGACTGGGCGCATGAGCCCCGGTGGCAGTGGCACTTCCGTACAACGGCGCCGTTCTGATGCCGTTCGCACCCGGGGGGCCGATTTCGCTCAGGACCACCGCGCTGGCTGGCCTGGTCCTCATCTGCGGCTATGCAGTGGTGCAGTGGATGGGCTTCTTCAACGACGGCCCCGGCGATGTTGCCACCCGTTCGCCTCCGAGGCCCGGTGTCGTCGACCCGCTGAACCGGGCGATTCTGATCGAGGGCGGCACATTCATGAGCGGCAGCGACGACTGGGACACGATCGTCGCGCCGGGCAGTCCGTACTCGAAACGGGACGAGTACCCGCGCCCGCGCACGGTTCCGAGCTTCTGGATGCAGGAGCACGAGGTAACGAACGAGGAGTATCGGCGATTCGACGCGGGGCACGCGTTTCCGGTCGGGGAGGAACGGCGGCCGGTGGTCAATGTCACCTGGCGGGAGGCCATGGCCTACGCCGTCTCCGTTGGTGGAAGCCTGCCGACAGAGGCGCAGTGGGAATTCGCGGCGAGAGGGGTCGAGGGCCGGACCTATCCGTGGGGCAACGCGGAGCCCACGTGCGAACAGGTACACTACCGCTCCTGCGACCCGGGACGTCCGATCGAGGTCATGGCTCGGCCAGAGGGCGCCACGCCGGAAGGCATCTACGATCTGGCCGGAAACGTAGCGGAGTGGGTCACGCCCATCTGGTTCGATCCCGGGCGAACGCCCGTGAATGACGACTCGCGCAGGTTGCGGGGCGGTTCGTTTCTTTCCCCACCGTTCGCCCTTCGCGCTGCGGACCGCGTCCGGTATCTGCGCTCGGGCTTCCGGTCGGAGGACACAGGGTTTCGCGTGGTGTGGCCTGTGGAGGGCGGGCGGGACTGACCCGGGTCTTGGCGATGCCGTCCCGGTGAAGCATGTTGGAGCCCATGGACCAGACCACCGCCGTCCGCCCGCCCGCCCACGCCGCCGCCTACGGGGGACCGAGTTGGCCCGCCCGTGAGGCCTCCCTCGCCGACGAACTGGGGTCGGTGTGGTCCCGCTGCGGCATCGACAGTGAGTACGCCACCCTGCAGGCGGTGTTGGTGCACCGCCCGGGTGCGGAGCTCTTCGAGATCGAGGACGCCGACGAGCACCTCATGCTGGAGGCCCCGGACGCCGCGCTGTGCGGCGCACAGCACGATGCCATGGCGGACGCCTACCGGGCGACCGGCGTGCAGGTCGTGTACGTGGATCCGGGCAGTGCGCCCGTGAACCAGATGTTCTGCGCCGACCTTTTCGTGATGACGCCCTCGGGGGCCATCGTGGGGCGTCCGGCCTCGACCGTGCGGGCGGGCGAGGAGCGCTGGATCGCCCGCCGGCTGGCCGACTGCGGGGTGCCGATCCTGCGCAGCGTGGGGGGCACGGGCACCTTCGAAGGCGCCGACCTTTGCTGGCTGTCGCCGGGCGCGGCGATGATCGGGCGGGGCCTGCGCACCAACAGCGAGGGCGCGGCACAGGTGGCGGCGACCCTGGCGGAGATCGGTGTCGAGACGCTGGTGGTGGACCTGCCGCACACCTCCATGCACCTGATGGGCGAGGTCCGCTTCGCCGACCGCGACCTGGCCTTCGGCCGCCCCGGCCGGATTCCGTGGACGGCGCTGGAGGCGCTCCGCAAGCACGGCTATGAAGTGCGCTTCTTCCCCGACGACCACGAGATGGTGCGCGGCTTCGGGCACAATTTCGTGACTTTGGGACCACGGCGGATACTGATGCCGGCGGGCTGCCCCATCCTGCAGGCGGCCTACGAGGAAGCGGGGATCGAGTGCGTGACCGTGGAACTGGGAGAGATCCACAAGTGCGCCGGCGGGATCGGGTGTCTCAGCGGGGTGGTCACGCGGGAGCGGGTCGCGGGGTGACGGACGGGTCCAGCCCAGACACGCCGGCTGAGCGGGTCGAACTCAAGCGCCGGCTCGGGGTCTGGAGCGCGGGCGCGATCCTGGTCGGTGCCATCATCGGCAGCGGCATCTTCGGGGTTCCCGCCGAGATCGCCCGCGAAGCCGGTTCGGTGGGCGCGATCGCGCTGCTCTGGCTGCTCGGCTCCGCGATCACGGTCTGCGCCGCGCTCAGCATGTCCGAGCTGGCGGTCATGTTCCCCCGTTCGGGCGGCACCTACGTGTACCTGCGCGAGGCGTACGGTCCCATGCCGGCGTTCGTCTTCGGATGGACGCGGCTGCTGCTCATCCAGCCGGCGGTGCTGGGCGGCATCGCGCTCATCTTCGCGGCCTACGTGGACGCGCTCGTTCCGCTCACCGAGACCGGCGTGCGCGTGGTCGCCGCCCTCGCCATCGTGGTGCTGGGCGCCACCAACGCCCGCTCGGTGCTCTGGGGCGCGGCGGTCCAAAACGTGACCACCTGGGCGAAGGTGCTCGCCATCGTGGGCCTGTCGCTCGCGATCTTCCTGTTCGGAGACGGGAGCACCGGGGCGCTCGCCGCCGCGCCCGCCTTCGCGCCCGCCTCCTGGAGCGGCGCGGGGGTCGCGCTCATCGCGGTGCTGTGGGCGTACGACGGGTGGGGCGAACTGCTCTACGCGGCCGGCGAGGTGAAGGACCCCGGGCGCAACCTCCCGCGCGCCCTGATCGGCGGGTCGCTGGTGGTGGCGGCCGTCTACGTGCTGGTGAACGCGTCCTACCTGTGGGTCATGCCGGTCGCCGAGCTGGCGGTCTCGGAGCACGTCGCCTCGGACGCGGCGATCCGCATCTTCGGGCCGGTCGGGGCGTCCCTGGTGGCGGGACTGGTGGTGGTGTCCACCTTCGGGGCGCTCAACGCCACCCTGCTCGGCGGGCCGCGGGTGTTCTACGCGCTCGCCGAGGACGGCCTTTTCTTCCGGCCCGTCGGGCGCATCCATGCACGCTGGGGAACACCGGCGGCGGCCATCGCCCTGGTGACGGTGCTGGGGGTGGGGTACGTCTCGGTGAGAACCTTCGCGGAGCTGGTCCAGGTCTTCATTCTCGGCCTCTGGCCGTTCTACATCCTGGTGGTCTGGGGCGTCTTCCGCCTGCGGAAGCTCAAGCCCGATCACCCCCGGCCCTACCGCACCTTCGGCTATCCCTGGGTGCCCTGGACCTTTCTCCTCGCCTCGACGGCGATGCTGGTCAGCGCCTTCATCGGGGCTCCCGGGTCGACTCTCTTCAGCTTCGGCATCATCGCGGCAGGCGCGCCGGTGTACTATCTCTGGCGCCGCGGGGCATGAGCGACCCCGAAACGCCTCGCCCGGAGCAACTGCCTGAAGGAAAGATCCCGCCGCGCGTGCTCCGGGAGGTGCTGCGCCGGCTCGGGGGTGGCGCCGGCCTCGATCCGGGACCCGCGTCCGGCGAGGATGCCGCGGTTGCCCCGGCCGGGAGCGAGCCGCGCATCGTGCTCGCGGCCGATCCCATCACCTTCCCGAGCGCCGACCCCGGCTGGCACGCCGTCATCGTGAACGCGAACGACGTGGCCGCGACCGGGGGAGAACCCCGCTGGTTCCTGTCCTCGATTCTCGTGCCCCCCGGGACGGATGCGGCGCGGGCCGTGCAGATAGCCGACGGCATTCGGCGCGGTTGCCGGGAAGTCGGCGCCGTCCCCGCGGGAGGCCACACCGAGGTCACCGCGGCCGTGCGTCACGAGGTCGTCGCCGGGGCCATGGTCGGAGTGGCCAGCGAGGAGCGCGTGAAGCCGAGCGGCGGGGCTCGCGCGGGCGACCTGCTCGTGATCACCAAGGGCATCGCCATCGAGGCCACCGCCATCATCGCGACTGAATTCGCGGAAGACGTGCGCCGGAGATTCGGCCCGGAGTTCCAGGCTCGATCGGCCCGCTTCCTGAGGGATCCCGGGATCAGCATCGTGCCCGAAGCCCGCATCGCCGCGCGCTCCCAGGGCGTCCACGCCATGCACGACGTGACCGAAGGAGGCGTAGCGACGGCGATCCGCGAGATGGCCGACGCGGCGGAACTCGGGGCCATGGTCGAGGAGGCGAAGATCCCGCACTTCGACGAATCAACGCGACTGATGAGCCGCTACGGCCTCGACGTCCTGGGCGCCATCGGCTCCGGAGCGCTCCTCGTCGCCTGCTCGGAGGCCGGCACGGAGGGGCTTCTGCGCCGCCTGGAGGACGCCGGCATCCCCGGGCGCGTGATCGGACGTTTCGTCCCGCCCGCGCATGCGATCGTTCTGGACCGCGGGTCGTCGCGGCGGGAGCTGCCGCGGTTCGAGGCGGACGAGATCACGCGCCTGCCCTGACGACCCCGGTCAGCCGGTCGGGGGTCGGCCCTACCCCCCCAGCACGTTGAACTGGCGGGTGAACTTCACGATGAACGACCTCGCCAGCGGACCGCTCTCGACGAAGTGTCCGCCGTTGGGGTTGAGCCCTTCGTTGAAGTCGAAGCCCTGCACGTTGTTGTAGACGATGAACAGCCCGGTTCCCGCCGTGTTCAGCCAGCCGAAGCGAAGGTTGGCGGACCAGGCGTCTATCTGACTGGAGCGCTGGATCAGCGACTGCACGTAGATGCGCGGGGTGAAGAAGTAGCCGAGGTTGAGCCCCAGCAGCACCGTCTCGAACTCGCCTTCGGGCAGATCGATGTTGAAGTAGTTGATGCGGGCGGAAGTGCTGAACGACGCGTTCGGCCGGAAGGTGACGGATCCATCACCGCCCCAGCGGCTGCCGCTCAGGAAGCTGCCGATGTTGACGCTCGACGACAACGACAGCCGGGCGGCGGCGTTGGTGTTGAAGACCAGGTTCGTCTCCCAGCCCCGGTAGGTCCCCTCGGGCACCACAACATCCGTGCCCCGGATCTGGAAGGGCTGATAGAGCCCCTCCGTGACCAGGTTCATGCCGGTGTTGATCTGCGCTCCCGAGGGCCACTCCCAATGGGTGTCGATGTGGAGGAAGCCCGATTCCTGGAAGCCATGGTCCACCCCGTTCTTTCGGCTGTGGAAGGTGTTGTACATGACGTGCGGCCGGACTTCACGGAGCCACGAGGGCCGGATCTTGTACATCACGAAGGCCTGGTAGTACCGGAATCCGCGGCGCGGCAGGAAGCCCACCTCCGGGTTGAACCCCTCGCCGATCTCCCGCACGCTGGCGTTGATCTCGAGGTCCCGGCTGGTCCAGCCTGTCGCGAGATCCCAGGCGTACTCGTTGGCTCCGGCTACGCGCCCGTGCGTTCTCGACGCGAAGCCGCTGAAGGTGATCGCCTCGCCGATGCCCAGCGCGCCGTCGAGAGCATAGGTGCGGTTGAAGTTGCCCAGGGGATCGCCTTCGAGTCCGCCCTTGTTGATGAACAGGCCGCCGATCCTGGAGCGATTGGGCAGTTCCCTGGCCACCCGCGCCACCGAGTACCCTTGCGGGTCCTGCAGGCCCTCGGCTCCATCGGTCTCGATGTGCAGCAGCCCGACGTTCAGCCCCGCGGTCCGCCCGGAGAGCCGCGCGCCCCCCTTGATCGGCACCGGCTGCCCGCCCGCGATCCCGATGGCGCGGCTGAAGAACAGGTCCGCGCCTCCTCCTCCGACGTTGAAGAACCCGGCGTTCTCGAGGAAGAACGGGCGCTTCTCCGGGAAGTTGAGACGGAAGCGCGTGAGGTTGAGCTGCTGATCGTCGACCTCGACCTGGGCGAAGTCGGTGTTGTAGGTCACGTCCAGCGTGAGCCCCTGCGTAACCTGGAACTTGACGTCGCCTCCGACGTTGCCTTCCTGACCGAAGCCGGTCTCGGTGGTGCTCGTGTAGTCGCGCGCGGTCGAGCCCAGCACGTAGGGAGTCATGGTGGCCAGGCGCTGGAACGGAGGCCGCAGTCCCTCGAGATCCCCGGCGTAGTTGAGGCGATACAGGTTGAACTCGCGCGGCACGGGGGTCCAGAACGACTCCTCGTTGAGACGCCGGATGCGGCGGGACACGTTGAAGCCCCATGCCTCGGCGTCGTTCCCGTAGCGAAGCGTGTTGAAGGGGATGCGGAACTCGGCGTACCAGCCCTGCCCGTCGGTCGTGGTCGCGACGGTCCAGCTGCCGTCCCAGTTCTTGTTGAAGCCCCCGCCCGAGCCCGACTGGAAGCGCTGCCGGGAGTTGAACCCGCCGCCGCCGAAGCGGCCCCCGCCGCGTCCTTCGTTGGCGACCTGGCCATCGTACTCGATGCCGGTGGGGGTGGTGCCGAAGATGAAGCCGTTCTGGTCGTCGTTGTACGTGTCCAGAACGAAGACGATGGCATCGCTCTCGGTCACCTCGAAGTCGCGGATGCGCTCGCCGTAGGTGATGTTTTCGGGTTGGCTGTCGAACGCCCAGACGCCGACGTAGAGCGCCTCGGCGTCGAATACGACCCGGACCTCGGTGCGCTCGCTGGCGGGCTGTCCGTCCATGGGCTCGCGCTGGGTGAAGCCGGTCATCACCTGGGCCTGCTGCCATGCGGCCTCGTCAAGGCGGCCATCGACCGTGGGCGCCTCGGTGACCTCCGCCGCGGTGGCGATCACCGGAAGCGGGACCCCCGAGCCCCCGTTGCCCGGATCCATCTGCGCGTTCTGGGCAGACAGCGGGCCGGCCGCCAGGAAGGCGGCAACGCCGAAAGCGATAGCTATGCCGGAGCGGTGCCCCGAGCGTGTCGATCGAATGATCATGCGTGCTCCCCGGAAGTCCTGCTCGCCCGCCACGCGTCCAGCGAGTACCTGCCCGGGCCGTTGGCGAAGAAGAAGAGCCAGGCGAAGCAGTAGAACATCGCCAGCTCGCCCTGGTTCATGATGGGCCAGAAGCCCTGCGGCAGGTGGGCAGTGAAGTAAGCCACAGCCATCTCACCGGCGAGAACGAACGCCACCGGGCGGGTGAAGAGCCCCATCGCCAGCAGCAACCCTCCCGCGAATTCAAGGATGCCGGCGACGCCGAATCGGCTCATCAGCGACTCCACCTGATTCCCGCCGAGTGCCCCGAACAGCTTCTGGACTCCGTGCTGCATGAACAGCAGCGCCGCTACGATCCGCAGGACGTTGAGGGTCAACTCGTTGAATCCGCCGCGATTGGCGTCGCTCATCAGCTTGCCTCTGGAGGTCAAGGTGGATGCTGCGGGGGGAGAAAGCGGTGCCAGCTTACAACGAAGCCGGGCCTCGCCCTCGAAAGACACCCGACCCGGGCTTTTCGCTGATCCCGAGCCCTCCGGCTCCCCGCCCGGCGAGCTTCGCGGGGACCGCCATCGCCGTGGTGGGTCGATTCAGTCCTCGAGTGGCGACGTCTGCGCCAGCAACGCCGCGATCAGAATGACCGCATGCGCGATGGTCAGTTCACGGATTGCGTTGCGGCGCAATGGCCTCGCACCACCGACGCCCCAGAGTCTCGGCGTCAGAACTCGCCAGTTCACGGCTCCCAGGATCAGTACGACCACCACCAGCCCGACCTTGGTCAGCAGGATGCGTCCGTATCTCGTCGAGACCAGGGCATCCAGCGACGCGACATGAAGCCAGGATGCCAGGACGCCCGTCCCGATCAGCAGGGCGCCCGCGATGAGCGCGACCGGGGTGAAGTGGGGCAGCACTTCCGCGAGCAGCGCGTTCCCGCGACCGGTCTGTCGCCGTTCCCGCAGCTCTGCGATGAGCACGAAAAACAGGCCCCCGATCCAGCTTCCCGCGGCGAGGACGTGGAGGTAGTCGGCGGGAATCGAGAGCCAGCGCAGACCTTCCACAGCCGCCGAGTGTCCGTTGAACGCCGGAAAGGCGCACATCGCCCCCGCAAGCGAGCTCGCCACGATCCAGGCCGCGCGGCGGAGCTCCGACCCCCTGCCGTCCGACGCCGCGAAGATGAAGGCCGTGACCGTCACCACCGCCCCGATCGCCGTTAATCGCCAGCTCAGGCCCCAGTTCGTCGCCAGGAGCAACGAAGCGTCTTCCTGCCAGGGCAGGAACGGATCGCGAAACTGGCGAAGCTGACGCCAGAACAGGAGCCCGGCTCCCGCCACGAGCGCCGTCGAACCCACCAGCCCCACGGTGCGGGCCGCCGCAATGACGGAGTGACGCCGCCGACCCAGAACCCGGGGCGCAATGAGCCAGCGGCTGGACGCGGCCCCCCAGGTGGTGATCAGTCCGGCAAAGAACAACCAGCCGACGAGAGCGTCGGCGATGGTCAGGAAGTCGAGACCGGCGTCTATGGAACCTGGACCGTGAAGGGGATTTCGCCCCGCACGACATGGCCGTCCGCGGCCATCGCCCGCCAGGCGATATTGTAACCGCCTTCCTGGAGCGTCCGCCCGATCGCCACGCTGTACACCTTGTCGTCCCGGGAATCAGGGATCGCGGGCCCGGTCTCGACCACGGCGTCGCCGGCGAGCAGCCGTATGGACGTCGAGTTGTTCTGGGGCGCCTGCGTGAACCAGAGGCGCAACTCCTCGGGCGGGGATACCGTCGCCTCCGCGGCGGGCTCGGACTTGCTGAGCGAGAAGTGGAGCGCGAGGTGATCCAGGGCACCCGTCAGAATGAGCACCAGCAGCAGCGTGCATCCCACAAGGGACGCAGCAGCGGACCGGCTGAATCTCATCCCTATCCCCCCAGAACGTTGAACTGACGGGTGAACTTGACGATGAAGGAACGGGCCAGCGCCCCGCTCTCGACGAACCGCCCGCCGTCGTGGTTGAGCCCGGTCGGGTAGTTGAAGCCTTGCACGTCGTTGTAGACGATAAACAGCCCGGTCCCCGCCGTGTTCAGCCAGCCGAAGCGCAGGTTGGCGGACCAGCTGTCGACCTGGTTCGAGTACTGCACCAGCGACTGCAGATAGATGCGCGGCGTGAAGAAGTAGCCGAAGTTCATTCCCAGCAGCACGGTTTCGAACTTCCCCTCCGGCAGGTCCACGTCGAAGTAGTCGATGCGCGCCGAGGTGCTGAACGACGCGCTCGGCCGGAGGGTCACTGAGCCGTTTCCGCCCCGGCGGCTTCCGGTCAGGAAGTGCCCGAAGTAGATGCGCGAGGTCGCCGACAACCGCGCGATGGGGTTGCTGTTGAACACCAGCTGGGACTCCCAGCCGCGGTACGACCCCACGGGCACGGTCACGTCGGTGCCGCGGATGGTGAAGGGCTGGTAGATGCCTTCGGTGACGAGGTTGGCGCCGGTATGGATCTGCGCTCCCGAGTGCCACTCCCAGTGGGAGTCGATATGCAGCCGGGCCGACTCCTGGAAGCCCGTCTCGACTCCGCTCTTGCGGCTGTGGTAGGTGTAGTACGAGACGTGCGGCCGGATTTCGCGAAGCCACGTGGGACGGATCCTGTACATCACGTGGTACTGGTAGTAGCGGTATCCGGCGCGGGGCAGGAAGCCCACTTCCGGATTGAACCCCTCCCCGATCTCCCGGACCTGACCCGTCAGCGAAAAGCTCCGCATGTTGAGGTTTCCGGAGAAGTCCCAGGCGTACTCGCTGCTGCCGGCTCCCGGACCGTCGGTGTTCGCAACGAAGGTGCCGAAGGTGACCGCCTCTCCCACGCCCACGGCGGCATCGACCGCCCGGGTGCGGTTGAACGCGCCCGCGGGCCCGCTCTTGTTGATGAACAGGCCCCCGACGCGCGACCGATTGGGCAGTTCCTTCGCGAGGCGGGCGACCGAGTAGCCATGAGCGTCCGCCCCCAGGTCGCTCACGCCGCCGGTCTCGATGTGCAGCAAGCCGACGTTCAGGCCGGCAGTCCGGCCCGACAGCCGGGCACCACCCTTGATCGGCACCGGCTGGCCCTGGTGGATGCCTATGGCGCGGCTGAAGAACAGGTCTGCGCCGCCGCCGCCTACGCTGAAGAAGCCCGCGTTCTCGAGGAAGAAGGGCCTCTTCTCGGGGAAATTGAGCCGGAAGCGGGTGAGGTTGAGCTGCTGGTCGTCGACCTCGACCTGGGCGAAGTCGGTGTTGTAGGTGACGTCGAGCGTAAGCCCCTGGGTGACCTGATACTTGACCTCGCCGCCGATATCGCCTTGCTGGCCGAAGCCGGTCTCGCTGGCGTTGGTATAGTCGCGGGCCGTGGACCCCAGCAGGTAGGGGGTGGCCGTCGCGAAGCGCCGGAAGGGGGGGCTGAGTCCCTCGAGGTCGCCGGCGTAGTTCAGCCGGTAGAGGCTGAACTCCCGCGGAACCGGGGTCCAGAACGACTCCTCGTTCAGGCGCCGGACGCGGCGGGAGACGTTGAAGCCCCAGCTCCTGGCGTCGTTGCCGTAGCGCAGCGTGTTGAAGGGGATGCGGAACTCGGCGTACCAGCCCTGGTCGTCGGTGGTGGTCGCGACCGTCCAGCTGCCGTCCCAGTTCTTGTTGAAGCCGCCGCCCGATCCCGACTGGAACCGTTGCCGGGTGTTGAAGCCGCCACCCTGGAAGCGGCCGCCGCCGCGGCCCTCGTTGGCGACCTGCCCGTCGTACTCGATGCCGGTCGGGGTGGTGCCGAAGACGAAGCCGTTCTGGTCGTCGTTGTAGGTGTCCAGCACGAACACGACGTTGTCGCTCTGGCGCACTTCGTAGTCCCGGATGCGCTCGCCGTAGGTGATGTTGTCCGGCTGGCTGTCGAACGCCCACACCCCCACGTAGAGCGCATCCGCGTCGAACACGACCCGGACCTCGGTCCGCTCGCTGGCGGGCTGCCCGTCACTGGGCTCGCGCTGCGTGAACCCGGTCATCACCGGCGCCTGCTGCCACACCGCCTCGTTGAGAAAGCCGTCGATGCTCGGGCTCTCCGCCACCTCGGTGGCGGTGGCGACCGTGGGCAGGGCGCTTCCCGCCGCTCCGTTCGCGGGACCCGACTGCGAGTTCTGGGCGAGCAGCGGGGCGGCGGCCAGGAAGGCCAGGATACATGCGGACAGAACGGGACAGGATTTCATGACGTTCCCTTGCCGAATTGGTGGCTGCGCAGTTCTGTAATTTCGCGGAAACGGCGGGCCTTCGCCAGAGATGCGCGGCGGCGTTCGGGCGCGCGTCACCTTCTGGGAGGTGTGGTCAGCGGGTAGCCCGGCGCACTACTCGGACAACCGGCGGAACCAGAATGCTCACCGCGGCGAACCGGCCGGCAAGCGACGCTCCTGCCGCGGCGGTGACGCCCACCCACCCGAAGGCCTGCACCAGCAGCGGGAAGCCCACCGCGATGCACACCACCTCGGTGGCGGTGGCGAGGGTGACCGGCCGGGTCCGGCGGCCCTTGATCAGGATCCCGCGCTCGAGCGAGAGGAACGCCGACAGGAACGGCAGGGGGATGAAGAGGATGGTCGGCAGGATGGCGAAGGCGGCCAGGTCGGGGGTGAGCCCGGAAATGGTCTCGAACCAGACGCCGGAGAAGGGCGTGAGCCCGAAGACGGCCAGGCAGGCGGTGGTGGCGAGCCCCAGCGACACCGCGAACCTGCGGAGCGGGACGAGCTGCTCGTGCCGTGGGCCCAGGAGGGCGATGGTGACTTCCTGATACGCCAGGCACACCGCGCGGAAGACGAAGGTGAGCGAGCCCACCACCGGAAAGACGGCCAGGGACTCGACCGGGGCCGGCGCCCGCCCCATGAAGAACGTGAGCAGCGGCTGGGCCGCGAAGCCGAGCAGCGAGGTGAGCGCGAGCGGGTAGTAGAAGCGGGAGATGACGCCGTAGTTGAGGGCTCCCGGGCTCGTCGTGGTGGTGCGGGCGAGCACGCGCGCCACCGATCCGCGCGCCATCCAGCGGCTCGCCGCGGCCTCGGTGCACACCCCGGCGGTCATGGCGCCGGCGGCCACGAGCGTGCCGGGGATGCCCAGCCGCGCCAGCACCAGCGCCGTCAGCGCGATGGCGGAGATGCGGGTCACCGTCCCCGCGGCGACCAGGCGCGGGCGCCCGTCGCGGATGAGCAGTCCCTGATAGAAGCGCCGGTAGCCGATGGCCGCCGGCCACGGCACAAGCAGCCAGAGGGCATCCTCGACGAGCAGCGCCACCTCCCCGGGAAGCGCCAGCACCTGAAGCGAGAGAAGGTCGAACACCGGGGGCAGGAGCACGAGCAGGAGCACCACCGTGGTGCCCGCGTTCAGCAAGAAGGCGAAGCGCCGCAGTTTGCGGAAGCTGTGCGCGTCCTCGGCGAGGGCCGTCGAGGTGGTCATCAGCATCACCACCGGGGACTCCACCAGCATCGCGATGGCGAAGGCGACGCCGTAGGCCGCGAGGTTGATCTTGGCCTCGGGCAGCCGCGCGATGACCGCGGCCAGGAAGGGCCCTTCCACCGCCATCATCAGCCATGTGGCGGCCAGTGGCGCCCAGAAGAGCAGGATGGACCGCTGGGACAGCGGCGCGGGAGCGGTCAACGGGTCTCGAAGCGGGTGATCTCGCTTTCGTATTGCAGCGTGAGGCCGATGTCGTCGAGGCCTTCGAGCAGGCACCGGCGCCGGAAGTCGTCGATCTCGAACCCGAGGCGCCATCCGGCCGCGTCGGCGACGGTGCACGCTTCCAGGTCGACGATGAGCGCGTAGCCGGGCTGCGCGGCGGCGCGGGCGAGCACCCCCGCGACCTCGTTTTCGGGGAGGGCCAGCGGCAGGATGCCGTTCTGGTAGCAGTTCGACTGGAAGATGTCGGCGAAGCTGGGCGCGATCACGACCCGGAAGCCGTAGTCGGCGATCGACCAGGCGGCGTGCTCGCGCGAGGAGCCGCAGCCGAAGTTGCGGCCCGCCGCGAGGATGGCGGCCCCGGCGTACCCGGGCTGGTTGAGGACGAAGTCGGCGCGCGGGGAGCCGTCGGGGTGGAAGCGCCAGTCGTTGAAGAGGAACTGCCCGTAACCGGCCCGCTCGACGCGCTTCAGGAACTGCTTGGGGATGATCTGGTCGGTGTCGACGTCGGCGCGGTCGAGGGGGGCCACGATACCCTCGACGCGGCGGAGCGGCTGGATGGCGTGGGTGGTGGCGCTCACGCCTGGCTCCTCACGTCGGTGAAGCGGCCCGCCACGGCGGCCGCCGCGGCCATCGCCGGGCTCACCAGGTGGGTGCGCGCGCCCCTTCCCTGGCGGCCCTCGAAGTTGCGGTTGGAGGTGGAGGCGCAGCGTTCGCCGGGCCCCGCGATGTCGTCGTTCATCCCCAGGCACATGGAGCAGCCGGACTCCCGCCACTCGAAGCCGGCGTCGCGGAAGACGCGGTCGAGACCCTCGGCTTCGGCGGCCGCCTTCACCGCGGTGGAGCCGGGGACCACCAGGGCGTTCACGCGCGGGCTCACCTTGCGACCGCGCGCGACCCGCGCCGCCTCCCGCAGGTCCTCGATGCGGGAGTTGGTGCACGAGCCGATGAAGACGCGGTCGAGCTCGATGTCCTGCATGGGCGTGCCCGGCTCGAGCCCCATGTAGGAGAGCGCTCGTTCGGCCGTGGCCCGGTTGTCCGGGTCGGCGAGGTCGGCCGGGTCGGGGACCCGCCCGGAGACGGGGACCACCATGCCGGGGTTGGTCCCCCACGTCACCTGCGGCTCCAGGCCGGCCAGGTCGACCTCCACCACCTGGTCGAAGCGCGCGCCAGGGTCGGTGCCGAGCGTCGACCAGCGCGCCACCGCCTCGTCGAAGGCCTCTCCCGCGGGCGCGCGCGGGCGCCCGCGCCAATACTCAAAGGTGGGCTGGTCGGGCGCGATCATGCCGGCGCGCGCCCCCGCCTCGATGGACATGTTGCACACGGTCATGCGGCCCTCCATGGAGAGCGCGCGGATCGCCTCGCCGCGGTATTCCAGCACGTGCCCCGCCCCCCCCGCCACCCCGATGCGGCCGATGGTGTGGAGGATCAGGTCCTTGGCGGTGAGCCCCGGCCCGAGGCGCCCGCGGTAGCGGACCTCCATGCTGCGCGGGCGCTCCATGAGCAGGCACTGGGTGGCGAGCACATGCTCGACCTGCGAGGTGCCGATCCCGAAGGCGATCGCCCCGAAGGCGCCGTGGGTGGAGGTGTGGCTGTCTCCGCACACGATGGTCATGCCGGGCCGGGTGGCGCCCAGTTCGGGGCCGATCACGTGCACGATGCCCTGCCGCTCGTGGCCCATGTCGTAGAGGGTGATGCCGTGCTCGGCGGCGTTCTCGCGGAGCGCCTCGATCTGGCGGGTCGCCACCGGGTCGGCGACCGGGAGGGAGCGGTGGGTGGTGGGCACGTTGTGGTCGACGGTGGCCAGCGTCCGCTCCGGGCGGCGAACCGCGCGGCCGGCCGCGTTCAGCCCCGCGAAAGCCTGCGGCGAGGTGACCTCGTGCACCAGGTGCAGGTCGATGTAGATGAGGTCGGGGCGCCCCTCCTCCCGGCGCACGACGTGCTGCTCCCAGACCTTCTCGAACAGGGTGGTGGGCCGGGCGTTCATGCTCGCTCGCCGGTGCGTATGTCGTTCATGCCCGGTTGGTGACCGCGCCCTCGGACGCGGACGCGACCAGGCGCGCGTACTTGCGCATGACCCCGGTGGCCGAGCCGTTGGCCGACTGCGCGGACGGGCGCCAGGCGCTCGCCCGCTCGCGGATCTCGTCGTCGGTGAGGTCCACCGAGAGGGTGCGCGCGGCCACGTCGAAGGTGATGGTGTCGCCGTCCCGCACCGCCGCGATGGGCCCCCCGTCCACCGCCTCGGGCGCGACGTGGCCGGCCATCAGCCCGTGGGTGGCGCCCGAGAAGCGGCCGTCGGTGAGCAGCCCCACCGAGGGACCCAGCCCCGCCCCGGTGAGCGCCGCCGTGACCGCCAGCATTTCCCGCATGCCGGGCCCGCCGCGCGGCCCCTCCCCCCGGATCACCAGCACGTCCCCGGCGGAGATGGCGCCCGCCTGCACCGCCTCGAACGCGTCCTCCTCGCAGTCGAAGACCCGCGCCGGGCCGCTGTGATGGCCGCGCTCGGGGCCGGCCACCTTCAGCACGCACCCGTCGGGCGCCAGGTTGCCCTTCAGGATGAGCAGGCCGCCGTGCGGCTTCACCGGAGCCTCCACGGTCGAGACCACCTCCTGCCCGGCCGCCTCGGCCGCCAGCGCCGCCTCCTCCGCCACCGTGCGCCCGGTGACCGTGGCCGCGCCGCCGTCGAGCAGCCCCGCCCCCAGCAGCCGGGCCGCCAGCAGCCGCACCCCGCCCGCGGCGTGCATGTCGGTCGCGACGAAGCGGCCCCATGGCTTCATGTCCGCGATCACGGGCGTGCGCGCGCTGATGCGGTCGAAGTCCTCCAGCTCCAGTTCCACCCCCGCCTCGCGCGCGACCGCCAGCAGGTGCAGCACCGCGTTCGTGGAGCCGCCGGTGGCCACCGCCAGGGTGACCCCGTTCGTCATGGACGCGCGCGTGAGGATCTGCCGCGCAGTCACCCCGCGGTGCACCAGGTCGACCGCCAGACGGCCGCAGTCGCGCGCGACCCCCGCCTTGGCCGGATCGGTGGCCGGCACCGAGCCGCTTCCCATCGGCGAGATGCCCATCGCCTCGAAGACGGTCGCCATGGTGTTGGCGGTGAACTGACCCCCGCACGAGCCCGCGCCCGGGCACGCCGCGCGCTCCAGCTCGTCCAGGTCCTCCTCGCTGATGCGCCCGGCCGCGCACGCCCCGATCCCCTCGAACACGTCCTGGATGGTGACGTCCCGCCCCCGGTAGCGGCCCGGCTGGATCGACCCGCCGTAGAGCATCAGGCTGGGCAGGTCCAGGCGGGCCAGCGCCATCACCGTGCCGGGAATGGTCTTGTCGCACCCGGAGATGGCCACTACGCCGTCGAACCCGTAGGCGTCCCCCACCAGCTCGATGGAGTCCGCGACCAGCTCCCGGCTCACCAGCGAGGCCTTCATGCCCTCGGTGCCCATGGTGATGCCGTCCGAGATCGCGATGGTGTTGACCTCGAGCGGCATGCCCCCCGCCTCACGGATCCCCTGCCGCACCGAGTCGGCCAGGTCGCGCAGGTGGGCGTTGCACGGCGTGGTGTCGGTCCACGTGTTCGCGATCGCGATCAGCGGCCTGGAGAAGTCGTCATCCTCCATGCCGACCGCGCGCAGCATGGAGCGCGCCGCCGCCCGGTCCCGCCCGGCGACCAGCGCCTGGCTGCGGAGGGGCAGTTGCCGCGGCTTCATCCCCGGACTAGAGCCAGGCCATGTGCGACCGCAGCTCCTTCCCCACGATCTCGATGGGGTGCCGCGCGCCATCCCTGCGCATGCGGTCGAATCCCTCCTGTCCCCCGCGCGCCTCCTCGATCCACTGGCGCGCAAAGGCGCCCGACTGCACGTCGGCCAGGATCTCCTTCATCGCCGCGCGCGAGGCATCGCCCACCACCCGCGGGCCGCTCACGTAGTCGCCGTACTCGGCGGTGTCGCTCACCTCGCGGCGCATCCCCTGGATCCCGTGCTTGTAGGCCAGGTCCACGATCAGCTTCAGTTCGTGCAGGCACTCGAAGTAGGCGAGCGCCGGATCATAGCCGGCTTCCACCAGCGTCTCGAAGCCGGCCTGAACCAGCGCGGTGAAGCCCCCGCACAGCACCGCCTGCTCCCCGAACAGGTCGGTCTCGGTCTCCGCCGCGAAGGTGGTCTCGAGGATGCCCGCTCGCGCGCATCCCAACCCTGCCGCGTACGCCCGCGCGAACTCGGTCGCGCCGCCGCTGGCATCCTGATGCACCCCGTATAGCGCCGGCACCCCGCGCCCCGCGACGAACTCCTCGCGCACCCGGTTGCCGGGGGACTTGGGCGCGATGAGGATCACGTCGGTATGCTCCGGCGCCACGATCTCGCCGTAGTGGACGTTGAAGCCGTGGGCGAAGACGAGGGTATCCCCGGCGTTCAGGTGCTCCTCGATCCCGGCCTCGTAGACGTCCCGCTGGATCGTGTCGGGAATGAGAATCGAGACGACCGTGGCCCCGGCCGCGGCGTCGGCGACGGAGGCCACCTCGAGCCCGTCGGCCCGCGCCTTGTCCGCGGACGAACTTCCCTCGTAGAGACCCACCACGACGTCGGCTCCCGAATCCCGCAGGTTCAGGGCGTGCGCATGCCCCTGGCTGCCGTAGCCGATGACGGCCACGGACCGTCCCTGAAGGAGTTCGGTGGAAGCCCCGTTGCTTCCCATCGTCGCCTCGCTCATCTGCCGGTATCCTCGTTCTTGGCGCGCGCCCGTGCGCGCGATTGCTCTAAGGGTGGAAAAAGGTTCGGTGCCCTGGAGGGATCATCCGGACGCGCCGGGCTACCTGTAGGCCCGGTCCGCCGATCTGCCCTGGACCCGCGACTCGCCTTCCTTCCCCTTGATCCTGCGCAGGATGGAGAGCAGGGCTTCGTCGGTCACGTCGATGCGCCGCTCCGCGAGATCGGTGCAGTAGCGGGACGCCTCGGCCATCTCCTCGTCGGTGAGGTCGTGCCCGAGCTTCTCGTAACGGTGGCGCAGCGCGTGCCGCCCGGAGTGCTTGCCCAGCACCAGCTGGGTCGGAGGCGCGCCCACCGTTTCCGGGGTCATGATCTCGTAGGTGGCCCGGTCGCTCAGCATGCCGTGCTGGTGGATGCCCGCGGCGTGCGCAAAGGCGTTGTCGCCCACGATCGCCTTGTTCGGCTGCGGCATGACGCCGATGGTCTCGCTCAGCAGGCGGCTCGTCGGATAGAGCTTCTCGGCGTTGACCTCGGTGAAGTGCTCGTTGATGTCGGCGCGCACCTTGAGCGCCATCACGATCTCCTCGAGCGATGCGTTGCCCGCGCGCTCGCCGATGCCGTTGATGGTGCACTCGATCTGCCGCGCCCCGGCGTCGAGGCCGGCCAGGCTGTTGGCCACCGCGAGCCCCAGGTCGTCGTGGCAGTGCACCGAGAGCACCACCTGGTCGCCCAGCCCGGGCACCCTGGCCACCAGCTCGCGCAGCGTGTCGCGGAACTCGGCCGGGAAGGTGTAGCCGACCGTGTCCGGGATGTTGACGGTGGTGGCGCCCGCCTCAACCGCCGCGGTGATGACCGCGCACAGGAAGTCGAGATCGGTGCGGGTGGCGTCCTCGGCGCTGAACTCCACGTCGTCGGTGAAGCGGCAGGCGCGCTCGACCGCCGCCGCCGCCCGCTCCAGGCACTCCTCGCGCCCGATGCCGAGCTTGCGCTCGAGATGGATGTCGGAGGTCGCGATGAAGGTGTGGATGCGCGACCGGCGCGCTCCCTTCACCGCGTGTCCGGCGCGGTCGATGTCGCCCGCGGTGGCCCGCGCCAGCGCGGCGATCACCGGCTCGCGGATCTCGCGCGCGATGGTCCCCACCGCATCGAAGTCGGTGTCGGAGGCGATCGGGAACCCCGCCTCGATCACATCCACGCCCAGCTCCTCGAGCTGGTGCGCCATGCGAAGCTTCTCGGACGGGGTCATGGTACAGCCCGGGGACTGTTCGCCGTCTCTCAGAGTGGTGTCGAAGACCGTGATCCTGGCCATGTGTACTCCTCGGTAATCGGTACTGCCCGGAGCAATGGTAACAAATTATGCCCGGGACAGGGGATTGCGATCGCGTGCAGCCGGCATCGAACCCGCTACGCTGACTGCTCCGGTACGTGAGGGATCAGTGCCAGTGCGTGAGGATGATCGCGAAAATCAGCAGCCGGACCAGGTCGAACCCGGAGTTGATGGCGACCAGCCCCCACTTCTTCCCTTCCCACGCGACCCGCCCCATCTGAAGCGGAAGGAAAAAGCCCAGCCAGGGCCAGAACGCGCCGTTCCAGGCGTAGACCCAGGGCGCCTGATCGGGACCAACTCCCCACGCTGAAGGCCGCACCAGAGCGACGTAGTGGGCGAGCACGAAAACGATAAGGAATGAGCCCAGGGCATAGATGACCATTGCTTTGGCCATCCCTCCCTGGGCGTCTTCACCCTCCATCCCCATGTGCCGGGCCCAGGCCTTGCCGAAGAGCGGCCCGAACCACAGAAATCCAAGCGGCATCGCAACGACGACACAGACGAGGATGGCCAGAAAGTTGACCGAGACCGTCGGCTCCATGCGCTGTCCTCGCTCCTGCTCGTACCCATCAATCGGTAGAACCTTGCAAGGGATCACGCTTGCGCCGACTTCGCAAGGCTGGCAGGTAAGGAATGTGTCGTGCCGATTTAGAAATGTCCTCCCTTAGCGAAGTAGAAATGTCCTCTTTCGGAAGATGTTCGGCCAGGAGCGGAACGAGGTCCGGGAGAGGAGCGGATGGAGTTGAGTCTCAGGGAGAGGGATCGCATTGCGGTGC
>JAJDYN010000001.1 GCA_022825135.1 Gemmatimonadota bacterium | reverse complement strand
CAGCCGCACCTTCTCGGTCTTCGTGGACGGCGACGGGATGTACGTGGTGAAGGGCCGGCTCGAGCCGGAGGCCGGGGCCGTGCTGATGCGGGCGGTGGAGGCGGCGTCAGATGCGCTGTTCCGGTCCGAGGGCGATGCCCGAGACGCGGCGGGAAGTGGAAAGGGGGTCGAGCGCGATGCAGGCGATGCGCGCCCGGAGCCGAAGCAGCGCCGTGCGGATGCCGTGGGGCTGCTCGCCGAGAGGGCTCTGGCCGCTGGCTTCGGTGCCGCCCGCGACCGCGATGCAGGCGGATCGATCGAGGATTCCGTCGCACCGGAGACGTCATCCGCTGACGAAGAACGGGCGTCACCCAACGGCGAAGGACGGGCGTCATCCCAGGGCGAAGGGCGGACTTCATCCCAGGGCAAGCCATTGACTGGGCTCGGCGTCGGGTCCGGTACCCGGGCAGAGCGCTACCAGGTCATGGTCCATTGCGACGCCGCGACGCTCGCGGCCGAAGGCGAGCCCGGACGCTCGGATCTGGACGGGATTCGCGTTTCCGCGGAGACGTCGCGGCGCATGGCGTGCGACGCCGCGGTGGTCGCGATGGTCCACGCGAAGGACGGCTCGATGCTGAGCGTGGGCCGACGGACGCGCACCATTCCTCCGCACTATAGGGGTTCAGCAAGGTTCCGTAACGTCTCGTAATGCTGTCTAACACGTTGCCATCACTTGTGTTGTACGTCTATTGACCTGTCAGGCGGTTTCGTGTAGTCTTGGTCATGTAGTGATAACCTATGGTGATAACCAGCATCCAACGGGAGCACCGCATGACACGACCCAAAAAGCTGAGCGCCGCGTTCGTTCGGACCGTCAGGCGACCGGGGCGGTACGGGGACGGTCGCGGCGGATACGGACTCTCCCTGCTGGTCAAGCCCACGGCCTCCGGACGCCTGTCGAAGACCTGGGCGCAGCGGATGCGGATCGGCGGCAGGCCCTTCAACGTCGGACTCGGTCCGTATCCGGTCGTGACGCTGGCCGAGGCGCGGGCGAAGGCGCTCGACAACCGGCGCGCCATCGAGAAGGGCATGGATCCGCGCAGCGGCGGCATGCCGACGTTCGAGCGGGCGGCCGAGAAGGTGATCGCGCTCCACGCCAAGAACTGGAAGGGGGACGCCAGCGAGAAACAGTGGCGGCAGTGTCTTCGGGACTACGTGTTCCCGAAGCTGGGACACAAGCGGGTGGGCGAGATCACGACCGCCGACGTGCTGGCCTGTCTGGTGCCGATCTGGGACGAGAAGCGCCCCACGGCGGCGCGGGTGCGGAGGCGGATCGGCGCGGTGATGAAGTGGGCGGTGGCCAGGGGCTACCGGGAGGACAACCCCGCCGGCGACGCCATCGCGGCGGCGCTGCCCCGGGGCGGGCGGCATCGGACGCACTTCCGCGCCCTGCCGCATGCCGAGGTCGGTGCGGCGCTTGAGGCGGTCCGCGAATCGGATGCGTGGCTGGGCATCCGGCTGTGTCTGGAGTTCGTGGCCCTGACGGCGACGAGGAGCGGCGAGGCGCGGAGGGCGCGCTGGCCGGAGATCAACTGGGACCGCGCGACGTGGACGGTGCCTGCGGAGCGCATGAAGGGCGGACGCGAGCATCGGGTGCCGCTGTCGGCGGGCGCGCTGGCGGTGCTGGAGCGGGCGCGGGAGATCGAGAACGGGTCGGGACTGATCTTTCCCAGCTTCAAGGGTTTCGAACTGCGGAGCCCGCAGGTGGCGGGGGCGTTTCGGGAACTCGGGATCCCGAGCACGGTGCACGGGCTGCGGAGCTCGTTCCGCGACTGGGCCGCGGAGACGGGTGTGGACCGCACGGTCGCCGAGGCGGCGCTGGCGCACAAGGTCGGCGGGGTCGAGGGCGCGTACTTCAGGAGCGACCTCTTCGAGCGCCGACGCCGAGTCATGGAGGACTGGTCGGCCTATCTCGCGGGCCGGAGAGCGGGCACCGGGACCTGATCGGGACCCGCGACCGGGCCAGTAGCCGATTTCCGGGCGTTCCGGGGGCGTTTCGGCGTATCTACGGGCCGCAGGAGCGCCTGAGAACGACGATCTCCGGTCCCCGAGGGGTACGGGCAGGGGGGAATGCGACCGGACTGCTCGGCCCGCCCTCTACAACCTTCGCGAGACCCAGACGGCGCGCCCGACGACGCGGATGTTCTCGGCGAGTCTCTCGTAGCTGTCGTACTCGGGGTTGAGGGACTTGAGCACCACCCTGGGCGGCTCGGAGTGGGGCACGTGCTCGATCCGCTTGGCGACGAGACCCATGCCGTCCCAGATGACGAAGATGCCGGGCGGCACCGGCACCGTGAGGCTCACGTCGATCAGGATGCGGTCGCCGCTTGAGAGCACCGGCTCCATCGAGTCCCCGTCCGCGGTGATCATCCGCAGGTCCTCCGGCTTGGCCCGGAACTCCTGGCGGATGAGGGGATCGGCGAACAGCCACATGTCGGCGGCCTCCTCGAACTCGTCGCTCCATGCCCCCGGCCCCGCCGACGCGCGCACGTCGATCTCCGGCACGGCGCTGTAGCCCCTCGGGGCCGAGTAGGGGCTCGCCGGCGCCGGCTTCGGACGCGCCCGGCGCCCGAAGCCCCGGTCGTGTTTGAGCAGGTCGGGGCTGCACCCCAGATGCTCGGCCAGAGCCTCGCGGTCGTCCTCGCCCAGAACCCTGGGCGTGCCCCGCTGAATGAACTGGTGCAGATAGGCGGCGTTTCGCCCGATCGCGAGCGAGGCCGCGCGCAGGTTCGTGCGGCTGTCGTCCACCATCCTGAGCAGCCTCCGGCGCACCGCGTCCAGCTGCCCGGCGGTTCTCCTTTTTCGTCCCATATGTCGGAAACTGCCTACCTTCCGCCGCGAGTGCAACCGGATGTCCCGATACGTCGGAGGGCGTTTTCGGCCCAACTGGCGGTGAGCGCCGGAAACCCGGTTCCGTATCCCGTTGGCTGTCAACGACGTGGGAAATATCCGATTTCCTACCCCCTTGCGTTGCTTGACAGCGCCGTGTTTTGGTGGACGGGCGGTGGAGAGCCTGACGATGCACTTCGAGCGTCGCGTGACCGCGTTCCCTCGGCACGTGCGGATGTCGCCGTCGGAGTTCGGGGAGCGCGCGGTCGGGGACCGGAACCTTCCTGGGCGACGTGCGCCGGGGCCTTTCGCCGAGGCTGGCGGCCGCGGACCGGGTTCTGGCGTTCATGGAGATCTACGGCCGGAGTCGCGAATCGGACGGTTCTCGGGATTCACCAATCAACGAAGGAGGTACGAGAGGATGACGAGAACGAGCGAGCGTGAGACGCCGACGCGGGTACGTTTCCTGCGACTGCCGGAGGTGCTGGAGCGCACCGGCCTGTCGCGGAGCACGATCTACGTGCGGCTGGAGCAGGGGCTCTTTCCGAGGCCCGTGTCGTTGGGTGCCCGGGCGGTGGGCTGGATCGAGTCCGAGGTGGACGAGTGGATCGCCGAGCGCATCGCCGAGCGCCAGATCGAGGACGCCTGCCCCACGCCGAGCGACGAGGCGGCGCCCGGGACCACCATGGCCGGCCAGCGGCGGGCGGAGGCTGGCCAGGTTCGATGAAGCGGCGCGTTCGAAACCGGCGAAGCCGGGGGCTGGCTCACGCTCCTTTGGTGCGTCAGCCAGGCGACTCCGTGTTGAACACGGAGGCTGGCGAGGGGATGCTGCGCCCCCCTTCGAACCCCCGGCCTTTCGCGCCGCCGCGCGAGCAGCGGACGCGCGGGGGCGAGGCCCCCGAACCCCGTCCCCGGTGCGCTTGTGGCTGAGCATCGCACCGTGATGGTCGCCGCCCGCGTCACGCCGGCGGAGCGCGCCGCCTGGCGGGAGAAGGCGGCTGCGGCGGGCGTCTCTCCCTCAGTCCTGCTGCGGGAGGCGATGGCGCGGACGCATACGTGGACCGCGTCGGCGCGGTCCGTCGAGCGTGAGCGCACCCGCCAGATCGCGCGCATCGGGAACAACCTGAACCAGCTGGCGCGCTGGGCGAACACCCACGCTTCGGCGGCCGAGGCCGTCTCGGTGATCGCCCACCTCGTGTCGTTCGAGCGCTCGCTGCTCGGTGTCGCCCGCATCGGCGAGGATGGCGCCGATGCACCTTAAGTTCCTCACGCACGGGACCGGATCGGCCCGCAGGGCGGCCGACTATCTCGTCGGCGAACGGGACGCGGCGGGACAGGAGCGCGAAGGCGTCGAGGTCCTGCGCGGGAACCCGGACATGGTGGCCGCCGTGGCCGACTCACTCGACTTCGAGCGGAAATACAGGTCGGCCGTGATCGCGTGGGCACCGGAGGACCGGCCCACCGATGAGCAGATCGAAGCCGTCCTCGACGAGTTCGAGAAGACGGCATGGGCGGGACTGGAGCCGGACCGCTACGCGTGGACGGCGGTTCTGCACCGCGAACGCGGCGGCGGCGTCCACGCGCACATCCTCGCCGCGCAGTGCGACCTCCAGACGGGCCGGAGCCTCAACATCGCGCCTCCCGGCTGGCAGAGAACCTTCGATCCGCTGCGCGACGCCTTCAACCACGAACACGGTTGGAGCCGCCCGGACGACCCGGCGCGGGCCAGGGCGCAGCGGCCGGGCCACGTGGCCTACATCGAGGCGTCTAAGCTGCGGGCCGGGCTGGAACACGAGGCGGACCCGCGCACTCTGATCCGCGACTACCTGGTGCAGCGCGTCGAGCACGGCGCGGTCAAGGGCCGCGCCGACGTGGTCTCCGCGCTGGAGGACGTGGGGCTGGAGGTGCCGCGCCAGGGCAAGGACTACATCACGGCCCGCGATCCCGACAGCGGGAAGCGGTGGCGGCTGAGGGGAGAACTGTATGAACGAGACTTCGAGCCCGGGCGACTTGACCTCCCGGCTGAGGAGCAGGCTGGAGACCGACCGGCAACGGATCGAGGACGCAGCCGCGCGCGAGCTCGCGCGGCTCGGCGAGAGCTTGAGCGCCGTCGCAAGCGACGCGCTGCGTTCCATCGAGGCCGATACGGAGAAGGCGACCGCGCGGATGCGCGAGTTGCTGATGAAGGCCTGGCTCCGGCCGCTGGTCGTCGGCATGAGCCTCTTCCTCGGTATCTGCGGCGGCAGTTGGGGAACGATGCACTGGCTGTCGAGGATCATCGACTCCCGGTTCGAGACCTTGACGGAGGTCAACGTCCGGATTCACCGGGCGCGCGAGACCCTGGCGGAGTTGCACGAGACGACCTGGGGCGTCGAGTTGCGAGAGATCAGCGGGGAGCGGTACGTGGCGCTGCCCGCACGCACGCCGAGCCGTCCGGCGTTCACGATGGACGAGCGGCCCTATTTGAAGCTGTCGAGAGAGTGAGGAGGGAGCTGCGTGACCGACTTGGAACGGCAGTTGACGGCGGCCTTGGAGAGGTTGTCCGTGCAGTACGACAGGGAACAGCGGCGGCACTCCGAGCACGTCGAAGCCTTGCGGCAGCAGGTCGAAGCCTTGCAGCGGCAAGTCGAGCGGCTGAGCGGGCGGGTGACGGACTTGACCGGATACTCCGGGAGGTACGGCGCAGGGTCAAGTGGCAGGTGGAGATAACCAAGCGGCTGCTGGAAAGGACGAGGCCGCGCGGGCCGGACCGGGACTCCGGGCCGAGGCGATGATCGAACCCGCTCGGCGGTCCTCACGCGCTCGCCATCGGTTGGAGGCTTTCAAGGAAAGCCCACGAGATGCACTGCTCGACTTCCCCCAGCCATTCGACAGCAACCCCGTGGACGGCAAGCGCCAGCAGCAGGGCCGTGATCACCCACGGTCCGTCCGGAGGGGCGCGGAGGGGGGTGGGGTCGCATCCTTCCATCAACCCGGGGCCGCCGCCACCGTCTCGCGCCATGCGCGTCGCGCGCCCGGGTCACCGCCCTCCGCCACCGCCAGCACCGCCATGGGCAACTCGTCCGGGGCGACGATGCGCGCCTGCAGGACGCGGGGGCCGTGCGGATGCGCGAGCACGTGCAGCCGCCACGGATCGTCCGGCCCCCGCCTTGGCGCGGGGGTCTCGAACGCGCCCGCCGCAGCGATCAGCCGTCCGTACACACGCGTCAGGCCGTCGGTCATCCCGGAGTGATCCGACTGACGGTAGTACCCCGTGTTCGCGTTCCAATGTCCGAGCCTCATTCGGGAGATCCAGCGGCCGCGGAGGAGCGGTGCGCCCGGTCCACACGGCTGCGGAAATATCGCGATGGTTGGAAGACCGGTACGCTGCGGGCCGGAACCTCGACCGGTTCTCCGGTCCTAGGGTTGCGGGCGGTGCGGGCCTTGCGGTGCCGCACCTTGAACGTGCCGAAACCCCGGATTTCGATGCCCTTGCCTTGCACGAGCGTATCCTGAACCGACGCGAGAAACGCCTCGACCACGAACCCGCAGTCCTTCCTGGTGACTCGCCGTCCCACCGCTTCGGCAACCTGCTCAACGAGGTCTGCCTTGGTCATCCCCTCTCCTTCGTCCGAGGTGTGGCTGATTTTGTCCTTGCATGGCAATAACTTACGTTCATGTGTAGGCTTTCCGTCAAGCTTGGGACGCGATCAACCGGTGGCCCGCAGGAGGTAGTAACGCATCCCCGTCGCGGTCGATGCGGCAACCCTCGGCCGATCATTGACTGGGTACCGGCGCCACTTGGACTGGCGCGGCGCGGAGGCCCACTCCAGCTTGACGTGGTCGCTCGCGTTTGGGAGATGATTCAAACAGGGTCGAAGGGGAGGCGATGAGGACGAAGGCTCCGCTGTGGCGACTCGCTTCGAGGATGACCCCAAGTCCCGCAGTCGCCCTCGTGGCGGCACTTGTCGGCTTCCCGGTTCCAAGCATCCTCCCCGTGGCCGCGGTCCCGCGTCAGGACGGAGCGGAGATCGTTGCCAATGCACACTCGGGGACGCTTGATGAGGCGTCACGCCGAGCCGGGGCAACCCAAGTGTCCGGCCAGGCGGCCTCCCAGCAGCCTGTCGTCTTTGGGTGTGGACCGGTGTTCGGTCCCGAGACCACGCTGGAAAGCTTGGCTGCGGCGTTCGGTGAGGCCAATGTTGTCTCAGCCGATGTACACGTTGGCGAAGGCTTCTACGAGCCGGGAGCGATCATCTTCGGCGACACGGAGAATCGTGTCGAGGTGACCTGGAAGGACGCGCCGAATGCCCGCTCGCCCGCCAGTGTGCGAATCCAGAGTGCCGGGAGTTCCTGGGCGACGTCGCGAGGACTCAGAGTCGGCCTCGACCTGCACTCCGTGGAGGCGATCAACGGGCGTCCGTTCCAGTTGACCGGCTTTGGCTGGGACTATGCGGGCACGGTGGTTTCGTGGGAGGGAGGCCACATGGAGGCGTCACCCGGCACGCGGTGCCGAATCATGGCGCGCTTTTCTCCCGCGGCGTCGTTTGGCGACCATCCGGATTTGAGTCAGGCCGCCAGCCAGGTGTTAGGCAGTTCTTCATACTCGTCCGACCATCCGGCGATGCAGTTGCTCAACCCAACCGTTTACGAACTGCTGATCGTTCTTCGCTGAGATGGGCACCGCCCCGATGGCGGACCGGGTTCAGCGCAGGCTGCTCGGTACGCCCAGCCCCATGTGCCGTCCTGACCGCCGCCTCGTGCTCGGTACTGGCTGCGGCCGCCCCAGCCAAGAAATGCCTTGAGCGAGGGCGATGCTTCTTTGCTGACGCGTTGAAAACGGGGCAGCCGTTCAAAACGGAATTGCATAAGGCCGTGTTTTGCAACATCTTATGCAATTTGCGCGGTCCTGTTGATTTGCCTAGCTTATCCTTGTGGGGCATCTGCCGTCAAAGGCGGGCACCACACGATCCACCTAATACCGGCACCTCCACAGCGGAGACCAGAAATGGGTGAAGCACAACAGGAAAGCTGGGCGGATGTGACGCCTCGCCGCCCAGAGCAATCGGGTGGGGACCCGCCGTTATGATCGACCCCAGGAGGATCAACCGCAGACAGCTGCGGGAAGTCGCCGAGAGGACTCGGGCCGGGGAAAACGTCGGAATGACGGTAAGGCAGCTTCTCGCTCTGTTCGGTGCCAAGAGGCGGGGATAGCGCGTCGAGTGGTTCATCGACAAAGAACTCCAGCGGCGGGGCTTGGGCACCAAGCCGAGCTTCAAGATGCCGAAGGGGTACGACACGATGGTGTGGTTTGCGTTGCGACCAACGAATGCGCAGATCAAAGCCGTCCTCGACGCGTCGTGATGGGCGGAACGGGGGAGGGATTGGAGCCGGCGCAGCCACCGGTTGTGAGCGCTTGCCGGAAAACGGCGTCTCTGGCATCCGTTGCCCTCGTAATGGTGTCCTGCGACGCCGCATCTGTACCGGAGGTGGCCGAAGTTCCCCTTACTCCGCTTGCATCGTCCTCGGCTCCCTTAGCCAGAGGCGGGGCGATCGCACTCGCTACCGAGGAGACGGCGTGCGTTATCGACACGTACAGAACACGGGTTCATTGCATCCACCGCCATGGTGAACAAACGCATGTCTTTGGACAGCGAGGCCAGGGCCCGGGAGAGTTCCCCTACACACCTCAGCGGATTGTGCGGGGGCCTGACGGGACTGTCGGTGTCATCGGCATGAGGAAAATGGCGATGTTCGAACCGTCGGGACTCCTCGTGACCGAGGTAGGTCTGCCGGGACGGGTCAGGCCTGCGGGCACCGATCGACTCGACCCTAATGGGCGAACTCCTCGAGATGAATCGAGCGAAGGGTATCTTGGATAGACGGCACCTAGCAATTGACGTAAGAACGGAGGAGATTCTCTGGGAGAGAGTCTATCCAGCATCGATAGCCGCCGAGGCCGATTGCCCGCCTCCGGTGGCACCATCTGGCAGGAGCCTTCCTACCGACTTGGGCGGCGCACGCAGGTTTGCGTCGGGAGGCATGGTCTTTACTACTCTTTGCCGGGGGCAGATGTTTTTCTTGGCGCATCCCGACGACGAGAGCGGGGTTGTGGTACAACGTCCTTTGTACGCGCCCGAGTATCCTAGCCCAAAGGATGTGGAGCGATACCTTGAGCGCTGTCGATCCCCAGTTGCCATGTTTCTGCAAATACCGTGCGAGCCTGAGAGATTTCGCAGCACACCAGAACGCTACGGCTTGCACTACTGGGTCGACGACCAAGACCGCCTCTGGGTACTCACTGGACCTGCCCCGCTTTCACGGACGGTTAGTTGTTGGGGTTGATGGTGTCTGAATTGATTCCTCCTCCACCCTCCAACGGGGGAGAGAAGCGGCGTGCGCACCGCGCGCGCCGGAGAGCCTCGGCGGTCCCGGCACTGCG
>JAJDYN010000011.1 GCA_022825135.1 Gemmatimonadota bacterium | reverse complement strand
GACCGTCCCTGCGAACGGGGTTACAGACCGCCCCGCCCCGCCCCGCCCACACCCCGGACCGGGAGGAGCGGCAAACCGCATGCCCGGGGGCGGACATTTCTATTTCGCTCCAACCCCGGACATTTCTATTCCGGTTTGACAGGAGGTCAAGGCACCGGGATAGAGAAAAGACGCAGGCCGATCATGTTCTCCGGGTCGACGTCCGGGTTGTCCGTCGTGCCGGCCGGAATCACGCCGCCCCGGATCATGAGTGCCATCGCGCCCACGCCTGCCGCGACGGTGATGATGGTGTTGTTGCGGTCGAACTCCCTGATCGCCGCCTCCTGAATCGCACGGATAGCGATCCGGGTGGTCAGCACCGACGCGCCGGCACCGCGCAGCTGGACGGTCAGGGTTTCTGCGGACTTGTCTGCCACGCGGCCGCTGAGCCGGTTGCCGGACAGGTTCATGGCCTGGACCGGAAACCCCTCGATGGCGGCCTGGTTCATCACCCGTCCAAAAGCGTCCTGGTCGAGGACAAGGCGCGCCTGCTGGTCGGGGGCGATCGTCTCAAGCGGCACCGTCGTGTAGGAGAAGCACCCACCCGGCGCGAGGAGAAGCACCGACATGGCCGCGAGCTTGAGGCACGGGCGCAGGACATGCGTGGCTTCACTCATTCAATTGCTCCTTCTGCCGTTGTCCGGGAGCCTCCAGCAGGCTTCGCTCCGGGGTCAGCAGGCTACGCAGTTGTTGTTGTTGTGGGATCCGAGCGACTCGAGCAGTTCGACCGTCTCGGGGAAGGGCAGGATGCGCTGTACCGGGCCGTTGGCCATGTCGGCGGTGGTCTGGCCGCTCCGGCTCACCGCGGTGACGTCCGCGCCCTGGCTGACCAGGTAGAGGATCAGCTCGTTGTCTCCCCGGGCGGCGGCGTGATGCACGGCGGTGTAGCCGTTGCGGTCGCGGGCGTTTACGTCGGCGCCCAGTTCCTCGACCAGGTAGCGTACTGCGGGAACCCACGCCTCGGGTACGTGGCGGTGGACATTGGCGGCGAAGCCTTCGCCGTAGGTGATGCCCGAGGCCGCGTGGATGGGCCAGGAACCCGGGCCGCCGATCGGGACCGGGGGCAGTCCGGACATGTCGGCACGGCCGCCGCGGCGGAAGCGGCGGGGGGCGTTCACCGTTGGGATGTGGGGATCGGCCCCGTGCGCCACCAGCAGCTTCATCGCCGTGACGTCCAGCGCGAACGCCGCGCGCCAGAAGGGCGTCGCGCCCATGCGGTCGACGCTCAGGAAGCTGCGTCCGAACTCCGTGTACCACAGGGTCTTGTGGAGGCGCACGTTGGGGTCCGCGCCGGCCTCGAGGAGTATCTCCATCAGCTCCAGGTAGGTGGTCTCCTGCTGGGTGTAGTCGGTCGGCTGCGGATGCCGCGACTTGGGGATCCACTGGGTGTTGAGCACCGCGTACAGGGGGGTCGCTCCCGCGTCGCTCGCCAAGGTGATGTCGGCGCCGCGCTCGAAGAGGATTCTCGCGAGGTCGAAGTGCCCGTTCAGGGTGGCCATGAGGAGCGGGCTGGTGCGGTCTCCGGCGCTCACCCGGTCGATGTCGGCGCCCCGGTCGAGGAGGGCCTCGGCGGCGGCGCGCCGGCCGTCGCGCACGGCCATCAGGAGCGCGGTAAGCCCGCCGTAGTGTCCGACCAGGTCCGCGTGGGAGAGCGGCTGGGGCACCGTCCGGTCGCGGTCGCGCGCCAGTGAGGGCGGGGGCTCGTCCGGGTTGAGGAGGGTGCTGGCGGTGGGTTCGGGCGGGGCCTCGGCCGGCCGGGCGCCACCGCTCCCGCCCTGCAGCTGCTGGAGCGCCTCGACCCGCTCGTCGCGGCGGCGCTGTGCCTCGCGGTCTTCCCCGTCACGCGCCGCGATGTCGATCACGCGGGCAGTGATGGAGGGATCCGCCCCGCCGCCGATGAGGGCGTGGATGGCTCCGGCGCGGTCGGACGCCGCCGCAAACATCAGGGGCGTCTGCCCCCAGGCGGATTCCACCGCGTTCGGGTCGGCGCCGTGCTCGATCAGTGCCGTGACGGCGTCACCGTTTCCGGCGGCGGCGGCGAAGTGCAGCGCGGTGGCGCCCCCGGTGGTTGTGGCCGCGCGCGGGTCCGCTCCCGCGGCGAGGAACGCGCGCACCACCTCCGCGCTTCCGGCCTTGGCGGCCAGGTGAAGGGGCGTGTACCCACCCAGCCGGGTGACCGCGGAGAGGTTCGCGCCGGCGCTGAGGAGCAGTGCGGCTGTGGGGGCGCTGCCGTTCTCGGCCGCCCAGTGCAGCGCGGTCATGCCATCGCCCTGGGCACCGTTGACGTCGGCACCCTGGTTGATGAGCGAGCGCACCGCATCCAGGTCGCCGCGCATGGCGGCGTCGGCGACGGGGGAGTCCGGTGCAGGGGCGGCGGCCAGGACCGCCATCGTCAGAAGCAGAGTGGCAATCGTGCGCGGAAGCTGTTTCATCGCCTTCCTCTCCATCGGAAGTCGCTCGTTGATCAGGAGCGGCTGTGTGCGGCCGCCACACCCGGAATCCCCAGGGGGAACGCGCTGGTGCTGTCGCCGAAGCTGGTCCTGTCCTCGTGACCGAGCGCGTGCAGCAGGCTCAGCATGACGTTGGCCATCGGCGTCCCGTCGGGAGCCTTGAGATGCAGGTTGCCCTGGAGCTTGCCGTTGGCGCCGCCCAGGGTAATCAGCGGGCATCTGCGGTGGTTGTGCAGGTTCCCGTCCGCCATCGGCGAGCCGTAGACGATCATCGTCTTGTCGAGCAGATGGGTGTCGCCCTCCATGTTTTCGCGCAGGCGGTCCATCAGGTAGGGCAGCATGCTCACGTGGTACTTGTTGATGGTGGCGAAGTCGAGGACGCCCTGCGGATTGCCGCCGTGGTGCGATGCCGGGTGGAAGGGCTTGTCGGTGCCGCTCTCGGGATAGACCCGCGAGGAGGCGTCTCTGCCCAGCTTGAAGGAAAAGACCCGGGTCATGTCGGAGGCGAAGGCCAGCGCCTGCAGGTCGAACATCGTCTCGACGTGCTCGGTGAAGGAGTCCGGAACCCCGGCCGGGGCTTCCGGGAGTTCCCTCGGCTCGCCGCTGGTGTTGTGCGCCTCGATGCGCTCGATGCGGCGCTCGATCTCGCGCACGTTCTCCAGGTACTGGTCGATGCGCTGCCGGTCCGAAGGCCGGAGCTCCTGCTTGAGCCGGGCCACGTCGCGGGCGATCCAGTCGAGGATGCTGCGGCTGGTGCGGCGGCGGGCGGCGCGCTCCTCCGCGGTCCCGCCCGCGCCGAAGAGCTGGTCGAAGGCGATGCGCGGATCGCGGATCATCGGCAGGGGCTCGGTGGGGGAGGCCCAGCTGATGGTGTCGGTGTAGACGCAGGCGTAGCCGTACGCGCACCCGCCGGCCTGATCCACGTTCTCGATGCAGAGCTGCATGGACGGGATCGGCGTGTCCTGCCCGAAGCGCTGGGCGTGCAACTGGTCGAGCGAGGTGCCGACGTAGACGTCGGACGCCTCGGTCTGCTTGGGGTGGGCCTGCGTGAGGAAGACGGCGCTCGACCGGAAGTGGTCGCCGCCGATCTCCTTGGGCTGGTAGGCTTCCGCGTTCGCGACGTCGGTGTTGCTGAAGATGGTGAGATAGTCGCGATAGCGCTCCAGTGGAGCGAGCGAACTGGGGCTCAGGTCGAAGTCGCTCCCCGTGGCGGCGGGCGACCAGAGGTTCTGGGTGGCGCCCCACTCGTTGGCGCCGGCCGACCCATGGACGATCTCGATGGCGATGAGCCGGGTGGGATCGTCGTTTCGGGCCGCCCTCGACCAGGTGCGGCCCGCCGGGGTCATGGCGTCGAGCAAGGGCAGTGCCACGGTGGCGCCCATACCGCGCAGGAAGGTCCGCCGGGGGATGTGCTTTCCGGTAATGAAGTGCATCGAGGTCTCCACTCCTAGTATGACTGTCGGTCGGCTGTCGTATCGCGCGGCCCTCCGGGGCCGGCTGCATCGCTCGCGATTACGCGAGCGTCATCTGGTTCTCGCTAGCGGGACTCTCCCTGGCTCTCCGCGACCGCGGGCTCGGGTCCGCTCATCTGGAAGGCATCGCTTTCGATGACGCCACGGATGAACGCCGAGATGCGGTAGTCCTGTTGCTCGGCTTCGCGTACGATGGCCCGGACGCGCGGCTGATCGTAGTACTCCACCCGCCGTCCCAGCGCGTAGGCCATGAGGTTGGCGGTGAAGGTGCGGATCAGCGGCTCCGGACGCTTCAGCAGCGCCTGCTGCAGCTCGCCCGGGGTCGAGACGGGGGTCGTGTCGTAGAACGTCCCCCGGGTGTCCAGGGGCATGCCGTTCTCGCGAATCCGCCACTTGCCCGAGACCCCGAAGTTGTCGAGGGCGAGACCGATCGGATCCATGAACTGGTGGCAAGCGTTGCACACCGGGTTGGCGGCGTGCATCGCCATGCGTTCGCGCGTGGTGAGCATGCGGCCGCCTTCCGATTCCTCGGTTTCCTCCAGATCGGGCACGCCCGGCGGCGGCGGTGGCGGCGGGGTGCCGAGCAGCACCTCCATGACCCACTTGCCGCGCAGGACCGGCGAGGTGCGCCCGGCGTGCGAGGTGAGGGTCAGAATGCTGCCGTGGCCGAACAGCCCACGCCGGTTATCGTCCGGGTACTCGACCCGGCGGAAATGGTCGCCGGCCACGTCCGGGATGCCGTAGTGCCGAGCCAGCCGCTCGTCCACGAAGGTGTAGTCGGCGCTGTACAGGTCGAAGACGCTGCGGTCCTCGCGAACCAGGTTGTAGAAGAAGAGTTCGGTCTCACGGAGCATCGACTCGCGCAACTGCTGGTAGAAATCGGGCTGCAGGCGCACGTCCGGATTGATCTTCTCGAGGTCCTGGAGCCGCAGCCATTGGGCCGCGAAGCGCGTGCCCAGCGCCTCGGCGCGCGGGTCGGCGAGCATGCGCGTCACTTGGGCGTCGAGCACGGCTGGATCCGAGAGCCGGTCGGCCACCGCCAGATCCATCAACTCCTCGTCGGGCGAGGTGCCCCACAGGAAGAAGGACAGGCGGGCCGCCAGGTCGATGTCCCGAATGCGGTAACCTGCGTCGACGCGGGCGTTCGCGGGCGGCTCTTCGAACCGGAACACGAAGTGGGGGCTCGCCAGGATGGCTTCGAGCGCGGTGCCGATGCCCGCTTCGAACCCGCCCTCCTCGGCACCGGTGCGGAAGAAGGCCATCAGCGCGGTCATGTCGTCGTCGACCAGCGGCCGCCGGAACGCCTTCTGTCCCAGCCGCGAGATGATCTCGGTCGCGCACGCTGTCTCTTCCGACGCGTCCGTGGGCCGGCAGGTGAAGATGGCCCGGCGGCTGGCGGTCTCCGAGACCCCGGTGGGGTTGAAGGGGCCGCCGATGACGAGGTCGCGCAGGTGGGGCAGCGCCAGCAGGCCGTAGGTGCCGGCGATGGCGGTGCTCGCGAGCGACCAGTCGTGCGGCGAGATCAGGTCCTGAACGGGGCCTTCCGCGTGCTTGAGGAAGGCCGCGGTGACCCGGTGGTTGCCGGAGCGCACGAAGACCGGTCCGGTGCGCATCTCGACGCCGTTCGGATCGGAGACGTGCATCCAGCGGTCGAGTTCGAGGACCGCCACCCGCTCGCCGTCGATGGAGATCTCGAGCTGCTCGGGGGATTCGTCGGTGTGCAGCGCGTTGCGCCCGTTGCCGACCAGGGTGCCGGTCGTTTCGTGATGGAAGGAGACCCGGAAGACGTATTCGCCGTCGGCGGGGAAGTTGTGCTCGACGCTGAGGCCGCCGCGGGTTCCGTAGGGCGCGCCCTCGACCCGCTCGGTCTGCGATGCCCAGCGGGACACCTGGTACTGGGTCTCGCTCGCGGTGGCGGCCGCGTTGCCCAGCGCCAGCCGCGCGATGTCGCTGGCCCCGTTCAGGTAGGCTTCGAGCAGGGTGGGCGAGAGCATCTGGGCGTCGGCGATGTTGTCGAAGTTCGCGCTCTTGGTGTCGAGCGGGAGGTATGCGCCGGCGTCGATGTCGAGATCGAGGAGGTCCTTGACCGAGCGTTCGTATTCGGCGCGGTTCAGGCGCTGGAAGGAACGGGCGCCGGGATTGGGGTCGGCCGCGAACGCGGCGTCCATGCGATCCTCTAGCGTGCTGACCAGGAGCTCGAGGGTATCGCCGACGGGGCGGGGCATCCCCGGCGGGGGCATCATCCCGGCGCGCAGCTTGAGGATCATCTTCTCCACGGTCTCTGCGCGCGCGGCCAGGTTGTCGATGTCGAAGCCGGCCAGGGACAGGTTTCCGGTGAGGAGCGCGTCGTTGTGGCAGACCTGGCAGTAGCGTTGAACGACGTTGGTGAGGTTGGCGGCGGGCGGATGAGCCGCACCGGGCGCGTTCCCGGCGGGAGCCGGAGAGCGGGCTTCACCGGCCGGTGCTGACGCGTCATCCACCAGGATTCGCGCGATCCCCTCATCGGCGTCGCCGGGATGGAAGGTCGAAGTGGCGCGCCAGGAATCGCCCGTGCCGGCAGCCGCGATCCAGATGCCCGCTACCAACGTGATCGATGCGAATGCTCTCATGCCGTCGTCCCCGCTTCTCTGGCTGACCCGCCCGTTTTGGCGAGTGCGGTATCCTCGAAGATCCTCCGCCGGCGGGCCCGTCCTCGCGGGACACACCCCACGCCCGGCGGAGACAACCCCGCAGCCTTGATTCTACAGCGAAACCCCGGGCTTGGCCATCACCGCGCTTCGATTTCCTCTTCCAGGGCCATCCACTCCTCCGTGAGGCGCTCGGCCTGCGCTGCGAGCCGCTCCCGCTCGGCCTGGAGTTCCCGGATTTCCGCAGGATCGGAGTTCTGGTAAAAGGCCGTGTCGGCAAAGGTCGCATCGACTTCGGCAAGCCGGGACTCGGCGGTTTCGAGCCGCTCGAGCACGCGGTCGCGCCTGACTTCGGTGGCGGGGTCGGGGGCGCGGGTCTTGTTCGCGGGCTGCCTCCAGCGACGCGGCGCGGCCGCTTCCCGGTCCCTTCGCTTTTCGCGCCGGGCCTTCAGCACCACCGTGTCGACATCCAGGTGATCGTCTCCGCTGGCGTGGACATACTCCTCGTAGGTGCCGGGGTAGTCGCGCACGCCCCGCGGCGTGATCTCGAGGATGCGGGTCGCGAGCCGGCTGACGAACCAGCGGTCGTGGGAGACGAAGATCAGGGTGCCCGGGAATCGCTTCAACGCGTCCACCAGCGCCTCGATGGACTCCAGATCGAGGTGGTTGGTGGGCTCGTCGAGGACCAGGACGTTGGGCTGCTGGATGGCCAGGCGGCAGAACACCAGGCGCGCGGCTTCTCCTCCCGAGAGCGCTGCGAGGGGCTTGGCCGCGTCGTCGCCGCTGAAGAGCACCAGACCCAGTTGCCCGCGCACATAGCCGATGTCCCGGCCCGGGCAGGTATCCCAGATCCAGTCCTGGGCGGTGCGCCCGGGTTCGTCGAGCTGCTCCTCGTGGTCCTGGGCGAAGTAGCCGACATGGGCTTCGTAACCCCAGCGGACGGATCCGGCGTCGGCGGGCATCTCACCGATCGCGATCTTGAGCAGGGTGGACTTGCCGATGCCGTTGGGGCCGAGGATGGCCAGCCGATCGCCGCGGCGGACACCGAAGTCGACGCCGTGGAGAACCTGGTTGTCGCCGAAGGACTTGTGGACGCCCCTGGCTGCGAAGACCTCGCGTCCGCTGGCGCGGACGGGCTCGAACCGGAATGCCGGATAGCGGCGCGAACTGCCGGGAAGGGTCTCGATCGCGGCGGCCTTCTTCTCGATGAGCCTCAGCTTGCTCTGTGCCTGGCGGGCCTTGCTGGCCTTGGCGCGGAAGCGGTCCACGAACTTCTGGTGGTGCGCGATCTCCCTGTCGCGGCGGACGATCTCCTTCTCGCGGCGTTCGTGCTCGGCGCGCTTGCTCTTCCGGAAGGCGCTGTAGTTTCCGGGATAGGCGAGGACGGTCTCGTAGTCGACGTCGAGGATGTGAGTGACGACGTTGTCGAGGAAGCGATGATCGTGGGAGATGACCACCAGCGGACCCTTGAAGTCGCGCATGAACTTCTCCAGCCAGCGGATGGAGAGGATGTCGAGGTGGTTGGTGGGCTCGTCGAGCAGGAGCGCATCGGGAGCGCCGGCGAGAACCTGGGCGAGGAGCACGCGCAGCCTGAATCCGCCGGAAAGGGTGGAGAGCGGATCGCGGTGGCAGGGGGCGGGAAGGCCCAGTCCCTCGAGGATGGCGGCCGCTCTGGCCTCCGCGGTGTAGCCGTCGTGGCGCTCGACGACCTCCTCGAAGCGTGAGAAGCGGTCCGCGTCGAATTCCCCGCCCGCCTGTACGTGCGCGAGCAGTGACTCGCGGGCCGCCAGTGCCTCCCAGAGCACCGGATTCCCGCGCATGGCCACGCGGAGGATTTCCTCTTCCTCGTAGGCGAACTGGTCCTGACGGAGCATCCCGAGGCGGAGTCCGCGCGGAATGGAGACCGAGCCTTCGGATGGTTCCACACCACCGCCGAGAATGTTGAGAAGGGTCGTCTTCCCCGAGCCGTTGGCGCCGACGAGCCCGTAACGTTCGCCGGGCTGAAGGCGCAGGGCGACATCGCGGAAGAGCGTTCGATCGCCGAAGGACTTGGCGAGTCCGGTGGTGGAGATCACGCCGGCCGGAGGCCAGCGAGCGCTTCGACGAGGCGGTCGATCTCCGCCGTGGTGTTGTACACGTGCGTGGAAACGCGGATGGCCTCGTGGCCGTCGCGGCGATGTTCGTCGATGTGGATGGAGGCGCGTTCGGCGATGACCGGCACCGAGGCGACGGCGTCGACGCCCTCCAGCTCGAAGATGGTCGATGCGGGGCCGCTGGTTTCGCGGGTCGCTCCGCTGACGATGCGGGCTCCCGGCAGCCCGGCGAGGCGCTCCTTGAGGTAATCGGACAGGAAGCGCGTGCGGGCTTCGACGCGGTCGATGCCCACCTGTTCCATGAACGCCAGGGAGGCGGCCAGACCGGCGCGGACCGGCACATCGTTGGTGCCGGGGGGCTCGAACGCGGGGTTGTCGGGCGTGGCGTCGTATGCGAAGGCGGAGCGGATGCGATCGCGCGCGCCCGCGCGCACGTAGAGAAAGCCGGTGCCCGTGGGACCCAGGAACCACTTGTGCAGGCTGGCCGAGTAGGTGTCGCACCCCAGGGCGTGGAGGTCGATCGGGAACATGCCCACCGCCTGCGCGCCGTCCACGTGGGAGAGGATGCCCCGTTCGCGCGCGAGGGCCGCCAGCCTGCGGACCGGATAGAGGTGGCCGCCGCGGGTGACGTGGCAGAAGGCGGCCACCCGGGTGCGGGGGGTGAGCGCGGCTTCGAAGGCCTCGGTCACGTCCTCCGCGCGGAGTAGCGGGCTGGGGACGAACACCTCCCGGGTCACGATGCCGTCGCGTGCGGCGCGCAGCTGCCAGGGCCGTCGGCCCGCCGGGTGCTCCTGGGTGGTGAAGACGACTTCGTCGCCCGGACGCAGGTCGAAGCCGGCGGCGCTGAGGTGGAGCGCCTCGGTGGCGTTGCGGGTCAGCGAGAGCTCGCCCTCGTCGGCCCCCAGGAAGGCCGCGAGGCCGGGGCGAACCCGCCCGGCGACGAGTTCGCGGAGTTCGCCGGTAGCCCGCCGGGGTGCGCGCGAGATCGCCTGATACCCGTCGGCGACGGCGCGCGCGACGCTCGCGGGGGGCATGCCCAGGCCGGCGTTGTTCATGTAGGCCGTGCCGGCCTCCAGGCTGAAGGCCGCCCGTACATGGGCCCATGCGGGGTCGTCGACGCCGTCCGGGCGGGCGAGGGGAGCGCCGTCCGGTGGATGCGGGGGTGCGCGGTCATCGCTCCGCGGCGTCTTCCGCCCGCACCCCGTCAGCCAGGCGCCGGCCGCGCCGGCCGCACCTGCCCCCACGAACGCGCGTCGCGACAACCCGGCCATGGTCTCCTCCCGCGTTGTGCATCGCGGTTGCACTCGGCCCCTGCCGCCGGCCAGACGGCGGCAAGGGAGCGATGTCGTGGAAGAGATGCTAACGCGAAACGGGCGGTCGCGCGCGTCCGGGCGCGGTCAGGTGGTCGGCCGCACGGCTGTGAACTCCCGCGGGCCGCCGCGGGGGCCCGAGACCGTGCCCGTCATCCGGTCGCCTTCAATGGAGGCGCTGTAGCTCTGGGTGATCTCGCGATTGCGGAAGCTGCGCGTCACCTCGAAGGTGACCCGCCCATCCTCGAAGGAAACGTTCCGAAGCTGGATGGTCCCGTTGGGAGCCATGGCCGAGCCCGTCAGTTCGTCGCCGTCGGCCACGAAGGTCAGCGTCTGGGTCATGCTGCCGCGCGGTGTCTCGAGGGTCATCTCCCACGCGCCGAGGACGGCGGAGAAGTCGGAGGCAGTCTGCGCCGACGCCGGAGCGGCGGGAACGGAAGCCAGCGTGAGAGCGAGGGAAAGGGCGATGAGTCGGGACATCCTGGGATCAGCTCCTCTCGGGCGTGGTGTCGTAGAGCCGGCCGCTTCGGGCGCCGGCGAGATCGGGACGGTGTCGCACGCCCTCTTGGACAGTCATTGCGAATGAAGCGTTGTCTGCCTGAGTTCACCGCCTTCCTTGGCGAACGTTACTTCCGTCAGGCACGGTATTACCTTGGAGGACCCGTTTGCCCCGGGGGACGCGCTGTCTCCCGTTTCACCCCGCAGCCCTCTCCCAGGTGTTTGCCAATGACGCAAGGGAACCCGGTCCACCGCTTCCGATGCCGGAGCCGGCGTCGCCGACTCCGGGTGTTCCTCGGGCTGGCGCTTCCACTCGTGACCGGCTGCTACAGCTATACCCAGGTGGGGGTGGAGAGCGTGGCGCCCGGAGAAGCGGTGCGGCTGCGCGTGTTCGAGCAGGCCGTTGACCGGCTTCCCGCGCAACTGGAGAGGAGAACGCAGGTCGAGGGCACCGTGGTCGACCTGGAGGGTGGGCGGCTGAACCTGCTGCCGGAACTGGGATCAGTGGCGACCGATCCGGTTTCTTTCGCCGTACCCGATATCGAGGCCATCTCCCGCAGGGAGTTGAACCAGACCCGCACCTGGCTGGCGGCGGGCGTCGGCGCCGCGCTCGGCCTGGGGTTGCTCCTGTCGATCGAGGGGGAACCGGCGGGAACCGGCAGGGGGCCCATCACGGAGTTCATGACGGGGTGGTCGCTCCGCCTGGGTGGGTAGGGCCCCCGACGGAATCGCCCTCTCAGCGTTCCGCGATCGCCTCCTCCACCGGGTCGCCCCGATGCGCCCGGACGATCTCCATGATCTCCTCGTCGGTGAGGACGCGATTGGACGATTTCGCACGGGTCAGAATCGCCGAGCGCAGTTCGTCGTCCGCGGGAATGCGACGCGAGGCGAGCCAGTAGCTGACGTTGGACAGCCCGCTCATGTGGCCGATCTCGATCTCCTGCCCGCGGCCGAACCAGTTGGCGGGCACGCCCGAATACACCCGGTCGGCCAGCTTTCGGTCACCTCGCTTGAGCGCCTTGATGATCGCCGCGGCGTGCACCCCGGTGCCGGTGCGGAAGGCGTCGCGCCCGGCCATGGGGTAGCTGGGGTGGATGTCCACGCGGCAATAGCGTGACACCGCCTGGCAGTAGCGGCCGAGCTTCGACAGGTCGTGGTCCCACTCGCCCAGCAGCTTCAGGTTGAGCAGCATCTGGTCGATGGAGGCATTCCCGACACGCTCGCCCACGCCGAGTCCAGTGCCGTGCGCCCGGGTGGCGCCGTACTCGATGGCCAGGATGGCGTTGGTAACGCCCAGGCCGCGGTCGTTGTGGCCGTGCCAGTCCAGCTCGACCGGTTCGCCCATGCCGCGGATCAGCGAGTGGGTCCAGTCGAACAGGTTCTTAATGCCGTCCGGAGTGACGTGTCCCACGGTGTCGCACAGACAGAGGCGGCGCACGCCCATCCGCACCGCCTGTCGGAACAGCGGATCCAGCACGTCCGGCCGCGAGCGCGTGGTGTCCTCGGTCACGATGCAGACCTCGAGTCCTTCGCGCGTGGCGAAGCTCACGGTCTCTTCGATGCGGCGCAGAAGCGTGTCGACGGTCCAGGACTCGACGTAGAGACGGATGGGGCTCGAGCCGATGAAGGCGTAGACCTCGATGGGCACGCCCGTTTTCTGGGCGATGTCGGCGATCGGCTCCACGTCTCGCACCATGGTGCGCGCGGCGCACATGGGCAGGAGCTTCATCCGGCTGTCGCGGATTTCCTCGACCAGGGCCCGGACATCGTCCTGCGCGCGTTTGCCCGCCCCGGGAAGCCCCACATCCGCCATCCGGATGCCGAGGTCTTCCATGAGGTGGATGAGCTCGATCTTCTGCTCGATCGTGGGGTCGGTGACCGAAGGAGACTGAAGACCGTCCCTCAGGGTCTCGTCGACCAGCTCGAAGCGACCGGGTGCGAGGGGAGCCCGCTTGTGCAACTGGTTCCAGTCGAAGATGACGTCCTGAGCGGCATCGACCGTACCTGTCTGCACCAGTGACCTCCCGGCGGGCTCCCCCGCGCCTCGGCTTTCTAGCTCACCCGGTTGAGCGGGTTGCTGTTGGTGTTCACCTCGCTCACGCCCACCGGGAAGCACCGGCTGCGGCTGGACATGTCCTCCATGGGGGTCGGGCCCGGGCGGCCCTCGTCGTGCCAGCGACGCAGGTCGCCGAAGCGGCGGTTGTCGAACCACAGCTCCACGCGCCGTTCCTGTTTGAGCGCCGTCCACGCCTCGGTCGCATTGCTCGCGGTCGCGGGAGCGAGCGGCTCTCCCGTGTGGTCGCTCACCACGGTGGTGCGCACCTGATTGATCAAGTCCATGGCCGCCTGGAAGTTGCCGGGGTTGTTGACCAGAATCTCCTCCGCCCGAATCAGGATCATTTCCCGACCCGAGGCGAGGGTGTGCGGCGCGGTCTTGCTCGTGAACTTCTGCTGCACGTAGAAGGGCAGGTTGTACACCATGGTGACACCGTCGGGAACCTCCACCCACGCCATGCGCGGGTCGCCGGTCTCGGTGTAGTAGTCCTCCGCGAAGGTGCCCCAGATGGTGTATTCCCGCCACGGATCGGACGCCCCGCGGAAGTACACTTCGTTGGGGTCGGGGAAGTCGTCCAGATCGTAGTGGTGCAGCTGGAAGACGAAGCTCTCCGGGATCCCGGTGGCGTCCGCGGTGGCGCCGTTCCAGTCGCCCAGCCACATGCGCACGTCGGCCCGTCCTGCCTGGGCGGCCATCGCGATGTCGGAGGCGCCCGAGGCGTTCCCCACCGTGATCGCCTCCGTGAAGTGCCCTTCGGCGCGCGTCAGATAGTCGGTGTACGGCTGCTCAGGGCCTCCATCGAACACGGCGATGCACATGTTGTGGCCCAGCGTGCGATTGGCGTAGCCGGACAGCACCAGCAGCCTGCCGGCGATCTCGTTGGAGGCGAACTCCCCGCCCAGGGCGTCGCGCAGCCGGCGCACGCCGTCCTCCGCCATCCAGCGCGCCTGTTGGGCCCGTGACCAGTGATCGTTCACGTTCACCGACGTGAGCTTGCCGTCAATGAACTCCTGCCCGAAGAGCCCGCCCGGGGTGCCCTCGTAGCTCGTCATGCCGCCATCCAGGGCCAGGCGGGTGTACGCCAGCGCGGAGGCGCGCCGGACGCCTTGCAGCAGCGACGGAAACGCCTGCGCGTCGTCCAGGAACTCGTCCTGAACGGGTCCCGGGTTGGTCACCTCCAGATCGCATCCGGCCACCAGGGCCGCCAAAAGGCCCACCCGGACCGGGCGCGAAGCCAATGCTCTACGGTGCGAACGCATGTTGGGCGACTCCTTCCTGTTCGTTCCCATGATTCTCGTTCTCCTCGCCGGCCTCATCAGAAGTTCATCCTGAGCGATGCGATGAAGCTCGCCGGTGGCGGTGGATGCTCCCAGATCGCGCGCGTGATCCCGGAGTTCATCCCCTCGTTGCCGGCCATCTCCGGATCCATCGCCAGAAAGTCCTCGTTCTTCCAGGTCCAGAAGTTCTGCACGGAGAGGGTCAGCGTGGCGTTGGAGGCCCCGGGAACCTGGAAGGGAAGCGGCGTGAGCACGGTCAGGTCGCGCACGCGGAAGAAGTCGTTGGGGTAGACGAGGCGAGGGTCGTAGTCGCCGCTGCAGAGGAAGATGTCCAGGGCGGTGAGCTGCGCTCGATCGCCCGCCTGGAGCCGGGGCACGGCCGCGTCGCAGAGAGGGCTCACCTGGCCACGGTTCGCCGACGAGGAGCTCTGGCGGTCATAGATGTAGTGCCCGCCCATGTACTCGGCGCGTGCCGACACCGTGATGCCGCCGCCCAGCGCGACCGAGGTGCTGGGCGTGATGGTGAGGGTCGGCTGGTTGGGGCCCCAGATGTGGTCCGCCTCCACCACCGGTTCCCCGATGTCGTCGGGGTTCGTGATTCGGTCGTACCGGATCGCCGGAACCGGATGGCCTTCCTCCAGCCAGCCGCCTCCGCTCACGCCGAAGCCGGCGCTGCCGCCGAGGTCCACGGCCTCGCTCTTGTTGGTGTAGACGGTGAGCCCCATGTCCCAGCTAAGGGCACGGCCGCGAACCAGCGTCGCGTTGACGTCGAGTTCGAGGCCCTTGTTGGAGAGCACGCCCACGTTGCGCAGCTGCGAGCCGGTGAAGCCCTCGCTCGGCACCAGTTGCACCGGGATGAGGGCGTCGCGGGTCTCCTGATTGTAGTAGGTGAATCCGACCCTGAGGCGCTCGTCGAGGAAGACGCCGTCCGCGCCCGCCTCGAGCTCGATGGTGCGCTCGGGTCCGAGGTCGGGGTTGCCCACGTTGAGCGGGTTGAACGAGGTCCGGTCGAGCCAGGGGATGGCCTGCCAGGTCCGGACCGCGTCGAAGGCGCCCGGAGCTCTGCCGGCGTGCCCCCAGGCCAGCCGCACCTTCATCTCGCCCATGTCCTGCGGCCAGAAGGCTTCGTCGGACATTACCCACGAAAAGGTGGCGCGCGGATACGGCTGAAGGCCGAAGTCGCTGCCGAAGGCGCTGTTGCCGTCGATGCGCAGCGCCAGCGTCACGAAGTAACGGTCGCTGAAGTCGAGCAGCGTCTGGCCGAAGATGCCCGCGTTGACGACCCGCGAGCGGGATTCCTGGGCCTGGTAGGACGCGCCGCTGCTGACGGTGTGCTCGCCGGGTCCGGGAAGCGAGTTGGAGCTCGCCCCCAGGTCGGTGTCGCGCGCCACCACCGACTGTCCACCCCAGGAGAGGCTGGTGCGGAAGGTCTCGGTGAGCCGCAGGTCGAAGCTGCCCACGTAGTCGGCCGTCAACTGTTCCGCCGTCCAGGTGCGGTCGGAGATGGAGCCGTTGGGGTCGTTGACGTAGCCGAAGGGCCGGATGTTGCGCATGTTGCTCGCAAGGCGGTCCAGCCCCAGCGTGAGCCGGTTGGTGAAGCGCGGCATCGGCGTGTAGGTCGTGGTGATGCCGGCCACTACGCGGTCCACGTCGGTGTCGATCTGGTACTCGAGGAGGCGGGTGATGACGTCCTCCTCCCATGTGCGCACGTAGGTGGCGTGGGCCTGGCGTTGGGGTGCCCTCTTGTAGCCGTTGTGCGAGATGCTGTACGGACTCGACCCGCTGGGCGAGTTCTCGACATGCTGGCGCGTGATCGAGGTGTTGACCTGGACGTCGAGGTCGCTGCGGGGCTGGAACCCCAGGTTGATGCGCCCCAGGTACTTCTGGTCGGCATCATTCGGGAGGATGCCCTCGTTGTCGTCGAGGCTTCCCGATACATAATAGGAAACCGCCTCGGTGCCGCCCCGCACGGAGAGCGAGTAGCGCTGCTGGCGACCGTTGCGCAGCCAGGGGTCGAGGCGCATGTAGGGTGCGTTCTCGGGGCCGAACTCCTGCACCCAGTTGACGCCCTGGTCGAACTGAGCGGACCACTGTGCATCGCCTCCGGATCCGCGTTTCGTGAAGATCTGGATCACCCCGCCCGCGGCCTCGGTGCCGTAGAGCGCCGTAGCGGCGGGTCCCTTGACGATCTCGATGCGCTCGATGTCGCTGGGGTTGATGTCGTTCAGGGGCCCCATCACGTCCTTGGGGCCGAAGGCGACGTGCTGGCCGACCGCGTGGTTCAGCGCGAGGCCGTCGCTCCGGATACGCACGCCGTCAATGTAGACCAGTGGTTGGTTCGACATCGCCACGCTCACGTTGCCGCGCAGGCGGATCTGCGAGCCGGAGCCCGACATCCCGGAGCTGCGCACGGAGACCACCCCGGGCGCGCGCGCGGAGAGCAGCTGGTCCACAGACGGCACCGGGTCGGGAAGGGTGGCGACGTCCAGCTGCGCGACGGAGGTGCCGACCTCACGGCGGCGCGCCTGCCCGGCGGTGCCGGTGACCACGATCTCGTCCAGACCCAGCGCCTCCTCCTCGAGCGTGAGGTCGGCTGTGGTGGACTGTCCTGCCTGGACCGTGATCTGCGCCGTGGCCGTGCGCATGCCGATGCGCTCTGCGGTAAGCGTGTAGTTGCCCGTGGGCACGTTCAGGATGAGGAAGCGGCCGTCGCCCCGGGTCAGGGTGCCCAGGCCGGTGCCCGCCAGGTACACCTGCACCTGGACCAGGGGGCGTCCGGTCGCCTGGTCGGTCACCTGACCGATGACCTGGCCGTTATCCTGGGCCTCGAGCGTCGCGGGAGCCGCGAACCCGAAGGCCACCGCAAGCGGAATCACCGCCAAAGCGGCCAGGGCCGCCCTCCTCAGCCGGGCGATGCCGGCGTGCAGATTCATGTGATCCGACCTTGGATGCACCATCTGGCCTCCTCTGCTGCGATCAGAAGGAAAAGAACTGTCTTTCAGCCCGGAAGAACTTTGGTTCACCCGGTTTGCGGAACAACGCCCACAATAGGTCCGGGGCACCGTGGGATCAAGCAAATAACTCTGCATGGGTCATGTACGAGGGTTGGCGGCTGGATGGATTCACGGTATGCCGCCCGCTGAACCTCAGTCCTCTTCCGGGGGACGACCGTTGACCAGCGAGTTCCAGAGCTCAATCGTCGGATTGCGCTGGATGCGGATGCCCTGGCGCTGTCCCTCCGCCATCGCGTGAACGTCGTGTTCGTCACCGAGGATGAAGGTGTCGAACATCGCGCTCATGATCTCGAGCGACTGCCTGACGCTCGAAGGGCCCCAGTGATACCAGCCGTGCGGCTCCGCGCCGTACACGACCCAGTCGTACCAGTTGCCGTGGATCTCGGCCTGGATGCCGTACTGCTCGATCTGCTGGAAGCGCGCCGCGCCGTCTCCCTGGGCGTACAGGAACAGGAGCGGGACATCGATTTCGTCGGCGTGGTAGATGATGGAGCGCTCGTAGTAGTTGCGCGGGTTCTCCATGGGGGTGCGGCCGATCAGGAAGCGGTTCCACCCCTCCATGCCGCCGTAGGTCGACAGGGTGACCAGGTCGGTCGAGCCGTACCAGACGATGCCCGCGCGGAAGCGGCCGGGATCCTTGGTGACCGCGGTGGTGGTGTAGAAGCCGCCGGTCGAGCCCCCGAAGGCGCCGACGCGCCCGGGATCGACCCAGCCCTCTCCGGCGAGCAGATCCATGCCGATGAAGGCGTCGCGCAGGTCGTGGTCGCCGCCGTGGGTGTGCACCGCCTGCCGGTATGCCTTCCCCCGTCCGGTGCTGCCGCGGAAGTTGGGCGCGAAGACCAGGTAGCCGCGGCTGACGAAGTACTGGACGTACGGATGCCACTGCTTCGGGTGCTGCCCGTTGGAGTTGGCGCGAAAGAAGAAGAGTCCCGGCAGGCGGTCGCCGGCGCTGGCGCCCTTCGGTTTGTAGACCAGTCCGGCAACCTCGAGACCGTCGAAGCTGGTGTACTCGATGAACTCCGGCTCGACGAACAGGTCGGGGTCGGCAAGGGCGGGGTGCTGGTGGTCCGTGATCCGGCGCGGCTCGCCCCCGTCGACCGGGAGGATCCAGAGGTCGCCCGTCCGCGAAGGCCCCGAATGGGTGTAGACGATGTGCTCGCCGTCCGGGTGCCAGAGGTGTCCGCCGCGGGTCTGACCGGTCGCCCGCGACCCGCCGTTGACCCCGGTGGCGTGGGTGAGCTGCTCCGGTTCGCCGCCCTCGGCGGGGATGCGGAAGATGTGGTAGTCGTAGTCCAGGTTGCGCGTGAAGGAGATCCAGCGGCCGTCCGGGGACCAGCGCGGCTCGCTGTGCTCGACATCCTCGGTGAGCAGCATGGTGGCTTCGCCGGTGGCCACGTCCAGCACGCCCAGGTTGTTGAAGCCGCCCCGGTCGGAGACGAAGGCCAGGCGGGTGCCGTCCGGCGACCAGCGCGGCTCGGTGTCGCGCCAGTCGAAGGTGTTGGGGGTGAGGGCGCGCGCATCCCCGCCCGCTGCAGGCATCACCCAGATGTCCTGGTTGCTCTGGGCGTCGTCCTGCGGACGGGTGTTGCGGGTGAAGGCGAACATGGCGCCGTCGGCGGACAGCTGACCGCTCCCTCCGGGCCCCACCCGCTCGATCTCGCCGGTCTCGATGTCCACCGCCGCCACCGAGTTGTCCCAGTACATGCCGGTGTTGAAGTAGATGCGGCGGCTGTCGGACGCCCACGAGATGCCTGAGTCGTTCAGCGGGTGATCGGTGAGCCGCCTGGGCTCTCCGCCGCTTGACGCCACCAGGTAGATGTCGCGCACGTCGGTCCCGCCGAAGTCGGCCTCGAAGGCGATCCAGCGCCCGTCGGGGCTGAAGCGCGGCGCCATCTCGCGGCCCGCCATCCCCGTGATGCGGGTGGGCTCGCCGCCCGCCGTCGGCACCGTCCAGAGGTCGTAGGAGCCGCTGCCGGCGGATTTGTAGACGAGAAGGCCGCCATCGGGCGAGATGTCGAACTCCTCGATCCACACCGTCTCGGCCAGCGCCTCGATCGGGAGGCCGGTGCGCACCTGCGGCGAAGTCGCGCGCGTCGGACCGTTGAAAACGACCAGCGCCGCGACCAGTACGACCGCGGCGCCGGCGAAGATCTTCATGCTTTTTCTGAACAACCGTCCTCCTGGAAGAACCTCCGATCCGTCAGCAGGACACGCAGTTGTCGTTGTTCTCCGAGCCGAGCCTCTCCAGCAGCGCGACGATCTCCGGGAAAACGGTGACGCGCTGCACCGGACCGTTCGCCATGTCGGCGGTGGTCTCGCCCTTGCGCGTGAGCACGGTGACGTCCGCGCCGCGGCCGACCAGGTACTCGATGAGTTCGCGGTCTCCGCGGGCCGCCGCGTTGTGGAGCGGCGAGAAGCCGTTGTAATCGCGCGCGTTCACGTCGGCCCCCAGTTCCTCGACCAGGTAGCGCACCGACGGGAGCCAGCCGTTGGGGGCGTGGCGATGGGCGTTACCCGCCAGTCCAAGGCCGTAACCGACGCCGGAGGCGGCGTGGATGGGCTGCACGCCCGGGCCGCCGATCGGAACCACGGGGAGCCCCGAGGGATCCGGCTTCCTCTCGCCGTCGTCACGGCCGTTTCCGGTCGCGGGACGCCCCGGCGGGCGGAAGGTCGGGGTGGTGTAGTCGGCGCCGTAGGCCACCAGCAGGCGCATCGCGTCCACGTCGGTGCCGTAGGCGGCGCGCCAGAAGGGCGTTGCGCCCCAGGTGTCGACGCCCAGGACGTTGTGGTTGAAGGAGGTGTACCAGAGGTGGCGCTTCAGGCGCACGTTGGGGTCGGCGCCTGCGTCGAGCAGCGCCCTCATGAGTTCGAGGTAGGTCGTGTTCTCCTGCTTGATCGCGGTGGGCTGCGGGTAGAACGACTTGGGAACCCACTGCAGATGGACCGCGGCGTAGAGGGGCGTGGCGCCCGGATCGCTCTGCAGGTTGGGGTCGGCGCCCTGGTCGAGCAGCCACATGGCCAGGTCGAAGTGCCCGTTCAGGATCGTCATGAGCAGGGCCGAACTCAGGTCGCCACCGGTGACCCGGTCGATGTCGGCGCCGCCTTGCAGGAGCGTCTTGACGACGTCGTGGTGGCCCTCTCGGGCGGCATAGTGCAGCGCGGTGTTGCCGCCCTGCCTGCCCACCAGCTGGTCGTAGGAAAGCCGCGCCCGGGTCTGGCCGCGGGTGGTGGCCCGGCCGGCAGGCCGCTCCTCCTCCTCGTCGGCTTCGTCTTCCTCTTCCTCGTCATCGTCCTGGCGAGTTCCGTCGACGGGCGTGTCGGAGACGATGTCCTCGCCGAAGAGCGCCGTCAGGCGCTTGTCGCGTTCCGCGATCAGCACCCTGTCCTCCCGCGCCATGGCCGGGTAGTCGATGACGTTGGTCTGGATGGAGGGGTCCGCGCCCGCCCCGAGCAGCGTGCGCACCACGTCGGTGCGGCCGTAGGCGGCGGCAAACATGAGCGGCGTCTGTCCGTTGGCGGACTCCTGCGCGTTCACGTCGGCGCCCTTCTCCACCAGGGCCACTGCGATCTCCGGGTTGCCCGACCAGGCGGCGTAGTGGAGCGCGGTCTCCCCGGTCTCGGTAGTCGCCTCGAGGTTGGCGCCCGCGTCCGCCAGCAGGCGCACGATGCCGGCATGGCCGGCGCGGCTGGCCACCATGAGCGGGGTAAACCCGCCCAGCCGGGTGGCCGCCTCCAGGTTCGCTCCCGCGAATACGAGCACATCGGCCAACTCCTGCTGGCCGTTCTCGGCTGCCCAGTGCAGCGCGGTCATGCCGTCGCCCTGGGCCGCGTTCACGTCCGCCCCCGCGCGCAGAAGCTCCCGCACCTCGTCGGCATCGCCGTGCATGGCGGCGTCGGCCACCGGCGAGTCCGGGGGAACAGCTGCCGAGATCAGCAGCGTCAGACACACCAGGTTGATCTTCCATGCGGCCTTCATCAGCCCTCCTTCAGTGCGCGCACTCTCGGTTCCTTGACCGCCGGCAGGCTGCGACGATTCCCGCTCGAACACATCCTCCCGGCTAACGGCTCGAGCTGGCGTCGTCGGCGTAGGAGGCGGGAAGCCTCATCAGCATCTCGCCCGTGCTGTCGCCGAAGCTGTCCAGGTCGTCCAGGCCCAGCCTGTGGAGCAGCGTGAGCATGGCGTTGGCCAGCGGCGTGCCGTCGGGAGCCTTGACGTGCAGTCCGCCCTCGAGTCCCATGGCCTGTCCGCCCACCACGACGAAGGGCACGCGGCGGTGGTTGTGCAGGTTTCCGTCGCCCATGGGCGAGCCGTACACGACCATCGTGTTGTCGAGCAGCGTGCCGTCCACTTCTGCCGTGTTGTCGAGCTTCTCGAGCAGATAGGGGAGCAGGCCGACGTGGTACTTGTTGATCTGGTAGAAGCCCAGCACGCCCTCGTTGCCGGATGCGTGCGACTGCGGATGGAAGCCGCCCTCGCAGCCGCTCTCCGGGAACACGCGCGAGGACACGTCGCGGCTCATCTTGAGCGAGAAGACCCGGGTCATGTCGGTCTGGAAGGCGAGCGCCTGCAGATCGAACATCATCTGCACGTGCTCGGTGTAGGAGTCCGGCACGCCCACCGGAGCCTCGGGCAGTTCGCGCTCGAAACCGCTGGTGTTGCGGGCCTCGGTGCGCTCGATGCGCCGCTCCAGTTCGCGCACGTCTTCCAGGTAGTGTTCCATGCGGATCCGGTCCTCGGGCGGGAGGGCGGCGCGTAGCCGCGCGACCTCCTCGGTGACCCAGTCGAGGATGCTCGCCTGGGTGCGGCGGCGCCGCGCGCGTTCCTCGGGCGTGCCTCCGGCTCCGAAGAGCTGATCGAAGGCCACGCGCGGATCCCGGGTCATGGGCAGCGGATCGGTGGGAGAGGCCCAACTGATGGAGTCCGTGTACGCGCAGGCGTACCCGTACGAGCAGCCGCCCGACTGGTCCACGTTCTCGATGCAGAGCTGCATGGAGGGAATCGCGGTCTCCTGGCCGAAGCGCTGGGCGAAGAGCTGGTCCATGGAGGTGCCGACGTAGACATCGGAGCCCTCGGTCCGCCGCGGATGCGCCTGCGTGAGGAAGGTGGCGCTGGAGCGGAAGTGGTCGGCGCCGATCTCCTTGGGCGCGAAGGCCTCCGCCTGCCGCACATCGGTGTTGCTGATGATGGTCAGGCGATCCTGGAAGTCCTCCAGCGGCTGGAGCGCGCTCGGGCTCAGATCGAAGCCGCGACCCAGCTTCGCGGGAGCCCACAGGTTCTGGGTGGCGCCCCACTCGTTGCTCCCCGCGGCTCCGTGAGAGTTCTCGATGGCGATGAGCCGCGGCTTCTGCACTTCGGCGGCCACATCGCCCCAGAGCCTGCGCGCGGGAATCATGCTGTCCAGGAGGGGCAGCGCGAGCGCGACCCCCGAGCCCCGGAGAAACGTCCGCCGCGGGATGTGGGTTCCGGTGATGAACTTCATGTCGTGCTCCTGTCGGTGACGGGGTAGCCCTGTACTGTTGTCTCGTTGTCCGCCTTCAGCGTTGTGCTTCCGTGGCCAGCTCCGCCGCCCTGCGCATGCGGAAGGCGTCGCTCTCGACGATGCCGAGGACGAACTCGGAAGGACGATAGTCGTTTTCTTCGGCTCGCCGCACGATCCGTCGCACGGCGGGCATGTCGTAGTATTCCACGCGGCGTCCGAGGGCGTAGGCCATCAGGTTCGCCGTGAAGTTGCGCAACACCGGGGTTCGCAGCCGCAGCATCGCCTCGTGCAGGTCGGTGGGGCTGGTGAGCGGGGTGCCGTCGTAGAGCTGACCCCGGGTGTCGAGCGCGATTCCGTTCTCGCGAATGCGCCAGCGGCCCGTGACGTCGAAGTTGTCGAGCGCCAGCCCGATCGGATCCATGAACTGGTGGCAGGCGTTGCAGACGACGTTGGCGCGGTGGATCTCCATGCGCTCGCGCGTCGTGAGCATGCGCGTGCCCTCCGTACCCTCGGTCTCGTCGAGGTCGGGGATGCCCGGCGGCGGCGGCGGCGGCGGCGTGCCCAGGATGACCTCCATCACCCACTTCCCGCGCAGGACCGGGGAGGTGCGGTTGGCGAGCGAACTCTGGGCGAGGACGCTGCCGTGGCCGAAGACGCCGCGCCGCCTTTCCGTCGGGTACTGTACCTTGCGGAATTCCTCGCCGACCACCCCGGGAATCCCGTAGTGGTTGGCCAGGCGCTCGTTCACGAAGGTGTAGTCCGCGGTGATGAACTCGGTAACGGGCCGGTCTTCCTGGAAGAGATGGTCGAAGAACAGTTCGGTCTCGCGGATGAGCGCATCGCCGAGCTGCTGGTCGTAGTCCGGGAAGAGCACCATGTCCGGGTTCAGCTTCTCCAGGTCCGACAGGCGCAGCCACTGCGCCGCGAAACGGCTGCTGAGCGCGCTCGAGCGCGGGTCGGCCAGCATGCGCAGCGTCTGTTCGCGCAACGTCCGTCCCGAAAGCCGGTTGGCGCGCGCCACGCTCGCCAGCTCCTCGTCCGGAGGTGACCCCCAGAGGAAGAAGGAGAGGCGGGACGCCAGGTCGACGTCGCTGATGCGATAGGTCTCGCCCGGCTCCACTCCCTCCGGCCACTCTTCGAAGCGGAAGATGAAGTGCGGGCTGGCGAGGATCGCCTCCAGGGCATAGCGGATGCCGCCTTCGAAGCCGGTCTCCTGCTCGCCCTGGTCGTAGAAGGCCATCAGGCCGGCAAGGTCGGCGTCGTCCACCGGCCTGCGATAGGCGTCGGTCGCGATCCGCTCGATGATGGTGCGGGCACAGGGCCGGACCTCTTCCGGGCCCGTGGGACGGCAGGAGAATATCCTGCGGCGGCTCGGGGTGTCGGAAACGCCGGTCACCCTGGCCGGTCCCTTGATTACCAGGTCGCGGATGTGCGGCGGCATGGTGAGCCCGTAGCCGATGCCGATCTGGGTGTCGGCGATGCTGTGGCCGTGCGCCGAGAAGAGGTCGTCCACGGGACCGCGCTCGGTCGGAATGAAGACCGCGGAGACGCGGTGCGGGCCCGCGCGCACCTGGATGGGGCCGGTTTCGAGGATCAGGCCCTTGCCGCCGGGATCGACCTCGCCCATGAAGCGGTCGACGGGAAGCAGCGCGACCTGCTCGCCGTCGATTGAGATGTCGACCTGCTCGCCCGGCTCGTTTCGGCCGAAGAGGTAGCCTTCCGGCGAGTAGTGGAAGGAGACGCTGAACTCGTAGGTCCCGTCGGCGGGGAAGTTGTGCACCACCGAGGTTCCGCCGCGCGAGCCATAGGGCGCGCCCGGCACCCGCTCCCGCTGGGAAGCCAGCCGGGGGATGCGGTAGGTGGTCTCCTGGTTCCCGGCGAGCGGGTTGCCGACCGCGAGGCGCGAGATTTCGCTGGCCGCCTTGAGATAGGCGCTCAGAAGCGTCGGCGAGAGCGCCTGCACGTCGGCGATGTTGTCGAAATTGGCGCTCTTGGTGTCGAGCGGGAGGAAGTTCGCAGCATCGATTTCGATCTCCAGAAGGTCGCGGATGGAACTCTGGTATTCGGCGCGATTCAGCCTCTGGAAGGTGCGGCCGCCCGGGTTGGGGGCTTCGGCGGCGGCCCGGTCCATGTTGGCCTCGAGCGTCTCGACCAGCATCCGGAGGGTGTCGCCCCCCGGACGAGGGATCCCCGGGGGCGGCATCATCTCGGCCCGCAGCTTCTGGATCATCTTCTCCGCAGTCTCCGGCGCGGTGGATGCGGCGGCGACGTCGAAGCCGATCAGGGAGAGATTCCCGGTCTGGAGAAAATCGTTGTGGCAGACCTGGCAGTAGCGCACCACCACCGCGGTGAGCTCTTCGTTGGAAACAGTGCCGGAGCGCTGGCTCGCGACGACGGCATGGGGCTTGTCTGCGCGCGCTGCAGGTCCCCGATCCGGCCCGCCCGCACCCTGGCCGACGAAGCTGCTTCCGCCCGCCAGCAGAAGTCCCGAAATGAGCCCGGACGCCGCGAGTCCACGCATGACATTCCTCTCCACGATCCTGAAGACGTCTAACCGTAGAGGAATAGCCCCCGGGGTTTCTCCGCGCAAGTTGACGCACCCGCTAATGTTGTGTCCATGCTCCCTCTCGTTTCAGCGCTGCTCGCCCCCCTGGCCGGGGTGCTCATCTACGTCACCCTGCACCACCGGGCGCGCACGGTCCGGCTGCTCGATACGGCCGTCATTGTCGCGCTCCCGCTGCTCGTGGCGATCCAGGTGCTGCCGCATGCCTGGGCCGAACGGAGCCTGGTGCCCGTCGTCGTGGTGGCGCTCGGGGCCGGGCTGCTTGCGGTGGTCGAGCGACTGTCGCACACCCTGGCGCGTTATACCGACGACTTCACCATCCTGTTTGCCGTGCTGGGCATCTCCGCGCACGCGCTGCTTGAAGGGAGCGCGCTCACGGCCGGCGCCTCCCCCGCCTTCGTCCTGGCGGTGGTGGTGCACCGGGTGGCGCTGGGATTGCTGATCTGGTGGCTGGTGGTGCCGCGCCATGGCGCGCCGTTGGCAGGCGCCGGGGTGGGTGTCATCCTGGTCGCGACAGTGGCGGGATACGTGGTGGGCGGTGGCGTGATGACCGACCTGGCCTTTGTCGACAGCGAGCTCCTGGAAGCCTTTGTGGCCGGTACCCTCCTTCATGTGGTCCTGCACCAGGGGCGCGAGGACCACCGGCACTGAGGGCTCGAGCCGGACGCGTCGTGTACATTCGGGGAAACGGCCCCCATTATGCGTCCCGGACGCATGGGTCGATGCGAAAGCACACCGCCATCCCGGGAGGACCGTGATGACCGCCAGCCCCGGCGGCCAGGGTCACTACGCCCACAGCCACAGCCACGATCCCATGGACGAACTGCGTGGGGCGAGCATCCGCGCGCTCACGATCGCCATGATCATGAAGCTGGGGTACATGCTCGTCGACATCGTCGGCGGCGTCCTCGCGGGAAGCCTTTCGCTGCTGGCGCACGCCGGGCACATGTTCACCGACGCGGCCTCGATCGGGCTCGCCCTGTTCGCCGTTCACTTCGCCGCCCGCGCGGCCACTGCGCAACGCACTTTCGGCTACCATCGCGCGGAGATCCTGGCGGCGCTGGTGAACGCCCTCACCCTGTGGGTCGTTTCAGCACTGGTCCTGCTGGAGGCCTGGGACCGCATAACGGGCGGCATCGCCGGCGATCACGATCACGACGTCGAGGGCGGACTGATGCTGGTCATCGGAGCCGTCGGGTTCGGCATCAACGCGCTGGTCGCCTGGATGCTCCACGCCTCCGCGAAACACAGCGTCAACGTCGAGGCGGCTTACAGGCATGTGATCGCCGATCTGCTGGGCTCGGTTGCGGTCGTCGTGTCCGCGATCCTGGTGTGGGCCTACGACTGGGATATCGCCGACCCCATCTCCGGCGCCGTGGTGGCCATCCTGATTCTGCTGAGTACCTGGCGGCTGCTCGCCAAGGTGATCCACGTGCTTCTGGAAGGGGTTCCCGCCCACATAGACGTCTACCGGCTGTGCAGCACGATCGAGGATCTGCCCGGCGTCACCGTCATCCACGATGTCCACGTATGGACGCTGACCCCCGGATACGAGGCATTCACGGCGCACGTGCTGGTGGATCCGGAGCACGAAGAGGACCGCGACGCGATGCTGGACCGCATCCGGCATATCGCATACGAGGACTTCGGAATCGAGCACATCACGATTCAGCTTGAGACTTCGGCCGCAAACTGCGCCGAAGACCATCACGTGGACCACTTGATGGCGACGGCGGGGAGTCAGGGATTGTCCACCTGAGCCTGATAGAGGCGGCGTCCCTCCTCGAAGGTGGCGAGAACCTCCTCCTTGTGCGCGGGGTCGTCCCAGCGGTCCATGAACCGCAGCTCGTACAGCACCTGATCGATCCAGCGCACGAAGAATGCGGCGTCTTCCCGGGAGCGGATGGGCTCGTCGTCGGCGATGACGAAGACCGGGTTGGTGTGCGCGAACAGGTAGCTGTCCATGGCGCCGTGCTGTGGCGGCCCCAGGGCGCGCGCGGCGATCCAGCCTGAGTTTTCGACCGGGATCTCCAGCTCGGCGCTCAGCGATTTGCCGTCGCCGTCGGCTTCGACGGCGTGCACCACGTGCCCGTCCTGGACGATCTCCAGACGATGCATGCGGAATAGCGACTCGGCGGTGGCGTTCACCGTAACCCTGTCGCCCGCGGCGACCTGCAGTTCCTCGCCCATTTCGCTGCCTGAGACATCGAGCGTGAGGATGGGGCCGCTGGTCACGAAGGCGCGTCCCGCCGCCATGGCGGCGGCCCAGGCGTCGTAGTCGAGCCGGTCCTCGCCGGTATTGACATATGTGCGCGTGGTGCCGACCGCGGGGTGCCGCCAGATGTCCGACATCACATCCGTGCCCGCCGTCGCGGGAATGCGCGATCCGGTGTTGAGCAGGCGGTACCATACCTCGGCCGTTCCCAGCTCGTCGCTCCAGATGCAGGCCACGTCCACGAAATCCGCCAGGCCGAGGATGGCATCCACGGGCAGCTCGCGGGCGGAACCGGCTCCGGCGGCATTCGGGTCGCGGTGCCGGAGCCCGAAGGGATGCACGTAGCCGCCGATGCCGCCCTGCTCGTGGACGCGGCGAAGTACGTGGGCGTTGTCGGGATAGAGGGCGTGATGGGCGGTGCCGACCGAGCCGATGTAGAAGGGCGTGATCAGCTCGACCAGGTTCAGCAGCGACATGTGGGCGAAGTAGCTGGGCCGGTATTCCTCGTTGTAGTAGACGATGGTCCTGGGGTCGTCGTGCGGATGCGGATGCGGGCGCCCGAGAAAGTGCTCCAGGTCCTCGACCCGGCTGTTGCCCCAGTAGTTGGCGATCATGCCGTTGGCCACGTTCAGGTCTTCGGCCCGCGCCTTGTCGCCGAGATCGGCGGGGGTGATGAAGTAATGGCCTCCGTAGTTGGGATGGATGTGGTTGTCGCCCGAGTACCAGCCCTCGGCGGCCATGTCGATCCAGCGGTCGAGCTGGACCTCGACGATGGTGTGCTCGCCCGCCCGCACCTCGACGGGACGCGAGACGGGCTCGTACTCGAAGCCGCGCCAGGCCTCGAGGCTCGCCTCGCCGGCGGGGAGGGTCACCGTGAAGCTGCCGTCGGTGTGGAAGTAATAGTCCTCGGTAACGCTGACGACGCGCGGATAGCTGCCGTGGGGGAAGTAGGCCCGCCCGTCGCCGCCCGTCAGATAGATGCGCGACGGCAACAGCTCCCCGCCGGAGTCGGTGACGCGCACCCGCAGCTGGCCGGTCGGCTCCGACCACGCGTAGCCGTCGATGCGCACTCGCCGCGGCTGCCCGCCCCCCCGCCCGACCGTGTACAGGGCGAAGCCCATCCCGCCGTCGATGGTGCGCGGCTGGTCGTCGGTGCCGCCGTTGCGGGCGAAGACGATGCGCTCGCCATCCGGTGACCATGACGGGAAGTACTCGTCCGTGCGCGTGTGCGTGAGGCGCACCGGCTGGATGCCGCGCAGCGACTTCGCACTGGGGACGGCATAGAGGTCGTTGTTGCCGGATGCGTCGGTGATGTACGCGACGATGCCCCCGTGGGAGGCGACGACCGGAGCCGCCTGGTAGTTGGTCTCGATGCGGATGAGGAGTTCGGACTCCCCGGTCTCCGCGCGCCAGCGCCAGAGCGAGCCCGAGCCCAGCGCGGCCTCGCCCCGCCGCGACACGAAGACGATGTCGCCGCTCGAACCGACCCAGTCCCCGGCCATGTCGTTCACGTCGGGATCGGCGATCACCGGCTCGGCTGCCGCGCGCGCCAGGTCGTACACCCACAGGTCGAAGGTGCCGTCGCGCTCAGTGGTGAAGAGGATGCGCGAGCCGTCGGGCGACCAGCGGGGCCGCAGGTCGAGAAACGGATGATCGGTCAACTGCCGCGACGCGCCGGTGGCAACGTCCACCACGAAGATGTCGAAGTTGCGGTCGATGTCGGCCGCGTAGGCGACCTGCCGCCCGTCGGGTGACCAGCTGGGCTGGGAATGGTAGCCGGGACCGCTGCTCAGCTGGCGCGCGGTCCCGCCTTCGACCGGGACGATCCAGATCCTCCCCTGGTACGCAAACGCCAGTTCTTCACCGTCGGGCGACCACGCCGGATATGTGGGGGAAGCCGTCACCGGCGGGGGAAAATAGCTTTCCATGTACATCCGCCCCGCGCCGCCGGCGCCCGCGAGCGACGGGTAGCCTCCGGGGAACGGGTCCGGGTACTCGTAGGCTTGTTGGGCGGCCGAGGCCGGGACCGGCGAGGAGAGCAGCGCGGCGGCGGCCAGGCCCGGGAGCAGAAGAAGCGCGGGGGAGAGGAGCGGAATGCGGAGGAAGCTGCGTCGCGATGCGGAGCTGTTCATCGGTCGATCTCCACTGGGATGGGGCGACATTGGATGCACGATAAGCGTCGCCTCCCCGTGTGACGAACCGGCCGGCGGGTCCCCGGACAGCAAGCGGAGCCTGTCGGAGGCGGCACACTTGGCGCGGAAACGAAGGAGACCGGTTGCCGTCCGCGCCTGTCGGGTGGAGTTTCCGCAGGAATTCGTACGCCCAACCGAGCCGCGAGCAAGCCGATGCATGAGAAGAGTCACCCACTGACAACCGCACTGGCGATGGGAGCCACACTCGCCGCCGCCCTTCTGGCCGCCCTGGCCACCGCCCGCCCGGCGGCGGCCCAAAGCCGCTTCGAGCCCATGGACGTCTTTGCGCTCGAGTTCGCGGGCGACCCGCAGATCTCCCCGGATGGCCAGCGGGTGGTCTACGTGCGCAATTCGATGGACGTCATGCGCGACCGGCGCCGTTCCGAGCTGTGGATCGTGGACGTCGACGGGTCCGGACACCGGCGCCTGGGCGAGGGAGGGTCGCCGCGCTGGTCGCCGGACGGCACCCGGCTCGCCTACACGGCGGACGGGCAGATCCACCTGCGCTGGATGGACACGGGCGAGACCGCCACGCTGACCCAGCTTACGGAGTCCCCGCGCGGCATCCGCTGGTCGCCCGATGGCCGCCGGATCGCCTTCAACATGCTGGTGCCGTACCCGGCGCCGAGCCTGGTGGCGCCGCCGCGCCCGCCCGAGGGCGCCGACTGGGCGGACCCGCCCATCATGGAGGACCGCTTCAAGAACCGGCAGGACGGGGTCGGCTACCTGGACTTCGGCTACAACCACATCTTCGTCATTCCGGCGGAGGGTGGCACGGCCGTCCAGGTGACCACGGGCGACTTCCAGCACTCGAGCGCGCCCGCCTGGACGCCCGACGGCCGGAGCCTCGTGTTCTCGTCCAACCGCAACCCGGACTGGGTGCTCGACTACCGGAACTCCGAACTGTACATCGCGCCCGTGGCGGGCGGGGAGATTCGCGCGCTGACCGACCGTCCCGGCCCCGACCAGAGCCCGGCGGTCTCCCCGGACGGGCGGCTGGTGGCCTTCGTCGGCTACGAGGACCGGACGCGCACCTACCAGGTGAGCCGGCTGCAGGTCATGAACCTCGATGGCAGCGGGGGGCGCGTCGTCACCGCCGACCTGGACCGCAGCGTCGCCAACCCGGTGTGGGCGTCGGACGGCGGCGGCCTCTACTTCCAGTACGACGACGAGGGCAACTCCAGGGTCGCGTTCGCCACGCTGGACGGTGAGGTCGAGGTACTTGCGGAGGACCTCGGCGGCACCTCGTACGGCCGGCCCTACGGAGGTGGCTCCTTCTCGGTCGCCAACGACGGCAGCATCGCCCTCAACCAGACCCGCCCGGACATGCCGGGGGAGCTTGCGGTGCGACTGCGGGAGGACAACGGGCCACGGCGCATCACCGCGCTCAACGACGACCTGACCGCGAACCGGACGCTGGGGGAGGTGGAGGAGATCTGGTGGGAATCGTCGTTCGACGGCCGCCCCATCCAGGGCTGGATCGTCAAGCCGCCGGACTTCGACCCGACCCGGCGCTATCCGCTGATCCTGGAGATCCACGGCGGGCCGGTCTCGAACTACGGCGACCGGTTCTCCGCCGAGATGCAGCTTCTTGCCGCCGCCGGGTACGTCGTCCTCTATCCCAACCCCAGGGGCAGCACCAGCTACGGAGAGGAGTTCGGGGACCTGCTCTACCACAACTATCCCGGCCAGGACTACGACGACCTGATCTCCGGCGTCGACGCGGTCATCGACCGGGGCTACATCGACGAGAACAACCTCTTCGTCACCGGGGGCAGCGCGGGAGGGATCATGACCGCGTGGATCGTCGGCAAGACGGATCGGTTCCGCGCCGCCGTGTCGCAGAAGCCGGTCGTGAACTGGATCAGCAAGACACTCACCGCGGACAACTGGTACGGCTACTACTTCAGCCGCTATGACGGGCTGCCGTGGGAGAACCCCGACCCCTACTGGGAATTCTCTCCGCTCTCGCTGGCCGGCGAAATCGACACCCCGACGCTGATCATCACCGGCGAAGAGGACCTGCGCACGCCGCTGTCGGAGTCGTACCAGCTCTTCCACGCCCTGAAGATGCGCGAGATCGACACGGCGGTGATCCGACTGCCCGGGGCCTCCCACGACATGAGCCGGCGACCCAGCCAGCTGATGGCCAAGATCGCCAACATCGTGGCCTGGTTCGACAAGTATCGGGCGACGCCGAGAGCCAGCTGAGGGCCTGCCCGCGCGCCGCGCCAACCCGTTTTCCTTCCCGCACCGGACCGAGTCCATGACCAGCCTGCGCATTTCGCTCACCCTCGTCGTTGCCGTGACCATCGCCAGGGTGGCCGGCGGAATCGTGTCCGGAAGCCTCGCGCTCCTCGCCGACGCCGGATACGGCCTGACCTTGGGCATGGCCCTGGGACCGGCGCTGATGGCCACCGGATCGGACGCGCGCGCCGGCGCCGGGCGGCGCACCTTCGGCTACCAGCAGGCCCAGGTCCTCGCCTCTCTGGCCAGCGCGCTCGTGCTGTGGGCGACCGCGGGATGGATTCTGCTCGAGGCCTGGGGCCGGCTGGGCGCGGGTTCCGACGTCGACGGCGGTCTCATGCTGGGTATCGCGGCGATCGGGTTGGCGGTGCACTTGATCATCATGCTCATGCTGAAACAGCCCGGGCAGAAGCACGGGGGCGTCGCGCACGCCCGGGGGCACACTCTGCCGGGTGTCATGGGCCCGGTGACCGTGGTTCTGGCGGGCCTGACCATCCAGATGTTCGGATGGCAGGCCGCGGATGTCGCGGGCGCGGCCCTGATCGCCGTCCTGGCGCTCGTGAACACCTGGCGCCTGCTGGCCCACGTCGTCCACGTCCTGCGCGAGGGCACGCCGGAACACATCGACGTCGACCGGCTCTGCCGCCGCATCGAGGACCTGCCCGGGGTGACGCTGATGCACGACGTGCACGTCTGGACCCAGACCCCGGGGAACGACGCCCTCGCCGCCCATGTCCTGGTCGACCCGGAGCGGCGGGGGGAGATGGATGCCCTGCTCGGTCGCATCCGGACCATCGCCAACGAGGAGTTCAACATCCGGCAGGTGACCGTGCAGCTGGAGACCACGGCCGCCAACTGGAAGGAAGATCCCCGCGTCGCGGCGCGGCTCGGACGGCGCGGCTAGCCGTCAAGTGGACCACCTGATCGCCCGCGCGCGCCGGGCGTGATCCCGTGCGGCGAATTCTCGTCCTGAACTGGCAGGACCGGGAAAACCCGCAGGCCGGGGGCGCCGAGGAACACGTCCACCAGGTCTTCGGCCGTCTGGCCGCCCGCGGCTACGAGGTAACGCTGCTCGCCTCGGGTTTCGAGGAGTGCGAGCCCCGCGTGCGGCTGGACGGCATCGAGGTTCACAGGACCGGCGGACGCTACACCTTCTCGATTGCCGCGCCCTGGTACTACCTGCGCAACCTGCGGCGCGAGCGCTGGGACGTGGTGGTGGACAACCTCAACAAGGTGCCCCTCTTCTCTCCGTGGTGGGCGTCGGCGCCGGTCGTTCCCCTCGTGCACCACCTCTTCGGGCCGACCGCCTTCCGTGAGGCCTCCTTCCCGCTCGCGGCGGCGACCTGGCTGATGGAACGGCCGCTCCCGCTGGTGTATCGCGGCCGGCCCACCATCGCGGTTTCGCGGAGCACGCGCGACGACCTGACCCGACGAGGACTGCGGGCTCCCATGGAGGTCATTCCGGTCGGCGTCGACACCGCGCACTACGCACCGCACCCGGAGGGCCGCAGGACGCCTACGCCCTCCCTGCTGTACCTGGGGCGCCTCAAGCGCTACAAGGGCGTCGATCTGCTGGTGCGCGCGGTGGCGAGGCTCGCGCGGCAGGGGCTGCGCGTCGACTTCAAGGTGGCCGGGGCGGGCGACGGCCGTCCCGCGCTGGAGCGGCTGGTGCGGGAGTCGGGCGTGGAGGATCGGGTCATCTTCCTCGGATTCGTGGATGACCGGACGAAGATCGACCTCATGCGCACGTCCTGGGTGCACGGGCTCACGTCTCCCAAGGAGGGCTGGGGCATCACCGTAGTCGAGGCCGGCGCCTGCGGCACGCCCTCGGTGGCGAGCGACGCCCCCGGGCTGCGCGAGGCGGTGCGGCACGGAGAGACCGGTTTGCTCGTGCCTCACGGCGATGTCGAAGCCCTGGCAGGGGCGATCAGGGAACTGGTCACGGATGCGAAGCTTCGCGGGCAACTCGGGGCGCGAGCCCGCACCTACGCTGAATCGCTGTCCTGGGACGCGACCAGCGTCGCGGTGGAGCGCTTTCTCATCTCGGCCTCCTCGGGCGAACCCCTGTCCTGAGGACGCGGATCAAGCCTCTCCGAACCCGAAGTCCTTCGCGATGGCGTGGCATGTGGCCGCGGCCGAGAGCACCACGCCCGGCACACCCGCACCCGGGTGGGTTCCCGCTCCCGCGAGATAGAGCCCGCCGACCTCTTCGCTCCGGTTGTGCGGCCGGAACCACGCCGTCTGGGTCAGCCGGGGCTCGATCCCGAAGGCGTTGCCGAGGGTCGCGCCGAACTGGCTCGCGAAGTCATCGGGGGTGAAGACCTCGCGTACCTCCAGGGCGCCGCTCAGCCCATCGAGTCCCCAGGCTTCGAGGGCGTCGAGAATGCGAAGCGTCATGCGCGGCGCCTCCGTCTTCCAGTCGATGCCGGAGGCCGCGTTCGGAACCGGCACCAGGACATACATGCTCTCGCATCCCGGGGGCGCCATGGAGGGGTCGGTCCGGGAGGGCGTGTGCACGTACATGCTGAAGTCTCCGGCCAGCGTCTTCCGGTCGAAGATGTCCCGCACCAGGCCCTCGTACCGGGGCCCGACGATGATGGTGTGGTGGGTGAGCCGGGGATATCGCCTGCGGACGCCCAGATAGAGAAGGAAGCAGCTCATCGACTGATGAACGCGCGCGAGACGCTGGTCGGTCCAGCGGCGGCGGGGCACATGGCCGAGCAGCTGCCCGTATGGTGTGCCCGACATCGGCGTTGCTCACGACGATGTCGGCGGGGAGGAAGGGCCGGGATTCGGCGCGAGCACCCGCTCCCGCGACGCGGACGCCCGTCACTCGCCGTCCCCGCACCTCCACGCGCACCGCGGGCGTTTCCGTGTACACGACGCCGCCGATCTCGCGGAAGACGGTCTCCAGGGCGGTGACCAGGCTGTACATCCCCCCCCATGCATACCAGACGCCGCCTTCCTTCTCCAGGTACGGGATCATGAGAAAGATCGACGGCGCGCGGAACGGGTTGCCGCCGAGAAACAGGGGATGGAACGAGTACAGGAAGCGGTGTCGCCAGTTGTGGAAGTGGCGTGCCACGGATTGGGCGACCGGCCTCCAGGCGTTCAGGCGGGCCACCCGGGGCGCGAACCGGACCATGGCGCCAAGGGTGTCGAAAGGACGAGCGCCCAGTCCCTCGTTGATGACGGCGTCATGGATGGGCCGCAGATCGGCGAAGAAGTCCTCGAGGCGCGCCGCGTCCCCGGGGTAGTACAGCGCCATCGATGCCTTCATGCGCTCGATGTCCGAGGTGTAGTCGAGCCAGGTGCCGTCGTGAAACCAGACCCGATAGAAGGGGTCGAGGGGGACCAGGGAGAGGTAGTCGGCGAGGCGCCGTCCGGCCGCTGCGAACACGTCCTCGAGAATCGCGGGAGCCGTGATCAGGCTCGGTCCGGTGTCGAACACGTATCCGTCCCTCCGCAGCTGGCCCGCCCGTCCGCCCAGTTGGGCGCGTTGCTCGACCAGCGTGGTGGACACGCCGGCGGCCTGGAGGCGGATGGCCGTGGCCAGACCTCCGAAGCCGCTCCCGATTACGACGGCGCGGAGCGGCCTGCCCCGGCGGGGGTCGTCCGACGACGCATGTAGGGCCCGGCCATTGGTGCGCGCGACGGAGCCGGAAGCCATCGAGTGCGCTACCACGGCGTAGCGGGGCGCCGTTCGACGCGCCGCCGCCTTCGGGCCCGCAGCCGCCCGTAACCCCGGCGAGCGAGCACGACCTTGGCCGGCAGGGAGGTGTGGGCGCGCCGGTTAAGATTGTCGTACCCGTTGGCCCGCACCCGGTCGTGGATGCCCTGGTAGACCTGCGCGGCCACGGCCACCGTGCGCTGAAAGGAAGCCGGCAGGTGGGGCATGGCTTCGTAGGCGTCCGCGTAGGCGGCGTCGGCGATGCCCATGAGCTCCTCGAGCAACCCGGGGTAGGCGGTTCCCACGCCTCCTCCGTTCCGGGCCCGCGCCCGGACATCGAGAAGCGACTCGCGGCTCACGCCGTGGGCCGCCATGCGGTCGGCGGGGAGATAGAGCCGCCCGCGGCGGAGGTCCTCTCCGACATCGCGGATGATGTTGGTGAGCTGCATCGCGTGCCCGAGGGCGTGTGCGCGCTCGATCACCCAGCCGTCCCGCACCCCGAACGAACAGGTCAGCCAGGCACCCACCACGGACGCGACCCGGTGGGTGTAGCGACGCAGGTCGTCCATGGTCCGGTAGACGCGCGGCTCGACATCCATGCGCACGCCCTCGATGAGTTCGAAGGCCAGAGCGAAGGGGATGCGCCGGCTTGCCATCTCCCCCATGACCGCGTCGGCGAGGGGGATCCCGGTTGCTTCCCCTTCGTAGGCCGCCCGGCAGATCGCGGCCCAGCCGTCCAGCACTCGATGCAGCTCGGCGCCCGGTGCGGCAGACTCGTCGACCAGGTCGTCGGTGAACCGGCACCAGGCGTAGATCTCGCGCACCCTCCGGCGTTCCTCCGGCGCGAAGAACCGGGCGGCGAAGGAGAAGCTGCGGCTGTGGCGGGCGAAATATCGCCCCCAGGCCCGCCGGGGCCCGAGCGCGTGGGCGCGGGCCGCGATGGAGGCGACGGTCTTGAAGGAGGACGAGGTGGTGGACGCGCCTGTCGCGCGCAGATCGCCGGCGGGGGCCGGAGGTCGGGACCCGTTAGCCCCGACGGGTCCGGCGTCGACCTGTCCGATGCCATCCCGCACCGCCCGCTCGCAGCGGCGGATCCATTGGCCGATGAGGTCGATGAGGGCCGGGTCGGCCTGTGCCGCCCGGAGCCTGCCCGCCAGTTCAGAACCGCGCGCACGCAGGTACTCCGCGGCCTCGTGCGCCATGGAGGGGACGGAGGCGACATGTTTCGTGCCGTTTCTCCCCGGCAGGAAGAACTCGCGCACCGCCTCTTCCGGGGTGCGGTCGAACCACCGCGGTCCGCGGTCGCCCAGAACGGAGGTCCAGACCCGGTTCCTGAAGTCCTGCAGCTTGGGCTTCCCGGTGTCGTCGGCGGGGCAGTAGTCCAGGAAGTCGTCGACCAGCTGGTAGAACGCTCCCAGTTCGATTCCGAGTTCGCGGAGGTCGTGAGCCGATCGGATGGCCGCGTTCCCGAGCACCCAGCTCGCCAGCCCCGCCGCCGCCCCGAAGAGCGCACCGCTCTTGGCCCGCACCACCTCCAGGTATCCGTCCGCCGGGCACCCGCGCGCCGACACCTCCCCCTGCATCCGCTCACCCTGCACGGTGGTTTCCACGGCCTCGGCGAACGCGGCCACAAACTCCCCCGACCGGGTCATGAGCGCGATCCGGTAGCTTCCGGACAGATAGAGGTCCCCCGTGAGGAGGGCGGCACCCGCGCCCCTGGCCCCCAGCAGGGAAGAGGAGTCGCGGCGCTTGATGCCGCCGTCGAGGACGTCGTCGTGGTGGAGCGAAGCCTCGTGCGCCATCTGCACCGCCAGGCAGCCGAGCCAGAAGCGGTCGGGGATACGGTCGCGCCGTTCCGGTGGCACGAACGCCAGAGCGGTGCGCGGCCGGAGCAGCTTGCCGCGCAGGGGCGGCACGGCAACCCCCCGTTGGGAGGCCGCCTTGCGCGCCCTGGCGAGCCCCGTCTCAATGAGGCTGCCGGCCGCTAGCGTTCCTCGCGCGCCACCCACTGCTGCCCTCCCTTCACCAGAGCCAGCACGGCCAGGGTCGCCATCACCGCTCCCCAGTATCCGCCGACCAGCGTCATCGCCAGCGACAGCGCCAGGACTGTCGCGTAGTAGGTTTCCATGAGCGGGACGGGGATGCGCCGGGCTGCTTCGTCCGCCCGCACCAGGTCGAACCCGGCCATGATCGCCACTCCCGTGGCGAACCACCCCGCCAGGTTGACCAGCGGCATCCCGTAATACGGCCCCGGCGTCTCCCACACCCAGTAGCGCGTCAGCGAACTCATCGCGGGATCCAGCGTCAGATCCCAGGTCGTCAGCAGAAGCGCCCCGATGCCCCAGCGCGCGAATCGCGCATCAGCCATGCCATTCGCGATGACGTAGGAAGGAAACGCCATCATGAACCAGCTGAACGGAATCAGCAGCGGGACCAGCCCGGCCACCCGGTAGCCCAGCAACTCCGTGTACTGGTAGGCACTGAAGGGAAAGCCGGTGGCGGTCCCCAGGAGTTCAGCGCCCAGCGACAGGCCCCCCGCCACCACCAGTCCCGGGATCCAGCCCCATCCGGCGCGCGCCGACAGGGAAGCCGCCAGCGCCGTGAATGCGATGATGATGTGGCCGCGGGCGAAGACCTCGAAGGCCAACGGGAAGAACCCGACCGACGAGGGGAACGTCGCGAGGAGTGCGGGATGCCGCCCGAAGGTCGCATACCCGGCGACCGATGCCATGGAGAACAGCGCCAGGGCCGCGAGGCCAACCTTGTCCACCCGGGTCAGGCCGTACATGCGCGGATCAGGCGGGAACGGATTCGGTCCGCGGAAAGTGCCGGTCCATCCATCGCTGGAATGCCGACAGGCTGGCGAACCGCCCGGAGCGACCGAGCGGCCACGCGCGCACGGCAGAACCGGCTCTCCTGCTTCCGCTGCCTCCTACCGCCAGCGCGAAGGGCCGCCGGGGATCGGCGAGTTCGCGCGCCACCTCGATGAAGCGGCGCACATCGGCGGCGCTCGAGGGGGGCGTCACGGACAGGCACACCAGCGCGGCTCTCCGGGCTCGCTGCGCGGCCACGATTTCCGGGATCGGGAGGCCGGTACCCAGATACTCGACCGCCCACCCGCGCTGAACCAGGATCAGGCGGACCAGGAGCGCGCCCAGGCCGTGACCGTCGGTCTCGAGGGTGCCGACGACGGCCACCGGCAGTTGCGGACCCCGCTGCCGGGCGGCATGGCCCCTCCCCCCGACGAGAGAGAGAATCGTTTCGCTCACCTCGCGGGTGGCGGCTCGCTCGTCGGCGATCCGCAGTTCCCCTCGCTGCCAGCCCTCGCCCACCCTGCGCATGAACCCTCCGAGCACGCCGTCCAGAACCCGCGCTTCGACCGGATCCGCAGCCGTCACGTGGCGCAGGAAGCGGCCGATCAGATGCGTCCGCCGCAGCCTGAGCCAACCAGCGAGCAGGTTTCGCGCCGGCGAGGCGTTCCCGTTCTCCAGCGCCTGAACCGCGGTCCACACCGCCCCGGCGTCGTCCCCGAACCAGTGCAGATACACTTCGTTGCCGCGCTCACGCGCGACGTGCAACGCGGTGTCCAGCGGGATGCGGCGGTGCCCCCCGGCCGTGGTCCCGACCCGGGCGGCCGCCGAGGCCTGGGCAGGGCGAACGGCGCCAGGGGCCGTGATCCCCGGTGCCCCCCGGAACCAGCGCTTGACGGTGGAGGAATGCACGCCGAGGAGCTCCGCGACTTCGCGTGTGCCGAGTTGCACCGGCTCGGGGCTGGCTGGCGGGGCAATCAAAACGTTCGGAGGGGTGACGATTGAGCGGTTTGCGGTTGGGGCCGAGTGTCATGATAGCATCGGAAACGGGTAAATTACAATAGATAGCCGATACTGGAGAGGTACAAGGCTGTGATTCGTGTGCCAAACCGCTCATCGAGGGCTTCATGGACGCTTAAACCGCGTGGTGCGGATGCTGAAGCCGAGGAAAGCCCGAACCGCGGGGCATGGTTGCCGCGCGCAATGCGCCGGGGACCGCGCGCACGGAAATCGAAAACGGGGCCGACCGGATGGCCGACCCCGATGGTTCGATTCCGGGGCGGGATCGGGTTCGCCGCGGCGATTACCGTCCTGCCGCCTGCCTCCCCAGCCGGATGGCCTCCTCGGCGCCGTTCACCTGCATGAGCAACCCGAGAAACCCCTCCTCGACCCGCTGTTCGATGTCGCCGGCGTTCGCGGTGATCATGTCCGCCAACCCGGCCCGCGTGGCCTCGGCGAGCACGGCCTGGTTGCCCTGCTCGGCCGCCTCGCGGTCGCCGCCCAGCGCGCCGGTAAGGCTGCCGATGCCGCACGCCAGCACACTGTACCCGGGCACGGCGGCGATGGCGGCCGCTTCCGCGACCGCATCAGGGTCCTCGACCATGAGCATCGCGATGACCGTGCCGTCCGGGTTGGCCGGCGACCACACGTCCGCGCCCGCATCCTCGAAGAAGCCGACCGCGGCGCGCGCCTCCGCCACGTTGCGGACGTGCGGCAGGACGACCCCGTCGGCGCCAAGTTCGAGCGCCTCCCGCACGCGGGCGCGCGTGGCTTCCTCCCCGTCCTGTTCCATGGAGGGGATGCGCACCAGCAGGGTCTTGCGGCCGACCGCGCCGGGGGAGCGCAGGCCGGTGGCGATCGCCTCGACCGCGTCCGGGTCGTAGTTCCGCTCCAGGTTGAGGAAGACGAAGTCGAGGAGCGGGTCTCGGGCCAGCTCACGTCCACCTTCGACGGTGTACCGCGGCGGGCCCCGCTGCCCGCGCGCCCCGGCTCCGGCGCCCGGCTCTGCCTCCACCCCCGTGCCCGGCCTCCCGCCCGGCCCTGCCCCGCCGGCGAACTCCGGCGGGACGAACACACCGAAGGCGGCCAGATTGCGCTCCCAGAGCCCGATCGTGCTGGTCGCCCGCGCTACATCCGCCTCCGCCCGCCCGGCGTGGGCGCGCCCGACCGCGAGCGCCTCGGGCGAAGTGACGATGAAGAACCGGAAGCCCTGGTCGAGGCGCTCACCGATGTCGTCGGGCCCCGCCGTGATGCCGCAGGCCACGTCCGCCGCGAGGCATTCCGCCAGGACGGTCTGGATGGCGGCCTCCACCGCCTCCATGTCGCCCTCGTAGGCGCGCCGCAGATCGCCCGGCCCGGGGATCACCACGCTCACCCCGGGGGTGCGCACGATCTCGGCCGCGCGCTCGATCCCGATCCGGTCCTCGATGAGGAGGATGCTCACCAGGTTTCCGTCCGGGTTGCCGGGCCACGCCGCCTCTCCTAGCGCCCCTACCGCCAGTTCCGCCTCCTCGACGCTCTCCACGTGGGGGTAGACGATCGAGCGGGCGCCGGCGTCCAGTCCCGCCCGCGTCCGGGCCCGGGCCGAGTCGGCTCCGTCCCGGATGGGCGGGATGCGCAGCGCCACCGGCTGGGGGGCGTACCCGCCGGCCCCCTCGCCCATCCCCTCCATGTATGCCTCCATGGCGGGTATGTCGAAGGGCCCCGATTCCAGCGAATAGAAGACGAAGTCGGCCTCGCGGTTGCGGGCCATGCGCGCGCCCTGTTCGGACGTGTGCTCGCCGGAGAAGATGCCGAAGACCGGCTGGCCGCTCGACAGCAGCTCGACCATGCGGTTGGCGGCCGTCGCGGACGCCGCCTCCCCGGCGCCGGGAGCATCCCCGGCGGGTGCGCACGACGCGACTGCCGCCGCGGCAAAAACGTGGGCCGCGGCGCGCAGGCCGCGGGAGCCGGAGCAGGGTCGTAGCCAACGCATGGGGAGATCCTCCGAAACGGGAACGGGACGGGTGACGCGTCACGGGTGCCTGCGACGCATGCCAGGGGCACGCGGTATCGGATCATGCACGCGCGGGCGCGGAAAACGCCAGTAGCGCACCGCTTCCCGCCGGGCATCTACCGCAGGGCTCAACACTATTGCATCTTCCGAGGTCCCTGCCCGTGGAGCCCGCCAGGCTCCCGGAACCGACGGCCCGAACCCGAGCATCCTTCAGCAGACATCCTCATCGCGTTGCCCACTCCGCTCCCCCGAGCTCCGCTTCGCGGCCCCATGCGAGGCTCAACTCGCAGACCGCGGGCCGTTTTTTCGGCTCTGACGCCCCTCCTCCTGCTGGCGGCGCTCCAGGCGCCGGCGCGTGCCATCGCCCAGGAGGAAGCAGCGCCGGTGGAGCGACCCAACGTCTTCTTCGACTGCTCCGGCCCGAGGTGCAATCTCGATTACTACCGCACCGAGATCGACTGGGTGAACTGGGTGCGGGACCCGGCCGCGTCCGACGTGCACGTCATCATCACCAGCCTGGGCACCGGCAGCGGGGGCAGGGAGTTTCGCTTCGACTACCTCGGCGCCGGCCCCTACGAAGGCTACGAGTCGGCGGTCCGGTACCAGTCGTCCCCCACCGACACCGAGCGCGAACAGCTGGACGGGTTCGCCCACGCACTGGGCGTCGGCCTGGCGAGCTTTGCCACCAGCGCCGGATTCCGCGACATCGTGAGCCTGGTGAGCGTCACTCCCCGGGACGTGACCGGCGAGCGCGTGGTCGCGCGCTCCGAGGTCGAGGACCGGTGGGACCTGTGGGTGTTCCGCATCAACGGCAGCGGTGAGTTCGACGGCGAGTCGACCCGCAGGAGAGTGCAGAGTTCAGGCAGCTTCTCGGTGTCCCGGGTGACCCCGACGTGGAAGGTGCGCACCAACATCCGGACCAGCTACAACCGGCTCCTCGTGGAACTCGACGACGGCGATTTCTCGGACACCCGGGTCGACTGGAACGTCAACCAGACCGCGGTCTACGCGCTCGCCGACCACTGGTCGACCGGGATGCAGCTGCAGTCCGCGCGCACGACGCGGTTCAACCAGCGGGTCCGGGTCGAGCTGACGCCGGTCGTCGAGTACAGCTTCTTTCCCTACGAGGAGGCCACCCGGCGCTCCCTGACCGCGTCCTATCGCATCGGCGCGGCGTACCGGGAGTACTTCGAGACCACCACGTACGGGGAGGACCAGGAGACGCGCGCGGAACACTCCTTCGAGGTCGACTTCTCGCAGCGCCAGGACTGGGGCGACGCGGGCGTGACCCTGCAGGGGTCCCAGTTCCTCCACGACACCAGCCTCTACAACGTCTCGCTGCGCGGGGACATCGACTACCGCGTGGTGCGCGGCTTCAGCATCAATGCGCGCGGCAGCATCCGGCGGGTCGAGGACCAGATCTATCTGTCGGGGGAGGGCGTGACCGACGAGGAAGCGCTGCTCGCCCTCCGGCTGCGGGCCACCTCGTACGACTACAATCTTCGCCTCGGATTCTCGTTCCAGTTCGGCTCGCTGTTCAACAACGTCGTGAACAACCGTTTCCGGGGGATTCAGGGGTTCAACTAGCTGACGCCCCCACTCGCCCGCATTCGGTCGCGGCGATAACATTCCTCAAGAGACCCGGACCCTCACAGGAGAACTCAGATGGCCCGCTCCTTCTTCGCAATCGCCGCCGCCGGACTTCTGCTTTCGGCTCCTGCTCCGACCCCCGTCTCGGCGCAGTCGGGCGTCGTTCGCTCGCTCGAACACGACTACCGCGTGGTGACCGTGGCCGGCGGACTGATCCGCCCCTGGTCGATGGCGTGGCTTCCCAACGGGGACATGCTGATCACGGAGCGGCCGGGGAGGCTGCGCATCGTCCGCGACGGCAACCTGCTGCCCGATCCGGTGGCCGGCGTGCCCGAGGTGTTCGCCCAGGGGCAGGGCGGGCTCTTCGACGTGCTGCCGCACCCCGACTTCGCCAGCAACAATGTGCTCTTCATCAGCTACGCGAAGCCGGTCGAGGGTGGCTCCACCACCTCGGTGCTGCGCGGCACCTTCCGCAACGACACCTTCACGCCCGAGCGGGAGATCTTCCTGGCGAACTCGCAGGGAAGGGGCCATTACGGCGCCCGGATGGCGTTTCATCCGGACGGCACCCTCTTCGTCACCGTGGGCGACCGCCAGGCCCCGCCCTCCGGCGATCTGGAGGCGCACCCGGCCCAGAATCCGTCCAACCATCACGGGACCACGAACCGCATCAACGAGGACGGCAGCGTTCCCGCCGACAACCCGTTCCTGAACAACTCCGACATCGAGCCGGAGATCTGGGCCTGGGGGCACCGCAACGCGCAGGGCCTGGCCATCGACATGGAGACCGGCGCCGTCTGGCAGACCGAGCACGGACCCCAGGGCGGTGACGAGCTCAACCTGGTGATGCCGGGAGAGAACTACGGCTGGCCGGTGGTGGGCTACGGCGTGAACTACCGCAGCGGCCTCGCCATCCACAAGGGCACCATGGACGAGAACATGGCCGACCCCAGCCATGTGTGGGTGCCGTCCATCGGCGCCTCCGGCCTGATGATCTACACCGGGGACGCCTTCCCGCGCTGGAAGGGCGACATCTTCGCCGGCGGGATGGCCCTCGAGCAGCTTGCGCGCCTGGTCATGGACGGAGAGATGGTGCAGCGGGAGGAGACGCTGGTGTACGGGATGGGACGGATCCGCGACGTGCGCCAGGGTCCGGACGGCCTGATCTATCTCGCGATCGACCACCGCGACGCGCAGCCGACCTCGGTCCTCAGGCTGGAGCCTGCCGACGGACGCTGAGCGGGTCCGGGGCGGCGGCGCACCCCGCAAGCCGGTTGAGGCCGGCAAGTGCCAGCGGACTCTGCGCCGGTTTGCGGCTACCGCCGATCCGGGGGCGGGTACAGGCCGTGCAGGACCGCACGGTCGCCCGCCGACAGCCCGGAGTGGCTCGCGATGTCGGCCCGGCTCGCGAGCTGCTCCCGGTAGCGCATGAAGTAGCGCACGATGTCGCCGCCGTAGGCGAACGAGTACATGATGTCCTCGAAGTCGGCGGTGTGCGGAAGCCCGATCGCGTGCCCCAGTTCATGGACACAGGTGAGGTAGACGATAGCGTCCCGGAGCAGCGGATCGCGCGCGGCCAGGCGTGCGATGGCGGGTCCCTGGAGGTCGACGCCCGGCGTCACGTAGAGAAGGGCCACGGGCCGGCCGTCCATCAGGACGGTTCGCATTTCCCCGTAAACGCCGCTCCCGGGGTCGATCCAGACGACGTGGATGAGCGCGTCCTCGGCGGCGGCTTCCGCGAAGCGCAGCCGCCCGCCGCTCTCCCGCGCCCAGGCGTCGAACGCCGCGCGGGCCAGTTCGTCGTCCGAGGGCTGGTACCCGGGGATGCCGGCCCCGTTGTCGATGAAGTAGGGTATGGGTTGGCCGCGACCCGGGTCGTCCTGCGCCGCCGCCTGCGAGGCGAGAGCCGTGGCGCCGAGCAGGCAGGCACCCATTGCCGCGGGGAGATGTCGGCCTCCACGGCGTAGCCGGTTGCGCATCGAGCGGACGAGCATCCCTCCCCCTTCGAGTATGGGAGTACGGATTCAACGGTGGGCAACTCGTAGCGTGCGCGGCGGCCATCGCGCAACCTCACTGCGCGCCGGCGAGGGCGGCGCCGGCATTTCCACGCCGGCCATGCGAGCCATTAGATTCGGAAGAGACCCGTAGCGCAGAAGCACATCACGCCATGAGGGGTGTCCCGGATGAAGGGAACCATCGGCGCAATCGCCGACCTGCTCGGCAGCCATCGCAGCAGCACCGAGCTAAGGCCTCTGAACCTGCTGGGCTTCGGGGTTGTGCTGGTCACTTTCGTGGCCGTGTCCTCCGCAATATTCCATCTGCTGATGATGCGCGAGGGCCAGGAGCACGACTGGTTCACGGGCATCTACTGGACCCTGACGACCATGAGCACGCTGGGGTTCGGCGACATCGTGTTCCAGTCGGACCTCGGCCGCATATTCAGCATGGTGGTGCTGGTGGCCGGGGTAAGCATGCTGCTCATCTACCTGCCGGTGGCCTTCGTCCGTTTCTATGCGCCCTGGGTGGAAGCCCAGTTCAAGACCCGGGTGCGCACCCGGGTGCCCGCGGACCTGGACGGCCACGTCATCATCAGCACCTGGGACGACGTGGCCGAGGAGCTCGTCGAACGGCTGGGGCTCTCCGGAATCGAGAGCGTTGTAATCGAGTCCGACCCGCTGCGGGCCGCGTCCCTGCACGCCGACAAGGTTCCGGTGGTGCGCGGGGGCCTGGGGGTGCGCGCCACCTACGAGAACTGCGCCTTTGGACGCGCCAGCCTGCTGCTGGCCAACGCGCCGGACGTGGTGAACACCAACATCGTGCTCACGGCGCGCGAGGTGTCGGAACGGGTTCCCATCGTGGCCACCGCGGCGAACCCCGAGGGGGAGGCGGTGCTGGAACTGGCCGGCGCCAACCAGGTCGTGCTTACGGCGCGGCGGCTCGGCGAGCAGCTGGCCAACAGGGTGTCGGTCGGTTCGGCGCGGGCGCTGACCATCGGCCGCTACAGGCAGATCGCGATCGCCGAGTTTCCCATCCGCAACACGCGCCTTGCCGGTATGACCCTGGAGGATGCGCAGGTGCGGGCACACACGGGCGTGACCGTCGCCGCCCTGGCCAAGAGGGGCTACGTGGAGCCGGGACTGCCGGACACGATGCTGCGGGAGGACTGCATCGGGCTGGCGGTGGGAAACGTGGCCGAGGTGGAGGCGCTCAACGGGTACCTGAGCGAGGGCATCACCTGCGGGGGAAGCGTGCTCGTCATCGGTGGAGGACGGGTCGGCTGCGAGGTCGCGCGGGCGCTGAAGGGCCGGGGGGCGTCGGTCCGGGTCGTGGAGCGCGACCCGACCCTGCGGGAGAGCATCGAGGAAGTCGCGAACGACATCGTGATCGGGGACGCGGCGGACAGCCGCGTGATCGAGCGCGTCGGGATCAGGGAGGCGGCTTCCGTGGTGCTCACCACCAACGACGACGCCGTCAACATCTTCCTTGCCGTCTACTGCCGGAAGCTCAACCCGGATACCATCATCGTGAGCCGGGTTGCCCACCCCTCCAATGTCGAGGCCATCCACCGCGCCGGCGCGGACTTCGCCGTGAGCGATTCCCAGATCAAGATCCAGTCGGTCCTGGGCGCGCTCCGGGGCAGGGAACCGATGATCTTCGGAGAGGGACTCGACCTCTTCAACGCCGAAGTGCCCCGCTCGCTCGACGGCAAGCAGCTCCGCGAGAGCGGCATCCTGGCGCGCACCGGGCTCGCGGTGATCGCCGTGGAGAGCAACGGGGTCGTCAATCCGCATCCGCGGCCCGGGCACGTCATCCGCAGGGGAGAGCACGTGCTCTTCGTGGGAACGGCCTCTCAGCGCGACGAGTTCGAGCGCGTGTTCAAGTAGGGGTTCCTTCCTAAGGGAAGATCCCTCGCTCCGCATAGATCAGCGCGATCTTGTCGATGGCCATGATGTAGGCCGCGGTACGCAGGTCGACGCCGTGCCGGCGCGCCACTTCGCAGCTGGCGTGGTGCGCGTTCATCATGGTGTCCTCCAGGCCCGAGCGCACCAGGTCCTCCTCGCTCGCGCCCTTGGCCGCCGTGCCGAGCACGGCCTCGGACAGCTGGTATCCCGTCACGGCCTCCATCGCCGCCAGCAGCCGGCGGTTGCTCGCCTCCTCGAATCGCTTCTCCATCCGTCCCATGCGGACATGGGAGAGGTTCTTCAGCCACTCGAAATAGGAGACCGTGACCCCTCCGGCGTTCAGATACATGTCCGGCAGGATCAGCACGCCGCGCTCCAGCAGAACTTCCGCCGCCGCCGCGGTAGTGGGACCGTTGGCCGCCTCCGCGACGATCGAGGCCCGGATTCGTCCCGCGTTCTCGTCGGTGATCACGTTCTCGATGGCCGCGGGGATGAGGATGTCGCAGTCGGCCTCCAGCAACTCCAGGCTGTTCTTCACGTCGGCGGTCCCCGGGAAACCGAGCAGCGAGCCGTGCTCGCGGAAGTGCTCGCGGGCCGCGCGCGGATCGATGCCGGACTCGGACCGGATGCCGCCGTTGTATTCGGCGATGCCCGTGATGACGGCGCCGGCGTCGTGCAGGAAACAGGCGGCGTGGTAGCCGACGTTGCCGAGCCCCTGGATGACGATGCGCTTGCCGCCCACGCCCCGCTGCAGACCAAGGTCCTTCATGAATCCCGCGTCCAGGCAGGTTTCGCGTATCCCGAAGAAGACGCCCAGCCCGGTGGCGGAGGTGCGCCCGCGGATGCCGCCCTGAGCGATCGGCTTTCCGGTCACGCACCCGGCCGCGTTCAGCTTGGATGTGGCGATCTGCTCGTAGGTGTCGACGATCCAGGCCATCTCGCGGGCACCGGTGCCGTAGTCGGGGGCGGGAACGTCGATGCCCGGGCCGATGAAGTTCTTGGCGACCAGCTCGAAGGTGTAGCGCCGGGTGATGCGTTCCAGTTCGGCGTCCGAGTACTTGCGCCGATCGATGCAGACCGCGCCCTTGGCGCCGCCGTAGGGGACTTCGACCAGGGCGCACTTGTAGGTCATGAGGGTGGCGAGCGCCACCACCTCGTCCTGGTTGGCGTGCGAGGCGTAGCGGATTCCCCCCTTGGTGGGGGTCTTGTGCATGCTGTGCTCCGCCCGCCAGGCGTGGATGACCTCGATGGTGCCGTCGTCCTTGCGGATGGGGAAAGTGAACGCATAGACGCTGTTGCAGACGCGGATCTGCTCCAGGAGGCCCGGCGGGTGTTTCGTGTGCGCGGCCGCCTTGTAGAAGTGGCGGTCGACCTGGGCGGTAAAGCTGATCTGGCTCATGTGTGGTCTCGGGCTGGAGTCGGAAACGCGTGCTCATGGATGCGACGGGGGCCGCGCGGTTCCCGGTCGGGAGGGCACCGGGTGTTTGCCCGGCATTCGCGCCTCTCCGCAGATTGGCTCCACGGATAATCCCCGCCCTCGGCGGATTCCGCAAACAGCCCGCACCCGCGATCCCCTGCACGCTTCCGGGAGGCACCCAATGCAATATCCGATCCACGCTTCCGTCGCTCGCCTGCTGCCTCCAGCGGCTCTGCTCGCAGCCCTTGCCGGCGGCGGGGCGGCGTCCGCGCAGGAGGTGGACTACTCCCGCGCCGAGCGCTTCCTGACATGGAACACCGAGCGCATGATCGCGGGGGCCGAGGTGGTCCCGAACTGGATGGAGACCGGGGACACCGACCGCTTCTGGTACCGCAACAATACGGGGTCGGGGTACGAGTTCGTGATGGTGAACCCGGCGGGGGGCAGCCGCGAACCGCTCTTCGACCACTACCGCCTGGCGGGAGCGATGTCGCTCGCGAACGACACCAGCTACGTCCCGGACCAGCTCCCCTTCAGCACCCTCGGCTTCGGCGCGAGCGAGAGCGAAATCGAGTTCACCGCGAACAGCAGGCGCTTTACCTGCGACATCGCGCGCTACTCCTGCGCGGTGGGGGACACGCTCCCTTCGCGGCTGCCCTTCGTGGAATCCCCCGACGGGCGCTGGGAGGCCTTCTCGCACGAGTACGACCTGTTCGTGCGCCCGGCGGGGGGCGGGGACTCGATCCGGCTGACCACCGACGGCGAGAAGCACTACGCCTACGGGTACAACGAGCCGCGCCCCAACCAGCTGCGGGAGGGGCCGGGGCCGCGCACGCCCACACTGGCATGGTCGCCGGATTCGCGCTTCATCGCGGTGGCGCGCCGGGACGAGCGCGACGTGGAGCACATGCACTACATCTCGTATACGTCGCAGCGGCCAAGGCACTTTTCCCAGCCGTACGCGCTTCCGGGCGATTCGGTGATCCCGCTGCCCACCGTGCACGTCGTGGAGTTGGAGGAGGCAGAGGTGGCCGCCGGCAGCGGGGTTGGGGGGGATGGTGACGGGGCAGGCACAGAGACGGTCACCGCCCTGCGCGCGGCCGCCAACCGCCAAGTCGAGGTGGCGCCTGTCCCGCACCAGCTCTCCTTCGCCGGGTCGGCACCGGACTCGGCCTGGAGCGCCGACGGCGCCCGCCTGCACGTCAACTACTTCACGCGCGGCTCGCAGCGCGTGTTCCTGGCCGAGATCGACGCCGCCACCGGGACCTCACGGGTCATCCTCGGCGACTCCACCCGCACCTTCGTATCGCTCGGCCACCGGGGCGGGGGATCGAGCGGCGGCACCCCGTCGTGGTACGTGTCCGAGGGCGGCGACGACGTGATCTGGTGGTCCGAGCGCGACGGCTGGGCGCACCTCTACCGCTTCGACGGCCAGGGCACCCTGAAGAACCGCATCACCTCAGGTCCGTGGACGGTCGGACAGGCCGTCTTCATCGACGAAGCGCGCCAGCGCATCTTCTTTACGGCGCGCGGGCGCGAGCCGGGGCGCAACCCGTACTACGCGCACCTGTACCGGGTCGGCTTCGACGGCTCGGGACTGACGCTGCTCACCCCGGAGGACGCCAACCACGTCATCGAGTTCTCCCCCGGCGGCAACTATTTCGTGGACACGTACTCGCGCGTAGAGGGAGAGCCGGTCACCGTCCTGCGGACCGCGGCCGACGGCGGTGTCGTGCGCGAGCTGGAGCGGGCGGACATCTCGGCGATCGAGGAGATCGGCTTCATCCCCGGCGAAGTGTTCACGGCAAAGGCGCGTGACGGCATCACCGATCTGTACGGCATCCTCTATCTCCCGCCGGATCTCGATGAAGACGCGAAGTACCCCATCATCTCGCACATCTACCCGGGGCCCCAGCGCGGGAGCGTCGGGGACTGGGAGTTCAAGGGCGGCGGCGAGAACTTTGCGCTCGCGCAGCTCGGGTTCGTGGTGGTGCAGATCGACCACCTTGGGACGCCGCACCGCTCCAAGGCCTTCCACGACAACTACTACGGCAACTTCATCGACAACGGCATCCCCGACCACATCGCCGTCATCCGGCAGCTCGCGGCGCGCCATCCCTTCATCGATCTGGACCGGGTGGGCATCTACGGGCACTCGGGCGGCGGGTTCGCCTCCACCGACGCGATCCTGCGCTTCCCGGAGTTCTTCAAGGTCGCCGTTTCAGGGGCCGGCAATCATGACAACCGCAGCTACAACATCTACTGGGCCGAGAAGTACCAGGGGGTCATGGAGAAGGATTCCACCGGCGCGGACAACTTCGAGGCCTCGGCCAACAAGACCTACGCCGCGAACCTCGAGGGCAAGCTGCTGCTGATGCACGGGGACATGGACGACAACGTACACCCCGCGATGACCGTCCAGGTGATCGACGAACTCATCAAGGCGAATCGCGACTTCGACCTGATCTGGGCCCCGGACCGCGCCCACGGACTCAACGAGCCCTACTTCATCCGCCGCCGCTGGGACTACTTCGTGCGGCACCTGCTGGGGGCGGAGCCGCCGCCGCAGTACGAGATCGTGAGGCCGGAGGGGTAGCTTCGACGCCGGACACCGGACGCTTGCTCACGCCGGCATCAGACGCCTTCCCCTGGGTTCCGGGATCGGATCTCCATATTCCCTGGCGGTATCGATCCAGAGATCCATCGCTCTCGTGATGTTCTCGAGAGCGGCTGGCTGTGTGTCTCCGTGGGCCATGCAGCCGGGCAACTCGGGGACCTCGGCTACAAACGCGCGGTCGACCTCGCTCCAGTACAGAATGATCTCGTACTTATGCATCATCCAGGTCGTCCCCAAGTCCCGTTGCCCACGATGATCGGCAGGATAGGCGGGCGAATCCATAGCCAAAACGGACTCGCGGTCGGCGTCGGCGTGCGGCCACTTGGGCATGGACCCCCCGCACCGATACGAGACGGAGGATGCCCCCCGGGGCCACCGTCGGCCCCGGACCGGCATTCAGAGGACTCCGCCTTGTCTACCCGCGTCAGGCCGGCGGCAGATCCTCCACCAGCTGGACCATGCGCTCGAGCTGGCTCTCGTCCGGGAGCCCGCCCATGCCGCCGCCCAGGTTGTCGATCATGTGCTCGGGGCGGCTGGTGGCGGGGGTGACGCAGGTCACCGCCGGGTGCGCGACCACGAACTTGAGGAAGAACTGTGCCCAGCTGTGGGCGTCGAACTCACCTGCCCACTCGGGCACGTCGCGCCCGCTCACCCGGTTCCAGAGGCGGGTGCGGCCGAAGGGGGCGTAGACGAGCACGCCGATGCCGAGCTCCTGCGCGAGCGGCAGGATCATGTCGGCGGAGGCACGGTTGTCCACCGCGTAGTCCACGCCGATGAAGTCGATGGGCTCATTGCGCATGACCGCCGCGAGGTCCGGATAGCGCCGCTCGCTGGTGCTGGTGATGCCGGTGTAGCGCACCCGGCCCGCCGCCTTTTCCTCCGCGAGGATGCCGAGCTGGGTGGGCGGGTCGCCCAGGTTGTGGACCTGGATCAGGTCGATGACCGGCAGCTGAAAGCGGTCGAAGGAGCGCTGGATCTGCGCGCGCGCCGCCGCCGGATCGGCTCCGCCGCCGCCGCGTCCGGCGACGTTGACCTTGGTGGCCCAGAAGATCCGCTCCTGGATGCCGAGATCGTTGGCGACGTCGCCGGCCACCTGCTCGGAGGCCCCGTATCCGGGCGCGGTGTCGAACACCGTGCCGCCGTTGTCCACGAAGGTCTGCAGCACGGCGCCGATCGCGCTCACGTCCTCGCTGCGCGCCACGCGCGAGAAGGTGGCCGAACTTCCGAGCCCCACCACCGGGAGCGTCTCGTCGGTGCCCGGAATGGCGCGTGCCATCACTTCCTGGCGCGCCAGCGACGCCAGCAGGTCGGGGGTGAGTGCGAGCGCGGCACCGCCGCCCGCCGTGAGCCTGAGCCAGTCGCGTCGTGTGAGCGTCATCTTCCTCTCCTGGAAATCGCTTGTGTTGCGGACGTTGCCTGCTTCGCGGCCAGACGCCTGGGCATTGGGGCGCGGGCCCTCCCCCGAATGGACAACCGGGGCGGCCTTACCGCTGAAATCGCGTCAGAGCCGACCGCGCCCGTGACACGCATGGATGTGGCGGCCGGGAGCATCGCCTCCCGACCCGTCGGCAGCCGTTTACGCGACCGCCTGCACGGCCTCGACGATCTCGTCAAAGTGCGGCAGCACCCCCGGATTCTCCGCAACCCAGGCATAGGTGACGCGCCCCTCCCCGTCGACGACGAAGACCGAGCGGCGGGCCACGCCGCGCAACCCGATGAGCTCGTCCTGCAGGACCCCATATGCGGCCACGGCTTCCTTGTTGAAATCCGAGAGGATGCGAAATGGCGCTCCCATCTCCTCGCCCCACTTCTGATTTACGAAGGGGGAATCCACGCTGATGCCGACGACGTCGGCGCCCAGCTCGCCCCACTGACCCCAGTGCTCGGCGACGTGGCAGAACTCGGCCGTGCAGGTGCTGGTGAAGGCCAGCGGCACGAACATGAGCACGACGGGCCGGCCCCGGTGCTCGGAAAGCGTGAAATCCGCCTCGCCGGGAGGCGCGAACACGGTGAAATCGGGCGCATCGGCGCCCACGCGGATGGGTGTCATGAAGTCGTCACCTTTCGTGGTTGAGCCGCGTCGCGGCGTATCGGGTCGCGGCCTGCGTCGTCTCGTGTCTTGCGGCCGATGTTGCGCGGGCTGCGGCTGGCGTCTTGCGGGTCGCGAAACGCGCCCGTTGAATCGACGTAGGATCGAGGCAAGATTGTTGAGCCCGATAATCGAGTCAACGATCGAGCCGCGCGAGAGCCGGCTTCCCGATCCCGACATCCACCCCCGACATCCCGAGAGGAATCCCGTCATGTCCGACACCGCAGCCGCGACACCCGCCGAGAGCACGGCGACCACCCCCACCGGTCGATTCTGCTGGCACGAACTGCTCACCAGCGACCCCGAAGCCGCGGCCGCCTTCTATGGTGAAGTGATCGGCTGGGGCACGGGCGAGTGGGGCGAAGGCGAGACCGAGACCCCGTATCATCTGTGGATGAACCAGGGCGTGCCGGTCGGCGGGATGATGGAACTCCCGGAGCATCTCACGAGCGCGGGCGTGCCGCCGCACTGGCTGCTGTACGTGTCGACCCCGGACGCCGACGCGTGCGCGGCGCAGGCCGAGAGCCTGGGCGGGAGCGTCCTGGAGATGGTCGATGTGGACCAGGTCGGACGCATGGCCGTGCTCAAGGATCCGCTGGACGCGGTCTTCGTCGCGTATCAGCCCACCGACGTGACGCCGGGGCACGACGAATTGGCGCAACCGGGCGAGTTCTCCTGGCGCGAGCTGGCGACCACCGACTGGGAGGCCGCCTGGGCATTCTATTCGGAGCTGTTCGGCTGGCAGGAAGCGGACCGGATGGACATGGGGGAGGCGGGCATCTACCAGATGTTCCATCGCGGCGCGCATCCGCTGGGCGGCTTCTACAACCGGCCTCCCGAGATGCCCGTGTCCGCGTGGCTCAACTACGTCCGGGTGCCGGATGCCTTCGCCGCGGCGAAGAAGGTCGCTGAACTGGGCGGGAAGGTGCTCAACGGACCCATGGAGGTGCCGGGGGGCGGGTTCATAGCCCAGTGCCTGGACGCGCAGGGAGCGGCCTTCGCGGTACACTCCGAGCCGGAGGACATGGGGCGGGAGTAGCTACCGGTTGCTCACCCCTGAACTCCGTGCCGGCGGGCGGCACTCCGGCCACTCGGAGCCCTCCGGCATCGCCCGCCGGTCGCGCGGCATCATCTCCGGATCCTCCGAGGCCAGATAGGCGAACAGCGCGGTCATGACCGCGTCGTCGCGCAGGTCCTCGAAGACGATCTTGTCGAAGGTGTCGCGGTTGGTGTGCCAGGTGTAGATGCTCGTGTCCCAGCGGTTGTCGGCGATGGACCTCTCGCTGCGCCCGTCGCCCACGTGGAAGCTGAAGGCCGGTACCCCCGCGCACAGGAAGGAAGCGTGGTCGGTCCCGCCGGATTCGGGCATTCCCGGGATCTCGAGCGTGACCAGGTCCGACAGCTCCGCGGGGATCTGCGCCAGCCACTCGCCGAAGCGCGCCGCGGCCCCGGCGAACCCCTGCATGGGGATGAAGGTGACCGGCCCGTTTCCGTGGTCGACGTTGAACACCGTGTGCGTGCGCTCGAGGATCTCCGGGTTGTCCTCGACGAAGGCGCGCGAGCCGTTCAGGCCCTGCTCCTCGCCGTTCCAGAGGGCGCCGATGATCGTGCGCCGCGGGCTGGGAACCGCGCTCTTCAGAATGCGCATCGCCTCCATGACGGCGACCGCGCCGGTGCCGTTGTCGAGCGCGCCGTCGGAGCCGTCCCAGGAGTCGAAGTGGCCTCCGAGGATGACGTACTCCTCGGGTTCGGCGGTCCCGGGAATCACGGCGAAGGCGTTGAAGACCGGCACCTCTCCCAGGAAACGGGTCTGGACGTCGACCCGCAGCACCGGCCCCTGATCGTTCTCGGCCAGCCGGTACAGGAGCCCGTACGCCTCGCAGCTCAGGTCCAGCACCGGCGCCCGGTCCGCGCGGGTGCCGAAGATCTTGGCGACGCCCCAGCCCTCGGACCACTGCGAGCGGATGATCCCGGCGGGTCCGGCCGTGTTCAGCGCTTCCGGCAGCGAGCGCGCGTCGAACCCCGTGTTCCCCACGCGTTCGCTCCACTCCGCGATCGTGCGCTCGCGCTCCGCCGCCATGCGCGCCACCGTCTCGGGCCGCGAGAACCACTCCAGGTTCTCCGGCGAGCGGCAACTCGGCTCCGGGCGCGAGATGAGGACGAACCTGCCGCGCAGTTCCGGCAGCGCTGCCTCGAAGGCGCCGAGGCTGCCCGCGTCGGGCAGGATCACCACCTCCCCCTCGACCGGCCCGTCCGTGGCCGGGCTCCACGCGGCGGCCGTGCCTTCGAGCGAGCGCACGCGCGGGGCGATGAGATCGATGTGGTTGATCCCCCGCTCCCACCCGCGCCACGTCCCGTACTGCTCCTTGTAGGCATCGATGCCCCACTCCGCGTACTTCGCGAGCGCCCAGTCGTTGGCGCCGGCCATGGCGGGCGAGCCGGTGAGTCTCGGCCCGATGGAGTCCATCATCACCTGGCCGAGCTCGTAGACCTCGGAGCGCTCGACGCCCTCCTCCCAGATCGCCCGGATGACCGGGTCGTCGGAGGGAAAGGACTGGGCGGTCAACACCCGCGCGCCCACCGGTTCAAGCGGAACCGTCATGGGGGTGAGGAACGCCGGAACACAGGCGATTACAGCTCGAACCGAAGGCCTCATGGATCGCTCCGCGATAGGGAATGGACCTGCCGCATCCGATACTATAGAGTCCAAACGGCCCCAAGACACCGGACGCGGGATGCCATCCCACGACGACTCACTCCGCCCAACCTCGAGGAAGACACCAGATGCACACGATGAACAGGGACTGGTGGCCGAACCAGTTGAACCTGAAGCCGCTCGGGCGCCATGCCCGCTCGACCGATCCCCTGGGCGAGGATTTCGACTACGCCGAGGAGTTCAAGTCGCTCGACCTGGAGGCCGTGAGGAAGGACCTCTTCGAACTGATGACCACGTCGCAGGACTGGTGGCCGGCCGACTACGGCCACTACGGGCCGCTCTTCATCCGCATGGCATGGCACAGCGCGGGCACCTACCGCATCAGCGACGGCCGCGGCGGCGGGGGTGCCGGCACCCAGCGCTTCGCGCCCCTCAACAGCTGGCCCGACAACGCACACCTCGACAAGGCGCGCCGGCTGCTCTGGCCCATCAAGCAGAAGTACGGCCGCAAGCTCTCCTGGGCCGACCTCATGATCTTCGCCGGCAACTGTGCCCTGGAGTCGATGGGCTTCAGGACGATGGGCTTCGGCGGAGGCCGCGAGGACGTGTGGGAACCGGAGGACATCGACTGGGGAGCCGAGGACACCTGGCTCGGGGACGAGCGCTACAGCGGCGACCGCGAACTCGACGAGCCCTTGGGCGCGGTGCAGATGGGGCTCATCTACGTGAACCCGGAGGGGCCCAACGGCAAGCCGGATCCCGTCGCGGCGGCCCGGGACATCCGCGAGACCTTCCGGCGCATGGCGATGAACGACGAGGAAACCGTCGCGCTCATCGTCGGCGGACACACCTTCGGCAAGGCGCACGGCGCGGCGGATGCGGGCCGGTACGTGGGTCCCGAGCCGGAGGGCGCCGAAATCGAGGAGCAGGGCCTCGGCTGGAAGACCAGCTACGGCACCGGCAAGGGCCCCGATTCCGTCACCAGCGGGATCGAGGGCGCGTGGACGACCAACCCGGTGAAGTGGGACAACAACTTCCTGGAGAACCTGCACGGTTACGAGTGGGAGCAGGTGACGAGCCCCGCCGGCGCGGCGCAGTGGACCCCGAAGGACGCGGCCGGCGTGGGCACGGTGCCGGATGCGCACGATCCGTCGAAGACGCACGCGCCCATGATGCTGACGACGGATCTCTCCCTGAGGATGGACCCCGCGTATGCGGCCATCGCGAAGCGGTTCATGGAGAACCCGGAGGAGCTGGCGGACGCGTTTGCGCGTGCCTGGTACAAGCTTACGCACCGCGACATGGGGCCGGTGGCGCGGTATCTGGGGGCCGAGGTCCCGGCCGAGCCTCAGCTGTGGCAGGATCCCGTGCCGGACCTCGACCATGAGCTGATCGACGCGCGGGACATCGCAGAGCTCAAGGGCAGGGTGCTTACGTCGGGGTTGTCCGTCTCCCGGCTGGTCTCGACCGCCTGGGCGTCGGCGTCGACGTTCCGGGGCACGGACAAGCGCGGCGGGGCGAACGGGGCGCGCATCCGCCTGGCGCCGCAGAACAATTGGGAGGTCAACGAGCCGGACGAGCTGGCGGCGGCGCTCGCCGTCCTGGAAGCAGTCCAGGAGGACTTCAACGGCTCGCAATCCGGAGGCAAGCGGGTCTCGCTCGCGGACCTGATCGTTCTGGGCGGGTGCGCGGCCGTCGAGCAGGCGGCCAGGGACGCCGGTCACGACGTGCAGGTGCCCTTCTCGCCGGGGCGAACGGATGCGACGGCGGAACAGACCGACGCGGAGTCGTTCGCCGTGCTCGAACCCGGGGCGGACGGGTTCCGCAACTTCACCGGGGGCGGCAACGGAAGACCGGCAGCGGAGCAGTTGGTGGACCGCGCGGACCTGCTGACCCTGACCGCGCCCGAACTCACCGTGTTGGCAGGCGGTTTGCGTGTCCTGGGCGCCAACTCGGGGGGTTCCGAGCTGGGTGTCTTCACCGACCGGCCGGGCACGCTGACCAACGACTTCTTCGTGAACCTGCTCGACATGGGTGTCGAATGGCAGGCGTCCGACAGCTCCGACGATCAGTTCGAAGGGCGTGATCGCGCGACCGGCGATGTGAGATGGACCGGCACCAGCGTCGACCTCGTCTTCGGTTCGAACTCCGAGCTGCGCGCGTTCGCGGAGATCTACGCGTGCGACGACGGGCAGGAGGCCTTCGTGCGCGACTTCGTGGCGGCGTGGAACAAGGTGATGAACCTGGATCGGTTCGATCTGGGGTGATTGTTGACCGGCGGGGCCGGGGGCTCGCCCGAGCCCGGACTCTCCATGCGTCTTGAAGGCAGGTGTGCTCTGGTCACCGGCGGGTCCCGGGGCATCGGCCGGGCCATCGCCCTCGGACTGGCGCGCGAGGGCGCGGATGTAGCGGTCAACTATCGGCGGAGTCATGCGGACGCGGAGAGCGCCGTCCGCGAGATCGAGCGCATGGGGCGGCGCGCGGTTGCCGTGCAGGGATCCACGGCTTCGAGTTCGAATGTCGCGCGCTTCGTCGCCGGGGCGCACGACTTCCTGGGCGGCATCGACATCCTGATCAACAACGCCGGCATCCTGAAGCGCACGCCCTTCCTCGAGATCGGCGAGGAGGAATGGGACGCCATCCTGGACGTCAACCTGAAGGGGTACTTCCTGGTCGGGCAGGCGGTGGCGCGCCGCATGGTCGAGGCCGGGACCCGGGGCACGATCGTCAACGTGTCCTCGGCCGGGCAGGCGGCGGCCGGCCCGAACCTCACCCACTACTGCGTGTCGAAGGCGGGGGTCGGGATGCTGACGAAGCAGATGGCGCTCGAACTCGCTCCGCACGCAATCCGGGTGAACGCCATCGCGCCTGGGCTCATCGAGACGGACCTGAATCGGGCCGACATCGCACGGGACGAATTCCGGGAGGGGCGCCTCGCGCGCATTCCGCTCGGGGTGATCGGCACTCCGGACGACGTGGTGGGGGCGGTCGTGTTCCTCGCGTCGGGCGACGAAGCGCGCCTCGTGACCGGGACCAGCCTGTTCGTTGATGCCGGGCAGTTGATCTGAGGGTGCGCAGGGGGTTGGTACGCGGCTCGGTGCATCGACGGACCAGACCCTCTGCACGGTGTTGCATTTCAGCAAAAGCAACATTTTGTTGCATTTTCGCGTTTGCAACACGCCGCAGAGGGTCCATCGGCAAGATGTTGTCGGCTCGGCCAAGGCCCTTGCCTCGGCCTGTTCACGGGCTGCCGGCTGCTGTGGCGATGCTCCTGGTGGTGTCGTGTCGAAGCGCCGGACCGGACGAGTCCGGCAATCAGGTCCCGGGTGACGCGCCCACCTGGGAGGTCCGCTTCTCCCACGTGCTCTCGACCAATTCGGAGTTCCATCTCCTGGCGGAGCGCTTCCGGGCCCTCATGCTCGAGCGCACCGATGGGCGCTTCCGGGTCGTCATCTATCCATCGGGACAGCTCGGGGGCGAGCGTGTAGCCTTCGAGCAGATCCAGGTCGGTGCGGTGCACATGGCCATCACGGGCACGCCCGTGCTCTCGGGCTGGGTGCCCGAAGGGCAGATGTTCGACCTGCCGTTCCTCTTCCAGGACCGGGATCACGGGCTCGCGGTGATGAACGGTCCCGTCGGGGACTGGTGGCGCGAGCTGCTGCTGGAGCGCACGGGGGTCCGCTCGCTGGGCTTCCTCGACTACGGGTTCCGCCATGTGTACAACCGGCGCCGGCCCGTTGAGACGCCCGTGGATCTCGCCGGACTGAAACTCAGGGTCCTGCAGAACGCGACGTATCTGGCGGCCTATTCCGCACTCGGCGTCCAGGCGACCCCGATGAACTACGGCGAGGTCTACTCCGCGCTGCAGCAGGGCGTGATCGACGGCGGCGAGGCGAACGCCATCGGGTTCGTGAGCAGCCGGCTCCACGAGGTGGCCCGGTTCTACAGCTTCACGTCCATCACCTACAACCCGATCACGCTCCTGGTCAACGAACCGTTCTACCGGGCCCTGCCCGAGGACATCCGGGAGACGGTCGATCGCTCCGCGGCGGATGCGCTCGCGTACCAGAGCGAAGAGGCGCGCCGGATGGAGGCGGAGGCCATCGAGCAGATGCGGGCCGCGGGCGTGGAGGTCTCGCGCCCGGACCTGGGGCCGTTCGCTCCAGCGGTGCGCCCGCGCATCTGGGACGAGTTGGCGAATCGGCTGCCGGACGGCGAGGCGCTGATCGCCCGGCTGGTGGAGGAGGCGGAGCGCGCGGGATCCGGTGCGCGGGCCTCGGCCGGGATGAGATGATCTCCGATCCGGGAGCCGCCGGCGTGATCGCAGACCTGCAGGGGCGGTTGGACGCGGTCGCGGATCCCGCCACGAAGACGTGGTTCGAGAACTACCTGAAGCACGTGATCGGCTATCGCGGGGTGAAGACGCCGGTGGTCGCGCGAATCGTCACCGAGTGGCGAGGCGAGCACGGGCTGGGGCGGCTGCCGGACGACGATCAGCTTGCTGTGGCCCGATCGCTGATCGAGGAGCGCCTGGCGGAGGACAAGTTCGCCGGGATTCTGTACATCCAGAAGTACCTGTTGCGGCGGCTGAAGCCGGATCGGCTTCTGGCGGTGGCCGAAGAACTTTTCGCGGAAGGTGCCTTCTTCGACTGGTCGACGAGCGACTGGTTCAGCGGGCGGGTGCTGGGTCCGCTGATCCGCCGCGGCGGGACCGGGACGGCCGAACGGATCGCCGGATGGCGCACCGCCGACGATCTCTGGCAACGTCGGGCGGCCATCGTTCCGTTCAGGGCGGTGGTGCGCGACGAATCATATCATCCGTTCATCGAGACGACGGTCGCGGCGCTGGTGGGCGAACGCGAACGGTTCATCCAGACCGGGATCGGGTGGGTCGTGAGCGACCTGGCGAAGGCGCACCCGAATGTCGCGGTCGCCTTGGTGGACCGGCACTTCGACGACCTCTCGGCGGAGGTGATCCGGCGGCATACGCGATACCTGCCCGATCACGAGCGGTACAAGGAGAGGAAGCGGGGTCGCGGGAGACGAAGCAGGCCGCGGCGGGCAGGCAAGTGAACCGGCGGTTCCGGGCGGGCACACAAATGAAGCGACGTTGCCGGGGGCTCGATCGGATACCACGGGTCGAGGCGGACCGCGAATGAAGCGCCGACTCCGCGTGCTCAATCGGGCTCTCGTCGCGCTAGAGACCTGGGCTGCGGGTGCCCTCTTGACCACGGTTGCCGCCGTGGTCCTGCTTCAGGTCCTGATGCGCTACCTCTTCGCGTACCCGAATCCCTGGAGCGAGGAGGTCTCCCGCTTCTGCTTCATCTGGCTGTCGCTGCTCGGGGCATCGCTGGCGGTGGAGCATCGGGCCCACTTCGGGTTCGACCAGGTCACGAAGGCCCTCGCCCCGCCCGCGAAGATCGTCGTGGAGAGGTTCGCGGGGGCGGTCGTGCTCCTGTTCTCGCTCCTCCTCATCGCCACCGGCATCGCGCTCATGGACCTCACCATGGGAGAGCGCTCCCCGGCGCTGAACCTGCCCGTAGCGCTGGTTTATGCGGCGGCGCCGGTGTCGGGCGTGCTGATGGTGGTGCACTTGCTGATGGGGTGGTTGACGGAGGACACCTGCTGATGGGCGCGTTCCTCCTAGGGATCTTCGGCGTGCTGGTGCTGGCCGCCGTGCCCATCGGTTTTGCGCTCGCGATCGCGGCCATGCTGGCCATCGTGATGGCGGACCTGCCGCTCGTCATCATCCCGCAGCAGATCGTCGCGGGGATGGACTCCTTCCCCATGCTCGCCGTCCCGCTCTCCATCCTGGCCGGCTTCCTGATGGACGTCGGGGGGATCAGCCGCCGCCTGGTGACGCTGGCGCGGGCGCTGGTGGGACACCTCCCCGGGGGGCTCGGCCAGGTGGTGATCATGGCCGAGATGTTCTTCTCGGGGGTGTCGGGCTCCACTTCCGCCGACGCGGCCGCCATCGGGGGCATCATGGTGCCGCAGCTGACCGCGAACGGATACGGCCGCGCGCGCGCCACCGCGATCGTGTCGGCCGCGTGCGGGATGGGGATACTCATTCCGCCGGCGATCGTGATGGTCGTCTACGGCGTCATCGGCAACGTCTCCATCGGCGCCCTGTTCGTGGCCTCGATCGTGCCCGCGCTACTCATCGCCGTGGGCCTGATGACGCAGATCGGGTGGCAGGCGCGGAGGCAGGGATGGCCCGCCGGGGAGCGTGCGTCCCTCGCGGAACTCCGGCGCGCGGCGGGAGATGCGCTGCTCCCGCTGTTCATGATCGTGGTCATCCTCGGCGGCATCCGCTTCGGGCTCTTCACGCCTACGGAGGCTGCGGCGGTCGCGGTCGCCTACGCGCTGCTGCTGGCTGGGGCGGTGTACCGGTCCCTCACCCTCGCGGAGCTGTGGAAGAAGATCGTCCAGACCGCCATGGTGTCGGGGATGGTGCTGTTCGTGGTGGGCGCCGCGCGTCTGCTGGGCTGGGTGCTGGCCGTGATGCAGGTGCCGCAGACGCTGGCGGCATCGGTGGTGGGGATGGGGGGCGGGCAGGTGGGCTTCATGATCCTCACCATCCTCGTCTTCCTTCCGCTTGGCGCCATCCTCGAGGGCGTGCCGGCGGTGGTCCTGCTGACGCCGATCCTGCTGCCCCTCGCGACCCAACTCGGGATCGACCCCGTGTATTTCGGCGCCGTCATCGTGGCGACCCAGGGGATCTCCGTGTTCCTGCCGCCCGTGGGGGTCAGCCTGCTGGTGGCCTGCTCGGTGGGAGGCGTCGAGCCGGCGGAGGTGGCGCGGCCGCTGTGGCCGTATCTGGCGTTGATGCTGGGGCTTACGGTGGTGATCGCGTTGGTGCCGGGGGTGGTGCTGTGGCTGCCGGGGGTGCTCGGGTGGTGAGCGATGGTCCAAAGAGGATCGGAGCCGGGATCGGTTGACATCCAGATGACGGGAAACCAAATTCACTGAGTTCAGTGAAGTTCTCTGCCAACAACGACCACCTCCGACTCCGGAGAAGGAGTTCAGCCCATGTCCACCGGAAAGGAAACCTCGATCACCGTCGTCGTGAACGGCCAGCCAACCGTGGTAGACGCCTTCGGGGACGCGCTCCTCGGGACCATCGTCCCAGATGCGTTGCGCCAAACTGAGAACTCGGGGCAGCCGCCCGAGAACTGGGAACTCCGTGACGCGGATGGGACCCTCCTCGACCTGAATAAGAAGATCGAGGACTACGGCTTCCCACCCAAGGCGCGCCTCTTCTTAAACTTAAAAGCCGGGGTGGGAGGGCATGCCCAGGCGACCGAGCAGTACGTAGATCCTTCGGTATCTCGCGCCAAGTTCGACCGGGAGATCGCCCAATACCGTTCCATCGAGGCAGACTACCGTGCCCGTGGCTGGTTTCTGGTGAATGCGCATTGGCCCTTAGCAGAGGTCGTATTGGCCTCGAAAGAGACAAAACCGCCGGCGATCGTGACCGCCGTTCGATTCGACTATTCGAACTACGACGCTGAACCGCCATCCGTTCGCTTGATCGATCCCTTCTCTGGACGATTGCTTCTGAGCAAGGATCTCCCTACACGGCTCCCTCGCATGATCCCCGGACCGGAGCTGAACATTCCTGGTGGTCCAAAGGGGCGGTTGAATAGGGCTCAGGACCTGATGCAAGCCCACTCCCCGGAGGACCTACCGTTCCTCTGCGTTCCGGGAGTCAAGGAATACCACGATCACCCTGGACATTCCGGCGATCAATGGGAGCTCCATCGGTCCTCTGGCGAAGGACGGTTGGTACACCTACTAGGCGTCATTTCCAAGTATGGCTTGGAGCCTGTGAAAGGCTTCAACGTCAACCTCGTGCCACAAGTTACCTTTGCCGTGTCGGAGCCACCCCAGTGAGCCTACAAGGCGTTCGACGATTTCGCGTCAAGGCACGTGCCATCTGCGCAACCTTGGAGGCAATCCGGTCGGCGGGACAGGACGGCTACGAGGCGTTCGTATTGTGGTCGGGTACCCAGGATGGCGACAGGTTCAACGTCTCTCAGGTCCATGTCCCGAGGCAAACCTCTTACAGGCTCGATTCGGGGCTCTGCGTGAGAATCGACGGATCGGAACTTCATCGGTTGAACGTTTGGCTGTACGAAGCCCAACAGATCATCGGAGTGCAAGTCCACAGCCATCCACGTCACGCATACCACTCCGCAACCGACGACACCTACCCGATCGCCACACTCGTTGGGAGCTTGTCCATCGTCCTTCCCTTCTTCGGGCGCGACGGGTGGAGGGCCACGGGCATCGCCGTGTACCGCCTCGGGAACGATGGATGGGTCGAACTTCCCGACCCCCTGAGTGATCTGGTCGAGGTTATCGACAATGGCGCTAGCTGACTATTTCGCTCGCGACGCGATCGCTATCTCGCAAGTACTCCAAGGCTTCGAGTCCAACGCCTTCAACGCAAGACTGCAGCGGGTCCGCGTGGCAGTCGCCTTCGGTGAGGAGGCGGCTGCAAGCCGAGACGGGCGCGAACTACTTGATCTGTCAGTGAGACTATTGGCTCGTTTGTACCCGAGCCTGATCCTTGTCAATGGCGCAGCCAGCGATCGATTCGCCGGTGAGCTAATGGCACTGGCGGACAGCATCAATCCCAACATCGACACTTCTAAGACGGGTACCGCCGACGTCGGTCTCTCGATCGGGTTGGACGCGCCAGCGCTAGAAATACCGACCGTATACGCCGGCTGTGATGGTTGGCTAGCAAGGGTGGGAAGTGGGAGTCCTTACGGTACCAGCGACCTAGGTAACCCCTTTGGAGCAGCCTTTGCCGCTTGTCTCGCGGCTGCGAATCTGTTTCGCTTCCTCTTCCTACCCGACGGTGCAACGTTGCTCGATGCGGATGCTAGCTTCCCTCCTGACGCCGCCTCCTTTCCTATCCTTACGACCTCTAGGGTGACCGATCCCTTGGTGTTGGTCGGGATTGGGGCGGTCGGCAACAGTGCCTCCTGGGCCCTCGCGCGTACTCCTCTCATCGGCCGAATTCACCTGATCGACCCACAGAACGTGGAACTAAGTAATCTCCAGCGCTACGTCCTTTGCGCTCGAAGCGACGAAGGCAGAGACAAAGTGAATGTCGTCGGAAAGGAGTTTGGAGGACTGCTCCAGGCGCTTCGTCATCGGGGCACATGGGCTTCTTTCCTCGAGACGAATGGCTACAAGTGGGAACGCGTCATGGTTGCTCTCGATTCCGCCGCCGACAGGCGAGCCGTCCAGGGTAGCCTGCCACATTGGATAGCTAACGCGTGGACCCAGTTGGGCGACCTCGGTGTGTCATGTCATTCCTTCTTGGGTCAAGATGCCTGTCTTGCGTGCCTTTACTTACCAAGCCAGGAATCAAAGAACGAAGACCAAGTGGTCGCTGAAGGCTTGAGAGTCCCTCACCTCCGGGATCGGATTCGAGTTCTCCTCGGAACCGGCCGGGGTTCCGACAAGGAGCTCTGTGACGCCGTTGCGACCGCTTGGGGTATCTCGCCCATGAGGTTGGAGCCTTATGAGGGTAGGCCGATTCGTGAACTCTGGGTGGAGGGCATCTGTGGCGGCGGCATTATCTCCTTAGGAGAAGCGGGCCATGCCCCGAGAGAACTCCAAGTTCCACTTGCCTTTCAATCAGCGCTTGCCGGGGTGCTACTCGCCGCGGAAGCGGTACGCGACGTGTTGGCCGACCGTCCTCGACGCAAGACGTCAGTGCGACGCATTGATGTCTTGCGCCCTCTCTGCAATCCTACTCCCTCGCCGCAACCGGCGCTCAAGGCTGGTACGAGGAGATGTATCTGCGAGGATCACGATTTCATCTTGGCGTATCAGGAAAAATACGACACGCCTCTTCCCGTTCCAAGTTATGAGGTCATCTCTACATGAGTCATGGTACTACAATTCCGACAGCCTTCCTTAAGGCGCGACCCGCGTTTGTTTCTAGCTTAATCCCCCCGCCTTCCGGTCGTGATCTAGGAACCTTGGTACTCAAGGATCGGACTCTTGCGGCACGCACTCGCGATCATTTAGCTGCAGCACTCAACCTCGATGATGGTCCACAAGTTCTCGTCTTGGATCTTGAAGGAATCGCGTTCACTCCTTCCGCCCTCCAGGAACTAGTCCTACCACTCGCCCAGCGAATCCGGGGCGGCGAGTATGGAATGGTCCGCTTCGTGGTCAGTACTACCGATCCTGGTGTAGGTGACTTCATTCGTTACATGGCGCAAGCACACAATCTTCCACTCTATCTTTCCGAATCGCCGTTCGATCTACGAGGGGGCAATCCGCTGGGCGTCCTCACGAGTACAAAGAAGAACACCTTGAACACCGTCTCCGCAATGGGCGGGCAAGTAACCGCATCTGGCCTGGCTTCGGCGGAGGGCATAACGCCGAACGCTGCGACAAATCGATTGGTGAATCTTGACCGTGAGGGCTACCTGATACGACAGCCGCGGGGGCGACGTGACGGTGATCTGTACGTTGAGCCGCGAGCGGCGACCGCTGACTGGAGGCTGTCGGTCCTGGCTGAACATCTTGAGACCGGAGGGAGTGCTCGCCGCGCCGGACGTGGCACCTGATATGGAAGACTGTCGGCGAGCTCCACGCCCATAAGGCTTCTTCAGCGGAACGCCTGCAACGTGTCAGTGCCTTCTCGAGGCGGGAGGAATCCGATGGCAAGGGAGACAAAATGAAGGCTAAGGTGACACCACACTATATTCAACTGGTTTTCGATGCGTGCCTGAAGTCATTCTGGCGAAAAAAGAGTTTGGCGCGATTCTTGGAATCCTGCGGCGTTTCGCACAAATACATCGCGACTTGGGGCCCTGACGAAACAAAACGTGATCTGCTCGATCGCCTATTCCCCCGTCTTGCTAGGTCAAAGGGAGGAAAGCGGCTTATCGTAAGGATGGCTCGATGTCTGCTTGAGCAGGAGAGCTTCGCCGATCTGGAGAATTGGGAAGACTCAAATGTTAAGATCGTGGAGGCGAAACAAGCTGTTGCTCGCCTCAGGGACAATCAAAAAAAGCAAGATAAGATCTTTCGGGAAGAGGAGGAACGTCGGGAGGCTCATGCGAAGTTCCGCGAAGAACAGGCTCGGGTGGTCCAGCGATACATGTCCTTGCAGACGTTCAGCGATCGCTTGGACTCCTTGAGTCGGGGTATTGGAACTCAGAAGGCGGGTTATCAGTTTGAGAAATGGTTCTATGATCTGACGAACTATTCGGAAACGGAAAACAAGCGACCGTACGTTTCGCAAGGGCGGCAGATCGATGGATCCGTGACGATTTCGGACACCACCTACCTCGTCGAACTGAAGTTTACAGCAGGGCCAGCGCGTTGTCCTGATATAGATTCCTTCTATATGAAGGTTACGTCGAAGGCGGACAATACGATGGGTGTGATGATTTCGATGTCAGGATACACATTAAACGCAAAACGCCAGGCATCTGGGAAAAGGACGCCTCTACTGCTCTTGGATCATAGTCATTTGCAGATTATTCTTCGTGGAGGCATGAGTCTTGAGGAAGTTATTCTGCGGGTAAGAAGACACTCGTCCCAAACAGCTCAGTCGTATCTGGCGGCCAGCGACTTCGGAAAATAGGGTGGATGCGCAGTGACTGGATACCTGGTAGTGAAGTGCAGGACGGCTGACCGGTTCTAGAGTTGAATCGCCGGAGGCGGGCGCGTAACCTGACCGCCACCGGCGGCAGCGCCGCCGAACGTGCTTGATGTCTTGGCCATGGGTTGTATACTCTGTTTTCAATCACGTCCCTGGGGAAACGCTCCGGGGCGCCCTGCCCACGTGCGCGCCCCAAGAATCGGCTCTTGGCTGGCTTTGCCGCCAAACTGACCGAGCGACGAGTGCTCACCCCCGCGGATTGGACGACAACCGCAACTCCGAACCCGCATCTGAAAGCGAGACACTACCCGACGGAATCTCAGCTTTGGGCAGGAAGTGATTGGGGGTCGCCCAGCATCAATAGGAATCTTGCTAGATCCGGCTGGAGCCTTTCAGAGACGGTGGTTCCGCATTGGGTCTTGGTGTAAAACGACTGCCAAGGCTTCCCGTGGGATCGATCTGCAAGACTACGCAAATCCTCGGTCGTCAAGGCGAAGTGAGTCGCTCGACGAGGGCGTAGTTCCGTTCGCAGTTCTCCGATTGCAGGAAGACTCAGAAAACCGTCCCCTAGTGAAAACCCGATCTCCGCGAGTACGATGGAGAAAGCGCTCAGGTTGGCGATGTCGACGTAGAGATAACCATCCAAACGCAGTGATATTCTCAGTCTGATCTTGTCCTGCAGGAAGTCTCGCCGCGCGTTGAATACACCCAGAATCAGGCCGCCGAAGGCTGCCACCGCCACCACCATGTCGACGATCACGTTGCCAAGGATCTTAGCGTGAGCCTGCCACCCTTAATCCTCAGAATTGCTTCGAACATGCTAAGGCTCCTCGTGTTTCAGGGTTACCCGCCAATGGACCGCTGGCGAAGACCATATCGCCCCGCTTGGCGACTGCACAAGGAGCCCGAGCTTGGAGCAAGCGTTGGACGCGAAGAGCGTAGATCGGGTGTCAGAAGGACATCGTGGGTGAGAAAGAGCATGGACTCGGTCTGCGCCACGCTCACTCCGCCATGTCCGCGCCCCCGAATCCCCCCTATCTTCAAGCAACGCTACCCGCCACCCACTCGCCATGACCATCCAGGACGCCGTCGACTCCCTCTACCAGATCGCCGTCACGGAAGGCAAGGCGACATCAACGAAGCGGCTCGACAGTTTGGCTCGCTTCTGCATCGAGGAACTGGCGAAGCGCGGACTCGAAGGAGCCGTTGCGGAGGCCAAACTGCCGGGAGGGGGCCGTGAGAAGTCCTGGGATGTGGCCTGGACGCTGGACGACAAGCCTCGTCTCGCGATCTCGTTGAAATCCCTCCTGAAGAACCTCGGTGGAACTGTCCCGAACCGGCTCGACGACATGATGGGTGAGGTGACGAACCTGCAGATGTACTCGCCGGAGATCGTGACGGGTTACGTTATGCTGTTCAACGTCGCCGAAGATGCCCACAGCAGGCTTCACGGAAGCACGTGGGGGGAGCTGCTCAAGCATCGCATCTCGCGGCTTTCGGACCGGAAGCCGCCATCGTGGAGCATTGGGATGATCGAGGCGTCGCTGTTTCTGGAGGTCGATTTCTCGGACGGTCCCCGAATCGTCTCGGGCGTGGACGATGTCGCTCCGTTCTTCGATCGGCTCGTCGCTCATGTCCGGGACCGGAATCCGGTCTTGGAGCGCCGTCCATGACGCCGGCGAGTACGGTCGTCCGTGGTCTGGACCTCGAGGCCCTCGTGGAACGGCATCTGCCGGACTTGGTGCTAACCGATGAGTCGCTCAAGACCGCCGTCCCCGGCATGGCGAGGGACGCCGCCAACTCGGCGAGGGTGGCGACGGCCGTTGAGGAAGTGCCGTCGGATCATCGCATCCTCCAAGGCGACGCCCGCGACCTGTCAACGCTTGGCGACGGGTCGGTCCATCTGGTCGTCACCTCTCCGCCGTACTGGACTCTCAAGGAGTACAACGAGGGGCAGGGCCAGCTCGGAGCGGTCGGCGACTACCAGCGATTCGTGGAAGAACTCGCGCAGGCGTGGCGCGAATGCCACAGGGTACTTGTCCCCGGTGGCAGGCTCATCATCGTCGTCGGCGATGTCTGCCTGTCCCGGCGCCGGCATGGCCGTCATGTCGTGGTTCCGCTTCACGCGAGCATCCAGGAGTCATGCCGACGGCTCGGGTTCGACAATCTCGCGCCGATCATCTGGCACAAGATCGCCAACGCGCGCTTCGAGATGGGCGGCGGCGGCGGTTTCCTGGGGAAGCCCTACGAACCCAACGCCGTCATCAAGAACGACATCGAGTTCATCCTAATGCAGAGGAAACCCGGCGGATACCGCAGTCCGTCTCCCGCCGCGCGGGTACTGAGCCTGATCTCCGCGGCCGAACACCGCGAGTGGTTCCGGCAGATCTGGACGATCCCGGGTGCGTCCACGCGCGACCACCCGGCACCCTATCCGGTGGAGCTGGCCACCCGACTCGTCCGGATGTTCTCCTTCGTCGGGGACACCGTGCTGGATCCGTTTCTCGGGACCGGGACGACTTCGGTGGCTGCGGCCCGGGCCGGGAGAAACAGCGTCGGAGTGGAGGTGGACCCGGAGTACCTGGAATTGGCCCGCCGGAGGTTCCTGGATGAGACTACTGGTCTGTTTGAGAGGGCGCGGCTGGCGGTCGAGGAATAAGGCAACTCCGTCGGAGAGGTAGCGCGCCAGCTGGCGGACGTCGACCCCGCAACGCCCTGTCGGATCGAGCGTCCGGGTGCGGGGCCACTGGTCGCGCATCGGCCTCGGACATATCAATTCGGGCACTGGGCGCTCGGGAAACATCTGAGCAGGAGACGGCGCGTGACGTATTGGAAGAGACCGCAAGTCTATGGTGTGCTGCTGGCTCTCCTCGCGTCCCCGCTCGCCGTGACCCCACTCGCCGCCCAGGAGCGAACCTTCCGCCCACTCCGGTCCCTGGGTGGAGGCAGCGAGCTGACCGCCTCGGTGAGTGTTGGCGACGTGAACGGCGACGGGACGCTGGACGTGGTCGTCGCCAACGGCCGCCACTGGCCCGAGCAGAACCGGGTCTACCTGAACGACGGGGACGCCGCCTTCACGCTGGCGCGGCGGCTGGGTGAGGAAGAGGCGGGCAGCTACGCCGTCCCGCTCGCCGATTTCGACGGCGACGGAGACCTTGATGTCGCAGTGGGGAACGACCGCACGCGGAGCCTCATCTTCTTCAACGACGGAACGGGACGATTCGAGGCCGGAGCCACCTTCGGCACGCCAAGCTCCACGCGAAGCCTGACGCTGGCCGATCTGGACGGCGATGGGCACGTGGACATCCTGGTAGTAAACCGGGGCCGGCAGAACTTCATCTTCCATGGAGACGGCTCGGGGGCCTTCGGTGAGGGGACGCCGTTCGGGGCCGGGGACGACTCGACCATCGACGTCGTCGCCGCAGACCTCGACGGCGACGGGGACCCGGACCTCGTGCTCGCCAACCGCGACGGTGGAGCGAACACCATCCACTGGAACGATGGTGGCAGCTTCGAGCGGGTGAGCGGATACGGCACCGGAGGCGACGAGACGCGCGGCGTGGCGGTGGGCGACGTGGACGGCGACGGTGTCCCGGACATCGTGACGGCGAACATCGGCGAGCCGAACGGCTTGTACTTCGGTGACGGGTCGGGAGGGTTCGACCGCAGCATGTCGTTCGGGCGGGACGACGACGAGAGCTACGCGGTCCACCTCGCGGACCTGGACCTCGACGGGGATCCCGACATCGTCGTTGCGAACGTTGGCGCGCGGAACGCCGTCTACTTCAACCCGGGCGGCGAGCCTCCGGCGTTCGACGAGTTCCGATTCGGGTGCACGGACTGCTCGACCTACGGGTTGGGCGTCGGGGATCTGAACGGCGACGGGTTTCCGGACATCGTGACGGCCAATTCAGGGGCGCCGAACGGGCTCTTTGCAAACGTGGCGGCCGGAAGGGACTAGAAGGTCTGCTCTCCGGGCAGCGCCGCCGCCTGCCTGATCCAGTTCACCAGGAGTTCCTCGTCCGGCTCATCGTCCTCGTGGATGTGGAAGTAGCGCACGTGCTCGTACCTTGAAGTCACCGGCGGAAGCGGACGCAGCGACCCGCCGTTCAGGAAAGTCACCTTCACGTACTTCGTGAAGCAGTGGTAGGCGAGAAACCAACCTTGGTCCTCGATGCCGTAGAAGGGCGTGTTCCATCGGACCGCCTTGCGGACACTGGGGACGCACCGTTCGACGAGGGCGTCGAGGTAGCGGCCGACATCGTGCTTCCAGCCCGGCATGGCGGCGATGTAGGCCTGCACGGGCTTGTCCCCGTCGCCCTTCGGGATCTGGGGATTGCCACCGGAGAGGAGTTTCGGTTTCACGCCGCCACAAAGCGTTCGACCGCGATCTCCCGGGCGCGGTCGCGAGCCTGCCATAGATCGTAGGCCGTCTGCATCTCCAGCCAGGTCTCGGGCGTCGAGCCGAAGGCCTTCGACAGCCTGATGGCCATCTCTACCGAAATCCCCGTTCGCTCGTTCACCAACTCCGAGAGCGCCGGCCGGGTTACGCCCAGACCCTTGGCGGTCCGGGTCACGGTCAATCCCAGCGGTTCGAGGCACTGCCGCTTCACGATGCCGCCAGGGTGCGGTGGGTTGTGCATGGCCATGATCAGCTTCTCCTCAATCGGTGTGTTCCTGGGAATCTACCACCAATTGGCCATCGCGCGGTTCCGCCGGGGAAGACCCGACATCGCGCAGGAGACCACAGGTAGAGGTACCAGGTCGAATCCTCGTCGCTGGCCCGCCATCACACCCGCGCCTATCAATCAGGGTACCCGGGTTATCTGTCTCGGGAAGGCTTGAGCGGGAGGATGGACATGAGGAATTGGCGTATTTGGTGCGCGGGCGCAGTCGCAGCCCTGGCCGCGATAGCCGGGTGCGAACCAGCCACGGACGCCCCTTCCACCGACGCCGACGACATCAGCGGCGTCGTGACCGGCGCGAACGGGCCCGAAGCCGGCGTCTGGGTCATCGCCGAGACGCTCGACCTTCCCACCCGCTTCGCCCGGATCGTCGTGACCGACGACGACGGCCGGTACCTCATCCCCGATCTGCCCGAGGCGAGCTACGACGTGTGGGTGCGCGGGTACGGCCTGGTCGATTCGGAGAAGACCAGGGTCTCGCCGGGCACGGCTCTGGACCTGACGGCGGTGGCGGCGCCCGACGCGCGGGCAGCGGCGGAATACTACCCCGCAGGGTACTGGCTGTCGCTGCTCCAGGTGCCGGAGGAGCACGAGTTCCCGGGAACCGGTGACGAAGGGAACGGGATCTCGCCGAACCTCGAGCACCAGGCCCAGCTCATGCGGCTCCTGAAGTCGGGCAACTGCACGGCGTGCCATCAGATGGGCGGCCTCGGCACCCGCAACATTCCGGCGGAACTGGGCGAGTTCGCCTCCTCCGTGGATGCGTGGGACCGGCGCATCAAGTCGGGGCAGGCCGGAGGGGGGATGAGCGGCGGCTTCGACCGCATGGGCCGGCAGCGGATGCTCGAGATGTTCGCCGACTGGACCGACCGCATCGCGGCGGGCGAGGTGCCGGCGGAGGCGCCTCGGCGGCCCGAGGGCATCGAGCGCAACGTGGTCGTCACGCTGTGGGACTGGGCCGATCCCAAGGCCTACCTCCACGACGAGGTTTCCACCGACCGGCGCGATCCCACGGTCAATGCCTACGGGCCCATCTACGGGGCGCTGGAGGCAAGCGCGGACTACGTGCCGGTGCTGGATCCGGTGGGCCACGCCGCGACGCAGATCCCGCTCACGGTCCGCGATCCGAGCACGCAGCCCGCGTCGGGTCCGGGCATGCCCGAGCCGTCGCCCTACTGGGGAGACGAAGTCATCTGGACGAGCAGGAACAACGTCCACAACCCGATGCTGGACGAGCGGGGGCGGCTCTGGCTCACGTCCACGGTGGCTCCCCCGGAGAATCCCGACTTCTGTCGCGAGGGATCGGACCACCCGTCGGCACAACTCTTCCCGACCAACAGCGCCCGGCGCCACCTGCAGTTGTGGGATCCGGAGACGGAGGAGCTCACGCACATTCGCACCTGCTTCAGTACACACCACCTCATGTTCGCCGAGGACGAGGACAACACGCTCTGGACCAGCGGCGGCGGACAGGTCGTGGGCTGGCTGAACACGAGGATGTTCGAGGAGACCGGGGACGAGGAGGCCTCCCAGGGCTGGACCGCGCTCATCCTCGACACCAACGGCAACGGCCGGCGCGACGACTACGTCGAGCCGGGCGAGCCGGTCGATCCCACCATGGACAAGAGGGTCGTGGCCGGCTTCTACTCCGTTGCGCCCGCGCCGGACGGGTCAGTCTGGGCGACGTCGCTGGGCTATCCGGGCGCGATCGTGCGGCTGGATCCGGGCCCTGATCCGCCGGCGACCGCCCTCGCGGAGCTGTACGAGCTGCCGCTCGACGAGACCGGCGCGCCCATCAATGGGTTCTCGCCACGGGGCGGCGACATCGACCGGAACGGCGTGATGTGGGTTGCGCTCGCCAGCGGGCACATGGCCAGCTTCGACCGCACGAAGTGCACCGGGCCGCTCAACGGCCCGGAGGCCACCGGGCAGCACTGCCCGGAGGGCTGGACCTTCCATCGCGAGCCGCTCCCGCAGATCCGGGGCGTGACCGCGCCCGGCAGCGCCGAGGCGAGCTACTACACCTGGGTGGATCAGTTCAACGTCTTCGGGCTGGGCGAGAACGTGCCCATCAACACCGGCAACGCATCCGAGGGGCTGCTGGCGCTCGTGGACGGGGAGTGGATCGTCCTGCGCGTCCCCTATCCGCTCGGCTTCTACACCAAGTGGCTGGACGGCCGCATCGATGACCCGGACGGAGGTTGGAAGGGAAGGGGGCTGTGGGCGACCGTGAGCACCCGGGCGCCGTTCCATATGGAAGGCGGGAGGGGCACGCCCAGCAAAGTGCTTCAGTTCCAGTTGCGGCCCGACCCGCTGGCGCGGTAAGGGGGTCTCTCAGGACCCCGGGGGCGCGGCAGGCCCGCACAGCGGTGGCATTCCCTCGCCCGCCGCGCCTGCCCGGACGTGGAGCACCCGCTGCGTCGCGGTGCCGAAGAAGCCGGTCCCATCCCCGAATACGGAAGGAACGCGGATGATCCCCGAGGGGTTGAAGTTGCCGCCCCGGATCCAGTTCACCCAGTTCCGGTCGGTGGCCGCGAACGCGATCCTCCCCCAGGCGCCGCCCGGTAGGCCATCGTCGAGAATGCGCAGCAGATCGGTCTCGATGCCGTCCCCTACATCGAACAGCCCGTATTCCCCGGGGAAGAGAACATCCGTGTCGTCCTGCCCGATCCCGAATCCGGTGAGGTACAGCGAGTCAGGCACCTCGATGTCCTGTCCGGCCAGCGCCTCGGGCAACCCTCTGAGCCAGGTGTCGGACAGGTACGACCACGTGCCCGCGGCCTCGGTCCAGGTGAACCGGTAGTTGGTGTCGGGCTCGATGCGGCAGTGCCCGTCTTCCTGGGTGAGCCCCACAAAGTCGAAGGCGCCGGGGATGCGGCTGGATGCGGTGAGGGTGTTGCCGTCGGCCAGGATCACCTCGAGCTCGACGACTTCCCGCGGAGCGAATGGGGAGGGGGAGACGATCGCCCGGTAGCAGGAGCCGACATCCTCGTTCGGTTCTTCGGGGTCCTGACTGAGGCAGGCGTTGCCGTCGTCCGTCGGGTCGAGATGAACAACCCCGCCCGAGGCGCCCGACAGGCGCACGATGGCGCCCTCCACCTCGTCCGCGCGCGCGGCGCTGAGGGTACGGTGCAGGTACGTGTACACATTCAGGGACGCTGCCCCGTCCTCGCCCTCGAGATCGAGGACCAGCCGCGTCTCGGCGATCACCACGTCGTCCGATTCCGTGAGGGTCACCTCGGTGAGCTCGCAACCGGTCAGCACTGCCGCGGCGGTCACGGCGCTCAGCGTCGCGCACACGCGCAATGATCTCGCGCCCATCATCGGAACGAGGCCTCGAGGCCCAGCGTGGGAAGCAGCGGGATCATCGACACGCCCTCCCGGGTCGGTGGCGAGGCGTCGTAGTTGTAGAAGTAGAACAGCGGGTTCTTCTTGTTGGTGACGTTGATCACGCTCAGGTACGGCGTCATCGTCCCCCAGCCCTTCGTGATGGTCTTGCGCAACGACAGGTCAAGCCGGTGCCTGGACGGATAGCGATCACCGTTTCTCGGCCCGAGCAGCACCGCGTTTCCGTCGTCGACATCCGCGACGCTGCTGGTCAGATGGCTGCGGTATACGTTGTAGATGCCGAGCGGCCGGGTGAACGGCAGACCGGTGCCGAAATTGGCCCTGACGCCCAGTTCGAGCCCCCACCAGTTGAGGGGCCTGCGCAAGGCGAGATCGACTTCGAAGCGGCGGTCGAAGACCGGCGGAAAGGTGATCAGGGGCTTGGGCTCGATGCCGACGCGGGTGTCCGGGAACGACCGGAGGGTCTTGAGGAACGAGACGGAGATCCAGCCGGTGGTCGTGCCCCGGTCCCGCTTCACGTAGAGGTCCACGCCGTACGCATCGCCGTCCCCCGCCACCAGCGCGTCGGTGTCGTTGTTCGGATCGTCGACCGCGTTGACCGCGGCGACACCGTCGAAGGTGCGGAAGTAGCCTTCGAGCGACGCGAACCAGTCGTCATCCTCGCCGAAGAAGGTCTCGGCCCCCACCTGCACCTGGTCAGACACGACGCGCGGGGCCTCCGCGCCCGCCAGCACCCAGGTGTCGATCCCGAAAGGGAACTCCTCGTCCCTCGTCGAGTGGATGAACTGACTGTACCGGCCCGCGGCCAGGCGCACCGCCGAATTCCTGTCCCGCAGGAAGCGCCGCACGGCGAAGCGGGGCGACAGCGTTGCTTCCGTCTCTCCGGCGCTCGGCCGCCAGTAGTCCACCCGCACGCCGCCCTCCACCAGCCAGTCCGGGCTGGGATCCCAGTGCACCTGGCTGTATCCCGCGATCTCGACACCGCTGCCCTCCTGGTCCAGGAAGGTCGAGCCGCCCCCGAGCAGGCCGTTGTCGTACGAGACCTGCTTGGCGCTTACCCCCGACTTCCAGCGCGTCGCCCATGCCGGAAGCGCCTCGAAATCGGCGCCCGCGCTTGCCTGCTCGACCGCGGTCTTGAACTCCGCGTCGGCCTCCGGAAAGGACAGATCGGATCCGAAGCGGGACAGGGAGGCGCGCACAGCCATCGAAGCGCCCCCGCTCATGGACTGCGTCCACGAACCGCCGATCGCATCGTTTCCCCACCACCATCGGATCGGGAGGGGCGTGTCGTCGACTCCCGAGAGGTCCACGACGTCCCGCCCCGTGTAGCCGACGAAACGGAGCCGGCTTCCACTCCCCGTCCACGCCTCGAAGACGCCCTGCACGTCCGACATGTGGTACGGGAAGTCGACCCAGGGCTTGAAGAGCACATCCAGGTAGGAGCGCCGCCCGGACACGCGCCAGCGGGTCGTCTGGAACCCCAGCTTCTCGGTGGCGCCGCGGGGAATCGTGCCGTTGACCGCCAGGCGCGATGCCAGGACGCTGATGCCCGCGTCGACCCCGAACGCTCCGTCTCCGGGATCGCTCTCGACGGTCAGCACCGAGGAGACCCGGCCCCCGTACTCGGCCGCGAAGCCTCCGGACTGCAGCTCGACCCGGTCCACCATGTCCGCGTTGAAGACGGAGAAGATGCCTCCCAGGTGGAACGGATTGAAGATGGGCACTTCGTCGAGGAGGATGAGGTTCTGGTCGGCGGAGCCGCCGCGGACGTTGAACGCCGCCGAGAAGTCCGACACGGTGGTCACGCCGGGAAGCACCTCGATGGCCCGGAGCGGGTCCGACTCGGCGATGATGGGGAGCGACTTAAGCGCGGCGGCCTCGATCTCCTGCACGGTGATCCCGGCCGATTCCTCGAAGCGGGTCTTGGCGCGGCTGCGCTCGGCCTCCACCGTGATGCCCGCAATCACGATCGCCTGCGAAGTCATTGCTACCTCGACCTCGGTCCCGTCCGCCTCGACGCTCACCTGCTCCCGGTATTCCCGGAAGCCGATTCGGGTCACCCTGAGCATGTACGCGCCCGGCTCCAGATCGCGGAAGGCGAAGAAGCCCAGCTCATCCGCGAGGGTGTATTCGACCCGCGTCGAGTCCGAAACCGGGTTGACCTCCGCCAGCGCGCCTTCGACGGGTCGGCCGTCCTCCGACCGAATCCGACCGCTGAGCTGACTCGCCTGGGCAAAGGCGGGTACGGGTGCAGTGAAGGCGAGGAGCGAAAGCAGGATCGCCGTCCCCGTCGCGAATCGCGCGCACATCGTGTCCACGTCCCTCCCGGTTGCCACTGACAGGCCTGGCGAGCCCGGCTCCGCCGCACCGGCGGACTTGGCATCGCGCCCCGGATCCTGCACGAACTGCGCCACAAGAGTACGCGGATGCGCGCGGGAATTGTACTCCCGCCTGTCTGTCAGGGGTGCTCCCATTCAGCCATTCGGTCGCCCCGGTTGTCGCAGGACGTCATCGACCATTTTCGGGCCGGAGGCCGGGGGTGGCAGACGCGGATAGATCACGCCCTGCGGGACTGGATCAAGGAACACGACGTGGCGTGATGCTACCCTACCCTTCCACCCGCCCGAACCGCAGGTTCCTGACCCGGCCTGCGTCGACCATCATCGCCTGGTAGCGGCCGCCGGCGAGTTCCGAGAACCGGAAGGTCATCCCGCGCTCACTCGCAAGCACCCCGTCCGACTCACCCCGCAGCGCGGTCGGATCCAGGCGGCCCACATGGAGTGTGAGCCCGGCACCACCCTCCTCCACAATCCGATAGGTGGTATCCAGCTCGGCGCTGTAGAACGAGCCGGCGTAGCGCGCGCGGTTGGGCACATCGGGGTCGGACCGATCCTGCGGGGCACGGTCTGCCGAGGCGTCCTCCGACGCATCCGCTTCCGCGGCCTCGGCCGTCATCTCGTCAGCTGTCTCGTCCTCTGTGGCCTCGTCGTCCACGGCCTCCTCCACCGGCTCCATCCCGTCTTCCAGGTAGATCTCGGCCGTGCTCGCGATGAGCGTCACGGGGGCGATCGCCGACCGGTTGCAGAACGCCACGAACGAATAGCCGGCCTCCGGATAGCGCGACATCGCCGCCCGGTAGCCGACCCACGAGCCGGTATGGCCCACCGTCGCCAGCCCGCGGTGCTCGCCGTGCGAGATGCCGAAGGCGTAGGGGATGGTGTCGCCCGAGTTGAGCACCCCGCGCTCGTGCATGAGCGCCACCCACTCGGGCCCGCCGACGGTGCCCTCCGACAGGTTGCGGTCCCACGCGACCCATTCCTCCACCGAGGTGAAGACGCCGCCGTCGCCCACCATGTCGAGCGTGGTCACGTTGATGCGGAAGCCGTCGTCCGTGGGGGCGTAGCCGATGGCCCGGTTGGGCACGATCTCGTTGTGGTCGTCGTGGAAGTGGGTATGGGTCATGCCCAGGGGGCCGAAGAACTCGCTCTCGGCGAACTCGCGCAGGCTCTGTCCCGAAACCCTGGCCACGATCTCGCCGAGCAGGAGGTAGCCGGCGTTGCTGTAGAGGTACTCGGCCCCGGGCATGAAATTCAGCTCGCGCTGCCGGTTGATGGCGTCGAGAACCTCCTGGTTGGTGTAGAAATCCTCGCTCCGGTTGCCTGCGAGGGACATGAGCACGATGTAGTCGCGCACCCCCGAGGTGTGGTGAATCAGGTGCCGGACCGTGGGGGGGTCGGGGTAGTCCGGAAACTCGGGGATGTAGCGTTGGACCGGAGCATCGAGCTCCAACTCTCCCCGGATGGCCAGGAGGGCGATCGCGCCGGCGGTGAACTGCTTGGAGACGGAGCCGGTGCGGAAGACGGTCGCGGGTCCGTTGGGGATGCCGTGGTCGAGGTTGGCGGTGCCGTAGCCCGCAGCGTGGATCAGGTCGCCGTCGCGGATCACGCCCAGGGCGCAGCCGGGGCCTGAAGGGCTGGCGTAGTCGGCGAAGACGGCGTCGACGCGGGCTGGCGTCCCGTCGCCTCCGGTGGGCGGCGCGCCGGTGGGAGCGCAGCCCGCGAGCGTGGCGGCGAGGGCCGCACCGATCAGAAGGGTGTTTGTCCGACGCCGCATGGAATACCTCCTGTCAGCCCTCTGTTGTGTGCCAATTCAGCTGGTTCCTGGGGGACAAGCCGCCAATCCGTCGGGTTTCCGCAGCTTCGACAGCCATTCGGCGGCATCCGCAAGTCCCCCGAAGGTGAACAGATGGATGTCGAGGGCAGGCGTAGTCTCGCGGGCGGCCAGGTGCCGGGCCAGCGCCAGTGCGACGGGAGTGGGCGACCATCTGCCCGCCAGCCGCGCGATGCCGGGCTTGCGTTTCAACGCCCGCGCGGACGCCACGACGCCGGAGCGGACCGCGTAGCCGATCAGAGCGCCCAGTGCGACCGGCCCCGGCAGCCCGATGCGAACCGGCAGCGTGCAACCCGCGTCCCGCATCCGCGCCAGCCAGGCGAGCGCCGGGGAGGGCGAGAACACGAACTGGGTCACGATCCACAGCTCCGAACCCGTTGCCCGCGCGTATTCCCTCTTGCGCCGGAGTGCTTCATCGAGATCGGCTTGTCCGATGAGCGGGTGCCCCTCCGGATACGAGGTGACGCCGAGCCTCCGCAGACCGTGCTCGGCCAGGAGCCCGGAGTCGAGCAGGGCCGGCGTATCCGGGTATGGGCCGGCGGGCGTGGCGCGGTCTCCGGCCATCAGCATCAGGGAGTCCACTCCCGTCTCCACCACGCTGGCCAGCCAGTCGTCGAGCTCGCGCGCGCTGCGCACCGATCGCGCGGGCAGGTGCGGCACCGGCTTCATGCCCGCCGCCAGCGCCTGTTCGCAGGCGGCGATCGTGTCCGGCCACCGGCCCTTCGGAGGGTACGGTATGTAGACGGAGGCACCTCGCGGGAGGTGGCCGGCGAGGACTTCCGGAGATGGCAGCTGACCCGGCAGGATCTCCACCGAGGCGCCGAGGGCCAGGTCGCGGAGCGCGGCGCGAGGCGTCGTCGAGGGAGGTGGCATTCGTCCCCTTGCGGCTGGTTGACCGCCGTCGGCCGGCTGCTCGGCCGATGGCGCAGGCCCGCCGCCCTTCAGATCCGGCCGCTGAGGTGCAGCCACCTGAGGTGGGTGCGCACGTTGTCGTGCTCGAAGTAGGCGTCCTGGAGGTGCCGCCGTCCATTCGAACGGAGCGCAGTGCGGCCGTGCAGCACGCGGTGCCCGGCGCACAGCAGGACCTGCCCGCCCTCCAACCGGAAGGTCACCTGCGCGCCAACGTCATTGACGCGCCGGGACAGCTCGTGATAGGCGTCGTAGAAGTCGCTCAGCCGCGGCTCCGAGAGGGGGACGGCCTGCATCTGCGCCGTGTTGAAGCGCATCAGCCTGACCTCGCCCGCGCTGTCCAGCTCGACCATGGGGTTGGCGGCGTAGACTTCGTATCGCTCGCTGAAGATGCGGAACGGCACCGGCACAGCGCACAGCGCATCGAACTTGTCGGGGTAGTCGCTGCGCAGCCCGTCGAGCAGGCCGAAGCCGTCCACGACGATGGACTCGCCGCCCTCAACCTCGTTCACCAGCATGTGCAGCGCCTGCACGCTCGGTGGCCAGGTGTAGCTGGTGAAGTCATTGTGCGGGGCGACGGCCAGGCCCGTGTGAGCGATGTTGTACCCCTTCGGGTCGACCATGACGTTGTGGATGCGCTCGAACAGCACCTCGCGGACCGGGCCCAGACGGGCAGCGAGCTGCTCCGACGAATCCGGTTCTGTTGGAGCGTCGACGAGCACGCAGACCCCGGTCTGAAGAAACTCGTCGATCAGCTCGGCGGCGGCACGGTCGCGCGCCAGGAACCGCTGGTAGTCGAACCTCCGCGGCTGGAAGCCGCCACCCCAGTAACGCAGGTCGAAACCAGGCCGGTTCAGCAGACCGCGGATCTCGCTCGAGAGGTAGCGGGTGCGGTGCCCGTCCGGCCAGGCGATCGAGATCGCCTCGTCGGCGGATCCGGCGCATTCGAGGGTGGCCTGCGTTGGCTTCAGGTCCTTGTCGACCCGGAAGAGGTGGAATCGCTTCTCGGTGGTCTGCACGACCCGGCACTCGGCGCACCCGCAATTGTCGCGCAGCCAGAGGTAGGGAAGATCGGTCCGTTCGCCGCCGGCCCAGACTGCGGACAGGGCGTCGCCATTCCGGGTGAGGCTGCTGATCGAGTGATGCATGGTCGACCTCCTCAGGTCCGTCGCGAGCGGGGCGGAGCACACCCGGCCACCATCGATTATCAGAGTGCGCCGATGCTGCGCCAGTCAAGCACCGAGGCCGAGGGGGATGCCCGGCGCCTGCTTGACACATCTCTCCGCTTCGGCGCACGCTGCGTGCCAGGAGCCCTCATCGCGGGAGTGACGCGCAATGGACGATATGGCAAAACCGGGCGGCCCCGTGGTGAGCTTCACCCGCATGGCGGACGGCACCCGCGAGGACTACGAGCTGCTCGCGCGCCTCGAGGAGGAGTTCGCCGCCGGCACCGCCGACCGGGTGCTGGCACACCTCCGCGAGCTGGCCGGTTCGCTCGCCGGTTACCAGGTCGACCGGCTGGAGCACTCTCTGCAGACCGCGACCCGCGCCCACCGCGACGGCGCGGAAGAGGAGATGGTGGTGGCGGCGCTCCTGCACGACATCGACGACCTGCTGGCCCCGCACAGCCACGGCGAACTGTCCGCGCTGCTGCTGCGCCCCTACGTGACCGAGCGAACCCACTGGATCGTCCGACACCACGGCCTGTTCCAGTACTACTACTACGCCCACCACGTCGGCGGCGACCGCAACGCACGCGACAGGTACCGCGACCATCCCTGGTATCAGGACGCCGTGGACTTCTGTCACCGCTGGGACCAGTGCGCGTTCGACCCCGACTACGAGTCACTGCCGCTCGAGTTCTTCGAGCCGATGGTGCGCCGGGTGTTCGCCCGCGAGCCGTTCAGCCTGGCGCCGAGGGAGGGTTCCTGAGCGGAGTGCCCGGGGGTCGAGGAGGCCGGGCGGGTTTCAGCTGAAACCCGCCGTCCGGTGTTCGCCATTTCTGACGCTGACAAGGGGCCCTTTCTGTCGTCGACAGTATGCCATTTCTGTCGGTGATATCGCGCCATTTCTGACGTTGTATTCCTGCCAAATCTGCCGCTGAGTCTATCTGAGGGCGCTGGGGCCTTGGCAGGTATCGTTCCCAGCCCTACTCCGGCGCCTCCACCTGCGCCAACGCCTCGTTCAGCTCCACCCGCAAATCCTCGATCGCTCGTCCGTTCGCGAGGGTCTGCAGCCAGAGGGCCAGCAGGATCCCGACGGTCACGAACGTCCTCGCAACCACCACCCACGTCACGCCTCGTTCCTCAGACATTCAGTCTCCTCGTTGGGGCTACCGACGACATGTCCGGACCATACGTAACCGCTCATCCGACGTTTCCGGGGTAGTTGGCGGACGGTGCCGGCTGGCTGGTCCGTTGTCAATCACCGTCGCGAATATCGGGGATGGAGTCTGCTTTCGGATGGCGTCCCGCGCCCCGCTCACGGATCGCCTTACCGCGTTCCAGGATGTCTCCCCATCGATGTTGTTCCTCGATTTCCATTGCGGCTTGAAGGAAGCGCTGGTATTCCATTCGCCGCCAGCCGGGCACACCGAACCCGCAGTTTGACGCATCGAAGCGCCCCTGGCAGGTCTGTATGCTGAACCGGCCGAGGTAGATCACGCCCGGCGCGGCACCCCAGCGCCGTCCGGCGGCGTCTTGAGTCGCCCACGTGTCGAACGCCCAGGTGTCGCTCGGCGCGTATCGCGCTCCTTCAGCGTCCACGCGGCCGCGCAGGCGATTAACGCTCGGCGGCTCCGAATCGGCACGGATGTCCCCGATTCGCCGCCAAAGCGCGGGGTTCGTGAACCGGGGCTTGAACCGGGCGGCGGGTGTCGATCCCGAGGCTCGCGGGAGCACAGGTCCGCCCGTGGGCGACGGTACTCGCGCCTCGACGTCGGGTGCCGGCCGCGGATCATCGGGCTCGGTTGCCGGCGCGTCTTCCATCTCGGGTTCGGTTGGATCCGCCGCCGCCGGCTCGGCCGGCGTGTCGGGCGATTCGGGCTGCGTGGCCGGCGCGCCGGCCACGATTCTTGTGATCCGGATGCCCGCGGGTGCGTTGAATGGCGTGCGGGAGCCGGGGAGGTCGGGGGCCGTCCCTGCATTCGGGCTGGTTGCTGCGGGTGGGGCGATCCCGAGGGGGAAGACCAGCGCATGGATCGCGATGGAGGCCGCCATGGAGGCCACGAGGATCCGGCGGCTTTCCCTGCGCCGGGCATCTGCCGTTGCGGGCGGCCAGGTGCGCGAGGCGCGGGTAGCTCCCGCGCGATCCGGTTTCCGTGGCGTCACTGCATGTCGCTCGTCCTCGGGAAGGATGCTCGCACGAGGCCCGCGACCAAGCCGAATGCCTCACGCGCGCCCGGTAACGATGTGACTCGCCCGTTGATGAGGAGGTTGCCCGAGTGGGGCTGCCCTGCCCGTGCGGGAGAATGAGTCTTCAGCTCGGCCAGAAGAAGGGGATGCAGATCGAGGCCACGATCGCCAGCAGCAGGTTGAGCGGCCCGCCCACCTTCACGAAGTCCATGAAGCGGTATCCGCCCGGCGAGTAGATCATGACGTTCGTCTTGTAGCCGAACGGGGTGACGAAGGAGGCCGAGGCCCCGAACATGACCGTCACCAGCAGGGCGTACGGGTTCAGTCCGGCGTCCTGAGCCACCAGGATGGCGACCGGGGTGAGCATCACGGCCGTGGCGGTGTTCGCCACCACGGCAGTCATGACCGCCGTCAGCAGGTAGAACGCCGCGATCATCCCGGTCTCGCCGAGCCCGGAGGTCGCGCCCACCACCCCCGAGGCGATCCAGGCGGCCGCGCCCGTCGATTCCATCGCCAGCCCCAGCGGGATGAGCCCGGCCATCACGAACACAACCAGCCAGTCCAGTTCCGCGTAGATCTCGTCGACGCGAACGCACCCGGTGAACACCATGAGCGCCACCCCCGCCATTGCCGACGTGGAGATGGGGAAGAGGCCTACGCTCGCGGCCAGCACCACTGCGGCCATGATGGCGGCCGCGAAGGCGGCGCGCGGGCGGCTGCCCACCGGGTGGTCCACCTCGGCCATCAGGATGAAGCCGGGTTCGTCGGCCAGGCGGTCGAGCGCGCCCGCCTCCCCGCGCACCAGGAGGATGTCGCCCACCGAGAACTCCATCTGCGCGATCCGGTCTGTGACCGCGGCGCCGTGGCTCTGGACCCCGAGCACGGTCACGTCGTAGCGCTGGGCGAAGGAGAGGTCCTTCAGCGTCCGCCCCACCAGCGCCGAACCCGGCCCCATGATGACCTCGACCATGCGCCCCCCGACCAGGGTCTCGCTAGCCTCCTGCGGCGCTTTCCCCTCGGGCGTGTCCAGCCGCTGCGCCTGGGCGAGTCGCAGCAGGTTGTCGGCCGCGCCCTGGGCGTAGAGCCTGTCTCCCGCCTCGATCACGCGCTCGCCCGCGGGGAGCGAGATGACCCTTCCATCCCGTTCGATTCCCACGACCACGACATCGAAGCGCTCACCCCAGCGCAGGTCGGCCAGCGTGCGCCCGGCTGCGGGCGAGTCCCGTCCCACCCGCAGCTCGGTCGTGAACCGGCGCACCCCGTAGCGGCTCGACAGATCCGGCGGCCGCTCCCGCCGGGGCATCTGGTGGCGTCCGATGGTGAAGAGGTAGAGCATCCCCACCGCCAGGCAGATCAGCCCCACCGGCGCGATGGAGAACATGGTCAGGTCGTCGTACCCGCGCGCGACCGCCTCCCCGTGCACGACCAGGTTGGTGGCGGTGCCGATGAGGGTGACCGTCCCCCCCATGATGGCCACGAAGGAAAGCGGCATCAGGTACAGCGAGACCGGCTCATCGGCCTGATCGGCGAGCGCCGCGAACACCGGGATGAACACGATCACCACCGCGGTGTTGTTCAGGAACGGCGAAAGGAAGGCCACCAGCAGGCAGAGGATGAACATGCGCAGGGTCTTTCCGCCCAGCGGCGCGGTGCGCGCCCAGATGCCGATCGCCGCCACCAGCCCCGTCTTGCGCAGCCCCAGCCCCAGCACCAGCATCGCCGCCACGGTTACGGTGGCCTCGCTGGAGAGGCCGGAGAGCGCTTCCAGCGGCCCGATGATTCCGCCCAGCAGGAGCACCACGGGTACCGACATGGAGAGCTGATCGAGCCGGATGCGGTCCATGGCGAAGAGCACCAGGGCCGCCGCCGCAACCACAAGCACGAAAACGATTTCGTATGTCATGCCAGTATCTTAGTCAGCCCCGAAGCTCCCGCCACCTCACCCGCCCTTCGAGCACGGCGTTCCGCACCGCCCGCTCACGCGAGCTCAGCCGGGACCGGCCTGTCTTGACCTCCACGAAGACGATCTCGCGCACATCTGTCTCGCCGAGGCCGTCGAAGACGACGAAGTCGATGGGGCTGCCGAGAAAACGGGCGTCCCGGGGATGGTATCCGAAGTCGTCCATGAAGGGGGCCAGGTGCTCGAACGCCTGCCCGCGCGTGACCGCCGTGCTGCGCGACACCGCGTCCTCGCGCGCCTCCCGCAGCCTGGCCGGCAGCTTCAGCCGCAACCGGGTGTAGCGCCGCAGCACGATGGCGAGGACGAGGGCGGTGAGGGCGAGAAGGCCGCCCAGGATGGCGATCGCGAGGAGGTAGGGGTCGTTCACGGGAGGTCTCCGGGTTGGGGATGGAGGAAGGTAGGCCGCTGATGGCGGCGGTGCCTCAGGAGGGGATCCGCCGGACGCGAACCGGGGTATCGTCCGACCCTGGGCCGTCAACGTTCCCTGTCGCAGGAAACTGCTCGATGTACGAATCGCTCCGGTGTTCAGTGGTGGTCCAGGCAGTGGGTATCGGCATCGTGGCCCTGAGCCTCGTTTCTCCGGCCGGCGCACAGCAGGAGATGCCCGAATGCGTGGACGACCAGGCCCGGATCCTCGGGGTTGTAGTCGATGCCGGCACCGAGATGCCGCTGAGCGGTGCCCATGTTTCGGCGGAAGGGTCGGATTGGGCATCGCTGACTACGGACAATGGCTGGTTCGCGCTGTGCGGGATCGAGGCCGGAACCCACCTGATTACCGTGGAGCGGCTCGGATATGCCACGCTGGAATCCCGGGTCGAGGCCGCCGCGCCGTGGGATCGGGTCGCCCTTCGGATGCAGCCCGATCCGATTCTGCTCGAAGGGCTGGAGATCGTAGCCGACCGGTTCGAACGCCGGCGGCGGGGGGTTGATACCGCCGTCCGCACCTTTGACCGGGAGGACCTTGTGCGCAGCGGCTACTGGTCGGCCGCCGAGTTCGTGGACCTGCAGGCAGGTGTCGTGACGACCCCGTGCGCCGGGACCACGTGCGTCTACTACCGCGGCAAGGTGTACGGCGCGGTCGAACCCGTGGTGTATCTCGACGAGATCCTCATGCTCGGGGGCTGGTTTCAACTGGAGGACATTCCGACCAACCAGTTGTACATGCTCGAGATCTTCGGAGGGGGAACGCACATTCGGGCCTATACCCACCACTTCATGGAGTACGCCGCGAGCGTGCGACTCGAGCCCACGGTGATCCGCTAGTGCGGTAGTCATAACGGCGTGGCGGGGCGCTCGCCCCGACCCTTCCCTCGCTCCACCGCTGGTCCGCGTGTAGAGTATCCCCATGCTGCACATCCTCATCGCCGCGGGGCTCGTGCTGGGCTTCGCGGTCGGGCTGCTCGCCGCCGCCACCGGGTCGGACGCGTTGATGGCCGTGGCGGTCGGGTCCGCCCCCATCGGCACCGTCTTCATGAACGCGATCCGCATGGTGGTGATCCCGCTGGTGATGGCGGTGATCTTCATCGGGGTGGCCCGCCTCGGCGACCTGCGCAAGCTGGGGCGGCTGGGCGGCACCACCCTTGGCTTCTACTGGATCACCACCCCGCCGGCGATCGTGCTGGGGATGGCCAGCATGGCCTTCTTCCTGCGTTTCGCGCCCGACATCGCGATGCCGGCGGCGGGCGAACAGGCGGCCCCCGAAATCCCCGGCGTGGTCGACTTCCTGGTTACCCTGGTGCCGCCCAACCCCTTCGCGGCCGCCTCGGCGGGAAGCCTGCTCCCGCTGATCGTGTTCACGGCGCTCTTCGGCGCGGCCGCGGCGGCGCTCGGCGGCAAGCACAAGGAGCAGCTGCTCGCCTTCGCCGAGGCGGTCTCCGCGACCCTGGTCAAGCTGGTCTGGTGGGTGCTCTGGTGCGCGCCGGTGGGGGTGTTCGGGCTGGCCGCCCCGGTGACGGCGCAGCTCGGGTGGGACCTGGTGCAGAGCCTGGCGATCTTCGTCGCGGCCGTGCTCGCGGGGCTCGTCCTGTTCACCGGCGGGGTGTTCCTGGTGCTGCTGCGCTGGGTGGGCGGCATCGGCCCGGGGCGCTTCGTGACCGGGGTGTTCGGGGCCACCTCCATCGCCTTCGCGAGCACCAGCACGGTGGCCGCCCTCCCGGCGTCGCTCCAGGAGGCGAGCGGGAAGCTGGGCGTGTCGGCCAACGTCGCCGACCTGGTGCTGCCGCTGGGCGCGTCGCTCTACCGGCCCGGCAGCGCGCTCTTCCAGGGGGCCGCGGTGGTCTTCCTGGCCCACCTGTTCGAGGTGCCCTTCCCGCTCGCCGCGGCCGGCGGGGCGGTGCTCGCGGTCTTCCTGGTCGCGCTCACCATCGCGCCGGTGCCCTCGGCGAGCATCTTCACCATGGCGCCCGCCCTGGACGTGGCAGGGGTGCCCCTCGGCGGGCTGGGCATCCTGCTCGGCATCGACCGCATACCCGACATGTTCCGCACGGTGACCAACCTGTGGGGGCAGATCACCACGTCGGTGGTGGTCGACCGCTGGGTGGGGGGAGGAGACACGTCGTAAGACGATCTCCCGTTCGATCAGCAAACCGCAAGACGCACCCTGGTTCGATCGGCCAACCGTCTTGCGGCCAGCTCTCTGGCCCTTCTCTGCTACATCCGCTGGCTTGCCCGCGAACTCCGCACCGCTGGCGTGCATTCCGGCCAGCGCCCGCCGGTTCCCCCCAGTCCCATGATCAGCTCGCGCCGTTCGCGGCTCACCCGCCGATCGTCCTCCGACGCCAGGTAGACCAGCGAGGCCGCCAGCACCGCGTTGTTCTTCAGGTCGTCGAAGACGAGCTTGTCGAAGGTGTCGCGGTGGGTGTGCCAGGTGTGCGACCCGTAGTCCCATGACAGCGCGCTCAGGTTGATGCCGGGCGCGCCGTGGCAGACGAACGAGGCGTAGTCCGAGCCGCCCCCTCCCGGGTTGCCCGGGAGCCTCAGGCTCACGTGACCGGAGACCTCGACCGGAACCCGCGTCAGCCATCGCGCGAGCGACGATCCCACCTCCGTGAACCCCTGTGCGGAGATGTTCACCACCCGTCCGGTGCCGTTGTCCTGGTTGAAGAGCACCTGCAGCCCCTCCACCACCTCGGGATGGTCCTCGCTGAAGGCGCGCGAGCCGTTCAGCCCCTGTTCCTCCCCGTTCCAGAGCCCGATGAGGATGGTGCGCTTCGGGTTCGGATACACGGCGGACAGGATGCGCATGGTCTCGAGCATGAGCAGCGAGCCGGTGGCGTTGTCGGTGGCGCCCGATCCGCCCTCCCACGAGTCGAAGTGGGCCGAGAGCATGACGTACTCGTCCGGGAGCTCGGTCCCCGGGATGGTGCCGATGACGTTCGAGACCGGCACTTCGCCCAGATTCTCGGCTTCCGCGGTCAGCCGCAGCACCGGCTCCTGTCCGTTGGCGGCCAGGCGATGGACGAGCCCGTAGTCCTCGCACCCCAGCTCGAAGGTGGGGGTCGCGCGGTTGTAGGCGTTGAAGACGCGCGTGGTCCCGTAGGAGCCCGGCCAGAGCGAAGTCACGATGCCGAGCGCGCCCGCCTCCTCGATCTGCGCGTGCAGGTCGCGGCGGCGCGGGTCGCTCGATCCGGTGGCGGCCAGGCTCTGGTTGAAGGCCCGGTTGGCTCCGGAGCGCGCCTCGGCCATCGTCTCGTACGAACCCTCCTGGGCGAACTCGCGCCACTGCTCGTCCGCGCGGCAGGTCGGCTGCGGGAAGGAGAGCATCACCCATTTGCCGCTCACCGAGCCCAGAAACGCCTGCCAGTCCGCCGGCGAGCGCATCTCCGGAAGGACGGCGACCCCGCCCTCCACCGGCTCACCCCCGGTCCCGGGGCTCCAGGCCAGGATGCGCCCCTCCAGCGAGCGCACCCGCGGCGACACCAGGTCCACGTGGCTGGCCCCGCGGTCCCATCCCTCCCAGGTGCCGTACTCCTCGGTGCGGGCCTCCACGCCCCAGCCGGCCAGCATCGAGACCGCCCATTCCTGGGCCCGCTCCATGTGCGGCGAGCCGGTCAGCCGCGGGCCGATGGCGTCCAGCAGCACCTGCCCCATCGGCTCGATCTGCGAGTTGTCCATCGCCTCGGCCCAGATGCCCTCGAGCACCGGATCGGGGACGGCGAGTCCCTGCGCTGCCGCCGTCTGCGCCGCGCCTGCCAGCGCCGCGGCCGAGGCCAGCAGCATCCCCGCGGCCCATCCTCGCATCGTGATTCGCGTCGTCTTCATGTTGGTCCTTCCGGTCGCGGGAAACTTCGTCCGTCCCGGGTCGCGGCTTGCGGCGAGCGTGGCCGGGGCCCCGGGACGCATTCTACATGCGGCGCGCCAGCTCCTCGATCAGGTCGGCGTGCCCACTCGCAGCGTAGACCACCGTACCCTCCGCGTCCAGCAGGTACACGAGAGCCGGATGCACGATGTCTCCCGTGTTCGGCACCCGCTCTCGCGCCACCCGTAACGCATCCAGAGCCGCGTTGACCTCGTCCACGGTGCCGGACAGCAGAAAGGACCCTGCGCCCTCGCCGCCTTCCTCCGCCTTGGCGCGAGGGCCGTCCCCGCCGAGGTGGAACTGGCGCGCGAGGGCCGGGAGCCGGGACGGCGTGTCGCGCCAGGGATCGAGCGTGATCACCACCAGCGCCATCTCCCGGCCCTCCCCCCGGAGCCGGTCCTGCACCCGGCGCGCGTTCATGACCGTCATGGGACAGACGGTCTCGCAGTGGCCGAAGCCGAAGGTGAGCAGCGCCGGGCGGCCCGCGATGCGCTCCCACGTGAACGCTTCGCCGCGCTGGTCGACGAGCTCGATGGCCGGAAGGCGGCGGTCCAGGCGCGGATAGGTGGCGGGCACCTCGGCGCGGACGGCCTCCAGCCACTCCGCGTCCCCCGGGGCTCCGGCGACGCGCACCCCGGCCAGCGCCGTCCCGGCCACCACCACCCCCGCTGCCGCCGCGAGCGCGATCCGGCCCGCCGGCTTCCCCCGCGCCCGCCGCAGCCCCTCCCGCACCGCATCCCCCGCGACAACCATCAGCACCGCCAGCATGCCGATGGGCTGGCCCACCAGGAGCATCCATCCGGATGCGTCGGGAAGCCCCGAGGGACCCGCGTTGAAGCACACCTGCCGGGCACGCTCCAGCCACGCCGGCGGGACCCCTGCCACCGGCCAGAGCGCCAGCACCCACCACGCGACGGTGATCGCGAGCAGCGCCGTCATCGCCGCCATCGCCCCGCGAACGGCCGCCGGCGAGGACGCGTGACGGTTCACGCCGGCCGGCCCGCGGCCCGCCTCGCCCGCGGAAGCCCCGGCGGCGGCCGCGTAACCGTCTCTCCGCTCGCTCATCCCACCTCCCACAGGAACGACAGGAGCGCCCAGTTGACGAAGTAGTAGGTGATGAACGCGGCCAGGAAGATGAACACGAGCACCATCGTTCCCGGAACCGGCCCAAGGCGGCCCGACGGCCCGAGCGCCGCCCTGTCCTCCTCCACCAGCGCGCGCGGCGGATGGGTGATGCCCGGCGGCAGTCCGCGTCCCTCGGCGCCCAGCCCGGAGTCGTCCGCGGCCATCTTCTTCCCGAAGAACACAGAGACCACCGTCACCACGATGTAGATGGCGCCGCCGGCGATGGCGATGAGGCCGCCCACCGCCATCACCCCCATTACGAGGTTGACGGCGGGCGAGAACTCCGGCTGGAAGACCGCGCCCGTGAATGAGGCGTTCCAGTGCCGGCGCGGCATTCCGAAGGTGCCCGCGAAGGTCATCGCCATCGAAAAGATCAGCATGCCGAGGGCAAAGAGGTAGGGCTGGATGCGCGCGAGCGGATAGAAGGCGATCTCGCGCCGGAAGATGAGCGGAATGACGTAGTAGGTGATCCCCATGAAGGCCATCGCCGTCCCCGACACCACGGTGGCGTGGAAGTGGCCGGGGATCCGGAGCGTGTTGTGCGCGATGATGTTGATCTGCTCGGTGCCGAAGGTGACTCCCGTGATCCCGCCCACGAATCCGAACACCACGATGGAGAAGGCCAGGGAGCTGAATCCCGGATCGCCCCAGGGGGCCCGCTTGAGCCACCCGAAGAGCCCCTGGGCCGCCCCCCGCAGGCGCATCCCCAATTCGACGCCGGCCGGCACGGTAAAGCCGTGGAGCATCGAGGCCAGAACGGCCATGTACATGAAATAGCTGGTGTTCCAGATCTTCCACGCCGGTCCCATCCCGGGATCGACCAGCAGGTGGTGCGCGGACGCCATGGAGATGAACAGGACGTAGAGCACGAAAGCCGTGCGGCTGACTTTCTCGTTCAGGACCACGGCGCCCACGGTGAGCGCGCCCAGCAGATACCAGATCGAGACCATGGCGGCCACGTTGATCTGCTGCGAGGAGTGGCCGAGCCCCCACCAGATCAGGCGGTACATCTGGGGATCGACCTCCATCAGGCCGAGGGACCAGAGGAAGGTGGGGATGTAGATGATCGCCCCGTGCAGCAGGGTCACCGCTGCGATCGCGGCCGCGGTGAGCGCCCCGAAGGTGACCAGCGGCATCGAGCCCTTGTACGTCTTCTCGCGCCTCGCGATGGTCAGGATGCCGAAGAAGTGCCCGACCACGGTCAGGGCCCCGACCGCAAACAGGATCACCCCGAGGTAGAAGAGCGGGTGCGCCCGCAGCGGCACGTAGGAGGTGAACAGCACGTCGGCCCGGCCGGTCCACATGGTCCACTCGACCATCAGCGCCCCGATCACCATGAGCGCGAAGGCGATCCAGCCGGTCCTGGGCGCGGGCACCCTGCAGTTGAGCAGGACGGCGGAGGCGAAGTAGAGCACCGCCATCTCGAAGAAGATGATGAAGAAGATGAGCATGTTCATGCCGTGCACGGTGAGCATGCGGTAGAACATGCCGGCGTCGAGGAGAAGGACGACCTCCCAGCGCGTCAGCAGAACGAGCAGCGCCGCGACTCCGCCGATGAGCAGCGCGACGGTAGCCGCGACCGCGTTGGCCTGAATGAGGCGGTCGGCGGTTCGATGAACCTGAAGGCCGGTCGTGGGGCAGGTCCGGAAGAGGCTCACCGGTCACCTCCCTGTTCCGCGTCGGCCGGCTCCACGATGATCTTGCCGACCATCAGATGGTGGCCGATTCCGCAGAACTCGTTGCAGATGATGTGGAACTCACCGGGCTCGTTGGGGACCACCCGGAGGCCGTAGTCGTATCCGGGAACGACCTGGAAATTGATGTTGAGGGGGTACAGGTTGAACCCGTGGTTCACGTCCAGCGACGAGAGATGGAGGACGTACTCGGCTCCCTGTTGCAGCCGCAGCACCGGGATCCACGAGAAACTCGTCGCCTGCAGATAGACGTCGCTCCCCGGAGGTGGTTCGACCACGGGAAAGCCGCTGTCGGTGCCCACCTGGTACTCCTGGATGAACTCCGCGACCCTGGCCTGGTAGTCGGCCGGCTCCACGCGATGCCGGATCCCGGAGGGGTTCTGGCCGCCCCTCAGGTGCCAGATGGGCATCATCGCGAAGAGCACCATGCACCACGCGAAGGCGATCCACACCCATACCTTCTCGTGGCGGTCGATCTTCTTCCACCAGATTCGTTCCGGTGGCTCGATTCCCGTTCGGTACATCGGTGACGGCCCTCCCTACGGCAAGGGTGCGGGTTCGAGCGACATGATCTCGATCATGCCCCATGCGGTGAAGAACACGAACATCACCACGATGCACGCGATGAGCAGCAGAAACGGGCTGTCGTAGAGACGTTGCATGAGGGGAATGGGGGTCTCGTCCTCGTGACCCGGGGGCGGGGAAGGGGAGACGGAGTCCGACATGGGTGTGTGCTCCTTCGGGCTTGTAGGGTCAGGCGCGCCCAGGAAGCGCGGGGGCCGGGGCCAGCAGGTCGCCCAGCGTCGTCTCGGCGAAGAACCGGTCAACGGTTTCGCGCACGTTGCACCAGCGGTGGTGGGTGGCGCAGGGACGCGATTCCAGGCATTCCGGACGCCCGAGCAGGCAGCGCCGTTCGGGGCCGTCCGGATCGATGGCGTGGATCACGCGCTGCAGCGAGACCTCGGAGGGCGACGCAGCGAGCAGAAAGCCGCCGCCCCGGCCGCGGATCGCGCGCAGCACTCCTCCCTGCACCAGCCGGTGCAGCGTCTTGGACAGGTAGTTGCGCGGCAGGTCGAGCTCCGCGGCGAGCGCCTGCGCGGTCACGGGTTCCAGCGATTCCCGCTGGGCGATGCAGATCGTGGCGCGCAGGGCGTTGCCGGCCGTCCTGGAGGTCATGCGATGTCTCGCTCATTTCCCGGTGACGCCAAATCTGGATAAAAACATGATGATATGATTATATTGCGTGCGCAAGTGTTCGTTCCCTCGGTCCAGGCCGACTCGGGTCCGGTCGGTCCGGAGGCGGGGACGAGCGCGATTCCCGACGGAGGAACCGGCCGACTCGGCGACATCCACCATGCTCAAGCGAATCCTCGGGCGGTCCCTGAGACGCGTCGACGCCTGGCTCGATGGGCTCTACGGCTGGAAGTGGAACCCCCTCTACCAGTCCGGGTCACTCGTGGTTGTCTGCCTGGCGGTGGTGCTGGTCACCGGGCTCTACCTCATCCTGTTCTACCGCATCGGCGCACCCTGGGAATCCGTCGCCCGCATCGATGCGCAGGCATGGGGAGGGCGCTGGATTCGGTCGCTGCACCGGTACGCGGCGGACTTGGCCGTGGTCGCCGCGGCCGTCCACGCCCTGCGGATGTTCTGCCAGGGCCGCAGTTGGGGGCCGCGCGCGCTCGCCTGGGTGTCGGGCGTCTTTCTGGTGTTCCTGCTCTACGTCTGCGGCTGGACGGGCTACGTGATGGTATGGGACGCGCAGGGGCAGCTGCTCGCCGCCGAGGGCGCGCGGCTGCTCGACGCACTGCCGCTCTTCTCCGAACCGATATCCCGGACCTTCTCGGGGGCCGGCCCGCTGCCCGCCGCCTTCTTCTTCATGAACCTCTTCCTGCACATCGCGCTGCCGGTCGGCATCGTGATCTTTCTCTGGCTGCACGTGTCCCGGGTCGCCCGGCCGGTCATGCTGCCCCCGCGGCCGCTCCTCCGGTGGACGGTCGGGCTGCTGGTCGCGGCGGTAGTTCTGCTGCCCGTCCCGCTGGCGCCCGCCGCAGATCTGCTACGGCTGCCCGGGGAGGTTGTGCTGGACGTCTTCTACGCCTTCTGGCTCCCGGCGGCCCACTCCGCCTCCCCGGGGGTGGTGTGGCTCGCCGTGGCGGTGTTGGGGACGGCCCTGCTGGCCGTGCCGCTCCTGACGCGTCCCCGCGGCGACCGCCGGCCGGCGCCCTCGGTGGCGTCGACGCGCCTGTGCACCGGGTGCGAGCAGTGCTACGTGGACTGTCCCTGGGACGCTATCCGGATGGTCGAGCGCACCGACGGGCGCGAGGGTCTGGTCGCCCGCGTGAACCCGGCCGCCTGCGTGAGCTGCGGCATCTGCGCCGGGTCGTGCGCGCCCATGGGGGTGGGGCCGCCCGGCCGCACCGGCAGGGACCAGTTGAGCCGGGTCAGGGAATTCGCGGCAGGCCGGGCGCTCGGGGGAGAGGACATCGTGGTGGTGGGGTGCAGCCGGTCCGCGGCCGGTACGGCGGAGGGGGCGGATTCCCGCCGCTTCCTGGTGTCATGCGCGGGCAACCTGCACAGTTCGGTCGTGGAATACCTGGTGCGCGCCGGGGCGGGGGGCGTGCTGGTTGTGGCCTGCCCGCCCCGCGACTGCTGGGGCCGGGAGGGGCCCCGGTGGCTCGTCGAGCGGCTGTACCACGAAAGAGAGGCGGAGCTGCAGGCGCGGGTCGACCGGCGCAGAGTGCGGGTCGTGCATGCGTCCGGCTTCGACGAGTACGCCCTCTTGAGCGCCCGGGCTGATTTCGCGCGCGAGCTGGCGCTCCTCGACGCCCCCGCCCGGGAAGACGCGATCGCCATCGACACGGAGTGCGAGGCGTCCGGGAAGGTGGCGGCCCGATGACCGCGGCGACGTTGGCGCGCAGGGCGGCGGCCGCGGCCCTGGCGGTGGCCGGCCTGCTCGGAATCGTCCTCCTGTCGCGGGTTCCGTGGCGCCCCTCGGCCGAAGACGCCGCCGAACTGCGGGTGTCGTGGCGCATTCCGGCTCCGTCCAACCGGCGATGCCGTCCGCCGACGGAAGCCGAACTTCGGGGGGTTCTCCCGCACATGCGCCCTACCGAGGTGTGCACGGACGAAGCGGTGTCCTTCCGGCTCACGATTCTGCTGGACGGGGACACGCTGCGGGGCGGACCGGTGGGCCTGTCCAGCCCTCGGGCCCGCACCATCAGTGTCCACGAGCGCTTCCCGATCCCGCCCGGGCGTCACGAACTGGCGGTGAATTTCCTTCCCGAACTGCCGACGCGGTCCTCCGACGGTTCGCCCGCCGACCCGGACCCGTCCGGTTTCCCCCAGGGTTTGGCCATGAGGCTGAGCGCCGCCGTGGTCGCCGGCCCGCGGGACGTGATCCTGGTGACCCCGGACGACGGCGGCCGCCTCGTCGCCGTCACGCCGCCGCCTGCGAGCTGATTACCAGCCGTCACGCATGGCGGAAGTCGCCATTTCCGCCATACCCGGCGTTCCCTACCACACGATGTGGAACCTGCTCTGCCTGCGGAACACCCAGTGCCGCGCGCCCTCGGTGTCGAGGTACGCCTCCTCCTCCTGGCGGCAGCTGGCCGGCTTGCCGTCCCACTCCGGGATCGGGGTCGTGGCCTGCAGCTCGATCGAGTGCCAGGTCGAGGGCAGCAGCACCGCGTCTCCGCGCACCGGCACCCCCTCCTGTCCGTCCCAGCGCCCGATCAGCGGCCCCGCGCCATGCCCGTGGTCGCCGATGGGGTGCGTGTACACGGTCCCGTTGATTCCCTCTTCGCGCATCTGCGCCAGCGTGTTGGCCAGGATCACGTTGCCGGTCAGTCCCGGCTCCATGTGCTCGAGCAGGATGTCCTGGAGGCGGTTCGAGTTGGCGATGCACTGCCGGAGCCCCGCGGGCACCTCGGTCTCGCCCTCGCGCAGGACGTAGCCCAGGTGCTGGGTGTCGGTGTGGAGGTTCTGGGCCACCACGCCGAAGTCGGTCCAGAGCAGGTCGCCGCGCTCGATCACCGCGGGGCCGTCCGTGGGCACGTCGCCCGCCCGCTGCACGTCGACGTTGGCCTGGAACCAGGTCGTGTAGCCGAGGTCGCGCACACGCTGGCGCATCCACCACTCCACGTCCTCGATGGTGGTTTCCCCGGGCGTGATCACGGCGTTCGAGAAGGCCTCGGAGATGACCGCGTGCACGGTCTCCTCGATCTTGCGGTAGCGGGGCATCATCTCCGGCAGGCGCAGGGCGATGTAGTTCATGGCCAGGCGGGGCTCGCGCTTCACGCGGCCCATCAGCTCCGGGCCCAGCGCCTCCTCCAGCTCCTCGCGCTCCCCGGCGTGCAGGCCGTCGGAGAAGGCCCAGTCCGGATCGATGTTCAGGACGATGTTCTCCGGGTCCCGGTCCTCCACCAGCTCGCGCAGGAGCCGCCACTGCTCGTTGCCGACCAGCTCCGCGGTGGGCTGGGTGGGCGCCGGCCGCGTGGAGCGGTACGCCTGGAAGACGCCGCCCTGGTCGGTGCCGCCCAGCGCCAGCCGCTCCACCGCGCCGTCGTCCTGGCGGGTGAAGACGTAGATCGAGCGCCGGCGGGCGGCGAAGGTGGTGGGCGAGGTGATCGACCAGAAGACGGGATCCTCGGCGTACTCGCGCATCGACAGAATCCACATGCGCACGTCGTATTCCGCCATCAGCGCCGGCAGAATGCGCCCGATGCGCAGCTCGAGCCACTCCTGCTGCTCCGCCGCCTGCTCGCGCAGGGAGGGCAGGGGTTGGACGCGGGCCGGAACATCTTCCGGGATGTAGACCGGCTTCTGGGCGGCCAGATCGACCGCAAGCGCCGGGGCGAGGGCAAGCAGGAAGAGCGCCGCGCCGCCGGAGCGACACCGCGCGCGTGCATCGATAGTCATGGCTTCATCCTCCATTGCGGTTACGGGCCTGCCAGTCGACGGTCGCCACCGACGCCAGGTTGACGATATCCTGCACCGCGCATCCCCGCTCGACGATGTGCACCGGCTTGGCCATGCCCAGCAGGATGGGACCGATCACGTCCGCGCCCCCCAGGTGCTCCAGAAGCTTGTATGCGGAGTTGGCGGCCGAGAGGCGCGGAAAGACCAGGATGTTGGCCGGCCCGGTCAGGTGGGTGAACGGGTAGACCTCGCGCAACGCCACGGGGTCCACCGCCGTGTCGGCCTGCATCTCGCCGTCGATCTCCAGTTCGGGATCGGCCTCGCGCACCAGCTGCACCGCCTGCGCCACGCGCCGGGATTCGTCGTGCGGCGCCGATCCGAAGTTGGAGAAGCTCACCATCGCCACCCGCGGCGGGATCCCCAGGTCGCGCACGAAGGAGGCGGTCTGGAGGGCGATGTCGCGGAGCGTCTCGGCGGAGGGAGCGATGTTCACCGTCGTGTCGGCCAGGAACACCAGGTGGCGGTTGCGGAAGGCCAGCATGTAGAGGCCCGCCACCCGCATGTCCCCCTTTGCCCCGATCACCTGCAGCGCGGGGCGCAGGATCTCGGCGTAGTTGGCCTCGATGCCGGCCACGATGGCGTCCGCCTGCCCCTCCTCGACCATGCTGAGCGCGAAGTAGATCGGCTTGTACAGGTTCCACTGGGCCTCGGCCAGCGTGAGGCCCTTGCGGGCGCGGCGCTGGAACAGCTTCTCGGCGTATTCGTGGCGGTCTTCGGGACGGTCGGCGGCGTAGACGACCTCGACGCCGGTCATGTCCAGCCCCATCCAGCCCGCCTTCTCGGCCACGCGCGGCGGCCGCCCCAGCAGGATGGGGCGGCAGGTTCCGGCCTCGGCGAGCTCGGCGGCGGCACGGATCACGTCCTGGTTGTGGCCCTCGGGGAAGACGATGCGCGCCGGCTCGCGGCGGGCCTGCGCGCGGATCCCGGTCATGACCGCGCGCCCCGGACCCAGCAGCGCCTGCAGGCGGTCGAGATACTCGTCCAGGTCGAGCTCCTCGCGCGCCATGCCGGTTCGCATGGCCGCCTCCGCCACCGCGGGCGCCACGTGGAAGAGCACGCGGTGGTCGAAGGGTTTGGGGATCAGGTAGTCGCGCCCGAAATGGATGTCCTCGTGGCCGTACGCCCCACGCACCGCCTCCGGCACCTCAAGCCGCGCCAGCTCGGCGAGGGCGCGGGTCGCGGCCAGCATCATCTCCGCGTTGATGCCGCGGGCGCGCACATCGATGGCGCCCCGGAAGATGAAGGGGAAGCCGAGGACGTTGTTGACCTGGTTGGGGTAGTCGGAGCGCCCCGTAGCCATGATGGCGTCGTCCCGAATCGCGGCGACTTGCTCCGGCAGGATCTCGGGATCGGGGTTGGCCAGGGCAAAGATGACGGGATCTCGCGCCATCGACGACACCATGGCAGGGGTCATGATGTCCTTGACCGAGAGTCCGATGAAGATGTCGGCTCCGTCGAGCGCCTCCTCCAGGGTGCGAAGGCCGGTCTCGACGGCGAACGGGGCCTTGTACTCGTTCATCCCCTCCTCGCGGCCCTTGTAGATGACGCCGCGCGAGTCGCACAGGACGACCTTGTCCGGGTTCGCGCCGAGCCGATGGAGGTGTCGGGCGGTGGAGATCGCGGAGGCGCCCGCCCCGCTGAAGACCACGCGCACGTCCTCGATGCGCTTGCCCACCAGGTCGATGGCGTTGAGGAGCGCCGCGGCCGCGATGATGGCGGTGCCGTGCTGGTCGTCGTGGAAGACGGGGATGTCGAGCGATTCCCGGAGCGCGCGCTCGATGACGAAGCACTCGGGCGCCGCGATGTCCTCCAGGTTGATGCCGGCGACGGTGGGGCTCAGAAGCTCGCAGAAGCGGATGACCTCCTGCGCGTCGCTCGAGTCCACCTCGATGTCGAACACGTCGATGCCCGCGAAGCGCTTGAAGAGGACCCCCTTGCCCTCCATGACCGGCTTGGCCGCGAGCGGGCCGATGTTGCCCAGCCCCAGCACCGCCGTCCCGTTCGACACCACCGCGACCAGGTTGCCGCGCGCCGTGTAGGTGAAGACCTCGCTCGGGTCGGCCGCGATCTCGCGGCAGGGCTCGGCGACCCCGGGCGAGTACGCCAGCGTGAGTTCGCGCTGGGTGGACAGCGACTTGGTCGGGACCACCTCGATCTTGCCGGGGCGGCCTTCGGTATGGTAATCGAGAGCCTGCTGGCGCCGGTCTGCCATGGATGTGCGTCTCTGAGAAGGTCGAAGGGTCCGCCGCTCTCCGCGGGATCCGTCCGGGTATCGTGGTCCCGAACCTTAAGCGCCCAAAGCTGGATGCGCTCGAACAACGATGCAAACCCCGGTGCGCTACGAACCTCCCGACGGTCTCTCGCAATACGCCTTGACCGCGTCCATGTCCCTGGCGATGGCCTTGCCCACCACGCCCTTCATCAGCGGCACCATGAGTCGGGCCGGGAAGGTAAGGGGGGTTGCCTCCATCACCAGCGCGAGGCGGGTGGTCCCGTCTCCGGCCGGCTCGACGTCGAAGACGCTGTCCCATCGGACGCCGCCCGCCTCGGAAAGGAAGCGCACCCGCTCCGGCGGCGCGAACTCGGTGATCTCGAGCTCGACCGTTGCCTCCCGTCCGCGCATCACCCGCGTCTCGCGGAAGCGCGTGCCCAGGCCGGCCCGGATCTCCGATACGAACTCCACCCGCACGATATCGTCTACCGCGCGCGCGAAATGTTCGACGTCGGCGACCGCCGCGAAGACGACGTCCGGGGGCGCGGCGATGGTGCGCCGGACTTCGGTGCGGCTCAAGGGTTCCTCCCGGGATCATCGTCGGAACGCGCCTCATCCCCCTCGCTCCCCGGCTTCGGGAAGAACTGGTCGATCAGCACCGGGTTGCCGTCGGGGTCGGTTACCACGATGTGCGCGGGTCCGGTGTCGTCCGGATCCGTATCGGTCGACATCTCCACGCCATCCGCCACCAGCGACGCGCGGATCTCGCGCACGTCGGTGAAGATCTCCGGGCGCGACATGTCCTGGGCCAGCCCGGGATTGAAGGTGAGGATGTTGCCCTCGAACATCCCGTGGAAGAGACCGATGATCGTGGTGTCGTTGACCATGATCAGGTATCCGGTGCCGTCGCCGCCGGTCTGTCTGAACCCGAGCTTCTCGTAGAAGGACTTCGACGCTTCGAGATCCTCGACCGAGAGGCTGACGGAGAAGGCGCCGAGCTGCATGAGTGGTCCCGGGTTGAGTTGGAGGTGGTCGTTCTGTTCGGAAAGAAGGATGCGATCCGGGTTGGAATCAAGGGATGGCGGGGCTCGATGTCGGCTCTCCCAGGTGTCTCCGGTAGAACTCCACCATGCGCCGTGCCGCGTCGACCGCGCTCGCCCGCCTCCAGGACGAGATGACGTGGCCCTGATCCAGGTATGACGCGAGCTGCGCCGGCTTGCCCAGCCGCCGGAGCGCGCTGAAGAGCTTGCCGGCGTCGTGATAGGCCATGTCCGCGGTGCCGTGCACGATCAGCACGGGGGTGGAGATCTTGTCCGCGTTGTAGTACGGAGAGTTGTCGAGGTAACGGCGCACGTCCGCCCACGGGTGCGTCCCCATGCGCGCCTGCCCGCCCTCGCTCCAGGCCAGGAAGAACCCGCCGCCGTCGACGTCGATGCGCCCGTAGGTGCCGAACAGGTCGAAGATGCCGGAGATGGGCACAGCGGCGCGGAAGACGTTGGTGCGGGTGATGATCGAGCCGGTGCCGTAGCCGCCGTACGACTGACCGGTGATCGCCAGGCGGTTCAGGTCGACGTAGCCGAGTTCGGCCGCCCTGTAGACCTGGGGCAGCAGCACGTCGACCATGTCGCGGATCGGGTTGCCGGCCTGCTCGTTGGGACCGAGGGTCAGGTCGCACAGCACTACCGCGTAGCCCCGACTGGTGAAGACCAGGTTGGGCACGGTGAAGACGCTGCCGCCCCCGAAGTCGGCGGCGCGTCGGGTCACGTCGCCGCCCGGATACATGGTCACGATGGCCGGGAGGCGATCGCCCCGTCCGGCCCCGGGGGGGAGCAGCACGGCCGTCTTTACGGTGGCGAGCGTGCCGTCGTGGAGCGGCACCGTGGTCTCGAAGACCTCCGCACTGCCGACCTCGACGTTGTCCAGGCGCGGGTCGATGTGGGAGATGCGCTCGCGGGCCGAGAGGTCCGCGTCGAAGCGGAAGATGTTCGCGGGCGTATGCATGTCCTCGTACTGGCCCACGATGAAGTGGTGACTGCCGCCGGAGGTGAGATTCACGAGTTTCGCCCGGGCCTTCCACAACACCCGGCCGTCGGGGGTGGCCGCGTCGAAGCGGACGACCGCCTTGTCGCCGGTCGAGCGCTCGGTGAGGAGGACGGAGATCGAGGCGCCGTCCGGCTGCCACGCCGTCCGCTCGTCGGCCTTCAGGAGCTGGTCGTACGTCCAGCGCTCGTCGTCGATCGCGTAGGTCGTCGGCGTGCCGCCGTCGAGGGGCACCACCGCGAGCGCACGGGGGCGCGGGTCGCCGTAGTTCCGGTCGTCGACCACGTCCGCGCCCATCACGGCGGCCCGGCCGTCGCGGGTGAACGCGAAAACCGTCGGGGCCACGTCGCCCAGCTCGGGGGCGAGGGGAATGGGGGCCGCGGGCGACCCGGAGCGGAGGTCGAGCAGGTGCATGCGCTTTTCGTCGAGGTACGTCAGCCGGTCGTCCGACGGGTGCCAGACGTAGCTGCCGCCGAAGTAGTCGTTCCGGGTGAGCGGGACGTTGCGCACGACCGGAATGGGATCGCCGCCCGCCGCCGGCACCACCGCGACGTCCATCACGGTCGACTGGGTCGTGTCGCTCTCCGGCCTGAAGGTCGACAGGTAGCCCAGCCATCTGCCGGAAGCCGAGAGGCGCAGGGTTCCGGCCGGGATCTCCGCGTCCTGCGGGACGAGCACGCGCGTCTCTCCGCTGGCGGCATCGATGGCCTTCACCGCTACGAGGTGCTCGCGCGCATAGTGGTCGGTCATCGGGGTGGGCGGCGGTGCTTCCGCCTCCGGGGCCGCTGCGGCCTCGCTACCGCTGCGCAGCACCACGACCCCGGCCGGGTTATCAGGCCGCACCTCGGCCGGGCGCACCGGGTTGCGGAACGGCCCCTCGGGAGCAAACCCGACGTACAGCACAGAGCCGTCCGGACTCCAGCGGGGCTCGTCGCCGTGCCACAGTTTCGGCTTCACCGGTTCATCGGACAGCTTGCGCGAGATGCCCGCCGCCACATCGTGAACCCACAGCTGCGGCAGCCCGTCGGCGTCCGAGAAGAACGCGATCGCCGTGCCGTCGGGCGACCACACCGGCCGCCAGCACGCCCCACCCGGACATACCTCGACCGTGCGTCTCGTGGCCATCTCCGTGTAGCGGATCGTCGCCCCCACCATCGAACTCGGCGTCCCGTCGGGCTGGTAGCGCTCGTCCAGGTTGGCCGTGGTGTCGGCGGGCGGCACCCGCACTTCGTAGGCTACGAAACGCCCGTCCGCCGAGACCGCGAACTGCGTGTCCCAGAGGAAGGCCGCCATCCCGAAGGCGAGGTCGTAGGGAAGGGCTCCGGGGGGATCGTCAGCCGGAGACTGCTGGGGAATCGCAGTGGCCGCGGTCGGGAAGACCATTGCGGCCACGAACGCAAGGCGGACGATGGTGTTCATCGGAGTTCCTCATGCTCATGGAGTCGCTCCTCCCGCCAGCCGCAGAACGCGCCGCGGGACCGGCCTGGAGGTAGTCGAGCTTAACGCCCCGCCGCCCACCTCGCCCATACGCGAGGGAAGCGGGCAGCCAACAAGCCGCTGCTTCTCCTTCTGGCGCTCGGCCGGGTTGCGCGGGGAGAAACACGGCTGGCTGGCTGCGTGACTGGACCGGATCGCAGATCAGGCGTCACATTCTCGCCAGCCCATTCGTTCTCGCGGACAGTGACAGCAACACCTCTGGATGGAGTCGACTACCTTCATGACCCGCGTTCCGTCGATGGCGCGCACCGCGCTGGCCCTTGCGATCGGGCTGACGGTCATCCTGGCACCTGCCTGCTCGGATGACCCGCTCGACCCCGGTCCCGCCGAGCCCGCGATCCCCGAGCCCCCGGACCCCGGCCCGGGCGACTCGATCATCGTCCCGCCGCGCTCGGCCTCGGCGGAGGCCGCAGTCGTGGAGAAGAGCAACGTCTTCGCCTGGGATCTGCTCGCCGCCGCGATGGCCGCCGACGTGGAAGAGAACGTCCTCGTCTCGCCGCTCAGCGCCTCCATGGCCCTCGGGATGGCGCTCAACGGAGCCCGCGGCGCCACGTACGATCAGATGCAGGCCACGCTCGGATTCGCGGATGTCGCGCCGGACACCATCAACAACGGCTATCGCGGCCTGATGACGAGCCTGCCGGCGGCGGACTCAACCGTGAACACGCAGATCGCCAACTCCGCGTGGTATCGAGACGGATTCGAGGTCGAGCCGGCCTTCCTGAACACGGTGCGCGCGTTCTTCGATGCCACGGTCGCCGGGCTCGACTTCTCCAACGCCTCGGCGGCCGACACCATGAACCAATGGGTCTCGGAGAAGACCAACGGACGCATCGAGAGCATCATCGAGCCCCCCATCGACAGCCGCACGGTGCTCTTCCTCATCAACGCGGTCTACTTCAAGGGTCCATGGCAGCACGCGTTCGATCCCGAGAGGACGAACGATGCTCCTTTCCATATCGCTGAAGGCGAGTCCGAATCGATCCCGATGATGGACCAGACCCGCGAATTCCCCCACGGCCGGGACGGCAGCCTGCAGATCGTGGACCTGCCATTCGGCCAGGGGGCTTTCGCGATGACGGTCCTGGTCCCCGCAGACGGGAGCAACATCGACGACGAGATCGGGTCGATGGATGAGACGCGCTGGGAGAGCATCCTCGACAAGTTGACCACGAGAAGGGTGCGGGTGATGCTCCCCAGATTCCGCGTCGAATACGACAAGAGCCTGAAGGAGACGCTCCAGTCGCTCGGCATGACGGACGCCTTCGTGCCAAACGTGGCCGACTTCACGGGCATCTCCGCGACTCCTCCTCCGCTCTACATCTCCGAACTGAAGCAGAAGACCTTCGTCGAGGTGTCCGAGGAGGGCGCGGAGGCGGCCGGCTCCACCTCGGTGGGGATCGGGGTCACGAGTCTTCCTCCGTCGGTGATCGCCGACCGGCCCTTCGCCTACCTGATCCGGGAGCGCGAGTCGGGCGCGATCCTTTTCGCCGGCGTGCTGCGGAGGCCGCCGGGGGCGGGATAGGCGACTCCGTTCCACATATTCCTTGAAAACCCTCACTTGCACTGCGGATTCTCAAGGAATATTCGCGGACCTGGGCGGTTTCGGCCTGGATGAAACGGGAACGGATGCCTGGCGCTCTCTCTGGGGCCGTGGCGGCTTCCCGGGCGCACAGCACCCGGGCGATGAGAGATACGCGCTCGACGACCGGATCTCGGTGCTTCCGGCGGCGGAGATCGGATCCGTGGCGGGCGGCATTACCCCGAAGGGTTGGTAGTCCCGGGATCCTGTATTATATTGTGTATTGTATATATTGTTATATATCTGTGTAAAGATATTGGATATATACATAAATGACGCCACCTTGGTCATAATAATACAATATGAGGCAACAAGATGAACCGCACCGTCGTCGCTCTCATCGAAGCGGAATACCAGCGCTACAGGATCCTCGGGGAGCGCGCGTTCGGCCAACTGGACGCCGAGCAACTCGTCGCCGGTTCCGAGCACGCCATCTCGATCGCGACCATCGTCTGGCACGTCGCCGGCAACCTGGAGTCGCGCTTCACCGACTTCCTGACCACGGACGGGGAGAAGCCCTGCCGCAACCGCGAGTCGGAGTTCGAAGCGCGCGACGTCTCGCCGACCGAGGTCGCCGCGAAGTGGGACCGGGGATGGGGCGTGCTCTTCGACGCGCTCGCGGAGTTGACCGACGACGACCTGACCTCCGGGGTGACCATCCGCAGCGTCCCTCATCGTGTTGATGAGGCTCTGCTCCGCTCCCTGGCCCACGCCGCCTACCACGTGGGCCAGATCGTCTACCTGGCCAAGTCCTTCTGCGGCGACGACTGGAAGTACCTGAGCATCCCGCCCGGGCAGTCCGAGGCCTACAACGCCAATCCGATGCTGGAGAAGTCCTTGACGTACGCGGAGAATGTGACGAAGGGTGAATCATGACTGACAAGACTGCCACGAACCCTGTTGGCCACCACTGGCGTCCCATCGAGGACCTGCCGGACAACTGGCGGAACCTCGTGGATACCGACTTGGCGTACCTCGTCGAGTATTGGAACGAGAACCGCGACGAGCTTGCATCCCATGAAGGGGTCCAGGACTTCAATCGGCGGCTGCAACGGGAGTGGGCGATCGAAACCGGGTTGATCGAGCGCATCTACACGCTGGACCGGGGCACGACGGAGATTCTCGTCGAGCGGGGGCTGCAAGAGAACTTGATCGCCGCGTCGGCCACGGACCGCGATCCGGCTCTGGTAAGCGACATCCTGCGCGATCACGCGATGGCTCTGGACGGGCTCTTTGACTTCATCAAGAGGGATCGCGAGCTGTCCACCAGCTTCGTCAAGGAGCTGCACGCGGTGTTGCTCGCCCATCAGGACACCGCTTCGGCTCGAAACACCTTAGGCCGACGCGTCGAGATGCCGCTGGCGAAGGGAGAGTACAAGAAGCGCCCGAACAATCCTCTGCGCCCCGACGGGCTGCTTCATGAGTATTGTCCGCCCGAGCAGGTGGCTTCTGAAATGGACCGGCTCATCGCGATGCATGCGAGCCATGCGCGTGAGAAGGTGCCGCCGGAAGTGGAGGCCGCCTGGCTCCACCACCGGTTCGCGCAGATCCATCCCTTTCAGGACGGCAACGGGCGCGTGGCCAGAGCCCTGGCGACACTGGTGATGATCCGGGAGGGACTACTGACCCTGGTCGTCACCGACGCCTTGCGAGGCGACTACCTCGATGGTCTGGAGGCGGCGGATGATGGAGACCTGGAACCGCTGGTCCGCCTTTTTGCGGACATTCAGAGAAGGGCAATCTACGGGGCGGTTAGCATGGCGCGGACCATCATCGCCGGCAAGAAGCAGCTCAAGGCCGTCGTGCAATCGGTGGCGGACACGCTTCAAGTACGTCGTCAGAGATTGGCGAGCGAGTGGGACAAGGCGAAAGACATGGGAGTCGCATTGGGCCAAGCAGCCGAACGGCACCTGCAAAGGGCGGAGGCTGAATTGAAAACGACACTTGCTCCTGCCCTGGGTGCTCAGTCGGATTTTTGGGTGACGTCCAGCCCGGATGACCCCGGCCGCAGGTCCTACTACCGGTATCAGGTGGTGGAGACCGCAAAGGCGATGCAGTACTTCGCGAACACCAACGTGTTCCACGCGTGGGCCGTCTTGAACCTGCAGACCGATAGCCGTCACGAGTTGTTCGTCTCGATTCACGGGACGGGGCATGACTTCCGTGGTCTCCTGGTTGGCTCCGCTTGTCTGGCGACGCGGGAGAGGACGGGCGACGGCGACGGAACGATCGTCACGAAAGTACAGCCCGTCGCGGATCGACCGTTCCAGATCAGCTACCGCGAAGCCCTGACGGATGCGCGCCGGAGATTCGAGCAGTGGATCGGCGACGGTGTAGTTCAGGGCCTGGTGGCCTGGCAGGAGACGCTCTGACCTCGGGCGTGGCCCAGAGCATTCTTCGCTACGCAGGGGTAGAACGAAGTCGGAAGGGAAGGAGTTCGCCGCCTGCTCGTTCCGGCGGCCCGCCACGGAGGTGGATCAAATGTCTGGAAAGTCCACCACGGCATCTCTGCCGCTGACGGTAGCCTTGGTCGGATGGCTTGCCGGCTGCGGATCCCCCGATTCCCCGAGGGATCTCACCACGCTGCAGGACAGCACCGCCACCGTCGACATCCTCGAGAGTGCGACCCTGTGCTCGAACTGCATCACCGTAGAACACGTCGTGGCTCTGGGCGACACGACGGACACGGCGGGGCAGGGATACATCAACTGGTCGCGGTACGCGACGGTGGATGATTCCGGCAACTACTGGGTCGGCCAGCAGCAGGAAGGCGTGGTGAAGGTCTGGGATGCGGAAGGAAGATTCCTGAGGCAGATCGGCCGCATGGGGGACGGGCCCATGGAGTTCCATCGGCCGGCCCCGGTGCGCACCGACGGCGAGGGCCGGGTGCATGTCTTCGACCTCGATATCGGCAGAGAGACCGTTGTGAACGCCGACTTCTCCTATCACTCGGACAGGTCCGTCTACCCGGGGTCTGCCCATCTCGCGGTCCCGCTCGGGGAAGACGGGAGGTATCTGCTGAACATGGGCACGCCGAGAGCGGGGTTGGTCGGCATTCCTCTCCATATCGTCGATGTATCGGGTGTTCTCCATTCCTTCGACCGGATGGTAGGTCTGGACGCAACGGGCAACGCGCCTCGGGTATTGGCGGTCGATCGGCAGGAGCGAGTCTACAGCGCTCATCCCGACTATTACCTGATTCAGATATGGAGCGAGAGCGGCCGCAGGATCCTCGGGCTCAGAGGACCCGGGCTGAACGAAAGGGAACCATCACGCGAGCCCTGGTCTCCCGACAACCCTCCGCGACAGCGAATATACGCGATGCAGGTCGACGACCAGCAGCGACTCTGGGTGGTCAGCTCCGCTCGCAAAGACGACTGGCAGGATCACATGGAACTGTGGCGTATGCCCAATGGCCGAGTAGCTTATGGGCCGATCGACGATGACTTCCGTCTGATCTTCGAGAGTCGCATCGACTTGATCGATCTCAACACCGGCTCGCTAATCGCAACCCGCCGTCAAGATGCACTGCTCGAGGCCTTTGTCGGCGATGGCCTGGTCATCGAGACGGTGGAGAACGAACGAGCCTACCCCCAGTTGGTAGTCTGGCGGCTGGGTTTCGACTCAAACAGGTAGGTCACCCTCCCGCCTGGGCGATGCGCCGCGCCATCCACTCCACGTATGCCGTGCGCGTCATCCCCCTCCGCTTCGCCTCGCCGTCAATGAAGGCGATGACTCCCTCGTCAAGCATCATGTTGGCGCGGATGCTGCGACCGGACAGATGGATCAGCGGAACGGATACGAGCGTGCTCCCCGTCGGGGGCACCACGTCTTCGATGGCGCTGGGCGAGATTCGCGCCTCACCGTCCTTCTCCGTCTCGATGGCGTAGTCGCGGAGTGCGTCCTCGGCGTTCACCAAAGCCTGATCCATCGTCCCTCCCATCGCCACGACGCCCGGAAGATCCGGGAAGCTGACGCCGTAGGCGCCGTTTTCGCCATCGATCAGGGCTGGATATCGGAGCATGATCTTCTCCCTATTCGTCATCTGGCCACTGCGCTTTCCTGGCAATGGACCGGGCCACGCCAGCGGATACGGTCCTGTGTCGGGGCAGCGTAATGATCCCCAGGATATCGTGGTGCTTGTATATGTCGTGGCTGGAACCATGACGGGCGAGGTACCACCCGTCCTTCTCCAGCCGCCGCTTAATCTTGCTGGTCCGTGTCTTCACGGTGCACATATATGCACACGCCACCGCGAGGTCAAGGGGGGAGAACCAACGAGATTTGGTGCAGATCAACCACCTGATAGGTGAGAATCACCCACCTCGTGGGTCGATTGCACCGTCGAGAGATCAGGCCGAACGCGGACGAGGTGCCGCCCTCTCCGCCGCGATGTGCCGGAACGTGCGCGCCAGCCCCTCGCGCAGGGTATGCGCGGGCGACCAGCCCATCGCGCGGATGCGCGCGGTCGAGAGCACGCTGTGCCGAAGCTCGCCGGGACGGGCGTCCATGTGCATCCGGCCGGGGCGGACGCCCGCGGTTTCTTCCAGGAGGGTCGCCAGCGTGTTCACGCTCGTCGCCTCCCCGGTGCCCACGTTGAAGGCTCTCGCGTCGATGCCGGCGCCGTCCTCGAGCGGCATGTCGGCGGCGATCAGGTTGGCGGTCGCCACGTCTTCCGCGTAGACGTAGTCCCGGGTCTGTTCACCGTCGCCGTAGATCACCAGGGGTTCGCCCGCGAGCAGGCGATTGCAGAAGATGGCCACCACGCCCGCCTCCCCCGCAGGGTCCTGCCCGGGGCCGTAGACGTTGCCGTACCTGAGCGCCACGCAGTCGAGGCCGTGCACCTCGCGGTAGTAGTCGAGGTAGTACTCGCCCGCGAGTTTCGACACTCCGTAAGGAGAGGCCGGGCGCTTGGGAGCGCCTTCGGGGGTGGGATACGCCTCGGGCTCCCCGTAGACCACGCCTCCGCTGGACACGAAGACCACGCGCCGGGTCCCCGCCTCGCGCGCCGCCTCGAGGATGTTGAGGAGGCCGGCGATGTTGACCCTCGCGTCGGCAATCGGATCGGCGACCGAGGCGCGCACGTCGATCTGCGCCGCATGGTGGTTGATCAGGTCGAAGCCGCCATCGCGGATCAGTTCCCGGGCGCGCGGGTCGCCGATGTCCATCTCGACGAGCTCGGCGCGGGAGGGAACGTTCGCGGATCGCCCCGAAGAGAGGTCGTCCATGATGGACACCCGATCGCCGCGCGCGATGTGGGCGGCCGCGACGTGGCTCCCGACGAATCCGGCGCCACCGGTGATGAGGACCTTTCGGCTCACGCGGGAACGCTCCGGTGTTGGCACGCGCCGGCGCGCTCGGTCATGGTCTCGATGGGACTGACTTACCCTCTGTCGTGGGACGCTGCCAACCTACTGTGGATTATTGGGTTACGGCAACCCTCGAATTCGTGGCGGGAATGCCGGCGACGGCGTCGGGTGCGGGTGATGGCCTCGTCTGCCGAACCCCTCTGTCGGATGTTGCAAAACTCGAAAAGCAACATTCTGTTGCATACGACGATTTGCAACGCTCCACGGAGGGTCGCTGAACACATGCCATACACGGACCGACCTCGGAGGCGCGGCCTCAGTTGCCGCGCTTGAAGCGAGACAACAGGGGGCTGTCGAGGCCGGAGGCGTCTTGAATCCACCCCTGACCCTGGTCATCCTCGCGGCCGGCCGCTCCACCCGGTTCGGCCGCCTCAAGCAGCTCGCGCCCATCGGCCCGGGCGGCGAGGCTCTCCTCGACTACGCCCTCTACGATGCGGCGCTATCCGGCTTCACCCGCTTTCTGCTGGTCATCCAGGAATCGCCCCGCCCCGATTTCGACGCGCACCTGCGTGATGCGGCGGCCCACCTCGACATCCGCTACGCGTACCAGCGGATGGCTCATCCGGGGCTCGTGGATGACCCGCCCCCCGGGCGAACCCGCCCGTGGGGTACGGGCTTCGCCGTCCTGACCGCGGGCGAGCAGGTCGATGGACCTTTCGCGGTGTGCAACGCCGACGACTTCTACGGGCGGGGGGCGTACGCAGCGTTGGCCCGGGCGATGCGGGCTTCGGATCCGGCAACGAGCGGCCCATGTCCGCTCACCCGCGCCTTCACCATCGGCTACCCCCTCGAAGTCACGCTCTCAGAGAGGGGGGGCGTCTCGCGCGGCCTCTGCGAGATGTGCGAATCCGGCGCGCTGCAGCGGCTGACCGAGGGGCTGGAGCTCCGACGCCAGGGAGACCGCGCCGTGGGCCGGGACGTTGCCGGCCGAACGCTCGACGTCTCGCTGCACACCCCCGTTTGCATGAACCTGTGGGGGTTCCATCCTGACATCCTTGCGCCCCTGAGTGACCTCTTTTCCGCGTTCCTCGCTTCGGGGCCTGGGCTCGACCGCGAGTTCTACCTGTCGGAGGCCGTGAACGACCTCATCGCGGCGGGCCGTGTTCGTTGCACCGTGCTTCCCACCCGGGAGCAATGGCTTGGCGTCACGTTTCCCGGCGATCACGCGGGAGTGGCCCGATCGCTGCGGGGGCTGGTAGACTCGGGGGTCTATCCCACGCGCCTGTGGGACGCCCGGCGATCCCTCACGGACGCCCGGCCAACCCTCCGGGACGCTCCGCCATCTCCCGTCTCCCGCGAGTAGACCGCATGCAGCTCACCACGCTCGACTGGATCGTCATCGCGCTTTACGGGCTCACCGCCCTCGCCATCGGTCTGCGTTTTGCCCGGCGCGCGGGATCCGGGGCCGACGAGTTCTTCCTTTCGGGGCGGAAGCTGCCGTGGTGGCTGCTGGGCACGTCGATGGTCGCGACGACGTTCTCGACCGACACGCCCAACCTGATCGCGGACTTCGTGCGCGGCGGCGGGGTCGCGCAGAACTGGTCCTGGTGGGCCTTCCTGATCACCGGGATGTGCACGGTCTTCTTCTACGCGAGGCTCTGGCGGCGGTCGGGCGCGCTGACCGACATCGAGTTCTACGAGCTGCGCTATTCGGGGCGCGCGGCGGCGTTCCTGCGGGGGTTCCGGGCGCTCTATCTCGGCGTCTTCTACAACGTGATGATCATCGCGACCGTGACGCTCGCGGCGACCAAGATCGGCGGCGTGCTGCTGGGGCTGGATCCGCTGACCACGGTCCTGATCGCGGGCACCGTGACGATGATCTACTCCGCGACGTCGGGGCTCTGGGGGGTCGTGGTGACCGACCTGGTGCTCTTTGTCGTGGCGATGATCGGCTCGGTCGCGGCCGCCGTGTTCGCGCTGCGTCAGCCGGAGGTCGGCGGGCTCGCGGGGCTGGTCTCGCACCCCGATCTGCAGTCTGCGATGAACTTCTTCCCGGACTTCTCCGACTGGAGCGTCGCCGCGGGGATCTTCATCATCCCGATCGCGGTGCAGTGGTGGAGCGCGTGGTATCCCGGGGCCGAGCCCGGGGGCGGGGGTTACGTCGCCCAGCGCATGCTCGCGGCGAAGAACGAGAAGGAGTCGATGAAGGCCACGCTGTGGTTCAACATCGCGCACTACGGGCTCCGTCCCTGGCCGTGGATCATCGTGGCGCTGTGCTCGATGCTCGTGTACCCGGAGCTGTCCGACATCCAGGCGCGCTTCCCGGAGCTGGATCCGGGGCTGGTGGGCAATGACCTGGCCTATCCCGCCATGCTGGTGTTCCTGCCCGCCGGACTGCTCGGGCTGGTGGTCGCGTCGCTGGCGGCGGCGTACATGTCCACGATCAGCACCCAGCTCAACTGGGGATCGTCGTACGTGGTGAGCGACTTCTACCGCCGCTTCGTGAACCCGGACGCGAGCCAGCGGCGGCTTGTGGCGGTGGGACGGCTGTCGACCGTGGGACTGATGGTGCTCGGCGCCTTCATCGCGCTGCAGCTCGACACCGCGGGGCAGGGGTTCCAGATCCTGCTCCAGATCGGGGCCGGAACCGGGCTCATCTTCCTCCTGCGCTGGTTCTGGTACCGCGTGAACGTGTGGAGCGAGCTGGCAGGCATGACGATCTCGTTCCTGGTTGCGGTCTATTTCGCATGGGTGCACGCGGCGCTTGGACTCGCGCCGCTCCCGGCATGGACGCAGCTCGTGATCGGCGTGGCGATCACGACGGTCGGCTGGCTCGGGGTGACCTTCCTCACCTCGCCCGCCGATTCGGAGACGCTGCAGGGCTTCTACGACAGGATCCGGCCGATGGGCAGGGGATGGCGGCGGGTCGTCGACGTGGGCGAAGGCCCGCGCGGCGCCGAGTCGATCACCGCGGCCTTCCTGGCCTGGTTCCTCGGTTGCGTGCTGGTCTACGCGGCGCTCTTCGGGACGGGGTATCTGCTGTACGGCCGGGGCGTGGCGGCGGTGGCCGCGCTGGCGGTTTCGGCAGGAGCGGGGGTCTGGCTCTTCCGGCTGTTGCCGAAGTTGGGCTATTCGGATTGAGCTGGCGCGTCACCGCCCCCGGCCGCGTCAACCTGATCGGCGAGCACACCGACTACAACGGCCTGCCGGTCCTCCCCATCGCCATCGACCGGGGAATCCGCGTCGATTTCCGCGTCGTGGACGATCCGGTGGTGCGTCTGGACAGTCCGTCGTCGCATTTCGCGCCCTTCGCGTTTCAGCTGAAACGTCCCATCGAGGCCGCGGCCCGGGGCGACTGGTCCAACTATGTGCGGGCGGCGTCTCGCGGACTGCTCGAGCACGGGGTGCGGCTGGAGCGAGGCATCAAGGGGACGGTGACCGGCGATGTTCCGATCGCGTCGGGGCTTTCGTCCTCGTCGGCGCTGGTCGTGGCCTCGGCGCTTGCGCTGCTGAAGGCCAATGAGCTGACGCTTCCGCTTCTCCGGCTCGCCGCCCTGATGGCGCGTGCCGAGCGTTTCGTAGGCCTCGAAGGAGGCGGGATGGACCAGGCCGCGTGCCTTCACGGAGTCGCCGGACACGCCCTCCGCATCGCATTCGACCCACTGCGCGTGAAGCCGGTGCGCGTGCCCGAGGGATGGCGGTGGGTGGTGGCGTCGTCGCTGGTTCGTGCCGAGAAGTCCGCGCGCGCGCGCGATGCATATAACGAGAGGGCGCGGCAATGCCGGGAGGCGCTGGAGGAGGTGCGGGATGCCGTGGGCGTGGAACGCACGCCATACCAGGCATCCAGCTACCGGGGCCTGGTCTCAGCGGGCGACCTCGACGGCCTCCTCCGCCACGCCCGCCGCGTCCTCGCGCCCGTGCTGTTTCGCCGTTTCCGCCACGTGGTTACAGAGGGCCGCCGGGTGGCGCTCGCCGAGCAGGCCATGAGCGACGGCGACCTGCACCGCTTCGGCGACCTCATGGTGCAGTCGCACGAGAGCCTCCGCGACGACTATGAGGTGAGTACGCCAGAGCTCGACGAACTCGTCACCTTGGCGCGTGAGGCGGGGGCGGCGGGCGCACGTCTCACCGGTGCCGGTTTCGGTGGCTGCGCCGTTGCGCTCTGCGACGATGGCACCGTCGCGCGCGTCATGGAGGCGCTCGCCGCGCGCTTCTACGAGCCGCGCCTGGGCGGGCCGCCGAGGGGAGACATGATGTTTGCGGCGAAGCCGAGCGGAGGCGCAGGGGTCCAGGAGATGTAGCTTCGCAACTCCAGTGGCGCGGCTGGACAGCCCGTGCCGCGGTCCGCCCCCATCGCGTTCCAGCTGAAACGTCCCATCCAGGCCTGTCAGGGCTTCACCAGGCGCAGAACCTGCGGATGCTCGACATCGTTGACGTCACGCCGCACCCCGAACACCTCGTCGGCGCCCACCCGCATCAGCTCGAAGCGCGCCGGTGTGTCGACGACTCCGAGCCACACCCCCGACGAGTGCACCACGTACCACTTCTGCGGTTCGTCGCGCCGGGCGAGTCCAAGGTACTCGCCCGCCCACACATTGCCGTCGGCATCCACGATCATGCGCTGATAGCCCGGTTTCTCGGTGGGCACGGGCAAGCGAGCCATCATGTCCCGAATGAAGGGACTGGGATCGGGTCCCAGCCATTCCTCCCTTTCACGGTCCACTTCCGCGCCGGACACGGTCAGCGGAACCCCGAGGATCCGCGCGATCAGGCGCAGCTCTCCGGTCCGGCCGTCGACGATCGAATACTCCAGCGCGTCGGCCGTGCCCATGGCGATTCGCCCTTCGCCGTCCGGCACTGCGTGGGGCAATCGACCCATGATCGGGATGTCGTCCCCTTCGGTAACGATGAAGTTCTCATATCCGGGAAGGCTCGTGACCGAGTCGCTCGACAAGCGGTCCCGCGACAATCGAACGATGGTGACCGGAGGGCGCTGCAGGCCCGCGCGTCGCCGCTCCTCATCCGCGCCGGGCGCCAGATCCAGTCCCCAGACCACGTCCGAGGCCACCGGGTGCCGAACCGGAGAAACCCCCTCCGGCATCCGGAACGAAGAGACCAGCCCCGATTCCAGGTCGAACACCGCGCCGCTTCCCCCCGCCGTGCGGTCCAGCGCCACGAGTCGCCCGTCGGGCCTCGGGATGAGGGCCCAGAGAGAGCGAAACTCGCCCGGCCCCTCACCCGGTCCACCGAAGGCACGGACGAATCGCCCCGTTGCATCGTAGATCCGGACCTGCTGGGACGCGCCGTCGGCAACGGCCAGGTCGCCGGATCCCGCGCGCAGCACATCTCTTACTCGAAAGAAGGTGTGCATTTCGCCGGAGCCGGTCTCGGCCAGGTCGAGGATCGGTTCCTCCTCGACCCGCCATGCGTCACGCGTGGCCCACAGATGCGCGACCGACTCGACGATCGTTACCCCGAGGCTGTCTCGCGTCGTGTTCGTGGAGACGGGGGCCGCTTCGCAGCCGGCAACCGCCATTGCGGCCACCGCCAGGATCGCGGGTGCGACGTGCCTCATGCTACCGGGACCCCACCAGCTCAAGCGCCGCCAGCGCCATCACCTGCGTACTCGCGACGAGGTCGTCCACCGCGCAGGACTCGTCCGGCTGGTGTGCCTCTTCGAGGGGCCCCGGACCGTAGGCTACGCAGTGCTCGATGCCGGCGATGCGGGCGAAGTGCTTCTGGTCGTAGGTGCCGGGACTGGCCACGAGTTCCGCAGGGCGCCCGCGCACGGTTTCCACCGCGCGGGAGAGGGCGGCCACGAGCGGTGACCCGGGCGGCGTTGCGGCCGGCTGGACCACCATGCGCTCCTCGATGGTGAAACGGCGTCCCGGGTCGTCGTCCTCCACCGACCCGATCAGGCGCGCGATTTCGGCGCGGACCTCCTCGAAGGACTCTTCGGGGATGAAACGGCGGTCGACGGTGGCCACGCAGCGGTCAGCCACGCAGGGCGACTGGACTCCTTCGCCGGCCTGGCCGCCGGTGATCGCGTTGACGTTCAGGGAGGGGCGCCGGGAGAGCTCCGGCACGATGGGGAGCGCGGAAACGCGCGTCGCGAGCTCTGGGGCGAGCCGGGTTCGGAAGGCTTCCAGAAGCGCTCCCATGTCGTCGATGGCGCTGTGCCCGAGATGGCTCATGCTGCCGTGGGCGGTGTGGCCGTGCGCGACCACGTCGAACCAGTAGACGCCCCGGTGTCCCAGGCACACGCGGGCGGGTCCGAACGGCTCGGGGATGATCGCGTACCGGGTGTCGTCGCCCGAGATGATTCCGGCTTCGCACAGGTGCGCCACGCCCGCGAAGCCGCCGCTCTCCTCGTCGACGGTTGCGCTGATGTCCACGGCTCCCTCGAGCGCGACTCCGGCCCGCCGCAACGCCTCGACCGCGAATACTGCGGCGGCGATCCCTGACTTCATGTCCGACGCGCCCCGTCCGTAGATGCGTCCGTCGCGCACCACGCGCGAGAAGGGGTCGACCGTCCACCCCTCACCCGGCGGAACCACGTCGAAGTGGCCGTTCAAATGGAGCCGCGGGCGTCCCGGGACGGCTGCCCCGCGCCCGACCACGTTCACCCGCGGGTATTCGGCGGTGTGCTCGGGGCGCCCCTCGGCCTCCACGTACTCCACCGCCAGGCCCGTCGCCTGCAACCGCCGGCCGATCAAGGCGGCGCACTCGCGGTAGCACGCTCCCGGGGGATTCACCGTGGGGATCCGGATCATCTCCGCCGTGAAGGCCACGATCTCGTCGCGCGCGGCCTCCGCTTCGGCGAGGACGCGGTTTTCGCGGCGGACGCGGGCCGGCGGGCTTGCGTGGCGCATGCGGGTCTCCGGGGCCGGGGGCGCGCGGCAGCGGGGGACGCGCGTGAGCCGGGTTGCCCCGCGCGCATGATCCTTACATTGTGCGCCGCCCCTTCACCACACGAAACCCCGCCGGAGACTTCCCATGAGCACGATGTTCAGCCTGGAGGGACGCACCGCCGCGGTCGTCGGAGGCGGCTCCGGCATCGGCGAGGCGGTCGCGATCGGATGCGCGGAGGCGGGTGCCCACGTGTCCTGCCTCGACATCGACGCGGACGCTGCCGCCCACACGGCGGCGACAATACGCGCGGCCGGGGGCGAGGCCGCCTCCGCCCCCCTGGACATCCTCGACGGCGCTGCCGTCACCCGCGCGTTCGAGGACATCTTGGCCGCCCGCGGATCCCTCGACGTCGTGGTCTGCACCCCCGGCGTAAACGTGCGCAAGCCCCTCCTCGACTACACCGACGAGGAGATCGACCGCGTTCTCGGCCTCAACCTCAAGGGCGGCGCGCACGTCATCCAGTCCGCGGGACGGATCATGAGCGCGCAGGGCTCGGGGTCCATCATCCTCTTCAGCTCGATACGGTCCGTGGTGGTCGAGCCGGGCCAGAGCATGTACGCCGCCACCAAGGCGGGGATCGTGCAGATGGTGCGGGTCGCCGCAGCCGAACTCGGGCCCCGCGGGGTGAGGGTGAACGCGGTCGCGCCGGGCGTGATCGACACGCCGCTCACGGCGCCAATCAAGGACCACCCGGACTGGTATGGCGCCTACGCCGCGCGCAACATCCTCGACCGCTGGGGCAGCGCCCGCGAGATGGCCGGCCCGACGGTCTTCCTCGCCTCCGACGCCGCCAGCTACGTGACCGGGTCGGTCCTGTTCGCGGACGGCGGCTGGACGGCCATCGACGGGAGGTACACGCCGCCTTCGGGCCGGAGCTGACGCCCGTGGCCGCGGTCCGGGTCGCGAACCATCGCGTGCCGCCCCGTCAATGAGCGAGAGGCTGCCAGGGCGCCTCCGAGCCATGGTCCGGCTCCGGTGTCCGCGCTGTCTGGACGGCGCGGTCTTCGAAAGCCTCTGGAAGATGCATCCCTCGTGCCCCTCCTGCCGGCTGAAATACGAGAGGGAGCCGGGGTACTTCACCGGGGCCATGTACTTCAGCTACGGGTTGGGTCTGGCCCTGTGCGCGCCGCTGGGGGTGGTCCTGATGGTATTCGCGGGCTTCTCCGCGAATCAGTCCATCCTGACGATGGCGGTGATGCTTCCTCTGCTGGTTCCGCTGTTGTTCCGCTACTCGCGAGTCCTCTGGATGCATTGCGACCAGCTCCTGGATCCCAGGTAGGGCAACTATCCCACCATTCGCCGGTGCAGCAGCAGGGAAGGTACTTACATTGAGGGATGACCGGCCCCGATCGACCCGAGGTGGAGGAAGTAGTCGTGATCGTCAGCCAACTGACTTCAAAGGCCCAGACCACCATCCCGGAACCGATCCGCGCGGCCCTTAAGCTGCATCCGGGGGACGCGCTTGCATACGAGATCCTCGATGGGCGGGTCATCCTCACCAAGGTGCAATCCGCGACCCGGCCCGACGATCCGTTCCGCACCTTCGAGGAGTGGCACTCGGAAGCGGACACCCCGGCCTATGCGGATCTTTGAGCCCGGTGACGTAATCAGGGTGCTGCCGGCCCGAAGATGGCGCTAGACCGGATCGATCTCGCCGCCTTCCTCATCTTCCTCGGCATCGTAGTGGGCGTGTCCCTCTACGCGGGCCGCAGGGAGGACACGACCGCCGACTACTTCCTGGCCGGCCGCAACCTGCCCTGGTGGCTCATCGGCATCTCGCTGATCGCGTCCAACATCTCCTCCGAGCACTTCATCGGCATGTCCGGCGAAGGGTTTCAGACCGGACTGGCCATCGCCGCCTTCGAGTGGATCGCGGCCATCGCGCTCGTCTTCGTGGCCCTCGTGCTCCTGCCCAGGTTCCTCCAGGCGGGCATCTACACGCTGCCCGAATATCTCGAATTCCGGTTCGGGCCGACGCCGCGCGTCATCATGGCCGCATATTTGATGATCGTCTACGTCGTTGTCGGCCTGGCCGGAATCCTCTATGCGGGAAGCCTGGCCCTGACGAGCATCTTCGGCCTCGACCTGACGGCCGGGGTCTGGGCCATCGGTCTGCTCGCGGGCGGCTACACGATCTACGGCGGGCTGAAGGCGGTCGTCTGGTCCGACATGCTCCAGGGCGTCGCGCTGCTCGGGGGAGGGGCGGTGCTGTTCTTCCTGGCCATGGAGGCGGTGGGCGGATTCGGCGCCTTCCTGTCCGCGAACGAGGACAGGCTCCACCTGATGCTGCCCGCCGATCATCCGACGCTCCCGTGGACGATCTACCTCATGGGCATCTGGGTCCCGAACATCGCCTACTGGGGACTGAACCAGTTCATCTCCCAGCGGGCGCTGGCCGCGAGGAGCCTCGCCGAGGGCCAGAAGGGCGTGATCTTCGCGGCGTTCCTCAAGCTGCTGATCCCGTTCCTGATCGTGATGCCGGGGATCGCGGCCTATCAGCTCTATGCGGACCGGATCGCGATCGGAGATCAGGCCTATCCGACGCTCATGGCCGACCTGCTGCCCACGGGGCTGCGCGGCGTCATGTTCGCGGCGCTCTTCGGGGCGGTGATGAGCTCGCTCGACTCCATGCTGAACTCGGCGTCCACCATCTTCACGCTGGACATCTACTCGCGCCACGTCGTGAAGGAGGAGCTCGAGCCCCGCAGGGCGATCCGGATCGGCAGGATCGCGACCGGCGTCTTCGTCGTGATCGGCTGCCTGCTGGCCCCCCAGCTCGCATCGGTCGGGGGGATCTACGAGTACATGCAGCGCGTCTGGAACTTCATCTGGCCGGGCATCCTCGCCGTCTTCCTCATGGGGATGATCCTTCCCAAGGCGCCACCGCGGGCGGCGACCGTGGCGCTGCTGATCGGCCCGGTGGCGTACGGACTGCTGACGGTGGTCCTCGATGTGTTCTTCGACTCGCAGGCGTACCTGAACGCCGCGGCCGGGGCGTTCGTCCTTTCGAGCCTGGCCATGGCTGTCGGGTCGCGCGTGCGCCCGCTGGAGGAGGCCCGGCCCCTGCCGCAGTCCGATGCCGTCGACCTCGCACCCGCGCCGTCAGCGAGATGGGCGGGCGCGGTGGTGGTGATGCTGACGGTGGGGCTCTACGTCGTGTTCTGGTAGGAGGAAGATGAAAGCCCGCTACGTCATCATCGGCGCCCGGCCGGCTCCGGCCGCATCGTCCAGAGGAGGGGCGGGTCCTGTTTGTGCGGTCGGGAGAATCGCGGCTACCTTGGCGACCCTGGGAGGTCGTCTCATGAGAAGATGTTACGCGGTATTCGCCGCGCTGCTGGGCGCTTGCAGTGGCGAAACCGGCGGAGAGTCCGCTCCGCCGGTGAGCGAGGACCGTCCGCTGGAGGCCGACTTCGAGGAGGTGTACCGGATCGGCGGGATCGCGGCGGAAGGGTGGGATGCGTTCACGGAGATCGCGGACCTCGGCTTCGACGCGCGCGGCCACCTCTACGTTCGCGACGAGGCAGGATCGTCGACCCGCATCGTGGTCGTGGACGGGGTCGGAGGCCTGGCGGCGGAGTTCGGACGCATGGGCGACGGCCCGGGTGAGCTTCGGCAGGTGGGGCAGATGGTGGCTCGGCCCGAGGGCGGGGCCGTGATCGTCGACGACGGTCACCGCGCCTACCTCCTGTTCGGTCCGGACGGCTCGTTCGAACGCGCACTCCGCTTCGCGGATGCGGGCGATGGCCGGGCCGGCTCCGCTCAGATCGTGCGCGCTGCGCGGGACGGGAGCGCGCTGTTCCTGACTCGAGGCACGGGCGCGAGCTTCAGCCGGGGGGAAGCAACCGTCACGTCGGGTGACCGCACGATCTACCGCGTGGCTCTCGACGAGAGGGAAGAGGCCGTCCCGATGTCGTTCGCGGAGGGTTGGGAACCGCGCCCCCCGCGGCAGGTCACGATCGAGGCCGAGGATCCCTCGGACATGTTCGCCGCGCTCGACGGCGCACTCGCCTATTTCGAGCCCCGTCTGGTGTTCGATGTTCTCCCCGGTGGCGGGGTGGCGTATTCGGATTCCTCCGCGTATGCCGTGAAGATCCAGACGACGGGTGCCCCGCCACGGGTTGTCGGCCGGCCCCTTCACCCCCAGGCCGTTACAGAGCGCCTGCGGCAGCGCGCGCGGGTGCGCGTGCTGGAGGAATACGAGGCCTCCGTCGAGGCGCAGTTCACCACCTCGGAGGTGGGCGGAGACGTTCCGGAGGCCGCCCGCGCGCAGTTCGCAGCCTTGATGGAGGGCTTGGTGGCCGGCATGCGCGAGATGGTGGCGAACGCGGCTTTCCTGCCCGAGGTGCCCCTGGTGCGCGATCTTCGTACGACCTGGGAGGGGACGATCTGGGTCCAACGGTGGGGGAGCGATCCATTGGCGCAGCTCGCGTTCGCGGGCGCAGGGTCGGGGACGGACGAGACGCCTGACGGATGGATCGATGTCCTCGCCGCGGAGGGCGGGTACGTCGGCACGTTCCCGCTGGAGGAGACGCCCATGCCCGCCGCGTTCGGCCCCGGTGGCATGGTCGCGTTCGTCGAGACGGACGAGTTCGACGTCCCCACGATCATCGTGATACGGCTGCCGGAGGCTGTCCGCTAGCCGGCCGGCGGCCGGAGCGCCGAACCAGATGGACGACTCAACCGACCCGGGTCGCACACGCGATGCCGCGTCCGCCGTCTCGGACGAAGAAGCCGACTTCGATGTCCGCGAGGACTTCGAGCGCTTCTCGCAGAGGGACGACATCTTCTGTCGCTCGTTCTGGGATCCGGAGGTGCGCACGCACCGCTCGGACATGTTCTACGAGACCTACCGCACGCCGAAGCTCACCTGGCGTGCCGTCGACGGCTTCACCCAGCGCGATTATGCGCTGCGCAACGCGTCCTGGCATGTGACGGACATCTTCGCCGAGCTGCGTGGGGACGATGACCGCCGCGAAGGTTTTCTGGATCCGTATACCGTCGTTCGCGAGGGCCCGGGCAGCCAACCGCCCGAGGCCTCTCCCGAGGAGATGGCGCGCGAGATCAAGCACGCCGCGAAGACCCTGGGCGCCGATCTGGTGGGGATCACCGGCAACGACGAGCGGTGGCTCTACACGCATGCCTACAGCCGCGAGAACGAGCACGAGAAACCCCAGGAGATCTCCACCGATCTCGGCAACGTGATCGTGATCGCGCAGTCCATGGACCGCGAAGTCCTGAGCACGGCGCCCTCGGCGCTGAGCGGCACCGCTACGGGAGCCACCTACTCCCGCGACACCATCGTGCTGCTGGCCATCGCGCAGTACATCACCAATCTCGGCTACCGGGCCGTGGCCAGCATGAACGACTCGGCGCTGGCCATCCCGCTCGCCATCAAGGCCGGGCTGGGCGAGTACGGGCGCCACGGCCTCCTCATCACCCGTGAGTACGGTCCCCGGGTCCGGCTCGGCAAGGTCTTCACCGACATGCCGCTCGCCCACGACCGGCCCGTCCGGTTCGGCGTGAGGGAGACGTGCGACATCTGCCGCGCGTGCACGAACGGCTGCCCCGCGAAGGCCATCGACGACGGCGAACCGTCCACCGTGGTCCACAACCGGTCGAACATCCAGGGCATCCGCAAATGGACCACGGACGCCGAGAAGTGCTTCCGCTTCTGGGCCAACCAGAACACCGACTGCTCGATCTGCGTGCGCGTCTGCCCCTACAACCGCGACTATCGCCAGATGTGGAGCCGAGTATGGCGATGGCTGGCGGGCACGCGCCTCAGGCGACTCGCGCTCTGGCTGGACCGCGCCAGCGGCCGCGGCGAACGGCTGAAGCCGTCCAGTTGGTGGAGCCCCGCGGGATAACCCGGACCAGCCCGGCCGGAACCCGGCCTAGGGAAGCCCGAGCGCGACGAATTCCGGCGGATGCTCCCTGCCGCCGATGGCCACGACGATGAACTGCTTCCCGCCGTGCATGTACGACATGGGGCCTCCCGTCGTGCCCGCGTCGAGCTCCGTATCCCAGAGCACCTCTCCCGTGGCCTTGTCCCAGGCGCGGAAGCTCCTGCCCCACATGTTGGGCTGGACGCCCCCGAACACTCCCTGGCCTCCTTCGCCCATGAACAGGAGCGTCTTCGTGACCAGCGCCACAGGCCGGCTGGCGACACCGAGCGGCGGGACGTCCACACCCTGAAGGGCGGGGTGATCTCTCGGGCCATCCCCGTTCGCCTTCATCCAGACGTGCTCGCCCCGGTTCATGTCGATCGCCGTGATCCGGCCCCATGGCGGCTTCGTGATCGGCAATCCGTCGATGTAGGGCGCGTCCCGATTCGGGCTCCAGTATTCCATCTCCGATGTCGGGGCGGTGGCCTTCACGAGACGATAGACGCGCGGGATCGAGTGGGCGAACGCGTAGTACATGCCGGTTTCGGGATCGAACGCACCCGTGTTCCAGTTTCCGGCTCCCCACGATCCGGGCACCATCAGCGTACCCCTCTTGCCCCCCGGCTCATCGCTGACGAGCGAGGGCGGGGTGAAGATCGGGCCGATGACGAACGAATCGGCCACCGCGCGCGCCCGCTCGCGGAGCCCCGGGAAGTCGATGAGGTCGTCGGGGGTGATGCCGTGGCGGGCGAACGGCGCCGGCCTCGTCGGAAACGGTTGCGTCGGGGAGGTATGCTCTCCGGGGACCGTGGACCGGGGAACGGGACGCTCCTCGATGGGCCATACCGGCTCGCCGGTGACACGGTCGAAGACGTACAGGAAACCCGTCTTGCTCGGCTGCATGACCGCCCGGATGCGGCGCCCGTCCACCACGATCTCGCCCAGCGTCGGCGGACCCACGGTGTCGTACTCCCACAGGTCGTGATGCACCATCTGGAAGTGCCATGCCCGCTCCCCGGTCGCGGCGTCGATCGCCACCAGGCTGTTGGAGAACAGGTTGTCGCCCGGACGATGGCCCCCATAGTAGGCGGCGGTCGGCGCCGAAAAGGGCACGTATACGAAACCGAGCTCCTCGTCCGCGCTCAGGCAGCACCATGCGCCGAGGTCGCCCGATTCCCGCCACGACTCGTTGCCCCAGGTGTCGACGCCGAACTCGCCCTCCCGCGGCACGACGTTGAAGGTCCAGAGCAGCTCGCCGCTCCGCACGTCGTATCCGCGCAGGTTCTCGGGCGCGTTTCCCTTCCAGCGCATCCCCGAGTCGCCTGCTCCGTCCAGCACGCCCGCGACCACGATGACATCGTTCACGACGATGGGACCGGAGCTCCAGCTGAACCGCTCGGCCGAGGCCGGGACCAGGTCAACCCGCCCGCCGTCGCCGAAATCGGGATGGGCGCGGCCGGTCTCCGGGTCGAGGGCGTAGAGGTAGCCGCCACGCACGTGGATCAGGCGCCGGTCGGAGCCGTCGGTCCAGTAGTCCATCCCCCGTGAGGACCGGCCACGGGCCTCCTCGATCGTCCGCGGGAAGGGCTGCTGGGTCCAGAGGGTCTCTCCGGTCGCCGGATCGAAGGCTTCCGCAAGACCGACCCCGTTGGGAGCGTAGAGCACGCCGTCGATGAGGATCGGCGTCGCTCTCAGGTAGCCCGACACCCCCAGGTCCGGGAACGACGCTGTCAGGGCGGGATCGACCGCAGGGCGCCGCCACACGATCTCCAGGTTCCCGACATTGTCGCGTGTGATCTGATCGAGCGGGGCGTACCTCGTGAACGCCTTGTCGCCTCCGAAGTAGGCCCAGTCGGCGGAGTCGGCGTCCCCGCCGCCGGGACGGGGCTCGCAGGCCCCGAGCCACGCCATGCATGCGAGCGAGCCCGCTCCGATCAACCGCAGACGACCTGACATGAGCTTCCTCGGGTTCCGGTGCTCCACCAGCCCGTCGTTTGCCTGACGCGGGTGGGCCGGGGAAGTTTGCATGAATCTACATGTGGGCCATCCCGCCGCCATGCCGCACGACTCGAGAATCCGGAGAGGCCATGTCCACGAGTGAGGATCGCGATCTCGGCATGCACCGGGACATCACCCGGCGCGACTTCGTCAACGGCGTCGGGGTTGCCGTCACGGGCTCCCTAATCGCGCCGGGATGGCTGTCGGCCCTCGACGGCCCGCCCTTCGGCGGCCCGCAGGAGTACTATCCGCCTGCCCTCACGGGTATGCGCGGGAGCCATGCGGGTTCCTTCGAGGTGGCCCACCAGCTCCGCGACGGGATCACCTGGGGCGCCGCCGCCGACACGCGCGAAAGCTATGACCTCGTGGTGGTCGGCGGGGGGTTGAGCGGGCTCTCCGCGGCGTACTTCTTCCTGACATCTGCCGGCCCCGGCGCGCGCGTGCTCGTGCTCGACAACCACGACGATTTCGGGGGCCACGCCAAGCGGAACGAGTTCACCTACGGGGGGCGCACGCTCCTCCTGAACGGCGGGACCTCGAACCTGGAGTCCGTGAACCACTACAGCACCGTCTCGCGGACGCTGCTCTCCGCGATCGGCCTGGACCTGGACAGGGCGCAGGCGGCGAGCGCGGGAAGCCGTGAGTTCTACCGCTCGCTGGGGCTCGGCAGCGCCACCTTCTTCGCGAAGGAAGTATTCGGCGAGGATCGGCTGGTGATGGGGCGGCCCGGACGCAGCTCCGACATCGACTGGGCCGACTGGCTCGCCCACACCCCGCTGTCGGCGGACGCCCGCAGGGACATCGCGCGACTCAACGACTGGAGTGCGAACCCCGACTACATGCCGGGACTCCCGGACTGGGAGAAGAAGGAGCGGCTGGCCAGGATGAGCTACCGCGACTTCCTTCTCGACATCGCGAAGGTGCATCCCGACGTCATTCCGTTCTACGACGACGGCCCCAAGGGGCTCTTCTGCGTGGGCATCGACGCCTATCCCGCGCTCTACGCCTGGGCCGAGGGCTATCCCGGGTTCCAGGGGATGAATCTGGAGCCCTTCTCCCCTGTGGGGCCCCTCACGCACATCGGGGGAGGGCAGCACGGCCGCGAGACCGAATGGGACGGAGGACCCACCATCGATCTTCCGGACGGGAACGCAACGCTGGCGCGGCTGCTGGTCCGGGCCATGATCCCCGACGCGCTTCCGGGGTCCACGCTCGAGGACTCGATCACGTCGCGCCTCGCGTACGACCGGCTCGACCGGGAAGGTTCCGATGCCCGCATCCGACTCAACAGCACGGTCGTTTCCGCCCGCCACCTGGGCGATCCCGACTCGGCCCGCGAGGTCGAGATCACCTACGTGCGCGGGGGCCGGGCCGAGAAGGTCCGCGCCCGTCACTGCGTGATGGCGTGCTACAACCGGGTCATCCCGCACCTCGTGCCGGAGATGCCGGAAGCGCAGCGGAGGGCGCTCATGTATGGCGTCAAGATGCCGATCGTCTACACGAGCGTCCTCGTCCGCCGGTGGACCGCCTTCACGAACCTGGGCATCTCCCGGGCGAGCGCTCCCGGGATGTACCACCTCGGAGTCAACCTGGGCCGGTCGGTGCAACTCGGCGACTACCAGCCCAACCGATCGCCAGACGGGCCGATGGTCCTGCACATGACGCGGACGCCGTGTGCTCCCGGCGAGCCGAAGAAGGAGCAGCACCGCATCGGACGGGCGGACCTCCTGGCCACGACCTTCGAGACCTTCGAGCGCAAGATCAGGGATCAGCTCGGGCGCATGCTCGCGGACGGGGGCTTCGACCCGGCGCGCGACATCGAGGCGATCACCGTCAATCGCTGGCCGCACGGCTACGCCTACAGCTACGACACCCTGAACGACCCCATCGAGTGGGCGCTCTTCGCCCCCGACGATCGGCCCTGCGTGGTCGGCAGCCGTCGATTCGGACGAATCTCGATCGCGAACTCCGATGCCGCCGCCACCCCGCACACGGACGCGGCCATCGACGAGGCGTATCGGGCGGCCGGGGAGCAGCTGGTCGTACGGAGCCGGGCCCGGACGCGGAACTCCGGCTTCGGATCCAATGGGCCTGGGTAGATTCGAACTACCGACCTCACGCTTATCAGGCGTGCGCTCTAACCAACTGAGCTACAGGCCCGGCTGACGCCTCCGTCAAACCCCTTACGGAGAGCCATGGGGCGTGTAAGATAGTGAGGTTCCCCGTCTTCTGGTAGACGGCCCGTTGAACCTGGATGGATGCGCGCCTTCACATGGAACTCGACTTCAGAACCCTCGACGTCTTCACGGAGGAAACCTTCGGAGGCAACCCGCTCGGGGTCTTCCCGGACGCGGCGCATCTGCCGGCGGAGCTGATGCAGAAGGTGGCGCGCGAGATGAACCTTGCCGAAACGGTGTTTCTGGGGCCTCCGGAGACGCCGGAGGGAACGGCGCGCGTGCGCATCTTCACCCCCGAGGTGGAGGTGCCGTTCGCGGGGCATCCCACGGTCGGGGCCGCCATCTATCTGGCGGGCACGCGACCCGTTCAGCGGGGGGCCGGAATTCGCCGGACCGCGGACGGACACGCCGATCTGGTGCTCGAAGAGAACGTCGGCCTCGTGCCCGTATCGGTGGAGTACCGGGGCGGCCGTCCGGTGTCCGCGCAGTTCACGACGTCGATGCTGCCGGAGCGGCGCGAGTCGCCGCACTCGCTGGAGCGGCTGGCCGCGATGGTGGGCCTTGAAGCGGATGACCTCGGCGGCGAGGCCCCCCGTCCGCTCACGCCCGCCATGATGTCCTGCGGCCTCCCCTTCCATGTCATCCCGGTGCACACCATTGCCGCCCTCCGCCGTGCCGTCCTGAACACGGCCCTCTGGCAGGAGATGCTCGCGGACTCGTGGGCCCACCACGTGTACCTGGTGTGCCACCTCTACGGTGGGGACGTGCGTGTCCGCATGTTCGCCCCCGGGTCGGGCGTGCCCGAGGATCCGGCGACCGGCTCGGCGGCCGCGGTGCTTGGAGGCTATCTGGGCGACGCCAGCCGCCGCCTGAACGCCACCCTCACCTGGCAGGTCGCACAGGGCGGGGAGATCGGCCGGCCCAGCCTCATCGGGGTGGAGGTCGACAAGGTCGCCGGCCGGATCACCGCTGTCCGGGTGGGTGGCGCCGCCGTCTTCGTCAGCCGCGGCACCATGACCGTTCCGGGACCACCGATCGCTCCACCGGACAGCCACCGCGCGTCCTGGCTAAAGCGTTACGCCGGACGGCTCTGACCGGCGGTTGCATCCAGGCGCCCGGCCACACGCCAGCCCCGAACACGCCGAAGGCCGCCCCCGTCCCATCGGACGAGCGACGGCCTCCGAAGACCTCGATCGGCGGCGCGCCCCCTACATCGGCAACCTCAGCGCCACCAGCCGTCCGGGAGCGCCCACCTGCACCACGATGTGCTGCCGGCCCTCGTGGCTGTACGTCATCATTCCGTACTGGCCCGCGCCCGGCATCTCGACCTCGCCCACGAACTCGCCGCTGAGCTTGTCGAAGGCGTTGAGCACCGCCGGCCCGCGCGCTCCCTCGGTCGCCAGCAGCAGATCCCCGGCGACGATCTGGATCGAGCTGGCTCCGCTCCCGGCGCGCGACAGGTCCACGCCCTGGGTCAGGGGATGGTTCGCCACTGCCTCGGGCGCGTCACCCACCGGAATCCACCAGAGCCGCTCGCCCGTGTTCATGTCATAGGCGGAGATGCGGCTGTAGGGCGGCTTCGGAATGGGCAGCCCCTGCACCCGCGGCAGCGCGCCCCCACGGCCCGCCACCCACTGCGAGATGGTCGTCCCGGTGGTGCGGGGATTGTCCGGCTCGTCGGCGTCGATCCCCTGCATCACCATGCCGCCGCTGCAGTTGCGCGAGCTGGCGGCGTAGAGGATGCCCGTGGTCGGATCGAGCGTCGCGGGATGCGTGATGTTCAGGCCCCCGTAGCAGCGGATGTTGTCCAGCACGTCCTCGTTGTGATCCGGATAGAGCCGGGGCATGAAGGGCCCGCCCACCCGGTACCGGCTCAGGACCTCGAGCGCCTCCGCGCGCAGTTCAGGGGTGAAGTCGATCACCTGGTCCTCGGCCAGCCCGAAGGGCTCCATGGGCTCGGGCCGGGTCACATGCGGCTGCGTGCTGGCGGTCCAGTTGCCGGGCACCACGGTCTGCACCACGTCCCGCTCCTCGATGGGCCACACGGGATCGCCGGTCTCGCGGTTGAAGGTGAAGATCTGGCCGGTCTTCGAGGTCTGGATCACCGCCGGAACCGCCTCCCCGTCCACCTCCAGATCCACGATGATGGGCACGTTGGGAAGGTCGTAGTTCCACTGGTCGTTGTGCACGGTCTGGAAGTGCCACTCCCGCTCGCCGCTCTCGGCGTTGAGCGCGATCACGCTGGTGCCGTAGAGGTTGTCGCCGGGCCGGAAGCCGCCGAAGTAGTCGATGGTCGGCGGGTTGGTGGGGATGTAGACGATGCCCCGCTCCTGGTCGGCCGACATTGGCGCCCACGAGGACACGTCCCCGGTGTACATCCAGGCGTCGTTCTCCCAGGTGTCGTGGCCGAACTCGCCGGGGCGCGGGATCACGTGGAACTTCCACTTGTGGTCCCCGGTGCGCGCGTCGAAGGCGAGGATGTCGCCGGGCACGTTTTCGATGCGGGTCTGGTTGTAGCCCTGCTCCGCCGAGTTGCCCACCACCACGGTGTTGTTGACGACGATGGGGGGTGAGGAGGTCGTGATGAAGCCGAGCTCGCGCGGGATGCCGTAGTCGGCATCGTATTCGCCCTCGTACGCCTCCCACGGTCCCCAGCCCTCGAGCAGCGGCAGCAGCAGATCGACAACGCCCGTCGCGGGGAAGTCCTCGATCGGCACCGGGTCGCCGAACCCCTCCAGGTGCCGGCCGGTCTTCGCGTCCAGCGCGTGCAGGAAAAACCCCGGAGAGGTGTAGTAGATGACGCCGCGGCCATCGATTTCGCCGTACGCCACGCCTTTGCCGTAGTTCTGGCGCATCGACCGCTCCCAACGCGTCGTGTTGGGCTCGCGGTAGGTCCAGATCGTCTCGCCGGTCGCGGGATCGATGGCGGCCACAGTCCGGCGCTGTCCCGCCACCGTGTACAGGATGCCGTCGATGTAGGTCGGGGTCGACTTCATCTGCGGATCGACTTCGGGCCCGTAGTTGTCGGCCCGCCACACCCAGGCCACCTCCAGGTCGCCGAAGTTGGCGGCATTGATCTGGTCGACCGGTGAGAAGCGCGTACCCCAGGAGTCGGCACTCTGGAAACGCCATTCGCCGTCCGGGTTGCCGCGCTCCTGCGCGTGCGCGGGGATGGCTGTCGCGAGCGCAAGCAGCGCCGCAAGGACCAGGCCGGGCCCGAAGCTTCCTCGTTGAGTCGATGACATGATTTCCTCCGGAGGGACGTGCGTCGGTCAACCTTGGCAAATTCGGTATCCGATGGCGTGCGCGCCAGTAGCGCGCGGAGGCTGAACGAGCCGCCGCCGCCCGCCGTCCCTGGGACCCGGTCCTTGACATGCTATGACAGCATCGATATAGTAGGTGTATCGACACTGATATAGCATGAGCCGGCCCCGTCCTCTTGCGGCAGGCTCCTCAACCGCGAGCTGTCGCCATCATGAGCCTCGATCACATCCTCCTCGGCCTGCTGCGCGACCCGGCCACCGGGTACGACCTCAAGAGCGCGTTCAGCGAGCGCATCCGGCACTTCTGGTCCGCCGAGCTCAGCCAGATCTACCCGGCCCTGAAACGTCTCGAGCAGCGCCGCATGCTCCGCAGCCGGGTCGAGCCGTCGCCAAAGGGACCGAACCGCAAGGTCTACACGCTGACGGATTCGGGCCGGGAGGAGCTGGAGCGCTGGTTGCGCGGCGGCCCCGCGGTCGGCACGGAGCGGTTCGCATATCTGGCCCAGCTCTACTTCATGGACGCGGTCGGCGACCTCCGCGAGACGCGCGCCTTCATGATGGAACTGCGGGACCACCTGGCCCGCTGGCTGGAGCAGCTCCGGTCGCTTGAGCGGGGGGTGATCGACACCCACGGGGATCCAAAGCGCTTCGGCGACGCCGGGTTCCACCGTTTCGCGACGCTTCGGATGGGCATCCACTCCATCGAGTCGAAGGTGGCGTGGTGCGACGAGACACTCGCGGCGATCGAGCGGCGGCTGGGGACGCATTCGGGAGGAGAACCGGCGGCCGGTCCCGCGCTGGGCCAGCCGGCGGCCGCAAGACACCCGCGCGAGTCGGAGGCTGTAGTTGGCGAGGAGGTCCGGACCGGCGTGGCGGAGACCGCGGCCGGTGTGCCGGAAGCCGTCGCCGGCGATCGGGAGGGCCGCTCATGAACGTCTTCAACCTGGTCTTCGATGCCCTCCTCCTCTTCGATGCTCCCCTCCTATTCGATGCCCTCCTCCTATTCGATGCCCTCCTCCTCGTTCACGTTGTGGCCGGCTTCATCGGGCTGACGGCCTTCTGGATCCCGGTGTTCGCCCGAAAAGGGGGGCGGGCGCATGTGAGGGCGGGCCGCGTCTATGCCTCGTGCGCGTATGTCGTAACGTTGTCGGCGGTCGCTGCGGCGGCGGGCCGGATCGTGTCCTATCGGGTCCAGGGCATTGGCGTTGCGGAGCGACCCGAGCTCTACGGGTTTGCCGTCCTGCTCGGCTATCTGGGGGTGGTGACCTTCGTCATGGTGCGGCAGGGCCTGCGTGTGCTGGCGACCCGTAGAGCGCCGGAGAAGCTGCGTACACCGGTGCACGAGGCGCTGGCGTGGGCGTCGATCTCCGGCAGCGTCATCGCCGTCGGATTCGGGATGGCGGCATGGTCGGAGGTTTCGCCGGTCCTGCTGGGGATGAGCCCCATCGGACTCTTCACGGGGCGGCGCATGCTCAGGCTGATGCGTGATCCGGGCGGCCGGCGGATGGGCTGGTTCTACAGCCATCTGGCTTCGATGCTCGGCGGCGGCATCGCCTTCCATACCGCGTTCATCGTCTTCGGCGCGCGGCGGCTCTGGGCCTGGGAGATCGATGGCCCGCTCGCCATCCTCCCCTGGATCCTGCCGACGGTCGTCGGCGTTCCGGCCATCGTCGTCTGGACCCGGAGGTACCGGCGGAAGTTCGAGCGCCGAGCGGGCGTCAGGGTCTGACGAAACGTTCCCGCGGGAACGCGGGTGCGCACGGTGTCCTCCGAATCCCACTTCTCCGAATCCCCACTTCTCCGAATCCCCACATCTCCGAATCCCCACATCTTCCTAGTCCCTCGCATCCTGTGAGCACTCGCCGCCCGCGGCGAGGACGAGGACCGGATTCACGCTCGCGCATCAGACGTCGCCAGTCGTCCGGACTCCGACCCGGATTCGCAGCGCGCCGCTCCGGTCGACCGCGCCGGCCTGTCCGAATTCGCATGCGTGCGTCCCTGGCCGCCATTGACCTGGTAAGCCGCTCCCGGTGCCGGGGACCTGCTCTCGTCGGTCCCGGATTCGCATGGCGGAGTCCCAAACTGCCATTGACCTGATTCCGCGCTCCTGGCGCCGGGGGGAACCAGCACTCGGCGGTCCCGAATTCACATTCGCGGGTCCCATTCTCCCATAGTCCTGGTTAAGACGCCCCCACCGCTGAGGGACCGGCGCGCGCCCGTCCCGAATCCACATTTGCGGGTCCCAAACTGCCATTGACAACTTTGGGGCTCGCGATTTGGTCGAGCTCGATATCGCGGATTCTCCTGCGCGCCAAGGGCTCTCACAGGCTCGCTGACAGCCTCCGTAGCCCCCTTCCTCCTCCGAAGGTCTCCCAACCCCGCTTCGGCCACCACAGAGCATCCTCAGAGGCCGATTCAGGTGCCGTTATATTTGTACGTAAGTCATTGTGCAATCGCATGTTGGGAGGAATGATGATCGCATCCCCGGACGTTCTCTACGACATCCACCGGAAGCCTTCTCCGTGGCCCGGAGTGGTACGAGAACCGACTGGTGACCGACTTGCCAGCGCGCGCGCCCGTGCGAGCACTGGAGTCGTGGCTCGCGACGTCGGCTCCGCTCCATCCCCTTCCGATGCGGTCTCTGCCCGGTCCCGTTCCGAACCCGCCTCTGCGCCGTCCCGTGCCGAGACCGGGAAGCGCGAGGACGACCTCGCCAGGCTGGGTGACCGCATCGCCGAGCTGGCCGCCGGCATCAACGCCGCGCAAGCGCAGATGATGACCCTCATCGCCGACTTCGATCGCCGGGGCGGCTGGAAGGACGGCTTCGGGTCCTGCGCCGAGTGGCTGGCCTGGAAGATCGGCATCAAGATCGGACCGGCCCGCGAGCGGGTGCGCGCCGCGCGTGCACTGGAGAACCTGCCGCAGACGGCCGGCGCGCTGCGCGAGGGCAGCATCTCGTACGCCAAGGTGCGGGCGTTGACGCGCGTGGCCACGCCCGAGAGCGAGGCGAAGCTGCTCGAGTTCGCGCGCGCGGGCTCGGCGGCGAACCTGGAGCAGAAGGTGCGCATGTGGAAGAAGTTGTCGCGCGACGAGGAGCTGACGGCCGAGCAGGCCCGGCACCGCAGCCGAGCGTTCTCGGTGTTCGTGGACGGCGACGGGATGTACGTGGTGAAGGGGCGCCTCGAACCCGAGGTCGGGGCGGTGCTGATGCGGGCGGTCGAGGCGGCGTCGGATGCGCTGTTCCGGGCCGAGGGCGGGGCCGCCCGTAGCGGACAGGATGCCGGAGGCAGTGGAGGAGGCGCGGCAACCCGCGAGCCTGGTCCCGATGATGCCCGGCCGAGGCCGAAGCAGCGGCGGGCGGACGCGGTGGGGCTGCTTGCGGAGCGTGCGCTGGCGGCGGGCTTCGGCGGCGGCGAGTCGCGCGCTTCCCGCGGGGAATCGGATGCGTGCGCGAAGGGCGGCCGGGGCGAATCAGCCGGCGATCTCGGTGATACGGACGGGCAGGTCGGTGAACCGGAGCTGCGGCCGCATGCTCGACCCAGCGCCGAATCCGGCACCCGCGCCGAGCGCTACCAGGTCATGGTCCACTGCGACGCCGCGACGTTGGCGGCCGAGGGCGAGCCAGGCCGCTCGGATCTGGACGGGATCCGAGTTGCCGCGGAAACGTCGCGGCGCATGGCGTGCGATGCCGCCGTGGTGGCGATGGTCCACGCGAGGGACGGCTCGATGCTGAGCGTGGGCCGGAGGACGCGCACGATTCCTCCGCACATCCGGCGCGCGCTGGAGGAGCGGGACCGCGGATGCCGCTTTCCCGGGTGCGGCTGTCGGTTCACCGAGGCGCATCACGTGAAGCACTGGGCCGACGGGGGCGAGACCAGCCTCGGGAACACGATTCTGTTATGCCGGAGGCATCACCGCGCCGTGCACGAGGGGCACGTGAAGTTGTCGGTGGCAACGGATGGGACGGCGGTGTTCTTCACGCCCGGCGGGAAGATGCTGGCGGGTGCGCCAAGACAGGTCCGGAGGGATTTGGCCCCGGTCCCACCGGTTCATTCCGGCGCCCTGCCGAAGGGCTCGGGTCCCGTGCTCTCAAACGGCGCCGCGCTTCATCGCGATTCGGAGATCCCGTGGGACATCGAGGCCGCCGCGCGAGAAGCCGTGGAGGAATCTCTGGAATGATGATCCATCTGCATTCGGTGGACCGCTCCGATAGTGGCGAGCAGAACGAGGGCCAGCGGGATGTCCAGGATCCAGCTCGCAAGTCCCGTGATCGCTTCCAGATTCTCCAGCCCTGCGTCGTCGACGCGGCCGCGTACCGCCAGATCCACGAAGTGCCAGCCGATGGCCCATCCGGGCGTGAAGTTGCTCACCTCGCTTCCAGGTTTGGTGGTTGCTGCCGGCTACCTGTGGGCGCGTTTCCGCGGGTGGCGCCGACGGGGCGCAGGAACTCCACCACGTGGGCCCTCCATGTCTCGGGATCACCCGGCGCTCCGTGCGCCTCCGAGACCACTTCGAGCCGGACCGGCGTCACCTCGATCAGCAGCACGCTCTGGTCCCGGTCCGGGTAGAACGGCGTCCACGATTCCTTCCAGTGGCGGGCCTTCATCTCCGGGTCGTCGACCAGGCGCGCCCGGCCGATGAGCGTGACGTACGCCGGCACGCCCTCGGCGAGATAGTGAAGCGCCACCCGGGGACTGGCGCGCAATTGCTCCACCTTGCGGCTGCCGGGGTTGGTGGCCAGCCAGACGACCCAGTCCTCGTCCGGCGGGAGCGGGTCCATCGCGCGCACGGCCGGATAGCCGTCCTCGTCCAGCGTCGCCAGCGACACGAACGCCGCCCCCTCCACGACCTCGCGCGCGATCCCGAGCAGTTCGGCGCGCGACGGTGTCTGGGCGCCTGCCGTGCCTGCCACGGCCAGCAGGGCCGCCCACGCCGCTGCGGTCAGCGAGGCCATCCGCGCGACAGCTGCGGTCAGCGAGGCCATCCGCGCGACAGGTGCGATCGGCTTACATATTTTACGCATCTTACGTATTCCAGAACCTCGCTTTGCGCTCTCCCTCCTCCGGGCGTGCGTGCGCGGACTACACGTTGAACAGCACCCGCAGGACATCGCCGTCCTTCACGACGTAGTCCCGGCCCTCCACCCGCAGCCGCCCGGCCGCCTTCACCGCCTGCTCCGATCCGTATTCCTCCAGGACATCGCAGGGGATCACCTCCGCCCGGATGAAGCCGCGCTCCATGTCGGAGTGGATCTTACCGGCGGCCCGCCGAGCGTCGGTGCCCGCGCGGATGGTCCAGGCTCGCACCTCCGGCCCCGCCACTGTGAAGAAGGAGATCAGGTCCTGCAGCTGGTAGGCCGCGCGAATGAAGCGGTCGAGAGCGGGCTCGGCCAGCCCCATGTCGCGCAGAAACTCCTGCTGGTCCGCCGGCTCGAGCATCGCGATCTCCGCCTCGAGGCTGGCCGAGAGGGTCATGCCCCCGGCGCGCATGCGGGCCAGCGCGTCCCCGAGTCCGTCCGGCAGCGCGTCCCCGGGTTCACCCGGCTGCGCGAGTCCCTCCGCCAACGACTCCCCGGCGTCGTCTTCCTCGCGGTTGAGCACGGCCAGCAGCGGCGCGTCGGTGACCAGCGAATAGCCGCGCAGGAGCGAACGATCGAGTTCCGATTCGGGAAGCACGCGCAGCGGCCGTTCCGACTCAAGTGCATCCCGCATGCGTTCGAAGGCCGCCACCTCAAGCCCGCGCTTCGCCTCCTTGCGCGCTCGCTCCAGCCAGCGTTCGACGAACAGCAGATCGGCGAGGACGCATTCGGCGTGGAACGCCTCGAGCTCGGCGGCGGGATCGGGGGCGTGCTCGAGCGCCGGGTTGTCGAAGCCGCGCAGAACGAGGCAGAGGGCGTCCTGGTCGCGCACCTGCTGCAGCGCCGCGGTCGAGAGCCCGCGCTGTTCGGAGCCGTGTTCTCCGGGGATGTCGCAGAAGACAATGCTGGCGAAGGTGGTCTTCCTCGGCCGGTAGAGGGCCGAGAGCCACTCCACCCGGGGATCGGGCACGTCCACGACGGCGCGGCGCACCTCGCCCCCGTATCCGACCGGTGCGTCCTGACCGGTCATCGCGTTGAACACGGTCGTTTTCCCCGAACCCGGGAAGCCCACCAGGCCAACCTTCACGCTGTCGTTCCCTCCATTCTCGCGGCTGAATCCAGGAATCTGCTTCTGACATTCCTTACCTGCCAGTGTCAAACCGGAATAGAAATGTCCGGGGTTGGAGCGAAATAGAAATGTCCGCCCCCGGGCATGCGGTTTGCCGCTCCTCCCGGTCCGGGGTGTGGGCGGGGCGGGGCGGGGCGGTCTGTAACCCCGTTCGCAGGGACGGTC
>JAJDYN010000008.1 GCA_022825135.1 Gemmatimonadota bacterium | reverse complement strand
TTCTTGCCGCTCTGGTTCAGGCCAACCGGCGTATATCAGTAGGATTCACCGTCGAAGCGATCCTCGGGCGACTTCTCCTCAAGCCGGCGAGACCAACAATGAACATGGCTTGACGAAGGGCCCTTCCATATCAGTTTCGAGGAACTACCCGGAGGAACTGAAGCTGGGAGGAGCGAAGACGATGACCGAATTGGTGGACAGGTTTCACCGAAGCCTGGACGAGTTGGTCCAGCGGGGCGCTCGGCAGGGTCGCCAACAGGGTCGCCGGCAGGGTCAGAAAATGGTTCTCCGGCGGCAGATCGTCCGGAGGTTCGGCGAGGAAACGGCGGGGCAGGTCTCGGATGTGATTGAGAGGCTACGCGGCCCGGAGGGCATCGACCGTGTGACTGACGCACTGCTCGAGTGCGGCACGGAAGAGGAGTTCATCGAGCGGGTGCGGACGGCCTGAGCCTCCGGCGTTCTCTTGCCAGTCCTGGACTACGTCACTGCAGTAGCGGCGTTTGGAGGCCTGCTTCTTGGTCTCTGGGCCGCTTGGCGGACCTTCCTTGATGACCGGGTCAGGCTCCGGGTGACTGCGCGCCTCAAGCAGTTTGACAACAGTTCGTTCGTCGACGGCGGGAGCGACGAGGGTGGGGGAGAGTTGAGCTACCGGTTGTTGGAGAAAAACCGGCCCGATGATTTGGGGAACGTGGCTTCCGAGAACGTGCTGTCTGCCGAGCCTGGTCTGTCCGCTCGTAGCCCGGGTCGGCACTCGGAACAGGAGACATGCAGGGCGGTTGCCGACCGTATGATCCGGCTGTGTGCCCTGCTGGCGACCGTGGCCTTGACCGGGGGATGCGGTGACGGTGGAAGCACCATTGCGCCGCCGCCGGAACCGCCACGTCCCATGACCGTCGCCGTAAGCCCGGCCACGGCGGAGTTCGCCGCGCTTGGCGCATCCGTTCAACTGACGGCGGAGGTGCGTGAGCAGAACGGCAACGTGATGGCTGGGCCCGCGGTGTCGTGGTCAAGCACCGCGGCATCCATCGCGATGGTGGACGTGGCAGGGCTCTGGATCGAGGAGGACCTGGCCAAGTTGCTCGGCGGCAACTTCCTTCGCGTGTTTCGGGAAGTCCTCCGGCCGCACTGAACAACGTGGAGTCTGATCCTTCTTCCAAGGAGTCAGCGGGCGGTTTGCCCGACACCGCCCTCTGGATCGCCGCCCACGCCATGGAGACCGGAGCCGATCTGGTGTCGGCCGCCCGCCACTTCGAGCATGTGGACGGGATCGCGTGGAGTCGGCTGAGGGGCGAGCGGCGACCGACCCCGCCGACGGTGTGAAACACGCGCCCGAGCTGGCCGCTACGCACTCACGCGGGCAAACAACTCCGGTCCGCTGTCACAATCGATGATCGCATCGACGACCTCGTCGAGCCGATCTGCATCCGCCCTGTCTTCCAAGATCCGCGTAAGCCGCTCGGCCGTCTCCGCTCCGAATTTCCTGGTCGCGAGACGCTGCACAAGCGCGCGCTCCCCGTCGCGGTGGACCTGGTCCCTCAACTCCTTTGCTCTCTCGTACATCTCTTCGTCCTCCTTGAACGACATCATCCCCGCCAGGTCCGCCTCGGAAATCTGCCACGCCTCCGCAGCCCCCGCTACCCACGAACGCAGCGCCTGGTGAAACTCGGCGAATCCGCTGCAAGTCCAGCAGGACGGCAGGTACAACTGGTACTGCGACGCGTAGATGTTGGCGTCCTCGGGGAGCGTGAGCTCGACCACGGCGTCGTTCTTGCGGTCGCAAAGCAGGATCCCGATGGTGGGCAGCTCGTCATCGGTCTTCACGTAACGGTCGAAGTAGTTCACGTACATCTGCATCTGGCCGAGATTCTGATGGGTCAGCCTCCCGGTCTTGAGGTCGATCAGCACGTAGCAGCGCAGCAGGCGGTTGTAGAATACGAGATCGAGGCCGAGGAACTCCAGCACCACCGGATCCTTGATCAGGTCCGACGCCTTTTTCGACCACCTGTCCCTCGCGGGCGAGGCGGCGGACCTCGTGCTTGTCGCGGCTGAGCGCGAGCCGCTCGTACAGGGAGCTGTCCAGTTGCCGCTTGAGTTCGCGGACGCTCCAGCCGTTGGCCGCGGCCTCGATCTCGTAGAAACGGCGGGCTTCGGGGTCAGTTATCGACAGCAGGGTCACGTAGTGGGACCAGCCGAGAGGGAACTCGCCCCGAAGTCGTGCGGTGATCTGCGCCAAGAAGGCGGACCGTGGGTGTCGGAATTGGTCCGACGGCGTCGGACGAATCCGGTCGGTCTCTCCAGACAATGCCGGAAGCAGCGATTGGTCCGACACTGTGGGACCGATCAACCCGCGTTGGCGGTAGAAATGCCGATAGAGCTTCAATCGCGTGGTGGAAGCGCCCCTGATTCCCATTTGGCGCAACCGGTCCGACATGCGGGAGAGGAGTCGAACGCCATACTCGGCCCGGTCTGCGCCGCTCTGTTCGTACTCCACGAGGTACCATCCGAACAGCCAGTTCCGCACGACCAGCGAGCGGTCCACGGCGCGGGCCGCGGATCGCCGAGTCTCGTCATGGGTACGCCGGCACAGCTCGACGAGGCGTTCGAAATCGAATCGCCGGCTCACGCCGGAAGCCCCATCCGCCCCAGGTGGCAGGCGCGAGTTGGCAGTCTCCGTCAGCAACAATCCCTCTTGCAAAAAATGCGGCATTGCCGCACAATCCGCTCACCTGAGTCCAGCAGACTGCAAGGCGTCGGCCTGGCTCTTCGCAAGCGAATGAAGCTGAGCCGCCAGAGATTCGCGGACACTTTCGGGCTCGATGTCCGGGCGGTGCAGGAATGGGAACAGGGGCGGCGAGTGCCGGATCGGGCGGCCCGTGTGCTGCTCACGGTCATCGACCGTGACCCCGAGGCGGTTGTGCGCACTCTTGGCAGGTGAGCGCCCCTCGGACTTCTCCCAGCTGGCGCTCGGACGCGACCCCGATGACCTGCTCGCGTGACCCGCTACCGCCAGAAAGCGGGAGTGGACTTTTTCCCCAGTACGTTTTCCGGCGGGGTGGACCAGTAGCCGAGGTTGTGCTGTACATCGGTTCCGAGTGAGTAGACCACCGCCGAATCGCAGAGCGTGGTGCGATGTCCATTCGGACCCGTCACCTCTGTTCCGCCACTGGTAAGGGCATCAACGGAGATGGGCGAGATCCCATCGGCCAGCACGTCCAGGACCGCGAGCGACGAGGACTCGAAGTCCTCGCACCTGTAGCTCGCATTCCCGACTGCCGTCTGCCACCAGTGCAGGTCCTCACCCCATGAGACGGGAGGATCTTCGATTCGTCGCCGCCACGATCGTGTCTCGCCCACGAACGTCGTGGAGTCGGTCACCAGGTTCGTCACCCATAGACCCCACCACCGATATTCGTCCGTCTCGCCGGACGGGCCGGTATCCGCGACAAACCGATAGGGCGTCCCCTCCTCCCACTCATACGGAAACATGATCTGATGGCATCGGCACTCGTCGTTCTCCGCATCGACCATCCCATCGGTGTTCGAGGCATCCGAGTCCCATATCGCGAAGTTCACGACGCGACGGTTGAGCGGCTCACTCTTGAACAGACCTTGCGACTGGAGACCGGCATAGCCCGCCAGCCTGCCCTGGTCGTCATGAAGGAACTGCATCGCCCAATAGTGCAGCAGCCCCTTCTCGTGCAGGCTCTCGGCGGGTGCCTGTATCGGAAGCATCGTCCACTCGATACGCGCCATCGGATAGAGCGAGTCCGGAAACGTGTAGAACCCGAACGTGTTCGCCGGTCCCCACTCGCCGATCGGTGTCACCGTGACCGTGAACAACTGCGACGCGGCCAGTCCCTCCCGATCCCGCGCCGTCACCGTCACGTCGGCCGTCCCCACCGACACGCCCGTCAGTCTCAACTCGGCCCCGGAGACCGCTATCGACGCCAGCAAGGGCGCCGACGACGAGGCCTCGTATTGCAGCGCGTCCCCGTCCGGGTCGCTGAAGTGCGCGGACGCATCCACCACCAGCGTCCCGTTCACGTCCACCGCCCGTCCCCCGATCGCCGACGCCACCACGGGCGCACGGTTCGGGCTCTCGACCGTGACATCGGAGGTCCCCCGGGCATCTCCGGCTGCCGCCGTGATCGTGGCCCCTCCCTCGGCCACACCCCTCACCAATCCCGAACCGTCCACCGTTGCCACCAGGTCATCGCTCGACGACCACGCGAACGCCGCCCCCGCTACGGAGTGGCCGTTCGCGTCCTGAGCCTCCGTCGACAGCCGCACCGTGTCGCCCGCCGCGACCGTGGCCGCCGCCGGCGTCACGGCAACCGCGCTCACCGCCTGGGCCACCGTCACCGCAGCCGTCCCCGACACCGAGCCCGCCGTTGCCGTGATCGTCGCACTCCCGTTCGCCGCCGCCGTCACCAGCCCGGAGGCATCCACTGCGGCGACCGACGCGTCACTCGTTGTCCACGCCACGGTCGCCCCCGCCGTCACCTGCCCGTTCTGGTCGCGCACCCCGGCTGTGAACCGGGCCGTCTCTTCGAGGGCGGTCAGCGTGGCGGACGCCGGGCTGACCGTCACCGTGGTGGCTACGGGAGCCGGAGGAGGAGCCGGCTCGACGGCGCCATCACCGCAGGACAGGACCAGCACGGCGATCGCGCCGCCGGCCATCGCCGAAGTAGCGAAGCCCTTGCCCGGCCGCCCCGGGGCGCCTTCTCCCCCCGGCCACCGGCGAACGCACGAACGCTGTCTTCCTGCCCGACCATCTTCCTGGAGAACTGTGGTCACCATGGGCCCTCGGACCCTGCATCCCTCATCCGCCGAAAGGCGGCCGTCCGTCGCAATGGAGCATCTCTCGGGACCACCTCGAAGGGTCTTCTGCCGGCTGCATTCCGGGCGTTCGGGTCAGCTCCGGCATCCAACAGAGCCTCGATGACGTCCGGGGCCTTGCTCAGTGCCGCCGCGACGTGCAGCGTGGTCCCGCCAGTCTGATTGTCCCGTGCGTTCGGGTCGGCTCCGGCCTTCAGCAGTGCCCCGATCGTGCCTGGGAGCGACGCGACGATCCCTTCTTGGGAACCTATTGCCACCGCACCGTGCAATGAGGTCCATCCGTTCTCGTTTCCGGCGTTCGGGTCGGCCCCGCCATCGAGCAGCGCTTCAAGTATCCCCGACATCTCGGCCGGCCGCGTCATCGCGAGGTGCAGCAGAGTCTCGCCATCCCCGATCCGGGTGTTCGGGTCGGCTCCGGCCTCCAGCAACGCCGCGACGACGTCGGGGCTCCCTCTGCCCGCTACAGCGATCCCCAATGGCGTCTCGCCGCTCTTGTCGCGTGCGTTCGGATCGGCTCCGGCATCGGCCAGCGCCCGGATGCCCGGATTCCGGCCAGATCGCATCGCCGCGTGGTGCAGCGGCGTTTGCCCATCGTCTTCCTGTGCGTTGGGATCACTCCCGGCTTCCAGCAGCGCCGAGACGACGCCCGCGGTCTCGTTGGAGCGCCTCGCCGCGTGGTGCAGCGGGGTTCGCCCATCGTCTTCCCGGGCATTGGGATCGCTCCCGGCGTCGAGCAGTGCCCGGGTAATCTCGGGGATCTCGCTCATCACGGCCGCGACGTGGAGCGGAGTCCCTTGTCCGGTACGATCCAGTCGGGCGTTCGGGTTGGCCCCGGCCTTGACCAGCGCCCTGATGATGTCCGGGATCTCGTCCACCTCCGTCGCGAGCTGGAGCCCCGCCGCGTGATGCAGCGGGGTCCATCCAAACCAGTCCCGCTCGTTCGGATAGGCCCCGGCGTCCAGCAAGGCCATCACGTCCGCAAGAGTCTTGTCCTTCCCGCCGTACGCCAGGGCTGCGTCCGCTGCCCTTGTTGAAATGCCTCGCCACCGGTCATCCTGAGACAAGCGGTCATCCTCCGTCGTTGTCGAAATCACCCGGGTGCCGGCCGAGCCGTTCGAATACTCTCCTACTGCGGCCGTAAGGGGCTCCGGGCAGTTGTGAACCCTCCACGATTGCCGCTTTTGCTACAGCCGGTTTTGGGACCCGTCGAAGGTGGGTCGGTCCGCGGATTCCAGCAACCGGACTTCGGCGAGCAAAGCCTTCTTGCCGTCTGCCCTCACCCACCCGCCCCACCTCCCCGCCCCTCGATCTCCCGCCGAACCCTCGCGACCTGATCCGCAAGCTCCTCCCGTGACGGAAGGTACAACTGGTACTTGGACGCGTAGATGTTGGCGTCCTCGGGGAGCGTGAGCTCGACCACGGCGTCGTTCTTACTGTCGCAGAGCAGGATCCCGATAGTCGGCAGCTCACCATCGGTCTTCACGTAGCGGTCGAAGTAGTTCACGTACATCTGCATCTGGCCGAGATCCTGATGGGTCAGCTTCCCGGTCTTGAGGTCGATCAGCACATAGCAGCGCAGCAGGCGGTTGTAGAATACGAGATCGACGAAGAAGTGACTGTCATCGAAACTGAAGCGCTTCTGGCGCGCTTCGAACAGGAAGCCCTTGCCGAGTTCGAGCAGGAACTGCTGGAGCCGGTCGATGATCGCGGTCTCCAGATCGCTTTCGGAGTACGCGGGCGTCTGTTCCAGACCGAGGAACTCCAACACCACCGGATCCTTGATCAGGTCCGACGCCTTTTCGAGCACCTGTCCCTCGCGGGCGAGGCGGCGGACCTCCTGCTTGTCGCGGCTGAGGGCGAGGCGCTCGTACAGGGAGCTGTCCAATTGCCGCTTGAGTTCGCGGACGCTCCAGCCGTTGGCCGCGGCCTCGATCTCGTAGAATCGGCGAGCCTCGGGGTCGCTCACGGACAGAAGCGCGATGTAGTGTGACCAGCCGAGGGTGAGCCGCTGCAGGAGAAGGGCGGGCACTGAAGCCTCCGACTCCCCGCCAGTCGAAACGAGCAATTCGGAAAACAGTGTCTGCCGAATCTCTTCGGTGACCGAAACGGAAAACACCGTTCGCCGCTTGTCGAACTCCGGCACGACCCCCTTGAACTCCAAGTAGAATCGCCTGAACTGCCTCAGGTATCGCACCGAGAACCCCCGCCCGATCCTCTCCTTCAGGGCCGCCGACAGTTTCTTCAGGGTCTGCGCGCCGTACTCGGCCCGGTCTGCGCCGCTCTGTTCGTACTCCACGATGTACCATCCGAACAGCCAGTTCCGCACGACCAGCGAGCGGTCGACGGCGCGGGCCGCGGAGCGCCGAGTCTCTTCATGGGTGCGCCGACACAGCTCGACGAGGCGTTCGAAATCGAATCGCCGGCTCACGCCGGAAGCCCCATCCGCCTCAGGGCCTCTGGACTCTGGCGCTGTAATTTGTTGCCCGGCTTGTAGGTGTCGTCGTGCTTCGGGCCAATCCAGACTCCGGCGAGGGGGGTTTGCGTGGCGGCCAGAGGGGCGTCCTGCGAGCCTGAGAGCCCGGTGCCGCCGGTAAGTATCGGATCTTCGGCTGGGCGAATACATGGCGGAATGAGACGGATTACTCCGGGTCGTCGACCGGCTGTTTGGTATACGGTGGTGTTCACCGAAGCCTGGATGAGTTGGTCCAGAGGGGCGCCCGACAGAGTCTGCAGCGGCTGATCGCCCGGAGGTTCGGCGTGGAAACGGCGGGTCAGGTCTCGGAGGTGCTTGAGGGGCTACCCGGCCCCGAGGACATCGACCGTGTGACCGACGCGGTGATCGAGTGCCCTACGGGAGAGGAGTTCATCGAGCGGGTGCGGACGGCCTGAATCTGCGACAGCCGCCCCACACCGTAATCGCCACGTCCCGTCGCAATTCCGAGTAGTCGACGCTACCGACTACGGCCTTCCCCCGGGCGGAAGTCTCCCTCGACCGAGTAGACGCCGCCGCTCCAGCGCCTCTCGATCTCCTCGGGGGACGCCGTCTGGAATGTCATCTCGATTCTTCGCTCGAGCCGTCGGTTACGGTCGGCTGCAATCCGTCGAAGGTGGATGGGTCTGCCGGTTCCTGCAAACCGGGCTGCAAGTTGCGAGGAGTGCCGGCCGGCCCCAGGCGGCGCCAAGCATTGCCCCATCCAGCCATTCGCTCGCCCGCGGATTTCGGCGAGGTTTGGATCTCGCGCGCCAGGCGCGAGTTGGCAGTCTCCGTCAGCAACAATCCCTCTTGCACAAAATGCGGCATTGCCGCACATTGGACATGCGAATCTTCACCACGCGAACCTATGAACGCGCCGTGCGCAAGCTCCTGCCCGAGGCAGACCGGCGGGCCATGGAAGCGGCCATCGTGGCCGATCCGGGTGCTGCTCCTGTTGTCCGGGGAACTGGAGGGCTTCGCAAGTTTCGCTGGGCGGGCTCGGGGAGAGGCAAGCGGGGTGGAATCCGCACGATCTTTTTCCGTCATGCCGCTCCCGACGCCATCCATATGCTGACCGCCTACGCGAAGGCCGATCGGGAGGATCTGAGTCCAGCAGACCGAAAGGTGCTGGCCCGGCTCGTGGCCGCGATCAAACAGGAGGAACGAAACCGATGACTACCCGGAGAACGGATCTGGGACGCGAGGTGGAGACGGCCCTTGGCGAAGTGCTCGCCCATGTACGCGGCACGGCCCCCCTTCCCTGCCGCATCGTCGACGACCCCGCCGCCGAGCACATCCTGGCTCTTCGCAAGCGAATGAAGCTGAGCCGCCAGAAATTCGCGGACAGTTTCGGGCTCGATGTCCGGGCGGTGCAGGAATGGGAACAGGGGCGGCGAGTGCCCGATCGGGCGGCCCGTGTGCTGCTCACGGTAATTGATCGTGACCCCGAGGCTGTTGTCCGCGCTCTTGGCAACTGAGGGCTCAGGGGCGTGCGGGTCGCCTCCGGCATCCAACAGAGCCTCGATGACATCCAGGGTCTCGCTCAGTGCCGCCGCAACGTGCAGCGTGGTCCCGCGAGTCTGATGTTCCCGTGCGTTCGGATCGGCTCCGGCCTCCAGCAGTGCCCCCATCGTGCCTGGGAGCGACGCGACGATCCCCTCCGTGCGAAACTTGGAGCCGGCCTAGGCGAGAAGCCGGATGAAATCCGCGACAGCGTCTAGGAAATCGGAAAAACCCCGCCCGATCCTCGCCGTCAGGGCTGCCGACAGTCGAAGTCGATGTCCGGCCACCGCAGCTTGTTGAAGGTTCTCCCAAACACTACGATGAACGGTCAAATCACGACCCGGGCGGCGCGTACGACGGGAGGGGTTGAGAATGCGGTACAAGCTGCTGGGCAAGAGCGGTTTGCGCGTGTCGGAGGTCTGCCTCGGCACGATGATGATGTCGACGGAGTCCCCCAGCTCCGCCGGACCCGAGGAGAGCCGCCGGATCCTGGAGGCCTTCGCGGAGAAGGGCGGCAACTACTTCGACACGGCCAACGAAGTGTACAACGACGGTCTCAGCGAGCGGATCCTGGGCGAGTTCGTCGCGTCCGATCGCCATCGCTACGTCGTGACGACGAAGTACACCAACACGCGACTCAGTCTCAACAGGCTGTACAGCGGGAAGGACCCGAGGATCCGGGACCATCCCAACGCCGGCGGCAACCACAAGAAGAGCATGGTGCAATCGGTGGAAGGGAGCTTGAAGCGCCTCGGCGTGGACTACATCGATCTCCTCTGGATTCACTTCTGGGAGTACAGCACGGACATCGCGGACGTGATGCGCAACGTGAACGACCTGGTGCAGCAGGGCAAGGTGCTGCACTTCGGCCTCTGCAACACTCCTGCCTGGGTGGTGGCGCGGGGCCAGACGGTGGCCGAGCAGCGAGGCTGGGAGCCGATCTCCGCACTGCAGTACCGGTACAACCTGGTCTCGAGGGACCTCGAGCTCGAGGTCATTCCCTGCGCACGCTCGCTCGGCATCAGCGTCAACGCCTACTCGCCGCTGGCCGGCGGCTTCCTGACCGGCAAGTACACGCGGGGCGACAGCACGGAGAGCCGGCGCTACGACGGCGGCCGCTTCGAGCAGGCCGCCTTCCCGTTTGACGAGAAGTCGTACGAGATTGCCCGCAAGGTGGACGAGATCGCCGACCGCCTCGGGACCAGCTCGGCCGCGGTGGCCCTGGCGTGGGTGCGGGACCGCGGCGTGATCCCGATAGTCGGGGCCCGCAAGGTCTCCCAGATCGAGAACAGCCTGCAGTACCTGGAGGTCACCCTCCCGCAGGAGGACATGCGGGTGCTGAACGAGATGAGCGCCCCCGCGCTATCCTGGACCTACGACATGCTCCACAGCGAGAACAGCCTCCTCCGCCAACTGGCCTCCGGCGGCATGCTGGACGCGATCGACAACGAGCACTTCCCCGCCTGACGAGCGCGGCGGCCGGCAAGCGCGAAGCATCGCACATTCAAAGCGTTGACCCTTCCCGAATGAACTTCGACATCCTCGGCAACCTCGGCGAGTTCATCGGTGCCGTAGGCGTGGTGCTGTCGCTGCTTCTGGTCGCGCGCCGGATGCGGCTCGGCATCGAGCAGACGCGGCGCAACACGAGGAGCGTACGCGCGGCCACCTTCAACGCGATGGTCGAGAACAGCATCCGCCTGCTCGAGCACGTCTTCCGCGACCCCGAACTCGCCGACTTCCTCGCCCGGGCGGCCGACGGCCCGGACCGGCTCACGGCCGGGGAGCGATTGCGCTGGGACTCCTACATGACGGCGGTCTTCCGCCACATGGCCAACCTGCTCTACCAGCACGAAACCGGGGCCATGGAAGACAAGATGTGGGAGTCCTACCGCCGCTCCTTCAAGGACCACCTGCGCGGCGAGGGGTGGGTGGCCTGGTACCTCGACCATCACCATCTCTTCGACGAGCGCCTCGCGGACGAGGTGCACGCCATCCTGGAAGAGCTGGCGAGCGAAGGGGTGCCGCACGCGGTGGCGTGGAAGGCAGCACGCCCGGGGTAGATTTGGCCGCTACGCACTCACGCGGGCAAGCAACTCCGCTCCGCTGTCACAATCGATGATCGCATCGACGACCTCGTCGAGCCGCTCCGCATCCGCCCTGTCTTCCAGGATCCGCGTCAGCCGCTCGGCCGTCTCCGCCCCGAATTTCCTGGTCGCGAAACGCCGCACCAGGAGGGCCCGCTCCCTGATGCGGCCCTGCTGGACCCCGTCGCGGTGGACCTGGTCCCTCAACTCCTTCGCTCTCTCGTACATCTCCTCGTCCTCCGTGATCGACATCATCCCCGCCAGGTCCGCCTCGGAAATCTGCCACGCCTTCGCAGCCCCCGCTACCCACGAACGCAGCGCCTGGTGAAACTCGGCGAACTCTGGTCCGCGGAACCGACGTCTCAAATCCCGCAGGATCCGCTGCAGGTTCTCCGGCGTAGGGTACCGCTCCACTATCCCGAGCGAGGTCACCAGATCCCGCGACCCGGCGTCCTGCTCGCCGATCCGCTGCAAGTCCAGCAGGAGATACCTGAAGCTCGGCAGGTATTGCGCCAGCGGTTGCGACACGGGGGCGATGAGTTCGTTGACATCCGTGGCGGCCCGCCAGCGCGGCCGACCGTTGTAGACGGCGACCGGCAGGAGGGGCGGGAGCTTGTTGCCCGGTCTGACCTCTCCCCGGCGGATCAGCTCCTCATAGGTGAGGCAGGTGTACGTGAGGATGCGGAGCGCCATGAAGGGGTCGTTCTCCGATTGAAACTCCAGGAGGATCAGCAGGTACAGCCAGCCGTCCCGAAAGCGCACCTTGCAGAGCAAATCCAATACGCGTTGGACCAGGCCGCCGCTGATGCGATTGGTCGGGAGGGGTTCCAGTGTGTCGAAGTCGAGTTCGCCGGCCAGCCGCTTGCCCACGAAATTGCGGATGAGTTCCTCGACCGCCGCTCGCTGCGAGAAGATGAGCTTGTAGGTCTCGTCATGCTTTCGAGCCAATCCGGACTCCGGCGAGGCGGGTTCGCGTGGCGGCCAAACGGGCGTCCTGCGAGGCTGTGAGCCCGGTGCCGCCGGTAAGTATCGGATCGTCGGTTGGGCGAAGACATGGCGGAATGAGACCGATTACTCCGGGCGGTCGAGATCGGGGGGCTGGGTACACGGCGGTGCTCTACAGCGGCCGAGCGAGTGGGCACCATGTTAGAATTGAGGGACCGGCCGGAGGGGACGAAGCGGGGAGGACCGAAGGCGATGGCTGAGATAGCAGACAGGTTTCAACAAAGCCTGGACGAGTTGGTCCAGGAAGCGGGGCGCCGGGGAATTCGGCGGGGAGCTCAATACGGGCGGCAGGTGGGCCAGGTGCTGCTCCTGCGACGACAGATTGCCCGGAAGTTCGGCGACGACACGGCGGGCGAGCTGTACGGGCTGCTCCATGACCTGGCCAGCCTGGACAGCATCGACAGGGTCACCGACGCGCTGCTGGAATGCGGAACCGGCAAGGAGTTCATCGAGCGGGTGCAATTCTCGGCCGCGAGCCACGCATCCGACCGGGCCCGCACCCTCACGCCCAGCGCCAGCGCGGCTCTCGGAACGATCCGCAGAGAATGGGGATGGGGCAGGGGCAGCACGCTCTGGGCGGACTTGTGGAGCGGGCAAGACCCCGAGACGCTGGAGGAGCTGATGGACAAATTTCAGCGCAGTCTGGATGAGTTGTTCGAGCGCGGAGCGCGGGAGGGAGCCCGGCAGATCCTGCGCCGGCAGATAACCCGAAGATTCAGCGAACATACGGCTGTGCAGTTGTCCGGACTGCTCGCTACGCTGGCCGAACCCGACCGGATCGACGAGGTGACCGACGCCCTGATCGAATGCGGCACGGGAGAGGAGTTCATCGAGCGGGTGCGGACAGCCTGACGTCGCCCGCCGACACCACCCCGCAACCAAAGGCGAACTGCGCCTCGATTGATGGCGGATTTCCCGCGACGCGTCACGATCAGCGGCGCGGCTTCTCCACCAAACGCCCCGCCAGATACTTGTGGATGACGCTTGACAACAGCGTCTGATAGGGAATGCCCTCTTCCCGCGCCCTCGCGTGCGCTCGCGAGAAATCGAGTTCCGTCACCCGCAGGTTGACTCGCCGGGTCTTGTTGAAGGTATTGCGGGCCGCTTGAGGGGCGATCTCCATCTCGCGGTCGGCCTTTGAAGCAGGCCTCAATTCACCCCGTTCGAACTTTTCGAGGATCTGCCGCTCTTCGGTGTTGAGTTGGTCGTTCACGATGGTCGCCTCTTCCGGTAGTGCCTGGTCGCTTTTCGACTCGGGATGATCGTCTTCAGGAACCGCGTGCCGTCCGCGCCGGTCACGAACGGCACCAGATAAAGGTAATGCTCCACCTCTCCGCAGCCTCCCGCCGCCTCGCCGCGAGGTATGCCTGCATCGCATCAATCCGGGCGACCTCTGCCAAGCCTGCCGTTGTCCCGCGAAGCGGATTCCGACATCTTCGGTCGCCATGATCCACGCGACGGACATCCGATCTCTCCGCCCCCGCGGAGCAACCTGCACCTGTAGGCCGACCTGCACCTGTACGTGCTCCTGTCCCCGCATCGCCTGGATCCGGGTGTGTTGATGCGCTGAGTCCCGAGCTCACGCCGCCTCCGAGCCGCCCCGGTCAGCCGATCCGGGCGGTTTTTTCGTGCTCCGGACGGTCCCGCGCGACCGCCTCGAGTTCCTTGGATCCCTCCCAATACCGAGAGAAAGACATGATCGGCCCCGTTCCGCCGAAGATAAATATCCTTTACGAAAATCTCCTCTGGATTCCGCCCCTTCAGGAAGCGCTTGAGAGGGAGGGCCTTCGGGTGCGCCTCGTGCATGTGAACGAGGGGATCATCGACCCGTCGACACCTCCTCCCGAGGGCATCTGGATGAACCGCATCAGCCCCTCGTCACACACCCGGGGCCACGTCCACACGGTCGAGCTGGCGCGCCACCTCCTGTACTGGCTGGAGTCCCATGGCCGGCGCGTGATCAACGGGCTGTGCGCCTTCGAGTTGGAGATGAGCAAGCTTCGTCAGGATCTCGTCCTGCGGCGACACGGGATCAGGACGCCGCGCACCGTTCTGGCCATCGGAAGGGAGCACCTGTTTGAAGCGGCCGCGACCTTCGATGGCCCGTTCATCACGAAGCACGATCAGGGGGGCAAGGGTCTGGGCATCCGGCTCTTCCGCGACTCCGGGGAACTCGAGAGGCACCTCGAGGGCGAGGCCTTCGACGCCGGACCCGGCGCCAGGACGATCCTCCAGCAGTACATCGGCGCGCCCGAGCCGTTCATCACGAGGGTGGAGATCGTCGGGGGCCGCTTCGTGTTCGCCATGCGGAGCTCGACCGCCGACGGGTTCGAACTCTGCCCCTCGGACGTGTGCAACCCGATGCCCCCGCGTCAGGAGGAACTCCGGATCGGCGCGAGCGGCGCAGGCGGCAGGGGCGCGAACGAAACGGGCACGGACCACACGGGTGCGAGCGCCCTCTTCACCCCGTCACCGATCACCGCGGACGATCCGCTGGTGCGGAAGTACATCCGGCTCTGCCTCGAAGAAGGGATCGAGATCGCCGGGATCGAATTCGTGGAGGACGCGCGCGGGGACCGCTATACCTACGACATCAACGGCACGACCAACTACAACCAGACCCTGGGTGCCCGGATCGGCGTGGACGGAATGCGCGAGGTGGCCAGGTACGTGCGAAGGGCGGCGGTGCCGGGCCGTCTGCCGCGGCGCATCGCGTGTTGAGCAGGGCTGGCTCCTCGCCTGCGGTGCGCCCCCCCGGGCCAGCTCCCCGGCTGGCATGACGATAGCGAAGAGGCGTATCATCGGGACTGTCCGGATTCCACGGTCCGCTCAGGGGAGAACCCCGCGATGAAGCTGTTCCTTCGAGCCACCCGCGTCTTCGCGGCGGCCTTGGCCGCTGCCTGCCCGATGGTGGCGGCCCTGCTCGCCGCCCCGGCCGTCGCGCAGGACCAGCCGCTGACGGTAGACATGACCGAGGTCTACCGCGTGGGCGGCGCGAGCGCGCGTGAGGAGTGGGCCTTCTTCGGGCCTGCCCTGCAGGCGAGCTTCGACGGCGCCGGCAACCTGATCGTCCTGGATGGTTTCAACCATCGGGTCGTCGTCATCGGACCGGACGGCCAGCTTGCGCGTGTCGTCGGTCGCGAGGGCCAGGGGCCGGGCGAGTTTCAGAGCGTAATGGCCTTCGCAGTGTGGCGGGACGGCCGCTTCGCGGTACCCGACATGGGTCGTTCCGCGATCCAGGTGTTCAGCCCGGACGGCGAACTGGAGCGGTTCGTCCGTATGGACGACGAGGACAGACCTGTATCCAGCGCCCTCTTTCGCGGCGAGATTCGGGCCGATCCGCTGGGCGACAGGCTCATCGCCCGGGGGGTCGATGGGGTGCTGGTTGAAATGGTGAGCCGTAGGAACCGGCGCATGGGGCAGGCGACCGAGACTCAGCCGGGGGCCGATGACCGCGCGCTCGAGACGTTGGACTTCTCCGGCGATGAGGTGGTACAGAAGCCGATCCTGCAGGGATGGAGGGCCCCTCGCCCCGAACCCGGGCTGTCATCTGCCAACCAGGAGGACTGGGCGAGAGTGGTCGCAGCGATGGAGGACCGCTACTTCGAGCCTGCCTTCGTCTGGGATGTGCTGCCCGACGGCACCATCGCCTGGTCCGATTCCTCTGCCTACGCCATCAAGCTCGCCTCTCCCGACGGATCGGTGATCGACGTGCTGAGACGGCCGCTCGCGCCGCAAGCAGTATCCCAACGCATTCGGCGGGAAACGATCGCCTACCACATCGAACGCCTCGACGAGTCGTCGCGAAACCCTCCCTCGACAGGCCTGCCTTTCCTGACGCCGGATGTCGAGGGGCGCCGCCGCAGGATCCAGGAACGCGGGTTCTATCACGAAATCCCCGTGGTGCTGGGGTTGAAGGCCACCTGGGACGGCGGCCTCTGGATCCAGCGCCGCGGAGAGGATCCATGGTTGGAGGAAGGCCCGATAGACGTCTTCAACGCGAACCGCGAGTACCTGGGCACGCTCCCGGCCGGCGACCCGCCGATGCCGGCCGCATTCGGACCCGACGGTCTCGTGGTCCACCTGCAACGCGACGAATTCGACGTGCCGACGCTCGTGGTGAGCCGGTTGCGGGAAGAGTAGGATGGATGGATACAAACGCGGACCACAACGCCGCGGGAGACGAACGATGGTTGGGAAGACGACGCAGCAGCGGACGCAGCGTGCGACGGCCGTCGCGATGGCCACGCTGTCCATCACGGTACTCGCAGCCCTGGCTGGTCCGCTCGCCGCCCAGGAGGTAATCGAACTACCGGCGGAGAATCTCCCCCTCGACGCCGACTTCGAGGAGATCTACCGGGTGGGCTCGCTGGACGGGGATGGCTGGAACACCTTCGGTCGCGTTGGCACGGTCGGCTTCGACGGAGCCGGCAACCTCTACATCCTCGACACGGAGGCGGTGCGGATCAATGTCGTCGACCTGCAGGCCAACCTGGTTCGGCAGTTCATGCGAGAGGGCCAGGGCCCCGGGGAGTTCGGAAGCGACACCGCGCCGGCGCTGGAGTTCGCCGTCATGGAGGACGGGCGGGTGACCGTCTACGACATTGGGCGAATGGCATTCACTATCTTCGGCGCCAGCGGCGAATTCCAACGCATGGTCCGGTTTTCGGGTGCGCAGACGAGTTCGGCGATAATTCCCGACATTCAGGCCGTCCCGGGAACGGATCGAGTCCTCGCGACATCGGAGGTCAACTACCTGAGAAGGACCGCGCCCGGTCCGGACGACGAGCCGTCGGAACGCTCGTTCCGGCATATTCTGAGCTATGATGTGAGCGGGGAGGAGGTCCGCATCGACTCGGTTGCCGCGGGGTGGCTGCCCCCTGGTGATCCGGAAGGATTCAGCCCGCCGCTCAGGGCGGGCGTGCTGCCCAGCGGAGCGGTCGTGTACACCGACTCTTCCACGTATGCGATCAAGTTGGCCGTGCCGGGCGGCCGCGTGACACGGGTCCTGACCCGTCCGTTCCAGCCCCGCCCCGTTACGCGCCGCGTCAGAGCCGATGAGATCGAGCGGCGCCTGGAAGCACTCGCCCCCGTTCGCGGAGGCGACCCGATCGTGCAGCGGATGATGGAATTCCGCCGCGGCCAGATCGAGGCGATGGAGTTCTTCGACGAGATCCCCGTAGTCGTCGACCTGAGAACGAGTCGGGAAGGCACCATCTGGGTCCTTCACCGGGGCGACGGGGACGCGGAGGACAATCTGATCGACCTCATCTCGTCGGACGGACGCTACCTGGGCACCTTCCCACCCGGCTCCACCGCGATGCCCTCCGCCTTCGGCCCGAACGGGCTCGTCGCCTTCGTGGAGAGGGACGACCTGGACGTGTCCTATGTGGCGGTGAAGCGTCTGCCGGAAGGGATACGCTGATTCAAGCGGCCCGAATGCGGCCGCGGACGGCCATGGTCTCGCCCGCCATTTCTCTTTAGACATCGTACCATATCACCTATTGGACCAGTCGATATGGTACCGGCGCGAATCAACCGCCCGCCGTACGCTCGAGCGTCTCCAGCCAGCGGTAGCCGTACGCCGGAACATGGGGCGCCCCGGTCATGCCTTCGGGGAACATGTCGAATCTCTCGACGCGCACGCGGTAGTCATAGTCGTGCCCGGGCTGGAAGCCGACGATCTCGCCGCGGAAGGGAGCGCCGTTGACGACCTTGCAGTACCCCGGATGGCCGTCGTCGCACTCTACCCGGTGGCGATCGATGGTGATCTCCTCTTCCGCGCCCGCCGCCCGGGTTCTAGAGGCGACTTCGCTCAGCACAAACCGGCCGTCGCGATACCGGTTGGCGTTGAGCACATAGTGATCACCCGCCTCGTATTCGAAGCTGGTGATCAGGTCATCGTACAGCTCGCCGTCGACGACAAGGCAGAAGTCGTCGCTGCGGACGCAGGTCACCCGCGCCGGAGCGAGCGACAGGGTTGCGGGAGTGGACGGCGCGGAGGTCTTCTCCAGTTGCTCGATCAGACGATAGGCGTATCGCCCGGCATCCTGCGGCGGTTCATTCCCCTCCCAGGGATCGTACTTGCCGATCCGCAGGCGATAGTCGTAGCCGGGCTCATAGTCGAAGTCTTCGATTCCGTCGTAGAACAACCCGCCGTCGACCACCATGCACGACTGCAGACCCACCCCGTAACACCTGGCCAGGGTGGGGCCGACGGTAACCTCGCGTGTCTCGATGTAGTCGGGCCCGGCAAGATCGCAGCTGGCCACGACCAGGGCCGCGAAGCAGAAGAAATATGTCGCGTTCATGGTCGACAGAGTGCCCCCAGCGTTACGTTGAGGGCAGACGGTAGCGCCAACCCCGAAGACGGTAGCGCCAACCCCATGGCCCATCAGCGATCCGACCATGCCCAGGAATACCAGCGTCGACCAATCACTCGGGAACGCTACCCGCTGGCGGCGGGAAACGGAAGAGCTGAGGGACATCCTCCTCGAATGCGGCCTCACCGAGGAGCTTAAGTGGCGAAGGCCCTGCTACGCCCACGAAGGCAGGAACATCTGCATCATCCAGAGTATGAAGGACTTCCTCGCGCTCCTGTTCTTCAAGGGCGCGCTGCTGAACGACGCGGAGGGCGTCCTGGAACGCCAGGGGCCCAATTCGCGCTCGGGATTCCGGATGCGCTTCACCAGCGTTGAGGAGGTCGTGGGAAGCGCGGAGACCATCAGGGCCTACGCCCTGGAAGCCATCGAGAACGAGAAGGCGGGCCTGAGGGTCGAAAGGGCGAAGGCCGCGGACCTGGTCTACCCGGAGGAGCTCATCGGCATGTTCGACCGGGACCCGGAGCTGGACGCTGCATTCCACAGGCTGACACCCGGGCGCCAGCGGGGTTACGTCCTGTATTTCTCAGGCGCCAAACAATCGAAGACGCGGACCGCACGCATCGAGAGGTACTCGCGCAAGATCCTCGATGGGAAGGGATTCCATGACAGGTAGGCCGCACTGTGACGGAACGTCGGCTCAACGTTCCATGGACGCCTCGACGGCTTCCCGGGCAGCGGCTTCGATCGCCCAGGGGATGGCAGAATCGCGATAGAGCGCGGCCCCATTGGACAGGGTGACGCGTTCGCCCCGCGACGGGCCGCCGGAGTCAGCCGATGGGATCGGCGGCAGGTCTTTGGGCATGGACTCCGGCCTCACCCGCGCATCCGCCTCCGCTCGCCTCGCCGGCGGCGCGTCGGCCAGTACCCGCCCACCGCGCGTGAAGAACAGCACGGTCCCGTCCGGGCTCCTTCCCACCTTGACTCGCCCCTCGTGAACCGTGCGGTGGTGCCGCCGGCAGAGGAGCACCGTGTTGCTCAGGCTCGTCTCGCCCCCGTCCGCCCAGTGCTTCACATGATGCGCCTCCGTGAAACGGCTCGCGCATCCCGGAAAGCGGCATCCCCGGTCCCGTTCCTCCAGCGCCCGCCGGATGCGCGGCGGGATCGTGCGCGACCTGCGCCCCACGCTCAGCAGGGATCCGTCTTTCGCATGCACCATCGCCACCACCGCGGCATCGCACGCCATGCGCCGCGACGTCTCCGCAGAAACGCGCACACCGTCCAGATCCGAGCGCCCGGGCTCGCCTTCCGCGGCCAGCGTCGCGGCGTCACAGTGGACCATCACCTGGTAGCGCTCCGCGCGGGTACCGGACTCGACGCCCGGTTCGCGCATATCGCAACCACCGAAGCCCGCCGCCAGCGCCCGCTCCGCCAGCAGCCCCACTGCGTCCGCCCTGCGCTGCTTCGGCCTCGGTCCGGCATCGCCGACAGCGTGGGAGCCGCCAGCAGTGCGCCCATCGGCACCAGTGCGCCCGTCGGCAACAGTGGGCCCATCGGCAGAAACGCGCCCATCGTCAACGCCGCGCGAATCGCCGGCGGCCCCTTCGCGCCGGAAGAGCGCATCGGACGCCGCTTCCACGGCCCGCATCAGCATCGCCCCGACCTCCGGCTCAAGCCGCCCCTTCACCACGTACATCCCGTCGCCGTCCACGAAGACCGAGAACGCGCGGCTGCGGTGGCGGGCCTCTTCGGCCGTCAGCTCGCCCTCGCGCGACAGCTTCTTCCGCATGCGCTGTCGAAAACGCATCTTGTTGTGCGCGTGGGCCTTGGGAGTCTCACCGGCTCGACTCCCGCCAATTGGTTCCCGCCAATTGGGATCTCAGGTGCGAACCCTTATGCGGGCGTCCAGAGCCTTCCTGAGTTGTCCCGTGTTCGCGTGCTGGTAGCAGATCAGGACCGTTTGCGGGTTCTTCCACCCGCCGAGTTCGCAGAGCACCTTGAGGGGCTGGTCCATCAGGTCGCTGGCAAACTTGCGCCTGAGCGAGTGCCAGCCACGGCCACGCTTCGGTTCGAGTCCCGCGAGGGTCTCAGCCCTGTACCACCATCTCAGGGCCAAGTCGCGACCGGGGCACCGGGAAGGGTCACCCGGCACGGGCAGCACCGGACCGCTTCCGCTTTCGCCCCTCCACGCCTCCTCCAACACCGCAATTGCCTCGTCGGTCAGCGGCGTGGCGTGTTCATAGCCCGTCTTCTCGTGCTGCGCCCGCCACCTCACCATCCCGCCTTCGAGGTCGATATCAGGCCACCGCAGGTTGCGAATCGCGCCGATCCGATGGCCGGTCTCGTGCGCGAGCACGAGGGCGACGTGGAACCGCCAGCCGACCTGCCTCGACACCTTCAGGAGCGCCCGGTACTCGTCCTCGGTGAGGACGACCCGGTTGGGGTTTTTCTCCCTCGGCTTCCTGAGGCCCTTTAGCGGGTTCCTGTCGAGGAGCGCGCGGCCCTGCTCGTCCTTCGACCTCGCCGCCCAATTCAGCACCGCCATCAGGAACGTCAGGTCCCATTCGACGGTTCGGTTGCCCACCGGCTTGCCGCTCGGTCCGACGCGCCCCGCCCGACGCTCCCGAATGAAGCGGTCCCAGTCACGCCGCGAGAGCGTCTCGGGC
>JAJDYN010000013.1 GCA_022825135.1 Gemmatimonadota bacterium | reverse complement strand
CGCTTGAAATCCGAACGAAATGGGTCTACACTGTGTTGGCATCGGTCCTCCGTTATGGTGACTGTCAAGTCTATGCGGCACATAAACTTAACAGCCCCAGGAGGCCGATGCCATCTCATGTCTGTGAGAAATCCGGGCTAGGTTGGTGGGCTTCCGCTTAGCCCGGATACAACCTGAGATTCCCGCCATCTCATGGCGGTTTCCCAGCTAAGACAGTAAGACGGAATTGGAAGTCGCCTAACGGAAAGAAACGCAGATCGTGCAGTCCTGTAATACTTTAGACGATTTCCTGCCGGGATTTGTACCTCTGGTGTTCCGCTTCTTCCACATGCGCACCATCCCTTCCAGTCTCGCCGCCGAACCGGCCTGCGCGAACTCGAGCAGCTCTCCTTCGCTTGCGGGCGTCGCCACGCGGGTAAGCGCCCGCACCTTCGTGTAGGAGATCCGACCTTCCCGAAGAGCCTCGGCGGTCTGCGGCAGGCCCGCGAGTGCACGGGCCGTCCGGACCCGTTCGCGCGCCGGGCCGATCTTGATGCCGATCCTCCAGGCCAGCCACTCGGCGCAGGAGGAGTACTCGCCCTTCCAGCCGCCCCGGCGATCGAACTCGGCGATCAGGGCCATCATCCGCGCCTCGGCGGAGTTGATGCACGCCGCCAGCTCCGCGATGCGTTCGCCAAGGCGGACGAGTTCGTCGTTGCCAGCTTCTGCAACTCCGCGATCGGAGGGACCGGGAATGGCGCAAGGCGCTGCGTCGTCGGCATTCGCTGCGGGACCCGGTCGCGCGGCTTCTTCCTCCACGGCGACAGGCCCCGTTGAAGGCTCCCGGCGGGTGGCATGGAGGAGGTCCGGAGATGCGATCATGTTTTCTCCTAACATGAGATGGTACAATGATTTATGTACCAATATAACACCCCCGGAATCAGCTTCTCAGGATGGCGTGTAGTGGCCGAACTCAGGTCGGGAGACCTTCGGATGAAGAAGCGGCTCGCGTTCGCCGTCAGGAGGCCCGTCAGCCCTTCGGAGAGGGAAACGGATCTGGATCCCGGACCTCCCCAACCGCCAGACCCGGAATCCGTCAATGGCAGAACGGGACCATCGGATGTGAATTCGGGCCCACCGGCCGGTGGGTCAGTGCGCGAAGCCGGATCAGCCGCCCGGGATCACCCGGATATCGGGACACTCGAGGAGTGACTCGTCCGCCGTGACCAGGATGAGCTCGAACACAACGGCGGTGGCCGCGATGAAGCGGTCGGTCGGATCGTCGTGAGCGAGGCGGATGCTTCGGCTGCCGAGCGCGATGTCGCGCGTCAGAGGGACCTCACGCATGGGCCTGACGGTCAGGGCAGTACGGATCCAGCTCCACGGGTCGGGACGGAGATGCACGCGTCCCTTTTCGGCCAGCACCAGGGCCTCCCAGACGCTGACGGGCGAGAGCGCCAGGGTGTTCTCCGGATTGATGAGTTCGCTGTACGCCCGGTCGGACAGCCGATCAGGATCCAGCAGACTCCAGAGCCAGATGTGGGTGTCGAGGAGTAGATTCACGGCCTCTGGACATCGTCGGGCTCGTCGATTATCGAGCGCAGCCCGGCCCACTCCGAGGGTTCGGTCGCCGGGGACACGATGTCGGCGACGATCTCACCGACATCGCTCATGGCGCCCATCCATTCTCCGCCGCCGGACTCGATACCGGCGTCCATGTCAACGGCTGGCCCGGCCGCCTCGGGCACGGTCTCGCGGACGCCCGGATTCGCCCGGGACCCGGCGGCCATCCGCGCTCGCTCGCGCACGATGCCGAGCGTGGATCTCGGGGCCGCGGAGCGGGCAAGCAGGAAGCGCAGTTCTCCCTCGAGCGAGCGATGGTTCGCCCTGGCTCTTGTCTTGAGCGCCGCGATGACGGCGTCGTCGACGTTCCGAATGGTGAGTACGCCCAAGGGTCCTCCACATGCGTGAGGGTGGCGGTGATGTCGTCATCAGCATCGAGTGACAGCGTAATGTATTCTCGACGACACCATTATGCCATCATCGAACCGGCTGCCCGCGCCGGTCGGCGAGTCCAACTCTGCGGAGGGCAAGAACCCCTCCCCTACAGCACCTCCCACTCCACACCGTCGAACCGGCGAACGAAATCGGCGCCGTATGCCGTTGACGGCGTCTGGTATCCGGGCTTGAAGTCGCCCCTCAGCGCTCGCACTCCGATCGCCACCACGGCCTTTGCGGTGAATCCGTAGGGATCGGGAACGCGCATGCGGGCGGCGGCGCGCCGGCCCCGGGCATCCTCGATTTCCGCCACCATGATCCCCTCGCTCGTCCTGCGCTCAGCATCGCTCGGTCCCGGAGGTCTGCGGTCAACCATTCCGCGCAGCAGGGCCTGGGCCACGCGGCCAGCCAGCAGCCAGCCGAGCCACCGGCTCAGCCTCATCAGCCGCGGGAGTCTTCTTCCGGCGCGATTGTAGGTCTCGATGTTCTCGATTCCCGTCGACCACCACGCCGTCGACACGTCCGCCAGGGGGGTCACGAGAGCCTCGGTCGGCCCTCTCCCGAAGTCGAAGTCGTGCCGCAGGCTGCCCGCGATGACCCGCCTGATCTCGCCGTCGCGCCGGATGCGCATCGCGTGTACGCTCTCGAGGGCGGTCTTGATCGTGCCGCGCGAGGCTCCGGAGCGCACCGACAGACCCAGCCGCAGCACGCGTCCCCCGGGATGCCGCGCCGCGAGGTCGGCGATCAGGCAGTCGCTCGGAACGACATCGAAGCCGGCGGCGGGCAGCACCATGATCCCCGCCGCCCTCGCCTCCGCCTCCCGGGCCGCGAGCGCTTCGCAGACGGCGATCTCACCGGTGATGTCCACGTAGTGCGTGCCGGTCCCGAGACAGGCCTCGAACATCGGCAGCGCGGTCCGCGAAAAGGGGCCCGCGCAGTGGAGCACCACATCGATGTCCTTCAGGGCCGCCGCGATCCCGGCCGCGTCGTCCAGGTCGAACGCGCGGATCTCAGGCGGCCCGCGCCGCGATTTCCCACCCGCAGCCACCGCCTGGGAATCGCCCATCGCCCCGAGCTTTCCCGCATCGCGGCCGGCGAGCACGGGCCATACGCCGGCCTCGACCGCCTCGGACGCGACCAGCCGGCCGGTGTAGCCGGTCGCGCCGTAGATCAGCAGCCTTCCGCCGACTATCCGCCGTCCTCCTGCGTCACCGGCCTCGTCCGGTACTTGTCGAACCACGCCTTGATGTAGAGCTGGGTCATGATCCGGTGCGACACGGAGCGCGAGCCGTGGTACTCGTCCGGGATCTTGACGTGCATCGTCTCCTGGCCGAGCACCTTGAGCGCGCGGTAGAACTCCTCCGCCTGCGGCATCGGCGTGCGCAGGTCCTCGACGCCGGAGAGCAGCATCGTCGGGGTGGTCACGTTGCCGACGTAGTGCAGCGGTGAGCGCTCGGCGTACTCCACCGGGTCTTCCCAGGGATAGGAGCGGAAGCGGCGGTACCAGCCCGACCCGTCCGTCGTCCCCACGAAGGAGTGCCAGTTGATGACCGGCCGCTGCGACACCGCCGCGCGGAAGCGGTCGGTGTGTCCCACGACCCAGGCGGTGAGGACCCCGCCGCCGCTGCTTCCGGTGACGAACATGTTGTCCTCGTCGATGAACCCGCGCTCTATGGCCGCGTCGACGCCGGCCATGAGGTCGTGGAAGTCGTTGCCGGGATAGAAGTAGTTGATGCCGTTGACGAAGTCCTGGCCGTACCCGGTGCTGCCGCGCGGGTTGGTCCAGAGCACCGCGTAGCCGTCCGCGGCGAAGTTCTGCCAGTTCCAGTTCCAGCGCACGGTGTACATCGAGACCGGCCCGCCATGGATCCAGAGCAGCAGCGGGTACTGGCGGCCTGGCTCGAAGTCGGCGGGCTTCATGAGCCACCCCTGCACCGGCCAGCCGTCGACGGACTCGGTCCAGATCTCCTCGACCTCGCCCAGCCGGATGTCGGCCAGGACGTCCTCGTTGTAGTCGACCAGGGTCTCGAGCTCGTCCGGATTGTCGAGGTCGAAGGTGATGAGATAGTTCGGGCGGTAGAAGGTCGAGTTGGTGGCCGCCGCGCGGCCGTTCTTCGCGATGGAGACGCCCGTGATGTAGTGGACGCCGTCCGTGACCTTCTCGATGTCGCCGCCGGTGGACACGAAGTGGAGGTTCGACGAGCCCTCCTCGCCGAGCGTGTAGTAGAGGCCGGACCCGTCCGGCGCCCAGGCAACGCCGCTCGGGGAGTTCTTGAGGTTGCCGGCAATCATCCGGCTGCCGGAGCCGTCGGCGTTCATCAGGTAGATGTTCGAGAGGTTGCTGTAGTTCTCGTTCTGGTCGTAGCCGGTGTAGGCGATCATGCTGCCGTCGGGCGACACGACGGGGCCGTTGTCGGGTCCCAGCCGGTCGGTGAGCGTGGTGATCTCCAGGGTGGCGAGGTCGATGGCGTGGACCTCGGAGTTGCCGCGCTCGTATCCCTCCTCGGGGATGAGGTCGCCGCTGAAGTAGAGCTTCGTGCCGTCCGGCGCCCAGCGCGGGTTGCCGTGCGAAGTGTCGCCGAAGGTGATCTGGCGCGGTGTGCCCCCCAGATCCGCGTCGACGATGAAGATCTGCGTGTTGCCCCTGCGCGTGTAGCCGGTCCCGTCGCGCTGCCACGCGATGCGGTCCTCGACCACCGCCGGCCTGGCCAGGTTGGCGCCCGGCGGGAAGCTCGGCATCGTGATCGGCAGCGGGGACCCGGTCTCGGGGATGAAGGTCGTGAACGAGATCTGCGCCCCGTCGGGCGACCAGCGGATACCGCCGGGGCCCCGGTCGAGGTTGGTGAGCTGCTTGGTCTCGCGCGTGTCGAGCCACATCACGTGGATCTGGCTGGTCCCGCTCTTGTCGGACAGGAAGGCGATCCTGCCGCCGTCCGGCGACCAGATCGGCGACGACACCTCGAAGCTGCCGGTCTCGAGCTCGCTGATCCGCCGGGTCGACAGATCCATGATCATCAGCTCGCTCCTGTTCCGGTCGTTCATCTTGTCCACGCTCCCGCGCGTGAAGAGGATGTGACTGCCGTCCGGAGAGATGCGGGGGCTGCCCACCGACTCCATCTCCATGTAGGTGTCCATGTCGAGGAGTCCGCCGGGTTGCTGTGCCGCTGACGGCGCCGGCACGACGAGGGCGATCGCGAGGGCGAAGAGCGCGGGGGCGAAGAACGCGGGGGCGGTTCGGAAGTGGCGGCGGGCGGTCATCTGCGGATCTCCTTGGTGTGCTGCGAGTCGCGCGAGGCATCGGGCCTGCGTGGCGCCGGGCGATTGGGGGCAATCTCGGGGTCCGCGTGCACGAAATCAAACGCCGGACCCTCGGTCCGCGCACCACCTTGCACCCCGCGCCGAAGGGGTGGTAGGGTTCGCCATGCCAGGTAGCAGAGAGACACTCGGACGAGCCAGGGGAGAGCCACCCGGAATGAGGAAAACGCCAGCTCGCACCGCCGCGGTCGCCCTTGCGGGATCGCTGTTGTTCGTCGCGCCGCTCATGGCCCAGCACAGGAGCGTCCCGCCCCCCGCAGCCTACGCCATCGAGGGCGTGACGGTCGTCGCACCCGGACTTCAGGAAGCGGCGGGCGTCACCGTCATCGTTCGAGGAGGGCTCATCGAGGCGATGGGCGTCGGGGTCGCGATTCCCGCGGACGCGGAGCGGCTGGAAGGGGATTCCCTCTTCCTCTACCCGGGCCTCGTCGACGGCGACGGGGTGGGCGAGTTCGAGTTCCCCGAAGCCCCCGACGATGGGCCGCCGTCCTGGGCGCCCACGCGCATCGCCCAGCGCGTCACCCCGCACCGGCGCGTCGCCGACTACGTGACGGCGACCGGAGGCGCGCAGGACGAACAGCGAAGGCGCGGGATCGTGGCCGCGGCGGTGCATGCCGGCGACGGAATCGCCCCGGGCCGGAGCGCCGTCCTGCTGAATCGCGTCGACGCGGAGACATCCCGCGAGCTGATCGCCCGCCCCGACGCCGGGCTCTCCATGAGCTTCCAGACGGCGCAGGGCGTGTACCCCTCGACGCTCCTCGGCGTGATGGCCACCATCCGGCAGGCGTTTCTGGATGCCGAGCGCCAGGCCACCCTCGAGAGCGCCTTCGCGAACGGCCGCGCCGGCATGACGATGCCGGACTGGGATCCGGACTACGAGGTGCTCCGCGACGTCGCCGCGCGCGGGACGCCCGTGTTCTTCCGGGCCGCGGACTCGGAGGATATCCGCCGGGTGCTCGGGCTGGCCGACGAGATCGGCCTCCGTCCTGTCATCGTGGGGGGTGACGAGGCTTGGCAGGTCGCGGAGCAACTCGCCGAGCGAGGCGTTCCCGTCCTCATCGACACCGACTTCCCCGAACCGGACGAATGGGATCCGGAGAGCGAGGAGGACCTCGAGCCCGCGGCCTTCCGCGAGAAGCGCGAGCTCGAGGCGGTGTACGCCAACGCCGCCGCGCTCGAGGCCGCCGGCGTGCAGTTCGCGCTGACGAGCGGAGGGGGCGACGCGGATCCGATCGAGGGGGCCCGCAAGGCCGTCGAATACGGGCTGTCCCGGAACGCGGCGGTCGCGGCGCTGACCACCGCGCCCGCCGAGATTCTGGGCGTGCCGTCCCTCATCCAGGTCGACGAAGGGCGGCCGGCGACGTTCATCCTCGCGACCGGCCCGTTGCTCGAGGAGGGGAGCGAGGTCGCCTACACCTTCGTCGAGGGCAGGTACGAGGTCGGGCCCGGTGCCGGCGCCGGGGGCGGCGAGGCTCCCACGGTCAACGTGTCGGGCTCCTGGGAAGTGGAGGTGACCGCGCAGGGGATGACCGTGCCGATGGAGATGGAGCTCGAACAGGAAGGAAGCGAGTTCTCCGGCACCGCGGCCGCGGACATGTTCGGTGACGCGCAGGTGCGCGGCGGACGGGTTTCGGGCAGCGAGATCTCGTTCCGCCTGGTCGTCGCGGCCGGTGGCCAGTCGATGGAGCTGTCGTTCGAGGCCGATGTCGAGGGCGATCGCATGAACGGTTCGGGATCGAGCCCCATGGGAGACTTCCAGATGACGGCCCGACGGGCTCCGGGAGGTGCGCGATGAATATGCGGCACACTATGATTATGCGGCACACTATGAATATCCGGCACACTATGAATATCCGGCACACGACGACTATCCCGCACACCATGAGTATCCGGCACACGATGACTATCCGAAATATGCTGCGCGCGGGTCTGGCGATTGCGGCGATCAGCTGCTTCCCGGGGACCCCGGCCGCGGCGCAGGAGTGGGACGTGCAGCTCCCTGCCGACGCGGGCAGCCACCCCACCGGCGACCTGTTCGTGCAGGGTCTCGAGGCCCTGCACACGGCGGCCGGCCCGGTGCTCGAGGGCGTCTCGATTCTGATCCGGGACGGGATCATCGAGCAGATCGGAGCCGGCCTCACGGCCCCCGACGGCGTGCGCGTCATCGACGGGACGGGCCTCACCGCGATGCCGGGCATCGTCGACGAGCACTCTCACACGGCGCTCATCGCCGGCAACGAGGGTACCGCCCCCATCGTCCCCGAGGTGCGGGTACTGGACGCGCTCACGACCGAGGACTTCGGCATCTACCGGGCCCTGTCGGGCGGGGTGACGACCGCCCGCATCATGCACGGCAGCTCGAACCCGATCGGCGGCCAGAGCGCCGTGATCAAGATGCGCTGGGGGATGGACGCCACGGAGCAGCTGCTGATCCCCGGCGCCCCGAGGTTCGTGAAGTTCGCGCTCGGAGAAAACGTGACCCGAAAGGCTGCTCCGCCAAGCGCCAATTCCCGGTTCCCGATGAGTCGCGCGGGCGTCGAGGCGATCTACGTCGAGGCGTTCACGGCCGCGCAGGCGTACCGGGCCGAGTGGGACGAGTTCCGCGCGAACCCGGGCGCCTTTCCCGTTCCCCCGCGCCGGGATCTCCGGCTCGAGGCGCTGGTCGACATCATGGAGGGACGCATCCGCATCCACGCGCACTCCTACCGCGCGGACGAAATCCTGATGCTCATCCGCCTCGCGGAGCGGTTCGGGTTCCGGATCGACGTGTTCACGCACGTCATGGAGGGATACCGGGTCGCGACCGAGATGGCCGAGCACGGGGCCGCCGGTTCGACGTTCTCCGACTGGTGGCAGTACAAGCTCGAGGCGTTCGAGTCGATCCCCCACAACGCCGCCATCATGCACCAGCACGGAGTGCTCACCGCCATCAACTCCGACATCCCCTCGCTCCAGCCGTTCATGCACCGCGAGATCGTGAAGCCGGTGAAGTACGGAGGCGTGAGCGAGCTCGAAGCGCTGCAGATGCTGACGCTGTTTCCGGCAAGGATGATGTATCTGGACGACCGGGTCGGAAGCCTGGAGGAAGGCAAGGAAGGCGATGTCGTGCTGCTCGACGGATCGCCCTTCGATTCGTTCAGCCGCGTCGAGAAGACGATCGTGGACGGAATCGTCTACTACGATGTGGATGACGAGGAGGGGACGCGGGGCGAGCCCGTGCGAGCGGTCACGGATGTCGTCGCCGCCCCGGCAACGCCCCGGACCTCAACTCCGGGCGACGGCCCGGATTCCGGCGACGCGGGCGCGCCGCGGGCTTCGACCTCCGGCGACTCCGGAACCGGGATGGCGCCCGGGACGCCGCGTGCAAACGGGATGGACGGAGACCCGCCCCCGCGACCGGCAGCCGCGCAGGAAGCCGCCACGGCTCTCGTGGGCGGGACGGTGCACACGGTGGCGGGCGGGACGATCCAGGACGGGGTGGTGCTCATCCGGGGCGGGACCATCGAGGCGGTGGGCACCCGGTCGCAGGTCGCGATTCCCGCCGATGCCGCTCGCGTAGAGGTGGCAGGACGACACGTCTACCCGGGCATGACCGACCCGTTCACGACGCTCGGACTGCTCGAGTTCGGCGCCGTCGGCCAGGCTACCGACATCGCCGAGATCGGGGACTACAACCCGCACATCCGGGCGCTCGCGGCGGTGAACCCCTACTACCCCAGCCTGAACGTGGCGCGCGCCAACGGCATCACCACGGTTCAGACCGCCCAGGGCGGCGGTGTGGTTCGGGGCACGGGATCGGTCATCCAGCTCAACGGCGGAGACACCTTCGAGAAGGTGGCCGTGGCTCCGGAGGCGTCCCTGATCGTCGATCTGCCGGCGGGTCCCGAGGGCGACGACGACGAGGAACCGGAACTCGACAGCAGCGCCATGGAAGGCCTCGTCGACCTCTTCGAGCGCGCCGTCGCATACGGAATGAATCCGGCGACCTCCGACGACCCGACCGCGCCCTTCGAGGCCAACACCTGGGGCGGAGAGGCCGTCCTGCTCGAGGCGCTGCAGCCGGCGCTCGGCGGAGACAGGCCGGTCTTCTTCTCGGTGGACACGGCCTGGGAGATCCGCACCCTGTTCGTCTTCCTGGACGCGTTTCCGACCATCGACGCCGTGGTTCTGGGCGGACGGGAGGCGTATCGCGTGGCCTCCGGCCTGGCCGCCCGCAGCATCCCCGTCATCCTCACGGGCACCCTCCAGGCGCCCGCCGACCGGGACGTGGCCGTCACCTCGGGCTACCGCAACGCCGGGCTCCTGCACGCAGCGGGCGTCGCGGTCTCGTTCTCGACGGCCAGCGACGCCGACGTCCGCAACCTACCCTACCACGCGGCGCTCTCGGTGGGCTTCGGGCTTCCGGAGGATGCCGCCCTGCGCGCCGTGACCCTGGGCCCGGCGGAGGCGCTGGGTCTGGGCGACCTCATGGGAAGCATCGAGCCCGGAAAGCGCGCGGATCTGCTCGTCACGGACGGGTCCCCGCTGCAGTCGCTGACCCGGATCGAGCGCATGTGGGTCGGCGGTCTCGAGGTGGACCCCCGGGCGAACAAGCACGACCGGTTGTGGGAGGCGTTCCGGGGCCGGTGAGCTCGTGACGGCGAGGGAGGCGGAGAACGGAAAGCCCTACCGTAGCTCCCAGCCGCTGCCCGGCATGATTCGGCGCATGAACTGGAACTCGACGCTTAGATCTGCAGCGGGCTTGGTGATTGCGACGGTCGCGGCCTCGGGCGGGAGCGGTCCCACCTCCGGAAAGTCGAATAGCCTCTCGGCATAGGACTTGGCCCGGCCCATACGGCCCCGGAGCTGTGGCAGTCCCGCTCCCACGAGCGTGACGGGCAGTTGCCGCTGCGCGGTACGGTGTAGCGCGACGATCAACGCCGCCAGGTCGCCTTCGGGTACATACTGGAGTTCGTCGACGAACATCGCCAAGCCCGTCCCGGCACTGGCGCAGGCCTCGCCGACGGACTCGAGAAGCGCTTGCAGGTCGAGCTCCGGATCACCGTTGTCAGCGAGTCCCGGCTCGGGATCGAAGTCGAGCCCAACCTCGATGTCCTGATACTTCACCTTGAGAGCGCCGACGAAACCCGCCAGGCCACGAAGCGCGCGCCTGGCGAACTCTCGTCCGCGGGATTCCCTCGCCAGCCGGATCATCGCCAACCGCAGTCCCGGAGCCAACATCAAGTTATACCGGTATTAGCGAGTTTATCGTGGGAAGACAATATCGCTAAACTTGCTATAAACGCCAGGAGCCTGCCGCGCCCTACCCTCCCCCGAACAGCACGCTCAACCCCTGCTGGAAGACGATGTCGCGCGGGATTCCGGCTGAATCCAGCCGGTCGAGGTCGGCCTGGAGCTCGGCGGGCACGAATCCCCTCTCCTCCATGAGCCGAGCGACCCCCTCGTAGTCCCCGTCACCCTGGAGCGTGAGGATCAGTTCGCTCAGGCCGCTCACCGCCTCGCGCATCCCCGCGAAGTCGACGCGGTACTTGCCGGTGTCCTCCTCGCGGCTGAAGGCGCCCCGCTCGAGGAAGTAGTTGAAGCGCACCATGTTGGCGCGGCCGTGTGCGCTCGCGGCGCCGAAGCGCACCGAGCGGAAGATCCCCGCCAGGAAGGTCACGTAGTGCTGCTCGACCGAGGGTTCCGCGATTTCGCCCCGCTCCAGGAGCTCTGTCACCATGTGCAGGCCGACCACATCGGCCCGCCGTCATGTCGGCGGGATAGAAGTTCGCGCCCGCCGGTTTGGCCCCGATCCCGGCGATGAAGGGAGCGTCGGCGCGCAGCCGGTCCCAGGGCCCGTAGTTGATCTCGATGTAGCGGCGCGCGGCCTCGTCGCCCTGCGCCAGCGCGAGCGCCTGCTCCTTGTCACCGTACGCCTGCATCCAGAAGACGTCGTCCATGGGCCGGGCGGCTTCGATCAGCAGGCGCACCACCTCCCGGTCGTTCTCCGACAGGTGGGAGAGATCGGCCTCCAGCCGAAAGACGCGTACCCGTCCACGAGATCCTGTATGTTCATCCCGCCATCTTGTGTGGTGTCCTGTATGATATCTGGATTATCCTGCATGTTTTGGGCATCATCGCCCGGGGGAGCGCACGCGACGAACGAGATGGGAACGAGGAGTCCCCTTCCACGACCCGTACGGGACCATGATACCGGCGCGTCCTACACGGTTCATGGCTCCGAGCTGCAAATGTTCGACGAGGAGTATGCCGTGACGGCGGACCATAGGGATCAGCGGACTGTCGAGCGGCGGACCCTTACCGTGCGAGGGAGTTGGCTATGGTATGGCCCCGAGCTGAGGTTCGAACCCTGGAATGACGGCTGCGCCGACCAGGGTCTTTGGCACGACGACGGAAGAGTGATCGAGATCGTGGCCGATTCCGGAGGGTGAAGGGTTAGGCCACCTGCCGCTTGTCGTATTCCTCCGAACTGAGTAGCATTGCAGTGCTACCACGAGGAGGTTCAATGGTTCGAAGTGTGAAACTGCGGCGCATGGGTGGGTCGGTCGGGGCTACCCTGCCGAAGGACATGGCGGAACGCCTTCGCCTCGCGGCCGGCGACGAAGTGCTTGCCGTCGAGACGCCCGACGGGATCCTGCTCAGCCCGTACGACGCAGACGTTGAGGAGGCGCTGGCCATCGCCGCCGCCGCTCAGAAACGGTACCGGAGAGCCCTTAGAGAACTCGCGAAGTGACACCGCCGGAACCACGCTGGGTTCCCCGCCTTGTGCTCGAGGCTGTCCATCTCGACCAGCTTCGCGAACACGGAGGCCTGCTCGGCATCCGGGACGAGAACGCGCTGGAATCGGCGCTGGCTCGAGCGAAGCAGAGATGGACGTACGAGGAAAGGTCGGATTTCCCGCGTCTCGCGGCCGACTATGTCTTCGGAATTAGCACCAGCCATCCGTTTCGCGATGGAAACAAGCGGATTTCGTTTCTGGCCGCGGCTGTCTTCCTTGGCCTCAATGGATTCGACCTCGTCGCAGATGACCGCGAGGTCGTCGAGATGATGGTGGCCGTGGCATCCGGGAAGCTGAACGAGGAAGCGATCGCGGACTGGATCCGGCCACGAACCCGCCTCCGAGCGGACACTTGACGAACATGACCGGGAGTGGAAAGCCATGAACACCAGCCGACGCAGCTTTCTTCGCCGGTCGGCGGGCGCGCTGGCCCTTGCTCCGGTGGTGCCGGTAGGGCAGTTCGCGCTCCTGGGCGGGAGAGATGGCGCGGGCACCGAGCCCGGGATCGGCACGACGGATGGCGGGGTCCCCGCGACAGCCGGCTCCTTTGCGCCCCAGGAGGCCTGGGTAGCCCGCGCCCGTGCCGAGATCCCCGCCTCGACCGGCAGCCTCTATTTCCAGACGGGCGGGATCGGGCCTTCGCCCCAGGCGGTCATCGATCACGTCAGGGAACGCCTCGCCTTCCAGAACGAGAGCCCGGCCGCTCCCGGGATCGCGACGGACATGGCCCGCATCGAACCCGACCTGCGGGCACAACTCGGGCGCGTCTTCGGTGCGGCGGGTGATGAGGTTGCCCTCACGCACTCGACCTCCGAGGGCATCTCCATCGTCGCCTGGAGCCTGAACTGGCGGGCGGGGGACGAGGTCGTGATTTCCAACACGGAACATCCCGCCAACGTCATCCCCTGGTACGTCCTGCGGGACCGGTTCCGGATCGTGATCCGCGAAATCGACCTGAGCACGGGAACGGGGCTCATCGACGAGGTCCGCGGCCAGCTCTCCGCCCGCACGCGCATGGTGAGCATCAGCCACGTGTCCCGGAACAACGGACGCACGGTGCGCACCGACGAATCCGCCGAACTGGGCGCGCTGCTCCGCGGCCGGGGGGTGCGCTACCACCTCGACGGCGCCCAGGGCCCCGGCTGCGTCCCAACGGACTTTCGCGCACTCGGCTGCGACTGCTATTCCACCTGCGGCCACAAGTGGCTGCTGGGACCCAAGGGGACGGGCGCGCTCTTCGTGCGCCGGGAAGCGCTCGACGACGTGCAGCTCAGCTGGGCGGGCTCCCACAGCCACGCGACCATGGACTACGAGGGGGCGTACACGCTGCTCCCCAGCGCCGCCCGCTACGAATTCGGCACCCGCGCGCTGGCGGACTTCGCCGGCTTCGCGCGCGCTGTCGAGTGGATGGAGGACATCGGCCTGGAGAGGATCGAGGAGCGGATCCGGTCGCTGGTCGACCACGCGATCGAAGCGGTCGACCGGACGGACGGGCTCGGCGTGTCGTCGCCGCGCACGCGGCCGGACCGGTCGGGCGTGTTCGTGCTCGCACTCCCGGAGGGGTGCGACGCCACCGAACTCTACAACCACCTGCGGGACGACGACGGCATCCTCGCCTCGCCGGTGCGGCAGCCGCGCGACTTCCGACTGTCGATCCACTTCTTCAACACGCGCGACGAGATCGACGCCGCGATCGATGCGATTGCGGCACGGTGCGCGTGAACGCCGCGGGAATCGAAGACACAACTGGGATCGACGAAATGAAAGAAATACGTCGGCCAAATGAAAGGTTGCGGTCCATCCAAACGAAAATACCAGGCGGCATTCAACACGACCGATAGCCTAATCCGCCTCTCCCAGCAGCCGCCGCAACGGCACCGCAAACAACCGGTCGCCAAAAGGCACCGTGGCTTCCCCATCGTACAGAACCACCCCGCAGGCGAATCGTTCGGGCAGCGCCTTGCGTAGCTTTCGGAGACCGCGAAAGTCCCCTGCCCGCACCGTCCCCGACGCCTTCACCTCGACGCCCGCGACCCCGGTAGCGCCACGCTCGATGACGATGTCGACCTCCGCCCCGTCCTTGTCACGGAAGTGGTGGAAAGACATGCGCGCATCGTTCCAGCTGGCCTGCCGCCGAAGTTCCTGGAACACAAAGGTCTCGAGAAGCCGGCCGAACAGGCTGCGGTCGTAGGCCAGAGCCGGACCGTCCAGACCGAGAAGCGCGGCGGCGATTCCCGTATCGCACAGGTGCAGCTTCGGCCGCTTGATGAGCCGCCTCAAGCGGTTGCTGTGCCAGGCCGGAACGCGCTCCAGAAGAAAGACCCGCTCAAGCAGCGTCGTGTAGTCGCGTATCGTGGGCCGACTCACCTCGAAAGGCGCGGCCAGATCACTCGCGTTGAACATCCTCGCGGTCTGGCCGGCAGCGCCGGCGAGCAGCCGCGGCAGGATCTCGAGCTTCCGGATGCTCGCCAGGTCGCGCACATCGTGCTGCACCAGGGCATCGACGTGATCGTTGTACCAGTTGGCCCTCCTACGTCCCGGCGGACGGGTGAGCGCCGCCGGGTACCCGCCCGCGACAATGCGAGCGGGAAGACGGTCGCCGAGCCGGGCGGTGTGTCCGATCGCGAACCGGGCCGCAAAGAGGCCGTCCAGGAAATCGGAGTCACGCTGGTCCAACTCGCATTGCGCCAGCGGATGGAGCCGGAGCGTCTGAAGCCGACCAGCCAGCGACTCCGGGAGTTTCGGCACCAGGAGCACGTGCGTGGAGCCGGTGAGCAGGAATCGTCCGGGGGTGCGCCGCCGGTCGATCTCCATCTTGAGGGCGGTGAACAGCGAAGGCGCTCGCTGCACCTCGTCCAGAATGACGCGCGCGGGGAGGCCGGCGGCGAACCCCAGCGGATCCTCCTCGGCGGCGGCGCGCACCACGTCGTCGTCAAGAGTGACGTAGCTGTATCCGCGCGACGCGCCCACGATCCGAGCCAACGTGGTCTTCCCGCACTGGCGGGGCCCGTGGACCAGGACGGCCGGCGAGTCGGCGAGCGCTTCGAGCAGATGCGGCTCGACGAAACGGGGATACAGGGTGGTGTCGATCATCGTCCAAACGAAGGATATGAGTTCGTCCAAATGAAGTAAGATAGTCCGTCCAAATGAAAGAATCCGGGGATGAACACCGGAAACTGTCAAACATCGCTCCCTCTGGCTATGATATGTGCCACCCGACCCCGAGGAGGCCAGGCTGCCGGCAACCCGCAGGATCCCAACCTACGTGTGGACGGTCCTGGCCCTGGTAGCCGGCCTGGCCGCGGGTGGCGTCTTCCCTGTTCCCCTCGCGCCCGTGGCCGACGCCACCGCCACGCTGATCGCGTGGGTCGTGGCCATCGTGCCGCTCCTGATCCTCGCGGCCCTCAGCCCGGCCATCGCCACCCTGGTGCGGCGCGGGCTGGCCGGGCGCTTCGCGGGAGCGGTGGTCCTCTGGTACGTGTTCACGTCGACGGTCGCCGGGCTCATCGCCCTCGTGACCTCCGCGGCCATCTTCCGCATTCCCCTGACGACGGGCGGCCGGGGTGTGTGGACCGAAGCCGCGACGATGCTTGAGAGCCTCGGGGCGGGCGGCGCCTCGTGGCCGCTCCTGGCGATTCTCGCGGGCGTCCTGCTCGGGCTCCTGGGCGCCCGTCACGAGCCCACCTACCGGGGGCTCAAGCGCATCGCCGACGCCATCGAGAGCGCGGGGAGCGGGCTCGCCTACGTGATGCTGCCGCTCATCCTCGCCTTCGGCATCACCCTGGGCGTGCGCTTCGGCGCGAGGCTGGGCCTCTCGCACTACCTCACCATGACGGCCTACACGGGCGCGCTCATGCTCGTCTGGTGGGCCTTCTACACCTTCGTGCTGGTGCGCAGGGTCGGGCGGCGGCCGGTGGGGCCCGTCCTGAGCGGCTACTACGTGCCGACGGCGGTGTTCGCCGCGGGGACGTGCTCGTCGCTGGCGACGCTCCCCGTCAACCTCGCCAACGCCAAGGGGGTCGGCGTCCGCGACGAGGTGGCCGACTTCGTGCTGCCGTTCGGCGCGGTCGTGAACCTCGACGCCAGCGCGCTCGCCTACGTCGCGTACGGGCCCTTCGTCGTGAGTCACGTCTTCGGCCTGGAACTCAGCTGGATGATGATGCTGGCCGCCTGGCCGGCCGTCGTCCTCTTCACCATTGCCGCCCCGGGGCTGCCCGCCGGAATGGGCACGGCGCTCTGGAGCGCGACCCTCTTCGCCAGCATTCTGGGGCTCGATGGCCCGGCTCAGGGCGAGTTCATCGCGAGCTGGATCGCCCTCTCCGGAGGCATCCCCGATATGCTGCGCACTGCGACCAACTGTACGGGAGACGGCTACACCGCGATCATCTTCGATGGCCGATTCGATGAGTTCTTCGGGAGGGGACGTGGCGGAGGCGGGAATGTCTGAGGCGGGCGTGGACCTCTCCCCCGGCGCGCAGCGGCTGGTGCGCGTGAACGGGCGCGTCCGCCCCGGCGAGGCGGTGCTGGTGGTGACCGACCCGACCATGCGGCGCTACGCGGATGCCGTCGCCGGGGCCGCGCGCGCGGCCGGAGCCGACGTCACCGTCTCCGTCATCCCGGTGCGGGACCAGGACGGCCAGGAGCCGCCGCCCCCGGTCGCGCGCGCCATGACCGAGGCGGCCGTGATCTTCTCCCCCGTCCACATCTCCATCACCCACACGCGCGCGATGCGGGCGGCCCTCGAAGCGGGGGCGCGGGTGTGCATGATGACCGCCTACACCGACGCGATCATGACCAGCCCCGCCCTCCTCGAGACCGACTTCGAGGCGCAGGCCGATGTCTGCCGCCGCCTTGGCGCGGCGTTCACGGAGGGCCGGTCGGTGCGCCTCACTTCCCCGCGCGGCACCGACCTCCGCTTCGGCATCGAGGGCCGGGTCGCCAACGTGCTGACCAACATCCCCGATCCAGGGCAACTGGCGCCGGTCCCCGACATCGAGGTCAACGTGGTGCCGGTCACGGGATCCGCCGAGGGCACCATCATCGCCGACGCCTCGGTGCCCTATCTCGGCATCGGTATCCTGGAAGAGCCCATCGCATGCGCGGTGCGCGCGGGATACATCGTGGAGATGACCGGCGGCGCGCAGGCCGACTTCCTGCGCGGGCACCTGGAGTCGTTCGGCGACCGGCACTGCTTCAACGTCGCGGAGCTGGGCGTGGGCTTGAACCCGAACGCGCGCCTCACCGGGGAGATGCTCGAGGACGAAGGCGTGATGGGCACGATCCACATCGGCATCGGCACCAGCCACACCCTCGGAGGGGAGATCGTTGCCCCCACGCACTACGACCTGCTCATGTGGGAGCCGACCATCGCGGTCGACGGCCGCGTGGTGCAGCGGAACAGACAGGTGCTGGTGTAAGGGTCAGACCGCCATCGTCTGGACGTCATACAGGCGTATGCGCTCGTCTCCTGTGACGAGGACAAGCCCCTCCGCCTGGGCCTGCGCGACGAGCATCCGGTCGAACGGGTCGCGATGATGCATCGGCAGGGCCGCCGCCCTCTCCGTGTGCTCGAAGGTCAGCGGCAGGTGCTCGAAGTGCTTTTCCTCGACCCTTGCGCTCAGGTCGTCCGGCGCGACGAGCCGGCCGCTGGCCTTCCTGATCGCTATTTCCCAGCCCGACACCCCGCTGACGAAGACCTCGTTCCCGGGATCGGCGATGGCGTCGCGGGTGGTCTCGTCGATTTGTCTCCAGTCCGACAGCCACCAGAGGAATGTATGCGTGTCCAGGAGCAGGCGCATCGTCACTCCATGCCGGGAAAGAGCGTGTAGTTCTCGAAGCCCGCGATGATCCCTTCATCGTCCGCGTCGAAGTCGGCGCCGATGCGGATCTGGTCCTCCAGCCCACCCGGCTGCCGGCGCTCGAGCCGTTCCCGATACGGAATCAGCCGCAGCCACGGCTGTCCCGACTTGCAGATCACGATGTCCTCTCCCTGCCACGCCCGTCTGGCGAGTCGTGACAGCTGTGACTTCGCCTCGTGCATGTTGACCTTCATTGGGCTTCCATCAATCGGAGGTGAGGGCTAGCCAAGCTAGACCAAGCTAACATGTGGAGCCCGCGGGCAGAACGTCCTCGGGATACGCCAGGGGCAGCATGATTCAGAGCGACTCGATCACGTCCGCCAGTCTTCCCAGATCATCGATCACCGCAACGGCGAGCCGTTCCGCGCCGCCTCCGTCCAGCCCCGCCGGATTGTGCCACACGACCTCGAGGCCCGCCGAAACCGCGCCCCGGATGTCGCGCGGCGAGCCCGCCACGAACAACACCTCGTCCGCGGGGACGCCGAGCGCCTCCACCCCCGCATGGTACATGCGCGGGTCGGGCTTGTAGAACCCAGCCGACTCGGCCGTGACGACCGAGTGAAAGGGGGCTCCGAGCAGCCCCGCCGCGCGCACACCCAGCACCTGCGAGCAGTTGGTCGCTACGCCGATCGGCAGTTCCCGTGCGATTCGCTGCAACGCCGCGCCCGCGCCCGGCCACGGGGCCAGTTCGTCCCAGCGCGCTTCGAGTTCACCCGCAAGCGCGCGCGGCAGACCCACGGCGGCCGCGGACTGTGCAACCAGGTCAAGGTACGGCAGGTAGGCCCCGGTCCCGTACGTGAGCCGCAGGTATTCGAAGCGCCAACGACGGCCTCGCTCCTCGCTCCCCGCGATGTCGTCCCAGAGCGACCACGAGTCGAGCAGCGCCGATAGCAGGTCGAAGAGGACGGCTTTCAAGACAACGCTCATGATCCCCGCTCACCCGCAAGGGAGCCGATACGTTTCACCCGAGATCCACGATCCGGAGATTGCGCCAGCGAACCTTGATCCCGCCGCCATCGTGGATCTGGAGCGCGATCGAGCCCTCGGCCTCGCCGATGTTCGCATCCTCGAAATCCACCATGCGCGTCCCGTTCAGCCAGGTCGTGACCCGGTCGCCCACCGCCCGGACCCGCAGCGTGTTCCAGTCGCCCATCCTGAGCGCAGCGTCGAGCGCCGGATCGGGCTGCACCAGCCAGCCGCGCCCGTAGGACTCGTAGATCCCACCGGTGAAGAGCCCCGGCGGCGCCACCTCGGCCTGCCAGCCGGTCACGACCGTGCCCTCCACGCTGGAACGGAAGAAAACGCCGCTGTTGCCGTCCGCTTCCTGCTTGAAGTCGACCGTCAGGTCGAAGTCTCCAAATAACCGTTCTGTCGTCAGATAACCGTATTCAGCGTCAGGACCGCTCTCACATACCAGCTCCCCGTTCTCGACGTACCAGAGTTCGGTTCCGTGCACGCGCCAGCCGTCGAGGTTCTCGCCGTTGAAGAGCGAGACGGGCCCCAGCGGCAGGATCCTGATGTTCCGGTAGAAGACGTTGCGCCCGTGGTCCTGGAGCCCGATGGGACCCGACGCCGCACGCCCGTAGCGCGGATTGGGCGCGAACTTGCTGGCGGCGACCAGTGCCTCCCATTCCCCCGAGCCAAGCTCGTACTCCACCGTTTTCACGCCGTTCAGCCAGTGCTCCACATGGTTGTTCGCGATGCGGATGCGGCCCTCGTTCCACTCGCCGGGGCCGTGCAGCGTCTTCTCGCCCGCGGCATGCAGGTCGTAGTTGTCGCCGGTGAGATGCGTGTGCATGTCCATCGTGCCCATCTCGATGTACGCGGTGTCATCGAGCACCTGGTATTCGGGCGCGTTGAACCAGATCTCGGCTCCCTCCTCCTCGATCACGCGGTAGAGGACGCCGCTGTTGGCCACCTCCGAGAGCATGAACTCGAACCTGAGGTCGAAGTCCGAGAAGGATTCGGTGGTGACGATGTCGCCGCCCACGGGGACGTCCGGATCCACCGCGGTCGCGCCGACCACAAGCATGCCGTCCATCACTCCCCAACCCGTGTCGGGGAAGGACTCGCGGTTGTAGCCGCGCCAGCCGTCCGTGGTCTCGCCGTCGAAGAGGAGGCGCCAACCGGCGGCGCGCTCCGCATCGGTGAGGGTGTTGGGTGGTGCGGCCGGTGCCGTGGCCGCCGCGTCCCTTTCGGCCTCGGGTGTGGTCTGCCGTGGGGCGTCGGCGCTGTCTGCACACGACGCGAACAGCACCGCGGCCAGCAACCCGGTGATTCGCAACTCCATCGTTCCTCCGACTGCCAAACCTTGCTTCATCGTCCAGGACCCGGTCCCGGCAATCCGTGGCTCACCAGCACGCGCTCGCGAGGCACCGCCCCGGAGCGCGCATCCGCCGCCACCGTCGCACCGGCCGCTTCGGCGGCTTCGCCCCGCAGGATGGACCGGATGCGCCCGGTCGCCGGGTCCATCACGATGGCCACCGGCGACACGCGCGTCTCACGATCGAGCGCCGTCGAACCCTCGGGCCCGGACAGCACGATGCGCTCCAGCGAGGCGATGCGCTCCTCCGCGAACGGGACGAGAAAGAAGAAGCTGCCGCCGCCCTCCGAGACCATCTCCATGTCAAAGTCCAGCGCGAACGCCCGGGCGTCATCTGTGGAAAAGCCCTCGACGCGATAAGGACCGGAGCCCGAGGGAAGCTGCGCCGGCGCGTTGATCGCGAACGCCGGATCCAGGTGAAGCTCGCCCTCCGCGCTCACGTGACCCCGCAGCAGCAGCCGGCTGCCCCGGGGTTCGTCCCGGGCGGCCACGGCGTCCGAGCGGGTCTCCGTCCGGAGCCGGTACTCGAACGCCTTCTTGAAGTTGTAGTCGCTGATCCATTGCGGATGGCAGTAGGACATGAGGTCGTGCGTCGAGGAGTCCACCAGCTCCTCGGATCGGGCGTCGTAGCCGAGGACGCCGATACTGCCGTCCGGATAGGGATAGTCGGGATCGATCTGCCAGGGGTTCCCGCAGGGCGAGTGCATGAGGCTCATGCTGTGACCCAGCTCGTGCGCGAAGACCTCGGCATCGGGAACGCCGAGGGCCACCCGGCCCTCCACCAGGGCGATCCCCCTGATGCCCTCGTCTCCGTCGCGATTCACTACGCCATACCAGTATCCGCTGCCGCCCTCGGTTTTGCGGACCAGCTCGATGTCCTCGAGGATGACGATCCATTCGGCGCCGCTGGAGGCATCCGGAGCCGAAGCGATGCGGAGTGGCTCGCGAACGGTGAGATCGAGTTCGCCGACCGGCAGTACCGCCCGCATGAACTTTATCGGCGCAGCGCCGGCGTCCTGGATCCACTCCCGCACATCCGCATCCGCGCTGGATCCGGTAACCACGGGCACGATCGTGAGCTCCAGCGGCGGCATCTCGCGCACGTCGAGGGGAAGCCGCACTTCATCCAGCGTTGCTCTGGGCATGGTGCTGTCGGGGTCGATCCGCAGGGCCATCTCGACGCCGGGACGCAGCGCCGCGGCCGGAATCGCCGCCTGATACCATTGGTCCGGCCGCCCCGGAAGGTTCTCGGCAAGGCCGCGGGCCGACGCGAGCGCCATCTCGGCCGCGTGGGCCTCCCGGCCATCCACGACGAACGCGGCTCGGGCGCTCGGCTTGAAGTCGTTGGCCCGGTCCGCGGTAGCCAGCACGCGCACGAGCCCGGGTCGCCCGGCGATCAGCGGAACCGCGCCGCCGACGCCCTGGGTGGCCTGCGACAGGTGTGCTTCCGCAACCGACACCGAGAAGATCCCGCGGCAGGTCGGCCCGGAGCGGGTCTCCACCGATTCGAGCCAGGTCTGGAACCATGCCACCTCGGGGGCGCAGGCGCCGCTCGCATGCCAGTTGAAGTCGGAAAGCGCGCTCAGGCCGGTCAGGATGCCCGGGAGCGCGCCTGCCAGTTCGTTGTTGGACAGGTCCAGGCGCTCCAGCCCGCCGATCATCGCGAGATCGCGCGGAACCGGTCCCGAAAACCTGTTGCCGGAGAGGTTGAGGGCTTCGAGTTCCGTCAGATTTCCGAGGTCCGGGGGCAGACGGCTCGTCAGCGCGTTGCCCCCGAGGTCCAGACGCTTCAGGTCCAGGAAATCGCCCACCGCGGGGGGGAGCGTGCCCGCCAGCCCGTTGTCCGGAAGCTCCAGCGCCGTGAGCAGACTGTCCTCCACGGTCACGCCGAACCACGAAGCCACGGGTGCATCCCTGAGCCAGTTCGCGTTGTTGGTCCAGTCCGCGCCGCCGGTCGCCTCGAAGAACGCGGTGAAGATCTGGCGCGGCGGGAGGGTGCAGCCGGGCCCTCCCTGGTGGTTGAGGATACTCGCCAGCCAGGACTGGAATACGCGATCCCGCGGGGCGCACAGGCCGGTGCCCTGCCAATTGAAGTCTCCCAGCGGGGCCTGCATGATTTCGCGGGGAAGCGCGCCGGTGAGACCCGGGTTGCTGAACACGGAGAGGAACTCCAGGTTCGGCAGACTCCCGAGGTGGGGCGGAAGCGCGCCGGTCAACAGGTTGTTGCCCACCGCCAGGGACTCCAGGTTCGTCAGGCGGCCGAGTCGGGGCGGAATCGGGCCGAAGAGCCGGTTGGTCCCGAGGCTCAGCCGGACCAACCCGGTCATCCGCGTGACGCTCGTCGGTATCGGCCCGGTCAGGAAGTAGTTGCTGGCGAGATCGAGGAATTCCAGGTCGCCCAGGTCGTCCAGCCACGCGGGGATGCCTCCTTCGAACCGGTTGCCGGACAGATCCAGGTGACGCAGCCGGCGGAGCTGTCGGAGTACCGAGGGAATCGGGCCATCGAGCGAGTTGCAGGTCAACGACAGGTATTCGAGCTGCGCGAGCCTGCCGAGTGCCGACGGGACCGCGCCCGTGAACTTGTGGCCCCTGAGATCCAGCTCCTTCAGGTTGACCAGGTTGCCGAGTTGCGGCGGCAGCCGTCCCGAGAGCACGTACCGCGGACGCGGCGGCGTCAGCGTGAGATCGTAGCTCACCGCGAGGTTCAGGCTCTCGAGCCGGATCAGGTTGCCCAGCTCGGGCGGGAGCGTGCCGGTGAGCCGGTTTCGCGAGAGCGACAGTGTCCTCAGGTTTGCGAGCCTTCCCAGCTCGGGCGGGATCGTCCCGGAAAGCTCGTTCGAATCGAGGGAGAGCGTCTCGAGGTTGGCCAGTTCGCCGAGTTCCGGCGGAATGGGTCCCGCCAACCGGTTGCCACCGTTCCACAGGCCCGTCCCGGAGTTGAGCGGCGCGCCCATCGGGATATCGGTCACGAGGCCCGCTCCGTGCTCGCGGCCCGCGCCGGTGCGCCTCGCCCACGAGAGCCAATGCAGTCTTCCGCCTTCCCGGGCGGATCCGGACCAGCCGATGTCGCTTCCGTTGCGCGCGCCCGACTCGGGAGGACTGGACGGCCTGTAGCACCAGGTCTGGGGGACCGTCGCCGCGTCGAGTCGGAGTTCCCGGAGCTCATCGAGCCGGCCGAGTTCCGGCGGGATGTGGCCCTCGAGATTGTTGGCGATCAGGTCGATCCCCGTGACCCGTCCCTCGGCGTCGGTGTCGACACCATACCACTCCCCCAGCGGCGCGTCGCTGAGCCAGTTTCGGTTGTTCCTCCAGAAGCGGCCTTCGGTCGCATCGTAGACCGCTTCCAGGATCGCGCGGTCCCTGGCGGAGCCCTCGAGCAGGCTCACCGTCACCGCCGCGCTCCCCGAGACCGATGCGGCCGTGGCCGTCACCACCCCCGTCCCTTCGCGTACCGCGGTCACCAGGCCCGAGGCGCTCACGCGCGCCGCCCCGCGGTCGTTCGACCACTCGAATTCGGTGTCCGGCACCTCCGTCCCGTTCGCGTCCAGCGCCCTGGCGTCGAGCTGGACCGTGGTGCCGATGGAGAAGAGCGTCACCCAGCCGGGCAACAGCCGCACCTCCGCCACGACCTGTTCCACGTTCACCGTCGCCTCGCCGGACACCGTCCCGACCGTGGCCGCCACCACGGCGCTCCCGTTCCTCACCGCCGTCACCAGGCCGTCATCGTCCACCGCGGCCACCGAATCGTTGCTCGACCACTTGAACACGTGCGTTCCCGGCACTCCCCGGCCCTGCGAGTCGAGCGCCTCGGCCCTGAGCCGCAACGTGTCCCCGATGGAAATCAGCGTGGCCGATTCGGGCGACACCCGCACCTGCGCCACCATCTGCTCGACGGTCACGGTCGCGACCCCCGTTGCGGCGCCGCTCGCGGCCGTCACCACCGCGCTCCCGTTGCCCACCGCCGTCACCAGGCCGAAACCGTCCACCCGAACCACCGACGCGTCGGTGGACGTGTACCCGATCGGCACCCCGGTCATCTCGTCACCGTTCTGGTTGAGGACCGTGGCGGCGAGTCGAATCGTGTCGCCCAGCGCGTCGAGCGTCACCGACGAGGGCTCGAGGGTGACGGTGGTTGCGACCAGCCCGGGCGGCGAGGGGGGAGCCACCACCGCGGGCACCTCGTCCCCGCAGTTGACGACCAGACACAGTACGGCTGCCAGGGGAAAGACGCGCGGGCGGCGGCGGTTCGGGGCCCGGGCCGTCTCCGTCACCGATTCGAGGCTGGACCGACGGACCGCGGCGCGGATCGCCGAGGGACCGCTCATCAGGCAAGCCTCATCGCGTCGGGATCCCAGCGGACGATCCGGTCCTCGAAATAGCTGAGGTTGCACGCCAGTGCCGGAGCCGCCGCGCGCAGGCCGAAGACGGCATCCTCAACGACCGGCGGGCCCCCGCGGATCGCCTGGAAGAAGTTGAAGAAGTGATCGACGTGCGCGCCCCGGTAGCCGCGCTCGACTTCGTAGCGGGCCTCCGCGGGCGGAAGCATGCGCACGCGCGCGGGGAGACCACCCTCGCCGGCAGCCGCTTCGGCCATCTTCTCCTGCGAGAAGGCGTCCATGGGATCGACCGCGACGTTCTTGCGCAGCACCACGTCGGTCCAGGTCACGTCCATGGCGCCCTCGCTCCCCACCAGCCGCAGGAAGGTGCTGCCCGAGGTGCCATCCACGAAGTTGACGCGCAGCGACAGATTGAACCCGGGATGCGCGTCCGTCTCCGGATAGTCGAAGACGCCGAGGAGCACGTCCGGCACCTCCCGCCCGTCCTTCCAGTAGCGCAGCCCTCCCGCGGCCTGGATGCGTGTCGGACCGCGCGAGCTCACGACGAAATGCAGGCTGGAGAACAGGTGCACGAAAAGGTCGCCGGCGACGCCGGTGCCGTAGTCGCGATAATTGCGCCAGCGGAAGACCCGCAGAGGGTCGTAGGGACGATCCGGGGCCGGCCCCAGGAAGCGCTCCCAGTCGACGGTCTCCTGCGAAGCGTCGGCCGGTATCGGGTACTGCCACGCGCCGATGGGATCGTTGCGCGCCCAGAAGCCCTCGGCGTAGTTCAGCTCCCCGATCGCGCCCTCCTCGTACAGCTCCTTCGCCTTCTCGTTGCCGAGCGAACTCATCCCCTGGCTGCCCACCTGGAATACGCGTCCCGATTCCTCCTGGGCGCGGATCAGATCGTGGCCTTCGGCGATGTCGTGCACCATCGGCTTCTCGCAGTAGACCGCCTTCCCTGCCCTGAGCGCTTCGATGGAGATGGGCTGATGCCAGTGATCAGGCGTGCCCACTATGACCGCGTCGATGTCGTCGCGGGCAAGGACTTCCCTGTAGTCGCGCGTGGTGAAGATGTCGCCGTGGCGCTCGCGGGCGGCGTCGAGGCGGCCGTCGAAGATGTCGCACGCCGCCACAAGTTCGACGCCCGGGATGCGCAGCGCCGTGTCCACGTCGGCCATGCCCATGCCACCCGCGCCGATGACGGCCAGGCCGACGCGGTCGGAGGGGGCGACCTGACGGTCCCGGACCCGCTTCCGGGACAGCGTCCGGCGGACGCCGCGCCCTCCTTCCCCGGAAAGCGCGGTCGGAAGCCCCGCGACGAGCGCGGACCCGGCTACGGCGGACTTGACGAAATCCCGGCGGCTGCGGGCACGAGGCTCGGGTTTCGATCCGGGAACGGGCCTCGATTTTCCTGTTTCGACCATGATGAGAACGCGTGTGGAAGTCCGTGAAGAAGCGCTCCTCGCCAACACTGACGTCCGACAACTTAAGCAAACGCCGATCCGGTCAGCAAAGGTAACGAGGAACCCCTCTCGCACTAGCCAGCCGCTAGCTGTGGTGCCACCTTCGAGAACGCTTGGATGCACGGGAACCGCCAACTTCGCCTCAGTGGGCACGGGAGCCACCGCGGATGATTCGCACCCTCAGACTTGAGAACTACCGGAGCTTCCGGGCTTACGAGCTTCGAGATCTGGCCAGGGTGAACCTGTTGGTCGGCCCAAACAACTGCGGAAAAACTTCGATTCTCGAGGCCGTCCATCTGCTGGTCTCTCAAGGAGATCCACGTGTCCTGATCCAAGCGGCCAGCCGGCGGGGTGAAACACACGTCACACGTGACGATGATGGCTTCCGAGCCGTTCGGTATCACCTGAAACACCAATTCCACGGGCATCGATTTGACACCGGAACTACGCTCAGCATCTCGTCCGATGATGGGCTTGGGCATGTTCAACTGGACATCGCGGACGTGAAGGAGGAACAGACGAGAGATCTCTTTGAGATGGAAACCGGCACACTCCAACTCCTTGCCTTGCGGATTCGGCGGAGTGCCAACAAGGATATCGCCCTCCCGCTTGCCGAGGACGGGTCACTCCACTGGCATGCCCAAGCCATGCGGCGAGCAGCGCTTCGGTCATCGCGAGCATCTCCCCCATCTCAGTTCGTGACCGCCGAATCTCTGGAAGCACATGCCATGGCGGAAGTGTGGGACCGGGTTCTCATCGACGGGCGGGAATCCGACGTCATTGAAGCCATGCAAATCCTCCAAGCGGACCTCGCAACGATTCATTTCTTGACCGGCGAACCAACACGGGGAGCAAGGGGATTGCCAGGCATCGTGTTAGGCTTTCGGTCTGGTGCCCCCCGCGTTCCGATCGGTAGCTACGGCGATGGGATGCGGCGATTGCTGGCTCTGTCGCTATCCTTGGTCCAGACGGCGGGTGGGTTCCTTCTCATCGACGAAATCGATACCGGCCTACACTGGACCGCGATGGAAGAAATGTGGAAGCTCGTTATCGAGACGGCTCTGAGGTCATCAATCCAGGTCTTTGCGACGAGCCACAGTTTCGACTGCATTTCTGGCCTTGCGTCGGTCCTGAGAACTCGGCCAGATCTTAGCGACTTCGTGTCGATCCAGAAGACCGAACGCAATCTCAAACGGAGTGTGGCCTTCGATTCTGACGACATTCTCGCTGCCGCCGACCTGAGTATTGAACTTCGCTGATGGCCCATCCCAAGACACCACCTCTCCTGTTCGTCGAGGGCCCGGACGACGAACACACGATCGGACAGCTCCTGTTGCGGCACCAATTCGAACCGAGAGACCTGCCTGAGTTTCGGGATGCGGGCGGCAAGGACGGTGTGCTTCGGAGCATAAGAACCGCCATACCGGCGGGCACCAGCAACTCTCTTGGCTTCGTGCTCGACGCCAACGATGATTTGGATGGTCGATGGAGAGCCGTGGCGGAACGGCTCCACCGAGCTGGAGTTGACGCCCCAAACCAGACTCCGGCTGAAGGATTCGTGGGTGAGTCAGACGAATACGGCACTCGTGTAGGGGTTTGGGTGATGCCTGACAATCGGAGAACAGGGGCACTAGAGGACTTCCTAAGGGAACTCATCGAGGAGGAGGATTCCCTGATTCGCCATGCCGAAGAATCGACATCGCAGGCGAGGGTCCTAGGGGCGCGGTTTCGCGAAGACGACGCCAAAAAGGCACTGCTCCATACCTGGCTGGCTTGGCAGGAAGAGCCCGGGCGACCCTACGGAGTCGCGGTCAAGAAACGCTATTTTCGAGGTGACAGCGAGACGGCGCTACGTTTTCTTGCCTGGTTCCGCCGCGTATTTGAAATCGTGGGGGACGCGCCACAACCCGGCTGACTAGACTCACCCTGCGATCGCTTGGTCGCAGCTAAGCTCAAGCGCACGGTCGCGCGGGCGGCGAGGCTCCGGCTCCGCGCCACGGCTCCCGATAACCGCGTGAATGCGCGCGACAGCCGTGTCGAATCACCTCACCCCCAGCAGAGAGCCGATACGTGAACGAAACAGCAGTCCGGCTGTCGGGCGTCACCAAGTCGTTCGGGGCGCACACCGCGGTTTCCGACTTCGATCTCGACATCCCCCGGGGCACGATCCTCGGGTTGCTGGGCCCGAACGGATCGGGCAAGACGACCACGATCCGCATGATCATGGCCATCCTCCTGCCGGACGAGGGCTCCGTCGAACTGCTCGGCGGCCCACCCGACATGAAGCGCCGGGGCCGGGTAGGGTATCTCCCCGAGGAACGGGGCGTCTATCCGAAGATGAAGGTGATCGAGCAGCTCGTCTTCCTCGGTGAGCTCAGGGGCCTGGCACGCAGCGATGCGCAGCGGCGGGCGGCGCAATGGCTGGATCGGCTGGGTCTCGACGACTGGGCGGCGAAGAAGGTGCAGGACCTCTCGAAGGGGATGCAGCAGAAGGTTCAGTTCATCGGGACGATCCTCCACGACCCGGACCTCCTCATCCTCGACGAGCCCTTCAGCGGGCTCGACCCGATCAACCAGGACGTGCTGGAGTCGATCGTCCGCGAGGAGAAGGCGCGCGGCAAGACGATCCTCTTCTCCACCCACCTCATGGAGCAGGCGGAACGGCTGTGCGAGCGCGTCTGCATGATCTCCAGGTCCCGCAAGGTGCTCGACGGCGACCTCGGGGAGCTCAAGCGGCGGGAGCGGACCGGCGCGATGGCCGTCGAATTCGAAGGCGACGCCGGCTGGCTCCACCGGGTCGGCGTCGTCGATTGCGAGCAAGTGAACGGCGCCTGGCACATCCCGCCCAACCGCATCTCGCACGAGGAGCTGCTCGGCGCCGCCCTGCGCGAAGGAGTGAACCTGCGCCGCTTCGAGGTGCTGGAGCCCCGGCTGCACGAGATCTTCGTGCGCCACGCGGGGGAGGAATCGGCCGAACCGGCGATTCGGCCGACGGGAGGTGCACGGTGAGGCAGGTCTGGGTCGTGCTGCGGCGGGAGTACCTGGAGCGGGTCAAGACAAGGGGATTCATCATCGGCACCATCGCCCTGCCGCTCCTGATCATGGGGCTGATGGGGCTCAACATCTTCATCGCGGTCCAGGCCGCGGACTCCGACCGGGAGCTGGCCCTCGTGGACTTCACGGGCACCATCGGCGAGGAGGTGGCCGAGCGGCTCGACGGACTGGGCTACGACGTCGAGGCAATGGGCGGGGAGGTCAGCCTGGAGGAGCTGGATCGTCAGGTCGTCGACGACGAGCTGGAAGCCTACCTGGTGCTCGACGATCTGACGCTGTCGGAGGGGGTGTTCGCCTACCATGGCAAGGACTCGCCCGGCAGCACGCGCGTGGCCCTCTTCGAGTCGGCGGTGAACGATGTCGCGCTGGAGCACTATCTGGCCACGACAAGCACCGGGGAAGGCCTGCGTTCGCTCATCGAAGGCGGACGGCTGGAATTCGAGTCGGTGGTCGAAGGGGAGGACCCGGCGGAGGCCGAGGCGGCCCGGATGTCGGGGATGGCCTTCGGCTTCGGGGGAGCCTTCTTTCTGTACATGGCGATGCTGCTGTACGGAGCCTTCGTGCTCCGCTCCGTCCTCGACGAGAAGCGGAACCGGGTGGTGGAGGTGGTGATCTCGTCGGTTACTCCGGGGCGGCTCCTGCTGGGCAAGGTGCTCGGTGTGGGGTCGATGGGGTTGACCCAGATGGGGATCTGGGCGGCGTGCGTCGGCATTCTGCTTCTCGTCGCGGCACCGATGATCGCGGCCCGGATTCCGAGCGCCGATCTCGAGCTCTTCGCGCAGGTGCTGCCAGGACCGGATGTCCTGTTGCTCCTCGCCGTCTTCTTCCTTCTGGGCTACTTCCTCTACGCGTCCCTGTTCGCCGCGGTCGGGGCCATGTGCGCCACCGAGGAGGAAGCCGGCCAGGCGCAGTTCCCGGTGATCATGCTCCTCGTCATCCCCCTGATCCTGCAGTCGTCCACCCTCGGGGGAGGCTCGATGCCGTGGATGGACTGGGTGGCGCTCTTCCCGTTCTTCAGCCCGATCATGATGTTCCCGCGGGCGCTGGAGGGAGCGGTGCCCTGGTGGATGACGGGGCTGTCGCTCGTCCTGATGGCCGCCGCGGTGGTGGGCACGTCGTGGGTGGCGGGCAGGATCTACCGCGTCGGGATCCTCATGCAGGGGAAGCGGCCCACGCTGCGCGAACTGATGAGGTGGGTGAGGGAGGCCTGATCGGGCTCAACCGTGCCGCTCGAGCCAGGCGCGGAGGCGCTCGGCCTCCCCGGCGGCGGACGGGTCGAGTTCCGCCTGGTAGAGCCGGCTGCGAACGACGAAGATGTCCATCTCGTCCGGCGGAGCGTCCCGGCCGACGATGCCCTGCACCTTGCGCAGGAAGAAGCTGCCCCAGTCCGGCCGGCGGCCATCGACGTCGGTGAAGCCGTACTCCTTCGCCAGCGCCCAGCTGGAGTAGAGCCCGCCGCTCTTTCCGGCGACGTCGGGGTCGGCGGCGAGCGCCGCGATCGCGCGGCCGACGAAGCAAGGTGTCTCGGACTCCGCGAAGTACTCGTCCTTCCCGATGGCCTCGCGCCAGTTGGACTCGGTGACGCCGAAGTGGTCGAGCACCGCCTCCGAGCGCAGGAATCCGGGGGTGACCGCAAGCGCCGTCACGTTGTGCGCGTGGAGGTCGCCGGCCATGGCGTAGGCAAGCCGGATCACCGCGTTCTTCGCGAGGTCGTAGAAGAGGTTTCCGCGGTAGCCGAAGGTGTCGCCGTCCGTGACCTCGACGATGAGCCCGGCGTCGCGTTCGACCATCAGCGGCACGCCGTGGCGGCTGGTGATGATGTGCGTGTGGACAGCCCGCTCGAGCAGCTCCAGCCCTTTGGCGGTGGAAAGTTCCCAGAAGGGTGTTCCCCACTCGGTGAGCGCGTCGCCGCCCCAGATGTCGTTGACCAGGATGTCGAGCCGACCCGCTTCGGCGCGGATGCGCGCGAAGAGTTGCTCGACCTCCGACTCGACCGTGTGGTCGGCGCGGACGGCGATGCCACGCCCACCTTCCGCCGCAACCAGCTCCGCCGTTTCCTCGAGCGTCTCCGGGCGCCCGGGAGTGGCGGGGCGGCCCTGGACGCTGCGGCCCGTGCAGTAGACGGTGGCGCCCGCCGCGCCCAGCATGCGGGCGATGCCGCGTCCGGCACCGCGCGTCGCGCCGGCGACGACGGCCACATGGTCCTGGAGTGGAAGGTCCGGCACTGCCGCCTCCTTCGATGTGGGTGCCACGATGGACCATGGCCCATCGCAGAGAAGATAGCGCGTCACGGAGTGCAACAGGCTTTGGCGTCCTCCACCGCTTGCCCATGCAGGACACGCGGACCCATCGTGCCAAGCGTCGCCGATCCAAGGTCCGCGCGACGAGGCGTGACAACGACTTGACGGGGGATGGGCATGAAGTTTCGTGAATCAATTGCGGCCGGCCTGGCCGCGGTGGCGATCTTCGTGGCCGCCGCCGGGTGCGACTCCGCCACCCTTCCTGTACACACCATACACACCGACTCGGCCGGCATTCCCATCGCTACGGCCATCGAGCCGCTGTGGGGGCCCGGTGAAGGCTGGATCGTCGAGCCCGAGCCTCTCCTCGAAATCGGCACCATCACCGGCACATCCGAATACCAGTTCACCGATGTGGTCGCGGCCGTGCGTCTGAGCACTGGCGACATCGTGGTGGCGGAACGCGCCGCCTCGGAGCTGCGCAGCTACGACGCAGCGGGGAACTTCCAGTGGCGGGCGGGTCGGGACGGAGAGGGACCAGGCGAATTCAGGAGTCTCGACTTCGTCGGTACCACGGCCGGCGATTCTCTGGTGACCTACGACGGAGCGCTGCTGCGCGCCCAGCTCTTCGACCCGCAGGGCCGCCTGGCGCGAACCTATCGGGTGGCCATCTCCGAGGGCGAAGCCACCGGCAGAGGCACTTCGGCCGACAAGGCGGTGGGCGTCGTGGACGGCCTGCTCGTCGTGCGCTTCATCGACTACGGCGAAAGGATACCCAACGGCGTCGTACGATGGCCCCCGGAGCGCCTGGCGTCGCTCGACCTTGTGGACGGCGCCGTGGGGTCGCTGATCGTGCTTCCGGGCGGGGAAGCATATGTGGAGGCCCGCGAGGAAGGGCGCTATTCGCACGAAACCTATGTCTTCTCCAAAGGGCCGGAGTACGGTGCTGCGCGCGGGCGTCTCGCTGTGATCGACACGGAGGCCTGGTCGGTGCGGCTGATCTCACCTCGCGATGGCGCGACCACGGCCGTTTTCCGCCGCGAAGTGGCTCCCCGCGAGGCGACCAACGCCCTCTTCGAAGTCCACCTGGACGGCATCGTGGAGATCGTCTTCCCGGATCCGGACCAAGTCGAGCCGGAACGGATCGCGGGGTTGCAGCGGATGTGGCGGGGACGCCTGCGGGCACCGGATCTCCCTGTTCTCCGCGCCGTCCACGTGGACGAAACCGGGCATCTCTGGCTCCAGCCCTACTACGTGGCCGGCGCCGAACCCCCGCCCCTCGAGGTCCTCGCCCCCGACGGCGCCTGGCTCGGCAGCGTTTCGCTGCCCCCCGGGCTCGTACGCGCCTTCATCCAGTACCAGGCGCCCTACATGGAGATTGGCGACGACTACGTTCTCGGCGTCTGGACCGACGAGCTGGACGTTCAGTACGTTCGCATGTACCGGATCAACAAGACCTCAGCCGATCGCGGGTGAGCCATCCTCGCCCGTCCGGATGCGGTAGCACTCCGCGAGCTCAAGCACGAAGATCACACCGTCGCCGATGTTTCCCGTGCGCGCGCCCCTGATGATCGCCTCCCTGGTCCGCTCCAGGAAATTGTCGTTTACGGCGATCTCGAAGCGCACCTTCCTGCGGAGCCTCACCTCGAAGTCCGCTCCCCGGTAGGTCTCCGTGAACCCTCCCTGCTGCCCGCAGCCGAGGGCGTTGGTCACCGACATCCGGTTCACCTCCACTTCCGCCAGAGCATCCTTCACGCTGTGCAGCCGATCGGGCTGAACGTATGCAATCACGAGTTTCATCATGCACTCCCGTCTGGTGTGGGTGGTCTCAGCGAGCCGTGAAGATCGTGTAGTCCGGGTAGGCCTCCATGTTGTGCTCCGCGAGGTCCAGACCCCGCCGTTCCTCCTCCGGGCTCACCCGGAGACCGATGGTGCTCCTGAGGAGGAGGAAGATGAGCGCGGCCGCCGGGAAGGCGACGGCGCCGCAGGCCACCACGCCCACCAGCTGGGTGAGGAGGCTGTGGTCCGCGCTGAATATCCCCACGGCCAGCGTCCCCCAGACGCCGCAGGTCAGGTGCACGGAAATCGCTCCCACCGGATCGTCGAGCTTCGCGCGGTCGAAGGTCTCGACGGAGATGACGACGATCACCCCCGCCGCCAAGCCGATGATGACCGCGGCCGTAACACTCACCACGTCCGCGCCGGCCGTGACTCCCACGAGTCCGGCGAGCGCCCCGTTCAGGACCATCGAGGCGTCCGGATGCCGATGGACCACCCAGGTCGTCGCCATCGCCCCGACGATGCCGGCGGCGGCCGCGAGCGAGGTGGTGACGAGCACGTACGAGACCAATCCCGGGTCGGCGCTCAGCACCGAACCACCGTTGAAGCCGAACCACCCCAGCCAGAGGAGGAACATCCCCATGACGGCGAGCGGGAGGTTGTGGCCCAGGATCGGCCTGATCTCGCCGTTCACGTATTTGCCGAGCCGCGGGCCGAGGAAGATCACGCCCGCCAGCGCCGCCCAGCCGCCCACGGAGTGGACGATCGTCGAGCCGGCGAAATCGTAGAACCCCAGGCCGTCCAGCCAGCCCCCGCCCCACTTCCACGACCCGATCACGGGATAGACGAACATGACGTAGACGGTCGCGAAGAGGAGGAACGAACCGAGCTTCACCCGCTCGGCCACCGCACCCGACACGATCGTCGCGGCCGTGGCGGCGAACATCGCCTGGAAGAGGAAGTCCGTCCAGTAGGTGTAGCCCGGGTTGTATTCGGCCGTCACCCCGGCGGCATCCGTCCCGATGCCCATGCCCGTGAAGCCGAGGAAGCCGCCGAGCGCGAACTCCTCGGGATACATCAGGTTGAACCCCACGAGGGTGTAGGTGAGGAGCCCGATGGCGATGATCCCCATGTTCTTGAAGAGGATGTTCACGGTGTTCTTCGACTGGGTCAGTCCGGCCTCGAGGGTGGCGAACCCCAGGTGCATGACGAAGACGAGGAAGGTCGCCACCATCATCCAGGTGTTGTTGACCGCGAAAAGCGCGTCGGCCGCCGAGGCTGTTTGCGCGGCAGCCGAGTCGGGAAAGGTGGCGAGGAGCGTGATTGACGGTGCGAGCGTCATGAGGAACCGCATGGTTCACCTCCCGGGGAGTCGGTGCGGCGTGGGGTGTGCGTCGCTTCGGTCCACGGGCTGCTCGGTCCGCGACCGGCACTGGGGCGGTGCATGGGCAAGCGACGTGCCGGGGGAGGCGCAGGGTACCCAACCCGTTGCCGTGTAACCTCTTGCGAGACAACCGGCAGCTGGATTGGAGTGCGGCCGAAGATGGTGGTTCCTACATTTCGGTAGGATTGTGCGGCGACCTACAGAAATGTAGGTCGCGGGAGGTCAGCTTCCGGCGAGGCCGTACTTGGCGACGCGGAGCCCCATCACCCGCTCCGTGATGCCGAGCTGGCGGGCCGCCGCGGCGCGATTGCCGCGGCTCACCTTGAGCGCGTCGACGATCAGCTCCTTCTCGAGCGCATCCAGTTGCACCTTCAGCGGCCCCGAACGCTTGTCCCCCGGGGTAGCCATCTGGAGGCTCGGCGGGAGGAGGCGCGCGTGGATCACGTCGCCGTCGGCCAGCAGCACGGCCCGCTCGATGGCGTTCTCCAGCTCGCGCACGTTCCCGGGCCAGTGGTAGGCCATGAGGAGATCGATCGCCGGGGTGGACAGGCGGACGATCTCGCGCGTGTGCCTCCTGTTGTACTTGTCGACGAAGTGGTCCGCGAGCAGGATGATGTCGGTCCGGCGGTCGCGCAGCGGCGGAACGTGGATCGGAAAGACGTTCAGCCGATAGTAGAGGTCCGTGCGGAAGCGGCCGTCCTCGATGTCCGCCTCGAGATCCCGGTTCGTTGCGGCGACGATCCGGACATCGGTCTTGAGCATCCTGTTGCCGCCCACCCGTTCGAACTCGCGCTCCTGCAGCACGCGCAGGAGGCGGATCTGCACGGAAGGCGGCAGATCGCCGATCTCGTCGAGGAAGATCGTCCCGCCCGCGGCCCGCTCGAAGCGGCCCACCCGCTGCCGCAGCGCGCCCGTGAACGCGCCGCGCTCATGCCCGAACAGCTCGCTTTCGACGAGCCCCTCTGGGAGCGCCGCGCAATTCACGCGGACGAAGGGCCCCTCGGACCGCCGGCTCCCGTAGTGCACGGCCTGGGCGATCAGCTCCTTGCCGGTACCGCTCTCCCCGCGGATCAGCACGGTGGCGTCGCTCCCCGCGACCTGGCCGATCATCTCGAACACCGGGGTCATCTCCCGCGAGTTGCCGACGATGTTGTCGGGCCTGTACCGGTCGGCCAGCTCCCGCCGAAGGCGCCGATTCTCGGCGACCAGCGCCTTCTCCTCCTCGGCGAACTGCCGGAGGCGCACGGCGTGGGCGATGAGGGACGACAGCACCGAGAGGACCAGGATGTCGTCGTCGAACGAGGTCGCGTCCCGCGATGGACGTTCGGCGCTCAACGCCCCGATCGTCTCGTTGCCCTCGCGCACCGGGACGCACACGAAGCCGGTCTCGTTGCGCTCCTCCAGCGGACGGGCCCGGCTGAGAAAGCGCGGTTCCGCGGTAACGGACGGGATGACGACAGGGACGCCGGTCTCGACGACCCGTCCCGTGATGCCCTCGCCGAGCCGGTAGCGGGCGCGCTCCCGCTGGTCGTCCGTGAGGCCCACCGCCTCGTGGAGAAGGATCTCGGACGTCCGGCGGTTGAGAACCGTAAGGGTCGCGCACTCGAACTCCATGTGTCGCGAGAGAGCGCCGAGGATGGGCCGCACCGATGAGCCCAGGTCCGCCGTCTGGTCCAGGATGTTGCTGACCTCGCGGAGGAGCTCGAGTGGGTGTGACGCGGGCGTCATCGTCCGCGTGGTCTCCGCGGCGCTCCGAGCACGAAGTCTCTCCGGTAGTACGGCGTGCCGCGCTTCACCGTGAGTTCCACCGAGCGCAGGCTCCCGGGCCCGGCCAGCGGGTCCTCCCGCAGGAAGACGATGTCGGCGTGCTTGCCGGGCTCGATCGTTCCGATGGAGTCTTCCAGCCCCAGTGCGACCGCGCCGTGGTGGCTGGCCGCCTTGAGCACGTCCAGCATGGGCATGCCGACGTCGTCGTGCAGGTGGCGGATTTCGTCGAAGAGGGCCGGGAAGTCGGAGGTGGGCGGAGTCATGCCGTCCGTCCCGGTTGCGACCATGACGCCCGCTTCCCACGCCCGGCGGGTGAGCGCGATCGCGTCGGCCGTCTCGCACCCGGCACGCACCCCGCGGCGGCGCCGGTCGATGGGGGGCTGCGGGGGCCCCGCCCGCGCGCTGTCCGCCGCCTCACCCGGGCGGGACGCGTTGACCGTGTCGATCGCCGCCATGCGCCTCAGCCCGACCTGGACGACGACCCGTATGGTCGCGTCGAGCACCGTGCCGTTCCGCCGCATGAGCGCAAACACCGAATCCACCGCCGGATGGTTCAGGTCGACGTCGACGAATCCCGTGCGCCGCCCCTCCTGTCCCTCGCGAAAGATGTCGTCGGGAATCGCCGCGCTGCCGACACTGCACACGTGCGACATCGAGCGCACGCCCGTCCCGGCCACTTCGAGCGCCCGTGCCGGGCCGACGTGCGTATGCGACCACACGGGGATTCCCTGGCTGCCGGCTTCGGCCGCGATGGCGGCCAGCAGATCCCCGTCGATCGCCGCATAGGTCTTGATGCCGGTGGCCCAGGTGCCCCGCGCCAGCGCCACGGCCTGCGCCAGATCGGTCTCCTCCGTGACGGCCTGCATCCACGACACCTCGCCGGGCGTCTCGCCCGCCGCCGACGAGACCGTGCGCGGATCGGTGAAGAACTCCGGCCCCGCCATGAGGGCCGAGAAGTACAGGTCGGGCGCGTCGATCTCCTTGACCAGGGAGGCGCGCTGCAGATCCATGAGGGAGCGCACGTCACCCGCCATGTCCCGCGCGGTCGTGATGCCCGCATACAGCTGCCGGTTGAGGATGAACTCCGCCCGCGCGCGGTTTGCCATCGTGGCCACGTGAGTATGCGACTCGACGAGACCGGGGATGGCGAACCACTCGCCCGCATCGATCACCTCGGCGCCCTCGCGTGCTTCTCCGTCCAGATCCCCCACCGGGATGACGGTCGTAATCGCTTCGCCCTCCACGACGATGGCCATGCCGGTCCGGGGCCCGGTTCCGGTTCCGTCGATCACGGTCGCGCCCGCGAAAATGGTCCGGGTCGGCGCGGTGTTCTGCATGCCCGGTCCGGTCTGGGCCGCGAGCCCGCCGGCCGACGCGAGAGCGACGAGGATCGGGATGACGCCCGCTCGCTTGATCATGGCGTGCTCCGTTGTCATCTGGCCTCCGAGACGGCGAAGACCTCCACCCTCGGCCAGGGATGGTTCGCGAACCGGGCCATCTGTCCTTCGGCCAACTCAATCAGACCGCGATGCGGAGACTCGATTTCGCGAACCGCGCCCGAAGTCACGTCGAGCAGATAGCTTTGTATCGCCTTCGGCGCATCCGCTTCTACGGCGTCCCGATCGTACAGGCTCAACTGAACCAGGAGATTCGAGGCGAACGGCGCCACCGCGTGCAGCATGTGCATTTCCGTCACTCCGGGGGTCAGCCCCAGGGATACGGAACCCGTTTCAGGATCCTCCACGATGCCCATCGGCCTGTGGTTCGGCAGCCGGGCGATCCAGCGCAGCGCGCCATCGCTTCCGTACAGGTGGATTTCATTCAGGCGCGTCGGCACCCAGGCGACGCCATCGACTTCCGGCAGGCAGGCGAGGCGTCCCTCGGCCGCCGTGTAGCGAATGAACGTGTCGTCCCAACGGTACGGGACGCCGAACGACGCAGCCACCTGGTCCCTCTCGAGGCGATGAATGACGGCGGACGTCTCTTCGCCCACGGCCAGCACGTACAGGCCGTCGTCCATGGAGCAGACATCCAGGGGGAGAAACGGGACCGGAATATCCCGCGCCCACGACCACTCTCCCTCGGCGCGGGCGAACACACGGATGGCCTGCCGTTCGTCCGCCACGTACATGCGGTCCCCGGACAGCGCCAGGCCCAGCGGTATGGCCAGTTCTCCCGGACCCTGCCCCGGCCTCCCGACGCGCACGTGGGACCGCGTCCGGAGGTTCAGCACATGCACCGTGGTCAGCTGGTCATCGAGGACGAAGATCTCCTCGCCCCATCGCTTCGCCACCCTGATTCTCCCGATGACTTCGGCCTCCGGGAGGTCGCGCGCTCCAAACATCACCATGAGCGAGTCGACCTCGAGCTCGGGACTCGCCGGGGCGGGCGCATCCCCTGCGCCGACGACCAGGCCGGGATTGAATGCGCTGGCCAGGCTGTCGGGAACAGGATGCTCCACACTGGGCCTTTCGAGGGAGCAGGCGGAGGCCAGGCCGCACACCGCGAGGACGACCGGCAAGACCGCCGAAGGCCCGGACCGGGCGACGGTCGGCCGCACCGGACGGTCGACGCCGACGCGCGCGGCGAACGTTCGGCCTGGCCTCATCCCGGCTGAACCCCTTCGGCTTCCTGCGCGCGCGCGGCGCGGATGAACAGCCGGGCCGACACCAGCCAGAGCACCACGAAGAAGCCGTTCAGACCCAGGATCTCCACCACCGAGCTGACCGGGGAGTGCTGCTTGCCGATGGCCAGGGCGACTACGACCACCAGCGCCTGCGCGAGCGCCGCCGCGAACAGCGCGCGCGCCATGCCGCGTGCGCGGAAACGGGCGATCATGGCGCCGACGATCCCAACCGCGATCACGCCGCCGTAGATGCGGTCGAACGGGTCGCCTTCAACCCCGATCAGACCCACGGCACCGATGACCCATAGCAGGAGGAATGGCGTCGCGACCGCCGCGCAGAGGGCGAATCGGTAGGCTGACCTGGCTCTGGACTTCATGGCCTTCTCCGGCTGGAACGGCTGAGACACCATGAGTATTATGCCCGCCTGAGAACAAGTGATCCCGTTGACCGGCGAGGGTTGTCATGGACAGACGCAGCTTCGTGAAATCCTCGGCCGCCGCACTTGGCGCTCTGCCCGCCCTGACCACCGCGCTTCCGGCGCGGGACGCCCTCTTCCACCCGCGTACCGAGCCTTCTCCGGTGGGTGACGGGGCGATGTCCGGCGGGTCTCCGCAGGCCGCCGGAACCGCCCTTATCTACGATCCGCGCTACCTCGACCACGTGCTCATCCGGCCGGACGGCGGCCGACCGCCCGAGATCCCCGAGCGGCTGGTGCGCATGCGGGCCGAGCTGGAGGCGCGCGGCCTCATCGAGGCGACGGTGCCGGTCGCGCCCACCGCCGATCCCCTGCTCCGCATCCGCGCCCACCACACCGGCGAGCACGTCGATTCGGTGCGCGAACTGGGCGTGAGCGCGAGCGTCGCCGAGCTCGCTGTCTCCGGCGCGCTCACCGGCGTGGACGCGGTCGCCGAGGGCCGGGTGCGCAACGTCTTCTGCGCCATCCGGCCTCCGGGGCACCACGCCAACAACACCGGCGCCGAGGAGGGCTTCTGCTACTACAGCAACGCGGCCATCGCGGCGAAGTACGCGCAGGAGATCCATGGCCACGAGAAGGTGCTGGTGATCGACTGGGACTACCACCACGGCAACGCCACCCAGAACGCGTTCTACGACGACCCGTCCGTGCTCTTCTTCTCCTCCCACGACTGGGCTGCGTATCCCGGGACCGGCGATCCGTCGCTCGCCGGCGAGGGAGAGGGCACGGGCCTGAACATCAACGTCCACCTGGACTGCGGCTCCAGCGACGCGGACATGCTGCGCTACTGGGACAACGCGCTCTCGCCGGCGGTGGCTGCCTTCGACCCCGATTTCGTGATCGTCTCCGCCGGCTTCGACAGCCGCCGCGACGACCTGCTTGGGTGCTTCGACCTCACCGACGACGCGTTCCGGCGCATGACCCGCATGGCGATGGACTACGCCGACAGCTGCTGCGAGGGACGGCTGGTGTCGCTCCTGGAGGGCGGGTACAACCTGGACGGAACCGCGCTCGCCGCAGCGGCCCACGTGGAGACGCTGCTGGAGCACTGACCAGGGCCGGCGGCGCCCTTCCTCCCTACACCATCCCCGCCAGCACCCCCAGCAGCCGGTCCACGTCCTCGCGGTTGTTGAACATCGCCACGGCGGCGCGGAGCAGCCTTCCCTCTTCCTGGAAGGTGACGGCGATGCCCTCGTCGGCGAGCGCCTTCGCGAGAGTCTCCTGGTCGAGGCCGTGGTGGAAGCTCACGATGGGCGACGGATTGCGCGCCGGGGTGAAGAGTTGCATCCCGAGCGCCTCCGCTCCCGCGCGCAGCTCGCCCGCCAGGGCGTGGGTGTGCCCGGCGATGCGATCCAGCCCGACATCGGCGAGGAAGTCGAGGGCGGCGCCCATGGCGGCCACCGGACCGTTGGCCAGGCTCCCGTACTCGAACTTGGCGGCGCTGGTTCTCAGGCGGTACCGGTGCCCGGGCAGGGTCTCGGCCACCTGCCGATGTCCGTAGCGGTCGGGCGCCATCCACTCCAGGTGTTCTCGGCGGACGAAGAAGGGCGCGCAGCCGAAGTCGGCGTGCAGCCACTTGTAGCCGTTTGCGCCGGCGAAGTCGACGCCCTCGTCCCGCAGATTCACCGGGAAGGTGCCCAGCGCCTGGACGGCATCGGCGTAGAGGTAGGCGCCATGCGCGTGCGCCAATTCGGCGAGCGCGGGCAGATCGTGGCGGAAGCCGTTCCGGTTGGAGACCCACGCCACGCTGATGAGCCGGGTGCGTCCGTCCGTCCGGTGCTCAAAGTCGTTCGTGGTGACCACGCCGTCGCGCGACGGCACCACCCGCAGTTCGACCCCCATCCGCTGCTCCAGCTGACGGTAGAGCACGTAGGTGGAGACGAAGTGCAGCTCGTCGACCACGATGTTGTCGCCCTCGCGCCAGTCCAGCGCGCTCGCGACGATGTTCTCCGCGTCGGTCGTGGAGTAGAGGAGGGCGATCTCGTCCTCGTCGGCCCCGAACAGTCCGGCGAATCCGGAGACGGCCCGCTGCCGCGGGGAGGGGCCGGAACCGCCGCCGCGTCGCCGCATCTTGCCGTCGGCGTACGCGTGCAGGGCATCGCGCACGGGGATCGGGATGGGCCCGACGGAGGCCGTGTTGAGGTACGCGAGCTCCTCGGTGACCGGGAAGCTGGGGCGGACGCCGAGCGGGTCGTCGAGGGACGACCTCGCGGACGGCGCGCGGGGAGATGCGCCCGATGCGGGCTCGGATCCCTCGGCGATGCGGGCCGCCAGCCCTCCGGCGGGAAGCGCGGCAAGACCGGCGGCTGCGGTGGTGCGGATGAAGTTGCGACGGTCGAGCGGCTTCATGCGGCTCCTCCCCTGAAAGCGGTCGCCCGCGTCATTCGGGCGCTGGCCGGCCGCGACCCGCGAAATCGGGCGCGAACGGGCTAATCGTAGGGAAGGAACGAAGCGGCGGCCAGCCGCAAGCCTACTTGGTTACGAACATCTTGATGACGCTCGAGCGGCCGTTCACCGTCAACTGCAGGAGATAGACCCCGGACGCCACCTGGTTGCCCTCAAGGTCGCGTCCGTCCCAGTAGGCTTCGTAGTCGCCCGGTCTTTCGTACTCCATGTCGGACACGGGGAAGCCGTCGCTCCCCGGGTTTTGCAGGGCGGTGGGGGAAGCGACCAGCTGCTGGAGCACGTTGTAGATGCGAATCGACACGACGACCGGCTCCCCGCCTGAAAACAACTCGTCACCCAACGAGAAGGGGATGCGGGTCTCCGGGTTGAACGGATTCGGATAGTTCTGACGCAACTCGAATCCGGAATTCTGCTGGCTTCCCCGTTCACCCGTTTCCTGGGCCAAGCCAGGGTCCAGACCAGCGAGCGGGATGAGGAGGAGGCCTGTCAAGACGCGTAGAAAGCGTCTCATATCAACCCTCCGCACAGGTTTTTCTGTGCAGTAGCTTAGGAACGATAGCCCTCCCAGGCATCCTGGAAAACCGGTTTCTGCACCACCAAGGGATGGTAGGAGGCTCCTGCCCTCCCTGTCAACATCGACCGCCGCCGCCGTGAGGTGCGTTGCTGCCCAATAGGACACCACACAGGCCCGAAACGTTCACCTCCCGGATCCAGTCGGATGCATGTGCTCACAGGCTCGGGCCCGGGCTGTCGGACACGTCCCTCCCGCTGCCGCGTCGAACCGTCACTCCGAGCCGGTCGAAGCAGGCGAGCAACGGGAGCAGGTGCCGGCGGGTGACGGGGAGAACCTCGCGGAAGTCCGCGGGACCGAGGCCGGATCGGCCACCGAGCCGCTCCTGAACCTCGCGCGCGCCCTGCCTGACCGCGTCCGCGTCGGCGAAGAAATCGTCGTTCAACACGACGATGTCGCCAGCCTGTTCCATCAGCTTGAGAATGGGCCACAGGTCGGGATGGTCGCGTAGCGCGGCGGGAAGATCGCGGATGGAGGGCGGAGAGAGGCCTGCAGCCCGGTACTGCTCCGCCAGGCCTGTCCGCACGCCTTCCTGCTCCGCGGTGAGGGAGGGCGTGAAGCCGGGTTCGCGCACCAGGTCGCGGTGGACCTCCAGTTCGCCCGTTTCGGCCAGGTGCGCGAGCAGGGCATCGGCCAGCTCCGCGCCCGCGCCGCGGGGCAGAGCGTCGCGCGCCTCCGCGAGGGGCATGCCGGGTCGGAGTGGCTGGGCCCGGTGGTGGCGGGCGACCTGGCGGCGGAGCAGACGGCGGCCCTCGGCGGCCACGGTTCCGGAATAGAGCGCCCGGGCGGTCGCGAAGCCCGTCTCGTCCCCGCCGGAGGCAGGCGTCCCTGGTGGATCGCCCGTGCGGATGGGCAGTTCGTCGTCCGGGACGCCTTCCCATCCCGCCAGTTCGAGCACCGCCCGGCGGCGACGGTCCGGATCCGGCCCCACAATCGCCTGGAGCAGCTTCACCTCCCTGCCCGGCAGCCGCGTCCGCGGCGGTGGTGACGGCTCGGCCACGATGCCGCCGCCGATCGTGGTCATCGGCGAGTAGGAGCGCAGGACCACGTGGTCGCGCGCCCTCGCCACCAGGGGCGCCTCCAGCCGCAACTGCGCCCAGGCCGCCTCCCCCGCCACCATCTCGGCGCAGTCGAGCAGGAAGACGCGGGCCATCACCTCCGACGTCCCCAGGTGCACCCTGACCCGCTGGCCGCGCTCGATGCCCCAGGCGGTGTCGGCAAGCAGTTCGATGCGCGCGGTGACGCGGTCGGCGGCCATCCATGGATCGGCGCCGACCACCACCTGTCCCCGTCCCACCGCCTCCCTGCCCACGCGGCCGCCGGCAAGCGCGACCGCGGTGCGTTCCCCGGCGCGCGCCGTTCGGACCGAGCGCCCGTGCACCTGCAGGCCGCGCACCCGGGCCGCCAGCCCGCCCGGTTCGAGCCGCACGCGGTGGTCGAGGGACAGCGACCCCGACCAGAGCGTGCCCGTCACCACGGTTCCGGTGCCGCGCACCGTGAAGACGCGATCCACCGGCAGGCGCACGATGTCGTCGTCCAGCCGCGCGCGCGCCTTTGCGCCCTCGCGCGCGAGCGCCGCCCGCAGCTCGTCCAGCCCCGCCCCGGTCACCGCGGAGGTCGGCACGATGGGCGCGTCCGCGTGAGGCGTGCCGGCGAGCAGCTCGCTGACGTCGTCCAGCGCGAGCTCCAGCCACTCCTCGTCCACGAGGTCGATGCGGCTGAGCGCCACCACCACCCGCTCGACCCCGAGCAGGCGCACGATCGCCAGGTGCTCGCGCGTCTGCGGCATGGTGGCCTCGTCCGCCGCCACTACCAGCAGCACCAGGTCCATCCCGGTGGCGCCCGCCAGCATGTTGCGGATGAAGGACTCGTGGCCCGGCACGTCGACCACACCGAAGGCGAGATCTTCGCTCACCGGGAGCTCGGCGAACCCGAGGTCGATGGTGATGCCGCGCCGCTTCTCCTCGGCCAGCCGGTCGGTGTCCACGCCGGTGAGCGCCTGGACGAGAGCGGTCTTGCCGTGGTCGATGTGCCCGGCTGTCCCGAGGATCAGCCTGCGCATGGGCTCTCCCGCGGTTCAGACGGCTTCGCCAACGACGCTCTCGAGAAAGGGAAAGGAGGGCAGCGGACGGGACCCGGAAATGTGATGGTGGACGTAGTTGCGCAGCACTCTCAGATGCTGGGTGACGCGGTCGAGCCCGTCCACCGGTTCTCCCAGGAGAAGCGTCCTCAACTGTTCCCGCGCGCGCGGCCCGATGCGGGGCGCCTCGGAGGCCGGCCCCGCGCAACGCGGGCAGCGCACCCCTCCCGCCGCATGGTCCAGGCGGCCAACGGCGGCGGGGTCGAGTCGGTCCCCGCACGCCACGCATACGGCGAGTTCAGGAGCGTACCCCATCAACGATACCAACGCCCAGGCGCTGGACAGGATGAGGACCGCGATCATCTCCGGAGGAGACTCGGCCAGCCGTCCCAGCGACGCGTCGAGTCCGGCAAAGAGGGCCGCGCTCGGTTCCTCGCCGGCGTGGTGCAGCACCAGGTCCGCGAGCAGCGACGCCCCCGCGAACCGCCGCACGTCGCCGGCCAGGGCCCGGTGCGCGTGCATGACCGAGAACTCCCGATAGTTCTGGAGATCCCGGTTGCTGCGGTAGTAGAGCACGAGAACCCCCGAGGAGAAGATCTCGGGCGGGGTTCCGCGCCTGCGCAGGCCCCGCGCCATCACGCTCACCAGGCCTCGCTCGCGCGTGAAGAAGCGGAGGATCATGCTGGTTTCGCTGAAGGGATGGGCCTTGAGCAGGATGGCGCGCGTCGAGAGGAGCGACATCCTCTAAACCCGGGGATCGTCGGCGAGCCCAATGCGTGCCAGCAGCCGCTCGCGCCTGCGCCGATAGGCCTTGCGTGCCTTGCTCCCCAGCTTCCCCTCGCGCGCATACGCTTCGTCCAGAATGGCTACTTCGCGAAGCAGCCTGCGCCGCTCATCGGCGGCGGAAGCCGTCGCCGCCGCGGGGTCGCGGTAGACCGCGTACAGCCCGAGCCATGCGAGGACGACGGTCAGGATCACCGCCATCCATTCCAGCGGAAGTCCTTCCTCTTCCTCCGCCAGGAGCAAGCCCACCGCGTCATCGACGATGTCGCCGGCGGCGTAGCGCCGATAGGTCACGCCCTCCTCCACCTCGATCGGCGGGAGCGGCTGCAGCCCGGTGACGGCGGTCGGCGGAGAAGGTTCGAGGACGAGCAGCTCCATGGTCTCGGTGAGTCCCGGAAGCGGCGCGACGAACTGGTGGCCCGGGACCGTGTAGCGCACCGCGTAAAGGCGCTCGCCGGGCGGCACCGGAGCCGCGATGTACATGCGTCCGTCGGCGAATCGCACCGCGTCCTCGGCAAGGTCGCTTTCGCCCACTTCGAAGTCCTGTGCGCCGCCCAGCAGCGGATACGACCACACCGGCTCGCCATTCGCCGGGATCAGGGTCCGGAAGCCGTCGTTGCGGATCTGGATGAGGTCCACCGCGCTCCACCCCGTGCCCACGTCCTGCAGGAAGAGGTTGCGCACCGAGACCGTGAAGTCCGCGCCGCCCGGCGGGGCGGGTTCGGTCTCGTACACACGGATGACGTAGGTGCTGTCGAGCTGGATGACGCTGTTTACGGGGATGCCGAAGTAGAGGATGTCCTCGTAGAGGGTCGACGCGAAGAAGACGGTTCCCGATTCCGGGTCCGGGACACGGGGCAGCTCGAAGGCGAAGGATCCGTCGTCCGCGACCACCACGGAGTCGATTTCGCTTCCTCCCCCGAGCGCCACTTCGTGCAGCGTCACCAGCCCGGACCCGACTCCGGCGTCGCCAAGCAGCACCCTGCCCCGGAGCGTCGCGGTAGCCTGCTCGCTGGTCGAGGCGGTTGCGGCGGCTTCCTGCGACGACGGACGCATCGCCGATGGGGGGCGTGCATTACCGGTCGACGCCGTCGCGGCGTGGGCAGGAATGGCCCCGAAGCCCGGCGCAGTGAGGAACGCGGCCAGCAGGAGCGCCCGGGAGTCAGGGCGTAAAGCGGCCAAAGTCCTCGGGATGAAGCTTGCGCAGGTGTTCCTTGAGCTCCTCCGCGTCCATGCCCGGCGGCGCCTCCTCCTCGCCTTCTTCGGAGGCCGCACCTTCCTCGTCCGTCACCTCGATCGAGGTCTTGTGGAGGAGATCCTCCTGGGCGAAGATGCGCGCCTCGGTCCGGAGGGCGACCGCGATGGAGTCCGAGGGCCTCGCGTCGATGGAGACGACGTCGCCGTCCCGCTGCACGATCAGCTCGGCGTAGAAGGTGTTGTCGAGGACGCGGGTGATGAGCACCCGCTCGAGGGTGCCGCCGAGCCCGCCGATCACCGAGACGATGAGGTCGTGGGTGAGGGGCCGGCTGAACTTCATGCTGGCCAGCTCCATCGCGATCGAACTGGCCTCGCCCGGACCGATCCAGATCGGCAGCACCCGTTCGCCCTCCACCTCCCGCAGGATGACGACCGGCGTGTTGGATGAGGGGTCAAGCCCCAGGCTCTGTACCCTGACCTCGACCAACGGTCCTCCTCGCGGGACGCTACCCCGCCGGCCGTCCCGGACGACCTCAGCAGCAATGCGCGTTGGCGCTCAGTAGCGGTAGTGGTCGGGCTTGTACGGGCCGCCGACCGGCACGTCGATGTATTCCGCCTGCTCGGGAGTGAGCGTCGTCAGACGCGCTCCCAGTTTGTCCAGATGCAGTCGCGCCACCTTTTCGTCCAGGATCTTGGGAAGGGTGTAGACCCGTTTCGCGTACTCGCCGGTCTCGCGCTTCCGCCAGAGGTCGATCTGCGCCATGCACTGGTTGGTGAAGCTCGTGCTCATGACGAAGCTCGGGTGGCCCGTGGCGCAGCCGAGGTTGACGAGGCGGCCGCGCGCGAGAAGGACGATGCTCCTGCCGTCCGGCCAGGTGATCCTGTCTACCTGCGGCTTGATCTCGGTCCACTCCAGGCCCGCCAGCCCGGCCACTTCGATCTCGGAGTCGAAATGGCCGATGTTGCAGACGATGGCCCCGTCCTTCATGCGGTCCATGTGCCCGCGGGTGATCACGGAGACATTGCCCGTGGCGGTGACGAAGATGTCGCCGAAGGCGCAGGCCTCGTCCATGGTCACCACCTGATGGCCCTCCATCGCGGCCTGCAGCGCGTTGATGGGGTCGATCTCGGTGACGTAGAGGGTGGCGCCGAGCCCGGCGAAGGCCTGAACGCAGCCCTTGCCGACATCGCCGTAGCCCAGCACGACGCACTTCTTGCCCGCCACCATGATGTCGGTGGCGCGCTTGATGCCGTCGACCAGCGACTCGCGGCAGCCGTACAGGTTGTCGAACTTGGATTTGGTGACCGAGTCGTTGACGTTGATGGCCGGGAACAGCAGGGTGCCTTCCTCGGCCATGCGGTAGAGCCGGTGCACGCCGGTGGTGGTCTCCTCGCTCACGCCCCTCACATCCGCCGCGAGCGACCTCCAGAAGCGCGAATCCTCTTTCAGCACCCGGTCGAGCAGGCGGCCGATCTCCTCCTCTTCCTCCGAGGCCCCGGGCGCGCGCGCGAACCCGGCTTCCGCCTGCAGCTCGCGTTCGACCCCCTGGTGGATGAGAAGCGTGGCGTCCCCGCCGTCGTCGACGATGAGGTCGGGGCCGCCCTCGGGGTGCGCGAGCGCCATCCAGGTGCACCACCAGTACTCCTCCAGCGTCTCTCCCTTCCAGGCGAAGACGGGCACGCCCGCGTCGGCCATCGCGGCCGCGGCGTGGTCCTGGGTGGAGAAGATGTTGCAGGATGCCCAGCGCACGTCCGCGCCCAGTTCCACGAGGGTTTCGATGAGCACGGCGGTCTGGATGGTCATGTGCAGGGAGCCCGAGATGCGGGCGCCCGCGAGGGGCCTCTCGCCGGCGTATTCCTCCCGGAGCGCCATCAGCCCCGGCATCTCCCCGCGGGCGAGATCGATCTCCTGCCGGCCCCACTCGGCGAGGGCCAGATCCTTGACCTTGAAGGGCGGCCGCGAAACCGCCGGCCGGGCCGGTCGAGCCTTCGTAAGCGTAGACATTCTTGCTGGGCAGTCGTCCCGGAGAATCGGAATGTGGGGTGGTTCGCGCGCGGGACGTGGCGTGCCACGCGCCCTCGAGCCTGGCAGTCGGTGGACGATTCCGCGTGGGCGCCGGGAACTGCCGGACGCCCGGGCCGGAGGTCACCGGCTGCTAGACCCCCGCTTGCAGGTGAAGTTCCGGCCGCCGGCCGCCGGGTGGAGCCGGCCGCCCCGGGGTCACATCCCCAGCGCCTGCCTCAACTCTTCGACCTGGTCGGTCCGCTCCCAGCGGAACAGCGCGACCCCCGTGCCGTCCTTCCACCGCACGCATTCGGGCTTGCGGCCGAAGTGGCCATGGACGGCGGTGGGGGTGAAGACCGGACGGCGGAGGCCCAGGCGGTCGATGATGGCGGCGGGACGAAAGTCGAACACCTCCTGTACGGCAGTCGCGATGTGCTCGTCCGGCGTCCCGCAGGTGGCGGTGCCGAAGGTATCGACCGCCACCGAGACCGGCCGCGCCCGGCCGATTGCGTAGGCGAGCTGGATCTCGCAGCGGCGCGCGATCCCGGCGGCGACCACGTTCCTGGCCGCCCAGCGCGCGGCGTAGGCGCCGGATCGGTCGACCTTGGTGGAGTCCTTGCCGCTGAACGCGCCGCCTCCGTGGCGGGCAGCGCCCCCGTAGGTGTCGACGATGATCTTGCGGCCGGTCAGGCCCACGTCCCCGAAGGGACCGCCGATCACGAACCGATCCGAGGGGTTGATGTGGCGGATGCACCCCTGCCACGCGAAACCGGACGCGGCAAACACGGGGGCGATGACCTGCTCGGTGATCCCCTCCCGGATCTCCCCGTCGGAGGCGTCATCGTCGTGCTGCGCGCTGACCACGACGGTGTGCACGCGCAGGGGACGGTCTCCGTCGTACTCCATGGTGACCTGGGTCTTGCCGTCCGGCCGCAGCCACGGCAGCGACCCCGACTCCCGCACCGAGGTGAGGCGCCGGGCGAGCTGGTGGGCCAGGAGGATGGGGGCGGGCATCAGCTCGTCGGTCTCGTCGGTTGCATAGCCGAACATGAGTCCCTGGTCACCCGCGCCGCCGTCGTCCACGGCAGCCCCGATGTCCGGTGACTGCGGGTCGATCCTCGACTCCACCTGGCAGCGGCGGCCATCGATGCCGTACTCGTCGCGGGTGTACCCGGCCGCCAGGATGGTCTCGCGGACGATCTGCGTGTAGTCGAGGTCGCCGGCCGTCGTCGAAATCTCGCCCGCGACCAGGGCGAAGTCGGTCGAGACCAGGGTTTCGCAGGCCACCCGGGCCCGCGGGTCCTGCGCCAGGAGGTGGTCGAGGATGGCGTCGGAGATCTGGTCGGCGAGCTTGTCCGGGTGCCCTCCGGTGACCGACTCGGAGGTGAAGAGTCTCGTGCTCACCGCCCGGCCCAGTGCTCCACCTGCTGGGTCCGGCCGCGGCGCAGGATCTTGCTCAGGCGATCGGCCACCTGGTCGAGCGCGGTCGGGAAATCACGCGCCTCCCCACGGGCGACCACCGGCTCGTGTCCATTGAGGGAAAGGAAGACCTCCACTCGGTGAACGTGGCGCTCAATCCGGAACACGACTTCGGCGGAGGTCAGGCGCGGATCGAAACGGACCAGCTTTCCGATCTTCCGGTCGGCCCGTTTGATCACGTATTCGGGCACGTCGCAGCGGCGAGCGACGGTATTCACTTTCATGTCTCTTCCAACCCCGGTTCCCGTTGGTTTGACTTCGGCCCCGTCGAAGGTAGAAAGGACGGGGGCACAGGTCTACGGGCCGCGCAGGTCAGCGTTCATCCACGACCGCGTGCGCCTTCATCACCGCGTCCAGAACGCCGTTGACGAAGCGGTCCGAATGCTCGCTTCCGTAACGCTGCGCCAGCCGGACCCCTTCCTGGATCGCGACCGCGGGCGGCACGCCGTCCAGGAAGAGCATCTCGGTAACCGAGAGGAACAGGATGCAACGGTCTACCCGGGCCAGCCGCTCGATCCGCCAGTTGTCCAGAGCTTCGCTGACCGCCGCGCGCACCTCTTCCTCGTGCCTGGCAAAGCCGCGCACGACCCGCGCCAGGTGAGCCTGGCACGTGGGCGCCACCCGCCGGTTGGCGAGCGTGGTCTCAAGGGCATCCAGGACCGACCCGCTCTCCGCCGACTCCCAGCGATAGAACACCTGGAGCGCCCATGCCCGCGCGCGGGTGCGGTTGCGGCGGGGTCGATCCTCGAAGGCCATGCCCCTTCAGGCGAGCCCGTCGAACAGCAGCGCCATCTCGACCGCGGCCGACGCCACCTCTCCACCCTTGTCCATTCCCCCCGGATCGGCGCGGCGCTCGGCCTGCTCGCGCGTGTCGGTGGTCAGCACGCCGAACACGACGGGGACCGCCGACGAGCGCGCAACCTCGCCCAGCCCGTAGGCCGCCTCCCCCGCCACGTAGTCGAAGTGCGGGGTCTCGCCGCGGATGACGCACCCGAGCGCAAGGATGCCGTGATGGCCGGCACGCTTCGCCAGGCGCGCCGCGGTCTGCGGAAGCTCCCAGGCGCCCGGCACCCGGTAGACGTCGATGTCCCCGGTCGCAACGCCGTGTGCGGCCAGGCGAGCCAGCGCCCCGGAGAGCAGGTTGCCGGTGATCCCCGGGTTGAAGCGGGCCGCCACGATGGCGAACCGCTTGCCGGATCCGTCGAGCGACGCGCTGAAGGTGTTGGACCCGGTCATCTGCTCTAAATCAGGTGGCCGAGCTTCGCGCGCTTGGTGTCGAGGTAGTGCTCGTTGAAGTCCGATGGCTCCATCTCGAGCGGCACCCTTCCGGTCACACGCAAGCCGTATCCCTCCAGGCCGACGATCTTGCGGGGATTGTTGGTCAGAAGGCGAATCGAGCTGAGGCCCAGGTCGAGCAGGATCTGCGCGCCGATGCCGTAGTCGCGCAGATCGGGATCGAAGCCGAGGCTGCGATTGGCTTCTACGGTGTCCTGGCCGTCGTCCTGGAGCTGATAGGCCTTCAGCTTGTTGTGCAGGCCGATCCCCCTGCCCTCCTGCTTCAGATAGACGATGGCGCCGCTGCCCTCCTCCTGCACCTGGCGCATCGCGGCGCGCAGCTGCTGGCCGCAGTCGCACCGGATCGAACCGAAGACATCCCCGGTCAGGCACTCCGAGTGCATGCGCACCAGCACGTCCGCCCGCCCGTCGATCTCTCCCTTGACCAGCGCCACGTGCTCGCGGTCGTCGAGCGGGCTGCGAAAGCCGATGACGTCGAAGGGGCCGACGCCGGTGGGGAGGCGCGCGGTGGCCACCCGCTCCACCAGCCGCTCCTTCGCCAGCCGATAGGCGACCAGTTCGGCCACCGTGATGAAGAGCAGATCGTGCTCCCGGGCGAACCGTTCCAGCTGGGGACGGCGTGCCATGGTGCCGTCCTGGCTGAGGATCTCGCAGATGACGCCGGCGGGCTCGAATCCGGCGAGACGGGCCAGGTCCACGGAGGCCTCGGTCTGCCCCACCCGGCGCAGTACCCCGCCGGGAACGGCGCGCAGCGGAAAGACGTGGCCGGGACGGCGCAGGTCGCCCGGGCGGCTCGCGGGATCGATCAGCACTTCGATGGTTTTGGCGCGGTCGAAGGCGCTGATGCCGGTGGTGACCCCGTACTTGCGGTGCGCGTCCACCGAAACCGTGAACGCGGTGCCCTGGGGGTCGGTGTTGTCCTCGGTCATGGGCGGAAGACCGAGTTCGGCCGCCCGCTCGCGCGTCAGGGCCACGCAGATGAGGCCGCGCGCGTGCTTGGTCATGAAGTTGACGACCTCGGGAGTGGCGGCGGCGGCCGCGCACACCAGGTCGCCCTCGTTCTCCCGGTCCTCGTCGTCGGCGACGATGACCATCCTGCCTTCGCGTATGTCGCGGATGGCAGCTTCCACGCGGGAGTGCGGCACGGGGCTCAGCCTTGAGAAGAATCCGGGGTGTGGACTGACAGGAGCTTACCCACGTACTTCCCGATCAGGTCCGCTTCGACGTTGACGGGGGCGCCGGGGGCGAGGGCGGCCAGGTTTGTGTGCTTCCAGGTGAAGGGCACGATCGCGATCCGCACCAGGTCGGGGCCGGGCAATTCGCTGATGGTCAGGCTGACCCCGTTGAGCGTGATGGAGCCGTGCAGGATGGTGGCGCGGGCCACTTCGGGTGGGACGCGGAAGGTGAGGAGGCGGGCGCCGTCCCGGGGAGCGGGATCGGTTCGGGAGACCAGGGATCCGACGCCGTCGACGTGCCCCTGCACCAGGTGGCCGCCGAGACGGTCGCCCAGGCGGAGCGCCTGCTCGAGATTGACGCGCGTCCCGGCCTGGTAGTCGCCGGCGATGGTGCGCGCCAGGGTGGCGGGCACAACGTCCACGGCGAAGCTGGCGGCCTCAAGGGCGGCGACGGTCAGGCACGCCCCGTCGACCGCCACCGAGGCGCCGTCGGTGAGGTCGGGCGCGATGTTCGGGGCGCGTATGGTCATCCGCCGGCCCTCCGGGCGGGCCGCCACCGCCACGACCTTTCCGACTTCCTCCACCAGCCCGGTGAACATCAGCCGTCTCTGTCCAGCACCCAGAGGAGGTCGCGCCCGAACGCGGCCGGCGACCCGGCGGGTCGCCACCCCTCCCAGGCCGAGTCGTCGAGCCCCGGGAAGGCCGGGACCGAGCCGTGTCCGAGCGTGAGCGGGGCCAGGAACAGGTAGAGGCGCTGCACGCGTCCCTCGCGCAGGAGCGAGGATGCGAGGACCCCACCCCCTTCGCAGAGGAGGGAGGTGAGTCCCTCCCGGTAGCAGGTACCCAGCACCGCGCCCAGCTCGAGACCGCCCGCCGCGCGGGGAACGGCATGCACAGAGGCGCCTCGCTCCTCAAGCGGGCGGACCCGGTCCGGGGGCGCGTCCGCATCCGTGAAGATGCGCACCCGCCCCCCGCCGTCCTCCCGCAGGAGCCTGGCTTCCGGAGCCATGCGGGCGCGGGAGTCCAGGACGATGCGGTCGGGCGGGCGGCGGGGCTCGGGCTGCCCGCGAGCCGTCAGGCGGGGGTCGTCGATCTTCATGGTGTTCGCTCCCACCATGATCGCGTCGAAGCCGGCGCGCAGGTAGTGCACGTGCTCGCGCGCCGGCGGCCCGGTGAGGCCGGTCTGCTCGCCGGCGCGCGAGATGCGCCCGTCCAGGCTGAGCGCGAGCTTGAGGGCGACGTACGGCGACGCGTTGCGCGCGACATGGAAGAAGGCGGGATTGCACGACGCGGCCCGGGCGCTGGAGAAGACAGGCCCGTCGACGCGGATCCCGCCGGCACGCAGCACGGCGGCCCCGCCCGCTCCGGCGCCCGGGTCGGCGGCGCCAAAGACCACGCGGGCCACGCCGGCGTCGAGGAGGGCACCCGTGCATGGGGGCGTACGGCCCATGTGGGCGCACGGCTCGAGGCTGGTGTATGCTGTGGCGCCCCGGGCCCTCTCTCCCGCCTTGGCGAGCGCGTGCACTTCCGCGTGCGGCCCGCCCAGTTCGCGGTGCCATCCCTCTCCCACCACCTCGCCCTTCCGCACCACGACGCACCCGACCATGGGGTTGGGCGACACCCGGCCCCATCCACGCCGTCCGAGCTCGACGGCTCGCTCCAGGAAGCCCAGATCCGCCTCCGACACCCGATCATTCGGCACCGGGTCGAGCCCGCCACTCCCGCTCTCGGTCATGCGGCCATCTCCGCTATCGGGTAATCCGCAGGCTCAGGGACCCGAACACGCTGCCGGCGGTCGGGTCGAAGGGTTGCACGGAGGAATCCGGCACGCCATCGAATCCGTCGGCCCAACCGATCTCGCCCGCCACCACAAGCACCTGCCAGGTGCGGGAGACGCCCATGTACACGAGCAGACGATCGAATGCGGGGCCGTCGAGCGTCACGCTGCGCGGCTGACGGCCCGATTCGGGGCCGTCGATGGTTACGGTTCCCGAGTACCGGTCCCATCCCGCGCCGGCAACGATGCCCGCGACCGAAAACTCCTTGCCGATCAGGGCGCGGAAGGAGGTTGCCGCCGGTTCGAGTCGCACGGTGATCGCTCGCGCAGCTCCGAGCCGGACATCTCCGAGGAAGCGTCTCACGGCGGAGACCGAGACACCCGGAACGTCGAAGGACTCGCGGAGCAGGCCGACGCGGGCACCGACTCCGACCGAGTAGGCGTCGCCCTCGAAGCCGTGCGCCTGCGGAAGCCCGAGTACGCCGACGGAAGCGACCAGATCCAGCGATAGAAAGCCCCCGTACTGCGGCGCCCAGCGGAAGCCGTCGAACAGCCCGACCGCGCCCTCCAGCGAGGCATGGGAGACGGTGGAGCGGAGCTCCGGGAGTTCGAGGGCAATGGGTTCAACCAGGTCGGGAAGCGGGATGCGGGCACCCGTGAAGCGGGCGCTCAGCGCCATGCGCGGACCCAATCCACGCCGCCACCCCAGGGTACTCGAAGTCCCCGGGATGTCACTGCCCGCCGATGCGGCCAGGCCGATGCCCGATGCGGCCGCCTGGTATGCCGTGGCACCGGCTGCGCACCACGCGGCTCCACCGGACGCGTCGCTGCAGCGGGCCGTGAGTTCCGCAGCGGCCTGCGCGCACGCGGGGGACGCGAGAACCGTGAGCGCGAGCACCAGCACCGGCCCGGCGGCGGCCTTCATCCCATCTCCACACCCGACCCGGCGACCACCTCCCCCGCAATCCAGGCCTCCTCCCCCCGGTCCCGCAGGCGGGAGACGAGGCCGTCGGCTTCCGCAGGCGCGACCACTACCAGCATGCCCACGCCCATGTTGAAGACCCGGTACATCTCCTCACGCGCCACGCCGCCCGCGCGCGCCAGCGCGCCGAAGACGGGAGGAGGTCGCCAACTGGAGGTGTCGACGCGCGCGCCCAGCCCCGCCCCCAGCGACCGCGGCAGGTTCCCGGGGATGCCCCCGCCGGTGACGTGCGCGAGCGCGCGAACGGCGCCCCGTTCGAGCTCGGGGGTGAGCGACGCCAGATAGCTCCGGTGCACCGCCAGCAGCGTGTCCGCGACCGTCCCGCCGGAGTCGGGGAACGGGCTCCCCGCGTCGAGCCCCAGGACATCGAAGACGATGCGGCGGGCCAGCGTGTAGCCGTTGGTGTGGAGCCCCGAGGAAGCCAGCGCCACCAGCACGTCGCCGGCCCCCGTGCGCGATCCGTCGAGCAGGGCGTCCCGCTCCGCGATACCGACGATGAATCCGGCCAGGTCGTACTCGCCCGGGGCGTAGAAGTCGGGCATCTGCGCCGTCTCGCCTCCCAGCAGCGCACAGCCGTTGTCGCGGCACGCACGGGCGACCCCGGTGACCACCTGGCCCACCACACCGGCGTCCATGTCTCCGGTGGCGAGATAGTCCATGAAGAAGAGGGGCCGGGCGCCCTGGACCAGGATGTCGTTTACGCAGTGGTTGACCAGGTCCGCCCCCACCGTGTCGTGACGGCCGGAAAGGAACGCCACCTTGAGCTTGGTGCCCACCCCGTCCGCGCTCGACACCAGCACCGGCGCGTCCAGGCCCCCAGGCACGGCGTACATCCCCCCGAACGAGCCCATCCCGGAAAGGGTGTGGCGGTCGTGGGTGCTCGCCACCAGCGATTTGATGGCCTTCTTCGCCCGGTCTGCCGCGTCCAGGTCGACGCCCGCCGCGCGGTAGTCCAGTCTCGGGGAATCGTCAGACAAGGCTTGCTCCCGTCGGTGACGGTTCGAATGCGGCTCGTCCGCCGAGGACACGAGTGCGCTCGTCCACTTCGCGGGCCTCCGGGTTCCGGAGCCGGTCGAGCGAAAAGGACTCGACGGCGAAGGACCCCAGCACGCAGCCGTGCACCAGCGCCTCCCGCAACGCGTCCCCGGTGCAGTCTCCCAGCGCCGCCAGCCGTCCCGCGAAACCCCCGGCGAAGGCGTCTCCCGCTCCCGTGGGATCCACCACCCGGGGCACAGGATACGCGGGGCACCGGAAGGCGGCCTCTCCGTCGAAGAGCCGCGCGCCCCGCGCACCCTCCTTCACAATCACGCGTCGCGGCCCGCGTTCGCGTACCCAGCGAGCGGCCCGCACGGGGTCGGCAATGCCGGAGAGCTGATGGATCTCGGTGTCGTTCACCATCAGGACATCGATGCGCTCGAGCAGCGACATGAGCGCTTCCCGCTCCCGCTCGATCCAGTAGTTCATGGTGTCGCACACCACCAGCTCCGGTCTCTCCACCTGGTCCAGCACCTCTCCCTGGAGAATGGGGTGGATGTTGCCCAGCGAGACGATGCGGGCCTTGCGGAAGGCGGCGGGGATAACCGGACTGAAGTCGGCGAAGACGCCGAGGGTCGTGAAGGTGGTCTCTCGGGCGCTGAAGTCGGCGTTGTAGGTCCCTCCCCACCGAAAGCTCTCCCCGCGCGCGACTTGAAGCCCCGAGAAGTCGACGCCCCGCTCCTGCAGAAAGTCCAGTTCCGCCAGCGGGAAGTCGTCGCCGACCACCGCCACCACCTGGACCGGCTGATAGAGGCTCGCCGCCGCCGCGAAGAACGAGGCCGACCCCCCGAGCACCTCCTCGGCCCTCGCGAACGGGGTCTCGACCGTGTCGAGCGCGATGCTTCCCACAATCAGGGTCGACACGCCCGCCCCTCAGTCCTCGCGCCGCGCCATGCGGGTCGGAGCCTCCACGCCCAGCAGGGTGAGCGCGTTGCGCAGCACCACGCGCACGGCCCCGGTCAGGGCGAGGCGCGCCGCCCTCAGCGCCGGGTCCCCGGCCAGCACGGCGAGGCCGGGGTTGCGGGTGGGATTGCCGGCGTGGTACCACGAGTTGACCATGCCGGAGGTGTGCTCCAGGTATTCGCACACCAGGTGCGGCGCCCGCGCGCGCGCTGCCCGGCGCACCAGGTCCGGGAACTCGCCCAGCCGCCCCATCAGCTCGCGCTCGCGCGGATGCTCCAGCAGGGACAGGTCGAGCCGCTCCGGGGTGAGCTGGTCCGGCGTCATGGAGTCGGGATCGATCCCCGCCTTGCGGAAGATGCTGCACATGCGCGCGTGCGCGTACTTGCTCTTGTAGACCGGGTTGCGGTCGGAATGGTCGAGGGCGGCGTCAAGATCGAAGACCAGGTGCGCCTCCGGCTTGCGCATCAGGAAGAAGTAGCGGGCGACGTCCACGCCGACGGCTTCGACCAGCTCGCGGAGGGTGGTGTAGCCTCCTGAACGCTTGGAGAGCTTCGCCTCCACCCCGCTGCGCTCCACGGTCACCATCTGATGGAGGAGGTACTCGGGATATCCCCGCGGCCGGCCGAGCGCCTGCAGTCCGGCGCGCACCCGGTCGACGGTGCCGTGATGGTCCGAGCCCTGCACGTTGATGACCTCGTGGAAGCCGCGCCGCCACTTGCTCATGTGATAGGCGACGTCGGGGAGGAAGTAGGTGGGGCTGCCGTCGCTCTTGACCATCACCCTGTCCTTCTGGTCGCCGAAGGCCGTGGTGGCGAGCCACATGGCGCCGTCCCGAAGGTACACGTGCCCGGTCTCGCGCAGCGCCGCGATGGTCGCGTCGACGGCCCCGTCCGTGTAGAGCGAGGATTCGAGGAAGTAGCGGTCGAAGCGCACGCCGAAGCGGGCGAGATCGCGGTCCTGCTCCTCGCGCAGCACGCGCACCGCGAAGCGCCGGCAGACGGCGTGCCGTTCCTCCGGCTCGGCATCCACCCACCGGTCGCCCTCCGCCTGCGCGAGCCGCTCGGCGATCTCGACGACGTAGGCCCCGTGGTATCCGTCGTCCGGGAAGTCGGCCTGGACGCCGAAGTGGTTCAGATAGCGGCAGCCGACGCTTTCCGCCAGGCGTTCGATCTGGCGCCCGGCGTCGTTGTAATAGTACTCGCGGTACGCCGCCCAGCCGGTCCAGTCGAGCAGGTTGGCCAGCGTGTCGCCGAGCGCGGCCTGGCGCCCATGGCCCAGGTGCAGCGGGCCGGTGGGGTTGGCGGAGACGAACTCCACCATGATGGCCTTTCCTCGCCCATCCCCGCAGCGCCCATAGAGCTCATCGCGGCGGAGAATCTCCACGACGACCGAGGATACCCGCGAGGCGGAGAGGCGGAAGTTCAGGAAGCCCGGGCCGGCGACCTCCACGGAGGCGATCCCGGTGCCGTCCAGCTCAAGCCGTCCCGCGATCTCTTCCGCGATGGCGCGCGGAGGCCGCCGGAGCCGCGAGGCGAGGGTGAGCGCGACCGAGGAAGCGATGTCGCCGTGGTCGGGGTCGCGCGGACGCTCCAGCCGGACTTCGTGCCCCGTCACGCCCATCCCGGCGAGTGCCTGTTCGAGGATGTCGCGCAGCGCCCGCCGGCTCATTGCTGCGAACCCGCCGTCGCCCGGCCGCCCGCACCGCTCGCAGAGCGGGACCCGCCCGAACCGCCTCCCGATGCTGAACCGGCCCGACCGTCTCCCGAGGAATTCCTGCCCGAATCCGAAGGCGACGTCTGCGCCGTCTTCGCTTCGCTCTTCTTCGCGGATTCGCCGGCACCCTCGCCGGACGCCTTCGCGCCGGATGCCGCAACAGGCTCCTTCCCCTCGTCGGCCGCCGCCCTGTCCCTGTACTCCTTGCTGCGGTGGTCGGTGATGTAGAAGCCTTCGCCCTTGAAGATGAAGCCGGCCCCGCCGGAGATCCTGCGCCGGGCCGACGCCCCGCAGTCGGGGCAGCTGGACACCGGCTCGTCCGACATTCTCTGGAAGACCTCGAAGGCCTGTCCGCAGCCGCTACACTGGTAGTCGTAGGTAGGCATGGGTGATGGATCCCGGGGTTGGTTCGACCCGCCAAACTAATCGTGTTTGCGGAGGACGGGAAATCGGGGAGAGCCGCTCGAGGGGACCCGGCCGGGTTGTGGCGGAGGAGCGCCTATTGCCCCGCGTACCTCCCCCATTCGCGCGCCAGGACTTCGCTGATCTCGCCCAGGGTTGCGCGGGCGCGCACGGCGGCCACCATGGGCGGCACCAGGTTGGTGTCCGTGCGCGCCGCGTCCCGCACCTGTTCGAGCGCGCGGGCGGCCGCGGGACCGTCTCGGCGGGCGTGCAGCTCCTCCAGGCGCGCGCGCTGTCCGGCCGCGAGCGCCCGGTAGTCGGGGCCGCGGCGGGGCGGGTCCGCGCCCTCTTCGACGTGGCGGTTCACCCCGACCACTACCTTCTCGCCCGACTCGACCGCGAGCTGGGTGCGGTACGCCGATCGGTGGATGTGGTCGCGCATGTAGTCGAGGGACTGCGCGGCCCCGCCGGCGGCGGCGATGCGCTCCAGGTGAACGCGCGCGCGCGACTCGATCGCATCGGTAAGCGCTTCAACGAAATAGCTCCCCCCCAAAGGATCGACCGTGCGGGCCACGCCGCTCTCGCGCAACAGGATCTGTTGGGCGCGCAGGGCGATGCGGGCCGATTCCTCGGTCGGGAGTGCGAGCGCCTCGTCGTATCCGTTGGTGTGCAGAGACTGTGTGCCCCCCAGCACCGCCGCGAGCGCCTGCAGGGTGGTGCGGGTCACGTTGTTGAGGGGCTGCTGGGCGGTGAGCGTCGACCCGCCCGTCTGGGTGTGGAAGCGCAGCCGCGCGCTCCGGTCGGAGGCTCCGAACTGCTCGCGCATCAGCCGCGCCCACAGCCGACGGGCGGCGCGGAACTTGGCCACCTCCTCAAGCAGATCACTGTGCGCGGCGAAAAAGAAGGAAAGGCGCGGGGCGAAGTCCTCGAGCGCAACTCCGGATGCGAGCGCGCGGCGCACGTATTCGATCCCGTTGGCGAAGGTGAAAGCGACCTCCTGGGGGGCGGTCGAGCCGGCCTCGCGGATGTGGTAGCCGGAGATCGACACCGGATTCCACCTGGGCAACTCGCGCGAACAGAAGGCGATGACATCCGACACCAGGCGGAGCGAGGGCTCGGCCGGATAGATGTAGGTGCCCCGGGCGACGTACTCCTTGAGGATGTCGTTCTGCACCGTACCGGCCAGCTGCGCGCGCGGCACGCCCCGTTCGTCGGCCAGGGCGACGTAGAGAGCGAGCAGGATGGCCGCGGTCGAGTTGATCGTCATGGAGGTGGAGACGTCCTCGAGCGGAATCCCTTCGAAGAGCAGGCGCATGTCCTCGATGGAATCGATCGCCACCCCGACCCGGCCGACCTCGCCGGCGGCCATGGGATGGTCCGAGTCGTAGCCCATCTGCGTGGGGAGGTCGAAGGCGACCGAGAGCCCGGTGGTGCCGCTCTCGAGCAGGTAGCGGTAGCGACGGTTGGTCTCGGCCGCGGTGCCGAAGCCCGCGTACTGGCGCATGGTCCACGGACGGCCCCGGTACATGGTGCGGTGGATGCCGCGCGTAAACGGGAACTCCCCCGGCTCGCCGGGATCATCGCGCGCGGGGGGGCCCGATGCATCGGGACCGTACACCCGTGCGACCGGGATGCCGCTGTCCGTGGCGGGGCGCGGGCGGTCGCTCATGGTTGCGTTCCCGCGACCGCATCGCCCGGAGAGCGATCCGGACCGTCCCCGGCGCCATTGTCGCCTCCGCCCGGCTCGAACTCGACCAGGATATCGCCGCGCCCGACCGATTCCCCGGCTGTGACGTGGACCCGGCGAACCCGTCCCGCGGCGCGTGCGCGCAACTCGTTTTCCATCTTCATCGCTTCCACGATCAGCAATCCCTGGCCCTCCGGGACGTCCTGACCTTCCTCGACGTCGACCCGCAGCACGAGCCCCGGCATGGGAGCGCGCAGGGGCTCGAGGCCGGCGGCGTGGGAGGTCCCGTCGCTCCGCGCCCGGCGCATGCGCCGGCTTCGCTCATCCGCGACCTCGACCCGGAAGGTGCGGCCGCGGTGATGGATCTCCCAGGCGGCCCGGCCGATCCGCACGCCGAAGACGCGGTGGGGGCGGTCTCTCATCGACAGGATGAGCGAGCGACCACACCCTCCGTCGAGCAGCCGTGCCTCGTCGCCGGCACCCTCCGGGCGCACGGTGCCCCCGTCCACTTCCACCTGCAGGACGCGTCCCTCGACGGCTACATGGTAGCGCACGGACTGCCCCGGCCCCCGGCGCCCCGCCCCGCTCACGGCAGCACCGCCCACTTCGCACCCGCCCTGCGCCAGGCCGAGAACGCCGGACGCCCGTCCGCGTGCGGCCTCCGGGCCGGGTGCCGGCCCCGCTCGGCGTCCGCAAACAGCGCCGCGGCCGCCGCCACCACCCCCAGCTCCTCCGCATCGACATCGCCGGCGGTAAGCTCGGGATGGTCCTCGATGAAGCGGATGCTCAGGTCGCCCCGCCGGAAGGCGGCATGCCGCATCACCCGCTGGTGGAAGGGCACGCTGGTGGGCACCCCCACGATGGCCAGCTCGTCGAGCGCGCGCGCCATGCGCCGCACCGCCGAGTCGCGGTCGGGCCCCCATGAGACCAGCTTGCCCAGCAGCGGGTCGTAGTGGCGGCCGATCTCGAACCCGGCGCGAATCCCGCCGTCCCAGCGCACCCCCGCGCCCAACGGAACCTCGAGCACCTCCACCCGCCCGGTCGCGGGCAGGAAGCCCTGAAAGGGGTCCTCGCTGGTGATGCGGCACTCGACGGCGTGGCCGTCCAGGCGCACATCCTCCTGCGTGAAGGAGAGCGCCTCCCCGGCCGCCACCCGCAACTGCCACTCGACCAGGTCGATGCCGGTCACCAGCTCGGTCACGGGGTGCTCGACCTGAAGGCGCGTGTTCATCTCCAGGAAATGGAAGTCGCCGTCGAGGTAGAGGAACTCCACGGTGCCCGCGCCGACATAGCCGACCGCGCGAGCGGCCCGCACCGCCGCCTCGCCCATGCGCGCCCTCAGCCCGGGCGTGCCCACCGGAGAGGGCGACTCCTCCACCAGCTTCTGGTGCCGCCGCTGGATGGAGCACTCGCGCTCGCCCAGGTGGACCAGGTTGCCGTGCTCGTCGCCCAGCACCTGCACCTCGATGTGCCGGGGCGCGTTCAGATATCGCTCCAGATACACCGCCGGATCACCGAAGGCCGCCTGCGCCTCGCGGCCGGCCGCCGCGAGCGCCCGCTCGAGCCCGGCCGGCCCCTCCACCAAGCGCATCCCCTTGCCGCCGCCCCCGGCTGCCGCCTTGAGCAACACCGGAAAACCGATCTCGCGGGCCTGTCGGCGGGCCTCGTCCGGGTCGCGCACCGGGCCCGGTGAACCCGGAATCACCGGGGTGCCGGCCGCCCGCATCAGCCTGCGGGCGCGCACCTTGTCGCCCATCGCCGCGATGGTCCGGGGCTTCGGGCCGATGAACACCAGCCCGGCGTCCCGCACCGCGCGCGCGAACACGGCCCGCTCCGACAGGAAGCCGTATCCCGGGTGCACTGCCCGAGCCCCCGAGCGCGCCGCGACCTCGAGCAGGCGATCGATGCGAAGGTAGCTCTCGGCGGAGGGCGCGGGCCCGATTTCGTGGGCCTCGTCGGCCGCAAGCACGTGCGGCGCGCCGCGGTCCGCCTCCGAGTACACGGCGATGCTCCTCACGCCCAGCTCCCGGCAGGCGCGCACGATGCGCAGCGCGATCTCGCCCCGGTTGGCGATCAGAACCGATTCGAGCACCGGCGGCTCCTCAGAGCGGAATGTTGCCGTGTTTCCGGGACGGGTTGGCGTCGCGCTTGTTCTCGAGGATGTCGAGGGCGCCGGCCAGCCGGGCGCGGGTCTCGCGCGGATCGATGACGTCGTCGACGTAACCGCGAGCCGCGGCGATGTAGGGATGCGCGAACCGCTCGCGGTACTCCTCCATCCGCGCCTCGAGCGCGGCCTCCGGGTCGTCGGCCTTCGCGATCTCCTTGCGGAAGAGGATCTCGACCGCGCCCCTGGGTCCCATCACCGCGATCTCCGCGGTAGGCCACGCGAGGCTCAGGTCTCCGCGGATGTGCCGTGAGTTCATCACGTCGTAGGCGCCCCCGTACGCCTTGCGGGTGATGACGGTGACCCGGGGCACCGTGGCTTCGGCGAAGGCGTACAGCAGCTTGGCGCCGTGGCGGATGATGCCGCCGTGCTCCTGACCGACCCCGGGAAGGAACCCTGGCACATCCTCGAACACGACCAGCGGGATGTTGAAGGCGTCGCAGAAGCGCACGAAGCGCGCCCCCTTGTCCGACGAATCGATGTCCAGCACCCCCGCGAGCACCGCTGGCTGGTTGGCCACCACGCCGACCGCGTGCCCTCCCAGGTGGGCGAAGCCGGTGATCAGGTTGGGGGCGAAGCGGGCGTGCACCTCGTAGAACACGCCATCGTCCACGACGCGCCCGATGACCTCCTTCATGTCGTACGGCCTGTTGGGGTTGGACGGCACGACATCCACGAGTGCCTCGTCCGCCCGGTCCACTGGATCCTCCGTCTGCCGGCGCGGCGCGGGCTCGGTGTTGTTCTGCGGGATGTAGCGGAAGAGCTCGCGCACGGAAGCCAGGGTTTCGGGCTCGGATTCGCCGACGAAATGCGCCACCCCCGAAGTCGACGCGTGGGTGCCGGCGCCTCCCAGGCTCTCCATGTCCACGTCCTCGTGGGTCACCGTGCGCACCACCTCCGGCCCGGTGACGAACATGAAGCTGGTGCCGCGCACCATGTAGACGAAATCCGTGATGGCGGGGGAGTACACGGCCCCGCCCGCGCAGGGCCCCAGGATGACGCTGATCTGCGGAATCACGCCCGAGGCCAGGGTGTTGCGCAGGAAGATGTCCGCGTAGCCGCCCAGCGACACCACGCCCTCCTGGATTCGTGCGCCCCCGGAGTCGTTCAGCCCCACAACCGGCGCTCCCGTCTTCAGCGCCAGGTCCTGCACCTTCACGATCTTTTCGGCGTGGGCTTCCGAGAGCGAGCCGCCGAAGACGGTGAAGTCCTGGGAGAAGACGCAGACCGGGCGCCCGTCGATGCGTCCGTGGCCGGTGACCACCCCGTCGCCGAGGACCCTGCGCTCCTCCAGCCCGAACCCCGTCGCGCGATGGGTGACGAAGCGGTCCAGCTCCACAAAGCTCCCGGGATCCAGGAGCAGGTCGAGACGCTCGCGGGCCGAGAGCTTGCCGCGCGCGTGCTGCGCCGCCAGGCGCTCTTCCCCTCCGCCCTGCTCCGCTTCCCGGCGCAGGCCCCGCAGGCGCTCCAGCCGCTCGCGCGTGCTCACGAGAGAGGCGGCTCGGGCAGGACCGGCGTCACCCGGGTGAGGACGGGTGCACACCGGGACATCAGTAGACCCGAACCAGCTCCCGATCCCGGATCACGACAACCTCATAGACACGCGTGATGCGCCCGTTCTCGATGGCGAGGGTTCCGGTCGCCCCCTCGAAACCGCCGATTTCCTCAAGCGCGGCGCGTACCTCCGCCGGCCTGCGAGCGCCCGTGCGGAACGCTTCCAGGAGCAGGCCCATGATATCCCACCCGAGCGCGGGAACATCGCTGCGCAGGGACTTGCGGTGCACGGCCTCGTACGCGCGCACGAAATCCTCGTACGCCGCCTCGCTGCGTCCCGGCGGGCGGGCGGTCACCGTGAGCACGCCCTCGGTGAAGTTGACGTCGACATCGCGCAGCACGTCGGGTGTCGACCACCCGGCGGTCCCCAGCACGTCGACGCTCAACGCAACGTCCAGGCCGTAGTGCTGCACCTGGCCCGCCACCTGGGGGATGTCCATCGCGGGCAGGGACGGAAGCGGAAGCAGCACGCCATCCGGATCGATGCGGATCAGCTCCCCGACCTCCGCCCGAAAGTCGACCTGCCCCGGCCGATAGTAGAAGGCCCCGGCAAGAACCCCGCCGCCCGTGCGGAACGCCTCGCGGAAGGTCTCCACCTCGAAACGCGCATACGCGGTGGAGGGAGCGATCGCCACAACGCGCCGGATGCCCTCCTCCCAGGCCGCCCGCCCCAGCGCTCTCGCGGGGCCGGGATCCGGACCGGCCAGCGAATAGACGCCGGCCTGGTCCTCGGGCAGTTCCCGGGCGGCGGGAGCGATCATCGGCACCGGTCGCCTGCGGCCCTCGGCCACCCGAGCCACTGCGGCTTCCTGCAGCGGCCCCACGATCGCCGACAGGCCCGCGGCTTCCAGTTCGGCGAGGGCCCGGCTGGCCTCGTCGAGTCCTCTACCGCTGTCGATGACGCGCACGATCGGCAGACCGTCTCGCTCCGGGGCCGAGGCGACCGCGGCACGCACCCCCTCCTCGATCAGCTCGGAGTACTGCCGCATGAACGGTGAGCCGGACATGGGAAGCATGACCCCCACCAGGGGAGCCGCGAGCTCCGGCTCGGGCTCGGGGACCTGGGATTCGGGCGCGGTCAGGGGTGGGGGTTCCGCCTCCGGTGGCGGGGGCGCGGGGGCTGGCGGCCCCGTCGCCACCGGCACGCAGCCGGCGATGACCGTGAGGACGGCCTGAACTCGGACACGGAGCGCGCTAGGCATCACGGATAGGCACTACCCCTCGGCTTCGGCGTCGGGCGCGTTCGCGGAAGGAGCAGGCGGAGCTTCCGGGGCGTCCGGGGCGGCTTCCGAGTCGGCCGCAACCCCCTCGTCATCGCCGGGCACAGGCTCGGCGCCGGACACAGGCTGGTCGTCGGGCTCCTCCTCAATGCGCCGGCGAGGCTCGGCCGTCACCTCCACCACGATTCTGCGGTTGGCGGCATCCGACTCGAGCACTCTGAGGTCGACTTCGTCCCCTGGCCCGTAGTAGTCCTCGAGCGACTGGTTGTCCCGCACGCGACTGTGCGAGATGGGAACGAACGCCTCCACGTTGTCGCCCAGATCGACCACGACCCCCTTCTCCTGCACCCGCACGACGCGGCCCTCGCACTCCACGCCCGGGGCGAAGCGCTCCGAGAGCGAGGGCCAGGGATCGTCGAGAACCTGCTTGATTCCGAGGGAGATGCGCTTGTTCTCGCCGTCCACGTCGAGAACCATCACCTCCAGCTCCTGGCCCTTGCCGACGATCTCCGAAGGATGCTCCACGCGCTTGGTCCAGCTCATGTCCGACACGTGAACCAGCCCGTCGATTCCCGGCTCGATCTCGACGAAGGCGCCGAACGACGTCAGGTTGCGCACTTTCCCCTGCAGCCGCGTCCCCGTGGGATACTTGAGCGGGAGCGCCAGCCAGGGATCCTCCTCGATCTGCTTCATGCCCAGCGAGATCTTCTCGGCCGCCGGATCCACCTTCAGCACCACGGCCTCGATCTCGTCGGCGATGGAGACCAGCTTCGAGGGATGGCGGATGTTGCGCGTCCACGACATCTCCGAGATGTGGACGAGCCCCTCGACGCCCTTCTCCAGCTCGACGAACGCGCCGTAGTTCGTGATCGACACGACCTTGCCGTGTACGCGCACGCCGACCGGGTACTTGAGGTCGATGTCGGTCCACGGATAGGGAAGCAACTGTTTGAGCCCGAGCGAAATCCGCTCCCGCTTCCAGTCGATGTCGAGCACCTTGACATCCAGCTCCTGGCCGATGCTCACCATGTCTGAGGGGTGTCCCACCCGTCCCCAGGACATGTCCGTGATGTGCAGGAGCCCGTCCAGCCCTCCGAGGTCGATGAAGGCGCCGAAATCGGTGATGTTCTTGATGATCCCGGCCCGCACCTGCCCCACCAGCAGTTCCTTCACCAGGGTCTCGCGCTTCTTGCCGCGCTCGGCCTCCAGGATCACGCGCCGCGATACCACGATGTTGCGGCGCCTCTTGTTCAGCTTGATGATCTTGAAGTCGTAGACGTCGCCAACCAGGTCCTCGATGTTGGGCACCCGGCGCAGGGCGATCTGCGAGCCCGGGAGGAAGGCGTCCACGCCCATGAGATCCACGGTCATGCCGCCCTTGATCTTGCGCACCAGCTTGCCCTCGATCGGCGACCCGCTCTCGTAGGCTTCGCGGATCTTCTCCCAGACCCGCAGGAAGTCGGCCTTCTTCTTCGACAGGACCACCACCCCGTCGTCGTCCTCGAGGCTCTCGAGCAGGACCTCCACCTCGTAGCCGGGCGCGAGGGCCTCGGTGTCCCGGAATTCCTCGCGCGGGACCGCGCCCTCGCTCTTGAAGCCGAATTCGAGGATGACGGTCGTGTCGGTTACCCGCACCACCTTCGCCTGCACGATCTCGCCCTCGCGCACCTCCTGAATCCCGGACTGGAAGTCCTGGAGCATGGTGCCGAAGTCGTCGCGCGACATGGACGGATCGTCGCCGCCCCCCGGATCGTCCGTCAGGCCGAACCCGGTGTCACCACGCGGATCGGCGAAGAGCTCGTCGGGAGCGTCGAACGCCGCGAAGTCTCCGAAGGCCTGGCTCGGCGACGGCTCGACCCGGGCGGTACCGGCGGAATCTCCACCCTCTGGGGAATCCGTTACCTGAGCATCGCCGGAGGGGAGGGCGGAGGAGGGTACGGATTCCGGTGAAGGGGAGTGAGTGCCTTCTGTCTGGTCGGTCATTAGTTGTTGTCCCTGGCGCACCCCCGGGAGGGAGCGCCGTTTCTGGCCGGCCCCGGATGTTGCGGGCCGGGTTCAGGGTTTACGAGATGTCGGAGGAGGGAAGAATCCGGCAGGCCGGGCTTCCGGTTCACCGGAGGCCGGGACCGGGCACTGCCTTCCTCCAGCAGAAGTACGGGCAAGCGACTACTTCTCAGCAATTTAAGGTATGGTTCGGCGTTCACTGCGTCAATCACTCCCTCGGGGCCGGAACCGTGGCCCGGAGGTCGGAGCCCTGGACGTCCCGATCGCCGATCCTGGCGCGCACGACACCGAGGATCGTGTCCACCTGCTCCTCGAACGACAGACGGGTGCCATCGACTTCGAACGCGTCCGCGGCCTTCCTGAGCGGGGCCGTACCGCGGGTCGCGTCGATGCGGTCGCGGTCGCGCAGGCGGGCCGCCTCCGCCGTCACTGCACCGCGCGAGTCCGGCTCGCGCCCCTTCTCCAGCAGGCGGCGGCGGGCGCGCTCGGCGACATCGGCCACCAGGAAGATCTTCGCCTCCGCATCCGGGAACACGACCGTGCCCAGATCGCGCCCGTCGCCCACCAGCGAGCCCTTTTTCCCCGCCTGCCGCTGCCGGTCGAGCAGCCACCCGCGCACCGCGGGCAGCCGCGCGACGGCGGAGACGTGCGCGTCGACCTCGGAGCTCCTCAACTCGGTGGTGAGGGCGCGCGTTCCGAGCATGACCCGAAATGCGGATCCGGCGGCCACCATGCGCACGGGATGTGCGTTCAGGTCGGACTCCGTCAGCGCGGGCCATGAGTCCGGCGGCCGGCCCGACTCGAGCAGGGCGCAGGTGAGAGCCCGGTAGAGCGCGCCCGAGTCCAGGTGGCGAAATCCCAGCCGGCGCGCCACCTCGCGGGCCGTGGTGGACTTGCCGGAACCGGCCGGGCCGTCGATGACGATCACCGGTCCGCGCTTGCGCTCAGGGACGGGTCGCGCCGGGTTCACGTCCTTCTCGCTCGAGTCCGGGACGGAAGGTCGTCGGGCCGGCGTGGACGCGCGCTCGAGCATCTCCCAGAACCCGGGGTAGCTGACGTCCACGGCCGCCGGCGCATCAACGGTGATGGCGTTGCCCGCAAGCGCGCCGAGCACGCCGAAGGCCATCGCGATGCGGTGGTCGCCGCGTGCCTCCACGGGACCGGACAGGGGACCGTCGGTCCCCTCGATCACCAGGCCGTCGGGAAGCTCCTCCACCTCCACGCCCAGGCTGGTCAGGTTGGACGCGAGCGCGCCCAGCCGGTCGGATTCCTTGACCCGCAGCTCCTCCGCGCCGGTGATGCGCGTGGTTCCCCGGGCGCGGGCGGCGAGCACCGCCAGGACGGGCACCTCGTCGATGAGTCCGGGAATCTCTTCGGGCTGCACCTCGGTGCCGGTCAGGTCGGAGGGGTGGACGATCAGGTCGCCCGCGGGCTCCCCGCCTTGCGGGGCGGATCCCGTCTCTACCTCGATGCGTGCGTTCATCCTCTCCAGTACGGGGAGGAGCCCGGTCCGTGTCGGGTTGAGCCCGATGCCCCTCAGCACGACCCCTTCGCCCGCCCCACCCAGCAGGGCGAGGGCGAGCGGAAAGGCCGCCGACGAGAAATCGCCCGGTACGACGATGTCCAGGGGATCGAGGGCGGCCGGCGCGCCGGTCAGGCGCACCCGGTTGGAACCGCCCGCCGGAGTGGCGGTCAGCCCGCACCCCGCGGCTGCCAGCATGCGCTCGGTGTGGTCGCGCGAGAAGCCGGGCTCGACGAGCCGCACCGACACGCCGCCGGTCACCCCTGCGAGCAGGAGCGCGCTCTTGACCTGGGCGCTGGCAACGGGGAGGCGATGGTCGAGGGCGCGCAGAGGACCCCCGGTAACGCGAAGCGGGAGCCTGCCCGGCGCGGCAAGCGGTTCGAAGCGGGCGCCCATCCGCGACAGCGGATCGGTCACCCGTCGCATGGGCCGGCGCCGCAGGGACTCGTCGCCGGCAAGGGTGGCTTCGAGCGCCTGTCCCGCCAGCACGCCCAGCATAAGCCGCGCGGTTGTGCCGCTGTTGGCGCAGTCGAGGACCCGGCCCGGGGCGCGCAGGCCGCGCACGCCCACCCCGGTGACGCGCAGTTCCGCATCGGCGCGCAGGGGTGGCACGCGCACGCCCAGTTCCCGGAGGATGGAGGCCGTCGCCCGGGGATCCTCCCCGGTGAGGATGCCGCGGATGCGGCTCTCTCCGCCCGCCAGCGCGGCCACCAGCAGCGCCCGGTGGGAGATGGACTTGTCGCCGGGCACCTTCAGTTCGGTCATCACTGCGAGGTTTCGCTCATGTCGCGGGAGCCGGCGGCGGCGGTGGCGGCGGTTCGGCGGCGCCCGCGCGCCAGGAGCGGGTGGACCTCATCCAGTCTTCGATGGCCTCCAGGTCGCCGCGGTCGAGCGCCTCCGCGAACTCCCGCGCTACCCGCGCGAGGTTCCGGAGCGCGTCCCCGGCCTCGCTGCGCGCCAGGAGCGGAAGCCACATTTCCGGAGAGCTGCCCGCGAGGCGCACCATGTCGGTGCCACCGGTGCCCAGATCGGAAGGGGCGTGACCGGATTCCTTCAGCACGCGCGCAAGGGCATTGGAGGCCAGCTGGGGGAGGTGGCTGCACCACGACATGAGCCGGTCGTGCTCGTCCGCGGTGGTCCAGCGCGGATGGGCGCCGACGGCCCGCCAGAGCGCCTCCACGCCGGCCGCGCCCGTCCCCCTCCCCGTCAGCCACACGGTCGCGCCTGCCAGCAGGTCGGTCGCGGAGTGACGGAACCCCGACCCCTCCCCGCCCGCCATGGGGTGCGATCCGGTGTAGCGGGCGCCCTCGCCGAGGGCCGCCATCGCTTCCTCCACCGGGCCCTTCAGGCTGGCCACGTCGGTCACGACCGCTCCCGCCGGCCAGCGGCCGCGGTGGTCCGCGAGCAGGCGCAGGGTCACGTCGAGGGGGGTGGCGTACACGACCAGGTCGGCGCCCGCGAGGACGGCCTCCGGGTCGGTGGACCCCGCCTCGATCACGCCCGCGCGCTCGGCCAGTTCCAGATTGGACGCCGCCTGCGAGGTGGCGACGACGCGCGGCGGCCGGTCGAGCGCCGCGAGCGCCCGGGCAACCGACCCGCCGATGAGTCCGAGTCCCACGATGGCGACCGTGCGGAAGGGGTGGGGGGGTGAAGGGGGCGGTGAAGGGTCGGCGGAGGGGCCAGGGGCGCGATCCATCGAGGTGGCGCGGTCGCGGGCCGCGGGAACAGGACGGTCGCCGGTCGCGGGGCTCACGTCGCCCCCCCTCCCTCGCCAGCGGACGGGGTGGCGGCCGGGTCGTCCCGGTAGGGAATCTCCAGGGTCATCCCGTCCGCGGCCACGACCGTAGCGGGAAACACCCGGCGCGCCTCGCGCTCGAGGCGCGCCGGCTGCTCCGAGTACCGCGCGGAGATGTGCGTGAGCGCGAGGCGGGCCACTCCGGCGTCGCGGGCGACGCGCGCGGCGCCCGCGGCGGTGGAGTGGAAGGTCGCGCGCGCCCGCGCCCTGTCTTCGCCGGCGAACGTGCACTCGTGGACGAGCAGGTCCGCTCCGGCCGCCGCCTCCACCGTCGAGCGCACCGGACGCGTGTCGCCCGTATAGACCACCGTCCGGCCCGGCCGCCCGGGTCCGACCACCTCTTCGGGCCGGACCGCCCGCCCTTCGACTTCCACCGTCTCGCCCCGGTGGAGACGGCCGAAGGCAGGCCCTTCGGGGACGCCCAGAGCTCGTGCCCTCTCGACATCGAACCGCCCCCGCCGATCGTCCTCGCGCAACACGTATCCGAGCGCCGGCATGCCGTGGTTCACCCGGAAGGCGCGCACCTCATAGCCATCCCGGGAGACGCGGTCCCCCGGCCTCAGTTCCCGGACCTCGACAGGAAAGCTCAGGCGGTCGAATCCGAGGTGGACGGCATCCTCGAGCACCCGCCGGCCCGAGACCGGACAGGTGAGCAGCAGCGGATCCTCCCGCCCCTGAAGCGCCATGGTGCGCAGCATCCCGGTCACGCCCACGAAGTGATCGGCGTGCATGTGCGTGATGAACACCGCCCAGAGGGAGAACCCCGTGCCGTAGCGCATCATCTGGCGCTGGGACCCCTCGCCGCAGTCGAAGAGCATGAGGTCGCCCTCGCGCTGCACGGCGATCGCGCTCACGTTGCGGCGCACGGTCGGACACGCGGCCGAAGTGCCCAGAAACGTCACTCGCATCATCTCTCGCGCGTGAGGCGGGCCCGGTCAGCTCCGCACGTCCAGCCGCACGAAAAGGTGCCGGCCGGGGGCGTCGATGCCCGAGCCGTGAACGCGATACAACTCGTCGAAGAGGTTCTCGATCCCGGCGGAGATGCGCAAACGATCCCGCCAGGACGCGCCTCCCCGAAGGGAGTGGACATGGTACGCGGGCGTCCCTCCCTCCTGGATGCGGCTGTCGATCCGGTCGCGGAAGCCGAGGCGGTCCTGGCCGCCCGCCATCTTGCCGAAATACTCGATCCAGCCCGACCCGCCGTCGCGGGACAGCGGCCAGCGCAACCGATACGACAGCGTCGCCGGGGGCACGCGGCTGAGCGGCTCCTCGGCAAGCATCCCGTCGCGGGCAACCACCGCATCCCCCAGGGTCCAGGAAGCCGAAAGATCCAACTGCCCGCGGGCGGGGAGTCCGGCGGACAAGCCCCCTTCGACACCATCGATGGTCGCCGAGCCGACGTTCTGAATGGTGAGAACGGGAAGCCGGTCGGGTCCGTAGGTGCTCTGTCCCTGGAACGTGCCGAAGCTGCGTTCGAGCAGGTCGTCGATGCCGATGCGGAAGACGGTCAGCTCCGCCGTCGCCGAGCCTCGAATCCAGCTCGCCCCCGCCTCGAGTGTGTAGCTGCGCTCCGGGCTCAGATCGGGATTGGGCAGGGCGATGCCGCCGGGAACGTCGCCCACCAGGGTGAGATCGTAGATGTTGGGCGCGCGAAAGGCCTGGGCCGCCCGCGCCCTGAGCGACATCCCTTGCGCGGGGTGGTAGACCACGCCGAGTTCACCGGTGACGTTTCCGACCCGGGAGTCCACGTCGCCGCCGAAGTCGTCGCCGACCCTCGTGGTGGTGCGATAGGTGCTGGCGCGCCCTCCCAGCTGCACCCGGAACCTCCCCAGGGGTTCGTCGGCGAAGGCGTACAGCGCAGCGCCGCCGAAGCGGGAGCCATCGGGAAACCGACCGGTGGGAACGGCCTCTTCCCCGCTCCACCGCAACGAAGGAGTCTCCACGCCGGTGGCCAGGTTCTCCTCCCGGCCGTGCGAGCGGGTGACGTTGTCCCACACTTCCAGCCCGTAGGTCACGCCGCTCTGGCCGTCGCCGTGTATCGCCTGCCCCTGGACGTCCAGCGCAACCGAACGCACGTCGTCGGAGACGTAGCGGACGCGGTCCGAGGGCATGACGATGTCGTCCCTGAGCGATTGGCTGCGGATCGAACGTCCCTCGCGCTGCACCTGCCAGGACACCTGCACGTCCAGGGTGGACATCCAGGGCCGGCTCGTGGCCAGGCTGCCCTTCAGACGAGCGAGGGACCGGTCCTGGGGCTCGAAGAGGTAGAGCGCGTTTCGTCCCACCCCTCCTCCGGCCACTCCCGGAGCCCGGAAGTCGACGTAGCGATCGTAGCGCGGGACATCGCTCTGCTCGGAATGCTGGCCGGCCATCTCGATGCGCAACCGCCGGGTGGCCTGGAGATCGACGCGGAGGTCGCCGCTCCACTGGTCGTAGCCGGTCGGATCCTGCGGGGGGAGGCCCCCGCCCGGCCTCAGGTGCGACCAGGTACCGAAGCTGCCCCCTCCGAAGAGTTCCAGACCCGACAGAAAGTCCGGGACCGCGGCCGCCGCCGAGAGCCGCGCACGGCTCCCGCTGGTGGCTCCGTCGAAGGTGTAGGAGCCCTCCGCCACCCACCTCTCCCCCGGCTCGAGCAGGTTTCCGGCGCGCCGGGTGATCACGTTGATCACCCCGCCCATGGCATCGGAGCCGTACAGCGCGGACGAGGCCCCGCGCACGACCTCCATCCGCTCCATGAGCTCCGGATCCACGGAGGAGAGGTACTGGCTCGGACCCTGGCGGAACGTGCCGTTGTTGAGGCGCACGCCGTCGACCATCAGGAGCACCTGGCTTCCAGTGAGCGCGCGCACGAAGGCGGCACCCTGCCCCGCGGTGGTCTGCTGCACCACCACGCCGGGCTCGGCGACGAGGGCATCGAGGAGGAGGCGGTTGGGTTGCTGGCGAAGTTCGGCGCGCTCCACCAGGTTGACCGATACGGCGAGCTCGTCGGTGGTCGTCGCCAGGCGGGTCGCGGTCACCACCAGGGGATCCAGCTGGAACGTCGTCGAGTCCGGATCCGTCTCGTCCGGCGGCGCCTGCGCCACGGCGGGAAAGGCGGCGCCCGCAAGGGTAGCCGCCCAGACCAGGACGCAGACCGGACAAGGCAACTTCGGCATCGCAATCCTCTTCCTGTTCATGCCTGGGTTGCCTCGCACCGCGCAAGACGGGTGAGGTGTCGAGGGATGGGCCGCGTGGGACCGGATGGGCTGTTCGCAAGCACGAAGACGACGCCGGAATAGCCCGTCGACGGACGAAATGTTCCCGGTTCGGGGACGCCTTCGGAGGTGCGCGAGGCACGCCTTCCTTCACGTCTTCGGTCACGCCGTCGTTCGCGGCCGGCTGCGGCCGTGGGCAGGTGACATTCGGTCGCGCACGTCGTATCGTGGCTGCAACGGAGCGAGCGCCCATCCCCCGCAGGAGAGACCCGATGATGCCCAGCCGCCGCCAGTTTCTCGGTTCCATGGCCGTGCCCGCCGTGGCCGCAGCCGGACTCCCCCTTCTGCCCACCCGCCTCTCCGCGGGCGCCCGCGAGATCGCCGACGAGCTGGGCGGCTGGTCCGGGACCCCCGGGCAGATCGCGCGCGACGAGGACTTCTGGGTCGAGGTGGCCCGCGCCTTCACCGTCGACCGGAGCCTCATCAACCTGAACAACGGAGGGGTGAGCCCCTCGCCGCGCTGGGTGCAGGAGGCGATGAAGCGCCACCTCGACTACTCCAACGAGGCCCCCACCTACACGATGTGGCAGATCCTCGAGCCGCAGCGCGAGACGGTGCGCGCGCGCCTCGCCCGCGAGTGGGGCGTGGACGCGGAGGAGATCGCCCTCACCCGCAACGCCTCCGAGGGGCTTCAGATCCTGCAGCACGGCTTCGACCTGGAGCCGGGCGACGAAGTCCTGACCACGACCCAGGACTACGGGCGCATGATCACCACCTTCCGGCAGCGGGAGCGTCGTGACGGCATCGTCCTGAAGCAGATCCGGATCCCGGTTCCGGCCGAGGACCCGGCGGAGATCGTGCGGCTATTCGAGGAGGCCATCACCCCGCGCACCCGCATGATCCTGTGCTGCCACATGATCAACCTCACCGGCCAGATCCTGCCGGTGAAGGAGCTCACCGCCCTGGGCCGCCGGCACGGCATTCCGGTGCTGGTGGACGGAGCCCACGCCCTCGCCCACTTCGACTTCGACCTGGGCGAACTGGACGTGGACTTCTACGCCACCTCGCTGCACAAGTGGCTGTTCGCGCCCCACGGCACCGGGCTGCTCTACATCCGCAGGGAGAGGATCCCGGAGGTGTGGCCGCTGACAGCCGCCCCCGAGAGCAGGGACGGCGACATCCGCAAGTTCGAGGAAATCGGCACCCATCCAGCGGCGAACTACCTCGCCATCGCCGAGGCGCTCACCTTCCATCAGGGGATCGGCGGGGCGCGCAAGGACGCGCGCATGGTGTACCTGCGCGACTACTGGGCCGACCGGCTGCTACAGCACGACCGGGTGCGACTGCACACCAGCCGCAAGCCAGGCTTCGCGTGCGGGCTCGCGAACGTGCAGATCGACGGCGTCGATCCCGGTCCCCTGAATCAGTACCTCTGGAACGAGCACCGCATCATCGCGGTCGGCATCGGCCACGAGGAGTGCACCGGTTCGCGCATCACCCCGAGCGTGTACACGACGCTCGAGGAGCTCGACCGCTTCGGGGACGCGATGGAGCACGTGATCCGGCACGGGTTGCCGGCCTGACGAGCGGCGTTGCCCCGGACGCAGCAACGGGCGCGGACGGGGCGTGGAGCGGCGTCTATATTACCAGTATTCGCCAGTAGACGCCAGTAATCGTCAGATCACGGTTCCGAACAAGACGGCGGCGGGTCCGGTGATCGCGACCCGCCGCCGTTCTTGCATTCGGCCGGCAGACCCGGCCGTCCCGCGCTTCCGCTCTACGCGTTCGCCACCGCCTCGCCGAGGTTGTCAAGCGCCTTCTGCACCAGGACGCGCGAGGTGGCCAGGTTCATGCGCATGCGGCCGCTGCCGCCGGTGCCGTAGGAGTGCCCGGGGTTCAGATAGATCCGGGCGTTCTCGGCGAACCAGCGCTGCATGACCTGCTCGGGCGTGACCACGGACTCGGAGGTCTCGTTCTCCTCTGCCGCCTTCTCGCGGGCGCCCACCTTGTCCATCAGCCCGTTCACGTCCAGCCAGGCCAGGTAGGTGCCCTGTGCCTTGGTGTAGTTCACGCCGGGGACGTTCTTCAGGTAGGACTCGGCGAGGTCGTGGTTGCCGTCGAGGTAGACCAGGAGCTGGTCGAGCCACTCGTCGCCGTCGGTGAGCGCGGCCCGGTTGGCCTCCATTCCCAGCGTGCTCAGGTCGGCCCGGGTGAAGGCGCGGGCGCGCGCCATCAGGTTGCGGTTGGTGGAGAAGTACCAGGCGGCCTTCATGGCGGCGAGGCTGAAGGTCTTGCTGGCCGCCTTGAAGGTGAGGCTGTTGTCGACGATCTCCTTGTCGGGCAGGCTCGCGAACGGCGTGTACTTGTTGTCGGCGGTCACGAAGTCGCAGTGGATCTCGTCGGCGAGCACGATGACCCGGTTGCGGAGACAGATCTCGCCCATGCGCAGCAGATCCTCCTCCGACCAGCAGTTGCCCGTGGGGTTCTGGGGATTGCACAGGAGGAAGCTGTTGACCCGGGTGGCGCGCCGCTCGAAGTCGTCCCAGTCGACCTCGTAACGGCCGTTCACCACGAACATCTCGCTGTCCTCGGCGATCGTGCGGGTGAAGCGCAGGTCGCTGTAGAAGCCGTTGTAGGTGGGGGTGTTCATGAGCACCCTCGACCCCGGGGGCGAGAAGGCGTGCAGCGCCGCGATCAGCCCGGGGTGCACGCCCGTGGTCAGCTCGATGGTGGAGGGGTCGACCTCGAGGCCGTAGCGCCGGTGGTTCCAGTCGGCGATGGCCTGCGTGTAGGAGGCGGGACGGGCCAGGTAGCCCCAGTTCTCATGGTCGCAGCGCTTCGCGAGTGCCTCGGTGATGCAGGGGGCGGCGCGGAAGTCCATGTCCGCGATGCCCATCCCGACCTCGATATCCTCGCCGTAGGCGGCGATGGCCCGGTCCCACTTGGTACAGTCGGTGCCCCGGCGGTCGTAGATCTCATCGAAGTCGAAGCTCTGCCGGGATGTCGAGGCCAGGAGTTCAGCAGTCCCTCCGATTCCGCCGGGTTTGGCCCCCACCGCGCCGAGAACCGCCGTCGCTCCTGCGCCTCTCAAAAAGGTTCTGCGGCTGAACTGATGCTTCGACATGGGGCCTCCTCGCCGTTGTGTCCTGGGGAAACGTTCCTCGTTTCCAAGTCGTTGTCGGATGTTCGACGGGCATAGTAACGCCTCCCGCGCGGTTTTTCACGCGAGCGCGCGTTCACTTGATCGGACGCCTGCGCCCGACGCCCACGTGAGCCCCGCCGGAAGCCAAATGCCGGGAGTGGGATTTGAACCCACACGGGCCTGAGCCCGGGGGATTTTAAGTCCCCTGCGTCTACCGTTCCGCCATCCCGGCAGGATGTGATTTTCGCCGCTTCGCCCGCTCACCGCGAATCCTGGCCTCGAGCTCGTGCAGGCCGTGCGTGAAGGGCCGAACGCCAAGTGTCATAAAGCCGGATCCGTGTCGAGTTCAGATCTCCCCAGCCCCGTCCAGATCGCCGCTAGCATCACGGCGAGGAGCGCCCAGGAATATGTGTTGGCCAAACCGGCTTCGAGGGCCGACACGCGCGCGATCCCGAACGGCTCGCCGGAAGCCGTGGCCGAGGCGGCCAGGATTGTGGGAATGAAGAAGGGAAGGAGAAACGGGTAGGTGCACACGGTCATGTCGAGGAGGTTGGCGCGCCTGAAACGGCCGATGCCGGCACGCCTGCCCGAATCCCGGACCAGGTCGCCGACGGCGAGGATCGCCATGACCGAATGCGTCGTCAGCAGGACCGCCACGCTGGTTACGCCGAAGATGCGCAGCTCCGCGGCGCGCGCGGTTTCGGCCACCGACCGGGAACTCCGTGCCAGGCGGTCCAGGATGCCGGCCTCCTGCGCGGCCCCCACGATGCCCATCAGCAGGATGGTGAACACGACGATCCCCACCGCCCCCTCCATCCCGTCGAGGATGAGCCCGCGGGCCTGGAAGGCCTCCCGGTCGATGTAGACGAGGTCGGCCGGCGCAACGAGCCCGAGGGCCAGGGCCAGGACCACAGCCGCCGCCACGCCGGAGAACAGGCTCTCCACCAGGCCGCGGCCCCGCCACAGCATCACGAACGCGGCCAGAGGGGCCAGCAGCATGGGGAGCGCGGCCGGGTTTCCCTCGAGCACCGTGCCCAGTCCCGGCGCCTGCGTGACCGCGGTTTCCCCGCCTCCCACCAGAGTGAGCACGAGGGCCGCGACCGCCGCGGCGGGAAGCGCGTAGCGGAGGCGGCTGCGCACCACGCCCCCCATGGGCGCCCCCTGGCTGCTCGCTGACGCGATCGTGGTGTCGGACACGGGCGAGACGTTGTCGCCGAAGGTGGCCCCGGCCAGGATGGCCCCGATGAGGACGACCGGACTTGCCTCCAGGACGCCCGCGGCGGGATAGAGGAGCGGGGCGCAGATGAGGATGGTGCCCAGGCTCGTCCCCGTCGCCGTGGAGAACAGGACCGCGATCAGGAACGACATGAGGACGAAGCCTCCGCCACTTACACCGAGTTCGCTCCCGGCCCAGACGAGGGCGTGTACGAGCCCCGCCTCGCGCAACACGACCGAGAAGACGCCCGCCAGCAGCCACGCGGCGACCATGAGCATCACGATCGGGCGGGACATGCCCCTGAGCGCGGCCGCGCTGTATTCGGAGGCGCTTCTGGCGAGCAGCAGTCCGATCCCGAGGGCTCCCAGGAGGATGGGCCAGAGCCCGCGCTCGTCGGGAGCCCCGGAGAAGCCCAGCCAGGCCGCACCGGCGGCGAAAACCAGGATGGGGGCTGCCGCGCCGACCAGGCCGAAGTGGAAGCCGAGCGGTGCCGGCGGCTGCGCGTCCGCGCTCGCGGGAGGTGTCGGATCGGGTGCGGAGTTCACGGTACCGGGCGGGTTTTGCGGGTGACGGGACACGCCCTATGATCGAGGATCGGCCCCGGCCGGGCCAGCTTCCGTCACCCGTTCCCTGGCGAAATGAGGATGCACGCATGAGCGTCGATGACGTCTTCGAACTCTACGACCTGCGGGTCGAGGTGGTCGCCGGCGAGCGGGACATGGTGTGCAGCCACAAGGCGGGCGACTACTTCGAGCTCAGCGGGGAGAACCTGTCCTTTCCCGCCGGCCAGACCTTTCCGCTCTATCCCCTGGCCGCTCTCCTTCCCCTCCTTCCCGCAAAGCAGCGCGACACGCATCCCCACGACTGGATGACCACGGACACGGAGATCGCCTGCCCCGACCCGCACTGCGGCGCCCGCTTCCGCATCACGCGGACCGGCAGGTCGTCCTTTCGCCACAGCGAGGTCACGCGTGTTCCGCTGGACTGACCGTCCACCACTTCGGCTGCCTCCGTCAGGGGTGATCCGGGGGTGCTGGCAGCTCTCCGAGGGGCACAGCGACGGTTGGAGCAGGGAGCGCGCGTTCGCGGCCCTGGACGCCGCGGCCGCGGCTGAAAGCCCCCTCGTCCTGGACTGCGCCGACATCTATACCGGCGTGGAGCGCATCATCGGGGACTGGCTGGCCGGACGGCCGGACATCGCCGACGACGTCGCCGTCCATACCAAGTTCGTGCCCGATCTAGACGCCCTGTCCACCATCGACCGCGAGTACGTCCGCCGGGTCGTCCTGCGGTCGCGAGACCGACTCGGGGTCGACGCACTCGAGCTGGTGCAGTTCGCGTGGTGGGACCTCTCGCAACCGAAGTGGGTGCGCGCCGCCGAGTGGCTCGCGGAACTCCAGCAGGAGGGGATCATCCGCCACCTGGGCGTCACCAACTTCGACCGGGCCGCGCTCGGCACCCTCCTGGACGCGGGCATCCCGGTGGTGTCCAGCCAGGTCCAGCTATCGCTGCTCGACCGTCGTCCCCTGAAGGGCCTGACGGAGTTCTGCCGGGAGCGGGGCGTCACCGTGCTCGCCTACGGGGCGCTGGCGGGCGGGCTCCTGTCGAACGCCGGCGGCACGCCGCTGGAATCCCGGTCGCTGACCAAGTACCGCCTGATCGTCGAGGAGGTGGGCGGCCGGGAGGTGCTGGGCCGGGCGCGCCGGGCGCTCGCGGAGCTGGCCGCGCGGCACGGGGCCACCATGGCGGACGCGGCGGTAGCCTACGTGCTCAACCAGCAGGGCGTCGGGGCCGCGATCGTCGGGATGAGCCGGAGAGGCCTGATGGTGAACGGGAGCCGTGTGCGTCTCTCCTCCTCCGATGTGGCGCGGCTCGAGGCGACGGTGCCGGGGACAGTCAGGGGAGAGGTGTTCGAGGTCGAGCGTGACCGGCAGGGCCCGCACGGCCGCATCATGCGCTACAACCTGAACCTGCCACACTGACGGGCGCGGTTGCCGACTCCGGCGCATCGTCCCCAGTTTACCAGGTCCATCCCGCCCATTCCCCGTGACAGTCGAACCTGCGCGCAGGAATGGCGGGATATTCTGCAGGTACACGTCCCGGGGAGGGGGCCGTGCGACGCACGATGAACGCAGGGTCTGCATCAGGCTCCGGCCTGCCGGCGGCCCGGGGGCTGTACAGTCCCCGCTACGAGCACGACAGCTGCGGCGTCGGCTTCGTGTGCGACATCAAGGGACGCGCGAGCCGGTCCATCCTCGACGACGCCAACCGCATCAACTGCCGCATGGGGCATCGCGGCGGCATCGGCTGCGAACCCGGGACGGGGGACGGCGCGGGCATCCTGACCGGGCTGCCGCACCTGCTGCTCGACCGCGTCGCCCGGGACCAGTTGGGCGTCGCCCTTCCCCCTCCCGGCCAGTACGGGGTCGGCGTCGCCTTCCTCCCGCGCGACCGCCGCGAGCGGCAGATCTGCAAGGCAAGCACCGAGGCCATCATCGCCGAACAGGGGCAGCGCCTTCTCGGCTGGCGCAGGCTCCCGCACAGCGCGGAGCGCGCCGGGCTGACCACGACCGCGCTCGGGTCGATGCCGCACCTCGAGCAGCTCTTCGTGGCGGCCGGCGACGGGTTTGCCGACGCCGCCTTCGAGCGCCAGCTCTACATCATCCGCAAGTACGCCAGCCACTGCCTGCGGGGCGATCCGCGGCTTTCGGGGCGGGAGCTTCCCTACTTCTGCTCGCTCTCGTCCAACACCGTCATCTACAAGGGGATGCTGACGCCCCATCAGCTCTTCGAGTTCTTCGACGACCTCCGGGCCGGCGACTACGAGTCGCACATGGCGATGGTGCACTCGCGCTTCTCCACGAACACGTTCCCCTCATGGGACCGTGCCCAGCCCAACCGCGCCATGTGCCACAACGGCGAGATCAATACGCTGCTGGGCAACTGCAACTGGATGAACGCGCGCGAAGGCGTCCTGCACTCGGAACTGTTCGGGGACGAACTGGAGAAGCTGTTCCCGATCATCGAGCCCAACTGCTCGGACTCGGGCAACTTCGACAACGTGCTCGAGTTCCTGCTCATGACCGGACGCAGCCTGCCGGAGTCGGTCATGACCATGATCCCGGAGGCGTGGCAGCAGCGGCCGGGCATGCCGGCCGACAAGCGCGCCTTCTACGAGTTCCAGTCGTGCCTGATGGAGCCGTGGGACGGCCCGGCTCTCATCCTCTTCACCGACGGCCACTGCATCGGCGCCGTGCTCGACCGCAACGGGCTGCGCCCGAGCCGCTACTACGTGACCGACGACGACCGCTGCGTGATGGCTTCCGAGGTGGGCGTGCTGCCGGTCGCGCCCGAGCGCGTGGTGAAGAAGGGACGGCTGCACCCGGGACGGCTTTTCCTGATCGACTTCGATGCGGGGCGCCTGGTGCCGGACCACGAGCTCAAGTCGGAGTGGGCCAGACAGCGGCCCTATGGGGAGTGGCTGGAACGGCAGCGCATCGAACTGGGCGAGGCCGCCGATGCGCACGGCTACGACGAAGCGACCGTTCTCCGGCGCATGCGGGCCTTCGGCTATACCGCCGAGACCGTGCAGTTCATGCTCCTCAGCCTGGTGCGCGACCGGCGCGACCCGCTCGGCTCCATGGGCAACGACGCGGAGCTGGCGGCGCTCGCGGACCGGCCGCGCATGCTCTACGACTACTTCAAGCAGCGGTTCGCGCAGGTGACCAATCCCGCCATCGATTCGATCCGCGAGGAAGTGGTCATGTCGCTCGAGTGCTACATCGGGCCCGAGGGCAACCTGCTCGAGGTCACCGAGGAGCACGCGCACCGGCTGCGCCTTCCTCATCCGATCCTCTCGAACCGGCAGTTCGCAGCACTCTCGCAACTCGAGGAGCGCGGATGGCGGAGCCGGACGCTCGACACCACCTTCGCGCGCGGCTCCGGGAAGCGTGGTCTGCTCGCCGCTCTCACCCGCCTCGAGAAGGAGGCCGACCGGGCCGTCGAGGAGGGCTACCGGGTGCTCGTGCTCTCGGACCGCGCCATCGGCCCCGACCGCCTCGCCATCAGCTCCCTGCTCGCCGTGGGCTGTGTGCACCATCACCTGGTACGCACGCATCAGCGCACCCGCATCGCCCTTGTCGTCGAGACCGGCGAGGCGCGCGAAGTGCACCATCACTGTCTTCTGCTCGGCTACGGTGCCGACGCCATCAACCCCTATCTCACCTACGAATGCCTCTGGCACGTCCGGCACACCGGGCGGATGGACGACTTCGACCACATCGCTTCCGATGACGACGTGGTCGCCGCATACCGCAAGGGGGTCGGCAAGGGCATCCTCAAGGTGATGGCCAAGATGGGCATCTCGACGCTGCAATCCTACAAGGGGGCGCAGATCTTCGAGGCGGTGGGACTCGGAGCCGAGGTGGTGAACCGCTGTTTCACCGACACCGAGAGCCGCGTGGGCGGGATCGGGTTCGAGGTGCTGGCGGAGGAGATCGAGCGTCGCCACGAGCTGGGCTTCGCGAGCGCGGCGCAGAGCAACGGACGAGCCCTGCCCAATCCCGGCGACTTCCACTGGCGCAAGGGTGGGGCGCGCCACATGTGGGACCCCGTTTCGGTGCGCGGCCTCCGGGTCGCCGCGCGCACCAACTCGCCGGAAGCCTACTGGCGCTTCGCCCGCCACGCCAACGAAGAGAACACGCGCAAGGCGACGCTGCGCGGCCTGCTCAGGTTCCATCCCACCGGTCCGCCGGTGGATCTGGACGAAGTCGAGCCCGAGGCCGAGATCGTGAAGCGCTTCGCCACGGGCGCGATGAGCTTCGGCTCCATCTCGAAGGAAGCCCACGAGTCGCTCGCCCTGGCCATGAACCGCATCGGCGCCAAGTCCAATTCCGGCGAGGGCGGCGAGGATCCGGCGCGCAACGTCCCGGATGCGGACGGAGGGCTGCGGCGCTCCGCGATCAAGCAGGTGGCGAGCGGGCGCTTCGGCGTGACGATCGAGTATCTGACCGCGGCCGAGGAGCTGCAGATCAAGATCGTGCAGGGAGCCAAGCCCGGGGAGGGCGGCGAGCTTCCGGGCCGCAAGGTCGACGACTACATCGCGTCGATCCGGCATTCCACGCCCGGCGTGGGACTGATCAGCCCGCCTCCGCACCACGACATCTACTCCATCGAGGACATCGCCCAGCTCATCCACGACCTCAAGAACGCCAACCCGCAGGCGCGCATCAGCGTGAAGCTGTGCGCCGAGATCGGCGTCGGCACTGTGGCCGCCGGAGTGGTCAAGGCGCGCGCCGACCACCTGGTCATCTCGGGCGACAGCGGGGGCACGGGCGCCTCGCCCCTGACCTCCATCAAGCACGCGGGCCTGCCGTGGGAGCTGGGAATCGCGGAGGTTCACCAGACCCTGGTGATGAACAACCTGCGCTCGCGGGTCATCGTGCAGACCGACGGGCAGCTCAAGACGGGCCGCGACGTGGCCATCGCCGCGCTGCTGGGCGCCGAGGAGTTCGGCTTCTCCACCGCCCCGCTGATCACGCTGGGCTGCGTCATGATGCGCAAGTGCCACCTGAACACCTGTCCGGTTGGCGTGGCGACCCAGGATCCGGAGCTGCGCAAGAAGTTCTCCGGGAAGCCGGAATACATCATCAACTACCTGTTCATGGTCGCGCACGAGCTGCGTGAGATCATGGCGCGCCTCGGCTTCCGCACCGTGAACGAGATGATCGGGCGCGTGGACGCCCTCGAAGCCGCACCCCGACCCGGGCACTGGAAGGCGAGGAGCGTGAACGTCGACGCGCTCCTGATGCCGGCGCTCGAGCCGGAAGACTGTCTGGGGGTGTATTGCCGGCATGAACAGGATCACGGGCTGGAGGGCGCCCTCGATCACACCCTGATCCGCCTGGCCGGGCCCGCGATCGAGGAAGGCCGGCCGGTGCGCCACGACATGGCCATCTCCAACGCAAACCGCGTGGTGGGGGGCATGCTGTCCAACCACATCATCCGCCGCGTGGGACCGGGCATGCTTCCCGACGACTCCATCCACTTCCGCTTCCGCGGGAGCGCGGGGCAGAGCTTCGGCGCCTGGCTGGCGCGCGGGGTTACGCTCGAGGTGGAGGGCGACGCCAACGACTACGTCGGCAAGGGGCTCTCCGGCGGCAGGATCATCCTGTATCCGCCGAAGGCGTCCCCCTTCAAGGCCGAAGAGAACATCCTGATCGGCAACGTGGCGTTCTACGGCGCCATCAGCGGCGAGGGCTTCTTCCGGGGCATCGCGGCCGAGCGCTTCTGCGTCCGCAACAGCGGCGCTACCGCCGTGGTGGAGGGCATCGGCGACCACGGCTGCGAGTACATGACGGGCGGACGCGTGGTCGTACTGGGCGAGACCGGGATCAACTTCGGGGCCGGAATGTCGGGGGGGATCGCCTATGTGTGGGATCCTCGCGGGACCTTCGAGGGCTGCTGCAACATGGACCTGGTGGTGCTGGAGCGCCTTGTCGACGCGGAAGAGCGCGAGGAGATTCGGCGTCTCACCGCACGGCACCGCGAGTACACGGGCTCCACCGTTGCGGCCGACATCCTCGCGGACTGGGACGCCCGCCATCCGGAGTTCGTGAAGGTGGTGCCGATCGACTACAAGCGGGCGCTCGAGGAGCGCGCCGCCGCGGGCCGTTCCAAAGCGCTGCCCGTCGCGGCGGGAACCTGACGGCGAGCCGCATGGGCAAGGTCACGGGCTTCAAGGAGTTCGCGCGCGAGGCAGCCCCCTACCGCGACCCGGCCACCCGCATCCGCGATTTCGACGAGATCTACACCCCGCACGCCGAGGATCGGCTCAAGACCCAGGGCGCGCGCTGCATGGACTGCGGCGTTCCGTTCTGCCAGTCGGACGACGGCTGCCCGGTCTACAATCTGATCCCGGAGTGGAACGACCTCGTCTACCGGGGGCGCTGGCGCGAGGCGCTCGATCGCCTGCACAGGACCAACAACTTCCCGGAGATCACCGGCCGGGTGTGTCCCGCTCCCTGCGAAGGCTCCTGCGTCCTCGGCATCGCCGATCCCCCAGTCACCATCAAGAACATCGAGATGGCGATCGCGGACCGGGGCTTCGACGAGGCGTGGGTGCGGGCTCACCCGCCGTCCGCGCGCACCGGCAAGAGCGTGGCAGTGGTGGGTTCGGGCCCGGCGGGGCTGGCGGCGGCCGCACAGCTCAACTCCGCGGGGCACCGGGTCACCGTCTACGAACGCGACGACCGCATCGGCGGCCTGCTCATGTACGGAATCCCCAACATGAAGCTCGACAAGGGCATCGTGGAGCGCCGCGTTTCGCTCCTGCGCGAGGAGGGCGTCGAGTTCGTGACCAACGCGACGGTCGCTGACGGCGGCGGCGGGTCGCTGGATGTGCGTCAGCTGAGGAGGCGCTTCGACGCCCTGCTCCTGGCCACGGGCGCCACCCGCGCGCGAGACCTGCCGGTGGGCGGACGCGAATTGCCCGGCATCCACTTCGCCATGGAGTACCTCACCGACAGCATCCAGGCGGGGCTGGGCGATCATCCGCCCAGAATCCCCGCGACCGGCCTCGATGTCGTCGTCATCGGCGGCGGCGATACCGGCACCGACTGCATCGGGACCTCCCTGCGCCAGTCGTGCCGCCGCCTGATCAACTTCGAACTCCTGCCGCGGCCGCCCGCTGAACGCGCCCCCGACAATCCCTGGCCTGCCTGGCCGCTCATCTTCCGCGTGGAATACGGGCACGAGGAGTCGATCGCCCATCTCGGACACGATCCGCGGGTCTACGCGATCTCGGCGGAGAGCTTCTTCGCGGGCCCGGACGGCAAGGTCGCGGGCGTACGCACGCTCGACGTCACCTTCCATGGCGGCCGCCTGCGCAAGATCCCGGGGAGCCAGCGGGAGTGGAGCGCGGACCTCGTGCTCCTCTCGATGGGGTTTCTGGGCCCCGAGCACGCGCCTGCGGAGCCGCTGGGCATTGAATACGACAAGCACTCCAACTACGCCGCCGAATTCGGTTCCTACGCCACGAACGTGGAGGGCGTGTTCGCCGCCGGCGACTGCAGGCGCGGACAGTCGCTGGTGGTGTGGGCCATCCGCGAGGGGCGCGAGGCTGCGCGCGAGATCGACCGCTGGCTGATGGGCGAGACGCGACTGCCCTGAACGTCGTCTTCTGACCGCCGTCTGCCCCTGTCGCGACGGGCGTCGACAGCGCACTTTGTCCGCTGTGGCCGGTGCCCGCGCGCGTGACCTTGCGGCGCCTTCCAACCCGCTCACCGACTCCAACCGCTCACCGACTCCAGGGAGGATCAGACATGCGCAGGTTCGCCGCCCTATTCCTGCTGGCCGGGGTACTCGGGCTCGGGGCCCCCGCCGAGGCGGATGCCCAGCTCCTCGAGGTGGGAGCGATGGCTCCCGACTTCGAGTTGCCCGGGGCCACCCGCTTCGGCGTGCTGCAGGACCCGGTTCGCCTCAGCGACTACCGGGGAGAAACCGTTGTCCTCGCCTTCTTCTTCCGCGTTCGAACACGTGGCTGAACGGTGCAGATGACAGCGTACCGTGATCAGTACGCAAGCTTGTTCAACGAAGGCCGGAACGTCGTCGTCGTCGGGATCTCCAACGACAGTCCCGAAGAGCTGGGCTCCTGGCTCAAGGACGAGGACTTCCCCTTCCTGTTCCTCAGCGATGCCGGAACCGACGGCGCCACCTACGAGGCGTTCGGCGGCGGCAAGCGCGACAACAACATGGCCGACAGCCGCTCGGTAATCGTGGTCGGCCCGGACGGCCGCATCGCCGGGGTGATCCCGCAGTTCGCCCAGGTGGACCCGACCGCCTACGAGGAGTTGGCGGCCATGGTCGACGCCGCTACGCCGGAGCCGTAGGCGGAATCCGATAGCCGACTCATCTCCCGGGCCCGGGGGTCGGGTCCGGGGGATGCGGCTGTTTGCCCCGCGCAGCTACAGAACGCGTTCGGCGGGCGGCTGAGCGCCTCCCGGGGAGAAAGTCTTTCCGCCACGGTGAAGCGTTACGAGCCTGTCCAACCCGCCGCGCCCCACTCCGACGGCGCGGCGATTCCCTTCCCGATGACCCTGTCCCCCTTCCTGGATCTCGTTCCGATGCTGATATGCGCCGATGTGCAGGCGTCGGTGCGCTTCTACGTTGACGTACTCGGGTTCGAGGTGATCGACCGCATGGACGATGTCGGTGCCACCGGATTCGCGTCCCTGCGCAACGGTCCAGCGCAGATCATGCTGGCGAGCCCGACGTACATTCCGCGGGCTCCGAGGGTCGAAGGACGTTATCCGCAGTCGGCGTACTACTTCTATGTGGAGGATGCGGACGCGCTGCGAGCGGCGGTCGTGGATGCCGGATGGCCTGCGACCGAATGCGTGGACCGGTTCTACGGGCTGCGCGAGTTCGAGATGGTGGATCCCGAGGGCCACGTCCTGCTGTTCGGGCAGGACATTGGTCCGGTGCAGAAGGGAGGTCACGGAGGCCAGGAAGGTCTCGCGACCTGACAAAATGGCAGAGTCATCGTGGCGTGAATCGCGGCAGGGAATGGTGTAAGTTCAACCCGGATTGCACGACCTGCCTTCTTGCCGTTTAGGCCAGATCAGAGTCCATCGGCCTGGAATGGCGGGCAATCGGTTGCCAATAGCGGGAATCTGCGAATGCTGGTGGAGCGGGATTCGGCGAGGAGCCATCGGCGAGGGCTCTGGTTCATGCGGCAGCAACCTCAGGTCGTCGGAATCTCCATACCGGTACTCGGCTGGCACAGCTTTGGCTTGGCTTTGCGAGCTGTGATAGCAGATGCTATCCTTCCCGCGATGCGACGGGGCGGATTCCGATCGAAGGAGGTGCGAATGGATAGGGTGCAAGTCAACGTACGCGTGGATGTCGCGGTCAAGCGGGCCGTGGAGGCGTATTGCCGACCTCGCGGCGTGGCCATGAACCACTTCGTCCAGGAGGCGTTGGTCAACCGGCTCGAGGAACTCGAGGACGCCGAAGACCTCCGGAACATCCGTCGGGAACCCACCCGGCCGTTGGCTGACGTGCTCCGGGAACTGGGTCTCAATGCCTCGCTATGAAGTCCGCATCTCCCAAACCGCTGAGAAACAGCTGCGAAGATTGCCGCCGGCGGATCAGGAGCGGGTGGCGGCGAAAGCATCCGCGTTGGCAACAGATCCGCGTCCCGCGGGAACCCGCAAACTGCGGGGCTACGAAGACGTCTGGCGCGTCCGGGTGGGGCCGTACAGGATCCTCTACAGCGTGGATGATGCCGAGGTGATCGTCATCGTCTTGAAAGTCGGGCACCGCAGCAGGGTCTATCGATAGCGTTGTCGCGGGCCATCTATCGCCGAGACTCTCCCGCCCTCCTCCTCAACCACCCCACCGTAAGCAACAGCGCGGCCGCGAACACGATCAGGAACGTCGCGACGGCCAGGATGGCCGGGCTGATCTCCTCGCGGATGCCCGCCCACATCTGGCGCGGGATGGTGTTCTGCTCCACACCGCCCAGGAAGAGCACGACCACGACCTCGTCGAACGAAGTCGCGAAGGCGAACAGCGCCCCCGAGAGCACCCCGGGCGCGATCAGCGGCAACTGCACGCGGGTGAAGGTCCGGAGCGGTCCCGCCCCCAGCGACGCCGCCGCACGGTTCAGGGTGGTGTTGTAGGCGGTCAGCGTGGCGGTCACCGTGATCACCACGAACGGCGTCCCCAGCGCGGCGTGCGCAAGGATCAGCCCGAGGTGGGTCTGGCCCAGGCCCATGCGGGAGTAGAAGAAGAACATCCCCGCGGCCGAAATGATCACCGGGGTCACCAGCGGCGAGACCAGGAAACCCATCAGGAAGCGGCGCGCGGGCATGTCGGGGCTCGAGAGGCCGAGCGCGGCCAGCGTACCCAGGAAGGTGGCGAGCGCCGTTGCGGCGGTGCCGATCACCAGGCTGTTGACCAGCGCGCTCCGCCACACGTCGCTGGTCGCGATCTCCCGGTACCACCGCAGCGACCACGCTTCCGGGTCCAGCCTCAGCATGCCTTCGGTGAAGGTGAAGTAGGGCTCCGCGTTGAAGCTGAGCGGCACGATCACGAGGATGGGTGCCATCAGGAAGAACAGCACCGCCGCGCAGAACGCGACGTGCATCGTCCTTCCCGCCCGCTCCGCCCGGCTCAGCGCGCGCACGTCAGGCGACCCTCACGCCTTCGGTCCCGGCCAGCCGCTCATACAGCAGGTAGAGGCCGATCACGCACGCCAGGATGATCGCGCCCAGCGCGGACGCCAGCCCCCAGTTGAGGGAGGTCTGCATGTGGTACGCGACCATGTTGGAGATCAGTTGGCCGGTGCTCCCGCCCACCAGCGCCGGGGTGATGTAGTACCCGATGGCCAGGATGAACACGAGCAGGCTCCCCGCCCCCACCCCGGGGAGCGTCTGGGGCCAGTAGACCCGCAGGAACCCCTGCGCCGGGCCGGCTCCGAGAGAGGCCGCCGCGTCCATGTGCGAGCGGGGAATCCCGCGCATGACGGAGTAGAGCGGCAGCACCATGAAGGGCAGCAGGACATGCGTCATCGCCACGAAGGTGCCCGTCATGTTGTAGATGAGCGCGAGCCGTCCGCCGTCGGCAACCAGCCCCAGCGCGACCAGGATATCGTTGATGACGCCCTGCCCTTGTAGCAGGACGATCCAGGACGTCGTGCGCACCAGCAGCGAGGTCCAGAACGGGACCAGGACCAGCGCCAGGAGCAGGCCGGCACGGCGCGGCGGCGCATGCGCGATGAAATGCGCGAGGGGATAGCCGAAGAGGAGGCAGAGCCCGGTAATGGACAGGCTGACCAGGAAGGTGCGCCCGAAGAGGCGCAGGTAGATGCGGCGGTCCTCCTCCTGGCGCGCGATCGATCCGTCCGGAAGTCGCCGCAGGTCGACCGCGGCCAGGTAGTGGCGGCTGGTGTAGCGCTCACCGGCGGTGCGCACCGCGTGCCAGGTGCCCGCCTCGCCCCAGGCCGGATCGATCCCGAGGAAGGTCTCGCGCCAAGAGCCGTCGGGGGCGGCGGCAAGTCGGCGTCCCGTCACCGCGACGATGCTCCGCATCCCCCCCTGCACCCGATTGACCCGGCCGGCCACCTGGCCGATCACCCGCTCCTCCTGCGCCTCCATCAACTCGCGCGCCGCCACGGCGAAGACATCCTCGCCGGGCGCGCTCTCCCCGTCCCATCCCTCCAGCAGGGCCAGAGTCTCGGGCAGCGCGTCCGCCACCACCGCGTCGTAGACACTGCGGCTGAACATCGTGGCGAGAGGCGCCACAAAGGTCACGCCGACGAAGGCCACGAGCGGCAGTGCGAGCCCCGCCGCCCGCAGTTGCGGCCGCCAGTCGCGCCCTCGCGGCATCGATTCGGAGCTCACCGTCGCGTACCGCGGCGAGCGGCGTCTCTGTCGGGTCCTCCCGCCATCGAGCCGCCCCTCACCGCGCCAGCCACGAGCTGAAGCGCTCGTTCATCTCGTCCGTATGGTTCACCCACCACTCCCAGTCGTTGCGCAGCGCCCGCTCCAGGTTCTCGGGAGAGGTGGGCATGTGCGGAAGCATGTCGACGCCCGCCTCGGCGTGCGTTCCCACGAGCGGCAGCCCGGAGTAGCGCGTCGGGCTGTAGGAGATGTTGGCGCTGACCCGGGCCATGGACCGGGGCGTGGTCGCGAAGGCCAGGAACTCGAGCGCCGCCTCCAGGTTCGGCGTCCCGGCCACGATCACCATCTGGCCGAAATCGAGCAGCTGCCCGTCCCAGATGATCTCGAAGGGCTGGTCTTCCAGCACCTGGGCGTTGAAGATGCGGCCGTTGTACGCCGTGGTCATGGTCACTTCCCCGTCGGCGAGGAGCTGGGGCGGCTGGGCGCCCGCCTCCCACCACACGATCTCGTCCTTGATCGTGTCCAGCTTGCGGAACGCCCGCTCGATCCCCTCGGGGGTGTCCAGCAGCTCGTACACCTCCGCCGGCGGCACGCCGTCGGCCATAAGCGCGAACTCCATGTTGCCCATCGGCTTGCGGCGCATTCCGCGGCGGCCCGGAAAGGTCTCCAGATCGAAGAAGTCCTGCATGGTCCGGGGCTCGGGCCCGGCGATGTTCTCCCGGTTGTAGGCGATGACGGTTGCGTAGAACTCGGCGCCGACGCCGCACTCGGTCAGAGTGCCGGGGAAGAAGTCCTCCTCGGGTGGCGTTCCATCCGCGCCGGGAGCCCACATCGACGGATCGAGCGGCTCGAGCAGCCCCTCGTCGCAGCCTCGCACCGCGTCGGCGATCTCCATGGGCACCACGTCCCAGTGAATCCGTCCCACGTCGACCTGCGCCCGGACTTCGGCCAGGCCACCGTTGTACTGGGCGTCACGGATGACGATGCCGGTCTCGGCAATGAACGGCTCGTAGTAGGCGAGCTTGCAGGCGCGCGTGTAGGCCCCGCCCCACGCGCCCACGGTCAGGGAATCGCCGCCGTCGCCGCCACAGGCAGCGGTCAAGGCCACGAGCCCGAGCACGGCGAACCGGTGGGGCACGGGACCCTCCCGCCAACGCGCCGACCGCATGCTGCAACGCTCGTTCACACCGCCCCCTCCTCGCCGCCGTAGTCCAGGACCCGGCAGTCCGCCGCGGTCCATCCCACGCGGATCTCGTCGCCCTCCAGCACCGCGCCCTGCCCCACCACGTTGGAGATCTTCGCCACGAAGTCCGCGCGCCCGCAGGTCTCCATGTGGATGCGCAGATGATCGCCCACGAAGGTGATGTGCTCGATGACCGCGTCGAACTGGTTCGAGAACAACCCCGGTTCGGGATGCAGCGTGATGCGCTCCGGCCGGATCGAGAGGGTAACCGGATCCCCCGGCCGGCAGTCCACCACCCGATACCCCCGCACTACATGGCCGCCTACCTCCACGTCGCACACTTCGCCGTCAACCTCGGCGACACGGCCGTGCAGCCGGTTGTTTTCGCCGATGAAGCGCGCGACGAAGGAGCGCTCGGGTTCCTCATACAGGGCTTCGGGCGCGGCCACCTGCTCCACCATGCCGTCGCGGAGCACCGCGATGCGGTCCGACATGACCATGGCCTCCTGCTGGTCATGGGTCACGTACACGATGGTCACGCCGAGCGTCCGGTGGATGCGCCGGATCTCGTACTGCAGCTCTTCGCGCAGGTGGCGGTCGAGGGCGCCCAGGGGTTCATCCATGAGCACGAGTTCGGGCTCGAAGACCAGCGCGCGCGCGATCGCCACCCGCTGTTGCTGCCCGCCCGAGAGCTGCCCCGGCCTGCGTTTCTCGAAGCCCTCCAGCCGGACCAGCCGGAGCGCCCGGTTCACCAGCTCGCGCCGCCGGTCACGCCCGATCCCGCGCACGTCGAGCGGAAAGGCCAGGTTGTCCTCGACGGTCATGTGGGGGAAGAGCGCATAGTCCTGAAACACCATGCCGATGCCCCGCTTGCGGGGCGGAAGGGCGTGCACCGAACGGCCGTCGATGCGGATGGCGCCCGCGGTGGGGGTCTCGAACCCGGCGAGCATCATGAGGCACGTCGTCTTCCCCGATCCGGATGGCCCGAGCAGGCTCAGGAACTCGCCCCGGCGCACGCTGAGGTTCAATCCCTGGACGGCCAACACCCGGCCATCGTAGCTCTTGGCGATGTCCTCGAACTCGACGTGGGGCTCTGCTTGAGTCGTCACGCGCTGGTCCCGTGCAGGAGCGAAAAGGATTGTACGCCCGAGGGCGCGGACAATCTAGTTTCAAGACCCGCTAGCGACAAAGCGGCCGGCAGTCGCGACAAAACGGCACGTCGTCCCTCGGGCCGTCAGGACCGCCCGGCTGGTGAGAACCCCCGGCCGACAATAGGTTATCATGGGTATTGCGTTGGTTTTCCGGGCTCGTCCGGGGGCGCGGTGAGCACGCGTCGCCACGGCCCGTCGGATCGTTGGTGTCGGTTCCGTCAACAGCGAGAAGGCAATGCTCCGCTCCAGGTCAGCCCCGCTCTACCCTCTCCTCGCCATCCTCCTCGCGCTCGCCGCCTGCGAAGGCGAGGATCCGGTTGAACCCGAGCCGGAACGACCGCCCGATCTTTCGGGCACCTACACGCTGGAGTCGCTGTCCGCCATCGTGACCGGGGGGCTGACCCTCACGCCGCCAGACGTTTCGGGTACCTTCTCGGTGCAGCAGACATCGGTCACGGGGCCCGAGGCCTCGGGCACAACGATGATCGACATCACGCTCCCGGACGGTCTGGGCGGGACCGCCACGCTCGAAGATCAGGGCACCTACGTCAATCGACTCGACGGGACCTGGGAACAGGCCGGCCTGCTGTTGCAGGGCCTCGGGACCTACACGCTCCAGGGCGCCATCCTGACCGTCGTAGTCACCGAGCCCGCGCTCAACGTCTCCACGACGGTCTGGCGGAAGAACTGAGGGTGGCCGGGTTCCTGCGCATCCGCCCACCACGCCCGCTGGCCCGGATCGCGCTCGTCGCGCCTCTCATTCTACTCGCCCCCGCGCTGCTGGCCGCCCAGGCGGGACCCACCATCCGGGGCGTCGTCGTGGACGACGACGAAGGCACCCCGATCATGGGCGCGGAGGTGCTGGTGCAGGCCACGCCGTTGCGTGCGCTCACGGGCGAGGACGGCAGCTTCGAGCTGTCCGTGCCGAACGGCGGAACCTGGACCCTCTTCGTGATCGCCGACGGCTACGGCAGCGCGGAGCTAACGGCCGACCCAGCCATCACCGCATCCGAGCCGCTCCGCATCTCGCTCGCGCCGCTGCTCTTCGACGTTCCGGGCCTGACCGTCACCGCGAGCCGGACCACGGTGCGCCCCGGAGACGCGCCCGTGAGCGTCGCGATCCTGAGCGGGGAAGAACTCCGGCGCCGTGACGTCACCAACCTCAGGGAAGCCCTCCCGTTCGCCCAGGGGGTGACCTTCAACGCGGGCCAGATGGACATCCGCGGCTCCAGCGGCATCGCCCGCGGCGTCGGCAGCCGGGTCCTGATGTTGCTGGACGGCCACCGGGCTCTCACCGGGGTGGGGTCGGCGATCGACTACAGCATCCTGCCGCTCCTGGACGTCGACCGGGTCGAGATCGTGAAGGGCCCCAACTCCACGCTGTGGGGCACGAACGCCATGGCCGGCGTGGTCAACGTGATCACCCGCCCGCCCCTGGGGCCCCCGCGCACCGTAGTGCGCGGCTACTACGGCGTGTTCGACACCCCCGGCAACCTGGACTTCACCGACGAGCGCCTGAGCATGCGAGGCCTCCAGATCCAGCATTCGCGGCAGATCGGCGGCGCGGGCGTCACGGTGTTCGCCGGACGCGAGGGATCGGACGGCTTTCGCCAGAACGGAGGCCAGGAGCGCTGGCAGTGGCGGGCCAAGGCCGTCTTCGGAGCCTCGTCGTCGAAGCCCCTGGAGGTGTTCGCGAGCGGCAAGCGCGAGGACCTGGAGGAGTTCTTCACCTGGCTCTCGCCCGAGCGACGTCTCGAAGTGGATCCCGCGGATCTGGGCGACTGGAAGCGCAATTCCGATCTTGTCTTCGGGATGACGGCGACTCCGCTCGTGACCTCGTCGCTCAAGCTGCAGTTGAGGCCCCAGGTGCAGCACGTACGCAACCAGAACTACTTCCACGACAACGAGGACTTCCACCGTTCCACCCGCTACGGCACCGACCTGCAGCTCTCGTTCTTCTCCGGGGGGCGGCACGCGCTCACGGTGGGAGGAGAGGCTTCGCGCACCGATGTAACCTCCAACTTCCTCAGTCCGACGCCGGACGTCAGCGACCTGGCGCTGTTCGTTCAGGACGAAATCGGTTTCTCGGATCGGCTGCGCGGTTCGGCCGGCATCCGGCTGGACTCGCACAAGGCCTCGGTGGTGGAAGGCGATCTGACGCTGAATCCCAAGATCGGGCTCGTCTTCGAAGTCACTCCGGACATGAGCCTGAGGACATCCCTGAGCCGGGGATACCGGTCGCCCAGCGTCTCCGAGCAGTTCACCCGGACCACCACCTTCGGCTTTCGCGTCGTGCCCAATCTCGAGCTGCGGGGCGAATCGGCGTGGGCCGGGGAGGTGGGCACCACCGTCGTCCCGAACGAACGGCTCTGGTTCGACGCGGGACTCTTCTGGAGCGAGTACTCCGGCCTGATCGAGGTGACAGGCGCCCCGAACCAGCCGCTCACCTTCCAGTTCCGCAACGTGGCGGAGGCGCGGGTGCGCGGGCTCGACGCCGGCATGCGGGTCGGCGTCGTGCCCCGGAAGCTCAACCTGCACGCGAACTACCTCTTCATCGACTCGCAGGATCTCGACACCGGCCGGCCGCTTGCGTACCGCTCACGCCACAACATCACCACGACCCTCTCCGGCTGGGCCGACCTGGTGGCTCTGGACGTGCGTCACCGGAGCGAGGCGGAGACCGTTCTGGCCTATCCCCTGGACGAGCGGGGAGCGATCACGCTGCTGGATCTGCGGCTCGCACTAGAGGTCATGGACATGGATGTGCGGGCAAAGGTGGAGAACCTTCTGCAGGCGGAGTACGTAGACGTGCAGGAGCGCAATCCGGGAGCCACCCGGAGCTTCCGGGTCACCGTGACCTCGCGTTTCTGAAGCCGGCCCCGGGGCAACTCCAGGATCCGCGCGGGTGTCCAACGGATACCACCGTCCAAGCGAGGAGGCCCGTGACCCCATCCGATCCACTGACCCTGGAAGGCCATGCGGCGGGCGATGCCCCCGCGGAATCGGCGCTCGTCCGCTTCCTCTATCCCGCCCCGGCCGAACGCACGGTCGGCGGGATCGTCAAGTGGTGGGAAAAGCGGCGCCTGGCCTACAACGCGGTGCTCGCGGGATGCGGAACGGGCACCATCTTCATGGCGCTTCTCACCCTGAACCCGCTTTCGGAGGTGGTGCAGGCGCTCCCGGCGATCCTGCCCTTCGGGATCATGGCGAACCTCTGCTACACCCTCGGATGGATGGTCGAGAGTGCCCTGCACAAGGTCTGGGGACGCAGCCTGCGCCCGGTCGGGCCGGCGCTCTTCCGCGCGGGGCTGACCCTCGGAGTGGGCGTCGCCTTCGTCATCCCCACGATCATGCTCATGGTCGCGTTCGTGGTGCGGTTGGTGACGGGGAATCTGTAGGGTTTATCTTCCGACGATCTCCAGCAGTTCGATCTCGAAGATCAGCGTCGCGTTGGGGCCGATCAGCGAGCCCGCGCCGGCCTCGCCGTACGCCAGCTCCGACGGGATCGTGACGCGGATGTGGCTGCCGACCGACATGAGCTGGAGCGCCTCGCTGAATCCCGCGATAAGGCCGTTCACCGGGAAGGTGTTGGGCTCGCCCCTGTCATAGGAGGCGTCGAACTGGGTTCCGTCGGTGAGCGTGCCGCGGTAGTGGACGACGACCTCGTCGCTCATGGTCGGCATCGGGCCGTCACCCTGTCGCAGCACTTCGTACTGAAGGCCGCTGGCGGTGGTGATCACTCCTGCCCCATCGCCCGCGCATGCGACGCTGGCCAGCGCCAGCAGGGCGAGCACACCGCGAAATGGATTACGCATCTCCTGCTCCTTGGATGGTGGAAGGGTCTTCAGGAAGGTAACGCCCGGACGGCGGAGGCAGGGACTCCCCACCGCTGCCGCGCAGGGTGCGGCGCACGAATCTCACGGCGTCGTCGACGTTCTCGGCGGTCGGTACGGCGGCCGGGAGGCGCTCCGCCCGAGCGGTGTCTCCCAGCAGGATGAGGGGCCGGCGGTAACGGATCGCCAGCTCGACCTCCGAGGCCGTACCCGAGGATCCCGGCAGCGCGATGACGACATCGGAGGTCAGGATGTTGATGTGGTTGCGGGAACGGATGCCGGAACCGTCGTCGCCCCGTGCATCGAGATGGGTGCGGACGGCGAGTTCAACCCAGGGGTGGGGATAGCCGGGGGGCGTGCCGGGATCGGCATCGATGTGACTCGAATGCGCCTCAATCCGAGTCATGTTTGAGTCACCCTGACTCGCATCTGCATCGCCCCGTCCGGGGCGTGCATCCCCGGCCGGGAGGATCCCGACAACCAGTCCTTCCCGACCCGGCACCGCGATGAAGGCCCTCGAGACGGACTCCATGATTCCGGCGCCGCCCCCCGTCAGCAGGTGCACGCCCATCCGGGCCAGTGCGCGACCCAGGGGCTCTGCGAGATCGGCGTGCCGGGCGGAGCCGGAGCCCATGACGCCGACCACGGGGATGCGGCGGGGCACGCGGTGCGACACCGACGCGGCGACCTGCGGGTTTCGCGCGCTACACGTGCGTCAACGCAGCGCTACTTGAGGAGGATGAACCGGCGGTGCAGCGGCTGCACCGGACGCGCGTTCATCGGATACAGGGCCGCAAAGGCGTCGACCTGCGCCTGGGATACCGCAATCGACTCGGTCATCACCACCCAGCTGACCACCTCGGAGCACGGCGGGGTGGTCAGGGAGCCGGCGTAGCGGAAGTAGGCGCGCCCCCCGGGCAGGAAGGCGTTCGGGTCGATCCCGGCGAGGGGGGCGGGCGCTTCGTCGACGCCCGGAATGGCATCCCATATCGCCTGTATGGCGGCATGGGCCCCGCCGGCATCCATGAAGACTCCGACCACCGCGAGATCCCCCTCCTCGGCCTGATGCACGAAGTGCACTTCCATCGGGTAGACCCCTCCCTCGACGGTGTGCTCGCTCGGCAGGTGGAAGTGGAACTGCAGCATGGAGAACTGACGGCCCTCCAGGGTGATCGTATTCCCTTCGGCCATGTTCACCTGGATGGTGTGCCCGTTGTCCACGACCTCTCCGTCGGTGGGCTGCCACTGGATCTCGAGCCCGCCGCCGCCCGCCGGAATCCCGCCCGCGAGGTCGATCGGGGACTGCTGGACCCCGGTATCGCAGACCGCGAACGACGGGTCCAGCCCCCCCCAGCGGTCGGGGCCGGTGTCACCCTCGTAGCTCCAGTGAACCTCGCCGCCCTCCGTCTCCTGCGCTTGCTCCGCGTCCATTGGCTCCTCCGCGTCCGCCTGGCCCGGCGCGTCCGCCTGACAGGCGTATTGGGCGCCGGCGAGGAAGGCCATCGCGAGGCCGGCGGCGAGTATTGTCGAGAAAGAATGATGATGTCTCATGGGTTCCTCCGTGCTGTCTTCGGCCACGCCGATCTGCGACGGGCAGATTCTACTGCCGAGCGGGTCGCCGGTCCAATCCAAAGGCGTATTATGGATGGTCGGATCGAGACGGAATCCACGCCCAGGCGCTCCATGCACTCCACCTCCGCAGGCGAGACGGGACCCGGGCCGGGGGGCGCCGGGCGCGACGACAGGGTACCGGGCGGGCGCGGCGCTGCGCCTCGGGAGCCCGCGGACAGCAGGCCGACATCCGTGCGCGGCTACGGCTTCCACGCGGCCGCCGCGGTCGTGGTCGCCAACATGATCGGCACCGGGGTGTTCACCAGCCTGGGATTCCAGCTGGAGACGATCCAGTCGACCTTTCCGCTTCTGCTGCTCTGGGTGGTCGGGGGCGCGGCGGCCTTCTGCGGCGCAATCACCTACGCGGAACTGGGCGCGGCGCTGAGGCGTTCGGGCGGCGAGTACACCTTTCTGGGACGCATCTACCATCCGGCCGCGGGGTTCGTGTCGGGGTGGATCTCGGCCACGGTCGGGTTCGCCGCCCCCACCGCCCTGGCCGCGATCACCTTCGGCGCGTACCTGGCATCGGTCTTCCCTTCCCTGTCGCCCACCTGGCTGGCCGCCGGCCTGGTCGCGGCGGCGGCGTGGGTGCATTCGGCCACCTACGGCGCCTCGTCCTTCTTCCAGCGCAGCTTCACCACGGTCAAGGTCATCCTGATCGCCGCCTTCTGCGCCGCCGCGTTCGCCCTGGTCGACGCGCCCGAGCCGGTCGCGCTCCTCCCTGCCGCGGGGGACGCGCAGCTCGTCTTCGGCGGCGCCTTCGCCGTGTCGCTCATCTACGTCTCGTACGCGTACACCGGGTGGAACGCCGCCACCTACCTGACCGGCGAACTCGAGAACCCGGGCCGCACGCTGCCCGGCGTGCTCGCGGGCGGCACCCTGCTGGTGATGGTTCTCTACCTGGCCCTCAACTACACCTTCCTGAGGGCGGCGCCGATGTCCGAACTGGAAGGAAGGCTCGAGGTGGGCCACGTGGCCGCCATGCACATCTTCGGCCCCCTCGGAGCCGACATCATGGGCGTTACCCTCGCCTTGCTGCTGGTGTCCACGGTCAGCGCCATGGTGCTGGCGGGCCCACGGGTCCTGCACGTCATCGGCGAGGACCATCCCGCCTTTGGATTCCTGGCGAAGAGCACCCCGGCCGGCATCCCCAGGGTGGCGATTCTGACTCAGGCCGCCCTGTCCCTCCTCTTCATCTTCAGCGCGTCCTTCGAGGCGATCCTCGTGTTCTCGGGATTCACGCTGGGGCTGAACAGCCTGCTGGCGGTGGCGGGGATCTTCGTGCTGCGGATGCGCGAGCCGGAGCTCGAGCGCCCCTACCGCGCCTGGGGATATCCCGTCACGCCCATCGTCTACCTGGCGCTGACGTCGTGGACGTTGCTGTACATCCTGCTCGACCGCCCGGCGCAGGGCCTCATCGGCCTTGGACTGATCGCGGCCGGGCTGATGTTCTATTGGCTGGCCGGACGCAGGACGGCGTGACGGCGGGCCAACGCGAAGACCTGACCCGTGCTGTCGACTTCCGGCTCCGCTTCGACCAGCCGGGCAAGTACGCCCGTTACATTGGCCACCGCGAAGCTGATCCCACCCAGGTTGCGCGCGGGAGAGACGCCGGGTATGGGTCGCGGGAAACCCGAGGCGACGAAGGCCCGGGCTCCCTGGTGATCGGTTCCCACCCGCACCGCATGGCGCGGACAGCTCCAGTCGAGCAGTACGCCGATGGCTCCGGGGATTGACCCCGGGAGCCAGCGCACGCCATCGCTCTGCCGAGCCGACACGACGAGAACCCCGCGCTCCGCTGCCTCCTTCACCGCCGCGGCCAGCCTGGCTTCGTGCGCCGGATTCGACGTGCCGAGGCTGAGGTTGACGAGACGCGCCTCACGCCCCGCCGCCCATTCGATGGCTCGCACCAGGGCGTCGCAGCTGGTGGCCAGCCGGTCGCCGAACACCTTCACGGCAAACAACTCGGCTCGGGGCGCCTTCTCCCGGATTGCGGCGGCAACGGCCGTGCCGTGGCCGAGCCAGTCGACGTAGTCGTCGGCTTCCGATCCGTCCGACCCGATAGCCACGCCACCCGCTACCCCGCCCACATGGGGGTGCGCCGCATGAATGCCGCTGTCCACCACCGCGACCCTCACACCCTCGCCTCGAAGTTCGTCCAGCGGCGTAGCGTCCAGCCGCAGCTCGCGGTGTTCCCATTCTTCCATTGGGGTCATGAGATTGATGATAGGGCGTGGAGGCTCCCGCCACCAAGCGCAGCGGGGAGGGCATGCCCCACTGCCTGGGACGGACGCCCGTCTGGCCGGAGCCCCGAGGCTTCCGGTTCTCCGTGGAAGTGTTCGCTTCCGGCCAGCAAACTCCGCCGGGGACCCGACTAACTCCCTTCTCCCCCGAACAACCGCGCGAACGTGCCGTGCCGACCCAGCAACTCCGCGGCCGTGCCTTCCTCAACGATGCGGCCGCGCTCCAGCACCACGACCCGGTCGGCCCGCCGCGCGAGCGCGAGACGGTGGGAGACCAGGATGGTCGTGCGCCCGCGCATCACGACCTGGTAGCCCTCCATGAGCGCGCGCTCGGAGGCGGGGTCGAGCGACGAGGTGGGTTCGTCGAGCACGAGCACCCGCGGGTCGGCCAGGAAGGCGCGCGCGACCGCGATCCGCTGGCGCTGCCCCGCCGACAGCTCCCGCCCCTGCTCGCCCACCTGCGTCTCCAGGCCGTCCGGCAGGGTCGCCAGGAAGGCGTCCAGCCCCACCGCCCGCGCAGCCGCCCCCACCTCCGCGTCCGACGCGTCGGGCCGGCCGTAGCGGATGTTCTCCGCGATGGTCGTATTGAACAGGAACGGCTCCTGCTCGACCGGGACCACGGCCGCGCGCACGTCCCGCAGCCGAAGTGCGCGCAGGTCGCGGCCGCCCAGCAGGATCCGGCCGGCATCCGGGTCGAGCTGCCGCGACAGCAGGTCCACGATGGTGGACTTGCCGCTCCCGCTCGCGCCCACCACCGCCACCACCTCCCCCTCCCCCACCATCAGGTCGACCCCGTCCAGCACCGGCTCCCCGCGCCCGAACGAGAAGCTCACCCCCTCCAGCCGCAGCTCCCCGCCCAGCCTCTCCCCGGGGGCCGGTGCGCCCGGCTCGCGCGCCTGCACCTTCCCCTCCCCCCGCAACCCCTCGACGTGGACCGGCCGCTCCGGGTCCCGCACGTCGACCGGGGTGTCCAGAATGACATGCACGCGCCCGAGCGAGACCCGCGCGGTGGCCAGGCTGGCGTACAGCCCCATGAGCCCCTGGATCGGTCCCAGCAGCCGCATCTGGTAGGCCATGAAGGCGACGAACGTCCCCATCGTGATCGCCTCCGCGATCACCCGCTGGCCCCCGTACAGGAAGATGACCGCGACCCCGCCCGCCAGGATCAGCCCGGGCAGCCCGCCCGCGAGGTAGGTCAGCAGCCGCATCGACATCAGCGTCCGGATGAAGGCGTCGTTCTTCCTCCGGAACCGCTTCTGCTCTCGCCGCTGCGCGTTCGACGCCACCGTAAGCTTGAGCCCGAGGATGGTCTCGATCAGGAAGCTGCCGATCCCGGCGCTCCGCTCCCGCAGTTCGGCGGTGACGCTCTCGAGCCGCCTCCGGTAGCGCACCAGCGCCCACAGGCAGGGCGGCAGGATCGCGAGGCTCACCAGGAAGAGCCGGGCATCCAGCCAGAGCAGGATCCCCACCGTCCCCAGCAGATACGCGATGTTTCCCAGCCACGACAGCAGGCTCTCGGAAACCACGCGTTGAATCTCGCCGATGTCGTTGTTGATGCGCGACATGATGTCGCCGATCGGGGTGCGCGCGTAGAAGCGGGGCGAGAGCCGCTGCAGGTGCCGGTACAGGGCCAGGCGCATGTCGAAGAGGATGTCCGCCGACGTGCGGGTGTAGCGCATCCCCGCGACTACGTTCAGCCCGAAGGAGAGCACGGTGATCCCGGCGAACAGGACCACGATGCGGGTGAGGGCGGCGCCGTCCCGCCCCAGCAGGGCGGTATCCACCAGGTCCTTGGAGAGGTAGGGGATGTAGAGCGAGAGACCGGTGCTCGCCAGGCTCAGGACGAGGACCAGCACCAGCCACTTCGCGTACGGACGGACGAAGCCGAGGGCCCAGCGAACCTCGCGGTCGAACAGGGCTCGGGAGCGACGCCTCATGAGCCCCGCAGGGGAAGTACGTCTATCCCTGGGAACCGCCGCCGTTGGTGGCCGCGTCGCCGGGCACCAGAAGGAAGCGCGTCATGTCGGCGTCCAGCCACACCGTGCGCAGCAACTCGTGCGTGTCGGCGTCGTAGACGTCGATGGTGTTGCCGGCGTTGTAGATGTAGAGCAGTTCGCCATTGGAGCTCGGCACGAGCGACATGCGGGGCCGCCCCGGGAACTCGACCCGGCTCTCGACCCGGCGCCCCTCCAGGTCGAAGGTCCAGAACTCGTAGAAGCCGATCTCCGAACGCAGCCCGTACCCCTTGCGTCCGCCCGGGGCCAGCGCGAAGCTCACCCGCTCGCTCGGGCCGAGCGTGTAGAAGTCGACATCCTGTTCCGCCAGGTTCACGCGAGCGATGCCCATCATCTGACGGCCCTGCACCGGATCCGTCATCCGGAAGAGGTTCGTGAAGATGCCTTCTTCGTCGTAGGGACTGCGCTGGAAGCTCATGTTCATGCGCCCGAGCCCCTCCTCCAGCGGCTGCGACAGCTCCCAGCGGTCGACCTCGGTGAAGTTCCCGGTCTCCACGGCGATGATGTCGCGGCCGAAGAAGTAGAGGAGGTCGCCGTCCGGCGAGAACATGAGGTTGGCGCCCTGGCGCTGCTCGCCCACCGAAGTCGGAACGGTGTCGGTCACCTCGTGCGAGTCGAGGTCGACACGCAGGATCGAGAACTCGCCGATCTCGAAGCGGTCGAGCAGCTTGGTGTAGCTGCGCGCGCCGAGCAGCACGTACTCGCCGCCCGGATCCACCGCCATCGAGCGGATGCGCACCCGCGTGTTGCCCTCGCTAAGGGTGAACGAGTCGATCGAGCGCCCCTCAACCAGATCGACCACCTCGATGTGCTCCATGGCGGCGTCGCGCACATACATCGTCCGGTTGTCCGGGGAGAGCTGCATCAGGTTGGGGATGCCGGTGGTGACCGGGATGCGCTCCGTGACCTCGAGGGTCGCTTCGTCGATGACGTAGACGGCCTCGTTGTAGGCCCCCATGTAGATCGTGCCGTTGCCGCCCGAGCGCACCTGCTGGGCGGCCAGCGCCGCGGGAAGGAGGGCGATCAGCACCGCCAGGTATGACATTTTGTCAGACATGTCTGCCATTCTGTCCTATGGGAAGATCATCTCCAGCTTGCGCCAGTCGTTCTGCGCCGCCGCGCACTTGCCGGTCCAGTCCGGGCTGTGGTTCAGCTGGTCCGGGACGTGGGCGGGCCAGAAGCACGCCAGGTGGCAGTCGAAGAGGTCGCGCTCGACCGGCTGGCAGAGCCCTGCCGTGCCCCCCGCCTCGTCGACCTCCCAGCCCGGGGCGAAGACCAGCGAGCACCCCAGCGGGATGTGCGGGATCTCGGGTATTTCGGGGAGACGCCCGCCGAGCGCCACCACGTCCTCGGCGTTCTCATCGACGCCGGCGTTCGCGCCCGCGGGATCCACGGGCCCCGCCATCTGCTCGGCCGGAGGCACGGCGCCCTGGTGCTCCAGGTAGGTCACCATCCGGTCCGCTTTGCGGTTGATCGGTTTCAGTGCCAAGGTCTCTCTCCTCGTTGACTCGGTCGCGATCGATCCGGCTCAGGCGTCGAAGCGAGCCAGGAATGCCGGGTTGCGCTCCGAGATGGCTCCGTAAACTCGAAGACAGGTGTCGGTCCAGCTGCGAACCCACTCGCAGAAGTGGAGGTTCGGGGTTCCCGTGGTGCCGTACCTTGTGTGGGCCTCGTGATAGCACCCGCCGGCGCAGATGGGGCGGGCCCAGCAGGTGTGGCAGTCGGTCTTGCTGTTGATGTGGTGCTTCTTCAGGTAGTCGTACTGCACGTCGACGTCGACGCCTTCCGAAACCGACCCGATCTTGTGCTCGTCGGACCCGGCGAAGCGATGGCACAGCGCCACGTCGCCGTCGGTCGCCACGCCCATGAGCCCCAGACCCGCGCCGCACGGGTACGCCTTGCTCACGCCCTTGTGGATCTCCTCCAGGGTGTCCTTCACGTTGGAGAAGCCGTGGTGCTGCTCCGCGCAGGCGGCCTCGAGGAAGTCCCAGGCGAGCTCCTCGAACTGGCCCAGCATGTGGTCGTAGCCGGCGTCGGAGATGGAGAAGTCGCGGCACGACGAGCTGGTCACCGGGGCGAAGCCGACCTCCCAGAAGCCGATCTCCTCGGTCAGGTGCGTGAAGATCTGCTTCACGTCGAGGTTCTTGCTGGTGAGGGTCACGCGCGCGCCGATGGGGCGGGTGCGGTGGCGGGCGAGCAGATCCTTGATCTTCGGCAGGATGATGTCGTAGCTGCCCATGCCGTTGGAGAAGACGCGCAGCCCGTCCTGCACCTCGCGCGGCCCGTCGATGGAAACGGTCACGCCCACCCGGTTCTCGGCCAGCCAGTCCACGATCTCGGGCTTGAGCAGGGTCGCGTTGGTGGTGAGGCTGAAGTCGACCTCCTTCCCCACCTCGCGGGCGCGCCGGCGGGCGTAGGCGGCGGTTTCCTTCAGCAGCTTGAAATTGAGGAGGGTCTCGCCGCCGAAGAAGGTCAGGTGCACCAGACGGTTGGATCCACCCTGCTCGAACATGAAGTCGACGCTCTCGCGGGCCGTCTCGAGGTCCATGTAGCGGGGCTTGGAGTCGGCCTCGACAATGCGGTCGTCGCCGTACTCGTAGCAGTAGGTGCACGCCAGATTGCACTTGCTGGTGACGTTCAGGACCATCGTGGTGAGCGGGAAGCCCTTGGGCGGCAGCATGTCCGGAGGCGCCGGGGCGGGCTTGCCGAGGAGGCCGATGGCGCGCACCCCCAGCAGCTCGTCGATGCGGTTGGCGACCTCCTCCGCGGGGAAACGGTCCGCCAGCCGCTGCACAACCTCGGCCGGTGTGCGGTTGGCGGTCCCGAGCGCTTCGAGAACGGCCAGCGAGGGCGCGTCCATGCGGAAAATGGCGGCGCTCGGCACCAGGTAGAGGAAGGTTGCGTCCTCCGCCTGGAAGGAGTGGAACTCACCCAGGGTTAGGACTTCGGGCGGGGAGGCGATGGCGGTATTGCTCATTTCGGGCTCCCTCCCATCCCGGGATTCGGTCCCGGGGTTCGGCTTCCTCGTCCGTTGGGGCTTGCGGCCGGATCCGGGCTCGCCCCCGTACTCACGTTGGCTCCCGCGTCGAAAAGCAGGTAGAGCGGGACGGTCACGACCAGATGGGCGCGCGCCCGCAGGGGACGGTCGCCGTTGTCGTCCTGTGCCAGCGTGGCCACCACCCATACGTCGCCGACGTTGTTCCGGTTGCGGTCCCGGTCGGGGTTGGGGCCGTCGACGGCCGGCACGAACAGCCCGGTCCGGTCGATCGAGCCGACGAAGTCGATGTCGTTGTCGTCAAAGGTCGCCGCGTATTCCTCGAGGCTCCAATCGACCTCGATCGGCCCCAGCTCGAGGTCGTCGTCGGAGCTTGGGCGCCCGTCGGGCCCGTCATCGAACGCGACCGCCTCGAACTGCTGGTACCCCTTCGGGAAGACGATGCCACCCACGCGGGCCATCCCGGTGCGCGGCAGCACCTGAATGCGGTCGATGCCATCGTGCACGACCACGGCTCCCGCCAGGCTCGCGCCCCCCACGAAGACATCGCGCCCGCCGGGGATCGCGTCGGGCGCCAGGGTCACGTTGAGGGCGATCTCTTCGGAGGAGGCGCTGACCACCCTGTTGACGGTCAGCCCGGGGCCCAGATCCACATCTCCGGGCCCGACGCCGTCCGCGAAGCCGGCCCCGAAGATGCGGACCTCCCGCTCGCCGCCGCCCAGCTGCAGGGCGCGGGGATGTACGCCCGCGACGACCGGGGAGCCGGTCAGGCGCGTGAGGCGCACATCCATGCCGATCTCGTCGTAGTCGCCCCGGAACCAGCGCCCGCTGATCTCGTTCATGTCCCGCTCGACGACCATCACCTCGCGCATCGCCCCATCGGCTTCATCGGACTCGAAGGAGCGGCCCCGCCACTGGTATCCGGTGTACACCAGCCCGCGGCCCCGCCGGGCGACGGTCTCCCCGGAGGCCGGAAACGTGTAGCCGGCCCGGGTGACGAACGCGTCCCGTTCGCCGCCGCCCCCCATGGTCACCGTGCCGTAGAGCGCGCCGCGTCCGGGCTGGTGACCGGAGAGGACCCATGTGCCCTCGAGGCGGGGCGGGCGCATGGTCGCCGACCATGCTGCCCACTCGGGGGTGTGGAGGGGAAAGACCTCGGAGAGGTGGTCGACCGCGCGCTCCATGGGCTGGCGCGTGTCCGGCGGCTCCCCGTCGGGGCCGGGCTGATCGGGCGTGGGCCCCATGCGCAGGAAGGCCTGGAAGTCCGTGAGCGGGTAGTAGCCGCGATGCGTCGACATCAGGAGCTCCCACTCCTCGCGCGTCCGCCGCTGCGTGATCACCCGCCCCATCGAATGGCACTGTATGCAGGTGAACTCGACGTCCGTGTCCGCCAGATAGCGGTGGTCGATCATCCGCTTCTCGACCTCGAACAGACCGGGACGGAGCTCCTCGGGCGCCAACCCCTGCCGGTCCGAGAGGTACTTGACGATCTCGCGCGCCTCCTCGGGCGCCAGCGTGACGCCGTTGAGCGCGATCATGCGCTGGAGGGAGGTCTGCCATCCCTCGGGCGTCTTGCGCTCGAAGGAGATGCGCGACATGCGCCCCTCCGAATCCGGGAGGTGGCACGCCGCGCAGCGGGCGCGGATGGTCTCGTGCTCGATCGGGAAGCCTTCCTCGTCACTCTGAGCGGCAGCCCCGGCAGCGACGAATGCGCCCGCGGCGAGGAACATCCCCGCGAACAGGCGCGTGCGGGTCAAGCGAGGACGCTGAACCATGCGGGGGACCCGTGGGTTGGAGAAACTTTTGTTTATCGGGGTATGCGGCATACGAGATGATATCGCCTGTGGGGGTTGGGGACAAACGGGGGATCCGACGGAGGGAAAGTTCGTGCCATGCCACGCCTCACAATCGGCCTGACGGACCGTACACACCGTGCCTTGAGAGAGGCCGCCGCGCGACAGGGGCGCTCCATGGGTGCGATCATCGAAGAGAGTCTCGAATTCAGGGGCATCCTCCCTTCCGGAACGGCACGCGAAATCGTCGCCCGAGCACGTTCGAGCGCCGGCTTGAGCGATGAAGAGGCGATGGCCATGGCGGTTCGCGAAACCAGGCGATACCGAGCCGGGAAGGACGATAACGGGGAAGACTCATGAATTTCGACGTCACGGAACACCTGGGCGCCACGGAACGCTCGGTGTCGGTGCTGGATCGTGATGGACAGCCCGCTCGCGCGGTCATCCTGTCTCGCGCCTACGCGACATCGCTGGAGGATCTGTGGGACGCAGTAACCAGTGATGATCGCCTCCCGCGGTGGTTTCTGCCCGTCAGAGGCGAACTCAAACCAGGCGGCCGCTATCAGCTCGAAGGCAATGCGGGCGGGGTGATCACGGCCTGCGGACGGCCGTGGCACTTCGCGCTCACATGGGAGTTCGGCGGAGACGTGAGCCGGGTGGAGGCAGGCTTCTCGCAGGGTGGAGCGGGCCGCGCGCGGCTCAAGCTGACGCACACACAGCGATTGTCGGACCACTGGAGCCGGTACGGTCCGGGGGCGACCGGAGTCGGGTGGGAGTTGAGCCTTCTGGGCCTCGCGTTCCACCTCGCCCAACCCGACGCGCCGAAGCCGGTTGAGGTGGCCATTGCGGCGTCGCGGGACGGCAGGGCGTTCATCCGGGGCAGCGGCGAAGGATGGGCACGCGCGGCGATCGAGGCCGGGGCGAATCCCGCTGCGGCGCAGGCCGCGGCGAGACGCACCATCGCCTTCTACACGGGGGAGTCGGCCGATCCCGCTTGACGGCCGGCGAGGGGGCAACTCCGGCTACGGCTCGTTCTTCAGCATCCCCTTGCCGAGGAGGACGGAGAGTGCGCCGAGGAAATCCGGCAGCGAGACGGTGGCGACGCGGTCCAGGTAGGCCTCGTAGAGGTCCGGGACCTGGTCGTGCTCGCCGGCCAATGCAACCAGGCGCGGAAGGTCCACGTCCCGCAGATAGCGCACCCCATCCGGGAGCGCGGGCGCGGCGAGGTGTTCGTCCAGGACGATTCGGCGGCCACGCACTGCGGGCAGTTGCAGGCGGCGCAGGCCGGGTGTGGGTCGCAGGCGAATGGAAGGAGCCGCTCGAAGATCGCTGAAGGCACGCAGGACGTCGGGATCGCGGCGCAGGGCGGCGACATCCGGCTCGGTCGGAACCTGTATGTGCACTTCGGCGGCGGGGTCGAGGGCGGGGGTGCTCGCGGAGCCCGCTACCGTGGATTCGCCGGACGTCGGGACGCCGGGGGATGAAGCGCCGTCCACCGGGGTGGGCCCCGTCGGTGGTACCGCCCCGGGGACGTCCCCGACTGCCGCCGCGCGGGCGCTCCAGAAGCCGTGACCGTGCGCCGTCGCCGCCTCCCGGTAGTACTGCGCGGTATGGCGCCGGTGGGCGAGCCAGGTTGCCCGTTCGCGGCTGTCGAAGAACTCGAGCGCGACCCCGCTCATGTCGGGCGTCGAGATGCAGGTGTGGACCACAACCGCCGCGAGCCAGGCTGATGCGAGCGCCTTCTTGACCCCCACCGAGGCGAGTGGATCGACGAAGCTGGCCGCGTCGCCGACCAGCAGGAACCCCTCGCCAACGAAGCGCGAGGCCGTGTACTGGGAGGCGGTGTGGCCGCTGATGTCGCTCGCCAGGCAGGCATCGGCGACGAGGCGGCGCGCCTCCCGGGTCTTCTCGAGCTCGGCCAGGTAGAGGCGGCGGCGTCCCTGCCCCCTGAGCAGCTCGGTCCTGCGGGGGTCGATCATCATGGTCAGGTAGCGGCGGGTGTCCGATACCGGCATCGACCAGGCCCAGCCGTCGCGGTAACTCTCCACTAGGGTGCAGGGCTCCGCGGCCGGCGCGCCGGCGTTCGCTCGCCACACCCCTGCGAGGGCGACGGTGGCGTTCGACGGGTCATGGACGCGCAGGTCCCGGTTGGCGATCACTCCCGCGCGGCCGGAGCAGTCCAGCACGAAGCAGGCTCGGAGGGTCGCCCTGTCACCCCCCCCGGTCTCGTACTCGACACGCTGTGACGGCTCTCCCTCTCCGTCGTCGGCAGTGCTCGTCCGCGCCATCCGCAGCACCTTCGCGTGCCGCCGCACTTCGGCTCCCGCTTCTTCCGCGAGGTCCAGCAGCAGCGCATCGAAGGCGTCGCGGATCACGTGATGACCGACGGCCCCGGGCGCGAAATCGGCGCGTCGAAGGGGGGCGTCGCCCCAGCGGACGAGATTGCCCCGGGCCGGGAAGAAGCCTGCTTCGCCGACCCTCCGTGCGACGCCGAGCAGGGTGAAGAGCTTGCGCGTGCTGGGGGGAACGGACTCGGCGAGTGCGGGATGGCCGGTCGGCGGACGCGTCAGAAGAACGACGGAGTGCCCCCAGAGCGCGAGCAGGCGGGCTGCCGCCGAGCCGGCGGGACCGCCGCCGATGATGACGGCGTCGAGGATGTCGCTTCCTACGACACCGGCCGCTCGGGCGGCTCGACCTTCACCGACCAGAGCCCGGAGTTGGTGTCGGAGAAGAAGACGTGTCCCTTGAAGGGCATCGCGCTCCACACCATGGTCGAGTTGGGCACCCAGCCGTTCACGTCCGTCGACTTGTGCACGGCGATCTCGCGGCCCTGCGTGTACAGGTTGCCCATCAGCTCGCCGGAAACGTCGACCACGCGCAGCCCGCCCTCGTAGTACGCCTGGTAGAGCATGTCGTCCTCCACCCAGATATTGTGGGTGCCGTACTCGCTGACCTCGTAGCGGGCGACCATCTCCGGGTTGTCGGGATCTGTGAAGTCGATCACCTGGATATAGCCCTGGGTCGCGAGCGGTATCCCGTTCATCCCCGTCTCCGGGTCGTACGGCAACTGGTACGTTCCGCCGCCCCGCGGTCCCGCGTTGGCGAGGCCCCTCCGCTGCATGTTCTCGTCCCCTACGAAGACGTAGAACCGGTCGGTGGATTGCGAACGGTAGGGGAAGATGGCGTGGGTGGTGCCGGTCGGCACCGCCAGTTCGGAGATGAGCACGGGGTTCTCCGGGGTGCCTCCCCAGCGCCCGTTGCCCACGTCCACGGCCACCATGCCCTTCTCCCACTCGGCCGAGTAGGCGATGCCGTCCAGCACCCACACGTCGTGCAGGCGGCTGTCGGGATGGTTGTACTCGCCGACCACGCGCGGATTGTAGATGTCCGCGACGTCGATGATGACGTACTTGTCGCCGGCTGCCAGCACGTAGGCGTAGTCGTCGTCCGGGAAGGCGTTGTGGACCCCGCCGGTGAGCCCCTCGACCACCTCGGAGGCGATCACCGGATGGGCCGGGTCGGCCAGGTCGAGGAAGACCACTCCGTTGCGCCGGTTGGAGGCCCCTTCGCGCGTGAGCGTGGCGTAGCGGGCGTCGGGGGACACCTTCACGTCGTTGACGGCGCGCGCGTCCACCTGCAGCGAGTCGGTCTTGAAGATGTTGGCCGGGTTGGTGACGTCCCAGGCGTAGGCGTACCCGTCCGACATCTTGGCCCCCGTGAGCGCGTAGTCGCGGCCGTCCAGCCCCTCGAACACCCAGAAGTCCGTGGTGCGCACCGTGGCGGTGCTTCCCGTGCCCACCAGAGTGAGTTCGCGCACCGCATCGCGGCCGACGGCCTGGAGGGTCGCGCGCGCGGACAGCGGGCCCGCGTTGGCCACGATCGTGTACACGCCCGGCACGTCGGCGACGAAGCGGCCGCGCGCGATCTGGCCGGGCGCGCTGGGCGCGATCATCTCCGCGTCGGGCACGGCCGTGTGGGTCCAGGTCACGGGCACGTCCGCGACCACCTCGCCGGCCGCGTCGCGCGCCACCGCGGTGAGGTGTTGCACGTCGCCGGTGCGCACCTCGTCCGCCAGCCCGGTGATGTCCAGCGAGACCGCGGGGAACGGGGCCACCTCGTAGGCGGCCGCGCCGGCCGTCCCCTCCACGTCGGCCCGGATGGTTACCGCACCGGTGCCGGTGGCGGTCACGTAGCCGAAGCGGTCGACGGTGGCGACGGACGGATCGGAGCTGGACCACGACACCGCCGGGCCCGGCCGAACCGATCCGTCCGCGTGGCGCGCGGTGGCGGTGTGGCGGAGAGTGGTCCCCCGGTACAGGCGGCCCGGCTCGGCGGCGACCTCCACCGAGGCGACCTCCGGAGCCAGCACCGTGAGCGGCACGCGCAGGCTGGGCGGGGTTCCTTCGTATCCGGGCGGCGTCAGCAGCGTCGCCACGATCTCGTACTCGCCCATCGTCCGCCCGCGCACCGTCCCCCCGCGCACGGTCGCCGCGGCCCGGGGCGCCACCGTACGCACCTGGGCGTCCGCCACAACGCGACCCTGGGCGTCGAGGGCGCGCACCTCGAACGGGACCTCCTCACCCGTCATGACGACGACCGACGGGGGCGATGCCTCGAGCCGCACGACGCTCTCGGCGCCGGCCTGCGCGCTCGCGCGCTCGGGCGCGAACGCAAACGTCGACAGGAGGGTCAGAATCGCGAGGACGGTCAGCCGCTGCATGGCACGCTCCAGCTCGAGGAATCCGCAGGAAGACGATAACCCGGAAATCGCCGGGACCGCCAGCACTCTGCGGCCTACCCGACGCCCAGCCCGAACCGCAGCGCCTCCTCGATGGACGGGTGCAGGAACTCGTATCCCGTGCGTTCCGCCTTCGCCGGCAGGGCGCGCTGCCCGGCCAGGAGCATGGCCCGTCCCATCTCGCCCATCAGCGCATGCACCGCCAGCGACGGCACCGCCAGGAGGGTCGGCCGCCGGAGCACCCGGCCCAGCGCGCTCGTGAAGGTGGCGTTGGTGACCGGCAACGGAGCCGTGACGTTGAGGGGTCCGCGAACCTGCGGCGTGGCGATCGCGTGCAGGATGAGCCCGAGCGTGTCGTCCAGGCCGATCCACGGGAAGTACTGCCGTCCGCCGCCCAACCGGCCTCCCGCCCCGGCCCGGAAAGCGGGCAGCATCAGCTGGAGCGCGCCGCCGTCCGGGGACAGCGCCACCCCCTGACGCAGATGCACGACCCGGATCCCCGCCCGGCGCGCGGGTGCCGCGGCGAGCTCCCAGGCCTTGCACACTTCGGCCAGAAAGCCCCGGCCCGGCCGGCTCTCCTCGGTCAGCTTCTCGTCGCCGCGATTGCCGTAGTATCCCACCGCGGAGGCGCACACGAGCACCCGCGGAGGCGGCGACAGGCGAGCCGCGGTATGGGCGATCCACTCGGTGCCGCGCCTGCGCGACTGCAGGATCTCCTGCTTCTTCGCGGCGGTCCAGCGCGCGCCGACGAGGGGCTCGCCCGCCAGGTGCACGATCGCGTCCACGTCCTGGAGCCCGTCGTGATCCACCTTCCCCTGCGCGGGATTCCAGTACACGGATCCCTCTCCGGCCCTCCTCCGCGAGCGCACCAGGCGCAGCACGCGGTGCCCCCCGGTGGTGAGAAGGTGGCGCAGGTTTCGTCCCAGAAAGCCCGAGCTTCCGCTGATGGCTACGGTGAGCGGCCGCTGCCGATAACGCTCGTGCAGGGCGAGGTCGTTGGCCAGCCGCTGATGCCGAAACGCGAAGCCCCTTTCGAGCATGCGCTCGATCCGCCGCACGAAAGGCGCCGCGGCCACGCCCAGCGGCGGGCGCCAGTCGATCTCGTCCTCCATCACGCACCCACCCTCCCCGTCCGGCGAGAAGCGATGCGTGTGCACCCAGTGGTCGAACGGGCCGCGCACCTGCTCGTCCCGGAATAGCACCCCCTCCTCGCAGGCCGTATGGCGGACCGTCCAGGCAACCCGCAGCGGCCCGGGGCCAACCCGGACGGTAACCGTGCCCCCATCTGCGATGCCGCCCTCGCGCGCCACCACGCGCACGTTCTCCCACGGGGGAAGCAGACGCTCCAGCGCACCCGGGCGCATGTGCCACGCAAACACTTCCGCCGGTGAATGCGGCAGCCGATGCGTGCGCCGGAAGATGGCCATGACCGTGGCTACGGCTTCAGCCGCCCGGGGTTTCCACGGCCCTGCGGATCGCGGAGACCCCGGCAGCCACCCCCCGCGGATGCCCGTAGATGGCCGATCCGGCGACCAGCACGTCCGCGCCCGCGCCCGCGACCCCGGGAGCCGTCGTGGCGTCGATCCCGCCATCGACCTCGAGCGCCGTCTGCTCGCCCCCGCAGGCGTTCAGCAGTTCGCGCGCCCGCGCCAGAGTGGCGAGCGCCGAGGGGATGAAGGCCTGTCCCCCGAATCCGGGGTTGACGGACATGACCAGCAGCAGGTCGATGTCGGGAAGGATGGGCGCTGCCGCCTCCACCGGGGTGGCCGGGTTGAGCGCCACCCCGGGGCGCACCCCCGCCGCGCGGATGCGCTGGATCGTCCGATGCAGGTGCGGGCAGGCCTCCTGGTGCACCGTCAGGTAGTCCGCCCCCGCGTCGGCGAACGCCTGGATGTAGCGGTCGGGCTCCTCGATCATGAGGTGCACGTCCACGGGCAGCCGGGTCGCCCGCCGCACCGCCTCCGTGATCGCCGGACCTATGGTGATGTTGGGGACGAAGTGGCCGTCCATCACGTCGACGTGGATCCAGTCGACGCCGGCCTCCTCCGCCTCCACCACCTGCTCGGCCAGCCGCCCGAAGTCGGAGGCCAGAATGGACGGGGCGATGCGAACCTTCATGCCGGCTGCCTCCTCAGCGTGCTCCTGGAACAACCCATCAGCCCGCCTCGATCGTGCGCACGCCGCCGGGTGCGGCGATCAGGGCTCTCGTGGTCATCCCCAGAAAGAGCCCGTTCTCGACGATGCCCGCGCGCGCACGCAGGCCCCCGTCCAGCGCCACAGGATCATCGATGCCCTCCGGGAAGCGCGCATCCAGAATGTAGTTGCCGTTGGACGTGACGTAACGGCTCCCGTCGGCGGTGCGGCGCAGCGCGACCTCCGCCCCGAACTCCGCCACGAAGCCCTGGTGCCTGGAGGAGCCGAAGCGGGTCACCTCCACCGGGAGCGGGCTGCGCGTGCCCAGTCGCTCGACCACCTTGCTTTCGTCCACGATGACGATGAAGCGGTCGGACGCCTGCGCCACGATCTTCTCGCGCAGCAGCGCGCCCCCCAGCCCCTTGATGAGGTTGCCCCGCGGATCGACCTCGTCGGCGCCGTCGACCGTCAGATCCAGGCGCGGCTGCGCGCGCAGGCGCGAGACGCGGATCCCGTGCCCCCGCGCGATCTCCGCCGTGCGCCGGGAGGTCGGCACCCCGACGACGTCGCTCAGGTTGCCGGCGCGCACGCGTTCGCCCAGAAGGTCGAGGAAAAACCGGATGGTGCTGCCCGTGCCGAGCCCCAGCACCATCCCGTCGCGGACGCTCTCGAGCGCCCGGGCGGCGGCGGCCCGCTTCAGAGCGTCGATGCCGGTCATGTCCCGGACTCCCGTGCCGCGCGTCGCCGGTGGGCGATCGTCAGGACGGGAACCGGCTCAGGATCTCCTTCACCTGGCGCACGATGTCGAGCGCCTCCTCGAAGGGGCGCTGCCACATGTTGCGGCCGAAGATGAGCCCGGTGGCGCCGGACTCCATCGAGATCCTCACCTTGTCCAGCATGTCCTCGTCGGAGAGCTTGCTGCCCCCGCTCACCAGCACCATGGTGCGGCCCGCCGAGCGGAAGACCCGCCGCGCGCCCTCCGCGTAGGTGTGAACGATCTCGGCGTACTTGCCCGGCTGCGCAGGGTTGGGGCCGACCGCGGGCGGGATCACCAGCTTGGCGATGTCGGCGCCGAGCTCGAGAGCCGTGCGCGCCGCGTAGTCGACCGCGTAGAGCGAGGTCGCGCCCCCCTTCGCGTCGATGGCCTCGCCGCGCGGATAGGACCACACCACCAGCGGCATGCCGAAGCGCTCGCAGTCCTGGCGCACCCGGCGCAGCTGGGCGAAGTCGTCGTCCTGCCGGGGTGTGCCCACATACAGCGTGTAGCCGACCGCGTCCGCCCCGATGCGCACCGCGTCCTCGACGGTGGAAGTGAGCGGCGACAGCGCCTTGTCGGCGGGCGGGATGTTGGTCTTGCCGTTGAGCTTCAGGATGAGCGGCACCTGGCCGGCATACTTCGGCATGTACTTGCGCGCGAGCCCGTAATGGCAGGCGATCGCGTTGAAGCCGCCCTCCACGGCCAGCCGCCACTGGAATTCGGGATCCTGGGACGGAGGGTTGGGGAAGAAGTCGATCGGTCCGTGCTCGAGTCCCTGGTCGATGGGCAGCGCGAGCATGGTGCCGTTCCGGAGGCCGTTCCGGTAGAGGATCCTGTGGAGGCGGGCACGCTTGCCCAGGTCGATGTCGAGATCGTGGAGCGAGGGTCGGGTCGTCGTCATGGAATCGTTCTGGAGGGGGCTGTCGTGACCGGCGGGTTGACTATATTGGGGCGCCGAACGCGCCCGGAATCTATTCGGGCGCCACAGGAGCGGAAAGGCATCCCGACACCCGGGCACCCCGCGCGCGGGCACTCCGGCTTCCCGAGACGCGCACAGGCCTCGAAGCGGAGAAACAGATGATTCTCGTCACCCGCAAGGGCATCACCGAGGACGAACTCGACCACATCCGCGAACGCGTGGAGTCGCTCGGGCTGCGCACGCACGTGTCGCGGGGCGAGACGCTTACGGTCGTGGGATGCATCGGCGACGAAGGGCGGCTCCAGCACGTTCCCCTGCTCTCCATCCCGGGGGTGGTGGCCGCGCACCCGGTCATGAAGCCCTACAAGCTGGCTTCGCGGGAATTCGCGGCGGATCGGACGAGGATTCCGCTGGGCAGCGTGGAGGTGGGAGGACGGGGTCTGGTGATCGTCGCCGGGCCCTGCTCGGTCGAGGGCGGGGACATGTTGAGGGAGACGGCCGCGCGGGTGCGGGCCGCCGGAGCACACGGCATTCGCGGCGGCGCCTTCAAGCCCCGCTCCTCTCCCTATTCCTTCCAGGGGATGGGCCAGCCGGGGCTGGAATTGCTGGTGGACGTGCGCGAGACGCATGGACTCCCGGTCGTGACCGAGGTCATGGACACCCGGCAAGTGGAGCTGGTGGCAGGGTACGCCGACGTGCTCCAGATCGGCACCCGCAACATGCAGAACTTCAACCTGCTGACCGAGGTTGGAAGGGTGCAGCGGCCGGTCCTTCTGAAGCGAGGCATGTCGGCGACGATCAAGGATCTGCTGATGTCGGCGGAATACATCATGCAACAGGGCAACAGCCAGGTGATCCTGTGCGAGCGCGGCATCCGCACCTTCGAGACGGCGACCCGCAATACCTTCGACCTGGCCGCCATACCCGTCCTGAAGAAGGAGACCCACCTCCCGGTGATCGCCGACCCCAGCCACGCCGGCGGACGCCGCGACCTGGTGGCGCCGCTGGCGTTCGCAGCCATCGCGGCCGGGGCCGATGGTCTCCTGGTGGAGGTGCACCCTGATCCCGAGTCCGCGTGGTCGGACGGAGATCAGTCGCTCGACTTCGCGGAGTTCGAGCGGATGATGGGGCAGCTGGCCCCGTTTGCGGAGGCTGCGGGGAGGAAGGTGGCTCCGCTGTAGCCTCCTGTCAGAACCCCGCCCGCAGTGCCTCCCGCGCCTGCTCCAGCTGTGCGGCCACGGCCTCGCGGCCCGTGCTTCCGGTCACCACGCGCGCATCCGCGGATCGGACCGGGTCGAAGACCTCCGTCACTCCGGGACCGAAGGCCGGGTGTTCCTGCGCGAGCGCGTCGATGGACAGCTCCGCGATCGAGCAGCCCAGAGCCTCGGCGCGGCGCACTACCCGTCCCACCACCTCGTGGCTGGTGCGGAAGGGCACGCCTTTCCTGACAAGGTAGTCGGCCAGGTCGGTGGCCAGGAGGGCGGGGTCCAGCGCGGCCTGCAGGCGGGCGGGCCGGAATGCTGCCCCGCCGATCGCTCCCGCCACCGCCGGCAGGGTGAGTTCCAGGGTGTCGACCGTGTCGTAGAGGGCGGCCTTGTCGTCCTGGAGGTCACGGTTATAGCCCGTCGGCAGGCCCTTCAGCTGGATCATCATGGAGACCAGGTTGCCCACCAGGCGCCCGCTCTTGCCGCGGGCGAGTTCGGCCACGTCGGGGTTCTTCTTCTGCGGCATCAGGCTCGAGCCGGTGCAGTAGCCGTCGGAGAGCTTCAGGAACCCGAACTCCTCGGAGGCGAAGAGCACCAGATCCTCGCACAGGCGCGAGAGGTGCACCCCGATCATCGCCCCCGCGAAGAGGACGGAGACGATCCAGTCGCGGTCGCCCACCGCGTCCATGCTGTTGGGGGTCACGGAGTGGAAGCCCAGTTCGCGGGCCATCGCCGCGCGGTCGACCGCGAACGGACACCCGCCGATGGCCCCCGCGCCCAGCGGCAGCACCGCGGCCTCCTCGGCGGCGGCGCGCAGGCGGGCTCGGTCGCGCACCAGCGGCCAGACGTGCGACAGGGCCCAGTGGGCGGCGCGCACCGGCTGCGCCCGCTGCAGGTGGGTGTAGCCGGGCATCACCAGCTCCCGGGACTCCGCGGCCAGACCCACCAGGGCGTCGGCCAGCCGGACGACCTGTCCGTCCAGCGAAGCCACCGCGTCCATGCCCCACAAACGCACGTCGGTCGCTGCCTGATCGTTGCGCGAACGGCCGGTGTGCAGCTTGGCGCCTGCCTCACCCGCCTCCTCGACGAGCAGCCGCTCCACCAGCGAGTGGATGTCCTCGTCCTCCACCATGGCGGGATCCATCCCCTCGAGGCGGGTCGCCACCACCTGCAGGCCGGCGTCGACGTCCTGCCATTCCGCGTGGGTCAGGACGCCTGCCCGCAGGAGCGCGCGCGCCCAGGTGCGGCTGGCGCGCACGTCCTGGCGCCAGAAGCGGAAATCCATGTCCAGCGAGCGGTTGAGCGGCGCCATTTCCGGCGCCATCTCACCGGAGAATCGTCCCCCCCAGAGTCCGTGACCCGGAGTGCCGGTTCCTGCTTCTCCGGCGTCGGTCACCGGTCGTCGGACTCCTCCCCCGCCTCCGGGTACTCGAGCGACAGGCTGAAAAGCCTGATGAAGCCGGCGGCGTCGCCGTGATCGTAGTCGCCCGAGCCGGATTCGCCGAACGAAGCCAGATCGCCGTCGTAGAGGCTCTTCGGACTGGTGCGCGACACGCTGCGCGCCGACCCCTTGTACAGCTCCATCGTCACGGTGCCGGTCACCCGCCGCATGAGCACATCCACCAGCGCGTCGATGGCCTCGCGCTCCGGCGTCCACCAGCGGCCCTCGTAGACCAGGTCCGCGTACCGGTCCGCCACGAGGTCCTTCAGGCCGATGGAGCGCCGGTGCAGCGTCAGTTCCTCAAGTTCCTTCAGGGCGGCGTACAGGATGGTTCCGCCGGGGGTTTCATAGACGCCCCGGGACTTGATGCCGACCAGCCGGTCCTCGACGATGTCGGCCCGCCCGACCCCGTGCCGGCTGCCGGCGGCGTTCAGCGCCACGAGCAGCTCCACCGGGTCCAGCCGTTCCCCGTTGACCGAAACAGGATACCCTTCCTCGAATCCGATCTCCACGCGCTCCGCGTCGTCGGGCGCGTCCATCGGCGACACCGTCCACAGGAACATCTCCTTCTCGGGCTCGAAGGTGGGGTTCTCGAGCGGCCCGCCTTCGTAGGAGATGTGCCAGAGGTTCTCGTCGCAGGAATAGAGCTTCTCCTCGTCGACGCCCGTCAGATCGATGCCCCTTGCGCGCGCATAGGCGAGGGCGTCCTCGCGCGACGCGATATCCCACTCGCGCCAGGGGGCGATGACCTCGAGCTCCGGGGCGAGCGCGCGGTAGGTGAGTTCGAAGCGCACCTGGTCGTTGCCCTTGCCCGTGCATCCGTGCGACACGGCGTTCGCGCCCGCGGCCCGCGCTACCTCCACCTGACGGCGCGCGATGATCGGCCGAGCCATCGAGGTGCCCAGCAGATATTTGCGCCCGTAGACCGCCCCCGCCCGCAGCGTCGGCCAGACATACGAAGACACGAAGTCTTCGCGCGCATCCACCCCGTGGAAAGCCACCGCGCCGGTGGCGAGCGCCTTCTCGCGCAGTCCCTCCAGCCCTCCCGGCTGGCCCACGTCGACCGCAACGCAGACGACTTCCGCGTCGTAGTTCTCGACCAGCCACCGGGCGATGACCGAGGTATCGAGCCCGCCGGAATAGGCGAGGGCCACCTTCAATGCCATGGGGCTTCTCGCTTCATGACCGGGCGCTGGCCTCGGCTTCCAGGGCGTCGCCGACGAACCCGCGAATGACGTCCGGCTCGAAGCCGAGACTGCGGCCGATCTCCTCGCCGTCCCGGAACAGCAGGATCGTCGGCACGCTGCGGATGGCGTAGCGCTGGCACTGCTCGACGGAGCGGTCGCTGTCGATCTTCACGACCAGGAGCCTGCCCCGCTCCGCCGCCGCGATCTCGTCCAGAAGGGGCACGACCAGCTTGCAGGGACCGCACCAGTCCGCGTAGAAGTCCGCGAGCACCGGCACGCCGGCCCCAAGCACGGTGGCCTCGAAGTCCTCGGCCTCGACCTTGACCGGCCGATCGATGAGGATGGGCCGCGAGCAGCTCGCGCACCCTGGACCTGTGCGCGCCTCCGCCAGGCCGATCCGGTTCAGAGAGCGGCAGAAGGGGCATCTGAGCGTGGTGAACTCACTCAAGGCCGGGTCTCCACGGGATGTGGCTCGCGACAGGCCGGATCCCGCCTCCGCCTGCGCGCAAACGTTACCACGGGGGCACACTCAACGGAAGGCATAGGTGAGGCTGGCCACCACCAGGCGGCCGATCTCGGGCGCCCCGATGAACTCCTGATGGCGGTCGTCGAGGAGGTTGGTGCCGGTGAGCGCGGCGCTGGCGCGCGGCAGGCCCGGAACCGGGAAGCGTACCTGGGCATCGAGCACCGTGTAGCCCTCCACCTCCCCGGCATAGACGCCGGCGTTGGCGTAGAGGCCACGCTGGCGCCGCATGCGCGCCTCCGCGGAAATCCCGGAGTCCGCGCCGTCATGGCGAATCGAGAAGCTGCTCTTCGTCTTCGGCAGGTTGAGGGAGATGTCCTCCAGGTCCGAGCAGTCGGTCGCGCCCTTCTCCACCAGGTCGAAGCACTGCTCGCTGACGTGCGTGTACGCGCCCTCGAGGGAGAGCGCGGGCGACAGCGAGATCTCCGCCGAGAGGCCGGCGGTCAGGAAGTCCACCCTGCCGTAGTTGCGATAGGTGAGGAGCAGGCCCGGGGCCGTGACCTGGTCCGGCATGATCGTTCCGACCGGGAGTTCCAGGACAAGGTTGGTGAGGTCGTGAACCAGAAGGTCCCGCAGTTCGGGATAGACGATTCCCAGCCTCACCATCGGCTCCACGCGCTTCTCGATGAACGCGCGCGTGGATGCGGGCTCGAAGAAGACGGTCGGGGTCTCGACGCGTAGCGGGCCTATGAAATTGTCGATGGAGGACCTCGCGATCGCCGCCGATATGCGGCCCCGTCCTTCGACGTCGATCCGGTATTGCAGCGACAGCGCGTTGATGATGCCGGGCTCGAGCGGATCGACGGGGTCGACGCCGATGGGACGCCCCAGCACCTCCTCCCCCAGGAACGGCGGCCGGCCGGCTGCCCACTCCTTCTGATTGAAGAGGAGGAGCCGGGGAAGGAGCTCGCCGGGTTCCGGGTCCCTGAAGAACGGCCGCAGGGGTCGGAGTGCCATGGGATCGCTGGCCGCCGCGATCTCCACCAGCGTATTCCAGAGCACGGCCGGGTCCGCGGGCAGCGTCTCGCCGGGCGCCAGCGGCGAGCGCATGCAGAGATCGCGGTAGCCTCCCGGGCAGCGGTCGTTGAAGGTGAAGCCACCGTCCGGCACACCGCGCGCCATGAGGTCGTAGATTAGCACGCCGGCGGTCATTCTTCCGGCTCGGACATCCAGAAGAAGCTGGTCTGCCGAGGGCATGAACGCGGACCGTGCGGCGGTGGCGAAAAAGCTGTGCCCGCGCGCGGGCTGAAGGATCAGGCTTGCGGCCGGGGAGACGGTGAGGCCGCCGACGCGGGAGTGCCGCTCGAGCTGCAGTGCCCCGGCCAGATGCAGCCGGTCGGAGATGCGGGTGGAGGAGTTGAGGTAACCCCCGGCGACCAGGATTTCGTCGGCGTCCTCGTAGACCCCGGTGACCGTTCCGTCCGTGACGGGGCGCGTGTTGCGGACGTCCGCCCCGTACAGAAGCTGGTGCCGGCCGCCGAGCCGGATGGAGTGCCCGATTCGGCCGGCGAAGAAGAGCGACCGGTCCCGGATGGCCCGGCCGGTGCGGTAGAACACGGCTTCGCCGGCCCCGCGCCCGCGCACCAGGGCGTCGGCCGACAGGCGGCCCCGGCGGTAGCGTGCCTGTCCGTGCCAGCGGGTCCAGCTGCCGGCATGGGCGGCGCCGAGCTCGGTGAGCTGGTTGCCGCGCAGGCGGTCGAGGCCACCCTCGAAGACCCAGCCGTCGGGGTCGTCCGGACGCCGGTCGTAGCGCATGCCGGCGCCCCATCGCTCCAACCGGTCGTCGCGCGCAGGGAGGAACGCACTGCTCTCTCGCAGCCGCTTCTCGACCGGATCCACGGAGGGCCAGTCGGTACCGCGCAGGTAATGGCCGGTCGCCTCGAAAAGAGCACCGCCCCCAACCCGGTCGGCGTGGCGGAATCTGCCTCCCGCGAGCGCCCGCCCGCCCCCGAAGAGCGTTCCCTCGGTACCCGTCGAGTCGCCTCGGGAGAAAGGCTCGAGGCCATATGGGAACGAGAAGCGGGTCCACTGCTCGTCGTGCCAGCTCACCGGCAACAGGCTGCCCGCGAACGCATTCGTGAAGTTGGGCCCGATGAACAGCCGCTGCACCAGCCCGACCTCGAGCGGCGATCCGGGTTCGAAATACAGGCCCTGGGCCGCGGCCGCCTGCGGTGTCGGGTCAAGGGCGAGCCACGTCAGCGCAAGGACGAGCGGAAGTCGTGGCGGCAGCCGGCGTCGTGGAGGCGCCGGGCGTCGCGGGGTCGGCGGCTCCTGCGAGAAGGTCGGCATGACCGGGGCTCCTGGTGCAGATCTCGCTCCGAAGGAGCCAGTCGTGAGGGTGCGCGACATCACGACGCGCGGGCCGGCGCAGCACTGCCGGCATCACGGGGTGCGCCGGAAGTATCCCGCTAAACGGCGGTTGTTCCCATTGAGGCTCGGATGGGCGGCCGTCGCTCACTGGCGCTCGCGCCGGAGGTGGCGCATCATCCCCGATTGGCGCACTGGCCCCTGGCCGGCGCGTCAGCCCTCTTCGTCAGCGCTCAACTGCCAGGAACGGTATTGTCAGTAAATGACATCATGTTGTCAGTGACTTGTCACCCGTGTCCCACGCTCGCCCGAGTTCGCGAATCGAACCGCTCGTAACGCTGGACGCCGTCCAGGAAGCCCGTGCCCGCATCGGCGCCCGGCTGCACCGGACTCCGGTGCTGTCGTCGCGGCGCCTGGGCCGCCGGGCGGGCGTCCCGCTTCGGCTCAAGATGGAGAGCCTGCAGAAGACCGGGTCCTTCAAGGTGCGCGGGGCGCTCAACAAGGTGCTGGTTGCCGGTGGGGCGGCCCGTCGCGGGGTGGTGACGGTGTCGGCCGGGAACCACGCGCAGGCGCTGGCGTGGGCAGCGGGATGCGTGGATGTGCCGTGCGCGGTGGTCATGCCCGCGGGCGCATCCGAGACCAAGGCGCGCGCGAGCGCCGGCTACGGGGCGGAGGTGGTCGTCGCCGACGATGTGCACCAGGCCTTCGCGCTGGCGGAGTCGCTGGCGCGCGACCGGGGGATGCTGTTCACCCACCCGTTCGACGACACCGCCGTCATCGCCGGCCACGGGACCACCGGGCTCGAACTCGCCGAGCAGGCCGTGGATCTGGATGTGGTGGTAGTGCCGGTGGGGGGCGGCGGGCTGATCGCCGGGGTGGCCGCGGCCATGAAGCGCCTGCACCCCGACCTTCGCATCTTCGGCGTGGAGCCGCACGGGGCCGCGGCCATGTCCGAAAGCCTGCGCATCGGGCGGCCGGCCCGTCTGGAGCGCGTCGGCTCGGTTGCCGACGGGCTCGCCCCACCCATGGCGGGCGAAATCACGTACCGGCATGTGCGCGCCCTGGTGGACGGCGTCGTGCGGGTGAGCGACGCCGAGATCACCGCGGCCGTGCGCGCGCTCGCCGAGACCGCCAAGATGGTGGTGGAGCCCGCCGGGGCGGCCGGTGTGGCCGCGCTCCTGTGCGGGCGTATCCCCGACCTTGACGCCGGCCCCGCGGGAGCGATCGTCTCGGGCGGCAACGTGGACTTGAGCCTGTTGGCGGATATCCTCGCCCCGGAGCGCGCGGGGGGTGCCGCACCACCCTGAGTTGCACGCGCCGCATCCCCGGCAAACCTTCATCTCCGAAGGCACCAACCCATCATCCTCCGAAGGAGAGACAAGCGCCTTGTGCCGATTCGTATGCTACTCCGGCGATGAAATGCCCGTCCGCCCGATCGTGTTCGGGGGAAGCCACACGCTCGTGCGGCAGAGCTATGACGCAAGGGAGATGGGCCACGGGATCCACAACGCGGACGGGTATGGCGTTGGCTGGTATCACGGCGGACGCCCGGTGCGGATTCGCGAAGCGCGCCCCATCTGGCACGACCCGGACCTCGAGGATGTGCTCTCGTCCGTGCGTTCGTCGTGTTCGCTGGCCCTCGTGCGGAGCGCGAGCCCGGGCATTCCGCTGGACCGGGGGGAGGTGGCCCCGTTCGTGTTCGAGCGCTGGTCCTTCGGCCTGAACGGATACGTGCGCAAGTTCCACACTCACGCGATGCGCGCGTTGCGCTCGACGCTGCCGGACGACCTCTACACGCAGATCCGGGGGACATCCGACACGGAGACCCTGTTCCTGCTGGCGATGGCGGAGGTTTGGAAGGGGGCGTCGCCCGGAACGGCGCTGGCGCGGGCCGCGGAGCGCGCGGGCTCGCTGGATGTGCGCTGCAAGCTCAACATGATCCTGGCCGACGGACGGAATCTCGCCGTGATCCGCACCTCGAACTTCGACGAGACGAACTCGCTGTACGTCGCCCGCCGGCATCCGCTCGCTCCCGGGGGTACGCTGATCGCCTCGGAGCGGCTGGATGAGGCCGCGGAATGGCAGGTCGTGCCGCCCCATTCGGTGATCGAGGTCACGGAGGGAGGCGAGCCGCGGATCACGGAAAAGGATGCGCTGCTGCGGGGACGGGCGCTGTCGCCGGTCGGCGCGGCCGCAGGCGGGGCGGACTAGGGCGGGGCCGGGCAGAACCCGGCCGGCCTGCGCTCGCCGCCGCGTCGCACTTGGACATGAGGATGCAGAGATGAGACGGTGGACGGCGGTTCCGGCGGCGATCCTGACGGCCTGGACGGGGTGGGGCTGCACTCCGGAGGCGCCCGCGGCCGAGGCTGGTGCGGCGGGCTCGATGGCCGAGGGCCCCGTCAGCGCGGAGGCGCTGGTCGACCTGCGGGCGGCGGTCGGTGGCAGCCGCTCGCCCCAGTGGGCTCCCGACGGGTCGATGATCACCTTCGTGTCGGGGGGCGGGCTGGGGGCGGTCGCCACGGAGGACGGCGCCTTCCGCACGCTCTCCGACGACCTCAGCCTGAGCGGGGTGGGCTCGCTCGGCGCCCCCCAGCCGGTGTGGTCACCCGACGGCCGCTGGATCGCCTATACCTCCGACAAGAGCGGTGCGCCGGAGATCTGGCTCAGGTCCGCCGAGGAAGGCAACGGCATGCGCGTCGCCACCGACGTGCAGCTCACCGGCCTGGCCGCGCGCGCCAACGGACTGGCGTGGTCGCCGGACAGCCGGCGGATCGCCTTCTCCGGCGACCGCTTCGGCAGCATGGACATCTGGACGGTGTCGGTGCCGGACGGAGAGGTGCGGCGCCTGACCGGCGATCCCCTCTACGAGGGCTACCCGAGCTGGACACCCGACGGCGACCGGATGCTCTACGTGCGCATGGACGACCGCTGGGTCGACCACGACGTGATCGAGATCGATCCCGACGGGAGCAACCCGCGCCCCGTCGTGAGCGACACCGGCTTCTTCGACTACCGCGCCGGACGGGCCTTCGGCGCCGCGCAGGTCTCCCCCGACGGCGGGACCATCCTCTTCCGCTCCCAGCGGAGCGGATGGCTGAACTTCTGGCTCGTGCCCCGCGCCGGCGGCGCACCGCGTCCCGTCGCGGCGTCCGACCACGACCAGAGCGACGCGCGCTGGTCCCCGGACGGCCGCTGGATCAGCTACACCGAGAACCGGGACGGCGTCCACTCCCTGCGCATGGTGCCGGCCGACGGCGGCGCGCCCCGGGTCCTGGTGGATCCGGAGGCGGGCGCGGCGCTCCGGCCCGAGTGGTCCCCCGACGGAACGCGCATCAGCTACACCTTCGAGACCCCGGTGCGGCCCGCCGAGCTCTTCGTCATCGACGTGGCGTCGGGCGACAAGCAACTCCTGCACACCGAGATTCCGCCGGGCGCGGCGGACGGGCTCCACATGCCCGAAAAGGTGCGCTACCCGAGCACCGACGGGCTCACCATCGAAGCCTACCTGCACCGGCCCCCGGACGCGGCCCCGGGCGAGCGCTTCCCCGGCGTGATGTGGATCCACGGCGGCCCCACGTCCCAGTTCGACGACCAGTTCCGCCGCCACCAGCAGGTCCACTTCTTCGCCCAGCGCGGTTACGTCGTACTCATGCCCAACATCCGCGGCAGCTCCGGCTACGGCCTCGAGTTCGAGGACCTGAACAACGAATGCTGGGGCCACTGCGACCTGGAGGACGTGCTGGCGGGCGTCGACTACCTGAAGTCCCTGCCCTACGTCGACCCCGACAAGATCGCGGTCACCGGCACCAGCTACGGCGGCATCATGACCATGGCCGCGGTGGCGTTCGCGCCGGATGTCTTCCAGGCCGCCATCTCGCTCTCGGGCTACGGCGACATGACCGATTTCCACACCGAGGTCCACGAACTGCAGCACATCAAGCTGGTCGAGTACGAGCTGGGTCCGTATCCGGAGAATCGCGACGTCTATCTCAACAGCTCCGCGATATTCAAGGCGCATCAGGTGACGACGCCCACGTTCGTGATTCAGGGCGAGGGCATCGCGGCCGACTGGCGCCTGGAGGAAGGAGGAGCCCCGGCGGCACTCGACTTCGCGCGCAAGCTGGACCAGCACTACAAGATCGTGCGCTACAAGGCATATCCCGACGAGGGATATTACGTATATGGGCGCGACAATACGATCGAGAAACTCCACGACATGCTGGACTTCTTCGACGAGTTTCTGGTGACGGAGATCGAATATGGAGGCGAGAAGGGGATGTAGCCGGCATCCGGATCGCGGATTCCGGATCCGCAGGGCGTCGCTCGCCGTCACGGCGGCGGCGCTCGCGGGATGCGGCTCCGGGGATGGGACGGCATCCGGGGTTCGTTCGACGGTCGAGCGGGACAGCGCGGACATACGGATCATCGAGAGCGCGGCGCCCGCGTGGGGCGAAGATCACGGTTGGCGGGTCGCGTCCATGCCGGAAGTGGTGATCGGGGCATCGTCGAGCCCCGACGGCGGTCGGGAGGAGATTCCACTGTACCGGGTACAAGGCGCCCGATTCCTCCCGGATGGTGGCATCGTCGTAGCCAACGCGGGCACTTCCGAAGTGATGGTCTTCGACCATGCGGGCACGCTGGTCGCGCGTTTCGGGGGACGCGGGGATGGACCTGGAGAGCTTCGGCGCATCGACGACGTTCGCATATGCGCGGGAGACTCCATCGCGGTAGTCGACAGAGGTCGGACGGTCCAGTTGTTCGACCGGGACGGGACATTCGGGCGCCGGGAACAGTTTCGCCTCGGCGAACGCGCAGCGCCGGTGCAGGGTGTCTCCACCAACTGCCGGCGAGCCCTGGTGCAGCAGCGCAGCCGGATGCCCCCGGTCAACCGTCAGGGCTTCACCGAGGATGTCTTCGCGTGGGTCGATGCGTTCTCCGAAGCGGTCGATACCGTCACGACCGCCGGGCTGCTCGAGGCATGGACCCGGACATTCGACGGAGGCGTGCGTCCGTGGGTCATCCCCTGGGGGACATCGGGCCGCACGCACGCGACCCGCAATGACCAGTTTGTCGTGGGGAATGGACGCATCCCCGAACTCCTGCGCTACGATTCGTCCGGAGAACTCAAGGCGATTGTACGATGGGCGGGCCGGCCTCGGCCGGTGTCGGCGAGGGATCGGCAACGCTATTCCGAGCGACGGATGGAGTTTCTCGCCCGGGCACCGGCCGGCGAGCCGGAAACCAGGCTGCTGTTCCCGGCGCTCGACGAGTATCCCGAGGATCCGACCCACAAACCGCTCTTCGACCGGCTCCTGCTGGACGACCGGGGCGGCATCCGGGCACGCGTCTTCCCGGAAGAATCCTTCGGCCTCTTCGACTCGCGTCTCCCCGGCCCCATCGTCTTCACGGAAACGTGGACCGTGTTCGACCCGACCGGGGCCTGGCTGGGCGATCTGACCCTGCCCGAACGGTTCGAGCTTCATGACATCGACGGGGACCGGCTGCTCGGCGTGGCCAGGGACTCGCTCGATACGGAAACAGTTCAGGTGTTCCGGATCGTTGTGACGGAATCTCCGTATTCCTCGCGATGGTCATGACTGGATCCATCCGAGGCTGATGGCCCCCGCCCTCCCTCCGCGCTACCGTGGCGGGAATACCCTCTCCCTCCCCCTGCAGCCGGGTGCCGCCATGACCTCAGACCGTCCCTCGACCGGCTTCGCCGCTCTCACCGCCCTGCTCATCGCGACCTTGCTCCCCCACCCCGCAACCGCCCAGACCACCGAACAGAACGACAGTTCCGCGGCGGAGGCGCGCCGCACCAACTCGCTGCCGCTCATCCCCACGCGCACCCTGGACTTCACGACCGACGAGGGCACGTGGATCTCGCTGGACCTGTCGCCGGACGGGCAGACGATCGTCTTCGAGCTGCTCGGCGACCTGTACACCCTCCCCGTCACGGGCGGGGATGCGACGCGCATCACCACCGGGCAGGCGTACGACATGCAGCCGCGCTACTCGCCGGACGGCTCGATGCTGGTGTTCGTGAGCGACCGCGACGGCTCGGAGAACATCTGGGTCGCGGGCGCGGACGGAAGCGGGGCGCGCCAGCTCACCGACACCGAGCGGGAGAGCTACATGTCGCCGGTGTGGACACCGGACGGCGAGTACGTGGTGGCCAACAAGGGCACCCAGCTCTGGCTGTACCACCGGGACGGGGGCTCGGGCGTACAGATGACCGGGAATCGGGAGGATGGCGAGCCTGCGCCGCCCGCCCACCTGGGCGCCGCCTTCGACGCCGACCCCCGCTATCTGTGGGTGAACGTGCGTGGCCAGGTCGCGGGCGGGTTCGAGACGGTGAGCCGACAGAGCCTCATCAACTCCGGCGAGGTGCTCGAGTTCGGCCCCGACCACGCCACCGGGCGCAGTTCGGCGCGCCAGGTCGGGCCCTTCCAGCTCGCCCTCCTCGACCGCGAGACCGGGCGCGTCCATGTAAGAACGCACGAGCACGAAGGCGCCTTCCGTCCGGTTCCGAGCCCCGACGGGCGCTGGGTGGTGTACGCGACCCGCTGGGACGCGCGCGAGGCGCTCAAGCTGCTGGACGTGGAGACCGGCGGGGACAGCTGGCTGGTGATGGACGTGCAGCGCGACGACTCGCAGGGCGGCGGCATGCGAGACCGGGACGTCTACCCGAACTCGGCCTTCACCCCGGACTCGCGCGCGCTCATCACCAGCTACGGCGGAAAGATCATGCGCGTGGAAGTGCCGTCCGGCGAGGCCAGCGAGATCCCCTTCCAGGCGCGGGTCCAGCAGGAACTGGGCCCGCTGGTCAAGTTCGACTATCCCATCAACGACTCGACCATGACGGTCTCGCAGATCCGGGGGGCGCGTCCCTCCCCGGACGGCCGCCGGCTGGCCTTCGCCGCCCTCGACCGCCTCTGGATCGCCGACCTTCCCGGCGTCGAACATCCGCAGGGCGTCGAGCATCCCGACATCACCGGCGCGCGCCGCCTCACCACCTCTGCGGACGTCGAACACGGCCCGGTATGGTCGCCCGACGGCCGCCACATCGCCTACGTCACCTGGAACGACTCCACCGGGGGCGACATCTGGCGGGTCTCCCCCGACGGCGGTGAACCCGAGCGCCTCACCGGCGCCTCCGCGTTCTACGACAAGCTGGCCTACTCCGGCGACGGCACCCGACTCCTCGCCGCGCGCGGCTCGATGATGCACCGCATGCGCACCCTGGAGGACTTCGGGCGCCATCATCCGGCATCGGAGATGGAGTACGTGTGGCTGCCGGCCGAGGGCGGAGACGCCTCCCGCATCACCTGGGTGGGCGCGAGCACGACCCAGCAGGGCCGCAACACGCCCCATTTCGGCCCGGACCCGGAGCGGGTCTACATCTGGGCCGGCTCGGAAGGCCTCCTCTCGATGCGCTACGACGGCACCGACGTGCGCACCATCGTGAAGGTGACCGCTCCCTCCGCGGGTCCGGGCGGGAGCAGCACCCCGGACGAGGTCGTCCTCTCCCCGGACGGCCGCCGAGCCATCGTGCGCGCCAACCGCAACGTCTTCCTCATTACCGTGCCCCCCGTGGGCGGAAACCCCGCCACCGTGTCGGTCGCGGGCTCCACCACCGTGCCCACCCGCCGCCTGACCATGGTGGGCGGCGATTTCGTGGGCTGGAGGCACGACGGCGGCGCCGCCTACTACTCCATCGGACGCTCCTTCTTCGAGTACGACATGGCGGCGGCCGATGCGCTCATCGCGGATTCGCTCGCCGCGGCCCGCGCGGAAGAAGTCGAAGACGAGCCCGATGAAGGGTCCGGAGACGAGGCAACAAACGAGGACGCCGCGTCCGCGGAAGACGAAGCAGCCGCAGAAGAGGACGAAGATCCCGCCCCCGTCTACACCGCCGCCCGCTACGACATCAACATCACCCTCGAGAAGGACCGGCCGGAGGGGGCCATCGCCCTCACCGGGGCCCGCCTCATCACCATGCGCGGCGACGAAGTCATCGCCCGCGGCGACATCCTCATCGAGGACAACCGCATCACCGCGGCGGGTCCGTCCGGCAGCGTCGCCATCCCCGACGGCGCCGAGGTCCGCGACATGTCCGGCAAGACGATCCTTCCCGGACTCGTCGACATACACGCGCACACCTGGGTGGCCTGGGGCGTGCACCGGAGCCAGGTATCGCAGTTCCTGGCCCAGCTGGCGTACGGGGTCACCACCCAGCGCGACCCGCAGACCTCGACCGAGGACATCCTCGCCTACAGCGATCTCATGGAAGCCGGGGAACTCATCGGCCCGCGGCTCTACTCGACGGGTCCGGGGGTCTTCAGCGCGGATCGCATCTCGAGCCTCGGCGAGGCGCGCGACGTGCTGCGCCGCTACGCCGATCACTTCAACACGCAGACGATCAAGCAGTACCTGGCAGGCGACCGCAAGGTGCGCCAGTGGGTGATCATGGCGGCGCGCGAACTCGGCCTCACGCCCACCACCGAGGGCGGCTCCAACTTCACCATGAACCTGACGCTCGCCCAGGACGGCTATGCGGGCCTCGAACACTCGCTCCCGATCAGCCCCTTCTACCGCGATGTGGTCGAGCTGGGGGCCTTCAGCGGCATGGTGTACACGCCGACCCTGATCGTGGCGTACGGGGGACCCTCGGGGCGCCAGCTCTACCTGACCAGCGTGAGCGTCGACGAGGCCGAGCGGCTACGCTACTTCACGCCTCACGACGAGCTCGACAAGTGGAAGAGCACCACCTGGTACCGCACCGACCAGTACCCTCACTTCCAGCAAGCGGAGCAGCTGAAGAAGTGGATGGACGCGGGCGGGCAGGCCGGGCTGGGCTCGCACGGCGAGGTCCAGGGACTCGGCACCCACTGGGAACTCTGGATGATGGCCTCCGGCGGCCTGGAGAATCACGACGCCCTGCGCATGGCGACGCTCATGAGCGCGGATGCGATCGGCCTCGCGGGCGACATCGGCTCCATCGAACCCGGCAAGCTCGCCGACCTGCAGGTGCTGAACTCCAACCCCCTTGACGACCTGCACAACACGACCGACATAGAATACGTGATGAAGAACGGTCGTCTCTACGAGGCCGCGACCCTGACCGAGGTGTGGCCGCGCCGGCGTCCCCTGCCCACCCAGTGGTGGTGGCGGGTGGAGCCGCCGGATGCGGGACCGCCCACGAGGCTGTTGCCGTAACAGGATGGTACTACTCCGACGCTCGTCGTGATACTATTGGCCGTCGCGACCCGGTAGCTCACCACAAGGAAGGAGGCGCCCCATGCGCGTATCCATAGAATACTGCACCGCTTGAAACTACGAGCCCAAAGCCGTCAGTTTGGCGGCCACGCTCAGGAAGCGATTCCACGGCGTCGACATCGAGATGATCCCGTCCGGCGGCGGCCGGTTCGAGGTCGTGGCCGACGGTCGACTCGTGTACTCCAAGGCCGCCAGCGGCCGCCACCCAACCCACGAGGAGGTCGTGTCGGCGATCGCGGAGGCGTGACGACACCGAAAGGTCACGCCGGCGTCTCCACACCGATCTCGGGTGCCGCCGCGACGAAGTGACGCACGTTCCAGGTGAGGATGGTCGCGGCGCCAGCCTTTAGCGCACATGTCGCGATGAGCATGTCGTACGTCTGTCCGCCGATCACTCCCCGCCGCTGAGCCCGACGCAGCGCGCCCCAGGTCTCTGCTGCCGTCAGATGTACGACCGGCGTCTCCCGCCAGTTGGCCTCCAGCAGAGTGATCGCGTCCCTGGATCGCAGGCGGCCGGGCCCGGGCAGCCGGGTGAGGACGGCGTACGTTTCGGCCAGCGAATGCGCGGCAAGCACAAGCGCCTCGCCCACTCGCTCGCGTCGTTCGAGTTCCGCCAGGGTTCGCGCATGGTGTTCGTGCCAGGAACAGACGGTCGCGACGAGGACGCTGGTATCGCAGAGGTACCGGGTCACTCGGAGGGCTGTCACTCGCTCATCGACGAGGAGCCGGACCGGAGGTTGGCGGTCGTCTCGTTGACTTCCGCCACCGTCAGTTCGGGCCGTCCCTCTCGCGGCACGGCGACCACGGTGGAGCCATGCCGTTCAAGCGATACGTCGAGTGGTACCGGCTCGATCTCCACCCGGCCGTACTGGACCCGGAATCGTACGCGGGTCCCGGGGTATAACCGGCTCGCCTCCCGAACTGCCTTGGGCACAACCAGGCGGCCCGCCTTGTCGATGGTAGTTTCCATGGGAAATATTATGGCATTTTCGATACCATCGAGCAAGCGACGTCGCGGCCGATGAGAAAGACCACGCCCGTGATCCCGGATCCTGCCATTGCCAGAGCGGTATCCTCGGGCGAGCCACTCCACGAAGCGCAATCCCTGCCGAGAGCGATCCATGCGTGACCAGCCCGAAACCATCCTGATCCCCTCCCGCCGCCTCCTCCGGCTTGCCGCCTTCACCCTGCTCGCGGCTACGGCGTCGGGGGCACTGCTCCCCCGCGACCTCTCCGCCCAGGACGCCCTCTCCGTGGGCCGCACCCTGTCCGGCTCCCTCTCCGAGGGCGACACCGCGCGCTACAACTTCGAGGCCGGGGAAGACTACTTCGTGCTCGGCGAGGTCGATCAGGTTTCCGCGGACATCGACGTGCGGGTGCTCGGATCGGACGGAGAGACACCCTGGGGCAACTCTTCCGGGCCGGGCCGCGGCGCGGAGCGCTTCGCGGTGCGTCCGCCGGAAGCCGGCGCCTACACGGTCGAGCTGACCGCCGCAGAGGGTGAATCGGGCGACTACACCATCACCCTCCTTCGACTGGAGCCGCTCGAGACCGACCCGGAGAAGCTCACCGACCAGCTCATGTCCCGCTACGGCGGCGAGGATTCGCCGGGCGCGGCCGTTCAGGTCTGGCGCAACGGCGAGACGCTCTTCTCCAGGGCCTACGGCATCGCCAACCTCGCCTACGGCATCCCGTTCGCCACCGACACGCGCACCAACATCGGCTCGACCTCCAAGCAGTTCACCGCCTTCGCGATCATGCTGCAGGCCGAGCGCGGACTGCTCTCGCTGGACGACGACATCCGCAAACACATCCCGGAGCTGCCCGAGTTCGACCACACCATCACCGTACGCCATCTCATCACGCATACCTCCGGGCTGCGCGAGTTCCTGAACCTGACGCGCATGACCGGGCGGCGCCTCGACCGCGGCGACTGGATCGACCGTTCCGAGATCATCGACATCGTCAAGCGCCAGCCCGCGCTCCAGAACGAGCCCGGCGCCGAGTACAACTACAACAACACCGCCTTCGGGCTGGCCGCGGTCATCGTGGAGCGCACCTCGGGCCAGGACTTCCCCACCTTCATGCACGAGAACGTCTTCGAGCCGCTGGGGATGACCCGCACGCTGGTCCGTCCATCACCCATCCACATCGTCCCGGAGATGTCGGAGGGCTACACGCCGGGGCCCGACGGCTTCCTGCAGATCGGCGACCTGGGTGGCGCGGCCGGAGCCGGCGGCATGTACTCCACGCTGGACGACCTGCAGACCTGGGTGGAGAACTATGCGAATCCGCGGATCGGCAGCGCGGAGATCTTCGAGGAAATGATGACGTCCTACGTCCTCTCCGACGGCGAAGAGACCGGCTACGGCTACGGCCTCTCGGTCGACGAGCAGCGCGGCCTCAGGCGGGTGGGTCACGGCGGCGCGGACGTGGCGCACCGCTCGATGCTGGCCTGGTACCCCGAGATCAACGCCGGCATCACCACCCAGAGCAACCATGCGGGCTTCAACAGCGCGGTCGCGTACGAGCTGGCCGAAGCGTTCTTTGCGGACGCGATGAAGCCGGAGGATGCCGTGGCGGAGGAAGCGGATGAGAGCGCCTTCGATCCCGCCGACTACGACCCCGAGGACTTCGACGACTTCGCCGGCCGCTACGCGCTCGACGAGACACCCGCCTTCATCCTCACCTTCACCCGCGAAGACGACGCGTTCTACGCGGAGCCGACCGGACAGCCCCGGCTCGCGATGGTGCCGACCTCCGACACCACCTTCGCCATCGAGCGCGTGTCCGCGACCATCGTCTTCCACCGGGGCGAAGACGGAAGGGTGAGCCGCATGACCCTGGACCAGAACGGCCTGCATCCGGGGACGCGCGTTTCCGGCGCGGAGGAGGCCGACGATCCCGAGGCGCTGGCCGACTTCGAGGGCCGCTACTTCAGCGAGGAGATCGAGACGTTCTTCGAGATCGTTCAGGCGGACGGCGAACTGGTCATGAAGCAGCGCCGGCTGGACGACGCGACGCTCGAGGCGGGCCGGCCGGACACGTTCTCCGGCGGCGGCTTCACCTTCCGCTTCGAGCGCGACCGCAACGACCAGGTGATCGGGTTCTACCTGTCGAACGGGAGGACGCGGGACGTGCGCTTCGGGCGGGTGCGGTAGGCCGGGAGGGGCAGCGGCATGCGGCCGGTCCGCTCAGGTTCTGATGAGGAACGCGAGCATGAGGCCGGGGAAGAGAGCGAACGAGTAGAGATTCCACACTACGAATCCCTTGACCAGCGTCCGGCCCCATCCCTCCCCATAGAACCTGCGCAATGCGATGAGGACATAGAGCGGGGACACCACGACAAGGAACAGCTTCACCCAGTTGCCGGTGGCTTCGCCGGGCACGAGCAGAGCCGCCGCCAGCATCAGGAACGCGAAGGTGTGGATGTGCATGCCGAACACCAGGTGCTCGACAAAGAACCTCTTCCTGCGGAAGTAGCAGACCCCGAGGATCATGGCGAAGACCGGAAGCAGGAAGAACATTACGATCGGCAGGTTGCCGATGGCCCGCTGCAGAAAGGCCTCTGGGCTGTGGAAGGCATCGATCACGAGGCCTCGCCCGTAGCGGGTGAACCATCCGGGCACGCCACCGGCGCGCTCGTCCGGATCCGCCGATCCGGCGAGGCCGCGGACCACCCCCTTCGCGACCGACTCGCCCGGTCGGCCCAGGATGTCATCCACCTTGCGGGCGTGTTCGGGTAGCAGCCGGGCCTTGAGCGCCGCGAGCTGGACGGAATCCACCGCTGCGCCCCCCTGCTCATCGTCCGCGTCCATCTGCGCTTCCGCCGCGTCCGGCGGTTCGCTCGCCGGGCCCGCGGGTGCGCCATCGGGGAGGGCACTGTCCCGCGGCGCGTCCGCTGCCAGCGCACCATCCGCCAGCACGCTATCCAACAGCGGACCAAGCCCGAGTCCAGGCGGAAGCCCGCTATCGACCAGAGCGCCGTCCACCGCCGCCAGCACGCTGTCCGCCACCGCAAGGGCGCTGTCGGCGGCCGCGGGATCATCCCCGGCGTCCATCTCCAGATTCACATCCGACGGGTCCAGATTCCGCAGCCATCCCCCCGCCGAAATCGACAGCACCAGGAAGAACAGGAAGCTGGTGAAGAGGTAGAGCCGGACCGGCGACATGTAGGCGGCGCGGCGGTTGCGGGAGAACTCGCTCGACAGGTGTCCCGGCCTGAAAAGCAGGGATTTCAGCGTGCGGAAGAGCCTCGAGTCCAGCTCGAACATCTCGCGGAAGAACTCGTACGCCACCGACCAGAGGCCGCGCATGTAGTCGCGGTCGTTCTGGCCGCAACGGCTGCAGAAGCGGTCGGGGCGATACGATCCGCAGTTGGGGCAGGCTTGTGTCATATCGGGCATAAGGGTTCAGAGCCAGTCGAGCAGGCCTTCGTCCGGCACGATCCGCGCCAGAAAGGCCTCCACCGGCAGACACCAGATACCGTCGATTCTCAACCGTTCGGAGCCACGGTACAAGAGTGCCGCGGTCGCCTCCGGGTAATCCCCTCGGAATGTCCGCAGGGCTCGGAGGTCGGAAGCATGCACGCGACGGGCGTTCTTGACTTCGAATGCGTGGAAGCCGGCTTCTCCGTAGACAACGAAATCGACCTCGGACCCTCCTCGGGTGCGCCAGAAGTACACGGACGCGTCGCCAGGTGAATACGCCGCCCAGGCCCGCAGATGCTGAGCCACCAGCCCCTCGAGCGCCTGGCCGTCGATCTCGCCGGGGCGGTCGAGTGGTCCGGTGGGACGCAAGGAGCGGAAGACGCCCGTGTCGAACAGGTAGACCTTGTCGCGGGCTACGGTCGCCCGTTTGGCGCGCTTGCGGAACACCGGCAGCCGAAACGCGACCAGGAGGTCCTCCAGGATGCCGACGTAGCCGGCGACCACCTTGCGCTCCACTTCGCACTCCCTGGCGATGGACGAGATGTTCAGCTGCCCGCCGTGGGAGAAGCTGATCGCTTCCAGAAACCGCGCAAAGCCGCCGACGTTGCGGGTAAGTCCCTCGGCGCGCACCTCCTGATCGATGTAGACGCTGGCATAGGCGCCCAGGCTCCTTTCGGGATCGCGCGCATCGACGACGAGGGGGACCAGGCCGGTTGCAAGAGCGCGCTCGATATCGAAAGTGGGCAACTCGGCAGCCATGAAGGGATGAAGGGTGCAGTGCAAGGCCCGGCCTCCCAGCAGGTTGACATCACCGCGCCTCAACTTGCGGGCGCTCGACCCGGTCAGCACGAAGCGCGGGGGCGACGGGCTCTCCAGGATTGCGTGCACAACGGAGAGCAGTTCCGGCACCCTCTGAACCTCGTCGATTACGACGGTGCGCGCCTGCGGGGAACCGGCCAGCAGCCGGCGGAGCCGTTCCGGGCGCGCCAGCAACCTTCGGTGGAGGGGCGGTTCCAGCAGATCGAGGTACAGGGAGTCGGGCAATTGCGCGCGCAGCCATGTAGACTTGCCGGTTCCACGGGGACCGAACAGGAAGAAGCTCTGCTCGGGAATGCGGAAAAATCGACGTACAAAATCCATTTTGGGTCGCAAACTGGAGTTGACGATGCCAAAATGTACGGATCAGGGCGGCATGAGTCAATGTGCGCGCAAGTCGTGTGTTCCCAAAAGGAAGCCCGCTTGCGGCGCTGTTGCCAACCTTCGCGCCCACCTGGGGATTCTCAGAACGGATTCGTCGCGAACACCGAGAACTCGGGCACGAAGCCGCGCGCATCCACCTTGAGCGCGCCCACTACCGCGCTGGCGATTTCCCTGGGGGTGAGCTTCTTGTCGGAGCGCTCGCGCTCGACACCCGCCTTGGCCGCGAAGTTGGTCATGACCTCGCTCGGATTGACGAGCGTGACCCGGATGTCGTGGCGGCGGAGCTCGTCGCGCCAGCACTCGGTCATGCCGCGCAGGGCGAACTTGGAGGAGGCGTAGGCGGTGCGTCCGCCGCTCCCCCGAAGCCCCGACGTGGACGCGATGTTGATCAGCTCGCCGCTTCCCCGGTCGATGAAGTGGCGGGCGGCCTCGCGCGCCATCAGAAATGCCCCGAAGACGTTGGTGCGGTAGATCCGCTCGAGCTCGTCGAGCGTCATGTCCACCAGCGGCTTGAAGAGCCCGAAGCCCGCGTTGTTGACGAGGATGTCGAGGTGGCCGTTCCTGCCGATCACCTCCTGCACGGTGCGCACCGCGTCCTCCTCGACTCCCACGTCGCCCGCGATCCAGTCCGCTCCGATCTCCTCGGCGATCACGGACAGGAAATCCTTCCGGCGGCCCGTTATGGTGACGCTGGAGCCTTCCGCGATGAGCGCTTCGGCGATGGCGCGGCCGATCCCCTCGGACCCGCCGGTGACGAGCGCGACGGAATTGTTGAGCTCCATGGATGTCTCGGGGCTGGATTGGAGGGAGGGCGGACTACGGCGACCCGGCGGCCCGCCCGGGCGGGGGCGTGATGGGGAAGTCGGTGATGGCTTCGACGATCCCGCGCGCCACCAGCTCCGGCCGCGCCACGATGGTTTCGCGGTCGCCGGCGTTGGTCAGGAAGCCGGTCTCGATGATCGCCGCAATGGTCATGGGATGCAGGGCGTGTTCGTAGCGGCGGAAGTTGAAGGCGTAGTAGTTGCGCATGCGCCGGGTCACGGTCGGGAGACGCCTGATGCCGGTCACCTGGCCGTACTTCCGGTTGAGGAGGTCGACGAAGCCGGACGCGCGACCGGTGGCGTCGCGGCTCGGGGCAGCCACCCGGTAGCCCGTCGCGCCGGGGTCGTTGCTGGCGTCGGCATGGATGGCGATGAAGAGGTGCGCGCGGTAGTCGGGGGGCACTACGGCGGGCAGGATGTCGACCATGTAGCCCAGCTCTTCCAGCATGGAGCCGGCGTGGCGCGCGATCTCCAGGTTCACCTCCCACTCGGCGAGCCCGTTCCAGCTGGCCCCGTTGCGCCGCAGTCCCGACAGTTCGCGGGGAGCCTCCTCGGTCCGCCAGTGACCCACCTGCAGGGCGATGCGCACCGGGCCGTCGGGAGCGCGCCATTCCTCGGGCGTGGGAATCGGGCCGGGGTAGCGGTTGTAGTTCCGCCAGCGGCGCCGGCGAGGTGCCTCCTGGGGCGGTGCCTCCCGGGCTTCCTGCACGGCCGGCGTGGCCGGGGGCGCGGGACGTGGAGGGGTGGCAAGCGATGCGCCGTTCTCCGCCGGCGGTTGCGGAACCGCGGCGCCCGGGCCCACCGCCGCCGGAGTTGGCGCGGCGGTCTCGCGAGTCGGCTCAATCTCGTCCACCGAGGTCCCTCCCGCGGCCGACGCCTCACTCCCGAAGAAGACTCTCGTCACCACGAACAGCGACAACACGCCGACACCCACCAACCCGATCTTCTTCACCGCGAGCCTCCTTCCGAGGTCATGGCGCCCAGCGCCAGCGCGAATCGTTCCCTCTCGTCGGTCCACCAGCGCACCATCTTCAATCCCGCCTGTCCGAGCAGCGAGTGCACCGCAGCCCGGTCGTACTTGCAGCTGATCTCCGTGCGCAGCTTCTCACCTTCCTGAAAGGATATCACGGGACCGCCGGGCAAGGCCACCACGTGCGCCGTGAGGGCCTCCAAGTGCATCTCGATGCGCGTCTTGCCTGCATCATACGAGGCGAGGTGGCGAAAGCGCGAGGGATCGAAATCGGTGCCGAAACGGGCATTCAGCACCCGCAGCAGATTGCGGTTGAATTCTGCCGTCACCCCCACGGCATCGTTATAGGCGGCCTCGAGAGCCTCGAGTGACTTGCCCGGACCGGGCCGCAGATCCGCGCCCAGCAGGAACACGTCCCCGCCGCGCATTCCGGAGGTGAGCCCGGCGATCATGCGCACCGCCTCCTCATGAGTGAAGTTGCCGATGGTGCTCCCGAGCAGCGCATGGATGCAGGGCGTCGGAGGCCGGAGGGCCGGACTGAGGCCGCGCTCCATGTCCGCCACTTCGGGCCGCACCTCCAGCGAAGGATACTCCTCGCGCAGCCGACCGGCCGTTTCGAGCAGAAAGTCCTCGCTGACATCGACCGGAACGTAGACCGCGGCTCTCCCCCTCTCGGTCATCGCGTCCAGAAGAATCCGCGTCTTGCGCGCGCTCCCCGCCCCGAGCTCGATCAGCGCGCGTGGCTTCACCTCCTCGATCAGCGCGGGCGCTATGCGCGTCAGCAGATCCCGCTCGGCGCGGGTGAGGTAGTACTCGGGGAGCCGGGTGATGGCCTCGAAGAGCTCCGATCCGCGCTCGTCGTAGAAGTAGCGGGACGAGACCGTCTTCGGCGTGCGCGCCAGACCGCGCGCCAGTTCGCTCAACTCCTCGCGTCGCTCGCGCACCTGAACCCCGAGAAGATCTGTCTGCGCTGCGGATAATCCCAGTTGCGGAAGGTGTTGCGGATGGCGCCCGGGCGCGTCGCCCAGGATCCGCCGCGCAATACGCGGTACTCGTCCCCGAAGAAGACCTCCGAGTATTCCGGATACGGGAAGGCCTCGAATCCGGGATAGGGGAGGAAACGGGACGATGTCCATTCCCAGACGTCGCCGATCATTCCGTAGCAGCCGAGCGGCGAGACGTTGCCGGGGTGGCTCCCCGCAGGAGCCGGTCCGGGGTGGACGGCATCCAGGTTGGCGCGCGATGGCGTGGCGGGCTCGTCGCCCCACGGATGGAGGAGCGCGCGCCTCCGGACCGGATCCCAGCCGGCCGCCACCTCCCACTCCGCTTCGGTGGGGAGCCGCTTGCCGGCCCAGCGCGCGAAGGCGTCGGCCTCGTACCAGGAGACGTGGCACACCGGAAGCGCGGGGTCGACCGGGGCATCGCGCCCCAGCGTGCGGGTCCACCACGCGCCGTCCCGCCGGAACCAGAAGAGGGGGGCTTCGGCGCGCTCGGCGGCGCGCCAGGCGAGCCCCGCCCCGCTCCAGTGCGCGTCGCTCCGGTAGCCGCCCGCCGCGATGAAGCTCATGAAGGCGGCGTTGTCGACGGGCTGGCGGTCGATGCGGAAGGGCTCCACCCGCAGACGCGTGCGCGGGCGCTCGTTGTCGTAGGCCTGCGACCTGTCGTCGGTGCCGACGAACACGTCTCCACCCGGGAAGTGGGCCATGGCGTCAGTCTGCGGCTGATTCTCCACCCCATCACCTTTGGCAACCCCACACGGTTTTCCTCCCGGTCCCGGTCCCGCGTACGGCTTCCCGTCCATCAACTGCAGCGTCTGCATGATGGTCTCGTTGTGCTGGTATTCGTGCTGCAACACCATGTTGAAGACGTAGCCGCCGCGGAGGAGCGGGGTGTCCGCGCGCGGGTCGATCCCTTCCATCTTGCGAAGCACCGCGCGGCGCACGTCGGCCAGGTAGCCGAGGCAGGTTGCCCGGTCCGGGAGCGGCAGCCGGTCGCGGGTGACCCGGGGATGACGGAACGCGTCGTAGATGCCGCGCAGTCCCTCGGCTCCGGGGCCCGCGCCGTCGACGTTCTCGAGCAGCCACACTTCCTCGAAGTGCGCGATGTGGCCCAGATCCCAGACGATGGGCGACATGAGCGGACTGTGCTGGCGCGTCACATCGGCGTCGGTCAGCGGCGCGACCAGTTCGAGAGTGCGGTCGCGGGCCTCGCGCAGCCGGTCGCGCAGCACCCGGGGTTCGAGGGCGGGCGCCGTCATTGTCCCGGACCTCGTTTCCCGGCTACCATGGAGCGCCCGTGCCAGCGAGGATGCGCGTTATGGGATGCAACCCGTTTGAGGGATACGGCCCGCTTGATGGACATGGCCCGCTTGATGGATACGGCCCTCTTGATGAATTCAACCCCTTCGATCCCGCGGTTGAGACGTCGCTCACGTAAGCCGGGACCGCGCCGCACCATAAGGTGCGGTTGCCGGGCGCGAACGCAAGTTGATGCCGGATGCGACCCGGAACCTGCGGGAAACGGCGCTTGACCACGCAATCGGATCCGGCCCTGCGCGCTCACGAAGCCGTCAAGCGATATGGCGCCACCACCGCGCTCGACCGGGTTTCGCTCGAGGTGGCGCGGGGCTCGTGCGTGGCGCTGGTGGGCGAGAGCGGGTCCGGGAAGACAACGCTGCTCCGCTGCTTCAACGCCATGGTCAGGCCCGACGCCGGCTCCGTGGATGTCGGCGGCCGACCCGTCGAGTCGTTCGATCCCGTGGTGCTTCGACGCGGCATCGGCTACGTGCAGCAGGAGGGCGGGCTGCTCCCGCACTGGCCGGTGCTTCGCAACGTGGGGCTGGTGCCGTGGCTGAGGGGCGAAGCGGATGCCGAAGAGCGGGCCCGCGGAGCGCTGGACCGGGTGGGGCTGCCCCCGGCACGCTTCGGCGACCGCTGGCCGCGGGACCTTTCGGGAGGTCAGCGCCAGCGCGTGGCCATCGCGCGGGCGCTGGCCGGAAGCCCGGAGATCATCCTGCTGGACGAGCCTTTCGGCGCCCTGGACGCCATCACCCGCAGCGAGCTGCGACGGAACTTCCGCCAACTGCGCGCGGAGATGGGAGTGACGGCCCTGCTGGTAACCCACGACCTCCACGAGGCCGTCGAGCTGGCGGATGAAATCGCGGTCATGAAGGGCGGCGCGCTCATGCAGGTCGGCCGGCCGGAGGAGCTGTTGAACGCGCCGGCGCATGACTACGTGGAAGAGCTGCTCGCGCGGGCGGGGGTCGGGTGAGAACGGGACGGGCGCTGCTGCTGGTGGCTGCCGTCGCCGCGGTCACCGCCGTCGGGGGGGCCTCGACGGCGAGGCCCGGGTCATCCCACGGCCTGCCCGGGTCATCCCACGGCCTGCCGACGTCGTCCCTCCGGGCGATCCAGCCCACCCAGGACAGCCGCGCCCCCGTCATCATCGCCTCCAAGCCCTTCGCGGAGTCCTACGTTCTGGCCGAGATCTTCGCGCAGCTCCTCGAAGCGCGCGGCATCGCCGTCGACCGGCGCTTTGGCCTCGGAGCCACCGAAATCGCCTTTGGTGCGCTGCGCGAAGGCGCCATCGACGTCTATCCCGAGTACACGGGCACCGCACTCGCGGCCATCCTCGGAGAGGAAATGCAGGCCGATGCCGAGGCCGTCTATCGCCATGTGGCGGGGACCTTTCGCGAGCGATGGGACGCGCGCTGGCTCGCGCCGCTCGGGTTCGAAAACACCTATGCCATCGCTGTCCGCCGCGAGACCGCGGAGGAGCTGGGGCTCGCGACGCTGAGCGATCTGGCGCGCGAGGCCGGCGGGCTCAGGGCGGGCTTCACACCGGACTTCATCGGGCGCTCGGATGGGCTTCCGGGACTGCGCGCCGCCTATGGCTTCGAGGCGGCCGAAGTCCTGCCGCTGCTGCAGGCGGTCAAGTACGAGGCGCTGGTCGAATCCGGCGTCGACGTCATCGACGGGTATTCCACGGATGGGCTGATCGCGCGCTACGATTTGGTAGTGCTCGAGGATAACCGCAGTTTCTTCCCGCCCTACGAGGCCGCCGGGCTCGTCAACGGGGATTTCTGGCGCCGACGACCGGACGCGATCGCCGCGCTGAGCGAGCTGTCGGGGCTGCTTGACGAAGAACGCGTGCGGGAGTGGAACCGCCGCGCCGAATCGGACGGCGATCCGGTGACCGACATCGCTCGCGATGCCCTGGTGGAACTGGGGCTCGTCGTCTCCGATGGGGGAGAGACGGTGGAACCGGACCGCGCGGAATCAGTCCCGGCTCGAGAGTCGGAGCGGGGATCAGGCGCGGCCGCAGCGTCCGCCCAAAGCCCGGTCGTCGGCTTCGCGTCGTACATGTGGCAGAATCGCACGGACATCCTGGGCCATGCGCGCCGGCACATCGTATTGGTGATCATCTCCCTCGGGGCCGCCGCGCTGCTCGCCGTTCCCGTGGGGTTGATGCTGGTGCGCGTCGCGGGAGGAGCGGAAGGCGTGATCCGCGGCATCGGCCTGGTACAGACCATCCCCAGCCTCGCGCTGCTCGCCTTCATGATCCCCGCGCTCGGGATCGGAGTCGTGCCGGCCGTGTTCGCCCTCTTCCTGTATTCCCTCTTCCCGATCCTGCGCAACACCTATACGGGCGTGCGCGACGCCAACCCGGCCGCCGTCGACGCGGCGCGGGCCCTGGGCATGACTCCCGCGCAGCTGCTCAGGCACGTGCGCCTTCCGCTTGCGGCTCCGGTGATCATGGCAGGGCTGCGGACCGCGGCCGTGATCAACGTCGGCACCGCCACCATCGCCGCATTCATCGGCGCCGGCGGACTGGGCGACCCGATCGTGGCCGGGCTGGCTCTCTCGGACACACGCATGATCCTGTCGGGGGCGATCCCGGCCGCAGCGCTGGCACTGCTGGTCGACGGGGCCCTCGGCCTCGCCGAGAAGCGGGTGGCGCCGGGAGGGGTGGCGGTGGAGTGAGGACGGGCGAGGGAGAGCGCGCTCGCTTACGCCCCGAACGGATCGGCCCGGAACGTCCATCATCACCCTGATTCCCCAGTGGGGCGTGGAGTCGGCGCTTGCTTGGTAATGCGTGACTGCTCGGCAGCGCCCGGTCGCTGAACCGGGTTTGCGGCAAGCCCCTCGACCTGGTCCGAAAACGGGACCTGCGGGAAGTGCCTGACCCATGAACACGCGATGCCGTGGCAGGCGGCTGCTCACCGACTGCATGGTCGAGACGCCGGGGAAGTTTCCGCGGGAACGTTGTGACCCTTGATCTCCCCTCCGATCCGACCCTCGATCGCGCTCCCGATCCCGACCCTCGATCGCGTGCCCGATCTGACCCTCGACCGCTTGCCAGGCCCACCGGTGCTTGATCGGCATGGAGCCGAATGCGAGTTCGAGGAAGGACTCTCGCACCGGCGCCTCCGGCTCTTGCCACGAATGCACCGCTCACACTGCAATGGAGCAGGGCCGGGAGGTCCCAGGTTTACATCTGATAGTCCCATTCTGCCATTGACGGATTTCGGAACCACGCTTCGATAGAACCCGGGATCTGTAGTGGAAAGGTATTCCGGCGCGCCTGGGAAGCCCTTCGAAAGCGTTTGTCAGCATTCTCCTCGCTGAATGATCTGCAGCTCTGACATTTCGCCTCCTGGGGCATTTTAGAGAGTCGAATACGCTGCCGTTATATTTAATCGTGCGAACAGGGTATCCCATGGTTCCAGGAGTGATTATGATGATTATTGCCGCGACAGGCCGCGAGGAAGACGGGCGTGAACGTAGAGTGGCTGCCGAAACCGAAAGTCCATCTCATAAAGACGACGAACTCCGCCAACTGGGTGAGCGAATTGCGGACCTTGCATCCCGCATCAATGCAGCCGAGGGCAGGATGATGGCGCTACTCGCGGACTTCGACCGCCGGGGCGGATGGAAGGACGAGTTCTCGTCCTGCGCCGAGTGGCTCGCGTGGCGGACCGGCATCAAGATCGGGCCGGCGCGCGAACGGGTTCGGGCCGCGCGGGCGCTGGAGAGTTTGCCGCGAACCTCTGAAGCCCTCAGGACCGGCCAGCTCTCCTATGCGAAGGTCCGCGCGATCACGCGCGTGGCCACCCCGGAGAGCGAAGAGACGCTTCTGGAGTTTGCGCGGGCGGCGTCGGCGGCCCGGCTGGAGCAGAGGGTGCGAATGTGGAAGCAGCTGTCGCGCGAGGGAGAATTGACGGCGGAACAGGTGCGGCACCGCAACCGGGCCCTTTCGGTCTTCGTGGACGGGGACGGGATGTACGCCGTCAGGGGTCGGCTCGAGCCGGAGGTTGGGGCGATGCTGATGCGGGCCATTGAAGCCGCGGCGGATGCATTGTATCGGCGAGAGAAAACCGGCGGAAAAGATGTGGGGCAGGATAAATCCGAAGAAAGAGGGGCCCACGGGGAAGCGGGGATTCGGGAGAGGACTCCCAAGCCCACGCAGCGATGGGCGGATGCCATCGGGCTCGTGGCCGAGCGGGCGCTGGCGGCGGGGTTCGGCGAGGACTCCGAAGATGGCACGGACGAATCGGGTACGCGCGCGGAGCGATATCAGGTCGTGATCCATACCGAGGCTGCCACACTGGCCGAACAGGGGGAGCCCGGTCGCTCGGATCTGGACGGCGTGCGCGTTGCCGCGGAAACTTCGAGGCGCATGGCGTGCGATGCGGCAACAGTTGAAATGGTGCACGGCGTGGCGGGGACGATGCACGACCAGGCTGAAATGATGCCGGCCGCAGCCGCCAGCGGACCGGTGCTGAGCGTCGGCCGAAGGACGCGCACGGTCCCGCCGCACATCCGCCGGGCTCTGGAGGAGCGTGACCGTGGATGCCGATTCCCGGGGTGCGCCAGCCGCTTCACCGAAGCCCATCACGTCAGGCACTGGGCCGACGGGGGCGAGACGAGCCTGAGCAACCTGCTGCTCCTGTGCCGGCGCCATCACAGAGCCGTGCACGAGGGGCGGGTCAGGGTATGCACGGACCGCGCCGGTCTGGCGTTGTTCTTCACGCGCAAGGGGCGGGCGCTGGCCGATGTCCCGGACGCACCCGCGCCGATAATGCGTGCCGGCGCTCAGGCGCCGCTTGCCCGCACTCGGGCGACTCCCTCGGCGGCTTGCTCGGCGGCTCTCTCCAACGGAGCCGCCCTGTATCGGGATTCAGATGTTCCCTGGGCGATCGAGGCGCGGGCGCGAGTGACCGTGGAGGATACGTTGTAGCGGTCGCGGGGGAGACAGCGCTGCGGCTGCGGGGGAGACAGCGTCGCGGCTGCGGGGGAGACAGCGTCGCAGCTGCGGGGGAGATGTCGCGGAGGCTCGGCTCTCAAAGCCGCTGCAGGAACCACCAGTGATGTCCCTCGGGGTCGCGGGCTTCGTAGGTGCGTTCCGTCCAGTATCCCTCGCCGTAGTCCTGGGTCGCCGGCTCGGTCGTGATCGCGGCGCCGGCCGCGCGAGCGTGCTCGCAGTGGGCGTCGACATCGTCCACAAAGACGCACAGCGCCTGCGTGTTGGCTCCCGCGGCGGCCTGCGGAGACCGGGGATACGTGCGGCCGGGCGTCAGGCCCGCCTGCCCGACCATGATGAGGCCGCCGTTCATGGCGAGCTGCGAGTGGACGATCTGTCCTTCCTCGTTCTCGACGCGCACGCGAACCGTTAATCCGAAGGCGCGGGTCAGCCAGTCGATCGCGGCTGCGGCGTCATCGTAGAACACGGCGGGCGTGATTCTGGGCCAGCCTTCGGGAGGATTCTTCATTGGGTTGTCCGTGTGCAAATGATGATGAGGCTGTGCAGGTGCGCCGAGGTGACCGAGGGGCGCGTTCACCGTCGCGTCGCATCCGCGCGCAGTCGTTGCAGCCGCCGCATCGCCACGATACCCGCCCACGGGCCCAGCGCCAGGACGCCGAAGGCGACGCCCCAACCATAGCGGATCTCGAGTTCGACGGTCATCCAGATCGTGGCGGCGGTGAGCAGGAAGCCGAGCGAGGTCTGCAGGGTCAGGGCGGTGCCGACCGCGTGCCTGGGCGCCACCTCGGTGACCACCGCGCTGAATTGTGCACTGTCGGCGACCACCGCGAACCCCCACAACCCCGCGACCGCCACCACCAGCCAGGGCGGAGCGGCGAGCAGCCATCCCATAACGGCGGCGCAGGCTCCGCTCACCGCCATCGACCAGATCGTGACGCGCTCGCGGCCGAGGCGGTCGGCCCAGGTGCCCGCCAACACCGCGCCCGCCCCGCCGATGGCGATCGCGCCGAACCCGGCAACTCCCGCCAGGGCCGCGGCGGAGAGTCCACCGGCGTCCGGGGCGGCTGCACTGCCCGCGAAGTAATCCCCGAAGAAGAGCGTGATCATCGCCCACATCGGGTAGAGCTCCCACATGTGCCCCAGGTAGCCCGCGATGGCGAGCCGGGTCTCGCGGTGGCGCACGACCGTCCCCGCGAGCCGCCAGGAGAAGGGACGGCGCTCGAAGCCATAGGGCCCGTCGCGATACGTCGCCAGCACCAGCAGTCCGCTCGCCGCGCACGCCAGCGACGCGCCCGCGAGCACCAGCGCCGCGCCCCCGCCCTCGACCGACGTCAGCAGGTAGGGAACGGCCTTCCCCACCGTGAGCGCCCCCACGATCGTGCCGATGGCGAAGCCGCGCGCGTCCCGGAACCAGGTCGCGATCATCTTCATCGCGGGCGGATAGACCCCGGCCAGGAAAAAGCCCGTGAGGAAGCGCAGGACCAGCGCCGAGCCGTAGTCCGGGGCGACCAGCACCGCCGCGTTGACACACGCCCCCAGCAGGGCCGAGACGCAGAAGTAGCGCGCCGCAGGAAAGATGTCCGCCAGGTTGAGGAACGCTGCGACCGCCGTCCCCGCCACGAACCCCAACTGCACGACCGTGGTTAGCCACCCCGCCTGCGCCTCGCTCAGCCCCCACTGCGCAGCCAGCTCCGGCGACAGTGCGCTGGCGGTGAACCAGAGCGACATCCCCATGAGTTCGGCCACCGCCAGCAGGGCGAGGGTGTTCCAGGCGCGGCGGGAGATTGGGGCCATGCGGAGTCGCCTGCGCAGATCTGGCGAGGAATCCGGGGACCGGGTGCGCCGATCCCGCCTCCAGGCTCTCTGAAGACCCCCAAGCCTACCGCGATGCGCCGCCCTCTGCCACGGAGTGTCGGTCGCCGGGCGTCGGCCACCGGGTTTTTCGCCGGCCGGTTGCGTCCTTTCGGCGGCTCGTGCGTCTATTCAGTCAGAAGCCAACCGGCGCATGGGCGCGGCACCGCGCGGCGCCACGGCCGACACGACTCCAGGGAGAACACACCATGCGAATCCAGCTCGCCCTCAACGTGCGCGACATCGACGAAGCCGTCGACTACTACGGCAGGCTCTTCGGCGCGGCGCCCCACAAACGCCGCCCGGGATACGCCAACTTCGCCCTCGACGAACCGCCGCTGAAGCTCGTGCTCTTCGAGAACCCCGACGCGCCGGAGCGCATCAACCACCTCGGCGTCGAGGTGTTCGACGCCGCTCATGTGCGGGAGGCGGGTGCCCGCCTGGCAGCGGCCGACATCCTCACCGAGACCGAGGAACAGGCGGTCTGCTGTCACGCCGAGCAGACCAAGGTCTGGTCCGACGAACCTCAGGGACTGCGCTGGGAGTGGTACGTGATCACCGACGATGCCCCGGAAGTCGTCTCGGCCCAGGCCTGCTGCGACGGGCCGGCGGCGGAGGCGATCATCGCCGCAACCGGCGCCTCGGCCGCAGTCTCCGCGCCGGCGTGCTGTGACGTCTGACGGCCGGCGGCCGGGCGGCCGATCCCACGGCATGAACCGCAGGGCGAGCGCGGCAGGCCCCGGCGATGAAGGGCCGCGCTGGGGCGAGTTCCAGAATCGGCTGCGCGGCTACGTGGCCGGCCGCGTCGACCCCGCCTGGACCGACGACGTGACCGGCGACATCCTGCTGCGGCTGCTCCGGAACAGAGAGCGTCTGGAACAGGCCCGCAACCCGCTCGCCTGGGCTTACCGGGTCGCCGCCAACACCATCACGGATCACTACCGGCGGCGCGCCGCCGAGTCGCGGGGCCTGGCCGAGGTTCAGGCCGAAGCTGCATCCCCGGCTCCGACCCCGGATGCGAAGGAGCGGAAAGCGGAGCGGCGACGGATCGAGGCGTGCCTGATGCCATTCATCCTCGATCTGCCGCCGAAACAGGCGGAGGCCCTCCTCCTCACCTCGTTCCAGGGCCTCAGCCAGGCGGAGGCCGCGCGCCGTCTCGGGCTCAGCGTCTCGGGCATGAAATCGCGCGTCCAGCGGGCGCGCGCAAAGCTGAAGCAGCGGCTGCTCGCCTGCTGCGAGTTCGAGATGGACCGCCGAGGCCGGGTGATGGGCAAGGTGCCGCGATAACCGCGCCGCGGGCCTGTGGAACTCCGTGGGACCCGCTCTCTGCTACCGCATCAGCCGCAACGGCCCCTCCGGCGGAAAAAGCGTGAAGCCGACCGCCTCCAGCCGCTGGCGGAAGCGCGCCACGTCCCCCTGGAACACCGCGTTGACGTCGTCCAGGATGGTCTGAAGCGCGGTCAGGGCGTTGTTCATCGCCTGGCGCTCGTTGGGAGTGGGAGCGTCCCAGGAACTGGCGAGCGGGCCGGCGGCGGCCTGCACCCGGCGCACGGTCGCCTGACCGCCGCAGCCGCCCTGGCACTCGGGGCCGGTGAAGTGGAGCTCCAGCAGCCCGCGCACGACCTCGGACACGGTGCGGCCCTCGCCGCTCAGGGCATCGTCGTCCGCAAGGGTGGCGAGCACCACGTCCAGCCCGTCGAGGGCGCGCTCCAGGCGGTCCTGCGCCTCGTTTGCGGTGGTGATCCAGCCGGCGACCTCCTTGCGCGCAGCAATCTTGGCCGCGCGCGCCTCCGGATCGTACGGGAAGCGGTGGTCGGGGAGCACCTCGAGCGTCTGCGCGGCCGAGCCGGGGCCGGCGTTGACCCGCACCGAATAGGTACCCGGCATCACCTCGATGCCGCCGCCCTCGGTTTCGTCGCGCAGATCCCACACCACCCGGTTGAGCCCGGGGCCGGTCGTGCCCATGAGGGTCCGCACCACCGCCCCGCCCCCGTCGGCGATCTGCACCTCGGCGCCCGCCACCATCTCGCCCGGCGCCAGCCAGTAGTGAATCAGGGCGCCGTACGGCCGCCTGGGCCCGATGAACATGGTGTGGCCGACCGAACGGTAGCCCGTGAGCCCCATCCCTTCCGACTGGGTGTGTTGGCGCACCGGGGCGACCGGCATGACCTCCACCGGCCGCGCCGCCACCGCCGGATCGGCCGCCAGCGCCCGCAGCGGACGCACGTCGTCGACCACCAGCGCCGCGCGCCCGTGCGTGCCGAGCGCCAGGTCGCCGTCGCGCGGGTGCACCACGATGTCGCGCACCGGGGTGGGCGGAACGCCGGGATGCTTCCACCAGCTCGCCCCGCGGTCGAGGCTCACGTACAGCCCGAACTCCGTCCCAACGAAGAGCAGGTTGGGCTCCTCCGGGTCCTCCTCGATCACGTGCACGAAGCCGAAGATGTCGTCGCTCGCGATGGGCTGCCAGGATGCCCCGTAGTCCCCGGTGCGGTAGACGTAGGGCGTCCAGTTCCCGCGCCGATGGTCGTCGTAGACCATGTAGGCGGTGGCGGGATCGTGTTTGCCGGGCTCGATGTGCGGGATCCAGGTCGCCTCGGGCACGCCCGGCACGTTGGCCTCGAGGCTGGTCCACGAACCGCCGCCGTCGCGGGTCACGTGCACGCGGCCGTCGTCGCTCCCCACCCAGATCAACCCTTCCTCCAGCGCGCTGGGCGCGATGACCAGGAGGGTCGTGTGCTCCTCGGCGCCCGACGCGTCGATGGTGAGACCGCCGCTCAGGTGGGCCTGCTGCTTGGACGGGTCGTTGGTGGTCAGGTCGCCCGAGATGATCTCCCAGCTCGCGCCCTGGTCGCGGCTCCGGTGCACGAACTGGCTGCCGATGTAGATCGTGGTCGAGTCGAAGGGGTCGGTGGCGAAGGCCGCGTTCCAGTGGAAGCGGAGCGTCTCGCCCTCCGGATGCGCGGGGCGGATGGCCTTGCGCTGGCCGGTGACCCTGTCGAAGCGCTGCAGGTTGCCGCGCTGCGACGACGAATAGCCGTAGCGCGCATCGCTCGGATCCGGCGCCGCCACGAAGCCGTCCCCGCTCACCACGCGGTGCCAGTGCGCGTTCATGACCCCGCGCCCGCCCCAGACATCCGATGGACCCCACCAGGAGCCGTTGTCCTGGAGGCCGCCGTAGACGTTGAACGGGATCTCGTTGTCGACCTCGATGTGGTAGAACTGGGCGAACGGAAGGTTCTCCACGAAGCGCCAGTTCCTTCCGCGGTCGTACGTGAACGCGATGCCGCCGTCGTTGCCCAGGATCATCCGGCTCGGGTCGTCGGGATCGATCCAGAGTTCGTGGATATCGCCGTGGATGATCGCGCTGGGCACCACGGTGGTGAACGTGCGGCCCGCGTCCTCGGAAACCGTCACCGCCCCGTGCAGCGAATAGATGCGGTTTTCGTTGGAAGGATGGGCGCGGAGATCCGCGTAGTAGAAGGGCCGGGGCGCCACTCCGGGCGCATCTGAGATGGTCCTCCAGCTGCGCCCGCCGTCGTCGGAGCGCAGCAGCTCGCTCCGCTCGGCCTCCACCAGCGCGTACACCACCGAGGGATGCTCCGCGGGGATCGCCAGCCCGATGCGGCCCAGGTAACCCGGCGGCAGCCCGTCGTCCTCGGTGAGCTGCGTCCAGGTGTCGCCGCCGTCGCGTGTCACGTGGAGTCCGCTTCCGGGCCCGCCCGACTCGAAGGCCCAGGGCCAGCGCTGATGCTCCCAGAGCGCCGCGAAAAGCTTGTCCGGATTGGCCGGATCCATGATCAGCTCGCCCGCGCCGCTGCGGTCGTTCGACTGCAGGACCGCGTCCCAGGTCTCGCCCCCGTCGCGCGTGCGGAAGACCCCGCGCTCGCCGCCCGTTCTCCAGGTGGGCCCGAGAGCCGCGACGTACACGATGTCCGGATCGGACGGGTGCGTGAGCACGCGATGAATCTTCCCCGAGTCCTCGAGTCCCATGTGGGCCCAGCTCTCGCCGCCGTCGCCACTCTTGTAGATGCCGTTGCCGACCCCGGCGCTGTTGCGCGGATTCCCCTCCCCGGTTCCCGCCCAGACGATCTCCGGGTTGGGCTGGAAGACGGCCACGGCGCCGATGCTGCCCACGGGCTGGTCGTCGAAGACGGGCCGCCAGACGTGCCCGCCGTCGTCGGACTTCCACACCCCTCCGCTCGCCGAGCCAACGTAGATGACGTTCCGGTTCGAGAGCACCACCTCGACGTCGGACACGCGTCCGCTCATCCCCGCGGGCCCGATGGGGCGCGCCTGCATCACGGAGAAGTGCTCGGGTGCGACGCTCTGGGCGTGCGCCGGCAGGGTGCTGACAATCGTTGCCAGAAGGAACGTCAGGTTGATCCATCTCATGCGGAACATCGGGGCACCTCTACTTGGCGCGGGAGAGCGGGAAACGAGTTACTGACATCTGCTGATAATTCTACTGTCATCTACTGTGTACTGGCTCAATCATCCGTCACGGGACGCGGCTTCCCTTCTTCCCCGGGACGCTCCGGCGCCTCCCAGTCCGCGTTGCCGCGCACATACAGCTCCAGCCAGCGCAGCTCCTCGACCAGGCGCGTGCGGTGGTGCCGGGGCTCGGAGATGCCGTGCCCCTCGCGCGGGAAGAGGATGAAGCGGCTGTCGACGCCGAGATGCGTCAGCCCCGCGAAGAAGTTCATCGACTGCGCCATGGTGTCCGTCTGATCCCGCTCCCCGTGGAAGAGGATGGTCGGGGTGGTGACCTGGTCGAGGTGGGAGTAGGCCGAGCGCTCGAGCCAGTGGTTCCGGTTCGACCACGGGTCGCCGCCCAGGTACCAGCGCAGCACGTCGAAGTGGAAGCCGGTGCCGAACTCGCTCTGCCAGTCCGACACCATCGCCCCGAGGCTCGCGGCCTTGAAGCGGTCGGTCTGGGTGATGGTCCAGCCGCCCAGGATGCCGCCGTAGCTCCAGCCCTTCACGGACAGCGAGTCCGGGTGCCCGACGCCGGTCCCCAGCACGTGGTCGACCCCGGTCATGACGTCGTCGTAGTCCCCGCCCCCGATGTCGTTCATGTTGCCGCGCAGGAGCTCGTCGCCGTAGCCGGAGGAGCCGCGCACGTTGGGCTGGATGATGGAGTAGCCGGCAGCGGCCAGGATCTGCGCGTCGGCGTCGAAGCCGCGGGTGAAGACCCCCGCCGGTCCGCCGTGGATCTCGAGCACCAGCGACTGCGCCTCGGGGTCGAGGCTCCGGTAGAGGATGCCCTCGATGGGGAGCCCGTCGCGGCTGGTCCACTGGACCACCTCGGGCTCGGCCAGCTGGCGCTCCGCCATCCATGGGTTGGCCTCGGTGAGGCGGGTGGGGGCGCCGCCGCCCATCCCCGCGGAATAGATGTCGCCCGGAGCGGTGGGCGTGTTGTGCGTGAAGGCGTAGCGGGTGAAATCCGCCGAGAAGCTGGGCGCGGAGAGGATGCCGTCGCCCGAGGAGACGGCCTCCAGCACACCCGATTCGGCGTCAAGCCGGTACAGGTGCGCAACCGTCCGGTCGAGCCCCGCGAAGTAGAATGCGTCTCCCGAGGGATGCCACTGGGGCGTGCCCCGGATGTCCACCATCATGTCGGGCGCCATCTGGCGCACGTCGCCGCTCTCGACGTCCATGACGTACAGGTTGCCCTGGTCGAGTTCCCAGGTCTCGAGGTCGGGCGCCCCGAAGGCGAGCCGGGTCCCGTCGGGAGACCAGGCCAGCGAACTCTCCGGCGCCTCGTTGTCGGTCAGGTCGCGGGCCTCGCCGGTGGCCACGTCGAGCAGCGCGATCTCGGAGAGGTAGCCGTCGTTGCGCCTGTTCTCGTGGCGGTAGGTGTAGGCGACGCGCTCCGCCCCGGGCGCGACCGCGAACTGGCCGATGCGCAGGTTGCCGGTGGTGAGGCGGCGCGCCTCGGCATCCTCCCCATCCTCCGGGTCCAGCGCGATCATCCAGATGCTCGACCACTCGCCGCGCGTCTGCCCGTTGGGCGCCTCGTCGACGAAGATGGCGTCGTAGCCGTCCTCGCGGCGCTCCTCCTCGTCGTCCGGGAGGGAGTCGTTGGCGACGTAGAAGATCGAGCCCGCATCGCCCCACTCGAACGAGCGCACCGAGGTCGGGTGCTCGGTCAGCGCCCGCGCCTCCCCGCCGTCCGTGCGGATGACGAAGACCTGCCGCCTGCGCTCCTCCCCGTCGCCGCTCGACCGCAGGAACGCCACCCAGCGGCCGTCCGGGGACCAGCGCGCGCCGGAGTCGCCGTCCTCCCCGGTGAAGCGGCGGGCATCGGTGCCGTCCGCGTTCACGATCCAGAGCGACGTGGTGCGCTCGTTCTCGTCCCAGTCCAGCTCGGAGCGCGAGAACAGCACCCGCTCCCCGTCCGGGGACATGCGCGGGTCCGACACCCGCGTGAGGTTGATGGCGTCGTCGACGCCGAAGGAAGTTTGTTGCGCGGCGGCCGCTGTGCCGCCGGGGGCGAAGGCGATGAGGAAGAGCGCGAGAGCGGCGACCTGGCGGGCGCCCTCCGGAGTCCGTGTGATCCGTAGACCGAACATGTTCCCGACCTGCTGCAAGGGTGACCGGATCCGGCTCGCGGACCCGCTGGCCGCCCGGGTGTGACGGGGTTCTCCCGGCGCTTCCGGGCGGTGCTGGCAATATGCCCGGGACGGGATCAGGGCTGCAAGCGGGAGGCGGACGAACCCAGGCCCGCCAGTTCCTCCGCCAGCTCACGCAGTCCGATGGCCTCGATGCCGCCCTTCGCCGGGTAGCGCTCCTCGCCGCCGTACACGAGAAACGCCTCGTCTGCCCTTGCCCGTCCACCCCTCGCCACAGAGCTTGCAGCGTCGCCGCGTGAAGGCTCATGCCGGCGTGCGCACAGGGGTGGCGGCAAGGCCGGGACGGACACCCCAGGGGACCCGGATCCGGCACATTCCAGAGAGCAACGCAACACCATGACCCAGAAGCCACGCACGGCGCGCCGGACGCGCCTCTTCACAGAGTCGGTCATCCGCGAGATGACGCGCGTCGCACAGGAGTGCGGCGCGCTGAATCTGGCGCAGGGTTTCCCGGACTTCCCGGCGCCCCAGGTGATCAAGGACGCCGCCTGTCAGGCCATCCAGACCGACATCAACCAGTACGCGATCACCTGGGGATCGCCGCGCTACCGCGACGCGCTGGTGCGCAAGTACCGGGAGTGGTACGGGATGGAGGTGAACGGCGAGCGCGAGATCACGGTCACCTGCGGGGCCACCGAGGCGATGGCGTCCATCATGCTCGCCGTCATCAATCCGGGCGACGAGGTGATCGTGTTGGAGCCGTTCTACGAGAACTACGGCCCGGACGCCATCCTGTGCGAGGCCACGCCCGTGTTCCATCGCCTGGAGCCGCCCGACTTCCGCCTGGACCCCGCACGCCTCGAGGCCGACGTCACCCCGCGCACCCGCGCCATCATCCTGAACACCCCCAACAACCCCACCGGACGCGTCTTCGACCGCGCGGAGCTCGAGGGAGTCGCCGACATCTGCCGGCGCCACGACATCCTGGCGTTCACCGACGAGATCTACGAGCACATCTACTACGAGGGCGAGCACATCCCGCTGGCCACCCTCCCGGACATGCGCGAGCGCACCGTCACCGTATCCGGCGCCTCCAAGACCTACAGCGTGACCGGCTGGCGGCTGGGCACCATCGTGGCCCCCGCCGACCTCACCGACGAGATCCGCAAGGTGCACGACTTCCTCACGGTGGGCGCGCCCGCCCCGCTGCAGGAGGGGGTCGCGGCGGCGATGAACGCGCTGGGGCCCGAGTTCTACGAGGACCTGAAGCAGAGCTATCTGGCGAAGCGCGAAGTCCTGTACCAGGGTCTGCTCGAAGGTGGCTTCCGCTGTTCGGCTCCCGAAGGTGCGTACTACATCATGGCCGACTTCTCGGATCTCTCCGACGAGGACGACGACACCTTCTCGCGCGCGCTGGGGCGCAACGCGGGGGTGATTCCGGTGCCGGGGTCGAGCTTCTTCAACGTGGAAGCCGGGGACAGCACCTACGTGCGCTTCGTCTTCTGCAAGCGCATCGCCAGCCTGGAGACGGCGAGCGAGCGGCTGCGGGCCTACGCGCGGGCGGGGGCGTAATACCCGCCGACGGGCGGTGCAAATTGTCATTTCGATTGACAATCTGCACCATTATCGAGCCCCGAGGACGGAGGTCGATCTCGTCGTCGACCTCGGGTTGCGGGCGATCCTGGCGGAGGCCAAGTCGGGGAAGACCGTCGTCCCGCGCCTCTTTTCCGGGTTGAGGAGTCTTGCCGCGTCGCTGGACGAAGCTGGACAGAGCGTCGAGCAACGCCTGGTGTACGGCGGTGATTCCCGGCATCGGCGGAACGATACGGAAGTGATCCCCTGGAACCGGATGCTGGAGACGGAATGGGGTTGAGCGTCGGCGGGGCCTGACGAATCCGCCTACTCCACCACCGCCCGCAGGGTCTCCAGCGGCGTGCGGCGGAGGACGCCCCGGCTGTTGGCGAACCCGGTAACCACCGTCAGCGCGATCACCACCAGCCAGACGGCCGCCACGCGCTCGAGCGGCAGATGGAAATCGAGTTCGAAGAAGAACTCGACCAGCCACCACGCCGAGCAGACGCCGAGCAGTGCGCCCGTAAGCCCGGCGAGCACCCCCAGGCTGGTGTATTCCGCGAGCAGGACCTGGCGGACGAGCGAGCGGCGCGCGCCCAGCGTCTTCAGAAGGGCGCTCTCGCGCATCCTCTGATAGCGGGACGTGGAGAGGGAGCCCACCAGCACGACCACGCCGGCGAGGGCGATGAAGAGGGCGAGGAAGCGGATGGCCCCGCCCACGCGGCCGAGGATGGTGTCGAGGGCTTCCTGGACGAGCGACAGGTCGAGGACCGAGACGTTGGGGAGGCTGAGCACCAGGTTGCGCTGCATGCGCGCGCGGGCATCCGGGTCGACGATGCGGGCCAGGCCCAGGTAGGTGCGCGGCGCCTGGTCGAAGACGCCGGGCTCGGCCACCACCAGGAAGTTGATGTCGAAGCGGTCCCAGTCGACGCGGCGCAGGTTCTCCACCGTGGTGGTCACCGGGACGCCCTGGACGTCCCAGGTGATCCGGTCGCCGATTCCGACCCTGAGGTCGTCGGCCAGGTCGGCGTCGAGGGAGACGCCGTCGGGCGGGTCGCCGCCGTTGTCGCCGCCGGGGGCCGTCCCCTCTCCCCACCAGCGGCCGGCCACCAGCTCCTCGGTGTCGGAGAGTTCGGCGCGCGAGGTGTTGCGGTAGAGGCGGCGCACCGCCCAGCGGGCCGGGCCGCCGTCCCTGCGGTCGCGCAGGATCTCCGCGGCCGGACGGCCGTTCAGGCTGGAGATGCGGGCCGGCACCACGGCGGTCAGGTCGACCGGGCCGCCGCCCGCCTCCGCCACCAGCCCGGTCACGCCGTCCCGCTGGTCGGGTTGGACGTCGAAGAAGAGCAGGTTGGGCTGATCCCGCCCGCCTTCCACCGAGAGCGCGCGGCCCAGGCTCGCCTGCACCACGAGCACGGTGGTGATCAGGAAGGCGCCCAGTCCGAGCGCGAGCATGACCGCCGCGGTCTGGTTCTGAGGCCGGAAGAGGTTGGCGACGCCCTGGCGGACGGCATACGAAGCATGCGCCGGGAAGTACCTCCGTGTCAGGCGGGTCAGCGCGACCGCGGTTCCGTAGAGGAGCAACAGCGCGGCGCACAGCCCGCCGGCGAAGGCGAGGCCGTGCTCGGGCTCGGGGGCCTGCCACAGGCTGAGGAGCAGCATCCCGCCGACCAGAGCACCGAATGCGAACACGCGATCCAGCCGCGACCGCATCGTCGCCTCCGGCTCGAAGTCGGCGCGCAGGGCCTGGAGGGGCGCGATGCCGCGGATGCGCAGGAGCGGGACGAGCGCGAACAGCGCGGCCGCCGCCATCCCGGTCGCCAGCCCCGCGACCACGGCCGTCCGGTCCACGCGCGCCTCGATCGTCACGGGCAGCACGTCCGTGATCAGCAGCGGCAGGAGGCGCTGCAGCCCGATCCCCCCCGCCACCCCCGCGAGCGAGCCGACCAGCCCGAGCGCCACCGCCTGGAAGAGGTAGGCGTTGAAGACGCTCCGCTCGCGCGCGCCGATGCAGCGCAGCACCGCGACCGACGCGGTCTTCTCCTTCACGTACACGTGGATCGCGCTTGCCGCGCCGATCCCCCCGAGCAGCAGCGCCGTGAGCCCCACGACCCGCAGGAACCAGGCGAGCACGCGCGTGCCCCGGGTGAGCCGGCGGGCCTGGTCCTGGGCGGTCACCGAGGTCACGGCCTGGTTGCGGAAGAAGCGCCAGTGGCGGCCCTCGACGTCCTCCGGGTCCTCCCCCGCGGGCATGCGCACGTAGACGTGGTAGCGGGCGACGCTGCCGAACTCGAGCAGACCGCTGGCGGCGAGCCCGCTCCGGGGGACGAACACACGCGGCCCGATGGCGCTCTGAAAGCCGATGTCGGTGGGCAGGCCGCGCACGGTGCCCAGAATGACGAACGAGGAGGTGCCCACCTGCAGGGTGTCGCCGGCGCCCACGCCCAGCTGGATGGGGATGGCCTCGTCCACGATGGCGACTCCGGGCTCGCCCAGGCGGGACCAGATCCCCGGGGGCGTGGTCTCCACCCTCCCGTAAAGCGGGAAGCCTCCCTCTACCCCCCGCACCTGGGTCAGCCGCGTGGCCCCGCTCCGCGGCGCGTACACCATGGACACCAGCCCGGTGACCCGGGAGAGGCGCCCTCCCTCCGCCACGACCGAGTCGGCGATGGCGCGAACGCTGTCGGAGATGGGCGCGTTGGAGGTGAGGCGCAGGTCGGCGCCCAGCAGGAGCTGCGACTCCTCCCGTATCGACCGGATCACGTCGCCGCTGAAGGAGTGCACCGCCACCAGCGCGGCGACCCCGAGCGCCACCGAGGCGGCGTACGCCCCGATGCGGCGCATGCCCGCGCGGCTCTCCCGCCAGGCGAGCCGCAGCGAGAAGGGAATCACCCCGCCCCGCCGTTCCGGCGGTCCGACGTGATGCGCCCGTCCCGCAGGGTGATCACGCGCCGCGCGCGGGCGGCCAACTCCAGGTCGTGGGTCGCGAGCACGATGGTGGTGCGGCACTCCCGGTTGAGTTCCTCCATCAGCTCGACGACCACCGCTCCGGCAGCGGAATCCAGGTTGCCGGTGGGCTCGTCGGCGAAGAGCACCAGTGGCCGGTTGGCGAAGGCGCGGGCGAGCGCCACCCGCTGCTGCTCGCCCCCGGAGAGCTGCGCCGGGTAGTGGTGCATGCGCTCCACGAGCCCCACCCGCTCGAGCAGCTCGCGTCCCCGCACACGCGGCCTGACCCGGGACCCCCGGCCGGCACTCCCCGGCGGCGTTGCGCGCGGGGCCAGCTCCAGCGGCACCATGACGTTCTCCAGCGCCGTGAGCGTGGGCAGGAGGTGGAAGGTCTGGAAGACAAAGCCTACCTTCTCCGCCCGGAACGCCGCCCGCTCGTCGGCGGTACGGTCCGACAGCCGCTCGCCGCCCAGGCTGACGGAACCGGTCGTTGGCGCATCGAGCCCCGCGAGCAGCCCCAGGAGGGTGGTCTTGCCGCTTCCCGAAGGACCCACCAGGGCGATAAAGTCCTCTTCGGGGACGCTCAGGTCGATGTCGCGCAGGACGACCAGCGAGCGGCTGCCGCGCCCGTACGCTTTGCTCACACCTTCGGCGACAATCATCATGTGGAGACGCCTCACGGCAATCGGCCTGCTCACGTTCCTGCCCGCGTGCGGGGGAGCAGAAGACCCGGATGCGTTACGTTCGCCGGATCGGGAAGTTGCGGCAACGGACGGCGCCCGGGAGGCCGCCTCGCCCTCCGCGCCGGCTGCGCCACCATCCGCCGTCTCTACGACAGACATCTCGCCCGAGCGCGGTGTTGTCCTCTTCCTGGGCACGAGCCTCACCGAGGGCTATGGCCTGGGCAACGCACAGGAACACGCTTTCCCCGCGAGGGTCCAGGCGCGCATCGACCGAGCCGGACTGCCCTTCCGGGTGGTGAACGCGGGCGTCGGCGGCGACACCAGCGCGGGAGGCTTGCGGCGTCTCGAGTGGCTGCTGCGCATGCCGGTGCGCGTGCTCGTGATCGAGCTGGGAGCCAACGACGGTCTGCGGGGACAGGATGTGGATGCCCTGCGCAGCAACCTGCTGGCCGTCATCGGGCAAACCCGGGCCCGATACCCGGAGGTGGAAATCCTGCTGGCGGGCATGCAGGCGCCGCCCAACCTGGGCGAGCGCTACGCCCGGAGTTTCCGCGCGGTTTTCCCCGAGGTGGCCCGCGAAACGGAGGTCGCTCTCATCCCCTTCCTCCTGGAGGACGTGGGCGGTGTCCGGGAGCTCAACCAGGCCGACGGCATCCACCCTTCGGTGGAAGGGCACGAGATCATCGCCGAAACCGTCTGGGCCAGTCTGGAGCCGGTGCTGCGGCGCCTCGATGCCGGCTGACCGCGAATCCCCTTTTCACGATCCCGGAGCACAGCATGGCGGTGAAATTCTTCAGTTTCCTGGCGGTGGTCTTCATATCGCTGCTCGCCATCGGGCTCATCCTCCCCGGCACATGGGAGGTCGAGCGCTCGCTGGAGATGCCGGCGGTCCCGGAGCAGGTGTTCGCCTACGTCAACGACGTGTCGCTCTGGGACGCCTGGACCGACTGGCCGGAAGCCGCCGCGGAGCGCTTCGGCCCTCCAAGCGGGGTCGGAGCGGGACGGAGCTGGAACGATCCGGAGTTCGGCGACGGGATCTTCACCATCGTGGAGAGCGTCGCCGGGGAGCGGGTCGGCTACCGGGTGGAGGTGGAGGGCGGGTCGATGATCACCGAAGGGACCATCGACCTGGACCGGCTCGACGACGGCACGCGCGTGGTCTGGCGAGAAACCGGCGACTTCGGGTGGAATCCCATCCTGGGATACGTGGCGCGTGCCATGGATCGGCTGCAGGGCCGGGAGATGGAGGTGGGGCTGGAGCGGCTGCGCAACGCGAGTACGCCGTGATCCGGCCCGCGATGCCCGCGCAGGAACGCTCCCGGCGCGCCGGGCTTCTCCTGATGCCCCGCGTCAGTTGAGCTGGCGCGCCATCTCCAGCAGTTCGTCGTTGCCGCGCGTCCGCCCCATCAGGGCGAGCAGCTCGGTCATGGCTTCGGCGGGGGACTTGTGCGACAGCTGGCGCCGGAAGGCCCGCGAGAGGGTGAGCGCCTCGGGCGAGAGCAGGAGCTCCTCGCGTCGGGTAGCCGAGGCGACCAGGTCGATGGCCGGGAAGATGCGCCGGTCGGCCAGGTCGCGGGAGAGCAGCAGCTCGCTGTTGCCGGTGCCCTTGAACTCCTCGAAAATGACCTGGTCCATGCGCGATCCGGTGTCGACGAGCGCGGTGGCGACGATCGTCAGCGAACCCCCGCCCTGCGCGTCGCTGATATTGCGCGCGCTGCCCAGGAACCGCTTGGGCTTCTCCATCACGCTCGCGTCCAACCCGCCCGAGAGCGTGCGTCCGCTTCCTTCCTCGACGTTGTTGTGGGCGCGGGCGAGGCGTGTGATCGAGTCCAGAATCACGACCACGTCCTGGCCCATCTCGACCCGCCGGCGGGCGCGTTCCATGGTGATCTCGGCGACCGCCACGTGGCGTTCGGCGGGGTAGTCGAAGCTGGAGGCGATGACCTCGCCGTACCCGCACATCTCCATCTCGGTGATCTCTTCCGGACGCTCGTCCACCAGAAGAATGTAGAGATGGCAGTCCGGATGGTTGGTGACCACCCCCTGCGCCACCCGCTGGAGGATGGTCGTCTTCCCCGCCTTCGCCGGAGCTACGATCATGGCCCGCTGTCCCTTGCCGAAGGGACAGAAGAGGTCGATGACGCGGTTGGTGAAGTCGGGCTGCCCATAGTGCGTGATCTCGCACTCGAGCTTGAGTTGATTCCTGGGGTGCAGCGCGCTCAGACGCATGAACTCCGGACGGTCGCGCAGCGCATCGGGCGGCTCGCCGTTGACCGCGACCACTCGCGTGAGCGGAGGCGCCTTGCCGTTGCGCGGCCGGTTGCCGACGTCGCCGGCGATCTCGTCCCCGGTGCGCAGTCCGAAGCGCCGGATGACCTTGGGGCCGACATACACGTCCTGCTTGGACGCGGTGTAGCCGAACTTCTGCAGGCGGATGAATCCCGATCCGCTGCCGAGAACCTGAAGTATGCCTAGGGGTTGCCTGTCCGACACGATACGGGTAGGGGGTTGCCGGGTGCGACGGGCTCTCGCGGCCCCTGGAGCGCGACCGCGAAACGGAGAGACTGCGATACTTCTCCCTTACAGATTGGACAAGGTGCCGCGCGCGCACAAGTGCAACCGGCGCCGGAACGCTTCCGCGCCCGGCGCCGGCTCCCCGCCCCGCCGCCCTTCCACCCCCGCCGCAGGCTACAGGCTCATGTTCATCCAGGGTCGCCGGAGGCGGTTCGATGTCCACCGGAACACCGCCCGCCGCGGCGCCGCGCGCCGGACCGAAATCCTCCGGCCCACGGGCCCGACGGGCGCCCCGCGCATGACCCCGCCTCGCCGCAGGCTCGCCTGATCCTCGACCGAGCCGCTCACCTGCATCTCGCCGCCGTCGCGCACGATCGTGAGCGTCATGGCCTCGCCCTCCTCGTAGGAGCGCAGGATGCGGCGCACGTCTCCGGCCGAATCGATGGTGCGCCCGTCGATGGCCAGAATGACGTCACCGCCCTCGAGACCCAGCGGGTTGTCCTCGTCGGCCTCCGTGACCAGGGCCCCCGCTTCGGTGTTGAAGTAGCGGCCCAGCTCGGGGTTCAGCGTCACCAGGCTGACGCCGTGCGATGCGCGCAGCCCCATCACCGCAATTGCCGAGCCCCCCTCCGGGAACCACGCGTAGTCGTCCCACTGCTCGCGCATCTGCTCCGCCATCTCGCGCGCCCGCGCTCCGGCTTCCTCGCTGCGTTCCCGAACTTCTTCCATCCGGACCCGGACCTCGTCCATGACCTCCTCCATCCGGTCCGCGTCGAAGCCCATGGCCATCCAGGTGGGGCGGGGTTCGACAGTGGCCGATGCCGCCGTGCCGTCGCGCAGGTACTCCACCTCCACTTCCTCGCCAGGCTCCAGCTCGCGCGCCAGAAAGAGCAGCCGCTGACCGGGCACGGACCGGTCGGGATCGACACGCTCCTCCAGGTCCGGGTCGGCCAGGGGCTCAAGCAGGCTGTGACCGTCGATCGAAGTGATGATGTCGCCTTCCTGAAGCCCCGCGTCGTCAGCCGGGCCATCGCTGGTGACCCCCTGAACCTCTGCGCCCTGCGCGTCCGTGTCCGCCGAACCCAGGCTCAACTGGATCCCGAGCAGGCCGCGCGACATGACGTTGCCCTGCAGGCGGAACATTCCGCGGTCAGGGCCACCCCGCCCGCGGCGGTTGCGCTCCTGGGCCTCCAGCACCGCCGGCGCCGTCAGGGCGAGCAGCAGTCCCGCCGTCCACAACGCCGCGCCAATCCGTCTCGTTCGCCCGCTTCCCGTCTTCCGCTTCTTCCTCAACATGCGATCCTCCCTCGGTTGCCCAACTCGTCGTCGTCCGGGATGTCGCGTGCCTGGCCGGACTCCGGAGAGCCCCCGGCGCGCGCCATCAGACCATCAGACGCGAGGGAGGGAGGGAGGGTTGCACCGTGACGCGGCGCGACGTGGGTGCCGGCGTGGTGCTTCCGCCGAACCGCAGGCCCCGGCAGCCCGCGGACAGCTACCGCGGAAGCGCGAGCGCCACCAGTTCGGCCGCGTGGCCGCGGTCGCCCACCGCCACCACGATGAACTGGCGTCCGTCCGCCAGGTAGGTCATGGGCACCCCGGTCTGGTTGGCGGGGAGCTCGAACTCGTGCACGATCTCGCCGGTCGCCTTGTCGTGTGCGCGCAGCCTGTTGCCGCCCGACCCGAAGGCCGCGAACATGCCGCCCCCTTCGCCCGCGAAGAGCAGGGTCCGGGTCACCATGGTGCCGCCCCGGTCGGGCTTTCCCGTGGGCGGGATGTCGACCCCGGCCAGCGCCGGATGCTCGCGCACATAGTCGGGGGTGTCGCCGTTGGGCCTCATCCAGACATGGTCGCCGGTGTTCAGGTCGATGGCGGTGATGCGCCCCCACGGCGGCTTGATGAGCGGCAGTCCCTGCGGGCCGCCTCCCCGCACCCGGCGGAAGGCGCGCCCGGAGATGTAGTCCATGCTGGAGATCTCCGGGTCGTTGATGAGCCCGTGCACGGAAGGCGACGTGACCGAGGTGACGTACAGGATGCCCGTCTCCACGTCGACGGATCCGCCCGGCCAGTTTGCGCCGCCCAGCGACCCGGGCAGCACCAGCGTGCCCAGGGTGCCGTTCGGGTCGTCCAGGTCGATGACCGAGGGCGGGGTGTAGAGCGGCCCGATTACCAGCCGGGAGACCATCTCCTCTGCTTCCGCGCGAAGCTCGGGGGTGAAGTCGATCAGGTCGTCCACCGACACGCCCTGGCGGTCGAAGGGGGCGGGGCGGGTGGGGAACGGCTGGGTGGGGGCGGTCCACTCGCCGGGCACGTCGCTGGGCGCCACCGGCCGCTCCTCGATGCGCCACACCGGCTCGCCCGTATGGCGGTCGAAGACGTAGGTGAACGCCTGCTTGGTGACCACCGCCACCGCCGGGATGGTGCGCCCGTCCACGTCGATGTCGAGAAGGATGGGGGGCGCGGGGGGATCGTAGTCCCAGATGCCGTGATGGACCATCTGGAAGTGCCACACCCGCTCGCCCGTGCGCGCGTCCAGGCACACGATGCTCTGCGAGAAAAGGTTGTCGCCGGGGTGGTGGCCGCCGTAGTAGTCTCCCGTGGGGGCTTCGATGGGCAGGTAGACGTACCCCCGCTCCAGATCCGCCGAGAACGGGGTCCAGACGGCCGCGTTGCCGGTGTAGCGCCAGGATTCGTCCAGCCAGGTGTCGTTGCCGAACTCGCCCTCCTGGGGGATGGTGTGGAAGATCCACAGCCGCTCGCCGGTGCGCACGTCGTAGCCGCGCACGTGGCCGGGCGGCATGTCGGGCTTCGGGGGCGAGCTTCCCGAGGGCAGCGCCGTCCCCACCACCGCCACGTCGCCTACGATCACCGGCGGGGAACTCGAACCCAGCGGGTCGTTGTCGATGTCGACCTCGCGGGGGCCGAACTCCTCGCGCAGGTCAACGACCCCGTCCTGGCCGAAGGCCGGGTCGGGCCGCCCGGTCTTCGCGTCCAGCGAGACCATGTGGTAGGCGGGGGTGATCACGAGGACGCGCTCCGCCTCGCCGTCGGTCCACCAGGCGACTCCGCGGCCGGAGTTGGCACGCGGCGCGGTCTCCGCGCGCACCCCTTCGTCCATGCGGTACATCCACAGGGTCTCGCCGGTGGCTCCGTCGATGGCGACCACCGCCCGCCGGTAGCCCGCGGTGACGTACAGGGTGCCGTCCACGGCGAGGGGGGTCACCCGGTAGTTGAACTCGGGCCGGTCGCCGAAGTTGCGCGACTCCCAGCGCCACGCGATCTCCAGGTCGGCGACGTTGTCCGCGGTGATCTGGTCGAGCGGCGAGTACTTGGTGCTCCCCGCGTCACCCCCGTAGTAGAGCCAGTTGCCGCCGGCCGCCCCCTGCTGCGCAACGAGTTCCGGCGCGGTGGCCGGCCCTGCCAGCACCGCGGCGACGAAGACCGCCACGGTGGGCAGGAGGGGTGGACGGGGGCGGGCGCAGTGGGTGGACCGAGGGCGACTCGAAGTGTCGTGCATCGGGGCTCCTGGCTGCGGGGATGCGCACGCGGCGCGCATGCGGGCACAGGAGCGAATGTCGTGCGCGGCGGGCCGCTTCACAACCGTAGGGCCTCGGGCCGGGGGGTGCCTGCGAGAGAGGGGGACGAGCCGTAACCGGCCCCGGGGGGAGGAAGGCCTCGATGCTCAGGTCGAGTGCATCTTGAAACTCCACCGCCGCGGACCCGGTCGTTTCTGGTCCGAAGCAGCCTGCTCACCGGCAGGCGCCTCGGGCGCCGACTGCGGGCGCTCGACGTCCCCCGGGAGGGACATCGCCTCGAGAGCCGCGTCACGAGTTTCGAACACGGGGATGATCTTGTCGAAGCCGCTGAGCGAGACGACCGCGGCAATCGCCGCCGGCAGCGCGCACATCCCCATCGCCTTCCCGGATCCGCGAAATCGCTTGGCCAGCACCAGCAGGACGCTCAGACCGGCGCTGCTCATGTAGGAAATGCCGCTCAGGTCCAGGAGGAGGGCTCTCTCGTCCGACGGCACCTCCGACACCAGGGCTTCCCGGAACGCCGCGCTGTTGACGCTGTCGATACGACCCATGGGCGAGGCGATCAGCACGCCATCCATCCTTTCCCAACTGACATTCAGGTCCATGGGTCTACCCGGGCACTTGCGTGGCACGGGGATGCAGAGCGCACCCCGACAGGGTACCAAAGCCACAAGCTGCAGGCTTCGTCACCCGGTGTCAACACGACCGGGGTTTGCTCCCGGATGATCCACTCACGGCGCGGAATGCCCCGCCGGACCCGGTTGAACCGGTGCCGGAACGGTGATACGATCCCGTCGCCAAAGGTCTCCGGGACGAAGTCCACGATGCAATCTGCGAGAACATGAGCGGGACGCGCGCGAGCAGCGGCCGCACCGACCGTTCAGGTGCCCACTGGCTCTCGGCGCTCGAGTCCGAGGCCATCGAGATCATCCGCGAGGGCATCGCGACGGCGGCCCGACCCGTCATGCTCTACTCGATGGGCAAGGACTCGTCGGTATTGCTCCATCTGGCCCGCAAGGCCTTCTGGCCGGCGCCTCCTCCCCTTCCCCTGCTGCACATCGACACCACCTGGCAGTTCCGCGAGATGATCTCGTTCCGCGACCGCATCGTCGCCCGGGCAGGCGTCGCACTCGTGGTTCACGTCAACCGGGAAGGGCTCGCGGCCGGGGTGAATCCGTTCTCGCACGGATCGGAGCGCTACACCGACGTCATGACCACCGGAGCGCTGCGGCAGGCTCTGGACGCCGGGGAATACGACATCGTCTTCGTGGGCGGCCGACGGGACGAGGAGAAGTCGCGCGCGAAGGAGCGGGTGTTTTCCTTCCGCAACGCGGCACACCAGTGGGACCCCAGGGCGCAGCGGCCAGAACTCTGGAACCTGTACAACACGCGTGTCCAACAGGGCGAATCGCTCCGCGTTTCCCCCCTTTCCAACTGGACGGAGGCCGACATCTGGCGCTACATCGCGGCGGAAGGGATCCCGGTGGTGCCGCTCTATTTCGCGAAGAGGCGCCCGGTGGTCGAACGGGAAGGCCAGTGGATCATGGTCGACGACGAGCGCATGCCCCTCGAGCCCGGCGAGGAGCCCCGGCTGCTGCGAGTCCGCTTCCGCACCCTCGGATGCTACCCGCTCACGGCTGCGGTGGAGAGCGACGCCGACACCCCGAAGGCGATCCTCGCCGAGACGCTGGCGACCCACGACTCCGAACGGCGGGGACGCCTGGTGGACCACGACGGGGACGCCTCGATGGAGCGCAAGAAGAGGGAGGGCTACTTCTGATGGCAGCTGCCCTTCCGTCGGTGCGTCCTCCCCTGCGCTTCGTCCTGTGCGGCGCGGTGGACGACGGCAAGAGCACCCTGCTCGGCCGGCTGCTCCGCGACTGCCGGCAGGTCTTTGCCGATCAGATGCGCAAGGTGGAGGAGGATTCCCGGCGCTGGGGAACCCGGGGCGACCAGGCGGATCTGGCGCTCCTGGTCGACGGTCTGCGCGACGAGCGCGAGCAGGGCATCACCATCGACGTCGCCTACCGCACCTTCGAGACCGCCCGGCGCCGTTTCGTCGTCGCCGACGCGCCCGGACACGAACAATACACCCGCAACATGGCCACCGGCGCCTCGAACGCCGATCTGGCGGTCGTTCTGGCCGACGCCCGCAAGGGAGTCCTGCCCCAGACCGCGCGCCATACCCGCATCGCCGCCATGTTCGGGATCCGGCACGTGGTCCTTGCGGTCAACAAGATGGACCTGGTGCTCTGGGACCGGAGCACCTTCGAAGCGATCGCGGACGGGTACCGGTCACTGGCGCGAGACGCCGGTGTCGAGAAGCTGCAGGTCATACCCGTATCTGCTCTTACGGGAGACAACCTCACGCGCCGCCGCGAATCGACTCAGTGGTATTCCGGCCCGACTCTGCTCGAGCACCTCGAGACGGTCGACGTTGAATCCTCCATCGACGGGGAGTCCTTCCGGATGCCCGTCCAGTACGTCAACCGGCCCAACTCCGACTTTCGCGGCTACAGCGGCCGGATCAGGGCCGGCAGGGTCTCGGTCGGGGACCGCGTGCGCATCTCGCCTTCGGGAACGGAGACCGTCGTGGGGTCGATCGTGGTGTGGCAGGGGACCCGGGAGCGGGCGGAGCGCGGAGACTCGGTGACGCTGACCCTGGCCAACGAGGTGAACGTGACGCGCGGCGACGTGATCGCGGAAGCGTTCGATCCCCCGGGCGTGACGGACCAGTTCCAGGCCAACCTGATCTGGATGAGCGACCGCCCTCTGGTGGTCGGGCGCTCCTACCTGCTGAAGATCCATTCGCGGGAAGTGACCGCGACCGTCACCCGCATCAGGTACCGGCTGGACGTCTCACGGGGAAGCATGCTCGCGGGGACCACGCTGAACCTCAACGACCTCGGCACGGTCAACATCGCGACAAACCGCCCGATCACCTACGCTCCCTTCGACCGGTATCCGGGGCTGGGCAGCTTCATCATGATCGATCCGACCAACAACGAGACGGCGGGTGCCGGCACCATCAACTTTGCGCTCAGGCGCGCGTCGAACCTCCGCTGGCAGGATTTCCACGTCACCCGCGAGGCGCGCCAGGAGCTGAAGCTGCAGCGGGCCCGGTGTCTGTGGCTCACGGGACTCTCCGCGTCGGGCAAGTCCACGATCGCCGACCTGCTCGAAAAGCGCCTCCACGCGGAGGGCCATCACACCTATCTCCTGGATGGCGACAACATCCGCCACGGGCTCAACCGGGACCTCGGCTTCACCGAGGTCGACCGGGTGGAGAACATCCGCAGGGTGGCCGAGGTGGCTCGACTCATGGTCGACGCCGGGCTGATCGTGATCGTGTCCTTCATCAGCCCCTTCCAGTCCGAACGGGAATTCGCCCGCGGCCTGTTCGAACCCGGCGACTTCAGTGAGATCTTCGTCGACGCGTCCATTGAGACCTGCGCGGCGCGCGATCCCAAGGGACTCTATGCCAGGGCGATGAGGGGTGAGATCGGCAACTTCACCGGCATCGACAGCCCCTACGAGAAGCCGGGGAACCCGGACCTGCATCTCGACACCGAGAAGCTCGGGCCCGAGGAGTGCGCCGAGTTGATCCTGCGGCGGCTGCTGTGAGGCGGCCCGCGCCCGCCCGGCCCGGGCGCGCCGCCCGACCGCAGCTACCGGTCCACGCGAATCGTGACCACATCCGCGTTGTGATACTGCTGGTGCTTCACGGATGACGCGTAGTGGCGAAGGAGCCGCAGCGACAGGTCGCGCTTGCTCTCGAAGTCGGGGATGTCGCTGAGCAGGACGATCCGGTTCTCCAGGTTCGCGGCGTCCGTGGCCGCGCTGAACTCGAGGATGGCTCCCTTGCGGTCGTTGCGCACGACGACGCGAAGCTTCCGGTCCCCGGTATGGCTCCCGTCCTCGTCCTGCCGGGCCAGGCTGAGGAGCGCCTCCTCCGAGGCCGCCCTGAGACGCGCCTTCCCCTCGCGGTCCCATCCGTACTTCTCCGCGAACCCGGCCACGAACTCGTCGAGGGCGCGAAGGCTGTCCGGACTGAGCCGCATCTCCGTCCTTCGGCGGCGCGGCCCGGTCAGCTCCAGGAAGAGGTTCAGCAGCAGGATGGTAACCCCGCCGGCCGTCAGTCCGTTCGCCAGCATCTGCGCGGCGGGGGTCCCCAGGTGCTGCGGGAATATCGCCTGGAACTGGATGCCGACGCCGATCCAGAAGGAGAACCCGGCGATCAGCGAGCTGTGACGCCCTCCGCCCGTCTGAAAGACGACACGCATGCCCCGGGCGAAGATCAGCCCCATGACAACAACCAGCCAGGCACCCAGCACGGGCCCCGGTATGGATAGCAGCAGGGCGGTGATCTTGGGAACGAACGCCAGACCGATGAAGATGGCCCCGATGTAGACGCCCACCCTCCTCGCCGCCACGCCGACGCCCTCCGCCAGCGCGATGCCGGCTGGATAGGGCCAGATCGGAAGGACGCCGGCGACCCCCGACAGCAGGGTGCCCGCGCCGCAGGCGGCAACGGCCCCCTGGACCCTGCGGAAGTCGGTCGCCTTCTGTTCGCGCCGCGAGAGACGCTGCATCACGATGGCATCGCTGACCTGCCTGACCGTGATGACCAGGGTAACGAACAGAAAGGCGGGCAGGAGAAGCCAGAAGCTCGAGTCGAAACGTACATCGAGACCCGGGAGGGCCGCGGCGGGGATCCCGAACCAGCCGGCCTCGCGCACCGGCGTGAGATCGAGGATTCCGAAGAAGCTGGCGGCGACACATCCCAGGGCGAGCGCGAGCACCGGCGTCCAGGCTCTCAGGATGCGTGGGGCGCGCAGCATCAGGCCGAGCACGGTGGCGGCGGTGACGAAGGTGACGGTGGGCGCCGCAGCCGCGGGCGCCTGCGCCGGCACTTCGGTCAGCAGCGCGAACCCCATGGGCATCACCGTTACCGAGATGAGCGCCAGGAGGGTGCCCGATACTACCGGCGTGATGATCCGCCGGAGCAGGACCAGGCGAGCCGCCAGGCCGAGCTGGAAGAGGCCGGAGGCGATCACCAGCACGGCAAGCAGCGCGGGACCACCCGCGGCCAGCGCCAGCACCGCGACGCCGATGGAGGCTCCGGAGGCTCCCATGATCATCAGGTTGCCGCCCCCGATTCCCGCCACTCGCCGGGCCTGGACGATGGTTGTCAGCCCGCCGATGACCATGCTGGCGAAGATGGCCCACGGCAGGTAGGCGCCGGTGAGATTCGCCGCGCGCGTAACGATCGTGGTGACCACGACCACGGGCGTGCAAACCAGCACGGCCACCTGCAGTCCGAGGATGAACGAGGCGGGATGCGGGGGAGGTTCGTCGGCCGCGTAGCGGAGCGCTCCAGCCGGCCTTCCGGGTCCGGATTCCACTTGCGTCGCTCCTGGATGCCGGTTCGTGGTTCTGTCGGAACGCGAGGGGGCATGGCGAGTATAGCTACCGGCGCCCGAATCCGGAAAACGGAGCCGGGGCGATGCCGGTCATCGACGAGCTTTCGAGCGGAGGACGAGTGCAGCGGGCACTGCTGAGGAGTCGGCGTTGAATCCGCGGGCCACATTCCGTCCCCGCAAGTCCGCGTGGATGCGCACGCTGGCGGTCCCGGTCCTGGCGGCGGTTTCGCCGCTGGCGCCAGCCTCTCATTCCCTGCAGGCCCAGGTATCGCCGGAGATCCTCCAGGTCCTGCAGCAGGGCGGCGCCTGGGTCGCCCTGGCCATCGAGGATGGCGTCGGCTCCTTCCAGAGCGGGCCCGTGCCCACCCTGGGGATCCAGCTTCGGGGCCAGTTGCGCATCTGGGAGGAGCACACGGGCAGCTGGCATGTCGTCATGCGCGATCTGGCGCGCGCCGAGGATCCGGTCATTCTCGAGCGCCTCATGGTCCCGGGAGAGCCGGTGGACTTCGACTACCAGACCGGCATGCTGGGTCAGATCCAGATCGATGTGCGGTGGAGCGAGGCCCGCGACACGACGCTCCGGGTCTGGGTGGGAACCGAGTTGACGCCCGGGGAGTCGGAGGCACTGACATCTACTGACGTCTACTGGAATTATGTCGGGAGCGAAGGCCCGATGTTATCGCCGGGAGGCGACGGCCTCCGCGAGCAGGCACAGGATCTCGTACATGAGCGAGGCGCCGACCAGCGCCGTGCCCCCGCTCGGATCGAGGGGCGGGGCGACCTCCACCACGTCGGCCCCCACGAGGTTGAGCCCGCGCAGGCCGTGCAGGAGCGCGATCGCCTCGCGCGTGGTTAGCCCGCCGATCTCGGGCGTTCCCGTGCCCGGCGTGAAGGCAGGGTCGATCCCGTCCACGTCGAAGGTGATGTAGGTCGGACCGTCGCCCACCACCCGGCGCGCCTCCTCCACCACCGCCTGCACCCCCAGCCGCTGGAATTCGTCGATCTGCACGACGCGCATGCCGTGCGCCCTCGAGAACTCGAAGCCGTCGAGGAAGTTCTGGTAGCCGCGGATGCCGATCTGGATCGAGCGCTCGGGATCGAGCACGCCCGCCTCCACGGCGCGGCGGAAGGGAGCGCCGTGGTGGTACTTCGAACCGCCGATCGCGTCCCAGGTGTCGAGATGCGCGTCGATCTGCACCATTCCGAGGGGCCGGCCGGCCCCCAGCGCCTTCATGATGGGATAGGTGATGGAATGGTCTCCGCCGGCGCTCAGCGGCACCGGGCCGGCCGCGCGGAAACGGGTGAAGAGGGCTTCGATCTGCCCGACCACCTCGTCGAGACGGTAGATGCTGTCGAATCGCACATCCCCCACGTCGGCGATCCGGCACAGCGAGAAGGGATCGACCCCCGTGACCACGTTGATCCTGCGCACCACGTTGGACTTGTTGCGGATCTCCCGCGGCCCGTGGCGCGCGCCCGGCTGGAAGGTCACGCCGTGGTCCGTCGGCACGCCGACGAGTGCCACATCGAGCTCGTCGAGGGTGGTGGCCAGCGGTGCGCGCAGGAGGGTGGTTCCACCCATGAAGCGCAGATCGTCGAGCGGCTTGTAGACTTCGCCCGTAACCGGCGAGACAGCATCGTAGAAGTCGTTCACTCCAGCCTCCCTTGCGGGGCGGGAAGATCCGGATCCGGGCTCGGAGCCGGCCATCAGGGGTCCTCCTCGCGCAGCAACGCCCAGAACTCGCGCGGGCTCGCGATGACGACCGGCAGGTTCGTGGCGACATCGAGCAGGTCCCGGTCTCCCGTCACAAGGAGGTCCGCGTTCGAGGCCACCGCCTCGGCGAGGATCGCAACATCGTCCGGATCACGCAGCGCGACGTCCGGTCGAGGCTGGCCGGCCTGTACGACGGTGGCGGCTTCCTCGCGCAGGAATTTCCCGGCCTCCTGAACGGCATCAGCCGGCACGCCGAACTTGCCGCCGAGGACTCGCTCGAGCTCGCGAAGGACGGCCTCGCTCAGCAACAGGTCGTGTTCGGAGACGACGAGGCTCAGGATATCGGCGCAGATCCCTCTGGTCGCCAGGGCGCTGACCACAACGTTCGTATCGAGGAAGATCCTCACGAAACGTCGCGGAAGACATCCTCATCGGTCAGATAACCGCGGCTCTCGGCGAAGGGCATGATGCGCCGTCGGAGGCCATCCAGGCGGTCCAGGGCAAGCTGCCGCCGGACGGCGTCTCGCACGAAGGCGCTGCTGCTGCGTCCGCTCCGGAGCGCGGCTTTCTCGATCGCGCGTTTCAAATCGCGGTCAACTCTTATGGTCATCACCGACATCCGGCTTGCCTCGCAAACGGGTCCGGGGACTCGGATTCCAGAGTGACATACATTGTAATACGCCGGCCGGCTGACGAAAAGCGGGGCCGGCCCCTGCCCGGGACCGGCCCCGTCTGTTCCGGAGGCCGCGGATGCCGCCGCGATCAGCCGGACGTCGTCGTGGTGGCGGTTCTGGGCGGCATGATCTCCTTCCACGCCGTCATGAAACGCGCCATCTCTTCCTCGGTGCCGACCGATACCCGCAGGTAGTCGAGCATGGGCGGGAAGTCGCGGCCCACCAGCACGCCCCTCTCCCGGAACGCGGCTCGGACTTCGGCGGCCGGACGTCCGGTGTTCACCATGAAGAAGTTGGTCTCCGAGGGGAGCACCTCGTAGCCCATCGCCTGGAGCTCCTCGGTCGTCTGCTTGCGCAGGCGCAGCGTGGTCTCGCGCACGAAGCGCTCGTTCTCCAGGTCCTCGAGCGCGGCGACCCCGCCCCACCTCGCCAGCGCGTTCACGCTGCCGGTGGTGTAGGTGCGCATGTCGCTGATCATGTCGGCGGGCGCAATGCCGTAGCCCAGGCGCAGCCCCGCCATGCCGTAGATCTTTGAGAAGGTGCGCGCGACGATGACCTTGCGCCCCTCGTTCACGAAGGGCACCGCCGTCTCGTAGGAGGGATCCTCGACGAAGTGATGGTAGGCTTCGTCGATGAGAACCGGGATGTCCTCGGGGATTTCGTCCAGCACCCGCCGGACGTCGTCCGCCGACACCACCATGCCGGTCGGGTTGTTGGGATTGCACAGGTAGAAGAGCCCGACATCCCGATAGTTCTTGAGGGTGGCGTCGATCATCGCCGGGATGTCCTGCGAGTAGTCGTCGAGCAGCGGCAGCATGATGGCGTCCGCGTCGATCCCGGTGGCGACGCCGAAGACGCTCAGGTAGGTCGGCCGCACGCCGATGACCTTCTTCTTGTGGCCGAGGTACGTGTGCGCCACCACCCGGAGGGTCTCACCCGAGCCCGCGCCCAGCAGGATGTTCTGCGGGTCCACGCCGTGATGCTCGGCGATCTTCTCCTGGATGTTGCCGTCCGGGTAGCCGTACCGGTTCGAGTACTTCCAGGCGCCGTTCATCGCCTCCATCATCCGCTCGGACGGGCCGTACGGATTCTCGTTGGAGGCGAGCTTGGCAAAGGAATCGTAGTCGTACTCCTGCGGGGTGAGGCTGAGCGGGCGCGGCGGCGAATCCCACCCCAGAAGTCCGGTGGGCTTGAGCCCGGCGTACCCCAGCGCCGCGGCTGCGCCTCCCATGAAGCGGCGGCGGGTGACGGAATTCCTCGAGTGCATGGCAACCTCCTCAGGCATGTGAGCGCGACGAACGCGAAAGGTACGATTTCCTGCCTATAGTGTGGCCGCGCGGGGGCGCGAAAGCAAACCCGCAGCAGGCGGCCGGTCGGCATTCGGCGGCGACCTGCCGGCATCGGGCCGATCGGCCCGGGCGGCGGCGCATCATGTATGGGCCGCCCGCGACGAATAGTGCCTGCGGAAGAATCGCCCGATGTCGTCGACCACCTGGTACATGACCGGCACCACGATCAGGGTGAGGAAGGTCGCGAAGATGATCCCCGCGATCACCGCGATCGCCATCGGCCCCCACCACGCGGCCTGGTCGCCGCCCCAGTACAGGTCGGGAGTGAGGCTGCCGTACAGGCCGAAGAAGTCGAAGTTGAGCCCGATCGCGAGCGGCACCAGACCGAGCGCCGTGGTCACCGCGGTCAGCACCACCGGCCGGAAGCGGGTCATGCCGCCCAGCACCAGCGCGTCCCGCCGGTCCACCCCGTCGCGTCCGCGCAGCACGTCGATGTAGTCGATGAGCACGATGGCGTTGTTCACGACGATCCCGGCCAGCGAGATGATGCCCACACCCGTCATGATGATGCCGAAGGGCATGCGGAACACCATCAGGCCGAGCAGCACGCCGACGGTGGACATGATCACCGAGGTCAGGATGATGAAGGGCTTGACCAGCGAGTTGAACTGCGAGATGAGGATGAAGCCGATCAGGAAGAGCGCCATCAGGAACGCGGTCGTGAGGAAGGCCTGGGCCTCCGCCTGCTCCTCGTTCTCGCCCGTGTAGCGGATCTGGTACCCCGGCGGGAGGGACTCCCCGAAGGCGGCGAGCGCCAGCTGCACCTCGCCCAGCACGGCGTTGGAGTTGAAGCCGGCGCGCACTTCCGACGACACCGTCACCGATCGGTCCATGTCCAGGCGCTGGATGGACCCGGCTCCTTCCCCTACCTCCCAGGACGCGACCGAGAGCAGCGGGATGGGATCGCCCTCCGACAGCACCGTGAGTTCGGACAGGGTGCTGAGCTCGTCCCGGTCCTCTTCCGCCAGGCGCACGATGATGTCGTACTCGTCATTGCCCGTCCGGTACTTCGCCGCTTCGATGCCCTGGATGGCGCCCCGGATGGCCTGGCCCACGCGACGGGTCGAAAGCCCGTAGAGCGCGGCCTTTTCCCGGTCTACGCGGACACCCAGTTCGGGACGGGCGTCGTCGAGGTTCGAGTCGAGGCGAACCAGCTTGGCGTAGACCGGATCGGCCTGCAGGGTGGCGATCATTTCGTCGGCGAGCACGTTCAGCAGCTCGGGGTCGGAGCCCACCAGTTCGACGTTCACGGGCGGGCCGGTGGCGGGTCCCTCCTCGGCCTTGTCGACCGAGATGTCGGCTCCCGCGAGGTCGCTTCCGATGGTCTCCTGCAGCAGCGCCAGCGTCTGGAAGGCGTCGGTCCGCTGGTCCTGGAATTCCACCATGGAGATGGTCACGAGTCCGGCTTCCGGACCGCCCGGCCCGCCGCCCATCGGACCACCCCCCCCGCCGCCGCCCACGGTGGCGACCACCGATTCGCCGTCGAGCGAAACCCCCTCGTAGTCGGGCAGTTTGTCCTCGATGCGGCGCACGAGCCGGTCGGTGAAGTCCGCGCGGGTGCCGGTCGGGGCGTCCACGTCGATCATGATCTGCCGGGGCGGAATGGCCTCGGGGAAGTACTCCACCCCAGCGTTGAACCGCCCGAACAGGATCACGGTCACGACGAGCATCGCCGCGCAACCGGCGAGCACCACAACGGGGTGATTGAGCGCGCGCGTCAGCTGGGCTTCGTAGAAGACGATCGCCCGCTCGAGCCACCAGTGCTGGAAGGCCGTGGCCGCGCGTTTGATCGCGAAACGGTAGAAGGCCCACAGCAGGCCCGCGGTGACGAGCAGCAGCGCGGCCGTGAGCGGATTGGCGAGCGCGAAGCCGAGAGTCACCCCCGCGCTGACGCCGATCAGGGTGAGACGCGCTGCCCGCGTGAGCGGCGGAGGCTCTTCCCCTTCGCGCAGGATGAACATCGAGCACAGCGTGGGAACGATCACCAGCGCCACGAAGAGCGAGCTGGAGAGCGTAACGATGAGGGTCGTGGGCAGATAGCCCATGAACTCGCCCGAGATGCCGGGCCAGAACAGGAGCGGCGCGAAGGCCGCCAGGGTGGTGAGCGTCGCGGCGATCACCGGACCGGCCACCTCGCCCGTGGCCTTCTTGGCCGCCAGCCTCCGGTTCCACCCGCGCTCCACGTAGCGATAGATGTTCTCCACCACCACGATCGCGTTGTCGACCAGCATCCCCAGCGCCAGGATCAGGGAAAAGAGCACGACCATGTTCATGGACACGCCCAGCAGCCTGAGAACCCCGAAGGACAGGAACATCGACGACGGGATCGAGATGGCGACGAAGAGCGACGTGCGCAGTCCCAGGAAGAAGAGCAGCACGCTCACGATCAGGATGAGCCCGGAGATGATGTTGTTCTCGAGCGAGCTCACCATCGAGAAGATGTCGCGCGACATGTCCCCGGTGATCTTCACCGTCATGGTCGCCGGGAAGAGCGGCGTCATCTCGTCGATGACCGCCCTCACCTGGTCCGCGGTCTCGATGATGTTCTCCCCCGACCGCTTGACGATGTCCAGCGTCACCACCGGCGACCCGTCCAGCCGGGCGTAGCTCTCGCGCTCCGAGAACCCGAACTCGACGTCCGCCAGGTCGCGCACATAGATGGGGCCCGCATCGTCGGCGGTGATGACCAGATCCTCGATCAGCTCGGGATCGTCGAACTCGCCGTCCACCCGGACGAGGAACCTCTGGTTGCCCACGTCGATGGAGCCGCCCGGGATATTGACGTTCTCGGCCGCGATCGCGTCGATGACGTCCTGGAGCGCCAGGTTGTAGAACTGGAGCCGCGACAGGTGGACATCCACCTTGACCTCGCGCTCGAGCCCGCCCCGCACATCCACGCGCAGGATTTCGGGAACGCTCTCCAGTTCGTCCTGCAGGTCCTCGGCGATCTCCTTGAGGTAGACCAGGTCGAAGTCGCCCGCGAGGTTCACCTGCATGATCGGGAGTTCGGAGAAGGTGAACTCCAGGATGGCCGGCTCTTCCGCGTCCTCGGGCAGCTCCGGCTTGGCCAGGTCGACCTTCTCGCGGATCTGCTGGAGCGCCTCCTCGATGTTGACCGTGGTCTCGAACTCGGCGGTTACGCTGGAGTACCCCTCGATGGAAGTGGAGGAAAGCTCCTTGATGTCGGAGATGGTGCTGAGTTCCTCCTCGATCGGGCGGGTGACCAGCGTTTCGATGTCGGCGGGCGACACCCCCGGGTAGATGGTGTTCACGGCGATCAGCGGGATCTCGATCTCCGGGAACGACTCCTTCGGGATCACCTGGTAGGAAGTCAGGCCGGTGATCGTGATGAGGATCAGCAATACCACCGAACTGGTGCGGTGGTCGATCGCAAAGCTCGTGAGCACGAATTCCTTGAAGCGCGCCAGGTAACCCGCATCGTCGCGGGGCCGGCCCGCGCCGACGTCCTCGCCGTTTCCGGTTGCCCTCCGGCCCGCTCGTTCGTCCCTCAATTCAGACATATCGGTCTCCTCAGTTGACCACCCGCACCCGGTCGCCGTCGGCGATCAGCTGCTGGCCGATGACGACGAGCCGGTCTCCGGCCTGAAGGCCCTCCTCGATGACGACGAGGTTGCGCTGGGCGGGTCCCAGTTCGACCTCGCGCAGCCGCGCCACTCCATCGTCACCGGCACCTTCCACCACGTACGCGACGTACCCGTCCTCCACCCTCAGCAGCACCTCGCGGGGGACCACCACCACGTCCGTGCGGGTCTCGCGCACAATCTCGATGTTGGCCACCATCTCAGGCTTGATAAGCCCGCCCGGGTTGGCCAGGGTCAGCTCGACCGGAAACGTGCGGTCTTCAGGATCGACCGCGGCCCCGACATAGGTGATGGCGCCCTCGAAGATCTCGCCTTCGAGTACCTGGAACGTGACCGTGGCCTCGGAGCCCGGCCGCACGTCGAGCGCGAACCTCTCGGGGACGCCGCCGCGGATGCGCACCGGATCCAGGTCCACCACGCGCGCCACCGGCGTCCCGGGCATGATCATGCTGCCGAGTTCGATGTCGCGGGAGTCGAGCACGCCCTCGAACGGTGCCCGGATGACGGTGGCGTCCAGCCGGGCGGAAAGCGCGGTCAGGCTCGCCGCCGACTGCTCGGCCGCGTAGCGGGCCTCCAGGTACTGCAGCTCGGATCCGACCTGGTCCTCCTCGAAGAGCCGCCGGTACCGCTCCCAGGTCTCCTGCGCCAGGTCCGCCCGGGCGCGCGCCTCGTCCACCTGCGCCCGCAACTGCGTGTCGTCCAGGCGGGCCACCGCCTGACCGGACCGCACCGGATTCCCCTGATCCACCAGGATCGCCGAAACCAGCCCGGCCTCGGTGGCCGAGACCACCACGTCGCGGTTCGCGCGCACGGTGCCGGTCAGCCGGATCAGCTCGGTGAAGCCGGTGGGCGCGATCGGCTCCACCTCCACGTTGATCACGCGCGTGGCGCCCTCGATGATGGGCGGGATGGTGTCGCCCGCCTCCGCGCTGCTGCTGCAGGCGGCCACGACCCCCGCCAGCCCCAGCGCCACTCCCCCTGTCATCCGCCGTACTGCTCGATTCATCGTCGTTTCCTTGAAGACTTCGTGTTGTCTACTGTCCGTCAGCCTGCCTGAATTCCGAATCCACCATCGGCACGGCGCCGACCGCTTCGTCGAGCTGCGCCCAGGCCACCAGATAGTCGTACACGGCTTGCGCGTAGTTGAACTCGCTCTGTCTTAGAGCCACCTCGGCATCCGTAAGCTCGAGCTGGCCGCTCAGTCCTTCCCGGTACTGCGCGGAGGCGATCTCGAAGCCGCGCCGAGCCTGGTCGACGGCCAGCTTCTGCCCCCGCGCCCGCGCTCGCGCTTCGTCGGCCAGTTCGATCAGCGACTTGACCTGACTCGCCGCCTGGTCGCGCGCGAACCGGAACTGGGTCTCGGCCTGCCGCCACGCCGCCCGGCGCTGGTCCACGCGGGCATCTTTGCGGAAGCCCTCGAAGATCGGGACGCTCACCGAGATGCCGACGGCCTGCGCCGACGCCCGCGACATGGGGTCGCCGAAGAAGTCCGGCGCTCCGTTCTGCTGGGCCTGGAGCACGTAGTTGCCGAAGAACGAGACCGTGGGCAGGTACTGCATCTGCTCCAGGCGCATCTCGGAGTGGCGGAGACGTTCGGTCATCTCCAACTGGCGCAGATCGGACCGCCGCTCCCATGCCTGCTGGACCCGTTGCTCGGCAGCGCCCTCGAGCGGCGCCGAACTGGCGAACGCCAGAATCGCACGGTTGGCGGGCGTGTTGCCGGCGGGATCATCCAGGTCCATCGACGCCAGCGATCCGGCCACCTGCAGGTTCTCCTGGTCTTCCAGTGCGAGCTCCACCGCCAGTACCCGGCGGAACTGCGTTGCGGCGTTTTCGGCGCGGCGCAGGTTCGGCTCCAGATTGGCCAGTTCCACCTCGATACGGAGCTGGTCGTAGTCCGACGCCAGCCCGGCCCGGTTCATCGCGCTGGTCTCCTTCAGGGACTGGCGCACCCGGCTGACGGAATTGCGGGTGAGCCGCTCCTGTTCCTGCGCGAGCAGCAGATCGTAGTAGGCCAGCCGCACCCGCGTGACCAGGTTCTGGCTGCGCCCGCGCACGAACTCCTCCTGGATCGACGCCAGGCGCCGGGCCGCCCCCAGACCTACGAATACGCGCGCATCAAAGAGGGGCTGTTCCAGGCTCACGCTCGTGTTCCAGCTGTTGTCCGCGCCGAACTGCACCTGGATGAGTTCGTCGGGACCCGCATCGGGATTGAAGATGAAGGCCGGAAGGAATGACACGGCGGGAGACACGTTGCGCGTGTAGTCCGCGTTCATGCTGATGGTCGGCAGGACGCCCCCCCACGCTTCCGACACCTGCTCCTGCGCCAGGTCCAGGCCAAAGCGCGCATCGCGAACGTCGCGGTTGCGGCGCAGCGCCATTGAGACCGCGTCCGGGAGTGTAAGGACGTCGCCCGACGGAGCAGCGGCCGAAACCGGCTCCTGGGCACCGAGAAGGGCCGGCAGAGCGGTCTCAGCGGCCACGACCAGTAAGAGAACAGCGTTCACGAACATCCCCACGACCCGCAGTTTCCCCGAAACTCCCATCCACCCTCGTCCTGCATCGCTAATCATCCGTATGCCTCGCTGAATTCGGTGTTCTGCACATGGTCCGCTTCCCCCGACCCATCCTCTCCGTCACGCTCGCCCGCCCCCACCTCGCGCAGCAGCTTTCGGGTGCCCAGACCCAGCAGCATCCGCCTGGCCGACGCGCGATAGACATCCCGGAACCGGGCCTCGCTCAACTCCAGGAGCCCTCGCATGTAGATCGTGATCAGGCCATGGGAATGTGCCCACATGGTCATCCCCACGTCGCGGATGTCGTTTTCGGCCCTCAGGTACCCGGCATCTACGCACTCGCGCACCCGATCCATCCAGAACTGATGCGTAGCTTGGGCATGTGCGGCCACTTCGGGCGGATAGTCCGGCCACCCGAATCGCTCCGGGGAGAGGTACATCATCTCGTACCAGCGCGGATGCGTCAGGGCGAAATCGAGGTTTTCCTCTCCGGCCCGGCGGAACCGGTCGAGCGGCGTGGCGGCCGAGAGGGCCCGGTGGATATAGGTGGCCGACTGCCGGTAGGCCTCGCGCACCATGTCGCGCAGCACTTCGTCCTTGCTGCCGTAATGGCGATACAGGGCGGGCGCGGTCACGCCCAGCCTTGCCGCCAGGTTGCGCATGGACAGCGCCCTGAGCCCCCCGCAAAGGTAGAGCTCGGTGGCGTGGCTCCTGATGTCGGATCGCTGAATTGCCATGTGAACACTGTAAACAAATCGCGCCATGGGTTCAACGGTCTCCCGTCGTATGGCCGGGTCGCTCCAGAGCGTAACTGGTACGGTCGTCCGCGGCCGCCACCGACGCACGGTGAAGGGGTCGGCGACGTGGCATGCGTCCCCCGGGTTTTCTAATTTCCCGGACGGGCGTGGCGGCAAGGGGAAAGACCCGCCACGCTGGTAGACCCCCGTCCCCCCGAATTCGCTGCCGGAGATGTCCCATGAAGCGCTCAGACTCACTCGTTCATCTGGCTCGCCGCCTCTCCCTCCTGCTCGCTCCGCTCTTCCTGGCCGCCTGCGCCGTCGGGCGCGCGGACCCCGGGCCCGCCCCCTCCCCCGCGCAGCCGGACCGGGACGACGATGCCATGTCGCCGTACTCCGAGGTGATCACCGGCGACGCCGTCAGCGACGACGGCCTGTTCGCCGTCCACCAGGTCGACACGGACTTCTTCTACGAGATCCCCGTCGAACAGTTCGGACGCGAGATGCTGGTGGTGTCGAGAATCTCCCGCACCGCGGAGAACGTGGGCTGGGGCGGCGCCAAGGAGGGGACCGCGGTGGTGCGCTGGCAGCGGCGGGGCGACCAGGTGCTGCTGCGCCAGGTGAGCCACGAGAACTACGCCGACCCGGAGAGCACCATCTACCAGTCGGTGCTGAACTCCAACTTCGAGCCGGTCATCCATGTGTTCGACATCGAGACGCTGTCCGAGGACTCGTCGGCGGTCGTCATCCAGGTGAACGACCTGTTCGAGAGCGACGTGCCGCTCTTCGGCATCCGCCCGCAGCGGCGAGAGGCCTACGAGGTCCGCAGCCTCGACGGGGACCGCACCTTCATCGAGTCGGTGCGCAGCTTCCCGCGCAACGTCGAGGTGCGGCGGGTGGTCACCTACCAGGCCACCGAGGCCCCTTCAGACGCGGAGTCGAACACCCTCTCGCTCGAGATGAACCACTCGATGCTGCTGCTCCCCGACGAGCCCATGCAGCCGCGGCTGTGGGACGAGCGGGTCGGTTACTTCTCGGTGACCCGCACCAACTACGCGCTGGACGAGCAGCGCGCCGAGCAGGAGCGCTTCATCACGCGCTGGCGCCTCGAGCCCTCCGACCCGGAGGCGTGGGCGCGCGGAGAGCTGGTCGACCCCGTGACGCCCATCGTGTACTACGTGGATCCCGCGACGCCGGAGAAGTGGCGCCCGTACATCATCCAGGGGGTGAACGACTGGCAGGTGGCGTTCGAAGCGGCGGGATTCAGCAACGCCATCGAGGGGCGCGAGCCCCCTTCGCCGGAAGAGGACCCCGACTGGAGCCCCGAGGATGCGCGCTATTCGGTGATCCGCTACCTGGCCTCATCGGTCCAGAACGCGTCGGGACCCCATGTCCACGATCCCAGGACGGGCGAGATCCTGGAGAGCGACATCCAGTGGTACCACAACGTGATGAACCTGCTGCGCAACTGGTACCTGGTGCAGACGGCGGCCAAGGAGGACAACGCGCGCGGGGTGAAGTTCGAGGACGAGGTGATGGGCGAGCTGATCCGCTTCGTATCGGCGCACGAGGTGGGACACACCATCGGGCTGCCGCACAACATGAAGTCGTCGGCGGCGTACCCGGTCGACTCGCTGCGCACGAGCTTCACCTGCTCGATGGGCACGGCGCCGTCGATCATGGACTACGCGCGCTTCAACTACGTGGCGCAGCCCGGAGACGACGCCTGCGTGCTGCCCCGCGTGGGGCCGTACGACATCTACTCGGTCCGCTGGGGCTATCGGCCCATCCCGGACGCGGCTTCGCCGGAGGACGAGAGGCCGACGCTGCACAAGTGGATCCTGGACACGGGCGACGACCCCGTCTACCGCTTCGGTGACCCCAGCCAGGCCGACCCCGAGTCGCTCACCGAGGCCATCGGCGACGACGCCATGCGCGCGTCGGAGCTGGGCATCGCCAACCTGAAGCGCATCGCCACGTCGCTGCGCGACTGGACCTACGAAGAGGGCGAGGACTACGCGCAGTTGCGCGAGCTGCACCAGCAGATCGGCGCGCAGTGGAACCGCTACTCGGGCCATGTGCTGACCAACGTCGGCGGGGTGCGCTGGAACCGGAAGAGCCAGGACCAGGAGGGCTACCCGTACGAGCGGGTGGAGCGTGACGCGCAGGAACGGGCGATGGCCTACCTGGACGAGCAGGTCTTCCGCACGCCGTCCTGGCTGATCGACCCGGACATCCTCGACCGCGTGCAGGGATCGGGCGCGCCCGACCTGCTGGGCGGCTGGCAGGCTTCCGCACTCAACCGGCTGCTGGACGTTAACCGCATGAAGCGGCTGATCGAGCAGGAGGCCTTCGACGGCGCAGAGGCCTACGGGCTCAACGAGATGCTCGACGACCTGCGCGGCGCGGTGTGGCGGGAGACGGCGAGCGGCGAAGCCACGGATACCTACAGGCGCAATCTCCAGCGCGTGCACCTCGAGCGCTTCGCGGAGCTGATGGAGGACGAGGACGCCCTCGCCACCGACATCGTGCCCGCGGTGCGCGGGCAGCTCGCAACGCTGGCCGGGGAGGTGCGCGCGGGCGCCGGGCGCACCCGGGACCGGGCGACCCGGCTGCACTACGAGGACGTGCTCGTGCGCATCGAGGCCATGCTGGATCCGGCGAACGGTATTTGACGCGTGGAGCGGGGGCCGCGGCTCCCTTCCGGCCGCGTGCCTACCGGCCCCCGTGGTGGCTGAGGAACCCGCACGCCCAGACGCTCGCGGGGTCTTTCTTCCGTCCCGCCGGCTGGCACCCGCTCGAGCGTCGCCGGCTGGACACCCCGGACGGCGACTTCCTGGACATGGACTTCACGCCCGATCCGGCCCCGGACGCCCCCATCGCGCTCGTGCTTCACGGTCTGGAGGGCTACACCCGCCGTCCCTACGCCGCGGGCGTGCTGAGCCGCCTGTACGACCGCGGCGTGCGGGGCGTCGGGCTGAACTTCCGCGGCTGCGGCGGAGAAGTGAACCGGACCGCCCGTTTCTATCACGCCGGCGAAACGGGCGACCTGTCCTTCGTCGCGGAGCACCTCCGGCGCCGCCATCCCGGCCGGCCCATCGGCGCGATCGGCTTCAGCCTGGGGGGAAACGTCATCCTCAAGTACCTGGGCGAGAGGGGAGCGGAAAGCCCGATCGGAGCCGCCGCGACCATCTGCGTCCCGTTCGATCTGGCGGCATCCTGCGACCGGATCAGCCGCGGCTTCATGGGCGGCCTCTACACCAGCTACTTCCTGCGCTCGCTGCGGCGGAAGGTGCGTGCCAAGCAGGCGCTGCTCGACGGCATCATCGACACCGGGCCGGCGCTCCACGCCCGCACCCTGCGCGAGTTCGACGACGCCCTGACGGCTCCGCTGCACGGCTTCGCAGACGCCGCCGACTACTACGCCAGGTCGGACGCGCGCCCGTTCCTCCCGCGCATCCGGGTGCCGGCGCTGCTCATCCAGAGCCGCGACGATCCCATTTCGAGCCCCGACGCGATCCCGCGCGAGCAGGTGGCGTCCAACCCGCATCTGGTGGCGGCATTCGCCCCCGGCGGCGGCCACGTCGGCTTCGTCCAGGGCGGGATGCCATGGCGCGCGTCGATCCACGCCGACGGCGAAGCCGTTCGCTTCCTTGTGCATCACCTCAGCTCATGACGCTGACGACGCCTGCAACAACCGATCCGGTCCGATGCCTCGTCCCGGAACAGATCATGTCCCTTGACGAGTTGCCGCTCTCCTTGTAGCGTTCGCGCGTTTGCTTCGCCGGGGACTCACGACCCGGTGCCCGGATCCGCAGCTTCAGACTTATCTGCCGTACGCATCATCCGCCGTAACCAATCGCCGCACAGGCCTTTGCACTAGTCTCACCACCGTCGGGATCGCGCCGCTTGCGGCAATTTCTCGCCCTCTGCCGGTCCCGCGTCATCAGGAGGAAGAAGTAGCATGAGAACGACTGGAACCGTGAAATGGTTCAACGACGCCAAGGGGTATGGATTCCTGGATCCCGAAGGGGGGAACCAGGACTGCTTCGTCCACTACTCGGCCATCTCGGGAGACGGTTTCCGCTCCCTGACCGAGGGCGAGCGCGTCGAGTTCGACATCGTTGACGGCCCCAAGGGCCCCGCGGCGGAGAACGTGATCCGGCTGGAGTCCTGACCCACACGGGGAAGCGCTCCGGCGCTCTCTCCGACAGAGCAGCCGCGGCCTCCGGGCTTCTCCTCGTGAAGCCGCGGCTCAGACCCGGAAGAAGGCTCGGCCCTGCCAACTGTGGCGGGCCGGGCCTTCCCATTTTCCTCCCCTGAACTCCTCCAGCCGCGTGATGGTGTTGTTGAACACGGGCGTGTCCAGCGTCACCTCGCCGGCGTCGGCCAGCTTCCTGAACCCTCCCCGGCTCACTCGCTCGACTCCCTGTGGCGAGCGGTAGTACACGGGCGTGTTGTCCACCAGCCGGGACCCGATCTCGCCCTCCAGCTCCTTCAGCATGTGCACGAGGGCGTCGATCGAGCAGCCCGAGGGAGGCGTCACCCTCTCGTCGACAGCAACCGCCAGGAACCGGTCGTAGAGCCACGCCCGGCCCGCGGCCAGGGGAGCTCCATGAGCCTTCCACCGGGACAGAAAACCGTCCACGCGCGCGAGCAGCGTGGCGCGTGCCGGACCGGAGAGGGGATGCTCGCTCCCGAACACCCACAGCCGCGCCTGGTCGGGCAGACGCTCGAAGACGGAATCGCTTTGCTCGGTCGTGTTCATCTATTCCTCACGCGCGAGGGAATCGCCGACACCCTTTCCGAGCAGGACCGCCATCCAGCGGAGATCGGGGGTGTTCTCGAGCAGGATCTTGCAAATCATGGTCAGCGGGATCGACAGGAACATCCCCAGCGGGCCCCAGACCCATCCCCAGAAGATGAGGGAGAGGACGACGACGAGGGTTGAAAGGCCCAGTCGGCGCCCCATCAGGTTGGGTTCGATGATGTTTCCGAAGACGGTGTTGATGCCCAGGTACACGACACCCACGCCCAGCGCCGAGCCCAGACCGAACTGGATGAGCGCCAGCAGGACGGCGGGGACGGAGGCGATCACCGAACCGATGGTGGGAATGTAGTTGAGAACGAAGCCGATGAGCCCGAGCAGCACCGGGAAGTCGAGGCCGATGGCCGCCGCGAAAAGACCGATGGTGATCCCTGTGGCCAGGGAAACCAGGGTCTTGATGGTCAGGTAGGTCTGGACTTCGCGAACGATCTTGGTAAGCCTCATCGAGTCGTCCCCGACCTCTCCCAGCGCCATGCGCAGCTTGCGGGGGAAAACGGCCGCCTCGGCCAGAATGAAGACCATGATCAACAGGACCAGGAACGTGTCGGTGACCAGGGCCAGGACCCGCTGGATGGTGCCGGTGGCCAGGTCGAGCGCGGCTTCGAACGAGAACAGGTCCGTCAGTGCCGCGAAGACGTTCCCGACGACGGGAAGCTCGACCTCGGCCAGCCTCGCTTCCCATATTTGCCAGAGCAGGAGCAGACGAATCTCGTATGCGGGATAGCGGGCCTGGAACTCGGCGAACGCCTGACTGGCCAGCAGCAGCAGGCCTCCCACGACGGCGGCCACCAGGAGCACCGAGATCAGGATGGCGAGCGGGGAGGGGACGCCGCGCCGGCGCAGCCACATCATCACCGGAAGGGTGAGGATCGCGAGGACCAGTGCGAGAAAGAAGAGCGAGAGAATGCTGCCCGCCAGCTTCAGGCCGGCGACGACGACCACGACCGACGCGAGGACGCCCAGTACCCGCGCCCCCCGCTTGTCTTCCTGTCGTTCCAGCATGCGTGATCTTCCCGTGAGTGAGGCCGGAGCATCCGGGCCCTACGCGCTCCCGGAGTCCGACGAGGAGCTCCTGCGTGAATGCAGGGTCGACACTCTGCGCGCCGGAGGCAAGGGCGGACAGCATCAGAACGTGACCGACAGCGCAGTCCGCCTCACTCATCTCCCCACCGGCATGGTGGTGATGGCCCGGGAGCGCCGCAGCCAGCACCGCAATCGTCAGGTCGCCCTGGCCAGGCTCCGCCGGCGCCTCGAGGAGCGTCTGGCGCGGAAGCCGAAGCGGATTCGCACGCGCGTGCCCGAGTCCCAGAAGCGCAAGCGGCTGGAGGCGAAGCGCAGGCGCGGCCGGGTGAAGCGGTTGCGGCAGCGGCCGGAGGAGGAGTAAGCGGGGCCGGTCAGGCTCCGGCCGGGTTCCCCGTCCGCTCGATCCTCCAGACGTTGACGTGGTCCAGGTCGAGGCTGTCCTGCCGGATCGTGATGAGATGATCGGCGCTGAAGGCGGGGGCGGCGTCTTCCTTGCGCGGGGGTGCGGGGACGGTGCCGAGCAGTCGGCCTTCCGGATCGAAGATCTCCCACCTGTTCCCGGCGGTGCGGATTACCTCCACCCAGAGCTTGCCGTCGGGAGCGATGAAGATTCCCTGGATGAAGGACTTCGCCTCCGGCCGGCCGGGTCGCCGGGGATCGCACTCCGCATCGGGCCGCTCGGCAACGAGTTCCTCGAAGTCCCGATTCCCGGCTGCCCATTCCTCATCCGAAATGGGCTCGGGCGGGAGGGGGCGTTCGATCACGCGCAAGGTATCGCCGCCAGCCCCGGTTATGGCGATTCGGTACGCATCGGTCATGGCCGAGTACATCACCGCGCCGGGACCGGGGTGCTGAGCCAGCCCCGGACCGAACGGGATGGCGAACGAGGTGATCATTTCGCCGTATCGGCAAAGGATGAAGCCGGCCGGACCCGGCGGCGGCTCGAGCAACGACAGCGTGTCGCCCGTCTCCCCGCCACTGTCGTGGCCCACGAGCAGGGACTCGATTCCGGTCGCATCCCTGAGAAGCCCGAGCCGATAGAACTCGTCCGGGCCGACGGGCATGAGGCGGATGCGGGCGGGGGAGCCGCTGTAGCTCCCCTCGACGCGCTGCTGTCCCAGCCACTCGCCGTCGGCCGAGAACGTTCCGATGCGACCCAGACCGGGATCCAGGGTCAGGAGACGGTCGCCCATCCATGCAACCGAATTCAGACTGCGAAACTCGCCCGGGCCATCGCCGTTCCGGCCGAAGGTGCGGCGATAGGTCCCGTCGAGGCCGAAAACCCGGACTTCGTCGTTGAAGCCGTCGGCTACGAACACGGCCTCATCCGGCCCGAGAGCGGCGCTGTTGACGCGGCCGAACTCCTCGGGGGCGCCCGTTTCCGACAGGGATGTGGGCCCGATGGAGACGACCGGGATGAGCTGCCACGCGGGCGCGGCTCCGGTGTTGGTGACGCGCACGATGCCGCCAACCGAGTCGGTCGTGATCGTGAGGTCGCCGGAGGGGGTGGTTTCCGGGCCGCAGGCTGCGGCGGCCCCTGCGAGGAGCGCCAGAACGGGAGGGGCGAACGGCAGCCTGCCGGACGAGCCGAGGTTCATGAATGTCCTCCCCGGGGGACGGCTCAGTGAGCGTGAAGCTGAGTCGCTCGGAATCGTCTCATGGTCCGAATATTGCTCTACAGGTGTCTGCCCGGCCAGCTTCTTCCGTGCGGCTCGGATACCCTTCTCGACCAATCCGCCAGCAGGGTTCTCATGAAACGGTGTCCCACACTCCTTGGTTCTATGCTCCTGACCGCCGTCGTCCTTACGCTGGGAGCAACGCCTGTGCGCGGGCAGACGACGCTGTCCCTGACTGGTGGCGTGAACATCACCTCCCTGGACACCGATAGCGACGGGACACGTTCTCCCGGGTTCGAGTCTCTTACGAGGATGTCGATCGGCCTGGCGGCCACCCTTCCGGTGTCGGACCGGTTCGGGCTCCAGCTTGGAGGCAGCTACGCTCAGAAGGGAGGACGCCTGGACGTGCTTCGACTAATGGAAATCGTGGGTGACTTGTTGAGCGGGTTTGAGGAGATGCCGCCGGGCGGGAGCCTCGACATAGACTACGAGATGGACTATGTCGAACTCTCGGTCCTGGCCCGAGTCGGGTTCCCGCTATCGGGCGACCGCGTGTCCGGACACCTGCTCGCGGGACCGGCGCTGGGCCTGCAGTCATCGTGCGAAGGAGTGGTCCGCATCAGCGGTCCGGACCGCCCCGCTCTTGACCCGGGCGCGGGTTGCGACGAAGCCGGGCTCGATTTCCGGAAGATCGATGTCGGCCTCGCCGGGGGCGCCGGAATCGACATCGGGTTGACCGATGCATTCGATGCCCATGTGGGCTTGCTCTATACTCTGGGACTCTCCCACATCAGCGACGACCTTAGCGGATCGGTGAAACACCGGGCGCTCACGATTCGGGCGGGTCTGGGAGTTCCGATCAGCTAGGACGAGAACGGCGGGAGCACCGGGCTTCTCCCACCGACAATCACGACGGAGAAGGGACAGGGAATGACGACTTCCGTGCGAAGACCTCACCCGGACGAGTACGCTGACTTGTACGCAAGCTACGTCGGCGCCGTCGAGGAGCCGCTTCTCGAGCGGCTCGAGAGCGAGGCCGCGGAATGGCGTGACCTGCTCGCGGCCGTTCCGGCCAACCACGAAGGGTATCGCTACGCCCCGGGGAAGTGGTCGATCCGCGAAGTGGTGGGACACGTCATCGATGCCGAACGAATGTTCAGCGTGCGCGCGATGGCGTTCGCGCGCGGGGACGCTTCACACTATCCGTCGTTCGACGAGAACGCCTACGCGACATGAGCTTTCCGATTCCCATGTCGTTGTGATCGTGCAGCTTACGGGATTCGGCGGTCGGGTTCCCGCTGATTGACTCCCGCTGATTCGTTTGGGGTCAGGCTCGGACCCGCGGGCGGCTGTCCAGAGCCTTCCTGAGCTGTACCGCGTCGGCCTGCTGGTAGCAGCGCAGCACTGTCTGGGCCTCCTTCCACCCGCCCAATTCGCAGAGCACCTTGAGCGGCAGGTCCATCAGGTCGCTGGCAAACTTGCGCCTGAGCGAGTGCCAGCCCCGCCGCGCCTTCGGCTCCAGTCCCGCTAGCCGCTCGGCCTTGCGCCACCAAGCGCCCGTCCGTCCCCTGCCGATGCTCACCGAGGGATCCTTCGTCGCGGGCAGGATCAGCGTCTCCCCGCTCCCGGGGTTCGCGTCCCGCGCCTCCTCCAACACCGCTACCGCCTCGTCCGTCATCGGCGTGACGTGCTCGTATCCCGTCTTCTCGTGCTCCGCGCGCCACCGCACCTCGCGGCCCTCGAAGTCCACATCGGACCACCTCAGGTTGCGGATGGCCCCGATCCGGTGACCGGTCTCGTGTGCGAGCACGAACGCGACGTGGAACCGCCAGTCCACCTGCCGGGACACCCCG
>JAJDYN010000006.1 GCA_022825135.1 Gemmatimonadota bacterium | reverse complement strand
ACGCGCGCGGAGACTGGCACCTCCGGTCCGGTCCGCGAAACGCGAATCGTCGAACGAAGGCCGGAGAGTTTGAGTTCGCCGAAGGCCGGAACCGACTCAATAACACGCGCGGGCCCGACCGGCCGGGTCCGCGCGGCCACCCCGATCAGCGGCTGGGACCATGATCGCGCTTTGGCCCACGCGGGCGCGTCACATCCAGCGGCCGCGCGACCTCGCGGCGAGCGTCCCGACATGGTCGATCCAGCTTGTCACTTGCTCGTCGAGCCGCTCGACTCGCTGCACCTGGGTAGTCGCGGATCAGTTCACCCGGATCCGTCTCGTGTTCAAGCCCGGCCCGCAGTTTGGATGCCTCGATGTACCCTCCATGGCCCGGTTGCTGCGCCCTCGCTCGATCCGGGTCGTCCGGGCGGCTCCAGTCGTGCTCTTGGCTGAAGGTGTCGCTCAGCGGATCGAAGCTAGCCGCGCCACGCGATGTTGAGGCTCCGGCCCGTCCGGAGACCGCGCAGCACGGCAAGGATGTTGGCGCGGACGCCGCCGTCCCGCTCGCGGTGCACGACCGCCGTTCAAGGGAGCCGGGCAGGCCGGCGTGCGATTGGCTGAGGCTACCGCTTGGAGCCTCAAGGACCGTAGGCTCTCAAGTGATTCGGGCACGCGTTGCCCTCTGGATGGTCCGAAGTGCAACGGGAACAATCGAACCCACCTCTGCCATCCTGAGCCAGTCATGCCGTACCTGAGCCTCTAGTTGCCTCTCCTGCTCGTCATGTACACTCCTCCCATGTGCGTCCAGAAACAGTTGGCGCGGCTCGTCGTGGGTGAGTCGCGTCGGACATACGCCTGCGCGGGCAAGCAGCGGCGGTCATGGTCCGCTCCGGCTAGGGGCGATCCCGTTCGACGTTGCAGGTGACCTGCTCCGGGGAGTGTTACCGAGCATACCGCTGGATCGCATCGGGCCGATCTCGAATGGATCCATCGCGAGCGGCAGGAACCTAATAGGGCCGCAGGCGAGATCGACGCAACCGGCGCGCATCCTGCATTTGCGCATCTCGCGGGGCCTGCTGACCTTGGATGAGGCTGGCACCGCAACCCTTGGGGAAACAACCTGATGAACGTCCGGGAGAGCATCGTGAGCGATGGCACGACCGAGCGAAACAGCGACCAAGCTCGCGATGCCGCTGCGCCCATCGAGGACCCCCAAGGTAGGGTTGTCGTCGAGCGGATCTTCCGTGACGGCGTCTATCCCTACCGCGACAAGATGAAGCGGAAGGAATACGAGCGGCAGAAGGCCCTACTGCAGGTCGAGCTGCTGAAGGTCCAGCGTTGGGTGAGACGGTCCAAGAGGAAGATCGTCATCCTGTTCGAGGGACGCGACGCCGCCGGCAAGGGCGGCACCATCAAGCGGTTCATGGAGCATCTGAACCCTCGTGGGGCGCGCGTCGTCGCACTCGACAAGCCCGGCGACATCGAGCGGGGCCAGTGGTACTTCCAGCGCTATGTCCGGCACCTGCCGACCGCCGGGGAAATGGTGCTCTTCGACCGTTCCTGGTACAACCGCGCCGGGGTGGAGCGCGTCATGGGATTCTGCACGGGACAGGAATACCTTGAGTTCCTGCGCCAGTGCCCGGAACTGGAGCGCATGCTGGTCAACAGCGGCATCCTGCTCTTCAAGTTCTACTTCTCGGTGTCGCAGGACGAACAGGCGCACCGCTTCGAGCGCCGCAATACCGACCCGCTCAAGCAGTGGAAATTATCTCCGGTCGACCTGGCGTCGCTGAACAAGTGGGACGAATACACGCAGGCCAAGGAAGCGATGTTCTTCTACACGGACACGGCGGATGCGCCCTGGACGGTGATCAAGTCGGACGACAAGAAGCGCGCGCGCATCGCGGCGATGCAGTTCTTCCTTTCCCGGCTGGCCTATCCAGACAAGGACCGCGAGGTCGTGACCGGCCCCGACCCCTTGATCGCGGGGTCGGCCACCGTGGTGGTGAGCCGTGACAAGCCGATGTCGGCCGACGCGGGCGAGCCGGGCGCCTCGACCGGCCGATAGCTCCCATCGCAAGCAAACTCGGGAGCCCTCCTCCAAAGAAACGTGTTGGCCGCCGCGAACTTCGGCTCCGCGCTGGAGGAGACCCGACGCCTGCGCAGGTCGGTCGAGACGATGAACGACAGGCTTTCGCTGCTGAAAGAACGTCAGGACTTCACCAAACGGATCATCGGCCCCTCGCCTCCGGCGACGCCGGTTCCGACGAGGGCGGGAGGAGCCGATCAGCTTGGCTTCGCGCAGCCCGGGAAACCCGTTTCCGTTTGTGGTGCCCTCCATTTCTCTGGACGGTGGTCCAGCAACTCTTAGACGCGCTTGACGACGGTAGCCACATGTAGCTACGCTACCTGTCATGCGATCAATCGGAATCAGGGCGCTGAACAGCAGGCTCAGCGAGTATGTGCGGCTGGCAGCCGGCGGCGAGACCGTGCTCGTCACGGATCGAGGCCGGGTCGTGGCCGAAATCGGTCCCCCGCAAGAGGCAAGGAGTCCCGTCCTGGCGGACGCGATGCTCGCCGACGCGGTGCGGAAGGGCTGGCTGACGCCCGCTCTCTCTCCCGGATCCGAGCCCCCCCGGGGCGGTCCTCCGGAGGCCGCGTTGGCCGTGTTGCTCGGTGAACTGGCGGGCGACCGAAGCGACCGGTGATCTACATCGACACGTCGGTTGCTCTGGCCCATCTGTTCGCGGAGGACCGGCGGCCCCCAGCTTTGTTCTGGACCGAAACCCTCGTGTCGAGCCGTCTGCTCGAGTACGAGGTCTGGACGCGCCTGCACGCCCGGAAGGCGACGCAGGCGCGGGCCGAGGCCGCGCGGGAGGTGATCGCCCGCATCTCGCTGCTGGAGCTGGCTCCCCCGGTATTGGCCCGCGCGCTCGATCCGTTCCCGGTGTCCGTGCGCACGCTCGACGCGCTGCACCTCGCATCCTGCCGGTTCCTTCGGGACCGGGGCCAGCGCGTCGAACTCGCCAGCTACGATCGTCGGATGGCGGACGCCGCCCGCGCCCTCGGCATCGCGGTGCGGGACCTGCCCTGATGGCTGGTGAGGATCCAGCCGGGGACCTCCAAAAGAAGGGCGCGACGAACAGGGAGATCAAGGACATGAGAGAGAGGCAGGACAGCCAGGGACAACCTGAATGAACGGGATCGGATGGGAGGAGACGCTGCCGGTTGAGCTGTGGATGGACCGGGAGACTGGTCAGGTAACGGCGGTGGCGACGCTGCCCCGCGACCGATGGCTCAAGGCGCTGGAACTGGGTCTGGACAGAGAACCGGCGCCCTTGGCGGTGATCCTGGCCCGGGCGCTGCTGGAGGAAGCCGAGGCCGAATCCGAATGTCCGCAGCCGCTGGCCGAGATCGCCGCCGCGGCCGGAGCCTTCATCGACGTGGCGGTTGCCGCGCTGGAGGGGGAGACGGAGAGCGAGGGCTTCGAAGCGTGAGTGGAAAGTCTCAGCGCGGGGAGTGAAGGCCTCCTCGACCACAAGACCGCCAAAAAGTAGTTCGTAATCCGAGCAAGAAGTCACGTAAATCCAATCAGGACTGCACGATCTGCCGCACTTTGCGGCGAAGCGACCTCTGGGTTTGCGGAGTCGGAATCGCCTGGCGGCAGGCCGACAATCTGTTGTAGAACGGTAATCACCTGACAGATGTCCCCCGAAGGGGACGGTGGCCAGTATCCATTCAAGCGGACGCCCGTTTTTCGCGAAGCAACCTGCCTCGCGGCGTGTCTCGCGACGGCTTGGTTGCGGTGTCCGCTTCTCCCCGGCTCGATCATCCGTGAGCGCTCCCCGCCGGGCTGGGCGTCGCGAGGGCCGGGCAGGAGTACTCGCGCGGCGGATGCGCCGTCCAAGTGCGGTCCTGCTGCACCAGGGCGTTGGCGAGGACGAGGAGCTTCCGCATCACGGCCGTCAGGGCGACCTTGGGCGGCTTCCCGGCGGCTCGGAGCGCCTCGTACTTCCGCTTGAGGTCGGGATTGTGCTGGACCGCGACCACCGCGGGCATGTAGAGCATTCTGCGGACCCGGTGCCTGCCGCCCTGGATGAAGCTCCGTCCCTTCCAGCGTCCGGACTCCCGGGTGACCGGGGCGAGTCCGGCGAGGCTGGCGGCGCGCGACCGAGTGAGCATACCGAGTTCCGGCAAGTGGACGATCAGTCCCGCGGCGGTGATGTCCGAGATGCCCGGGATCGAGGTCAGGATCTCGGCCCGGGCTCCAGGTCAGTTCGGGCGGGGTGCGGGGCGTGCGGAGGCGCTCGAGCGCTTCGACCCTGAGTTCCGCGAGTGCCACATCGAAGTTCATGCCACCGGGGAACTTGTGGCCGTGGACACCTTCTTCGCGGGCACCCTCAAGGGCGTCGGCAAGGTCTGAGGCCCTGCTGGCCGCCTTCTAGGAACTCCCGCCGCCACCGCTCCAGCTCCGGCGCCGCGACCCGAATCTCCCGGCTCACCTCACCGATGGGCTCCCCCCGCAGCAGCCGCAACACCACCTCGGCCTTGCGCCGCGCGCTCCACCGCTTGGGAGGGCTGGCCGCCCTCCCAAGCGGCCTGCGCCGCCCTGCTCTTTCGTACTCCGAGACATCCACTCTCTCCTCTCTCTTGGACCCTGGATGGATGGCTAAACTACTGTCCAAAGAAATCGGGGGCACTATATGGCTAGCTGGCTCTTGCTCCTATTTCTTGGCTGTCTTATTCGACCGGGAGCCCGACTCAGGGCTCGCCGCAACGGGTTTTCAACACCCCGCTGACAACCTTGACATCGCACATGTCAGGGGATACCCTTTCAAGGGTTGAGATTCGAACGAAAACTAGGGGACATGATGGCCCCAAAACGATCAGAGGATGAAAGGGCCAGGCAGCTTCGGGAGCTGAAAGATGAAGTTTTCCGAACAGCTGACGAAGCGATGGCTACAATGGGTGATTTTGTGGTTGGCGAACCAAGAACTAACCTATCAGAATAAAATGACCTCCAAACCCAACGGAATAACAGAAGGCTTCGAAGCCCTAATCGAGGAAGCACTGGCCCCGATTTCGAAGAAGATCGACGAGATTCATGCGGGCATCGACCGCAACTTCGACCAGTTCCGAATGGAAATGAGCCTTGAGCTAAGGAGTATATTGGAAAAAGTAGATGGTAAGCTCAAGCAAGTCGAACAAAAGGTTGATACCATCGATCATAGACTTAACGTGATCGAGCATCACATACGGTTGAACGATTAAGCAACTTGGTTCGTGAAAAACTCGGTTTTCAAGTGGAGTTGGCAGGCCTCCTTCTGCCGTTTGGACCGAGAAGGTGTTCGTCTTCCCCCAATAGCGGGGAAATCGCCATCGAGTGGCGGAAATTTGCGGGGATCTCCCACCGACTCTTCGGTACGATGCGACCACATGCGCTGCCGGAGTGCAGGCATCCCCCTCTGCCCATGATCCACCAAGAGGAACGACCTACGGATCTCTCACGCTTCACGCGGTAGTCCTGCCGGTCCAGGCACTGGTCGTAGAGCGCCGGTCGATCCTGATCCAGTCGGTTCTTGTTCATCCCCCTGCGGTTTCGGGTGGCGGGGCCGTGGGGGAAGGCGCTCGCGATCTTGATCCACCGCCGCTGCTGCTTCGCGATTATGCGAATCTCCTCGGCGACCTCGGAAAGGTTCTGGTCCTGGCTGAAGACGAGGGCCACGTCGTGGTCGCGGCGGTGGGCGAGCGCCATCACGTCTAAGCGCGATCCGCACGTCGATCCCCTTCTCCTCGCCGGTCAGGAACGAATGTCGCGTGCCATCGGGCAGAGACACCCCCGCCCGAGGCCTTCCGGCGTGTCGGGCGAGGAGCGAGGAGCGAGGAGCAAGTATACCGAACGATACCAACCGTGAACGGCAGCCGTCAATCCCGGTCACGCCGCCACGGATGGCACCGGTCGTACGGCTGACACCGGCCCCGGTTGCCCGATACCCTTCCCAGAAGGATAATTCGACCGATGGATCCCGCTCGCCAGGGCTGCTACGGCGGCACGGCCCAACCGTAAGGTGCGCAGGAACAAATCCGCCGCCGATGTGGTTCCACCGGATACGGCATTTCATGCATCGTGTGCCCGATGTCTGATGGTGCATTCCGGTGAGGTCTCCGATGCCGGTGCTCGGTTAGCCACGCCCCGCTCAGCACTCGTAGCCGAACGCCTCCCTCGTCAGCTTGACGTCGCGGGCGTTCGCCTTCACGACATCGACAACATCGTCGGGATAGACGTGCCCCCCGGCGTGTCCTTCGAGGTCGAGCGTCACGCGGACGTTCGAGTCCGGTCAACGGGTGAGTTCGACGAGGAGCGCGTCCATGATCCGGGTGTTCTGATGTAGCAATCGCCTGACAGACTGCCCAAGAAAGGGGGACGGTGGCTACCCGGTCTCCGCCGCAGTCAGGTGATTACCGTTCTACAACACATGGACATTGATCCCGAGGCGTAGCAGAAAGCCCTGGCAACCCAGGGGTGGCGAACCAGCGGGCCACCCTCCAGTTTCAACCTATCAGCCCGCCGAGGGGTTGGCGCCCCCCGGGCGGGATTCTCTTAGACAGGCTTATCCACATGTCCACAACAAGGCTGGACCGCCACAGGCTGCTACGTGATGCCGTCGAGCGGTTGCAGGTGATCACGGAGGAAGCGGCCGAGCTGTTGAATGAGATCACCGTTCGCACCCGGTACGATGGCCTGTCGATCCGCGAGGGGATATGGATGTGCCTCGGGGACAACGGCGCGCCCATCAGCGTGGAGGACATCGCTTCAGAGCTCTGGTTGGGCGGCGCTCACACCCGCAGCGACAACTTTGAGAAGGTCCTCGCCAACGTCCGAACGACACTCCGCACCATGCGCCAGGAGGGCGAAGTCCGCCTCGTGCCTTTGCAGGGATACCAGCTCAAGTAGCCAACCAACGGGCTTCTAACCCGGATTTCTCACAGACATGAGATGGCATCGGCCTCCTGGGGCTGTTAAGTTTATGTGCCGCATAGACTTGACAGTCACCATAACGGAGGACCGATGCCAACACAGTGTAGACCCATTTCGTTCGGATTTCAAGC
>JAJDYN010000004.1 GCA_022825135.1 Gemmatimonadota bacterium | reverse complement strand
GCTTGAAATCCGAACGAAATGGGTCTACACTGTGTTGGCATCGGTCCTCCGTTATGGTGACTGTCAAGTCTATGCGGCACATAAACTTAACAGCCCCAGGAGGCCGATGCCATCTCATGTCTGTGAGAAATCCGGGTTAGAGCACCCTCAGCCGATCAGCTGCCGGTTCCCCGAACCGCGCTTCTTCAGGAGCGCGACGGCGACCTCGCGCGCCTGGTCGAGCGTCCTCACGACCTGCTTCCGGGGCACGCCCTGCAGGATATCGAGAGTCCTGAGCGTCTCCGCCGGCTTGCCCGACAGGCCCATCACGATGACCTCGGTCTCCTCGCGCTCGGCGACGTCCAGGAGCTGCAGGATGAGCATGGCGGCGCTGTCGTCGAGGTAGGACACGTTGGTGAAGTCGAAGATGGTGACCTCGTGCTCCTTGATGTCTCCGCCGATCACCGCGACCAGCTTGTGGGCGGACGCGACGGTGAAGCTCCCCTTCAGGGCGACCAGGCCGACCCGGGCCGAGTACCAGTCCATGACCGCCGGATCCTCGTGCTCGGCGAAGAACATCTTGTCGAGCAGGGGGACGGACACCACGCTGTCCAGCTCCAGGCTCTCCAACTGCTGTGAATGGGCCATGCCGGCCACGATGAGCCCGATCGCGACGCCGGTCATCAGGTCCACGAACACCGTCAGCCCCAGCGTGACCAGCATGACGATCATGTGCTCGCGGCGCAGGTGGTGGACGCGCGCGAGCATGCGCCAGTCGATGATGTCCCATCCCACCTTGATCAGGATGGCGGCGAGGACGGCGTGGGGAATCGGTTCCACGTACTGGCCGAGGCCCAGAAGAAGGCCCAGTACCAGCGCCGCGCGCAGGGCCCCGGAAACCGGAGTGCTGCCACCGGCCCGGATGTTGACCACCGTGCCCATGGTCGCTCCGGCGCCGGGCAGCCCGCCGATGAGCCCGGAGGCGATGTTGCCGATGCCCTGCCCCACCAGTTCCCGGTTGGCCTCGTGGCGAGTGCCGGTTATCGAGTCGGCGACCAGCGATGTCAGGAGGCTGTCCACCGAGCCCAGGATCGCGAGAATGAGCGCCGGCTGAACCGCGCTCACCAGAAAGCCCAGGGATGGCATGGTGAACTGGAGGGTCGGCAGGCCTCTCGGGATCTCGCCGATGACCGGGATGCCTCCGATCCAGAGGACTCCGGCCGTGGTGCCCACCACCAGCGCCACCAGCGGCGGAGGGACCAGCTTCCTCAGCCGGGGAGGCCAGGCCACCGCGACCGCCAGGGTGACCACGGCGACCGCCACCGCGCCGGGGTCGAGATTGGCCAGCCCATCCGGAAGCGCCCGCAACGCACCCATCGCTCCGCCCGCGACCGGCGGCAGCCCGAGGAACGGCATGCTCTGGATCAGCATGATGATGATGCCGATGCCGGACATGAAGCCGGACACCACCACCGCCGGCGTGTAGGCGACGAAGCGCCCGATCCTGAGCACCCCCATGGCGATCTGCAGCAGCCCCGCCATGATCACCACGATCATGGCCTCCGCGAGCGTGGCGGAGTGCGTGGTGAGGATCGCCGCCATGGCGACGGTCATGGGCGCGGTGGGCCCCGAGATCTGCGAGCGGGTGCCGCCGAACACCGCCGCGAAGAAGCCCACCGCGATCGCGCTGTAGAGCCCCGCGGCCGCGCCCAGCCCGGAGGCCACGCCGAAGGCCAGCGCCACCGGAAGCGCCACGATGGCGGAGGTGACCCCACCGAAGAAGTCGCCGCGCAGCCTGTGATAATCGTATCTCATGCCGCCCCTCGTTCGGCCTTCGCGATCACGCCCAGGAAGTCTTCACCGTAACGTTCCAGCTTGGTTTCGCCCACCCCCGTAATGCCGGCCAGCTCCTCCGGCGTGCCCGGCCGGCGCTCCACCATCTCGCGCAGGGTGGCGTCGTGGAAGATGACGTACGGCGGCACGCCCTGCGCCCGCGCGAGCTCCAGCCGATGGGCGCGCAGCGCCTCCCACAGCCCCTCATCCCATGTCGCGGGATCCGGGGGTGGCTGCTCGGCGCGGGGTTTGCGCTTGCGCGCGGCAGCCGGCGGACGCACGTCCCGGCGCATGTGCACCGGCGTCTCGCCCCGCAGCACCGGCCAGCTCTCGTCCGTGAGCCGGATCGAGCCGAATCCCTCCATGTCGACCCAGAGGAGGCCGCGGGCGACCAGCTGGCGGAACACCGAGCGCCATTCGTAGGGACCCAGGTCGGCGCCAACCCCATGGGTCGGAAGGCGGTCGTGCCCGAAGCGCCGGATGCGGTCCGTTTCCCTGCCCCGCAGGACATCGATGAGATACGCGGCGCCGAAGCGCTGACCGGTGCGATACACGCACGACATGGCCTTCTGGGACGCCTCGGTCGCATCCCAGGTATCGACCGGCGTCAGGCAGTTGTCGCAGTTGCCGCAGGGCTCGGGCATGGTCTCGCCGAAATAGGCGAGCACGGTCTGGCGGCGGCAGGTGGTGAGCTCGCAGTAGCCCAGCATCGCATCGAGCTTGCGCACCTCCAGCCGCTTGCGCGCCTCGCCGGCGTCCGATCCCTCCACCATGTTGCGCAGGGTCACGACCTCCTGCAGCCCGTACACCATCCACGCGCTGGCCGGGAGCCCGTCGCGTCCCGCGCGGCCCGTCTCCTGGTAGTAGGCCTCGATGCTCTTCGGCAGATCGAGATGGGCCACGAAGCGGACGTTGGACTTGTCGATGCCCATGCCGAAGGCGATGGTCGCCACCATGACCACGCCCTCCTCGCGCTGGAAGCGGTCCTGGTTGCGGCGGCGCTCGGCGGCCCCGAGCCCCGCGTGGTAGGGGAGGGCGTCGACTCCCTCGTCCTGAAGCCATTCCGCGGTGGCGTCCACCTTCTTGCGCGACAGGCAGTAGACGATGCCCGCGTCGCCCCGGTGATGCCGGTCGAGGAAACGACGGAACTGGGCGTGCGCATTGTTCTTCGGGACGACGCTGTAGCGGATGTTGGGGCGGTCGAAGCCGCTCACGAAGACGGGAGCGCCGCGGAGTCCGAGGCGGTCGACGATCTCGCGCCGGGTGAGCTCGTCCGCGGTGGCGGTGAGCGCGATGCGGGGCACGTCGGGAAAGTGCTCGCGCAGGGCGGAGAGCTGGAGGTATTCGGGGCGAAAATCGTGTCCCCACTGCGACACGCAGTGCGCCTCGTCGATGGCGAAAAGGGACAGGCGGGCCTGGGCCAGGAGGTTCAGCGTGCGCTCGCCGAGAAGGCGTTCGGGGGCGACGTAAAGCAGATCCAGCTGCCCGGCACGCACGGCGGCTTCCGCGTCCAGCACCTCCCGGTAGGAGAGGGAGGAGTTGAGGCAGGCCGCGCGCACGCCCAGCTGGAGCAGCGCCTCCACCTGGTCGCGCATGAGGGCGATGAGGGGCGAGACCACCACCCCGGTCCCTTCCCGCACCATGCCGGGAATCTGGTAGCAGAGGGATTTGCCGCCGCCCGTGGGCATGAGCACCAGGCAGTCGCCCCCGTCCACCATGTGGCGGATGATCTCCTCCTGCTGCCCCCGGAAGTCGGAGTAGCCGAAGGTGCGCTCGAGGACGCGGCGGATCATCCTGCGCTCACCTCAGCCGTGCCACACCGCAGTGGGCGCCGCTACCAGATGCGGCGGATGCCATATCCGTCGAACAGCGACTCGATGGAAACGAGCGGGAGGTCGTGCGCGAGAGACTGGGCAATCAACATGCGGTCGAACGGGTCGCGGTGGAGACCAGGAAGTCTCCCCGCGCGCTCCGCGTGTGCAACAGTGATGGGGAGCTGCTGAAAGCCCTGGTCCTCGATGCATGCCTGGACATCGCCCGCGACGATATCCGCTCCGGGCAGCCGGCCCAGGCGGTGCTTGGTGGTAATCTCCCAGGCCGACGCGGCGCTTACCAGGATGGCGTTCGCCGGCTCGGCGACCGCGATCCGCGCGGTCTCGGACAACCTGTCGCTCCCGGCAAGCCACCACAGGAACGCGTGCGTATCAAGGAGAATCCGCAAGGGTCCTCAGGACTCCCACGACGCCAACTCGGACTCCGGCAGGGGATCGAAGAAGCGGTCGTCAACGACGAGCCGCCCCCGAAGGGCGCCGAAGCGTCGTCTACCCTTGCCGCTCCGGTGCGCAACGAGCCTGGCGACCGGCTTGCCATTTCGCGCAATCACGACTTCCTCGCCCTCTTCCACCCTCGCCAGCAGCCGGGACAGATGCGTTTTGGCTTCGTGCACGTTAACGGCCACCATTACCCCTCCTCCGCGTGCGCGTATTGGTTAGTCATAGTCATGACTAATCTGCGATTCCGCCTCGGTCAAGAACCGCCAAGATCCGGGAATCCCGGGGGCGGGCGCCGATGGCGCGTCCCCTGCTCGTACGCGTATGCGAGGCGGAAGAGCAGGCCCTCGTCGTACGGGCGTGCCAGAATCTGCAGTCCCGCGGGGTGCGTGCCCCCGGTGAACCCCATGGGCACCGTGATGGCAGGCATCCCGGTGGCGGGCGCGACCCGCTGGCTGTTGTCGCCGCTGTATTCCTCGTTGCCGCGTTCGATGTGCGCGGGCGGGCTCAGCCAGGTGGGATAGACGACGGCGTCCACCCCGGCGGCATCCATCGCCTCGGTCAGGTCGGCCAGGTAGCCCTGCCGCTGCTCGTTGTCGAGGTAGTCCGGGCAGGGCGGATCCCACTCGGCCGGCGGGACGTCCAGCGGCATGCCCTCCGAACGGCGCAGACCGCTCTCCGCGTCGCCCCCGAACTCGCCGGTTTCGAGCACCGCCAGCACGTCGGTGAACGGGGCCGCGTCTCCCAGCGACCGCAGGTAGACATGCATGTCGTAGCGGAAGCGGCGGCACGACATGCCCTCGCGCTCCAGCTGCGCCTGCAGGTCGAAGCCGAGCGGGTCGACGATCTCGGCGCCGAGCCCGGCCAGTTCCTCCAGGGCGGTCTCGAAGACGGCGACGACCTCCTCGTCCGCGCCCTCGGTGTCGACCAGGGCCCGCAGGACCCCGATGCGCGCACCCTCGAGGCCGTTCGGGTCGAGGAACGAGGTGTAGTCGTCCTCCTGACGCCCCCTTCCCGCCTCGGTGTAGGGATCGGCCGGGTCGTAGCCCGCCACCACGTTGAAGAGCCGGGCCACGTCCTCCACGGTGCGGCCCATGGGACCGGCGATGTCGCGGTCGAAGGCGAGCGGCACCACGCCGTCCCGGCTGGTGAGGCCGATAGTCGAGCGGATGCCGACCAGCGCCAGGCGCGAGGAGGGGCCGCGAATGGAGTTGCCGGTATCGCTGCCGAGCCCGATCAGGCCGAAGCTGGCCGCGACCCCCGAGGCGGTGCCCCCGCTCGAGCCGGCTGGAACGCGGTCCAGCGCGTAGGCGTTGCGGGTGGTGTCGAACGACGAACTCACCGACTGGCGCGGGCTGAAGGCCCACTCGGCCATGTTGGTCTTGGCCACCACGATGGCGCCCTCCTCGCGGATGCGGCGCACCATGAAGGCGTCGTCGGGCGGCACGCTCGCGGCGAGGCCGATCGAGCCCGCCGTGGTCACCATGTCGTGGGTGTCGAAGTTGTCCTTTACCAGGACGGGCACGCAGAAGAGGGGGTCCGGCTCCTCGCCGGCGGCCAGCGCCGCGTCCAGCTCGTCGGCGCGGTCGAGGGCGGCGGGGTTCACCACGGTGATCGCGTTGATGCGGTCGTCGTAGGCCTCGATGCGGTCGAGGTGGGCCTCGACCACCAGGCGGCAGGTGGTCGCGCCGGAGAAGATGGCCTCCTGCACCCCGGCGATGGTGGCTTCCACCACGTCGATGGGGGCGGGGGCGGGGGCTTCGCAGGCAGTGGCGGCCAGGGCGGCGGCAAGGGCCGCAGCCGAGGTGAACGATCGTCGAGCCATCACTTGATCTCCTCCAGCAGTTCCACGTTTCGGAGGCCCTCGCGCGCGTCGACCGCCGGGGGGCGGCCGTTGCGCACCGCCGCGGCGAAGTCCGCCAGCTCGCCCACGTAGGGGTTCTGGACCACGTAGGGCACCATCCCGGCCCTGGTGAAGACCGTGCCCGCGCCCCGCGGCCCCAGGGTGTGGTTGCCGATGACGTATCCCTGATCGCCGTAGACCTCGACGCGCGAGGGCGACTCGAACTGCACCGAGGAGCAGAACTCCGCGGTGGCGCCCGACTCGAAGGTCAGTGCCACCAGGGCTGTCTCGTCGCGGGGCCCGCCCCACACCGCGTTGCTCGTCGTGGAGCGCACCTCCACGACCTCGCCGCAGCCCGGCACCATGAACCAGCGGATCATGTCCAGGCAGTGGGTGCCCACCCCGGCGAGACTCCACCAGCGGCCCACATCCGACCCCGCGCGCCAGTTGGAGTCGTCGGGGGCGGGCCAGGTCCACTGCACACGCATGTGCCGGAGTTCCCCGAGCGCCCCTCCCCTGACGAGACGCTCCATGGCGCGGTGGCCCCCGTGCCAGCGCAGGTGGTAGGCGACCCCCACGGTGACGCCGGCGGCCTCGGCGGCCTCCAGCACGCGCCCTCCGTCAGCCGAGGAGGTCACCATCGGCTTCTCCACGAAGACGTGCTTGCCCGCCGCGATGGCCGCCAGCGCCTGGTCGGCGTGCAGGGCGTCCGGCGTCGCGATCAGCACGGCGTCGAGCCCCGGATCGGCCAGCATTTCACCCAGGCGGTCGTACCCCGGCTCCCGCGACCTCGCCCGATGGCGTCGCGCAAAGTCGGCGGCCCGCCCGCGGTCCCGGCTCAGCACGCTCCACAGACGAAGCCCTGAAGCCGAGGCCAGAGCCGGCGCCAACTGGGTCTCGGAGATGCGCCCGGTGCCCAGCAACGCCACGCTGAGCGGCTTCGGCTTCATGCCCATGTCAGCGGACCGCCATCATCTGGATCTCCACGCCGAGGCGGCCCACGAGCGGCAGCCCCGCCACGGTCGGCTCCGGGGCCCCCTCGGGCATCACTTCGCCCAGAACCTCCAGCACCGTTTCGGCGTCGCGCACGTCCGTGAGGTACACCCAGACGTTGGCTACGTTGGAAAAATCCAACTCGGCAGCTTCCAATGTTGCATTCAACCTGTCCAGCGTGTTGCGTGTCTCCGCCGGAATGTCCTCGCCCGCCGCCAGCATCCCCGACAGCCACAGCCGCTCGCCCGTGTCGATCGCCGGCGAAAGCGGCGCCCGACCCGGACCCTGTCCTGCGGGACGAACCACCGCGCGTGCGTCGGAAGCCTCCGCGACGCACTGGATCTCGACCAGGAAGTCGGAATTCATGAGCCCGCCGCGCACCGCTGCACGGGCCGGGGGATCGTCCGCGGTCACGAACTCGCGGTAGGCCTCGTTCATGTCGCCCCAGAGACGCACGTCGTCGAGGAAGACCTGGCAGCTGACCAGATCCCCGTAGTCCATGCCCGCCGCCTCGAGGATCATCCCGATGTTGCCGAAAACGCGCCGGGTCTGCACCTGCACGTCGCCCGGCACCGGCTGGTAGGTGTCGGGGTCGCGGCTCGTGGCGCCCGCGATGAAGAGGACGTCACCCGCCCGGATCCCCCACGAGTAGGGCAGCGCCGGCGACTGCAGCCCCGACGGAGAAATGACCTCGGTGTCGTCCGGGGTGGCCACCGCCGAGATCTGAATCAGCGCGCCCACATCCGGCAGGTCTGCCCTCACGGTCGCGCGCGTGGGCGCATTCTCCGTGAAATAGGTGCGATAGACCCCGTTCATCCCCTGGAAATGACGCGTGTCCCGGAGGAAGACGTTGACGGCAACGACGTCCTCGTATCCGAGCCCGTGCCCGGCGAGCTCCGCCCCCAGGGCATCCAGCGTGGCCGCGGTCTGCTCCTCGATGGTGGTGAGGGCGCGGTCGCCGTCGGAGGTCCCGGTGATGTTGGACAGGAACACCAGCTCGGGCGTCTGCGCAGAGGCCGCGGGCGCGCACGAGAGCGCGAGCGGAACGGCCAGCAGGACAAGCGGGAGAGGGCTCGCGGGTCCGGTGCGGACGCGCGATCGCGGGCTCCGGACGTGGAGAAGGCGCGAGGCGGAAGGGTTCATCGGATGACCTCCGGGATGGGCGATGGAAGGCTCGCAGTCCTGATGGTAGCCGCAGCGGGCGCGCGCGCAAAGGGAACCGGCCGAAGTCGTCCCAACGGCCCATGAATGCGCCCTTTCGGGGTACCCTGAGCCCTCGCGGAGATGCCCCATTCACACATGGCGACACCCCGCGCGAGGACGCTCGTCGGCTTGACTTGATCCGGCGCCCTCCCTACATCGAACCCACATCACCGCCGGGGCCTTCCGGGACGGCCATCCAGACCTCCCGGCGTGCTTCGTTTTCCAGACGGGGCACGGCGCGAGGCGGCACTGTCGCGGAGGATCGGGGGGCGCATGGCAGACTCGACGACGCAGGAACAGGGCATCGCGGCGCGCCTCCTCAACATGGAGCGGGGCGAACTCCCTCTCGCCGTCCTCTCCGCGGTCTTCTTCTTCTTCGTTCTCTGCGGGTACTTCTTCCTGCGGCCGGTGCGCGAAGCGATGGGCGTCGCCCGCGGAATGGACGAGCTGCGCTGGCTCTTCGTCGTCACCTCGATCATTTCCCTGGTGGCGGTGCTCGCCTTCGGCGGAGTGGTGGCGCGCATGAACCGGCGCCGTTTCATCCCCGTGGCCTTCCTCTTCGTGATCGCCTGCCTGTTCGTCTTCTCGGGGCTGATCATCCAGGACGTGCGGGCCGGAGGCGGGCTCATCGGCACCGATGCGGAAACCGCCCTCGCACGCGGCGTGGGCTACACCTTCTTCGTGTGGCTGACGGTCATCAACCTCTTCACCACCAGTCTCTTCTGGGCCTTCATGGTCGACATCTTCGACGTGGACCAGGGGAAGAGGATGTTCGCCTTCATCGGCATCGGCGGCACCCTGGGGGCGCTGGCCGGGGCCGAAGCCACCAGCATCATCAGCGGGATGACGGAGTCGTCCTACCTGCCCGCCGGGCTCATGCTGATCGCTTGCGGCTGCTACAGCATCGCGATCGCGACGGTGCTGTGGCTGGACCGGAGGGCGATCCGGTCGCGCGCGTCGCGCCTGGAGGCGCTCCCGAAGGGTCGCCGCGACGACGCTGCGCCCGACGGCAGCACCCGAATCGGAGGCACCTTCTGGGAGGGCGCCAAGGCGGTCGTGGCCTCGCCCTACCTGCTGGGGGTCGGACTGTGGGTGGTGTTCATGGCCATCTCCAACACCATGATCTACTTCACCCAGGCCAACATCATCCAGCAGGCCACCGACACCTTCAGCCAGCGGGTGGAGAGCTTCGCCAACTTCGACTTCCTGGCCCAGTTCGCGACCCTGCTGACCCAGATCTTCATCACGACGCGCATCATCAAGAAGCTGGGCGTAGGCTGGACGCTCGCCATCCTGCCGCTGGTGACGGTCGTCGGATTCGCGGTGCTGGCGATTTGGCCCCTGTACGGGGTCATCCTGATCTTCCAGGCAGTGCACCGGGCAACCCGTTACGCCATCTCACGGCCCTCGCGGGAGACGCTGTTCAGCGTCGTCACTCCCTCCGAGAAGTACAAGGCGAAGCCCGTGGTGGACGTGTTCCTGTATCGCGCCGGGGATGCCACGGGCGCCGGGATCGACGCCACCTTCGCCGCCCTCGGCATGACGCTGGCGCTGGTGGCGGCGTCGACCGTGCCGCTGGCGGGCATCTGGATCGCGCTCTCCGTCGGGATGGGGCGGGCGCAGGCCAGGCGGGTCGGGGAGTAGCAGCCAGCGGACCGCAGCTTGGCGAGGCCCGGCTACAACCCGAAGAAGACCTTCGCCGCCACCCTTCGGAACACGCTCCGGGTGAGCAGCCCGGCTTCGAGCGCCCGCGCCACCGGAAGCCGGTCGTAGCCCCAGCGCGCGGCGTGCTTCAAGGTCAGGCTCGGGTACGCGCGCCGCACCACCGGACCGGGATGCGCCCCGCCCGCGAGATGGTCCGCCAGGGCGTCTCCGGCGATCTTGCCGAACCGCCAGGCGTGGTGGATGCCCCCGGCCGTCAGCGGGGACACCATTCCGGCGGCGTCCCCGATGAGCATCACCCGTTCCCCGTAGAAGTTGCGCAGAAGTCCCCCGAAGGGGATGACGCCGCCCCGCTTCTCCACCACCCTGTTCCGGGAAAGCCCGAAGAGGGGATCGAGCTTCGCGACGAACCCGGGCAGGTCGGCCTGCCGGTCGCGGTGCAACGCCAGTCCTACCTGCGTCGTCGCCACCCCCGGCACCACCCATCCGATGTATCCCGGGGCGAACTCGGGATCGATGAAGCAGTGCAGGCAGTCGGCGACGCCGTCCACGGGCTCGAATTCCCATTCGACCCCCTTCAGGAGGTGGCGGTTGCGGTCGAGGCCGAAGCTCCCGGCCACCCCGGAGCGCGCACCATCGGCTCCGACGAGGAACCGGCAGGTGACCCCGGAGCCCTGGAGCAGCAAGGGACTTCGTCCCGGGGTCGCGCCGCGGTATCCCTCCCCGAACCGGATCTCGACACCCGCGCGCCGCGTCTCCCGGGCCAGATGGCGCATGAGCCGGGCGGTATCGGTGGCCATGAAGAAGTACCCGTTCCGCTCCAGCTCGATATGGTCGTGGGCGGGCGTGTAGACCCTGACGCGGTTGATTCTCCGCACCAGCGGGACCGGCACTTTCCACTCGGTCCACGCCTCATGCACGAGAATCCCGGTGGTGTGGATGCGGGCGCCGGGTGCGGACTGCCGCTCGAGCACCAGGACCGAGAGGCCGCGCCGGGCCGCCTGGCGCGCGCAGGCGAGACCGGCAAAGCCGGCCCCGGCCACCACCACATCGTAGTTCTCCGGCAAGCCATCTCTCCTGTTGCGAACGGCGCCGTCGGAATCACGCATCACGGCGCCCGGCGCGACACCGCCACAGAAGATATGTCACGGAGGGTTGCGGGTTCCTGAACCGGCTTGCGGCGACCTCGCCGCGTGGGCCACCTTCACCCGAATCCGCCATCCCCGCCTCACCGGCGCCCGTTGCCAGGAGCCAGCCATGAACCCGCACAGCCGCCCTCGACCTTCGACCCGGATACCGGCGATCGGCCTGTTCCTGACGCAGTTCCTCCTTGTATCGCCGCTGTTCGCCCAGGAGTCCGGCGACGGACTCGACATCGACCGGGGATACATCCTCCCCGACCAGGCCATCCAGGATCTCTTCGCGACCGATCCCAACTACGCCACCCTGGATCACGTCAGCCCGGACCGCGACCACTTCGTCATTCCCCTCTCGACCGAGCTGTCGACGCTCGAGGAGGTCGGAGAGGAGACCCTGCGCCTGGCCATGCTCGAACTCCGGGCCGCCACCGACCGGCCCTGGCACCTCGACATCTACGGGCTCTACGGGTTCCGCTTCTATTCGCTGAGCGAGCGCTCGTTTACGGATGTGGAGCTGCCGGACGGGATCTACGTGAGCGACCTGATGTGGTCTCCGGACGGCGCGCGGCTGGCATTCCTCGCGCACCTGGAGGAACGGACCGAGGTCTGGATCGCGTCGGCCGAGGACGGCAGCGTGACCGCGGCGGGCGACGCGCGCGTGATCGCCAGCCTGGGCACCTCGTCGGGGGGTCAGGGATCGGCGCCGTCCCGGATGCTCCAGTGGACGCCCGCGGGGTCGATCATCACCCTGGCGGAACCGGCGGACCGCGGCGCCGCACCCCCCGCGCCCGCCCTGCCCGACGGGCCCACCATCCGGCACACCCGCTCGGCGGCCACGCCGACGCGCACGATGCCGTTCCTGCTCGAGGGCGATCACGACTCCGACCTGTTCGAGTACTACACGCGCAGCCAGATCGTCGAGCTGGCGCCCGGGCGGCCTCCCCGCCCCATCGGGGACGCGGGGATGTACCAATCGGTCTCGCTGAGTCCTGACGGACGCCACCTGATCGCCACCCGCATCGAACGGCCCTTCTCCTTCATCGCCAGCTATACCGGCTTCCCGCGCGTGACCGAGGTGCTGGACGTCGAGAGCGGCAATGTGCTGGCGACCCTCGAAGAGCGGGAGCTGCGCGAAGGCCGGGGCGGCGGCCAGGGCGGCGGCCCGCGCGACTGGCAGTGGCGTCCGGACGGGGCCGGTGTCGCGTACCTGCATCGGGCCGCCCCGGACGATGACGCCGGCTCGGACGCGCCCCGCCCCGACCGCATCATGCTGCTGCGCGCGCCCTTCGGCGACGGGGACGAGGAAGAGGTGGCGTCGAGCGACGATCCGATCACCGAGGTGACGTACTCGCTGGACGGCCGCCACGCCTTCGCCTCGGTGCGCCGCGACGGCGAGAACGCGCTCGCCCATTTCGCACTGGACGACGGGGCCCCAGGCAACATCATCGTGCCCTTCCACGACCCCGCCGACGCGGTCTCGCTTCCCGGCGACCTGCTCACCGCCCGCACCGCCAACGGGCTCGACCATGCGTGGGTGTCCTCCGACGGCGGGAGCGCCTACCTGCGCGGCGGCGGCTTGAAGGAGGACTTCCGTCCACAGCCCTTCGTCGACCGGATTTCCCTCTCGGACGGATCCACCGAGCGGCTCTTCGAGGGGTCGCGCGACAGCTTCGATCAGCCGCTGGTGCCGCTGGACCCCGACCTCCAGCGCATGATCGTGAGCCGCGAGGGCAGGAACACCTTCCCCGACAGCCATCTCTGGACGGGGGGCGGCGAGATGGAGAATCTGACCCGCAACGTGGACCCCTTCCCCCAGCTCACCGCCGCGCGCCGCATCGACTTCGAGTTCACGCGCCGCGACGGCCTCGAGATCCAGGGCCGGATCTCTCTCCCCATCGATTACGTCGAGGGGACCAGGGTGCCGGCCATCTTCTGGACCTATCCCCGGGAGTACAGAAGCGAGGAGGCTTTCAACAACGCCACCATCCGGGCGCGCAACCACAACGCGTACACCCGTCTGACCTGGCTCCGCTGGTCGGACATATGGCTGACCCAGGGATACGCGCTTGTATATCCGGATATTCCCATCGTCGGCGAAAACTATAATGACTACTATATTTCAAATATGGTCGACGGGATGTACGCCGCGATGCGCGCGGTCGATGGCCTCGGGGTGATCGACATGGACCGGATCGGGCATGGGGGCCACAGCTACGGCGCCTTCGCGACCGCGAACTTCCTGGCCCACACCCCCTTCTTCAAGGCGGGCATCGCCGGCGACGGCGCCTACAACCGCTCGCTCACCCCCATGGGCTTCCAGGCGGAGCCGCGCGACATCTGGGCCGCGCCCCACGTCTACATGGAGATGTCCCCCTTCTTCAAGGCCGACCAGATCAACACGCCACTGCTCCTCTACCACGGCGCCGACGACAACAACTCGGGCACCTATCCCATCCAGTCGCGGCGGATGATCCAGGCGCTCACCGGGCTGGGGAAGACGGCGGCGCTCTTCGAGTACCCCTTCGAGTCGCACACCCCGCGCGCAATCGAAAACAACCTCGACATGTGGGCGCGCTGGGTCGACTGGTTCGACACGTACGTGAAGGGCGAGGGAGCGGACACGCGGCCGGTGTCGGAAGGAGGATCGACGCGCTAACCGGGAGGAGGAAGAAACGGCATGGCATCGCACGAAGGCGGGTCCGGGTCCACCGTTCGCTACCAGCCCGACGAGAGTCCGCCGTGGCCGCTGGCGATCGGGCTGGCGCTCCAGTACAGCATCCTGGCGCTCGGGGGCGTCGTTCTCACCGTCGCCATCGTGCTGCGGAGCGCCGAGAGCAGTGATGCGTACCTCGCCTGGGGCGCGTTCGGCGCGCTCATGGTGAGCGGTCTCACCAGCATCGTCCAGGTCATCCGGCTGGGACGCCTGGGGTCGGGATACGTTCTCATCATGGGCACTTCGGGCGCCTTCATCGCCGTCTCGGTGGCCGCGCTGGTGCAAGGGGGCCCGGCCCTGCTGACGACGCTCGTGATCGCCTCGTCCCTCTTCCAGTTCCTCCTCGCCGGGCGCCTCTCCATTCTGCGCCGCATCATCACGCCGACGGTTGCCGGAACCGTGATCATGCTGATCGCGGTCAACGTGATGCCCTTCCTGTTCGATTTTCAGGACAACGCCCCGCCCGGCGCCTCGCCCCTGGCGGCACCCGTCACCGTGCTGGCCACCCTCGCCGTAACCCTCGCGGTGATGCTCAAGTTCACGGGGCCGGTGCGGCTCTGGGGGCCGATCATCGGCATCGCGGCCGGGTGCGTGGCCGCCGCCTCGTTCGATCTGATCGATCCCAGCGCGCTCGCGCAGGCCGCGTGGGTGGGCGTGCCGGCCGCCGGCTGGCCGGGGCTGGGCCTCGATTTCAGCGCCGCCTTCTGGGCGATTCTTCCCGGCTACACCTTCGTCACCCTCGTGGGCGCGATCGAAACCGTGGGCGACGCGGTGGCGATCCAGCGGGTGTCGTGGCGGGAGCCGCAGGCCACGGACTACCGCGCGGTCCAGGGAGCGGTCGCCGCGGATGGCCTGGGCAACCTTCTCTCCGGACTTTTCGCCACCGTCCCCAACACGACCTACTCGAGCAGCGTCTCCATCGTCGAGATCACGGGGATCGCGGCGCGGCGGGTCGGCGTCTGCATCGGATTGATCTTCTGCGCGCTCGCCTTTCTTCCGAAGCTGACGGCGCTGCTGCTGATCATCCCCGATCCCGTGATCGGCGCCTACGCCATGGTGATCATCGCCGTGCTGTTCGTGCTGGGGACCCGGATCGTCCTCCAGGACGGCATGGATTACCGCAAGGCCACGATCGTGGGGGTTTCGTTCTGGGTCGGGGTCGGATGCCAGAGCGGCGAGATCTCCACGGCGGCGCTGAACCCCTTCCTGCAGCAGTTGCTCGGCAACGGCATGACGTCCGGCGGCCTGACGGCGCTCGTGCTGACGGCGTTCATGGAGCTCACCGGGCCGCGGCGCGTGCGCATGCAGACGACGCTCGATGTGCAGTCGCTGCCGAAGATCCAGGAGTTCCTGGAGAGTTTCGCCAGCCGCAAGCGCCTCGGGGCCGAGACCGGGCTCCGGCTGGGGCATGCGGCCGAGGAGACGCTGCTGCTGCTTATCGAACAGGGCGAGGACAAGCCTTCGGCCGGACAGCGGCGCCTGCGCCTGACCGCGCGCACCGATTCGGGCGGGGTCGAGATGGAGTTCCTGGCCGCCAGCGGCGAGGGCAACATCGAGGACCGCATGGCCGTGCTCGGCGGGCGCGCCGCCGAGGAGCCCGGAGAACACGAGATCTCGCTGCGGCTCCTGCGCCACCTCGCAACATCGGTCCATCACCACAAGTACGAGGACGCCGACATCGTGACGGTGCGGGTGGACGCCGTTCCGGCCCGGGCCGGGACGTAGCCGTCACCCGGGCCGGGGCATAGCCGTCGCTCTGGGCGGGGCGTAGCCGTCGCCCGGGGCGGGTGGGGAGTGCGCCCGCTCAGCGCATCCTGATGGCCGCCCCCATGCCCGCGAAGAAGTCCTCGGCGGCATCGTTCAGCCCGACGCCGACCCGGATGTCCCACTGCGAATCGTCGGCGGTGAGCCAGGTGAGGCCCGCGATGAAGTAGTGTTCCTGCGGGGCATCCGCCCCCGTCGGAAGAAACGCGAACCATTCGCCGTACACGCCCCCGCGCGTACCGAGGCCGGCTCCCGCGCCCACCGACTGGGCCCACTCGGGGTAGCTGCCGTCGTCGTCCGCGACGGCCAGGTTGACCTGCGTGCTGCCCGCCAGGGAGAGGCCTCCGGGCACGTCCCAGTTGTAGGCGAGGTTCACGCCCGGCAGCACGCGTCCGCCGGAGAACAGCGTGCTGCCCGTGGGCAGGGTCATCTGGGGCAGGAGCGCGAGCGCCGGCAGGCGGCCCGCCTGCCGGGCGAGCTCGAGCTTGGCGCCCAGGTAGAGGTCCTCGATCCCGCTGTCGCTGGCTCCGCTTCCCTCGGAGCTCACGCGGGTCACCGGGCTGGCCGCCACCCGGACTTCCAGCCAGTCGGCCGCAACCCCCGCGCGCAGCAGCAGTTCACCCAGCGTATGCGTCTGGACCGAATTGCCGCCGGACCAGTCTCCCCCGAACGTGTAACCGAATTCGATCTGGAGAACGCCCCGGCCCACGGTGGATGCCGCTTTCGTGAAGTCGGGGCGATCGGCGGCCAGGGAACGGGACGCGGGGGAGCCAGCCGGTGCCCCCATGGGCTCCTGCGCGGATCCGATGGCCGGGTGCGCGAGCATCGCTCCACCCGCCAGGGCGGCGAGCAGAACACCGGGAGCCGGTCGAGTCGTCATCGCGTGCTGTCCGCTAACTGCCTACGATAGCGCCAGGAACGCTGCCACCTGGTCGGCTCCGAAAGCGAGAATCCGGGACAGGCTGGATCGCAGGATCTCTTCGATGTCGGCCGTAGTGCAGTTTCCCCGCCGAATCCAGATGACTTTCGGAGGCGAACCCCAGAGGAAGCTTGCCTGGTGGAAGTCCGAGTCCTTGGAGACGATGGTTAGCCCGTGACTGCGGGCATAATCCCAGATCGCGGCGTCGGTGGCCCGGGACAATCCGGCGTCTCGAACGTGGACGGACTCCGGAAACACGTCCGATAGCCCGGCGACGAGACGCGGCGACAGGTTTTCGTCGAAGAGGAGCTTCACCCGGGCGGAAGCGAAACGAGCCTTCGCTCCCGCTCCGCCGCGAACGTCAGCGCTGCGCGAATGTCTTCGCGCTCCAAGTCCGGGAAGTCCTCCAGGATTTCCCCTTCTGTCATCCCGGACGCCAAGTACTCAAGGACATCGTACACCGTGATCCTGAGCCCGCGGATGCACGGCTTTCCGCCCCTCTTTTCCGGCTCAAGGGTGATGCGATCCAAATGGTTCATTCTCCAGGATACCCGCAGGCCGGATCGGAGGTCAAATCTCCCCGTTGGCGGGGATCTCGTAACTGCCGTCGGGCCGCGATTCCGGCTAGTTTTGAGGCATGAAGAACGTAATCCGGACATCCGTCCAAAGGCGTGGCCTTCCGCGCGTCCTCCGGAGCTTCCTCTGGGTCGCCGCCCTGGCCGCGTGCGGCGACTCCGGCACCGAACCGCCGCCCGGATCCCCCGCGCGCCAGGCCGCCGCGCTCGCCATCTCGCCCGGGTCGGCGACGCTCTCGTCGCTGGGCGAGACGGCCACCTTCAACGCGACCCTGACCGACCAGTTCGGCGCGGCCTTCTCCGGCACGGTCGGGTGGTCGAGCAGCGACCCGGCCGTGTTTGCCGTGACCCCCACCGGAGTGGTCAGCGCCGTCGCGAACGGGTCGGGTACCCTGACCGCGTCGCACGAGGCGCTGAGCGCGACCGCCCGGGTGGTGGTGGCGCAGGCCCCCGCGGCCATCGTGGTCGTGTCGGGGGGCGGGCAGGAGGGGATGGCGGACAGCACGCTCGCCGAGGCCGTGGTGGTGCGGGTGGACGACGCGGGCGGCTCGCCGGTCGCGGGCGCCACCGTGACCTTCTCGGCGGCCGACGGGCATGGGTCCGCCGACCCGGCCACCGCGGCCACCGACGCGGCCGGCCTTGCCGGCACGACCTGGACGCTGGGCAACGCGGCCGGTGCCCAGACCCTCACGGCGTCGGTGGCCGAGGGAGTCTCGACCGACATCCGCGCGGCCGCCGGGGAGCTCCCCGCCCCGCCCGACTCGGCCGCCTACAGCGTCGTCTTCGACGCCACCTGGAGCGCCGCCACCCACCCGACCGACTACCCGCGCGGCGCCCACTTCTCGCCGCTCATCGGGGCGGTGCACGACGACGGCGTCCGCTTCTGGGCCAGCGGCGAGACGGCCACCCCCGGCATCGAGAGCATGGCCGAGACGGGTGGGACCAGCACGCTCCGGTCGGAAATCCGCGCCCGGATCCCGGCCGCCGCGCTCTCCGTCATCAGCGGACCCGGCCTCGGCACCAGCCCGGCCCGCACGACCATCTCCCGGGTGGTCGTCCGGACGGACTACCCCCTCGTCACCCTGGTCACCATGATCGCCCCGAGCCCCGACTGGTTCGTGGGCGTGTCCGGGCTGTCGCTGATGGACGAGTTCGGGCAGTGGGTGGAGGAGCTCGGGGTCACCCTCTACCCCTACGACTCGGGTACCGACGACGGGACCACCTACACCTCCGCCAACGCCGACTCCTCGCCCAGACAGCCCGTCCGCAGCCTGCGCGGCGAGGCCCCCTTCTCGAACGCGCCCATCGGCACGTTCACCTTCACGCGCATCGAGCATTAGCCGCATCGAGGGGTTAGCCGCATCAAGGGTTAGCCGCATCGAGGGTCAGCCGCATCGAGGGTCCGTCGGCATCTTCCGCGTTCCGCGCTGAGCCGACCCCCGGATGAGCGTCATCACCTCTGTCCACACCCTCCGCACAGTGTTGCATTCCGGGGTATGCAACGATTTGTTGCTTCCTCGGATCCGCAACGATTTGTTGCATCTTGCGATTTGCAACACGCTGCGGAGGGTCCCGCCAGCAGATATGGAAGTGCCGGCCCCCCGGCGACACCGTGGGTTGGCACCTGCGATGAGTGGCGGTGCCAGATCCACCCGCGACGCTTGCGGTCGCCGCCGGAACAGGAGACCGCGCCGCGTCCCGTATCCCCATCCGTGGGCCGGCGCCTGTGATGAGCCGCGACGCCCTGGCCCGCCCGCATCCCGAATCCACATCCTCGCGCCCGCGCATTCGGGCGCGGGTGCAGACAGGGGCCGCAGTGAGTATTCTACCGGCGCGGATGCGGCCACGCCCCCAGACCCCAGCTGACCCGACGCCATGACCTCGAACCCGATCAGCCACGGCGAAAAACCAGGCCCCATCGCCTACATGGCGAGCAACAGCGTTGCCGCCAACCTGCTGATGTTCGGGATCCTCGCCGCGGGTCTGGTGTCGCTGGCCGGACTCGAGCTGGAAGCATGGCCCACCGTGCCCTTCAACCAGGTGGAGGTGTCGGTCGCCTATCCGGGCGCCACCCCCGAGGAAGTGGAGGAGGGCATCGTCGTCAAGATCGAGGACGAGGTCAGCGGGCTGGACGACGTGAAGTCCGTCCGGTCCGTGGCGGCCCCGGGAATGGGCTCGGTCCGGGTGGAGGTGCATTCGGGCACGGACATCAACGACGCCCTGGCCGATGTCGAAGCGGCGGTCGGGCGAATTCAGACGTTCCCGGGCGAGGCCGAGCGGCCCCAGATACGGGAGCTGACCAACGCCCAGAGCGTGATGCGCCTGATCGTGTTCGGCGATGCGACCGAACGGACGCTGAAGGAGATCGCCTACCGCATCGAGGACGATCTCGCCGCGCTTCCCTCCGTCTCGCAGGTCGAGACGAGCGGCGTGCGAAACTACGAGATCTCGATCGAAGTGCCCCTGCAGCGGCTTCGCGCCCTCGGGCTCACGCTGACCGATATCGCCAATACCATTCGCCGCAGTTCCCTGGACCTCTCCGCCGGGAGCATCGACACGGAGCAGACGCAGGTGCGCGTGCGCACGCTGGGGCAGAGCTACGACCAGCAGGACTTCGAGGAGATCGTCCTCCTCAGCCGCAGTGACGGCACGGTCGTCCGCCTGGGCGATGTCGCCGAAGTGCGCGACGGATTCCGGGACACGGATCTGATCGTCCGGCACCAGGGGCTGCCGGCCGCCTTCGTCGAGGTTTCGAGGGCCGACGGCGAGAATGTGATGAGCGTGGTGGGCACCGTTCGCGAGCACGTCGCGAGCGAGGTGGCCCCCGCGCTCCCGGACGGCGTGGGCATCACCATCTGGAACGACGAATCCGACGCCTTCGAGGAGCGCGCCGCCATCCTCATCAAGAACGGCCTTCTCGGGCTCCTGCTGGTGCTGATCGCCCTGGGACTGTTTCTCGAACTGCGGCTCGCATTCTGGGTGGCCGTCGGCCTCGGAATCTCGGGCATCGGCGCGCTGGCCGTCATGATGGCGTTCGACCTGGCGATCCACGCGGTCTCGCTGTTCTCGTTCGTCCTCGCGGTAGGGATCGTGGTGGACGACGCGATCGTCGTCTCCGAGCACATCCACCTGGAACGAATGAAGGGCACGCCGGGCGTCGTCGCGGCGATCCGCGGTGCGCGGCGAATCAAAGTGCCGCTGATCTTCGCGGTGCTGACGACCATCGCCGCGTTCGCCCCCCTGCTCTTCATTCCCGGAGGCGTCGGGCAGACCTGGAAGGCGCTGCCGACCATCGTCATCGCCATGCTGGTGATTTCGCTGATCGAGTCGCTGCTGGTGCTGCCCAACCACCTGTCCCACCACCTGCACGGCCCGGGCTGGTCACCCCGGACGCGCCTGGAGCAGCGCGTGGCCCGGATTCAGGGCGGGGTCGATCTGCTGCTGGGGAGGTTCGTGCAGGGCCCGCTGCATCGCGGGATCACGTTCGCCACCGACCGGCCCGGACTGACGCTCTCGGGAGCGGTCGCCCTGCTCATCCTGTGTGCCGCCATGCTGCCGGCCGGCATCGTCCCGTTCACCCTGGCCACGGAGGTGGAGGGGGATTTCGCGACCGCCACCCTCGAGATGCCCGACGGGACCACGGCCGAGCGAACCTACGAGGTGGCGCAGGAACTGGAGGCGGCCGGCCACCGGGCCATCGAACGCATCTCGCGGGATCGGCCCGCCGATGCGCCTCCCCTCCTTTCCGGGGTCACGATCACCGTCGGTCAACGGCCGCGGGTCGAGGGAGGGGGACTCAGTCCCAATCCCAACCTCAACCCCGAACCCAACGTCGCCACCATCGCGTTCAAGCTCCTGGACGCACAGGATCGGCGCATTCCCACGGGAGAGGTCGCGCAGGCGTGGCGCGAGGAGGTGGGCGTCCTGCCCCATGTGCGCTCGGTGGCCATCAGCGCCAGGATCTACGACCTCGGCAACCCCGTCGAGGCGGTCCTGTCGCATCCGGACCCCGAGCGCCTCCCCGGGATCGCAACCGCGGTCGTGGGCCGCCTCCGCCAGGTGGGAGGCGTCCACGACATTCGCTCCGATCACACGCCCGGCATCCCGGAGATCCAGCTCGGCCTCCTGCCCGAGGCGCGAACCCTGGGTCTCACCCTCGACGACCTCGCCGGACAGACGCGCGCCGCGTTCTTCGGCGCGGAGGCCCTGCGCGTGCAGCGGGGCCCGGAAGAGGTTCGCGTGTACGTGCGGCTGCCCGAGGAACAGCGCAACTCGATCACCGACATCGAGAACTCCCTGGTCCGGACGCCGGCCGGCGCCGAGGTCCCGGTGAGCCAGGTGGCTTCCCTGAGCTCGGGCAGGTCGCCGACCGCCATCCATCGCCAGGACGGCCAGCGCGTCGTCAGGGTCTCCGCGGATGTGGATCCGGCGGTGATCTCCGGCGGGCGGGCCACCGGGATCCTGGAAGACGACATCCTTGCGGGGATTGTCGCCGAGGACCCGGAACTGACCTACAGCTTTGGCGGCGAGCAGCAGCAGCAACTGGAGTCCCTGAACGCGCTGGGCCCCGGGTTCGGGGTCGCCATGATCCTGATCTTCTCGCTGCTGGCGATCCCGCTGCGCTCCTACACCAAGCCGTTCATCATCATGGCCGTCATCCCGTTCGGGTTCATCGGGGTGATCCTGGGGCACCTGATCCTGGGCGTCACCCTGAGCTCGGAGTCCTTCATCGGGATGTTCGGCCTGGCCGGCGTGGTGGTGAACGATTCCCTGGTCATGATGGATTTCATCGACCAGGAACTCGATGAAGGCCTCCCGGCGCGAACCGCGATCATCGAGGGCGCCAAGGGGCGTTTCCGTCCCATCATGCTCACCTCGCTGACGACCTTCCTCGGCTTCACGCCCCTGATTCTGGAAGACGCCATTCAGGCGCAGTTCTTCGTTCCCTTCTCCGCCTCGATCGGCTGCGGCATCCTCTTCACCACGGTCATCCTGATGTTCCTGGTGCCCGCGCTGACTTCAATCCGCCTGCGTCTGATCACGCCCGGGCGTCAGTAGATGCCCGGTATCAGGGCCCGGCGATTTGCCGGATAATCGCTGAAGGTTTCCCGATACCACCGGTGGTTGCTCCGCGCCCTCGGGGCGAGATTGGCGACGGTGAACAGCATGAATGCAAGGCCGCCCGACGACCAGGTGGCGACCGCCCAGCCCGTCCATTCGAGGATTTCCCCCAGGTAGTTCGGACACGAGACGAAGCGGAACCCGCCGCCCTGCGGTATCGCATAGCCCGTCTGGCCGGGCCGGCGCAGGCGCATGAGGATGTTGTCGGCGTGGAGATTGAGCACGAGCCCGGCGAGGAATATCCCCACACCGATCAGGAAGCGGGGGTCGGCGAGCCATTCAGTGGCATAGTCACCGAACTCCGATATGAAGCGGGCATTGATGTACGCGTTGATCGCATTGAAGAGAAAGCCGGATCCGACCAGGACGAGGGGCGTCTTCCGACCGCTCGACCGGATGCGAAACGGATAGACGAACGTCCGGTTCAGATAGTGGCCCTGCCACATGGCCAGGAACAGCAGCGGCACGATCTGGAAAGCGCTCCTGCCGTTGAGATGGACGGCCAGGAAGACCGCAGGCGCCGGCAGCTCCATGATGATCCATGCGAGCCTGGCGGAAACGTCCGGCCCCCAGCCCGCATTCGCATAATGGCGCCCGTAGGGCGCGGCCCTGCGGAGCAGGTACAGGAACGTCAGGGGCGCCATCGCGAGGACGCCCCATATCAGCCACCCGTGCAGACGCTCTTCAGCCATTCACGCCTCGTCGCCCAGCATGCCGTGTTCGTCGAACCAGCGGTAGGTGTCCTCGATCGATTCCGCGAGCGAACGCGGGTGGAACCCCAGTTCCGCCTGCGCCCTGGCGCTGGATATCCGCCGATTGCCATGGGCCATGACGCGGACGGACGCCGGCGTGTAGAGCGGACGGCGTCCGCGACACCGATCCAGGACGACCTGGCAGGGCGCCCACAACCGGGCGGCGAACATCGGGAACTGGAGGCGGGGTCCGGGAACTCCGGTTGCCCGCCGGGAAAGCTCCGCCAGTTCGCGCACGGTGTGCCAGCGACCTGAGACGAGATAGTTCTCGCCACATCTCGCCTGTGTCTCGGCGGCCATGATGGCCGCCACGACGTCGCGCACATCGACCCAGTCGTAGCCACCCGCGATCAGCGCGGGAAGCCGCCTGCGGTAGAGATCGAGAAACAGCTGCCCCATGGGCGACGGAGCGCCGTCCCAGGGGCCGAGCACGCTGGTCGGATTCAGGATCACGGCATCGAGGCCGCGGTCGATGCCGCGGCGGACTTCCACTTCGCCGGCGGCTTTCGAACGGTCGTAGGGCGCGTCGCGCGCGCTGTCCGCGGGACCGCGGCTCTCGTCAAGCACTTCGTCCAGAGGGTGCTGGTCGTACGCGTGGATCGAGGAAACATGAACCAGGCGCCTCACCCCGCATTCGAGCGCCGCTTCCACGACGTTGCGGGTGCCCAGGACGTTCGTGCGATGGAACTCCCGAGCCCTGACGGAACCGATCGAGACCAGCGCGGCCAAGTGGAACACGCTCTCCGCGCCCTCGAAGGCGGCGATCAGCGTTTCCTTGTCGAGGATGTCGCCCCTGACCCATGCGACGTCCAGATCCGCCGCCGTCCCCCGACGCTCCCGATAGAGCGCACGGACCTGACGGGGCCCGTACCTGTCGGCGAGAGCCCGCGTCAGCACCCCGCCGATCTGCCCGCTCGCCCCGGTGATCACCCGTACGGTGCGAGGTCGTCCGCCGTCGGGTGATTTCATTGCGAGTTGCGCTGGAGGAGCGGGCGCAGCGAACTCAGACTCGGAGTTCGTGCCGCTGCTCGGCGAGCCTGATCCTGATTTTGTTGCTGGGCGACTGCGACGGCAACGGATCCATGGGCATCCGCTTGAAGGGGCGGGCCAGCTCGATCTTGAAGTGATGGGTCAGCATCAGCAGGTTGATCGCCATGTGCAGGTGGGCCCAGCGGCGCCCGAGGCATGAGTGCGTGCCCAGCCCGAAGGGCGCGTAGCCTCCGCCCCGATGCTCGTTGCGCGGGGGCGCGTAGCGGTCAATGTCGAACGTCCACGGATCGGGAAACGTCTCTTCCGAGTAGTGCGTGGCCGTCTGCGCAATCACGAGCTGGGCCCCGACCGGCAATTCGTACCCCTCCACCACGCAGGTATTCATCACCGTGCGCATCGACATGGCCACGATCGGCGACATCCGCAGAGCCTCCATCAGCACTCGGCGGGTCACGTCGATCCGGTCCGGAGTGAGGTCATCCTCGCCGGGATCGCCCTCGGCCCACAACGCATCCGCTTCGGCCGTCACTCGCTCGTACAAGTCGGGATTCTTCAGCAGCCAGTAAAGGGCAAAGCCGACCTGGTCGCCCATGTACATGGCGGTCATCAGGATCGCCCCCAGCGGAAGCGACAGGTCCGACTCGGGCAGGAACTGCGGATCGGACGCGTGCAGGGCCAGGTACGCGTCCACCACATCCTTGTGCTTCCCGACCCGCTGCGTGGCCGTATGTGTACTTTGCATACGGTCTATGATCTTCTGCGTGGCCTTCGCCCGGCGGCGCATCGACGGGGTCTTGAGCATGAAACTCGGCATCGTCTTGACGATGCCCACATTGAGCACCCGCACCTTGTATTCGAGCGCGTCGACAATCTCGTCCTGGGTGTCAATGCTTGCCAGGAGCGGCGATGACTGTGCGTTCAGTAATGGCCGCAGCATCGCCTGCACCGGCATGGTGGAGCCGACGTCCCAACTCGCCATGTGCGTGCGGGCCAGATCATAGACCTCGTCCAGACGCCTGGTCAAAGTCGCCTGAGAGTAGGCGGGCTGCAACGACTTGCGAAAGCGAAAGTGATCGGCCCCGTCAACCGAATGCATTGAGCGCGACACGCCATACGCCTTGTCGACGCCCTCGAAGTACTCCTTCGACCGCAGGAAAATCCGCCCCATGCGATTGGCCCATTGATTCGCCTTCAACCCCGCCAGGACAATGATGTTCTGTCGGAACGGGATCCTGAGTTCGAACACCGGACCGTACTTTTCGGCCAAAAGGGCGAACCCTGCCGGCAGCCTCCCCTCCCGCAGCTCGCGGTTGAACACCAGATCACGCAGGGACACGGTTGGAATCCGCTTGGTCAGCGAGGGCCGGCGAAGCGTGGGCGCGACGATGCTCTGGGTCACCGCCTCCGCTATCGCCCGGCCGATCACGTCCATCTTACTGACGAACTCAATCCGCTCTTCCGCTTCCTCGTCGATCTGAAACATCAGATTGAACACGTTACAGGCGTTGACGAGGCCAGTAATAATCACCTCGCGCGGATCCGGAATTTCATCCGCGAAGATGATCCTGGTCAGCCGGGCCTTTACGAACTCGCCCGCCAGGTGTTCAAGGGACGTTTCGCTCGACCGCTGCCGCCTGGCGAATGTATAGAAACCGCCCTGATGGTGGTCCAGAACCTGTCGGCGAACGAGCCGGTCCAGCGCATGGTTGATCACCGACTCGGACTGCGGAACCAGCCGCTCAACCCAGTAGCGGACATTGTGTTGTTCCGTTTCGGTCGCGATCTCCCGCAGGATCGGGTCGAGTATCGGACGACCGGTATCGGTCGAATCGACCAGAATCAGCGACTTCAGATCGGTGTCGATGCGACCGAGCAGCGACAGTTCACCCAGCACTGCGCCGACCATGGCGCAGTTCAGGTTCCAGCCGGGTACCTGACGAAAGTAACCGCTCTCCTCGTCCAGCAGCGCCAGCAGCAACTCCTCCGGCAGACTCAGCGAGGAGGCCCCCGGGTCGTCCCGATTGCTGGTTCGTGAGACACCAATCAACCCACTTCTCCCCTGGCGTGAAGTTTGAGGGTCCGAAGTTCCACTAGATTGATACGATGCGCCGAAGCGCGCAAGGACCGCCCATACTGGTCGGATTCTTCCGCATTTCCGGTGGGCTGCCGGTCGCGGTGGGACGCGATCGGGGTGGAGATCGCCAGGCTCATTTATGCTCGGACAGTCGTCGTGTTCGGACTCCGTCCGTCCACTGGCGGCGTTGACCCCTTTCCCGCATGGCCAGTTGCGGATAGAACTGGCGGCAATACAGGCGGTACCTGCCGATGGGCCCGTCGGCCCGGCACAGGCGGGGCGGGGACTGGTAGCGCTTCCGCTCCCAGATGACCACGTCCTGCGCCACGAACCGCCTCTCCTCGTGAATGAGAATGCGGTTCATCAGCCTGTTGCGGAGCTTCTTCGGCAGGAATCCCAGACCCACGATGTACCGTCCGGGCCTCGCGACCTCGCGGGTCTGGCTGACCAGGTTCAGTTCGACGAACTCGCCGTCGACCGGCGTCGAGAGGACCCACAGCCTGGAGTCCATGCCGATCGCCTTCTCGTGGAATTCGACGAAGGAGTAACCCAGGCCATGGACGTGGGTGACGGTCGATATCTCGGACTCGATGTCGATCAGCCCCGCGACCCTGCGGACGTTCCTGAAGTCGAAGCAGCTCCTGAGGTACGCGCCGTCGATCGAAAAGGCGGTCGGCTCCACGTCGTGGTAACCGTGCGTGTACTCCAGGTGCTCCAGGTCCACGGAGTTCTCGGTCGTCTCCTGGGGATGGCCCCGGAAGCGAAGGGTGGCGAACGCCAGCCCGCTCCAGTCCGCGCCCGTGGGTGGCTCCCGCGGCATATCCCACTGCGGCGTTCGCCCGCCGACGCCCCACCACGCGAAGACCATGCCCAGGATCTCCCTGGTCTCGTAGAGCTTCAGCTTCGCGGCCCGGGGCGCCGGGGCGTTGGGCGTGGCGACGCACTGGCCGGCGGAATCGAAGGTGAAGCCGTGGAAGGGGCAGACCAGGCAGCCGTCCCGTATGGTGCCGCCGGCCGTCGGTCCCAGGTGCGAGCCCAGGTGGGGGCAGAACGCGTCGGCCACGCAGATCCGGCCATCGTCGTCGCACCAGGCGACGATCTCCTCGCCCATCCAGGTCTTCTCGATGAGCTTTTCCTTCAGCAGGGTCTCGCGGGTCACGATGAAATACCAGCCGTCGGGAAACGGCGGGAGCTCATCGATGCGGTGCGGGACCCGGCCGTTGGCTCTCGTGATCATGCGGCTCCGCCCTGGTAGCGTGTCGAGTGGCGGCCGATCAGACTCATGCGCTCCCCGTAAAGGCTCGTTTGACCCGAGCTAACTGCTGCCATCTTTCACCGTTACGGACTCTGCAAATCTCGCGCCAAAGGAGCAGTTTGGCAAACGCCTGCGACAAAATGCCATATTTTTGCGACGATTTCGTATGAGAGGTGCCGCGCCAGGGGGTTGTCGCGGCGCTTCATGGCCTCTGCTTCCAGTTGCCTGAACGTCACGCCGAACTCACCGTCAAATGGATGTTCGGCCGCGACGCTCCCGGAGGCGGCCGGCGGGGGCCAGTTGACCGTACGAGGTGACCCATGTCCGAAATGAATCGACGCACATTTCTCGGGACCGGCGCGGCGGCCGGCGCTCTGGCCGCGGTCGGCGGCTGCACCGTTCCGGGCGGGGAGGCCGGCGGGGACGGCGACGGGAGTTCGGCGCGCGGTGGCGCCGGGGGCCAGAGCGCCCCGGAGAGCGTGCCGGATTTCGCCCTCGACGAGATCACGATCGACGCGGTCCACGAGGGCATGCGGACGGGAGAACACACCTGCCGCTCGATCACGGAGATGTACCTCGACCGCATCGAGGCGCTGAACCGGCAGGGGCCGCGGCTGTTCGCGGTCCTCGAGGTGAACCCGGACGCGCTCGAGATCGCCGACGCCCTCGACCGCGAGTTCCAGGCCTCGGGCCCGCGGGGGCCGCTGCACGGCATCCCCCTTCTCCTGAAGGACAACATCGATACCGCGGACGGCATGACGACCACCGCCGGCTCGACGGCGCTCACAGGGTCGATCGCGCCGCAGGACGCCTTCGTAGCGGCGCGGCTGCGGGAGGCGGGCGCGCTCCTGCTCGGCAAGGCGAACATGAGCGAGTGGGCGGGCTGGAAGTCGTTCGAGTTCGGGGCCTCGGGCTGGAGCGGCCGCGGCTGGGACGGCGGCCGGGGCGGCTTCTGCAAGAACCCCTACGCGCTCGACCGCACCCCGGGCGGGTCGAGCTCCGGGTCCGGGGCGGGCGCGGCGGCCAACCTGGCGGTCGCGACGATCGGGTCGGAGACCGACGGTTCCATCGTGGGCCCGTCTTCGCGCAACTGCCTGGTCGGCATCAAGCCCACCATCGGCCTGCACAGCCGGGGCGGCGTCATCCCCATCGCCCACAGCCAGGACAGCACCGGCCCGATGGCGCGCACCGTGCGCGACGCCGCGATCATGCTCGGAACGATGGTCGGCGTCGACCCGCGCGACCCGCTGACGGCCGCGAGCGCGGGCAACTTCCTCACCGACTACACCGGAGCGCTGGACCCCGCCGGCCTCAGCGGCGCCCGGGTCGGCGTGCTGCGCGAGTATGCCGGCTTCGACAGCCGCGTCGACGCGCTGTTCGAGGAGGCGCTCGACGTCATGCGCGCGGAGGGCGCGACGGTGGTCGACCCGGTCACGCTCCCCGGGGAACTGCGCTTCGGCAACGAGTACGAGATGGAGGTGCTGTACCACGAGTTCAAGGCGGACCTGAACGCCTATCTCGCCTCGCTGGGTCCCGACGCGCCGATCAAGTCGCTCGCCGAACTCATCGAATACAACGAGGCGAACGCCGACCTGGAGCTCGCCCTCTACGGGCAGGAGCTTCATGTGCGTTCCCAGGAGCGCGGGCCGCTGACCGACCAGCGCTACATCGACGCGCTGGCGGCGAGCCATCGGCTCTCGCGCGAAGAGGGGATCGACGGGGCGATGGACGAGCACCGGCTGGACGCGCTCGTCGGGATCACCTCCGGGATTCCCGCCATGCAGGATCCACTGGACGCGTCGGGCGGCGGCGGGGGCGGATGCTCGACGCCCCCGGCCATGGCGGCCTATCCCAACATGTCGGTGCCCATGGGGTTCATCCACGGGCTCCCGATCGGGATGTCGCTCTGCGGCCGCGCCTGGAGCGAGGCGACCCTGATCCGGCTCGCGTACGCCTTCGAGCAGGCGACGAACGTGCGGCAGCCGCCGACGTTTCAGGCGACGGTGCGGGTGTGAGGGAGGGCGGTTTCTAACGGGAAAAACGAAAGTTGCGCTTTCGATTTTCCCGTTTATGTTGTCTTCATGATTCCCCGACCCCGTCACGAGGCGCGCCTCCGCCGCCTCCTGAGCCAGTTCCCCGTAGTCGGGCTCGTGGGTGCCCGGCAAGTGGGCAAGACGACTCTGGCCCGCAGCCTGGCCGCTCGCGAGCAGGGCCGGATTACGTTCTTCGACCTGGAAGATCCGACCGACGAGGCACGTTTTGCGGATCCCAAGCTCGCGCTCGAATCGCTGGACGGCCTTGTCGTTATCGATGAGGTGCAGCACGCCGAAGGGCTGTTCCGGCTGCTCCGCGTCCTCGTGGACCGGCCTTCCAACAGGGCCCGATTCCTGGTGCTGGGCAGTGCCGGCCCGGAGCTGCTGCGGCAATCGTCCGAGTCGCTCGCCGGCCGGATCGTCTACCACGAGCTGCCTCCGTTCCGAACGGACGAGACGGGCACCGAGTTCATCGACCGGCTGTGGATCAGGGGTGGATTCCCGCTCTCGTTTCTTGCGGCTGACGAAACGGAGAGCGCAACGTGGCGGAGCGCCTTCATCCGCACCTTTCTCGAGCGTGATCTGCCTCAGCTCGGCATCGCCGTGCCGGCCACCACGATACGGCGTTTCTGGACCATGGTGGCGCACTATCACGGCGGCCGCTGGAACGCCGCCGAAGTCGCGCGTTCCCTGGGGTTGAGCGCTCCAACGGTCAACTCCTATCTCGACGCGCTTGTCGATTCTCTGCTCGTGAGGAAGCTGACGCCCTGGTTCGAGAACCTGAAGAAGCGCCAGGTCAAGGCTCCGAAGGTCTACTTGACCGATACCGGCCTGCTGCACTCGCTGCTGAGGCTCAACACCGGGTCGGCACTCCTCGGCCACCCCGGGTCGGGCGCTTCCTGGGAAGGGTTCGCGATGCACGAGGTGGTTCGGATTCTGTCCGTCGACTGGGAGGATTGCTACTACTGGGCGACCCACCGCGGCGCCGAGATCGATCTGCTGGTCTTCGATGGCGGGCGCCGGACCGGGGTGGAGTTCAAGCGAACCAGCGCTCCGAGGATGACGCGGTCGATGCACTCGGCTCTGACGGATCTCAAGCTCGACCGGATCTTCGTGATCCATCCCGGCGGTGACCGCTTTCGGCTGCACGAGCGCGTGGAGGCGGTGGGGTTGGCGCGGGCTTGCGATGAAGGGCTTGAGTGACGGCGGATGCCGAGATCGGCCATCGCCGACGAGGATGCGCATCTGAGAGGAGATGCAATGCGCGCGGTCGTTGTCGAATCGGTTGTCGAGCGAAAGACCCCCGGGCTGCCTCGGTTCCTCGTAGTCCCCTCGGCCGCCGTCGAGAAGTGGCAGCTTGCCGGCACGACTGTTGTCGAAGCACGTCTGAACGATGTCGATCTCGGGCGCAGGAGCCTCAAGCACTGGGGCGCCAGGGATTGCTGGTTCATCGACCTCACGGCAAAGCAGTGTTCCGCGGCTGAGGTCGACACCGGTGACCGGGTACGCCTGCAACTCCGGCTGGCTTCGACGGCGCCACCTGACGAGTTATCCGCCCTGATCGCCTCGGATCCCAGCGCGCGGAGCGTCTGGGAGGGCTTCAGTCCGGCCCGGCGCCGACAGCTGTCGGAACACGTTCGCTCGGCTCGACGACCGGAGACGCGGTTGAGGAGAGCGAAGTTGGGGTTGCTGGGCAGGTAGTGAGGATGGGATGTCAGGAGCTGGAACCACTGACATCGATCACGATCACCCGGACTTTGTGCCGATAGGGGCCCGTCAGTTGCTCTTCGAGCCGCTGTCGCAGCGACTCCGGCGTCTTTGGACGGCGTCCGATAGGGGGGACAGGCATTCTCCCGAGTCCGAACCACAGGACGAGATAGATGCCGAACCCGGACGAGGCCGGATCGATCGTGTACTTCGCCGTGAGTTGGTTGGCGACGGCCCGCCAGAGGTCGCGGTGGGATTCTTTCTTTACTTCCACGGGGACCGCGTGGCCTCCGAACCAGACACGGATGTCCGCCCTCTTGTCCCGGGCGTGCACAGCTTCGCGGTCGACCCGCACTCCCTCGGGAAGGAGTCTTCGGAGAGCTGTCACCAGCGCCTTGGAGCATGATTCCTCGCGCTTGGGCCGAATCGGTCGACCGTAGTCGTCTTCGCTCCAATACGGCTGCCAGTCGTCGGTATTGCCGTGACTGATCTCCTTGGCGAGAAGTTCGAGTTTGTCGGCCACCAGCGCGGCCAGGTCGACCGGATTGGCGGGTCGGTCGTTGGCAAGGGTTCCCTGGACCGCCTCGAGTTCCGGGGCCGCGAAGGTGGCGTTGCGCCTGGTGACTACCTGCTTGGCGCGCGCACCGGAGAGTCGCTGGTGCCACGGTTCAAGGGCGGGGTCGTCGACAAGCGACTGAAGAGCGTCGCAGGCATCGCGGTCGGTGCGGGTCGCAAGGGTGTTGCCCCAGCGCGCTATGAGATCCTCCACCTTCAGCCCATCCTCGGTTTCGGTGGACAGGACCTGGACTTGAGACGACACGGGTCGCCAAGGCGTGTACCGACTTCCCAGGAGTTCGATCAATGTCTTCAGTACCTCACTCTCCCATTGCATCGGCAGCTTCGGCATCCCCTCCGGCGCCAGGAACCGGACCAGCTGTCGGACGCGCGCCTCTTCGCCGTCCTCGATGAACTCGACCAGAGGCTGCAGGGATTCCTTCGGCGAAAGGAACAGTCCGGCGGCGAGCCAGAGGGCCTCCTGCGAAACATCCATCCCGGATCTGGCTCCCCGGGTCCGAATTACCCCCACCATCCCCTCGGGCTTCCATCTCAGCGCCGCCAGAAGCACCTCATGCAGCGCTTCCACCTGAGGCTCGGTACACCGCGTCGGAAACGCTGTCAGCAGCGCCGGCACTGCCAGGCGAGCCACCGCGCGATGAGACGGCTCACGTGCGAGTTTCCACAGGTGCAGGCAATCGCGCCTTCCCCGGATGCGCGAGCGGGTCACCTTGACCACTGCCTCTGCGACCGCGGATGGATGCGATTCGAGCGCCCAGCGGTACCATTTTGGATGTCCCGCAAGCCTGAGTGGGGTCAGGTAGTAGAGCGCGGCCGCTCTGGTGATCTCGGCGGGTTTGCGGGCATCCAGGCCTTCGGGGCTTAATCGGTCCAAGCCCGCCAGGAGCGGGTATGCGAATAACGACATTTGGCCGTTTTCGTTCAGACGAATGATATCGCGCAGGCTGGGAAGGTCTTCGCGCTCGACCACGCGCCGGAATCCCTCCATGGCCGATTCCGCCAGATCGACATGCCCGTCGAGCAGCGCTTTGACCCGCTTGAATGGCGTTTCCAGCCGCTCCACGACAAAGAGGTCATGATAGGCGCGGGCTATGCGATCCAGGAGGCGGGGTGCACATCGGCCTTCCCGCAGCTCTGCCACGCATTCTCGAACATGAGCAATGAACTCGGACTCCCCTCGTTTCTCTTCCAGCCGGTACTCGCCGTCCTTTTCCCGCACTCCCATCGGTTGCTTCGACGCTCTGCGCGGCGTGAGGATCAGTTCGACCTCTTCCCTAAGTGCCGGCACATCTCTCGTGGCCACCTTGCTCCCGGCTGCCTCTTCGCGGAGGCGGGCGGACCAGAACCGATAATGGGCGCCGGCGACGAAAGAGGGCAGCGGTGACAGGTAGTCCCAGATCTCACCGGGCTCGACGTGATCGGGATAGAGCGCGCTCAGCAGCGTTCCGCGCAACTCGCCGTCGCGATCTTCGACACTCCCGTCGCGGATGTCGTCGAGCAACGTCCTCATGGTCGCCACGCCGTTTTCCCTATTCACGGAGTGGTGGAGCAGCGCGCGCAGCGCAGACTGGCGCACCCGGGGCTGCCAGGTCGCATCGCGGATCGTTCCTTCCAATCGGTCGTGGGAGGGTTGGACGCGGCTCGCATGCGCGAGTCCGCAAAGCAGGAGGCTCACACCGGCCTGCCGTCCCTCCGACCGGTCGTCGTCCGCGAGATGGGCGGCAAGAAGCTGGACCGTGTGTTGCCCGATCAACGATGCCAGCGCGACCGGAGGCCACGACCACGGCTTGATCTCTTCGGCCCGTTCCGCAAGCGCGGTCAGGACGGCTTCAAGTTCGTCGCCCCGGAAAACGCCCACGTCCCCGTACAGCGCGATCCCCACGGGATCCGTCTCGACAAGCGAGAGTCGCGAAGGTCTGTCGAAGGCCGCCAGCCACGCGGACAGACCGCGCAGTTCGGTGACTACCACGCCGTCTTCTCCGGTCATGAGCGCGAGTACCCGGCTGGCCGGGACCCCGGAATCGATGCGGGCGTGGAGGAAGCGTGCGCCCAAGAACTCGGCCAGCTGTCGGTGCGGGGGCGTGAAACCGCCGTCCGGGCTACCGCGGAACAGGTTGGATTTCAGGGCCCGCAGCAGTGCCGGCTGGTCGCCGTCGGAGACGTCTTCGAGGCAGAGGCTCTCGGGGTCTTCCGATGGATCGAGTGACACCCGCTCCTTGTCGGACAGCAGGAGAAGCGCCGAAAGGTGTCCGGCCGCAGTCATGATCCGGTCAAGCGACAGCGGCGTCGCGCGATGGCCGACGCGGTGTTGATCGTTACGTTCGCGAGCCAGGGCGTGGCAGGCCTTCTCGAACGTGGCGCGGCGACCGGGGGGCCAATCGCCGCGTCCCACGGCCTTGACCAGCAGCCCGAGCGAGTGCGGGTTGCCGAGCAATCCCTCCAGGCCGCGGTCACGGGCTTCGCCCCGGAATCCCTGCGGGTCCGGCACTTCGAGGTCGGCGAGGATGCGCTGGATGTCCTCGCCCCTGAGCGGTTCGAGGTGCAGGACACGCACATTGCCGTAGCCCGCGGTTGCCATGATTTCCTGCAGGTCGTTTCGTCCCAGCCAGTCCGCTGCCCGGCACGAGAGTCTGAAGTTGGGACTTCCGAGGCGTTCGAGTCGCTCGAGGATCAGGTCCATGGGTCTGCGTGCGTCCGGCCGGCCCGCACGGACTTCGTCCAGTCCGTCGATGAAGAGCGTTTCGGCCTTCCACTCGGGATGGCGGTCGAGGCTTCGCGATATGAAGCGGCGTGCGGTAGCGAGCTTGCTCTCCGGATCCGCGTTGCACTCCCTCCTGAACGCCTCCGTCTTCCCCGCCCCCGGATCCCCCAGCAACACGTAGGCGCGTTCGGACCGGAAGTCGGCCAGCGGAGCGGAGCGGCCGCGATCGCCATCGACTCCCGGACGTGCATCCCGCCCATCCGGGACCACGGTCACGGTGCGAGGGACGATCAGGCTCACCAGTCCCCCTCCAGCCAGAAGGACGCGGGTTCGGCGAGGAACTCGTTCAGCGGGATTCCTCCGCGCCCGCCGACCAGCAACGTCCGTGCCTTCGGGAACCTGTTCTCGAACGCCTGCAGTCCCCGCAGGGCCCGAGCCCACCTGCCGCTCTTGACCTCGATGCCGAGCACGCGGGGGCCCCGCGAGAGCACGAAGTCGACCTCGTCGGGGTCGTCTCTCCAGTAGCACAGCCTCATGGCCGGTTCGAGGGTGTTGTGGAGGTGCGCTCCCACCGCGCTCTCGACCACCCGGCCCCAGAACGTGCGGTCCGCGAGAGCCTGATCGAAGGAATAGCCGGACAGCGCCGTCATCAGCCCTGTGTTGAGCACGTTGAGCTTGGGGCTGGACCCGGTCCGCCGGACGGCGCTCCCCGAGTAGTTGGGCAACTGGGCCACGATGCCGGCGTCGGAGAGGAGATCGAGGTAGTGGCCCACGGTCGTTGCGTTTCCGGCGTCCCGAAGCCTCCCCACCAGGTTGGCGTACCTGACGATCTGCCCCGAGTACTGCGGGACCAGGTCCACGAGCTGGCGCATCAGAGCGGGCTTGTCCACCCGCGTCAGCGCCAGAATGTCGCGTCCGAAGACCGGCGCGATGATGGAGTACGCCACGTAGCCGCGCCACATCCTCATATCCCGGATCAAAGGCGCGGCCCCGGGATAACCCCCGAAAAACAGATACTCGTTGAGGTCGAAATCGAAGGAGATTACCATTTCCTGCAACGACCAGTGACGGACATCCAGGGGGATGAACCTCCCGGCAAGGCTCTCGCCCCTGCCGGTGAGCAGGGCCCATGGCGCGGATCCGAGGATGATTACCTTGAGGGGGCACCCCGTCTCCCGATCCCGATCCCACAGCCCCTTGACCACACCGGACCAGCCGTCCACGTCCTGAATCTCGTCGAGGGCGAGGACGAATCCGCGTCCGTGACGCCACGCCCTGTCCCGGGCCTGCTCCCAGACGCCGACGAGCCACTCGGCGTTGCGGAGCGTGGGATCGACGGGAACGGTGGTCGTTTCCGATCCTGCAACGCGCATACCGATGCCCGCCTGAGGATCGTCCACGCCGATGTGCCAGCCCCTGAGTCCGGCCGCGCGCACCCGCCTCAGCGCCTGCCGCACGATGGTCGTCTTGCCGGACTGACGCGGACCGGTGATGGCCACGATCCGCGGGGGCAGATCGTCGGCCAGGAGACGGACGAGGTCGTCGACCAGGGGGCGTTCGAAGGCGTTCATGGGGATGATGATAACTTCTTGCGTCGTTATCATCAACGAGTAATATATTTTGTGCCTGGGGGGGGTCCGCCTGAGCCGGCGGATCATCCTTCTAGCCCACGGAGGGGGGATTCCCAGTCCTGTGCCGCACGTAGCTCTCAAGTACGCGGTTCATCCGCGTCTGGTAGCCCTTTCCATGAGCTTTGAAATAGGCCAGCACGGAGCGTTTGACGCGCATGGTGATCTGATCGGTGCGATCCGGTTCGACGAGTTCTGCCTGCTCCCAGAATTCTTCGCCCAGCTCGGGGATGTCGCTGAAATCGATGTCCTCGTCCTTCACCGCCGCGATCTGCTCGGGGGTCAGGGGGCTATCGTGCTGTCCGCTCATGGCAGGCCTTCCTTTCCTTGGGCCGAGAGCTTCCTAAGGATTCCGCCGGCGTCCGTAGTCAGTCGATACGACGTTGCGCATCAGGCCAACGTTGACGATGCTTTCACTCATAATTCCTCAGGTCGTCCTCTACTGCACAAGCCTTCGGGCGCAGCAAGACGCTGAGGTAAGGGCCCTGAGGCAAACGACCTCGGGGCTCTTGCGTTGAAGGGCAGCAGACGAATCGTTGCGCGGCAGCTGGGAGGAGTTTGAGGGTGCCTGCCTTGCGGGTCGAGCGGCGAGCAGGCACCGTCCCGGGGCAGGTTCCTGATTGGCTTCTCTCAGCACGGTTCCCAGGACATGGTTGCGCCCTTTGACGCATTGCGCGAGGTCGCGGTAGTCGACTGCGAGACAACCGGCCTCGACCCCGAGCAGGACCGTATCATCAGGCTCGCAGTTGTCGTCCTGGACCTTGGTGTGCACAGGGCCGAAGCGCAGACCTGGGAAGCGACCGTCAGCCCGCGCGTGCCGATCTCCGAGGAAGCATCCGCCGTGCATGACATCACCGACGGCGAGGTGGAAGGGTTGGGCACCTTCGGGGACATCGCGCAGTCGCTCACGGATTTCATCGGCGACCGCCCGCTGGTCGGGTTCAACGTCGGTTTCGACAAGCGGATGCTCAACGCCGAACTCAGGCGATACGGGTTCAAGTCCTTCCACAGCAAGCGGAGTTACTGCGTCCAGGACACGCTGCACGGCATCTGGGGATACGCGCCCACGCTGTCCAATGCCGTCGCGCGCATGGCCCTCACGGATTTCCTGGACAAGCTCCACGATCCACTGACGGACGCGACTGCGACCGCAACAATGGCCGGGATGATCGCCCGCCTGTCCAGCGACCAGGTACGAGACGCCCCCGGCCACAGGTGGACCGCGCACCCGCGCGCAAACGACCCGCCCACCGAAGACCAATTGAGCTACATCAGAAGCATGGGCGGAAGCACGTTCGGGGTTCGCACCCGCGAGCAGGCCGGCAATGCCATCGAACGCCTCGAACACGAGCCGGACGACAGTCTTGCCGAATACGACGACGACGAATCGCCCGGTTGCCTCGGGCTGTTGGCCGGAGTCCTTCTCCTGATCGTGCTGGTCGCCACGTGCTGAGGCCGAGAGTACGGCGCGGAAGGGCTGCTCCAATAGCTCCGGATGGTGATGGAGGGCACGGCCTCTACGCCGAGGCCCCGAAACGCCCCCGGTAACAGCCCCGTAGGTTCACCCCATGCAAGCTGGGCCAGCATTCACCATCGGGCGCGGATACCGTTGGGAGCGTTGACGTTATGGCATCCGCTGGCGCGATTCCCGCCAATCGGTTCCCGCCGATTGGTTTCAGGCCCGAGTTGACGGCCTGCGGCGGCTGCGGATTGCCTGCCTGAGTTGCGCCTCGTCCGGCTGCTGATAGCACCGGAGCACCGTCTTGGCCGCCTTCCAGCCTCCGAGTTCGCAGAGCACCTTGAGCGGCAGGTCCATGAGGTCGGAGGCAAACTTCCGCCGCAGCGAGTGCCAGCCCCTGCCGCGCTTCGGTTCGAGTCCCGCGAGCCTCTCCGCCCGCTTCCACCAGAAGCGGGCCTGCGGGAAGCCCAAGCACTCCGAGGGATTCATGGTCGCGGGCAGCACCGGCGCTTCCCCGTTGGCCGGGTTGCGCCTTCGCGCCTCCTCGAAGGCTTCGATGGCCTCCGGGGTCAAGGGCGTCCGGTGCTCGTACCCCGTCTTCTCGTGCTCGGCGCGCCACCGTACCGTTTCGCCTTCAAGGTCGATGTCAGCCCACCTGAGGTTGCGAATCGCGCCGATGCGGTGACCGGTCTCGTGCGCGAGCACGAGGGCGGCGTGGAACCGCCAATCGACCTGCCGCGAGACCCCGAGAAGGGCTTGGTATTCCTCTTCCGTGAGAACGACCCGGTTGGGGTTCTTCTCGACGGGCTTCCTGAGACCCTTGAGCGGATTCCTGTCGAGAAGCAGGCGGCCCTCTTCGTCCCGCGACCGCGCCGCCCAGTTGAGCACCGCCATCAGGAACGTCAGGTCCGCTTCGATCATCCGGTCACCCACTCGCTTGCCACTGGGGCCGACCGTGCCCGCCCGGCGCTCCCGGATGAACCGGTCCCAGTCTCGTTGTGACAGGGTTTCCGGCCTTCGGCTCCTGCCGAAGAACTTGAGGAACATCGCCATCGCGACCCTGTCCCGCTGTCGGGACGGCCGCCTCTTGGTGGGCGTCACCTCCTCGCCGTAGATTTCAAAAAGCCGTTCCAGGGCGAGTGGCTTGGGCTCGGCTTCCGCCTTGCCGTTGGGCGCGTCGATGAACCCGGCGGCGAACTGATCCGCCTGTCTCTTCGCGCGCGCCCAGTCGCGATGTTTGAGGGACCGGGTGCGCCTGCGCCCGTTCTCCCGCCACTCGATCTGGAAGATGCCGGTTTTCGGGTCGGGAAAGATCCTGACCCGGTTCCGGCCCCATTCCCCGGCGCCGTAGGAGCGCCGACTTCGTTTCGTGCGTGCCATCGTTCGATTCCTCTCTCGATTCGATGGACTGCACGATCTGCGCAACCGAAAGCTCGCGGAGAGAAGGCTTCTCCGCCAGTCGCGCCCGACCGATGGGTTAGCTTTCCGGGGGAAGTGGGCACGCGCGCAACCCGATGCCCGCGCTGAGGACGCGATCACGGCTTGCAGGGCAGCCGCTGACGCAGTTTCAGACGTGGCCCCGCTAATGCGGGGTTTCGGAGGAGCCAGATGTGTTTTCGCTTCACGAAAACCTCTGGCCCGGGGGGATCCCCCCCTGACCCCCCCTCGACCCGCGGACCGGTTCGGCGAGATCGACGCGGCGGCCGAGGTCGGCGGGGCCTGTCGTGCGCGCGACGGCGTAACGCCCCGCCATCCATCCCACCCCGATCACTGGTCCCCGGAGGTGCCTCTTCCTTGCGTGACCGTAACGTATCCGTTACATATCCGTAACCGATACCACGACCAACCGGAGGGGGGCGTGATGGCCCAGAAAAGCAGAGAGAGAACTGTCGTGACGCGTATCCGCCGGAATCTCGAGGAGTACGTCCGCACCTGCATCAAACGGAAGTTGAGGGACCGAATCCACGGCCCGCCGACGTACTGCGATCCGGCGAACCTTGTCCCGGTCCAGCGGGACGGGAAGACCGAATACGCAAGTCGACAGCATCCAGGCGGCCCCACCGAGGTCCCGGTACGCCGAGTTGGCGAACCCGGACTCCGGCAGCTGATCGACGAGTTTGCGGTCCGGGATCTGGTGGAGGAAGCGCTGTTGCTTGCGGCGATGGCGATCCTTGACGCACCGGGCGACACGGTCGGGATCCCGCAGATTGACAACTGGCAGGGCTTCGAGGGCGATGAGGCGCAGACGATGTGGGAGGAATACCGGTCCCTCGCCAAGAGCACCGACCAGAGCGACTGGATCAAGGCGAACAAACTCGAAAAGCGACTTCAGGGCTTGACGCGGCTACAAGCCAACTCCTAGGGAGGCGCGCCGTCGCGAAGAAGTACCTGACACTCTTGCAGCTCCTCGACCGGGGCCCGGTGGCCCAATCGACCATCTTCCGCTAGATCCAAGCGGGCACTCGGCGTACCCATCAGCCAGTGGCCGGGAGTGCGGGGGGCTCGACGGGCAATCTTGCTGGACATGGCCATCCCTGACTGGCGAAGTTGAGGGTGTGACCGCCAAGAACCTCCAAGAAGCGAGACTCCCCACGTGATCCCCGGCGAGTTCATAGCGAAGTGGCATGCCTCGGAGCTGAAGGAGCGCTCCGCCGCGCAGGAGCACTTCATCGACCTGTGCCGCTTGCTCGGTGAGCCGACCCCGGCGGAGGCCGATCCCACGGGCGACCATTACTGCTTCGAGCGGGGTGCGGCGAAGGACTCGGGTGGTGGGGGCTGGGCGGACGTGTGGAAGCGCCACTGCTTCGCGTGGGAGTACAAGGGCAAGCACGCCAACCTCGACGCCGCGTTCGACCAGCTTCGGCAATACGCGTTGGCGCTGGAGAACCCGCCGCTCCTGATCGTCTCCGACATGCGCCGGTTCCGGATCCGGACGAACTGGACGAACTCCGTGAGCAAGACGCACGAGTTCGGGCTGGACGATCTCGTGGACGCCGCCGTTCGCGACAAGCTCAAGTGGGCGATGTCGGATCCAGAGCGGCTGCGGCCGGGCGAGACGCGGCAGACGCTGACGGAACGGGCCGCCAAGACCTTCGCGGAGCTTGCGCAATCGCTCCGGGACCGTGGCCACGCGCCGGAGGAGGTGGCCCACTTCGTCAACCGCCTCGTGTTCTGCATGTTCGCCGAGGACGTGGGACTGCTTCCCGACGACATGTTCACCCGCATGCTGACGCAGGCGTTCCGCCTATCCGGGAAGTTCGAAGCCGGGGCGCGGAAGCTGTTCGGGGCGATGGCCACCGGCGGTCAGGTGGGGTTCGAGGACGTGGATTGGTTCAACGGAGGACTGTTCGAGGACGACGCGGCGCTTCCCATGGACAAGGCCCAGATCGAGACGACCCTGAAAGCGGCCGCGCTCGACTGGTCGAGCATCGATCCCTCGATCCTGGGGACGCTGTTCGAGCGGGGGCTGGACCCCGACAAACGCTCCCAACTCGGGGCGCACTACACGGATCGGGACAAGATCATGCGGATCATCGATCCGGTGATCGTTCACCCTTTGTGGGCCGAGTGGAAGACCGTGAAGGCACGGATCGCCGACCGCTTGGAACGCGCGGAATCCGCCAAGTCTCGGAGTGCGGCGACAAGGCAGCGAGGCCGGGCGAAGAACGCGTTCGGGGCGTTTCTGGAGCGATTGCGGAGCTTCACGGTGCTCGACCCCGCCTGCGGTTCGGGGAACTTCCTGTATCTGGCCCTTCACGCCCTCCATGACCTGGAGCACCGGGTGCAGCTGGAGGCCGAGGGCATGGGGCTCGAACGCGCCTTCCCCTCAGTCGGTCCCGCGAACGTGAAGGGCATTGAGGTGAACGCCTACGCGGCTGAACTGGCGCGGGTATCGGTGTGGATCGGCGAGATCCAGTGGATGCGGAGGAACGGGTTCCCGGGCTCGCGGGAGCCGATCCTCGACCCGTTGGAGACGATCGAGTGCCGCGACGCGATCCTGACGCCCGACCAAGGGGAACCTGACTGGCCCGATTCGGACGTCATCATCGGCAACCCGCCGTTCCTAGGCGGCAAGCTGCTCATCTCGAACCTCGGCGAGGAATACGTCTCAACCTTGTTCAGGGTGTACAAGGGCCAGGTGCCCCGCGAGGCGGATCTGGTGTGCTACTGGTTCGTGAAGGCCGGTGAACGCTTGGGCGGCAAGCCCGCGAAGCGGGTGGGTCTGGTCGCGACGAACTCGATACGGGGCGGAGCGAACCGCCGGGCGCTTGAAAGAGCGACGGGCGGCGGGGCGATCTTCGAGGCATGGAGCGACGAGCCTTGGGTGATCGACGGAGCCGCCGTCCGCGTCTCGATGGTGTGCTTTTCGGCTGCGGAGGGCGGAGTCGCGACGGGACGACGCCTCGACGGCGAGACGGTGGACGAGATATACACGGACCTGACGGCCCGCCGGGGCGAAGGGGGCCTCGACCTGACAAAGGCGAGGCGACTCGCCCGGAATGCGGGCGTGGCCTTCATGGGGGACACCAAGGGCGGCCCGTTCGACGTTCCCGGCGACTTGGCCCGCGAGTGGCTGCGGGAGCCCGCCAACCCGAACGGTCGCCCGAACTCCGATGTGCTCAAGCCGTGGATGAACGGCATGGCCATCACCCGGCGGTCCGCCGACAAGTGGATCGTCGATTTCGGGTGGACGATGGAGGAGCGCGAGGCCGCCCTGTACGAGTCTCCGTTCCAGTACGCTAAGACACATGTCCACGCTATGCGGCAGGGGAACCGGATCGAAGAACACCGTCTACGGTGGTGGCGGCATCTTCGACCGAGGCAGGAACTGCGAGAAGCGCTTGGCGGCCTGTCGCGGTACATCGCAACACCACGGGTCGCCAAGCACCGGCTGTTCGTTTGGCTTGACTCCAGCATCCTCCCGGACAGCGCCTTGATCGCCGTCGCCCGCGAAGACGACACCACGTTTGGGATCCTGCACAGCCGCTTCCACGAGGCTTGGTCGCTACGCATGGGCACTTGGCTCGGCAAGGGCAACGATCCCCGCTACACCCCGACCACGACCTTCGAGACCTTTCCCTTCCCGGATGGACTCTCGCCGGACATCCCCGCAGCCGACCACAAGGCTGATCCACGCGCCTTCGCATTTCGGAAGATCTTGTCGCCATATGGAAGATCTCGAAGGGCAGCCGATTCCAGAACTACCGCGCCCGCTTTTCGGTTCTCGACGCACCGTCTCTACCAAGGGCGTGGATTGATGATATCATCGCGGGCAACCCTCACTCTGCCAACGCCCCGCCAGCTTGGTCAAGCTGGGTCGAGACCGGACAGCCCCGCACATTGGTTGCTACCAGGTCGATCGAGCACAGAACTAGACTGGAGCAGATTCCAGAGAATCCACAAGAACGCTCTATTCTGAAGGGAATTCAAGAGTATTTTCGAGACGATTTTCATGGCTTCGAGCGCTGTGCAGCTGCACTCGCTAAACTACTGCTCCCAGACATTGCACAAATCGATCTGACGCGACCCTCGCGCGATGGGGGGAGAGATGCGATTGGTAGTCTTCGGATTGGGAGTGGAGCATCTGGCATCCTGGTCGACTTTGCACTTGAAGCAAAGTGCTACAAACTCTCAAGTGGAGTTGGCGTTAAGGATGTGTCTCGTTTGATCTCTCGTCTACGTCACCGGCAGTTCGGCATCCTGGTGACAACCAGTTACCTTAACCCTCAAGCTTATCGAGAAATCAAAGAAGACCAGCACCCCGTTATTGTTATCGCAGGCACAGATATCGTTGCGCTCTTGCGAGATAACGGATATTCTCGTCCAGATTCGATCACAGAGTGGCTGGACCAGAACTCGGTTCTAGCACAATAGACAATGCGTGCCCGCCGTGGTGTGACGCGTCGGGTCAAGCTCCAAGGGGAGGGTACGGGCTAGCTAACTCACGCCATCCACCTCCCCTCCCCCACCCCGAACCCCTCCACGCCCCACTTCCCTTCCTCCCCCAGGCAGAAGTCCGCCATGACCCGCCCGATCACGCTGCAGAACTTGTAGCCGTGGCCGGAGAAGCCGGCGGCGATGAACGCGTCGTCCATGGCCGGGTGGCGGTCCAGGATGAAGTGCTCGTCGGGGCTGGTGGTGAACATGCACGCCACCATGCGGCGGGTGGGGCCGTTCGCCTGCGGGAAGTAGGCCGCGATTCCCTCGCGCACGCCGGCTTCGTCCTCCGGGGAGCATTCCCGGTCCAGGCGGTCCGGGTCGGGCACGGGCTGCACGCGAAGATGATACTTGCCGATCTTGAACCCCTCGCCGCGGTCGCTGGGGAAGCCGTAGTAGCGCCCCAGCGGGGCCTGCAGCACGAAGATCGGGAACCGCTCCGGCTCGAACGGCGCCGGGTTCAGGGGCTCCGTCCAGAGCATCGTCTGGCGCTCGGGCTGGCACAGGGGCGCGAGCTCCGGCACCAGCCGGCCCGCCCACGCACCGGCGGTGAACACCAGCTTCCCGGCCTCGTAGGTGCCGCTGGCCGTCTCCACTCGGAAACCGGACGCGCGCTTCTCCCACCTGCGCACCGGCGACTCGGTCACGATCTCCGCGCCCAGCTCGCGCGCCGCGGCGGCATGCGCCCGGATCGCCACCTCCGAGCGCACGTAGCCGGCGTCCGCCTGGTAGATGGCCCTGAGCGATTCGGGGATCCGGTAGCCGGGGAAGCGCCGGTTGACCTCCGCGCCGTCGAGTTCCTCGAAGGGGATGCCGTGCTCGAGGCACGAACGCCGGGAGTTCTCGACCTTGGGGCTGTCGGGCGGCCCGATGTCGAGACCGCCGGTCACCACGAGGATCGACTCGCCCGAGACCTCCTCCAGCTCCCTCCAGTATCGATACGCGGCCCGGAGCAGCGGGACGTACTGCGGCCCCTCGGAGTACGCCAGGCGGATGATGCGCGTGGACCCGTGCGAGGAGCCGAACGCGTGCGGGACGGTGAACTGCTCCAGGCCCAGCACCCTGCATCCGCTCCGCGCGAGCTGGTAGACCGTGGCGCTGCCCATCCCGCCCACGCCGATCACGATGACGTCGTACATGCTGTTCCTTTCCCCCGCATCGGGGCCCCGAGACGCCTGGGGCACGCGCGGAACTTATCGCGAGCGTGGAAGCAAGAGTACAGCACGCCCCCGGTTTGCGGAACAGCGGAGGGGGGGCGAATCAACACGGCGAGGCAGGGATCATGAAAGGGAAGATCCTGATACGGGGAGTCCTGGCGGCAGGCATGATGATAGCCACGCCCGCCGCGGCGCAGGTGGGCTTCCAGGTCGGCGGGCTCGTGTCGTGGCTCTACGAGTTCGATGAATCGAGGTACGGCCTCCAGGCAGGCGTGCACTACGACCTGCACGACCGCGTTCAGGTCGGCGTGCTCTACGTCAACAAGGGACGGGAGTGCTGCGCAGTCCGCAGCGTCGAGGTGCCCATCACCTACAGGCATCCGGTCGGCGAGACCGTGCATGTGCTCGTCGGTGTGGCGCCCGGCTACGACGACCACGGCGACTTCTCCGAACCGATCGAGGTGAGCGCACTGCTCGGCCTGGGCGCCAAGATGCCCCGCACGGACGGGCGCCGCATCTTCCTCGAGGCGACGTTCACGCACGGCCTCATCGGCGCCCAGCACGATACAAGCTGGAAGCAGAGACGCTACAAGACGGTCCGGGTCGGCCTGAACGCGCCGCTGAACTGAACCACCGAACTGGGCCGCGAGGTCCCGCGCGACGAGGCGATGGAAGGCGCGGCGGACCTCCTCGTGGTGACAACCTCCTCGGCTCCTGCGACAGGGGTGGCCTTGCCCAGTGTTATCAGTAACTGATAACCTATTCTGATGATGCCTGACAGGGATCCGGGGCTGGACACGCTGCTCGACCTTCACGGCGAGACGCTATTCGTGGACGATGCGGGCCACTGGGTGAAGTTCGTCGTGGTGCGGACCGAGGTCACGCCCGAACGGCCGCAGGGCCTCCGCTATTCGCTCACGCTGCATGCACCGGACGGAAGCAGACTGGTCGGATTCGACAATGCGCACCAGGTGAGGGCGCGACGCGGCCCAGGCGGGGGACAACGGGCAGAGCGCGATCACCGGCATCGGCTGCGCACGGTTCGACCGTACGAGTACGAGGACGCGGCCATGCTGCTCGCGGATTTCTGGAAGGAGGTGGACCAGGTGCTTCGAGAGAGAGGATCGATTCCATGAAGACACTGAAGATCGGCATCGCCGACTACGACCAGATGAAGGCACGCACCATGGCGATTGCCCGCGGGGAGCGCGCGCCAGCGAAGGGTGAGCCCAAGGTCTGGTTCACCTCGATCGAGAGCTTCGCGAAGTTGCTGTCCGAGCACAACCGGCATCTCCTGGAGCTGATCGCTCGTGAGCGACCGCGTTCGCTAACGGAGCTTGCGGCGTTGGCCGGGCGCAGCAAGTCAAACCTCTCGCGAACTCTCAAGACGATGTCCCAATACGGACTCGTGGAGTTGCGGAAGGGCGCGCGTGGTACGCTGGTGCCTCGCGTGCCCTACGACCAGGTGAGACTCGATGTCTCATTGACGGGGACGAGGAGTGAGTCGGTCGGTGTCAGGCCGTGAGGCGATCCGGGTCCGGTCCTGATTCCGAGCGACGACGGCTACGTTTTTCTTGATCGGAAACCCGCCAAATCACTCGCAAACCCTGTAAGTCATTGATTTGCAATGCCTTATTTTCTTGACGGGTATTTGATCGGTGGTCCTTTCTATTCATGTTATGAATGATTATCATTCACATCATGAATGATTTGCCGCTTCCCCGAGCCGTTTCCGGTGCCCTCGACGGCATGATGCGGGTCATGCCCGCAGTGGTCGTGGCCGGGGCCCGCCAGACGGGAAAGAGCACGCTCGCTCGCGCCCTCGGCCAGTCGGTGGAGGCGGCCGGGCCCCCGCGTGCGGCTCCCGATGCCCGCCGGTATCTATCGCTCGACGACCTGGACATCCTCGATCTCGCCCGACGAGATCCCGATGCGCTCGTTCGCGGCGCGCGGCCCGTAACCCTCGACGAGGTGCAACGCGAGCCGGACCTCCTGAGCGCCGTCAAGCGAGAGATCGACCTGGAGCGCCGACCGGGACGTTTCCTCCTGACCGGGTCCGCCAACCTGCTGCTGATGCGGCGGGTGTCGGAGTCATTGGCGGGCCGCGCCAGTTATCTGACCCTCTGGCCGATGACGCGACGAGAGCAACTGGGCCTTGGCCGGTGCGGCATCTGGGAGAACCTGGTCAAGTCTCCTGACCAGGATTGGCTCGATGTCGTGGCGGAGCACCCCGGCGATCCGGAGGACTGGCGGGCGCTCGCGCGGCGCGGCGGCTTCCCGGTTCCCGCCGTCCATCTCGACACTCCCGCCGAGCGGGCGATCTGGTTCGACGGGTACGTGCGGACCTATCTCGAGCGCGACCTTCAGGCCCTTTCCTCGATCGCGGCTCTTCCGGATTTCCGGCGGCTCATGCGCGCGGCGGCCCTGCGCCTCGGTGCGTTGCTCAATCAGACGGAGGTGGGCCGGGACATCGGCATCCCGCAGCCGACGGTGCACCGCTGGCTGAACCTGCTGGAGACCTCCTACCTGCTCGTGCGGATTCCCGCATATTCGGTCAACCGCACCAAGAGGCTGATCAAGGCCCCAAAGCTGTATTGGAGCGACACGGGTCTGGCGATGCACCTCTCCCAGGAAGACGAGCCCCGGGGCGCTCATCTGGAAAACGTCGTACTTCAGGACCTGCTTGCATGGCGCGATTGCCGAACCAGGCGCGCCGAAGTGCTGCACTGGCGCACGACCACCGGGGAGGAAGTCGACTTCGTGATCGAGGCGGAGGGGTCGGTGCTCCCCATCGAGGTCAAGGCCACCAGGCGGCCCCGCCTCCGCGACGCGGCCAACCTGCGTGCGTTCCACGCGGAGTACGGCCGAGCCGCGCGCGCCGGCCTGCTCCTGCACGGCGGCGACTCGGTCGCGTGGATCACGCCTCGGGTGCTGGCGGCGCCCTGGTGGAAGGTGGTTTGAGCAGCTCCCCGTTGCGCACGGCCAGAAGTCGTAGCAGACGCGCGACCGCGTTCGCATCCCGCACCCTTCCCACATTCTCGGAAGCGTAGCGGCCATGTGTCGATTAGCAATGCGGCCATGTGTCGGTTAGAGGCGCGGCCATGTGTCGATTAGGCCCCGCGTCGGCCAGCTCATGCGCTTACCTCTGAGGTGAGCGCACTGCTCGGCCTGAGCGCCGAGATGCACGGCATGACCGGGCTTGACGGTTGCCCGGGACGGTGTAGTGTCAATGCGCATACTTGCTCCCCGCCCGACACGCCGAGAGGCCTCGGGCGGGGTTACTTTTTTCGGGTGGGTCAATGAGCGACCGCAGTTAGCGCGCGTTCCACGGGGAGTACGGCCGAGCCGCGCGCGCCGGCCTGCTCCTGCACGGCGACGACTCGGTCGAGTGGATCACCCCTCGGGTGATCGCGGCGCCTTGGTGGAGGGTGGTTCGACCCCGTCTTCCTCGGGCGTAGGCGGTTCCCAGCCGAATTCATCCGCGATGCTGCGTATCGCTTCGGCGGCGGCAACACCCCGTTCCCCAGCCTTGTAGGCGCGAATCGCCTCGCGCCACAGGTGACCGCGCTCGGCCAAGTGGACCAGGAAGCTCTGGCGTTCCGGGCTGAAGCGGCCGTCGGGGGTGACTTGGCTCAAAACGGGTTTTCCGCGGCCCAGTCGACGCGGGCAGAGGCAGCCAGGTCAGCCCAACGCTCGTCCTCGGTGGAATGCTCGTGACCCGCGTTGGCGCCGGTCAGCTGCCGATCTCCGGCCCGGTCCAACAGCCGCTTCGTGAAGCAGGACTCCCTGGCATCGCGCGCTTCAAGTGAGGTTGAGGACTTCATTCGGCCGCAAAGATGGTCAGCATTACTTCGGATTCGTCGAGAAGCCTGTACACCGGGCGCCTACCGGAGTGGGCCTCGCTACGCCGAAGTAGCACACGCACCCCTTCACCTCGACGGTCCATCATCGTCGCTCGGGTTGTGTTGAGTCCCGCGATACCGGTTGGTACGGGGACTTCTGCCAGCCTACTGGCGATCACATCATTGCGGGCAACCTGCCGGTACGGGAGCATGTCCAACTCGAGTGTATTGGGCAGACCCCCGGGCGAATAGAGTTCCAAGCGATCTGAGAACATCCGTAGCCTGATCTTCGACTGGTGGATCGAGTAGTCGCGGTGGGCGATGGCGTTAACGATTGCTTCGAAGACCGAAGTCATATCGTACTGCGGACGGTCCGCGCGACCGAGTGCCTTGCTGGCGGATACCCGTTGGTTCTTCGTCACGAACCGACAGGCCTCCTCGATCTGAACATCGAGCGGTCCGGTGATGTCACGGGCGTCAAGCTGATAGTTCACCATGTCCACCGAATCTGCGACTCCTCGGCCCCGGTACGACACCGCCTGAACGTACGCATGGCGCAACCACCGCTCCGGGCTGGACGTGCAGAACAGGATCCCGGCGATCGTCGGGCGAAGTTCTCCGGTCTCCGTGCGTGCGGCCATTCCCAGCTTGCGAGCGAAGGTCTGCGGGTCGTCGTCCGTTCGCTCGGTCCTGAACCGGTCGATCAGATCCGCGCTCATGTCCTGGAAGGATGCCGCGTCCAGGGTCTGTTCGTCGAAGCTTATGAAACCGGCACGCCGGCGCTGTTCAAACAGGCGAGCGAGTTCCTCGGGTCGCATCTGGCGCTTCGCGTCCGCTCGTCGGCGGAAGTATCCCGACGCGCTTCTGTGAACGAACGGGCTGCGCGGTACGAAGACTTGGATCACCAGTTGCTGAACACCGGTGGCGTCGGGAAGTGAAAGGTGCCGCGTCAACACGTAGAGAGGCGGGTCGACGGACTCATCGGCTACCTCCGCAATCAAGCGTTCGACCAGATGGACGCGGTCCGGCGGAATACCCACAATATCGCCGGTGTCATCGCGGACTCCGAGAACAATCTGACCTCCGCGAGAGTTGGCGAACGCGGCAAGTTCGTCCGCCAACGCGTTGCGGTCTGGCCCTTTTATTCTGCGACCCGCGAAGACGACTTCCCTGAGTGCCAAGCAGGAGTCTCCCCTTGCCTGCATTCTTGCGAGGACCTCCGCCGGTGACTCAAGCACGACTCGATGGGCTCAAGAGGTGCTTGTTGCAGGCCCGAAGGCCGGATGGCAACCGTCCATGACGCGGCCAACTTCGTCGCGTGTCCCCGGCCCCTTGTAGGACGCTCGTTCCCTGCTCGACGACGACATAGTCCAACGAACCCCCTACCTCCCCGGCATCTCCACGGGCTCTCCCGCGTCCGGCCGCACGCCCTCCGCGTACAGTTGGCCGTTGAGCGCCGGCACCCGGTCCTCGATCAGCGCGTTCAGCTCCGGCACCGTCTCGCCCATCACCTCCCACGCGTGGTCGACCTGCCACATGTGATCCTCGGTCGGGTGGACCGAGGACTGCTGGATGGCCCTGGCAACACCTGCGTTCTGGCGAGCTTCCGAGACATCCTCCTCGATCTCCTCCAGCGCTTCGCGGATGGCCTCCAACTCCTCCTCGATGCCCTCGGGGGGCGCGTCCGCGCCGTCGATGAGTTCCTCGGCGGCGTCCAGTTGTTCCTCCAGGTGGTTGATGGCCTGGGTCGCGTCGTTGATCGGCACCGCCAGCCGGTGCAGGCTCATGAGCGCATCCTGGCGGGCCATGCGGTCGGCCATGGTCATGGGACGGCGCGGGTCGGCCTGGATCTCCACGGTCGCGGAGAAGGTCTCCCCGCCGACGTCCATGCTCACGGTGTACGTGCCGGGTAGCGCGATCGGACCCTGTGGCGTGCCGCCTCCGAAGGGGCCGCCGCCGCCCCCACCCTGCTGGCCATCGGCCTCGTACGGAGCGTCGAAGCGCCAGTCCCACACGACCTCGTTGACGCCGGGCTCGCTCGGGGCCTCGAGGGTGCGCACGTGGTTGCCCTGGGCGTCGGTGATCGTCAGGGCGAAGGGTTCCGAATCTTCATCCGAGCGCCCGGCCGCATCATCGCTCTGGTCTGCCTCCTGTCCCGCTCCTGCATCGTCGCGCCCATCCCCGTCACCGTCATCCTCCGCGTCCTGTCCCGAATCCACATCCCCGGGCCCATCGCCGTTCCCGTTCCCCCCTTCCTCATCGTCCTCAGCCGCCATCGGCGCTTCCCACTCATCGCGCAGGTAGTACCGGATCAGCGACCCGCGGGGCGGATTGGGCGCCTGGTAGGTCGCGCCCTGGAAGGGCCAGTCGCCGCGCTCCGCCCACATGATGGTGGGCCGCGCCTGCGGGAACACCCGGCCCGCCTCGGCCAGCATCGACTCGGAGAGATGCTCCAGCGGGGTCACGTCGGCCAGGATGTAGAACGAGCGGCCGTGGGTGCCCACCAGCAGGTCGTTGTCGCGCGGGTGCACGAGGATGTCGTCCACCGGCACCGTCGGCAGGTTGTTCTTCAGCTGGACCCACTCCCCGCCCCGGTCGACCGACACGAACACGCCCGTCTCGTTGCCCACGAAGAGCAGGTTGGGGGCGCGGTGATGCTCGGTTACGACGTTCACCGACCAGCCGTCAGGCAGCCCGTTCGTGATGCGCGACCAGTTCTGCCCGTAGTCCTCGCTCACGTACACGTAGGCTGCGTAGTCCGCGTTGCGGTGCCCGTCGAAACTTGCATAGACGCGCCCCTCGACGTGGTGCGAAGGCTCGACCCGGCTCACGTAGGTGCGCTCGGGCAGGCCGGGGATGCGGTCGGCCACGTTGGTCCAGGTCGCGCCGTCGTCGCGGCTCACCTGCAGGTTGCCGTCGTCGGTGCCCACATAGAGCAGCCCCGGCGCCAGAATCGACTCGGCGAAGCTGGTGATGTTGCCGTAGGTCGAGATGCCGTCGTTCACCGACATCTGCGGCTCCGATCCGAGAACGCCCATGATCTCGAGCTCCTCGCGATCGATCTGCTTCGTGAGATCCACGCCCCCGACTTCCTCCCACGACATGCCGTAGTCCCGCGAGCGCATCAGGAAGTTCGCGCCCAGGTACACGGTCGCCGGATCGTGGGGCGAGAGCTGGAGCGGCGAGTTCCAGTTGTAGCGGTAGGTCTTGGCGGTGTCGCCGTTCTCGCGCGGGCCGGTGATGGGCCGCATGGGAATCTTCTCGCCGGTGTTGAGGTCGTACCGGTTCATGTTCCCGTGCTGCGACTCGGCGTAGACAATGGTCGAGTCGGTGGGATCGACGATCGCGAAAAACCCGTCCCCGTACGCCACCTCGTACCAGTCCTGGTGGCGGATGCCGTGGAACGAGCGGGTGTTGGACGGCCCGCACCAGGCGTCGTTGTCCTGGAGCCCTCCGCACACGAAGTACGGATCGCGCATGTCGTGGCCGATGGCGTAGAACTGGCCGAGGGGCAGGTTGTCGAACATGCGCCAGTGCCCGGTGCCGTCCCAGCTCGCGGCCACGCCCCCGTCGCTCCCCAGAATGAGGTGGTCCGGGTCCGCCGGGTTGATCCAGAGGTCGTGGTGATCGACGTGCACCTGGGTGGCGCCGTCGCTGCGGAAGGTGCGCCCGCCGTCGTCCGACACCATCAGAGGGCTCCCGAGCACGTAGATGCGGTCCACGTTGGTGGGGTCGATGCGCACATGCGAGTAGTACATCGGGCGCGGGTTGGTGTCCGACATCTTCTCCCACGTGTTCCCGCGGTCGAGCGACCGGAAGAGCCCGCTCCGCGACGGTCCTCCGCCCCCTCCGAAGCCCTGGCCCGGGGTCCTCGGCTGGGCCTCGATCAGCGCGTACACGATGTTCCCGTCCCCGCGGAAGACATCCACGCCGACACGTCCCTTGTCGCCATCGGGGAGTCCCTCGGTCAGTTCCGTCCAGGTGTCGCCGCCGTCCAGGGTGCGGTAGAGCCCGCTCCCGGGGCCGCCCCCGTTGAAGCCCCAGCCGGTGCGCCGCCGCTGGTACATCCCCGCGAAAACGGTGTTCGGGTCGCTCGGGTCCATCGCCATGTCGATGGCGCCGGTGTCCTCATCGATGTAGAGGACCTTCTCCCAGCTCTCGCCCCCGTCCTGCGTCCGGAAGACTCCGCGCTCCTCGTTGGGCCCCCACAGATCCCCGACCGCCGCGACGTACACGACATCCGGATTGCGCGGATGGATGAGGATGCGCCCCACGTGCTTGCTCCCCTCGAGCCCCATGTGCTGCCAGGTCCTGCCGCCGTCGACCGATTTGTACACGCCGTTGCCCCAGCCGGACGACTGTCGGTTCTGCGGCTCCCCGGTCCCGACCCAGACCAGGTTGGGGTTCGACTGGTCGAGCGTGACGGCTCCGATGGAGCTAGCGGGCTGGTCGTCGAAGACCGGCGTCCACGAGGTCCCGTGGTTCTCGGTCTTCCAGACGCCTCCCGTACCCGTGCCGACATAGAAGATCTGCGGCTTCGATTCCACCACCGCGATGTCCGCGATGCGCCCGCCCATGAGCGCGGGCCCGAGCTCGCGATACTGAAGATGCGAGATGGCCGTCTCGAGCGCCGACTGGGCGTGGACATGCCCCGATGGGAACATCGCAGTCCCCGTGAAGAGGACGGCGAGGGTGACCGCGGCGGGAAGGATGCGCCGGCGGATCGGGGGCGAGCTGCGCCGGGCCGAGTTGCGCCGGGTGTTCCAGGTCGAGTTGCGCTGGGTCTTCATGGCTGGCATTCCGCTTCAGGAGAATCGACAACGCGCGCGCCGGCAGGGCGGCGGCATGCAACCTGCACCGGCTGGCAGCGTACTTATCCATGCCTGCGACACCGCAGGCGGAGAGGACGGGAAAATACGGAATGGTTCCCAGGAACGCGATTGCGAGGGCCATCTGGGTCGCCTGGATGCGCGCCCGCCTGGTCGGAGAGTGGCTTCGGACCGGGGTCGCGTACCGGCCGCTCTCACCCGACTCCGTCGCGGACCCCTATCCGCTGTACCGCAGGCTGCGCGAACGCGACCCGATTCATCGCAGCATCTTCGCCAACCAGGTCGTGGTGTCCCGCTTCGCCGACGTCGACCGCATCCTCCGGGACCACAGGAACTTCGGCAACGACTTCAGCAAGGTGACCTCCTCGGAGGGCTCCATTGCGACACGGAAGAAGCTCACGCCGAGCATGCTCGCGCAGGACCCGCCCGACCACACCCGCCTGCGCGCTCTCGTCAACCGGGCATTCACGCCCCGTCAGGTGGCAAGGATGGAGGACTACATCCGCGCCACCGCGCACGCACTCCTCGACAAGGTCGGAGAAGCCCGCGAATTCGACCTCATGAAGGCCTTCGCGGTGCCGCTTCCCACCATCGTCATCGCCAGAATGATCGGAGTCCCCGAGCGCGACCTCGAGCGCTTCAAGGTCTGGTCCGACGATCTGGCGCGCGCGCTGGAGCCTTACCTCTCCCCGGAGGAAGAAGAGAAGGTGTACCGCGCTGCTCGGCAGTTCGCGGCATACTTCACGGCCGTCATCGAGCAGCGCCGCCGCGAGTCCCGCGACGATCTCGTCTCGCGGCTGGTCGAGGCCGAGGACGCAGGCGACAAGCTGACCGCCGAGGAAACGAGGGTGATGCTGCGCCTTCTCCTTACGGCCGGCAACGAAACCACCACGAACCTCATCGGGAACGGAGTCCGGGCCCTCCTGCGGCACCCCGATCAGCTCGCCCTGCTCCGCGAGCAGCCCGAACTGATCCCTTCGGCGGTGGAAGAACTCCTCCGCTACGACGCGCCGGTCCAACTGGACATGCGCGTGGCGCTCCGCGACATGGAACTCGGGGGTCTGGCCGTCAGCGAAGGTACCATGATCACGCTCCTGATCGGCTCCGCCAACCATGACCCCGAACGATTCCCCGAGCCGGATAAACTGGACATCACGCGATCAGGCCAGCCGAACATCTCGTTCGGCCGCGGCATCCACCACTGCCTCGGTGCGCCGCTCGCCCGGCTGGAGGGGCGAGTCGCGCTGGAGGTGCTGCTGGAGCGATTCCCCCGGCTCGCCTTCGGCGCGCGTCCGCCGAAGTACCGGCCGAACATCGTCCTGAGAGGGCTTGAGCACCTCGACGTGCGGGTGGGCTGAGCGGGCCTGGAGTAGACCGGCTGCGGGCTAGAGCATCGTCTGTCTGACCCCTCCGTGGCGTGTTGCAAAACACAAAATGCAACAATATGTTGCCTTTTCGATTTGGCAACACCCCGCAGAGGGGCGCGTACCACAAAGGGCAATAAAGCCCGTGGCAAAGGGCAACAAAGCCCGTGGCAAAGGGCGACAAGGCCCGTGGCGCGGAGAGGCTGCTCCTCACTTGACTGCAACCAACCAGCGTGCAACGGGCACCAACCGCCCCACCGATCCACCGATCACCAGCCTCCTCGCATCCGAATGCGACCAACAGCCCGGATTGCCGGCCTGACCTCCCGGATTGCCGCCCGTCTGAGGGCGGCCCGCAAACGAGCCGGGCTGACGCAGTACCAACTGGCGGGAGACCTGGGCCTGCACCATCGCCAGAACGTCACCCGCATCGAAAATGGGCAACGCTCCCTCACCGCAGAGCAGCTCATCCTGGCGATGGACCTTCTCGGCGTCGACCTGGACTACTTCACCGACCCGTTCCGCCTAGAGGGTGAAGGGGAATTCACGTTCCGGACGGGTCCAGAGGTGGCGAGCGCGGCTGTCGACGAATTCGAGCGCAGAGCGGGGCGATGGATCGCGATGTACCGGGAGTTGTCCCGCGAGCTGGGACGTGAGCGTCGATGGCTGGAACTGAAGCTGTCGCTGACGCGCCACTCCTCCTTCGGTGACGCAGGGGACGCGGGTGAGGCCTTCAGCGAACGCATGGGACTCGGAGATTGTCCGGCGGCAGCGCTGCGGTCGGCGCTGGAAGACCGTCTGAACATCCTGGTGCTCGAGGTGGATGCCCCACCCGGAATCGCGAGTGCCGCTGTCCGCGCTCAAGGACTAAAGTGCGTGCTCGTCAACCGCCATGAGCCCGAGGGGCATCGGAACTACGGCATGGCTCACGGACTCTTCCACCTGTTGACCTGGGATGCAATCCCGCCCGCCCGAGTGGAATCCGTTCGCCTGCCGCGCCGCGGGAAGCGATGGCTGGTTGCGCGAGTGGCCGAAAGCTTTTCCACCGCACTCCTGATGCCCTGGCCCGTTCTGCGGCGGCAATTGGGATTCGACCGGGAGCGGGAAGGCGACGTGAGCCCGGGAGAGCCGATGCGCATGACCGCGGAGGACATTATCGCAATGGGCAGGGCCGAGGAGGAGTGGAGTCGCGTGAGGCGATCGCGCGATCTGCCCGCTCGTTTGATCGAGGGTGCCGCGCAACTCCGGGTCCCGGTGGAGGTGTACGTGCGCCGCCTGCGACGCCTCTACCTGCTGTCCCGGGAGCAGGTCGACGCGCTCGCTGCCCGGCTTCCGACCGCGAGTGGTCCCGGGCCGGGCAGCGCGCCGGGCAGGGGAGCCGCGATCCCCTCGTTCAGCGCGGAATTCGTCCGGTGTGTCGCCTATGCCCTCGAGGCGGGGAGTCTCTCCGTGAGGCGGGCCGCCTCCGTGCTGGATCTCTCGCTTCCGGAACTGGCATCGCTGCTCACGCGCTACGGTCACGAGGCTGACTTCTAGCCGGCTCCTGATCGGATCGGGAGGACGATGCCGGAGGGGTAGGTCGCGTTCCGCTGAACTGAGAGCACCGGCACGCCCCCGTCCCGTGGATAGCGCAGGAAGGTGTCGGCGTCCGCGCCCGCGATGGCGACGCGGATCCGGTGGCCTTCCCGAATCAGCACGGATGTCGCCCAGAGGTCGAAGCTGATTTCGGCGACCTCGCCGGGCACGAGCGGCATCGCGTCGGCGCGCAGCTCGGAGCGGTGTGGACCGTACTTGCGGTAGAGCGGCGGATCGTCCGTGACCGCGCGCATCACGGCGCGCAGTTGCCCTTCGGTGATGTAGCGCACGGTGCCGTCCGGGGCGACATCCTCCAGGTAGGTGATGAGCGCGCCGTCGGGCTCGGTCGAGGCAACGTGCAGGGTGACGACCGGGTGGCCGGTGATCTCCGTGTCGACCTCCATGGGGGCGCTGGTGTAGGTGAGCAGCTTCGCGTCCTCCTCCCGCCGGTCCCCGTACACCACGTCGCCGCCCCCGCCGTTGGTGTACCAGCGGTTGCGCGTGCCGGTTGTGGCCGTGAAGTCCACGGTGTAGCTGTCCTCGGCGTCGGCGGCGGACGGGGCTTCGCGGGTCAGCATCCCCTCGGCGCCGAAGTACCAGGTGACGTCCTCGAACCCATCGGGCGGCCAGATTTCGGTACGGGTCCACCGGTCCGCGCCGAGCGTGTAGTAGTTGATCTCCGTGGGCGTCTGTCCGGAGCCGCCCTCCTTGAGGTGCGCGTCGAAGAAGGCGACCAGCTCGGTGAAGCGCGCGGCCGCGTCGGGAGCGACCGGGGTGTCGTCCGGCCGGAAGGGGTCGGCGTCGTTGCGCGCCCCGTGGTCCCGCGGCCCGATGAAGACGTGCTGCGCGTTGGAGATGGTGTTGTAGCGGCCCAGCGTGCCGTTCACGGTGCCAGCGTCCTGCCAGCCAGCCCGAATGAACATCGCCGCGCCCGACTCCTCGATCTGCGGGAGGTGGCCGCAAGGGCTCCGCCGGTGCCCCACGTTGATCTCGTCGTAGCGGCCGAACGGATCGTCGCGGAACTCGTATTCCAGCGCCGCTCCGAAGGGCACCGTGTTGGCCTCGTGTTCGGCCACCGCCGCAGCGACGAGGGCGCCGTCCACATCCGCGTCCACGGGTTTGACGCCGGTCACCTGGCTGCGACGCAGTTCATCGCACTCCGAACCGTCCACGCCTGAGAGCCCGCAGATATCGTTCAGGTCCTGCATGCGCGTACGGTTCGACCAGCTCTCCAGAAAACCGACGGTGAGCACGCCGCCCGGAAAGACCAGGTGCGCGAAGTTGTCGAAGTCGTTGAAGAGCGGCGCGACCGCCATGACGGCCGGGTGCCGGTTGACCGCGAGCATCTCAGCGGTGTTGCCCGCGTACGACACCCCGTAGGCGCCGACCCGTCCGTTCGACCAGGGCTGCGCCACGATCCAGTCGACGACTTCGCCGTAGTCGCGCCATTCGTCCTCGGCCAGTTCGAAGCGGCGAATACCGAAGGAGGCTCCGCTCCCGCGCGCGTCGACGAGCACCAGCGCATATCCTGCCCCGTTCCAGCGTTCGGCCTCGTCGAAGTTGGAGTCACCCTCCGTCGGGGCGTCGACGAATCCGCGCGCCCGCCAATAGCGGGTCGCCCGGATCATGGTGGGCAGGCGCGCACCCGGCTCGATGCCTTCCGGCAGCCAGACATCGACCGCGATCCGCACGCCGTCACGCATGGGGATGTGGAGCGCCTGGTTGCGTTCGAGGGTGCTGGCCGGGCCAATCGCCCCCGCCCCGGTGGAAGGGGCGTCACCGCAGGACGCGGTGAGTGCGAGGAGAGTCAGTGCGAGGGCGGCGGGAGCTGCGGTGAGCAGCGGAGAGGACGCGGTTCGATTGGCTCGGCGTTTCATGGGGGCAGACTCCCGAGGCATGTCGCGGATCCCTGAGCACGGGGGTTACCAGCGTCTCTGAAACCCGCACGCCCATGATTCAAGAGAACGGTTGCGGCCCTGGCGAGCCATGGCGACCGGCGCCTCACGCCACCTTGCCATCCCCGCGCCCGCGCCCCGATTATGCTCCCCGTCGCGACCCTGCGGCCGCCGCTTGCGGCGTTCCGGCGACCGGTCCCCCCAACCCTGAGCGCAACCCCCCATGCCCCCCTCCCCTACGCGGCAGGACCTCCGTTACCAGGCTGACGAAACTCCGGGCTGGGGCGTGTCCTTCGGGCTCGGGTTCCAGTACATCCTGCTCAACATCGCGGGCATCGTCATCACGGTGGCGATCGTGGTGCGGGCCGGGGGCGGGAGCGAGACCTACCTGACCTGGGCGGCGTTCGCGGCGCTGATCGTGTGCGGCATCTCGACGATGATCCAGGCGAGACCGCTGGGCAGGATCGGGGCGGGATACGTCCTGCTGATGGGCACCTCGGGCGTCTTCATTGCGGTTTCGGTCGCGGCGCTGCAACTGGGCGGACCCGCGCTGCTGGCCACCCTGATCGTGGCTTCGTCGCTCTTCCAGTTTCTGATCTCCTCGCGCCTTTCGCTCCTCCGGCGCTTCATCACACCGACCGTGGCGGGCACGGTGATCATGCTGATCGCGGTCACGGTCATGCCCATCGGCTTCGACCTGCTCTTTGTAGCGCCGGAGGGGGCCGCGCCGGCCGCCGCTCCCCTGACCGCGCTAACCACCATCGTGATCACGGTTGTGATCATCCTTCGCGCCAGGGGAGCCCTCCGTCTGTGGGGGTCGGTGATCGGGGCGGTGGGCGGCTGCCTGGTCGCGGCCGGGTTCGGCACCTACAACATGGAAATCGTGGGCGAGGCGCTCTGGTTCGGAGTACCGGCGGCGGGGTGGCCCGGCTTCGACCTGAGCCTGAGCGCCGGCTTCTGGGCCATGCTTCCGGCGTTCATCTTCGTCACGCTGGTCGGCGCCATCGAAACCATCGGCGACGGCATGGCGATTCAGCGGGTGTCGTGGCGCGAGCGCCGCGCGACCGACTTCCGCGCGGTGCAGGGCGCGGTGGCGGCCGACGGGGTCGGCAACCTCCTGTCGGGTCTGCTCGCGACGGTCCCCAACACCACCTACTCGAACAGCGTCTCGATTGTCGACATCACCGGGATCGCCGCGCGCCGGGTGGGCATGTGCATCGGGCTCATCTTCATCGCGCTGGCATTCTTCCCCAAGGCCACGGCGGTGCTGCTCGCCATACCGGACCCCGTGGTGGGCGCGTACATCATCGTCCTCATCGCGATCCTGTTCGTGCTGGGCGTCGAGATGGTCACGCAGGAGGGCATCGACTACCGCAAGGCCACGATCATCGGCGTTTCGTTCTGGATCGGGTCCGGCTTCCAGAGCGGCGGCATCCCGGCCGAGTACTTCGGCTGGGCGGGCTCGCTTCTGGAGAACGGGATGACCTCGGGGGGGCTGACCGCGATTCTGCTCTCGGTCTTCATGGAGCTGACCGGGCCGCCGCGCCGGCGCATGCAAACGAGCCTCAATGTCGAGGCGCTGCCGAAGATCCAGGACTTCCTGGGGCGGTTCGCGTCCCGTGCCGGAATGGGCGAGGAGATCGGGCACCGGCTTGACCTCGCCGCCGAAGAGACCCTGTTGATCCTGGTCGAGCAGGCGAAGGACGATCGCGCGGCGGGCGAGCGGCGGCTGCGCGTCACGGCTCGTGCCGACGCCGGCGGCGCCGAACTCGAGTTTCTGGCTGTTACCGGCGAGGGCAACCTCGAAGATCGCCTGGCGCTGCTCGGGGGCCTCTCGGCGGAGCTTCCGGTTGAGCGCGACGTCTCGCTCAGGCTGCTGCGCCACATCGCCACATCGGTGCGCCACCAGAAGTACCATGACACGGACATCGTGACGGTGCGCGTGGACCCGGTGGGGGCGAAGGCCTGAGCGCATTCCGCGCGTCGCGTGTCGTAGGGAGCGTAGTGGTCGCGGGATGGCTATCTTGCCGGCCATCGGGCAGTCCTTTCCGGGAGCGAGGCCACGTGCGCACGATCTGCTACATCTCCGTCCTCGCCTGCTACATCGCCGTCATCGGCATCCTCGCGATGCCTGCCGCGCTCCAGGCCCAGCAGTCCCCCAACGGGCCCTCAACCAACGGGCAGCCGCCCAACGCGCGCGCATCGGCGGTCGCGGCGGCCCCCGTCATCGACGGCCGGCTCGACGACGCGCTCTGGTCGAGCCTGGAGCCCCTCGACGGCTTCACCCAGCGCGAGCCCTCCGAGGGGCAGCCCGTCTCCCAGCCGACGGAGGTCCGGGTCGGCTACGACGACGCGGCCCTCTACATCGGCGCCTGGCTCTGGGATGAAGACCCGAACGGCATCGTCACGGGCCAGACCCTGCGCGACGCCTCGCTCAACGACTCGGACGCCTTCGTCGTCGTGCTCGACACCTATCTCGACCGCCAGAACGGCTTCGTCTTCGGCACCACGCCGGCGGGCATCGAATACGACGGACAGGTCACCGGTGAAGGCGTGGGCGGAGGACGGGGCGGCGGGCGCCAGCAGCGCGGCTCGGCGGGCGGCTTCAACCTGAACTGGGACGGCTCGTGGGACGTGGCCACGACCCGCGACGAGCGCGGCTGGTACGTCGAGATGCGGATCCCGTTCTCGACGCTCCGCTATGGCGCCGGGGGGACCCAGGACTGGGGCCTGAACTTCGAGCGCAAGATCCGGCGCAACAGCGAGCAGTCGATGTGGGCGCCCCTGCCCCGCCAGTTCGACCTGTATCGCATCTCGCTCGCCGGGACGCTGTCGGTGGAAGCTCCCGCCAGGCGCACGGTTACGGTCAGCCCGTACGCCCTCGCGGACGGCCTCAAGGACTACCGGGTCGCCTCGCCGGAGGTGGCCATGGGCCAGCAGTTCGGGGGCGACGCCAAGATCGGCATCAATCAGAGCCTGACCCTCGACCTCACCGTGAACACGGACTTCGCGCAGGCGGAGGTGGACGACCAGCAGGTGAACCTCACGCGCTTCAGCCTCTTCTTCCCCGAGAAGCGCGCGTTCTTCCTGGAGAACGCGGGTGTCTTCGCCGTGGGTGCGAGCCGGTCGGCCGAGCTGTTCTTCAGCCGCCGCATCGGCCTCTCGGGCGGGCGCGAGGTGCCGATCCAGGCGGGCGCGCGGATGACCGGAAAGGTCGGGGACTTCCAGGTCGGCGTGCTCAACATCCAGACGAGCGATGCCTTCGACATCGACGGCGCCACCGGCCTCCGCGAGCAGATCGCGCCGCACAACAACTTCGGCGTACTGAGGGCCTACCGCGAGTTCGGCAACAGGTCGCAGCTCGGCGCCATCTTCGTGTCGCGCCTCAACACCACCGACGGGTCCGACTACAACCTCACCTACGGCCTCGACGGCCGGCTCGGCATCGGCGAAGCGCTGACCTTCGATGGCTGGGCGGGCATCACCACGACGCCGGTTCCCATCGGGGGACAGGCACCCGGGTCCGGGTTCAACGACGGTGAGTACGGTTTCGCCGGCGGCATGCGCTACGTCACCCGCGACTGGCAGGTCACGACCGGGTACCGGCAGATCGGAGACGCCTTCAACCCGGAGGTCGGCTTCGTCAACCGGCGCGGGTACCGGCACGTCAACTGGCGCTTCCTTCGCCACATGCGCACGGAGAGCGTGCCCTGGTTCCGGGAGTTCCGGCCGCACATCTCCGGGAACAGCTTCTGGACGCTGGGCGGCTTCAACGAGTCGTACCTGATCCACATCGACAACCACTTCGCCTTCGAGAACGGCGCCTTCTTCCAGTTGCCCGGGTTCAACTTCACGGGCGAGGGCCTCCTGGAGCCGTTCGCGATCCGCGAGAACATCGTCATCCCGGCGGGCACGTACCACAACTACGACTGGGAATTCAGGGCGAACACCAACCGCGGCGCTCCGCTCTCGCTGTCGGGCGGATGGGCGCTCGGCGGCTTCTACAGCGGAACCCGCTTCGGCCCCAACGCGACGCTGGCCTACCGCTACGGCGACAAGTTCAGCGGCAACGTCCGCTTGAACTATTTCGACGTCCGTCTTGACGAGGGCAGTTTCACGACCGCGGTCATCCAGTTCAACGGGTCATACTCGTTCACGCCCCGCCTCTACCTGCAGACCAACGTCCAGTACAACGACGACACCAGGGACGTGGGGACCAACCTCCGGCTCGGCTGGCTAGACACGGCCGGCACCGGGCTGTTCGTCGTCTGGAACGATACCAGGCATCGGGGACCGCTCGACCGCACGGGAATCCTGGCGGGGCCGAAGCAGCGCCAACTGGTGGTGAAGTACAGCAGGCTGTTCAACCTGGCGGGGTAGGGGTCCGGGTTCGCAGCCCGGCCCATCACCAGGCGGCCGACAGCCGCAGATGGCCGCCCTCGAACCGATCCCGCCCGAAGTGGTCCAGGTCCCAGCGGAGCCCGGCCGTCACCTCGAAGCCCGACCGGAACCGGTGGCCCGCTTCCGTGATCAGTCCCTGATTCCGCCCCGTGAGCCAGGGCGCCTGGTAGCCCGCATCGCGGTCCAGAAGGGCGTAGGCCAGGCGGGCCGTCCATCCCGCCTCCGGGTACCGGACGAGGGCCGCCCGGGCGAAAACTTCGCGATCACGGTGCTCGCGGCGAGCGCCCCCTCCCGGCGTGCGCCATTCGGGTCGCCGCACCCGCGCCAGCTCCGTCTCGACCGCCCACAGCGGATTCAGGCGGGTCCGTGCGCGGGCGGCCACGGTCACCGTCTGCTCCCGCAGAGTGAAGCCGAGCCCGCTCGCGGGCGCCCGCCGCTCGATGTCCGCCCTCGCCCAGGTGCCGTACAGCGCCAACGTCACGCGCTCGAGCGGTGTGACCTGGAGGAGTGCTCCCAGGAACGCGACCTGTTCGAGCTGGCTGAACGGAGCCCGGCCGATTGCCGGAAAGTTCACCTGGACCTCGCTTCTTCGGCTCGATCCCGCGTGCAGCTCCGCCCGCCAGCGTGACGCCGCGGCCCTCAGGGTCGTGCGAGCCGCGAGGGGAGCTCCCGCGTAGTCGTAGTGGGCGTGCACGTCGTCCGCCCGCACTCCCAGGCCCTGGAAGATCGCTTCGTTGAAGGCGTCGAGCGCTGCGAGGCGCACTTCCAGCGTCCAGCTCCTGTCTTCGCCGTCTCTCCAGGAGCGTGCCAGCGCGAGCTCCACGTCTGCGGACGGCTTGAAGAAGTGGACGCCGAGCCCCACCCGCACGGTCCACGGCGTCCCGAGCGCGTCGCGCCAGCGTACGCCCACCCACGGGTAGTCGCGCCATGCCGTGAGCGATCGCTCCCGGCGGTAGCGTGCCATCAGGTCCACGGGGCCGGAGACGTGGATCTCCTGGCGCCAGTCCACGACGTTGAGGATGTGCGGATTGTTGAGCGACCCCCCGGCAACCCGAAAGCCGTTGGGCAACTCGGCCCAGCGTGCGTCTTCACCGGGACCGAAGAGGCCCGAGCGGACATCCAGCCCGTACTCGTGGTCCATTTCAGGGTTGAACCGCTGGAAGATGCCCTCCTCCGCCAGACGGCCGTAGTAGGCACCGTCGCGGTCGAGCAGGGACAGCCACACCTGATCCGCCCACGCCGAGAGAGTCGCGAGAGCCGCCGAGTCGGTCTCGCCCGCGGGAGAAGTCGCGGATGGCTCCGCGTCCGACTGGGCCTGGAGCGACGGCACGGCGAGGAGGGATGCTCCTGCGAGTACGGCGGCGAGGACTACTGCCTCCCAACCACCCAATCCCGGAGAAGGGCCTGCGTCCCCGGCGTCGCCGCGGCACATGCTCCTCGGAGTCCACATCCGGACCTACCCCGCACGCTTGAGCAGCCTCCCCGGCCGCGCATCGGTCATCTCGCCCTCGTCGATCACCAGCGCGCCGTTCACGAACAGGTAGTCCACGCCCTCCGCGTAGCGCATCGCGTTCGAGCCGAACTCGGCCATGTCGCGGAGTTCGGCCGGATCGAAGACCACCAGGTCGGCGGCCATGCCGGGCGCCACGATGCCGCGGTCGTAGAGGCCGAGCCGATGGGCGGCCAGCGAGGTCATGCGGCGCACGGCCTCCTCCAGGGTGATCACCCGGTCCTCGCGCACATACCTGGCGATCACGCGCGGGAAGGCCCCGAAGGCGCGCGGGTGCGAGCTGGCGGTCGACGCGGGATTCACCGGCGAGGCGTCGGTGTCGATCATCACGAACGGCGCCCGGAACGCGGCCCACTTCTGGTCCTCGTTCATGCTGAGCGGGTTCACGCTCACGCCGCCGGCCTGCACCAGGTCGAAGAAGGCGTTCCAGGGATCCGTGCCCAGCACCTCCGCTGCCTCGGCCACGGACCGGTTGATGACGCCGGGATCCACCTCGTCCGACGCGGCCACGATGAGGACGTTGTTCCAGTCCATCCCCACGTGCTGATACCAGTTCTCCCACTCGGAGTCGGTTTCGACCTCGTTCCTCAGTTGCGCGCGCAGCTCCGGGTCGGAGAGCGTCTCCAGGAAGGCCTGGGTGCCGCGCGCGTAGTGCCGGGGATGCAGGAACGACCCCAGCCCGATTCCGTTTCTCACATAGGGATAGATGTCGGCGGTGACGTCCATCCCCGCGGTGCGCACGGAGTCGATGAGGGCAAGCGCCTCGTCCATCAGCGGCCAGTTGCGCTGGCCAGCGGCCTTCAGGTGGTAGATGTGCACGGGCACGCCCGCGCCCTCGCCGATGGTGATGGCCTCGCGGATGGCCTCGAGGACCGCGTGGCTTTCGTTGCGCATGTGCGTGAAGTAGACCCCGCCGTACTCGCCCGCGACCGAGGTCAGGGCGATGAGCTCCTCGGTGCTCGCATAGATGGCGGGCGGATAGATGAGAGAAGTGGACACCCCGACGGCCCCGTCCTCCATCCCCTCGCGCACCAGCTCCCGCATTTGCTCGAGTTGTTCGGGTGTCGGGGCGACATCCTCCACGCCCAGGACCACACGCCGCACCTGGGTGAGGCCGACGTCGTGCACCACGTTGATGGGGATGCCGTAGCTCTCCATGATCGCGAAGTACTCCGAGTACCTGCGCCAGCGCAGCGTGTCGCCGTCGATGACGGGCGGATTCTGCTGGGTTTCGGCGCTCTGGGGCGCGGGCGAGCCTCCCTCGCCGGAGAGGTAGGTGGTGATGCCCTGGCGGAGCTTGCTCTCGGCGCTCGGAGGATCGGTGATGAGCACCAGGCTGCCCTGGCCCATCATGTCGACGAAACCGGGCGTGACGACGCGGTCGCCCGCGTCGATGGTCCGTGCGGCGGCGCGGCCCGAGAGCCGGCCCACGGCGGCGATGCGGTCCCCGCGCACCCCTACGTCCGCCCGGAACCAGGGATTGCCGGCGCCGTCCACCACGCGGGCGTTCGTGATGAGAACGTCGAAGGGAGCGTCGGCTGCGGTTGGCCCGTCCCCTGCTTGCATGCAGGCGCCCGTGGCGATGCTCAGAAGAACCGCGACAAGGGAGGCCCGGCAACGGGATGAAATGCGTTGGCGACGTTCTTCCATCGGATGGCCTCCGGCTCGATTGCGTGACCCGGACATCGTAGAGAACGCGCGCGGAGCCAGCCAGACCGGCACGTTGTAGTAGATATGGCTGCGCCGTGCGCTACTACTGCAGGAGTCGCCAGTGTGGCCGGGGCGTGCCGCGAGTCTGACGCGCGAGACGCCGCGCGAGCATTCGACCAGGCACTGTCATTATACGACTCTAAGTTGACACTATTCAACACCAGATGTCAGTTACCAACCCCAACCCGGATTCGGCGCACAACGACGTCCTGACGTCGCTGATGGACGAGATCCGCGGGGGATCCGAGCCCGCCCTGGGCCGGCTGATTGGAGTTGCCCCGCTATGACGGACACCTTTCCATTTGGGCCAACCGAGGAGGTGTGCGATGGCGGGAAGCAGGAAGGGGCGGTATCCGCCCGAGTACAGGGAGCGGCTGGTGGAGCTCGTGAGGGCGGGACGTAGCCCGG
>JAJDYN010000002.1 GCA_022825135.1 Gemmatimonadota bacterium | reverse complement strand
GGCCCAGCCGGCGAGCGCGACGCCGCCGCCGTAGTCGCCACGGTCGACCGTGGCGCCGCTGACGGTCACGTCGACGTTCAGGTTGACGATGTCGTTGTCGTTCGAACCCGCGGTCGCAAACATCTGCGGATCCCACGAGACCTCGGTCATGCCGTCGGCCACACTGTAGCCTTCGGCCGAGACGCCCGCGTTGACCATGTTCCCGCTGGTCATGGCGCGCGCGACCTTGATCGCCACGGAGCCGTCGTCGCCGGTCATGCCGCTGCCGACCATGGCGCTGTTCGCCCCGTAGAGTGAGACGGAGGCGCCGGGAAGCGCGTCACCCATCTCGTCACCGCTCTTCAGCGACACGGTGAAGTTGACCGTCGTGTGCGTGATGTCGAACGGGACGGCCTGCATCTTGCGCTCGCCAACTCCGAGGGCGAAGGCGTAGCCCGTCCCCGGTCCGCCGTACGCGACGTCGCTGGCCGCGAGTGCGGCCGCAGCCGTGGCGTCGATCGGCACGACCAACTGGTAGGAGCCGGCGCGCAGACCCGAGAAACCGAACGAGCCGTCCGGGCCGGTCGCACTCAGCCGCTGGTCATTGACGCCCGGGCCCACCAGCGCCACCGGAACACCTGCTGCCGGCAACGGGTGCTCGCCCGCGTCCATCATGTCGTTCTTGTCCAGTTCGTCGAGGAAGAGCTGACCGGAAACGCTCGCGGTGCGCGCGTGCTGGCCATCGAAGGGCACGATCTGCGAATCGTCGTCGCCGACCGTTACGTCCTTGCTCATCTCGCCGAATACGTAGGCTGGATCGTCAACGGCGATCGTGACCGTGTAGTCGCCGGCCGCCAGACCTGCGAAGGCGTACTGGCCGCCCGCGTCGGTCGTCGTGCTCGCGTCGGCCGCGCCCGACAGCGTGACCGCGATGTCGGCGAGGCCCATTCCCTCGACGCTCACCCGGCCACTGATGCCGGAGGTGCGGAGCAGGACGCCCGTGAACGACACCGTTCCGGTCTCGTCGAGATCCACGCTCACGTCCTGGGACGTGGCGGCGAACTCGTAGTCGCGGGTGTCGAAGTCGGAGATGCTGACCGTGTAGTCGCCGGGGCGCAGGTCCTCGAACCTGTACATGCCGTCGGCGTCGGTCATCATGGTGAAGTTCTCGTCGGCGGGACCGCCAAACAGAGTCACCGTCACCGCGGCAAGGCCCTCGCCGTCGATGATCACCTGGCCCTCGACCGCGGAGGTGCGGATGTAGTGGCCCGTGAAGTCGGCGCTGCCGACCTCGCCCACCTCGACCTCGACCTCGACGCTCACCGTCTCGAAGGACACGTCCTCCGGGAAGTCGCTGATCGTGACGGTGTAGGTGCCGGACCGCAGCCCGGTGAAGGCGAAGCCGCCGTCCATGCCGGTCTCCATGGTCTCGCCCATGGCGTGCTCGCCATCGAGCGTGACCGTCACGCCCGCCAGCGTCTCCGGCTGGCCATCGCCTCCGCTCATCATGGCGTCGGCCGCAACCACGCTGCCGACAACCGCCGAGGAGCGGATGTATTCACCGGCGAAGTTGAGCTGGACGTTCTGACCCTCGGTCGCGATGGTCGCGGACTGCGTCACCTGGGCGAACGTCGCGTCCTCGGGGAAGCCGCTGATGGTGACCGTGTAGGTCCCGGCTTCCACGCCCGAGAAGGCGAAGTTTCCGCCCGAGCCGGTGGTTGTGGTGGCACCCGAGGAAAGGGTGGCGGTGATGCCGGCGGTGGCCGTCCCGTCAATCGTCACCGACCCGGAGATGGTCCCCACGGGTGTCGGCGGCGGCGGGGGCTCCACCGGCGGTGGAGTGCCCTCGTCGCAGGCAGTGAAGGCCAGCGCCATCAGCGTTGCTGTGGCAAGGAGTTTGAGTCAGTTCATGATACCGTCCCTTGGTGAAGGTTGAACGAATCAGGGCTTTACGCCAAAAGCGAGTCGGTTGTGGGTTTCCTGAGGAACATGAGTTGGCAGGTGCCTCAGATGCAAGGCTGATGCCAAAAAATGGGGTTCGTAAGTTGTTGGCTGACAGGAGATTACGAAACCGGATCCTGTAGCTGGGGGTCTTGGAAATCCGTGAAACCGCCGGATTTCCGATGCTCCGGGGCGTTTTTCTCCTCCTCCGCGCGTCTGCGCGCCTGGGTAAGCGAGCCAGTAGCTTAAGGCCCGGAGCCGCAGATCGAAAGGGCCGACGGCCGGTTTTCGCACCGGAAATACAACCGCGCGCGCGTGCGAGGAGAGCTTACAGGGCTTACCGTTTCAGGCCCGAGCGAGCCGCTCGCCGTCCGCAGCTCGGGTTTCGTCCGCAGTATCGCGGGCCATTTCCCGGTTGGCCTCGATCACCAGGGCGACGGCTTCGCGCAGGTTCGCCCGTGCTTCTTCGAGGGAAGCGCCCTGGGTGTTTGCACCGGGGAATTCCTCGATGAAGGCGATGTAGCCTTCAGGAACCCTTCGGAACACCGCCGTGCATTGCAGGTCCACAACGGACCTCCTGGTGATTTGGGGTTGCCGAACAAGCCGAGCGGGGTGAGCCGCCGTACCGAGCTACAGAGCTGCCCGTATCTCCGTCCGAAGCGTCTCGGCCAGGTCTTCCTCGGAAACGCTGCCATCCTGGACGGCCCCGACCAGAAGTCCTTTGATCGCCCGCTGAGGGAATCTCCTGAATCGCTCCCGCCTGATGGCCACAGCAACCTGATCGCCGATCTGGCCCAGCCGAACGTAGTCCAGATGGCACACGTCAACGTGGCGTTTGACCAGTGCCCTTACGGGTGTCCGTCCCCGGGTCGACCGCATCTGGTGTCCGCTCCTGATCAGTTCGTCCCGTGGAATCCAGACGATATCGAGCTTCTGAAGCCGATCTCGTCCGGCCGCAATCGCGAGAACGGCGGTCGAAATCTCCGGGTCGGTCGCTTCACCGCACTGCCAGAACGAAAGGGCGTCGTTCGAGGTCCGCAGGTCAGCCGTGATCGCATCGGCTGGAATCTCGTCAGGGGCCAAGCCCTGCTTGGGTTGCCATTTGGGCCGTGTGATCATTCGTGCCAGGAACATCGCTCACCCGCCGAGGTCGTCCATCACGCCGCGACGGTACTCATCAAGCCATCCGACCGCCTCCGAGTGGGCAGAGAGCACGTGCAGAAAGCCCGGGTCAGCCCAATACTCCGCCGCCTGCATGGCGGCATCGCGCACCTCCACTTCGTCCACGGCGAGCCCGCCACGAACCAATTCCTCTCGCCACCTGGCGGTGCCGACTCCTGGCTGACGAGCCACACACACGAACACGGCTGCCGCGAATGCCGGATTCGACGTATCCAGGCAAAAGCTGCGGATCCAACGCAGGACGGTGCCTGGATCCTCCGAATCCAGCGCCGCTACGATCACACCTTCGGCGGGGTGGTCCATGCCGTCCTCGAGCGGCTCGGCATCGAAAGACGCGCGGAGTCTGTCCTGGAGTCGTTGCCGGCCGCGCTCTTCGGCCTGCGACGCCGAGATGCCCGTCGTCCACCAACCCCCAGCCACGTACACGAGGAAAAAGCTGATATCGGTCTGGAGTTGAGCGGCATCTGCCGAGATGGCCAAGCCCTGCTCATGAGGCAGGGTGGGCCACTCATACTCCGAGGTGGCAACCCCGCCCGACAGCAGCGCAGGGTCCCACGCACGAGAGGGCGGCGGCGTTATGCGCGTCCTATTCCGGGTCAGCATCGAAGAGCTCCCTCGCAGCATCGGTGATCACGTTTTCGAACGCTTCCCTCTCGATGTCTCGTAACCTGTCCGTCCTCGCCATCGCCCTTGCCTGTCCGATGGCCTCTCGGGTTTCCCAATACGCATCGATATCGAGCAGGAATCCGATCCTCTCGGATTCGGAAAGGATGCTGCCCTGGGCCAGGACGAGACGCGTGCCCTCCTCCCACAGATAGTCGGTCCGGCTCATGTAGCTGTTGACACGCTCGGGCAGGCCCTGAACCGACGGCGCGGCGCAGCGCAGGTAGTCCTCGATCCTCACGACCGGCTCCGGAATGACGATGCGGTTGATGTAGCGGATGCTGATCCGGCGCACACCTCGCGGTTCTGCGACCTTCCAGTACGTCTCCAGGGCGGTCTTGATCCTTGGTCGGAATTCGTCCCAACCACGCTTCTCCGGCGTTTCGGGATCCTGATAGGGCCGAAGCATGTGGATGCTGAGAACATCGCGACCGACACCGACCGCGCGCTTCTCGTCGTTTCTGAAGAGCAGCACCTTCGACAGTTCCTGACCGTAGCTGAGACTGGATGGCTCGTCGGGCTTGAACTCCACTCCCAGATTGACGACCTGCTGGTGCCGCGGCTTCCCCCGGTAGTCGGATCCGAGTGCGGCCTGGAGCTTGCCCGGGATCGTCAGATCCCAATCCGGGCCTGGGAGAAAGTGGAACTCGCAGACAGCTTCGTCTATCGGTGGGTTCCTGTACTGGCGGCGTCCACGCGGGGTTTCCGTCTCCATTCCAGGCAGCTTTGCTATCGTCGCGAGTCGGTTTGTTCGAAGAAGTTGCTACCTTTTTGGTACACGCTGGAGGCGGGCGGGTTGCCCCCGCCAAGCTGACCGACGAGGCTGACCGCGTCAAGCACCGTCACCGCCGCGCGCGCCTGCGGCCGCGCCGCTCCGCCTGCTTGAACAGCACCTCCACCCTGTGGGGCGCGCTGGGCGGGCTGGTGCGCAGGGCCACCAGCACGTAGGCCGCGAGCGAGAGGGCAAGGGCCGGGAAGACCTCGTGCAGCACCTCGCCCAGCGGGGTGAGCCGCCAGGTCACGAGCACTCCGAGGCCCACCAGGAAGGAAGCGACCGCCGAGGCGCCGTTGCCGCGCCGCCAGTGCAGCCCGAGGATCACCGCCGGGAAGAAGCAGGCGGCGTACATGGCGCCCGAGAAGGCGGTCAGGCCGACCACGCCGTCCGGCGGGTTGAGGGAGATCACGGCGGTGATGGCGGCGAACAGCGCCACGTACCAGCGGGTGCGCCGCATCGCCGAGCGCTCGTCGCGCCTGGCGCGCCTCGTCCCGAAGATGTCGCGGTCCGTGGTGGAGGCCATCACCAGCAGCACGCTGTCGAGCGAGGACATGGCGGCGGCGACCATCGCCACCAGCAGGAAGGCGCCCACCCCCGGGGCGAAGACGCCGGGCTCGGTGAGCAGCCCGGGCACCACCAGGTCGGTGTCCTCGATGCCGCCGGGGAGGATGTTGCGCGCGTACATGCCGATCGGGACCAGCATCGCGTACACCGCGGCGAAGATGATCGTCGAGATCCAGACCCCGGTGCGCACCTCGCGGGCGCTCCTGAGCGCGTAGAAGCGCGAGAGCTGGCGCGGCTCGACGATGAACTTGATGGTGGCGGCCACCATGACGCCCAGCACCAGGGGGAAGGCCTCGCCCCCGTTCCAGGTGAACAGGTGCGCGGTGTCGGGCGCGTCGGCCATGTCGAAGATGGAGCCCACCCCGCCCGCGGCGCGCGTGGTGCCGTGGAAGAGGAGCACGGCCGCGAAGACCATCACCACCCCCTGCACCGCGTCGGTCTTCACCACCGAGATGAAGCCGCCGATGACGGTGTAGAGCATCACGATCACGAAGACGATGAGGATGGCGGTGCGGTAGGGGATCTCGAGGAAGGTCTCGAGCAGGTTGCCGATGCCCTTGAAGACCGCCGTCATGTAGAAGAACGACGCGAAGATGATGATGACGGCCGCGAGCACGCGGGCCGCGGGGCTCTCGAAGCGGAAGCCCACGAAGTCGGGGATGGTGAGCGAGTCGAGCGCGGCGGTGAAGTCGCGCAGGCGCGGGGCCACCCAGATCCAGGCGGATGTCGAGAAGAGGACGATGAGGGGGGCCATCAGGAGCCAGGGGGCGCCCCACGACCACGACTGCCCCGAGAAGCCGACGAAGCTGTTGGTGCTGGAGTACGTCGCGAAGAAGGAGAGGGCGATGGTGACCGCCCCCATGTTGCGCCCGCCCACGTAGTAGTCGGCCAGCCGCTTCGTGCCCCGGTTGCCCTCCCAGGCGTGATAGGCGAGCAGCAGGGTGTAGACCGCGAGCAGCGCGTGGACCGGCCAGTATTCGCGCAACGAGTCGATCATGGGGCCCGGAGGAAGAGGTCGCGCACCTGGTCCTTGAGCACCTTGCCCATGGAGTTCCGGGGCAGTTCATCGACGGCGATGATGCGCGCGGGCGCCTTGTAGTTCGCAAGGTGACGCTTGACCCACCCGCGCAGCTCGGCCGTGGAGAAGGCCATTCCCCGGGTGATGACGACCGCGGCGGACACCTGCTCGCCCCACTCGTCGTTGGGGATGCCCACCACCGCGCAGTCGCCGACGCGGTAGTGCCGGCGCAGCACGTCCTCGATCTCGAACGCCGAGACCTTCTCTCCCCCGGTCTTGATGATGTCGACGCTCTCGCGTCCCAGGATGCGGTAGCCGTTGTGCTCGTGCCGGACGGCGCGGTCGCCGGTGTCGAACCAGCCGTCGCGGAAGGCGGCGGCGGTCTCTTCGGGGCGGCGCCAGTATTCGCGGAACAGGCCCGGCCCGCGCACCTCGATGCAGCCCTCCTCTCCGGGGAGAGCCAAGCCGCCCCCGTCGCGCCTGAGGCGCACCTGCACGGACGGGAAGGGATGGCCGACGTAGCCCCCGGCGCCGGTGCCGTTCGGGGGGTTGGTGAGCACCATGCCGGTCTCGGTGAGGCCGTAGCGCTCGAAGATGACCTGCTCGGTGATGCCCTCCCAGCGCTCGCGGACCCAGGCGGGGAGCGCGGCCGAGCCCGAGATCGTGAGGCGCAGGTCGCCGGCGGACCAGCCGACCACCCGCCGGCGCTCGTGGGGCATGCGCTCCCACGCCCGGATCAGGCGCACGTACATGGTGGGCACGCCCATGAAGATGCTCAGGCGCAGGTTCGCGAAGCTGCTCCAGATGGCATCGGGGTCGAAGCGCGGGAGGAGCTCGACCGAGGCGCCCTGCCAGAGCGGGCACAGCAGGGCGTTGACGATGCCGTGCACGTGGTGCAGGGGGAGGGCGTTCAGCACCCGGTCGTGGCGCGTGATCTCCCAGGCCCGGGCGATGCTCTCCACCTGGTGCCGGGTGGCGGCATGGGTGGTGACCGCGCCCTTGGGCTTCCCGGTGGTGCCGCTCGTGTAGATGATGTGCGCGTCGCGCGATTCGGCGATGACCGGGAGGGGCGGGGCGTCCGGCATGGGCGCGAACAGGTCGCTGAGTTTCGTGCCGGGCGGACCCTTGAGGGAATCCACGACGTCGGCCCACGGGACGCCGCACGCCTCCGCCGCGGGGATCCCCCGCTTCTCCGTGTTGGGGTGCACGAGCACCAGTTCCGGGTCGGCGTCCTCGATGAGCGACACCAGCTCCGGGACCGGATGCGCCAGCGCCAGCGGGACGATCACGCCCCCGGCGCGCCAGATGCCCCAGTGCGCCGCGACGTACGCGAAGCCGGGAGGCGCCAGCAGAACGATGCGGGCCTCCCGGAGGTCGGAGCGCCCGCGCAGCAGGAAGTGCGCCACGCGCTCGGACACGGAAAGCAGGTCGCCGTACCGGCACTGCGATTCGCCGAGCACCAGGCCGACCCGGTAGGGATGGGCCAGTGCCGCGCCCAGGAACGGGAGGTGGGAGTCGCTCATGCCGTGGTCCTCGCCTTGCGGGCGTGCCTCGTCTCCAGCCACCAGCGGTAGAAGATGATCCCCAGCGCGATGCCCATGATCCACCCCTGCCCCACCTTCATCACCGCGCCCGCCATCTGCTGGTCTCCGAGCGCCGTGGTGCCGGCAATCGGGGGCGCGAGTTCGTAGGTGGCGTAGATGGGGAACTCCGAGAACACCATCATCGCGAACGGCGGGCGGATGAGGATGCCGTTGATGCCAAGGTACGCGACCTTGGCCAGCGGATGGAAGCCGCTGCGGTCCGGGACCGGGCAGAGGACCGGCCACCAGAATACCAGGCCGGACAGGAGCCAGGCCATGTCGAGCGCGAACATCCCGGGCTGGGTGGCCATGAGGGTGTCGACGACGCCCGGCCAGTGGGTGACGGTCATCATGACGTTGTAGATCATGAACGCCGCGAGCGGGTGCGTGAGGTCGGAGAGAACGGCGAGTGCCCGCGGACGCTCGCCGATGCGGTCGAAAAAACGGGCCGGCAGTCCGAGCAGCAGGAGCGCCGGTGCGATCAGCCCTACCAGCAGGAACTGGGCCATGTGCGCGCTGGCCAGGTACGACGCCCCGAGCGGACCGAGCGGCCAGTCGAAGGCGGCCCAGAGCAGGAGCACGCCGGCATAGAAACACCAAGCGCGCCGGTCACGCAACGGAACTCCGCTCCAGCGTGCGTAGCCCGCGGCCATGGCTGCCACGAAGAACCATACCCCCGGATAGGCCTGCCACTCCCAGCTCCAGGCCGTGTTCTGTGAAAAGCACCACCATTGCACGTCAGTCGGGCGTCCCCGCGAGTCGTGTCAGGAGCGCCCGCTCAGAACGTCCTGGCAACCCCGACATGAATGTTGAGGACCCGATGTTTGGCCGCCTCGCCCACGACCTTGTTGATGTCCTGGATTCCGTAGTTGTACAGGAGCCCGGCGGTGATGCGGGTTTCGCCCGTGCCCATCTCGATGCCCAACCCCCCCGAGACGCCGAAGTCGGTCGACCGCGTGTCGAGGCTCTGGTTTCGGCAATCGCCTCCGGGGGGGATGAGCCCGACGCCGGCGCTGGCTGGCACGAAGCGGCAACCCAGCTCGAAGGACGCGTAGGGGCCGACCAGCGCGTACACCGGAAGATTCGCCACCGTCAGCGCCGAGATGCGCGCCAGCGCCGTGATGTCGACGCTTTCGAACGTAACGTCCGCTACGGCGCCCGCTCCCTGCGTCACCCTGGCCCCTTTTTGCGCGAACTGGGCGCCGACCTGGACGCCGTACCGGCCGCTGACCGGGAACGCGACGCCGAACCCGCCCCCCACGCCGACGACCTGCGATGCACCGATGGCCGCCCGGCTGGACGTGACGGCCATGGTCGACGCGTTCATCGCGACCAGGGGGAAGAGCACGGTAAGCCCGCCCGCGGTCCCCGCGGGTTGAATGGCGGGGGCCGGTTCGGGGGCGGGGGCGGGTGCGGCGGCGGGCGGCGGGGCGGCAGCGGGTGCGGGTGCGGCGGGGGGCGGCGGGGCGGCGGCACGAGCCGGTGCGGCGGGGGGCGCAGGAGCAGCCGGGGGCGGGGGATCCGCGGCTCGCGCCGGTTGGGGCGGGGTCGCGGGACCCGGTTGCTGCGCCATCGGCGCAACAGGCGCGGGATCGCCCTGGGCGCGGCTCATCGCCTCGTCCAGAAGCACCAGCGCCGACTCGTAGTTCACGCCCCCCCGACCCGCCGCTTGCAGGTAGCGGGTGGCGGAGGTGATGGCGGTATCGGGGAATCCGGCTCCCAGAGCCGCCCTGGCGTGCGTGAACCAGAGTTCCGCCGGCGTCTCAATGCCTCCATCGGCCTGCAGCAGCATGGCGATGTCCAGGGCTTCCAGGGCAGCGGGCCAGTTCTGGTTCTGGACGTGGCGCTCCGCCCGCACGAGGTAGAGGTCGATCCGGACTTCGGGAGGCAGCTCCTGACCGGCAGCCACCGAAGGTCCCAGCGCGGCGGCCAGGCACAAAGCCGCGTATCCAACCCAACGGCTCACTCGGCTCATGGTGCTCCTCCAGTACGTGTGTCGCATCGGCATCTGCGGCACGGAAACGTTATCAGCACGGGACAGGGTAACGCTACCCGGGGCATGGTCCAAGAATACGCGGGTGAACCCGATTGTGTGTCGAGAGAGGCCCGGGCCCGGGGCCGCGGCCTAACCGGCACTGCGCCGCGTGCTCTCGTGGAGGATGTCCTCGAGTTCCGTCAGGCCGTGCACCTCCGCGCGCAGCGAGACCTCCCGGCCGCTGCGGAAGCGCAGCACCCCCCTCAGCGAATCGCCGGCCACCGGGCGCCGGGCGAGGTCGAGCAGCATGACGTGCGTGCCCCCCGGCACGAGGCGGGTGACCTGGTCCGCGGGGAGCGGAAGGGCCGAGACCGGGGCCATGACGCGAATGCCGTCCCGTTCCCCGGCCTCGTGGATGAGGGCCGAGCCGGCGCCCTCGACCACGATGGCCTCCAGGGTGTCGTCCACCGCCCCGCGGTTGCGGAGGGCGAAGTAGACCGCCGCCGTGCCGCCGGTGACCGACTCGCCGGCGAACGCCTCCGAGATCTCCAGGACCCCGTCCCGGCTGGTGGACACCCACCGGGGCTCGGGGGAACCGCAAGCGGCGGCGGCGAGGAGGAGCGGGAGGCAGGGCAGCCGCATGCAGCTATGGGCCGGAGCCGGGCTGCTCGATCAGCCTGGGGAGGTCGTGGGCCCATGCCGCCTGCCGCGTCCCGAAGGGATAGCGCAGCCGCGCCGGGCCATCCGCCGAGAAGGCCAGCACCGAAGCCGCGTGCCCGACCAGGTAGTTGCCGTCCTCGTCGGGCTCGTCGAGCAGCGACGCGGGAAGGCCGACCTGGTTCTGGATGCGGTTGACCTCCTCGAGGGTGCCGCGCAGCCCGACGAACGAGGGATCGAAGACGTCGAGCCACTCGCGGATGCGCTCGGGCGTGTCGCGGGCGGGATCGGTCGACACGAAGACGACCTCGAGGCGGTGCCGGTCCTCGGTGGGAATGGTCTTCAGCGCCTGGCCGATGTTGGCCATGTGGATGGGGCAGATGTCCGGGCACCAGGTGTAGCCGAAGAAAAGCAGCGCCACGCGGCCGCGCGTCTCCTCCAGAAACGAGTAGGGACGGCCCTCGGTGTCGGTGAGCGTGAAGTCGGGGCGCTCGATGAGGATCGGGAGGGGCTCGCCCTGGAATTCGGAGTCGCCGGAGTCGCCCCCGTTCCCGGGCGCGCACGCGGCAAAAAGGGACAGAACGACGAGGGACAGGGCGACCGGGGCCAGAGATCTGGCGCGGCGCGGGAGCGGGCCGCCGGGCACGGGGCGATTCGCGTGCATCATGCTCATTCAATATGGGCGGAATCGCACTCCGGAGAAAGGTCCGGCGAGGGTGTTTCGGGGGCTTCTGCATCCCGCGGGCGCACCTCCGGAAGGACGTCGCGGTAGGCCTCCGCGAAGATCTCCCAGACGGTCACGAAAAGCGCGGCCACGATGGGCCCGAGGATGAAGCCGACGGCCCCGAAGAACAGGATTCCGCCGAAGGTGCTGAGCAGGATCAGCAGGTCGGGGAGCCTGGCGTCGCGGCCGACCAGGCGCGGGCGCAGGAAGTTGTCGACGGTGCCCACGACGAGCCCGCACCAGAGGCCGACCGAGATGCCCGCCGCGATCTGGCCGGTGGCGAGCAGCCAGATGACCGCGGGCACCCACACCAGCCCCGTCCCCAGCGCGGGCACGATGGACAGGACCGCCATGACCGTGGCCCAGAAGGCCGCTCCGGGCACCCCGAAGACGGCGAAGCTGAGGCCGGCGAGGCCGCCCTGCAGGACCCCGATCACGAGCGATCCCTTGATGGTGGCGCGCGTGACGGAGACGAAGCGGTCGAGGAGTCTCTCTTCGTCCGGGGACGGGAGGGGAACGAGGTGGAGGACGCGATCGAGGATCGCCGGGCCGCCGGTGAGAAAGAAGTACATCGCGTACAGCATGAGGAAGAGCTGGAACAGGAAGTTGGTGGTGCCGAGCGTGGCGGCGGTCAGGCTGTTGACCAGCACCGCGCCCGCGCTCTGGGCCAGTTGGCCCGCGAGGCCGACGATGCGCTCGCGGTCGGGCAGGAAATCGCCCACCAGCGGGATTTCGAGGACGCGGGCCTCGATGGATTCGACCAGGTCCATGTTGCCGCGCACCCAGGTGGCCGCGGCCTGCGAGACGTCCACCGCCTGCGAGACGACCAGCCCCATGAACGCGATGGCGGGCGCCACCAGGATGACCAGCACCAGCAGGAGGGTGGCGACCGCGGCGGCCCGCTCGCGCCCCCTCATGCCCGCGGCCAGGCGCAGGTAGAGCGGCCGGGTCATGGCGCTGAACACCGCGGCCAGCAGGATGGCCACGAGGAACTGGCGGATCATCACCAGGAAGAGGAGCGAGATCCCCAGTGCCAGCACGAGCAGGAAGCGGTTCTGGAAGCGGGTGGAGTCGGAGATCATGTGGGGTCTCGGGGTGCGGGTGGCGGGCTCGGGCGGCTGCCGACGGAGATTCGGACGGTCGAGTCGGGCCGGGCTGCCGCGGCCGCGGGGGCTCCCCGGGCGCCGGGTTGCGCGCCGGGCCGGGCGCCGGGCTCGCCCGGAACGACGTGGACTACGCTGCCTTCGCCGTCGACCTGGAGGATCGGTCCCCTGTAGACGTCGTTGCCGAGGTCGATGGGCGGGGCATCCTCGGCGGCGGCGGCCGCGGGGGCCGGGGATACGACGTACGGCTCGGCGAGACCGGCGTTGACGCGGTAGCCCAGGTCGGCCAGCGCCTGAAGGGTGATCGCGCTCACGGGATGCGCCGCTCCCACCGTGAATTGCGGCGTCATGTTCTCCGGGCCCATCACCGATTCGCGCCAATGCGCATCATCGCCCCCGTTCTCGACCGGCACCTTGCCGCCGGTGTAGCCGGTGCCTCCCGCGGCGTTGAACGCGGCGACGGCCCGCCGCCCGGGGAAGTGCGTGTCGGCGTCGGGAAGCGATTCCGATGGATTCGCGAGCAGGGAGTACCAGTTCGGAGCCACGCCTATCCCCAGAACATGGGCGATCTCGTGCATTGCAACCTCGACCAGATTGCCCGCCCGGGCCACCCGGTCCACGTCGGCGTTGTCGAATCGGATCACGCCGAACACCGGGGAATCGTCGGAAACGCGTACCGCGCAGATGCTTGCCAGAGCCACCGTGCCGCCCGCCTCCTCCGTTTCGGCGGCGACGGCGATCACCAGGTCGTCCACGACTCCGAGCTCCACTTCGAATTTCGTCCCGGCGACTGTGCAGGAGAAGGTGTCGTTGACCGCGATATCCGGGAGCTCGGTGTCCCTGAGGATCGCCTCCCAGGTCGCCGCGGCGGAACGCATGGCCGACTTCACGTCGGCGCTCACGCCGGACGCGAAGCCGAGCTGGATGTCGAACCCGGACGCCGGCGGGGGCGGGGGCGGAGGCGCGGGGACCGTCACCCTGGCGGACTGGGTGGCCGAGGCGCCGTCGGGGTCGGTTGCGGTGATGGTGAGGGTGGCCCTGCCGGCCGACAGGGCGGTGAGGACGAGGTCGTTCCCGTCGACGCTGATCCGCGCGACCCGGGTGTTCGACGACGATGCGGCGTAGTCGAGCGCATCGCCGTCGGGGTCGGAGAAGTGGGCGGCCATGCCCAACCTCCGGGTCTGCCCGCGGGGGAGCGTCTGCGCGGGGACCGGGGTGGTCGCGGCGGGCGCCCGGTTGAGCACGGTCACCGCGAAGCTCTGCCGGGCCGACAGGCCGCCCGGGTCGATGACGGTCACGGTCAGGGTGGCTTCGCCCGTGACCCCGGCCCGCACCGTGAGCGCGGTGCCGCTGGCGGTCGCCGTGGCCACAAGGTTGTCGCTCGACGCGGTTTCGACCCGTAGCGCGTCGCCGTCCGGGTCGCTGAAGTGGTGGGCGAGGTCGAGCGGCGCCGTCTCGCGTTTGTGGAGGGTCTGCGCGGGAATGGAGCCCGTTGCGGCCGGGGCGCGGTTGGGAACGGTGACCGTGAAGCTCTGGGAGGCGGCCAGGCCGTCGAGGTCGGTCGCGGTCACGGTGACCACCGCTTCGCCCTGGGCAAGGGCGGTCAGGATGAGCGTGCCGTCGGGGGCTGAGACTTCGGGCGCCACCACGCGGGCGTCGGACACGGCGGCGGCCCAGGTCAGCGGGTCGCCGTCGGGGTCGGAGAACCAGGCCGCCAGGTCGAGCGTGTCGGCCTCGTTCTTGTAGAGGGTCCGCGACGGGATCGGGGCGGTCGCCGCGGGCGGCCGGTTGGGGACGGTGACCGTGAAGCTCAGGGAGGCCGCGAGGCCGTCCGGGTCGGTCGCGGTCACGGTGACCAGGGTCTCCCCCGTGGCCAGGGGCGTGACGACCAGCGTGCCCTCGCCGGCGGCGAGATTCAGCGCGACCACGCGGGGGTCCGACGCCTCGGCGGTCCAGGCCAGCGGGTCGCCGTCCGGGTCGGAGAACCAGGCCGTCAGGTCGAGCGTGTCCGCCTCGCTCTTATGGATCATCCGCGACGGGATGGTGTCGGTCGCGGCCGGCGGCCGGTTGGGGACGGTGACCGTGAAGTGCTGCTCGGCCGTCAGGCCCTCGTCGTCGCCGGCCGTGACGGTCACCGTCGCCTCGCCCTTGGCGAGTCCCGTCAGGGTGAGGGTGCTACCGGCGACCGTCGCGGCGATGACTCCCTCGTCGGACGCGGCGGCCGCATAGGTGAGCGGGTCGCCGTCCGGGTCGCTGAAGAAGGGTGACAGGTCCAGCGTGTGCGCATCATCGACCATTACCTCCCGGGCCGCGATCGAGTCGACCGCGACCGGCGGCCGGTTGGGCACTGTCACCTCGAAGCTCTGCGTGGCCGTCAGGCCGCCCGGGTCGGTCGCGGTGACCGTCACCGTCACCGTGCCCTTCGCCACCGCCACCACCGTCACCTCCGCGCCGTCCACCGAGACCGCCAGGCGGCCGGGGTCGGACGCGGCCGCCGAGTACCGGAGCGGCTGCCCGTCGGGCTCGGCGAAGTGTCCGCGAACATCGATGGCCGCGGAGTCGCCCACCATCAGTTCCAGATCGTCGATCGTTCCCACGGCGGTCGGCGGCCGGTCCGGCACTGTGACCCGGAAGGTCTGCCGCGCCTCCAGGCCGGTCGGATCGGACGCGACCACCGTGACCACCGCGGTGCCGGGGGAGACCGCGGTGATCGTCACCGTGCTGCCCCGGAGCTGGACGGTGGCGACGTCGGGGCTGGAACTGAACGCGTCGAAGTCGAGCGCATCCCCGTTGGGGTCGCGGAAACACAGGGCGACATCGGCCGTCCCGCCCACCGTTACCGTCTGATCGGGGAGGGTCCCGCACAGCTCGGGCGCCAGCGGGCTCTCGCACGAGACGACCCAGACGGCCGCCCCGAGGAACAGGGCGACCCGGGAGGTCCTTGATCGGCGCGGGGTATCACTCATGCGAGCGGAAGCTACACACTCCCCACCACGCGGTCGAGACGACCGGAACGCATGGCATGCGCCAGCCGGGAATGGATGGGATCCCGCACCGACCGACGGTCCCGGGGTCGGTCTGTTTGCGCGCCCTTGCCGCCGCGGCCTAGGATTTGCAGCATCCCCATCGTGGAGAGGAGACCGATGCCGTGCCGTGGATCGCTGCCGACGTGACCGCGAGAGACCGACGTGACCGCGAGAGACCGGGATGACCGCGGGGAACAGAGATGACCGCAAGGAAACCCCACATGATACGGAGCGAGCCGGCATGATGCGTCTACCTGGCCTGGCGATGCTGGGCGTGTGCGTTCTCGCCCTCGGGGGCTGCGACAAGACCGGCGCGTACGGCGATGTCAACAGCATCATCGTGGGCACATCGATGGAACTCTGGGACGAGGTGGGAGAGACGGTCACGGCCGGGCTCGAGCCCACCATCTTCACCGTTCGCGACGAGCGCACCTTCAAGATCACCTGGCAGGACCCGCTCGCGGCCGACTGGGAGGTCCTGCGCGAGTTCAAGCAGGTGCTTCTGATCGGAACGCCGGAGGACCCCTGGGTCGCGGAGGCGATGCAGGAGGGCGCCACTGCGAATGCGGAGCCGTTCGGCGCGCCCGGGGTCACTCAGCTGATCGATGTCTGGGCGCGGGGCCAGCTGGTGACCGTCCTCCTGCTTTCGCCCGGCGGCGGGGCGGCAGAGGTGGAGGCCCACGTGGGCGAGCTGCTGGCACTATTCGACGGGCAGTATCGCACCTACGCGCGCACGCGCATGTTTGTATCCGGACGCGACTCCCTGCTGGCCGACACGCTGCGCGCCGTGGGCGGTTTCGCACTCGATCTGCCCCGCGTCTATCGATGGGACTATCAGGATTCGGTCTTCATATTCCGCAACGACAATCCCGATCCTGCCGAACTCATCCGGGAGATCGCGGTGACGTGGCGCACACCGGTCGCCGGGCCGCTGGCGGACTCGGCCATTCTGGACTGGCGCCTGTCGTTGACGCGCGCGTACTACACGGACGAACAGGTGGTGACGGAGGAACTCGCGCCGGGCCGCGACCTGGGCGACGATGCGTACGAGCTTCGCGGCATCTGGGAGAGCCCCCCGGGCGCGTGGCCGGCCGCGGGACCGTTCCTGACGCGGACGAAGGCGTGTCCCGGCCAGGACCGCGTGTACCTGCTCGACTCGTGGCTCTACGCGCCGGGCAAGGACAAGTACGAGTACATGCTGCAGCTGGAGTACATCCTCGACTCCTTCGCATGCGAGCCCGGGGTGCCGGTCGCGGCGATGTAGCGATGGGTCGATCGGGCGCGGCGAGGCGATGACCCGGACGGGCGCTGAAATGCAGCGATGACCCGGACGGGCACGAGGATGTAGCAATGACCCCGACGGGCGCGAGGATGTAGCGATGGGTCGATACCGGTTGGCCGTCCTGAGCCTGTGCGCCCTTTCCCTGCCGGGGTGCGACAAGTCCGTTGCGTGGGGTGAGGTCAACAGCATCATCGTCGGCACGTCGGCCGAGCTCTGGGAGGCGTCGGGCGACGCGATCGCCGAAGGTCTTCAGCCCACCATATTCACCGTTCGCGACGAGCGCACCTTCAGGATCACGCACCAGGATCCGCTCGCATCCGACTGGGGGCTGCTGCGGGAGTTCCGGCAGGTGCTGCTGATCGGAACCGTCGAGGATCCCTGGATCTCGGAGGCACTGGACGCCCGACCGGGGCCCGAACCGCCGGATCCGCCGGAGATCTTCCAGTTGTACGACGTCTGGGCGCTGGGACAGCTGGTGACGGTGCTCCTGCTGTCGCCGGGAAGCGGACCGGACGAGGCGGCAGCGCATGTGGACGATCTGTTCGCGCTCCTTGACGGACAATACCGCGACTATGTCCACGCGCGCATGTTCGTCTCCGGGCTTGACTCCCTGCTCGCGGACACGCTGCGGGCCACGGGCGGCTTCGCGATGGAGCTGCCGGTCATCTATCGATGGAGCCGCGAGGATTCGGTCTTCATCTTTCGCAACGACAATCCCGATCCGTCGGAACTCATTCGCGAAGTCGCGGTCACGTGGCGTTCGCCGATCCCCGAGACGCCGACGGACGACGACATGCTCGATTGGCGACTGTCAATGTCGCGCGAGTACTACGCGGACGAGCAGCTGGTGACGGAGGATGTCGAACCGGGCCGGGCCGTGGACGACGCGGCCTACGAGATCCACGGCATCTGGGAGAGCGCCCCGGGCGCGTGGCCGGCGGCGGGTCCGTTCCTGACACGCTGGAAGACGTGTCCCGCCCAGGATCGACTGTACCTCATCGATTCCTGGCTCTACGCTCCGGGCAGGGACAAGTACGAGTACATGCTGCAACTCCGGTACATCCTCGACTCCTTCGAGTGTGAGCCGACGCTGCCGGGCGCGGGGATGTGAACATGACGCTGCCGGGCGCGGGGATGTGAACATGGCGATGCCGGGCGCGGGGATGTGAACATGACGCTGCCGGGCGCGGGGATGTGAACATGGCGATGCCGGGCGCGGGGATGCGAGCATGACCCTGCCGGGCGCAGACGATCATCGACGCGCGAGCCAAATGGCCCCGGGGGGCTGATGCGATGCTGATTCGACGACGTGGCGGGTCGGGTGGCGGGATGGGCGGCACGATGGCGTTCTGCCTCCTTGCGGCGCTCATGGTTCCGGGGTCGGTTTCGGCTCAGGGCGGAGGTCTCCGCGCGGGCGTCCTCGTCCCGATGGAGCGCGTCAAGGCCACTTTGAGCAAGACGGTCGACAATACCGCGCCCAATACGCTGGTTCCTCCGCCGCGACGCGGGACGCTGGTCATGGACGAGAATGCCGCGAACGCATGGGCGAGCGGGATCGGTGCGTTCCTCGGCTATCGGGCGCCGCTCGGCGGGAGTGGGTTCCACATGGGCGCGCGCGTCGATGCCACGCTTCATCTCGCGGCCGTGGACGGGCAGATGGCCGGTGTCGGGGACTCCCCGGGGCGCAATCAGCTTGGCGAAAGCTGGCCGGATCAGTGGACCTTCGACAGGAAGCGAAGCTATGGCCTGACGGTCGAGATCGGCGGCAGTCCGGGCGCACTGGCGTCGAACGATGCGACGGTGTTTCTGCTCGCGGGCATTCGCCTCGCGCAGGTCGGGCTGACGAATCGCTTCAACGGCTGCATGTCGCCGGACGGCTGCGGGCCCTCCGATTACGTTTCGGGAACCGATGCGCGCGACCTGAACCACCAGGCCTTCACTTTCGGCGTCGGCGTGGAGAAGGGGCTTGGCGAGGCGCTGGGGCTGCGCATCGAAGCCAGCCACACACCCTATTGCGACGAGCAGTGGACCGCGCAGTTCACGGAGGTGGGCGTGACGGTCCCCACGGTGCTGGACGCGGGGGAGACGGGGTTGAAGGTGGGCGTTGTGTGGAGGGGGAGCTGAAGCCGGGCGGCCCCGGCGTCTTTCAGGCTTCTTCTGCCCGAGCGAGGAGATCTTCGGCGGTCTCGCATTCGATCACGGCGTCTGCCACGGCTGCGATGCGTTCGTGGTCCGATAGCTCACCGAGCAGTGGTGCGAGCCGTTCAGCAGCGGGCGAGCCGAACCGCCGTCCGGCCAGCCGCAAGATCAGGGCGCGCTCCCGCCGGATCCCCTCGCGCCGCCCCTGACGGATGCCCTCGCGCCGCCCCTGACGGATGCCCTTCTCCAGCCACTGCTGGTTCAACTCGTCGCCCCACCTTCTCACCCGTTCGGCCAATACAGAAGACATTCCGCTATCCTCCTCGGTTCCGATACTGAGATCCCGCCTGCCCCGCGGACCAGTTCGTTCCTCCAGCACCTGCGTGATCCAGGCCTCGAAGCTGTCGAGCAACTCCGTCTCGCCGATCCGTCGTAGCCAGTCGGCCAGCGACGCTCCCAGTTCCTCCAGCTGAGTCTGCGAGCCGGCCTGCTCGAGCATCGTCACCAGCGAGACCACGTTCTCCACCGGAAGCAGCATTGGATCGAGAGCTCTGAGGTCAAGGAGAAGATACCGATGCCTGGGCAGGTAGCCAACCAATTCACGAGGTACCGGTGCGAACTGATCACGTACCTCCGTTGGCGCGTTCCAGCGACGGTGGCCGTTGTAGATGACGAGGGGAAGGATGGGTGGGAATCGCGCATCGGGATCGAGATCATCCCGAACGAGACCCTGCAGAACACGGATCGTATAGTCGAGCATGCGCAACGCCATGCGGGAGTCGACCGTCGACTGGAACTCGAGGAGCACCAGCAGATAGAGCCATTTCCTCTTGACGGTTTGCATCTTCCACAGCAAGTCGGCGTGCCGCTGACCGAGGTGCTCTGTGACGAAGCTGGAGGGATCGACTGTACCTCATCGATTCCTGGCTCTAGCTCCGGGTTTCTGCATCGTGCCGATCCCGCGCCTCGAGCGGGCAATCAGGACCGGCCGGTGTGTCCCCCTTCCCTCCGTCTCTCACCGCCGTCCCTCCAGAGGCACAACATTGCCCAGTCCCAGTCGACGCGTTCGCCCGTCCACAGCGTGGTCGCGGTCCACGCATCGATGCCGTCCCGGCCGTGCCAGCGGGCCAGGCCGAAGTCCTGAGCCGGGGACGCCGGGGGACCGATCAACGAGTCGGCGCGGGGCGCCAGCACGCCGATGTCCGGAGCCACCGGCACTGCCGGGACTCGAACGCCCGGGGGATTGAAGAAGCGCGGGGCTCCCGGTTCGTCCATCTCTACCTGCCAACCCCCTTCGTGAACCGCGCGGTGGTGGAAGGGACACAGCAGCACAAGGTTGTTCATGGCCGTCTCCCCACCGTCGGCCCACGGCGTGATATGATGCGCGTGCGTGCGCGCGCGTGAGTCGCATCCGGGGAAGCGGCACCCGCCATCGCGCGCTTCGAGGGCCTTGCGCAGCCTCCAGCCCACGGTCCGACGCCGGCGCCCGACATCGAGCACCGATCCGTCGCCGGACCGCGCGATGGGCACTACCTCGGCATCGCAGACGAGCCGCAAAGACGTTTCAGCTGAAACGCGCGCGCCCTCGTCCGTGACCAGCACGGCGGTCGATGCGTGTCCTTGCTGCTCCTCCCGCTGCTCCGGCTTCTCCCGCTGCTCCGGCGCCGCCTGCTGTTCCTGCCCCTCCTGTTGTTCCGACTCCCGGTGCCCGCCGCCTTCGAACGAGTGGACCACAAGCTGTACCTGAGGCTGCACGCGCTCCTCCAGCCAAAGCCCCAGGGCGTCCGCCCGGCGTTGCACCGCCGTGGTCTTGTGCTCGGTCCCGGCGTTGCGCTCGGCGCGGTAGAGCCGGGCTTCGGCCACCTCGAGCGCCTTCAGGAGCAGGGCGCCCACCTCCGGGTTGAGCCGGCCCCGCACCTCGTAGCTCCCGTCGTCGGTGAGCCACAGCGAGAGGCCGCGGCGCTCGGCACGGTCGGCCTCAGAGGCGTCGCCCCGGTCGAGGCGGCGCCAATGGCGGACCAGCGTTTCCACATGCGAGGTGGTGCCGTGGCGGGCGAAGTCGAGGAGCTCGGCCTCGTTTTCGGCGGTGGCGATGCGGGTCATGGCCCGCACCTTCGAGTACGAGATCTCACCGCTGGCGAAGGCTTCGGGGATGAGCGACAGGGAAGGCAGGCAGCGGGCCACGCGCACTTTCTCGCGGGCGGGCCCGAGCGAGATGCCGGTGCGCCAGGAGAGCCAGTGGGCGCAGGAGCGGAATCCCTGCCAGCGTTCTTGTTCGTCGTAGACTCTCAGCAGGCAGAGCAGCCGATATGTGGCGGCGGTAATGTGGGCGCTGAGCAGGGCGATCTCGTCGCCAAGGGGATCGATGTCCAGGCGGACCCCGCCAATGGGCGTGATCGAAGCGGCTTCAGCCGGGGCGACCGCGCGCGTGGCGGGACGAGCTGGCGAAGGATGGGCCGGGGCTGGGACTGCGGAAGGAGGGGCGGGGGCTGAGGAAGGAAGGGTTGGCGAAGGATGGGCTGGGGCAGGAAGAGTCGGGGCGAGTGCGGTCGCGGCGGCAGTGGACATTGGCGCAGGATCCGGAGCTTCGGGGACGAATGGCTGTGGGCTTACGTCCTTGTACCCCGGTATTCGGTATTTGTTCGGGTTCGCTCTCCAAGCAGTCCCAACACCAGCTCCGCGCTGCGTGCCGAGGCCCCGCGGCGTCTCCTGATGACGCGCCGGCCCCGCCGGGCCATTTGGCGGCGGGCATCCACGTCTTGCAGAAGAAGGGCCGCCGCTTCCATGGCCTCTTTCGGGGCCGAGGTTACGGTGATGCCGCCGCCCTCGCGCAGCGCCGAGACGACGTCGGCGAAATTCTCGTGGTGGGGACCTATGATGGTCGCGCACCCGGCGGCGACCGGGGGAATGGGATCCGACCCGCCCATGGGCGCGAAGCTCCGGCCCACGATGGCGACATCCGCCAGGGCATATGCCAGTTCCAGCTCGCCCATGGTGTCGAGGAGGAAGAGGTCGAGGGGGTGGGCGCGGTCGGCGATTTGGCCAGACGGAGGCGGGGCGGCTTTGTTGGCGCGGCTGGCACTGTGGCCGGACAGAGGCGGGACGGCTTCGTTGACGGTGGCGATGCCTTCCGGGTCGCGGCTGCCGCTCCGGGCGCGACTTCGCCGGCGGATGGCGGGGTCGAGGGCGGCGACGGTGTCGAACCGCTCGGGCTTTCGGGGCACCAGGAGCAGCTGGGCGGCCGGGGGGCGGGTGGCGATCAGCTCCTTCTCTTCGCCCGGGCCGGTCGAACCGGCGACGATGAGAGGCCGGGACCTGTCGAGGCCGAGGGTGGCCGCGAGCGCCTCGGCCGCCGGAGGGGTCGAGGCGGCGGATTCGGTGGGGAGCGCTTCGGCCCTGGGAAGCTCGGTGGCGTGCGCTTCGGCCGCGGGAGGGGCGGTGGCGGCGGCGGTCGTGGGCGGGTCCGTGCGAGGTTGGCCCGAGGTGTCCCATTTCATCGTATCGGTGACCCGTACCCGGTTGCGGGGGACACCCAGGTCGGCGAAGCGGCGGGCGTACGCTTCGTTCTGGGCGGCCACCGCCGCGAGCTGGCGGAACAGGGGCTGCACCCACCGCCGCGCGCGCCGGTAGCCGCGATAACTGGAGGCGCTCATCCGGCCGTTCACCACGCAGACGGGGATGCCCCGCCTGGTGCACTCGGTTACGAAGTTGGGCCACACTTCCAGCTCGGTGAGGGCCACCACGTCCGGGCGCACGGCGTCCAGGTACCGGCGCACCATCCAGGAGAGGTCGAGGGGGTAGCGGACCACCGCGTGACGGTTTCCGTAAAGCAATCGCGCGCGCGCGATACCGGTGTCGGTGGTGCTGCTCACGACCACCCGGGCGCGGGCGGCCAGGAGGTCGACCAGCTGCCGGGTCGCGGCAACCTCACCCACGCTGACGCCGTGGACCAGGACGGTCGGGGGTTGGAGGCGGGCGGGAGCGGCGCTCACCTCGCCCGCCGTGTGGCCAGCAGACCGGCCGGCCGAGTGCACAGGCCGCCGAGGCGCGTCGTCCGTGGGCAAAGCCTGTACGTCCGGGGCGCCCACATGTCCGAACCGGCCCCTCCAGTCCGTCCTCCACTTCCCTCTCGCGAGGCGAGCCGCCACGACCGGGCTGGCCAGCAGCGCGGCCATCAGGTAGAAGAGGTCGTAGCGGAGCATCTCCATCGTCCCACTACAGCGGGAAGAGCTGTGTTGATTGGCGGGAAGCTAAGCATCGGTTCATGAACCTGCGAGGGCCGCCCTCAGTCCGGACACCCCGTTCCCGGCGCCTCGACCTCCCGCTTCCAAGTGCGGCCGCGGGGCGACCGTCCCAACGGGGGTCCAGTCGTGCACGCCGAGGCTGGGCATCAGCGCGCCGTGCGCCGACGCTCGCAGCCCGGCCGCGAACCTTGCGCATTCTTGCTGCAGTCACCATGATGGCTCTCGTTCGATATTCGATATCGCGTTTCCGCCGCTTTTAATGGACAGATTGTGACGTGTTCATCGCGAATCGGAACTCGTCTCAGACGGGGCTTGACAAGGGGACGCGATGCGAGGTTGTCCGCGAGGCACCCTGGTCTTTGTAGAGCCATGGAAGAGCGCTTCGGATGAAGCTCGCGCGGGTGTTTGGCTTCATAGGGCCGTCGCCGGACGGCGATTCCCTGACTGACACCGGTCAGTTCGTCGAGCACCGGCATTGCGACGCCAAGCGTCTCCGGTAGCACGGTCACGGTGATCGGAGTTGCGGAGGGAGCCCCGACAATCCGAATCACCGCCACGGATCCGGGCAGCATCTCGGCTGTTGAGACGTTCAGCGTCGCTGTGGAGGCGGGCCGCGTTACCGGCAGAGACGGGGAATGGGTGCTCGGGGCTACGTATGGGGAGAGAGAAAGCTGTGATGTCTACGGTACCGGCAGCATCTCCGACCTGACCTTCACGCCTATGTCCAACGGGAGCGGGAGGCTCTCCTTCCTCGACGAGGACATGCCCTGATGGACATACCCTGATGGCGCGCGGCCGACCTTGCCGGGCCTGGTCGGCAGGGACATCCCTCATTGCGGCGGTCGTGCTGGCGGGGATGATCTCGGCCTCGGGGTGCGGGGACGGAGCAACCGAGCCCATACCCCCACCTCCTGACCCTCCGCGTCCGACGACGGCGACGGTCACACCCGGGACCGCCCAGCTCACCGCCTTGGGCGCCACGGTGCAGTTGGCGGCACAGGTGCTGGACCAGAATGAGCAGGCAATGATCGGGACGCCGGTGTCGTGGACGAGCAGCGATGCCTCGGTCGCGACGGTCGACGCCTCGGGCCTGGTGACGGCCGCGGGCAACGGGACCGCGACGATCACCGCCACCGCGGGGAGCGTGTCCGGGACCGCGACGGTGACGGTGGCGCAGGAGGTCGGAGCGGTAGCGGTGACGCCGGCCGCCGACACGCTGGTGGCGTTCGGAGACACGGTGCGGCTCTCGGCCGAGGCGCTCGACGCGAACGGCCACGCGGTGGAGGGCGCGGAGCTCGGGTGGGCGTCCAGCGACACGCAGGTCGCGACGGTCGACGCCTCGGGCCTGGTGACGGCGGCCAACCCGGGCCAGGTGGTGGTGACGGCCACGTCGTCAGGGGTGAGCGGACATGCAGACCTGACCGTCGTGTCCCCGGGACCGGACCTGGCGTTCGTGGGCGTGTCGCCCGGCTCTGCCACGGGGACGCCTGGCGATGCGGTGACGTTCACATTCCATATTCGCAACAAGGGCACCGTTGCTTCCGGCGCGACCACGATCCGGGCGATGAGGTCGCAGAACCCCACCATAAGCACGCGGGACACCGAGCTCCGGTCCTATTCTCTATCGTCGCTGGCCCCATCCCGGGAACACGCCTTCGACCTTACCATCTCGGTCGACCCGAAGAGCGCACCCGGAACGATCTACATCGGCATGTGCGTCGATCCGCTGGCGGATGAGTCCGACGCGCGTAACAACTGTTCGCCGGGTGCTCGGCTGACGGTCGCCGGGGCGTCCGGGGCAGTCGAGAGAGGACCGTCCGTCCGGGTCCGGGCCGTCTCACCCGCGCCATCGAGCGCTTCGCTGCCTCTGCAAGGAAACGCGGGTTGAGACTGGAGAAGCGAATGAGAAGCCAATGCGGCCTGAGCAGCCGAGCAGCCGGGATTGCCCGGACACACGCACCAGGGCAGACGGTCGCGCTGACGATTGCGCTCCTTGCCGCGTGCGCCGACGAGTCGGTGGTCGATCCGCCGGCCACCTTCGTGGCCGCTTCCGAGAACAACGCGTTGGTGTCGGCGAAAGCAACGAGCGACCGGGACATTCTCATTGCCTTCTACCAGGCTACGGACGGCCCGAACTGGGTCAACTCCGAGAACTGGCTGACGGAAGCGCCCCTGGGGCAGTGGTATGGAGTGGACACGGACGCCGCCGGCCGCGTGACCGCGTTGCGGCTGGCCGGAAGATGGGATTTCGAGGAGAACCACTATGTAGGCCACGGCCTTGCTGGTTCGATCATCGCGGAACTGGCCGGCCTGGTCCACCTCGAACATCTGGATCTGGGGGTCAACGAGCTGTCGGGTCCTATCCCGGAAGAACTGAGCCGATTAGCTGGCCTCCGAGAATTGAGTCTCGGGATCAACAAGCTTGTCGGGCCCATCCCGACCGTATTGGGCAGCTTGACCAAGCTCGAACGCCTGAGCCTCGGCCGCAACGAGCTGTCGGGTCCCATCCCCGAGGAACTGAGCGGACTCGATAACCGCCGAGACCTGGATCTCGAGTACAACGAACTCTCTGGTCCGATCCCTGCCGAACTCGGTGGATTGACCAACCTCACATACCTGCAATTGGGGGGCAACCATCTGTCAGGCCCCATCCCCTCGGAGCTGGGCGGGCTGGTCAACCTCTCGATCCTGGACCTCAACGACAACGAGCTGTCGGGTTCCATCCCGGCGCAACTGGGCGGCTTGACCAACCTCGGGGGCCTGTATCTCAGCGATAACGGTTTGTCGGGGTCCATCCCGACGGAACTGGGCGGCCTGGCCAACCTCAGGTTCCTGTATCTCCGTTCGAACGGTTTGTCCGGCACGGTGCCGTTGAGTTTCAGACAACTCTCGCGATTGACATCGTTCGGATTCGAGGGAAACGCAGGCCTCTGCCTTCCGGAGGATCTGGTCGCGTGGTATGAGGCGCTTGAAGATCGGGATGGTCCGATCTGCCCGGACCGGGAGGTGCTGCGGGCACTGTACGAAGCGGCGGGCGGGGGAAGCTGGACGAACGCCGAGGGGTGGCTTGGAGACGGGCCTCTCGGCGAGTGGTACGGGGTGGACGTCGACTCATTGGGCCTCGTGTCCACCGTGGACCTGGCGGGCAACGGCCTCTCGGGCGGCCTGACCACACGACTTGGAGCGCTGGCGGGCTTAACGAAGCTGCAGGTGGGAGACAACGCTCTGACGGGCCGTTTGCCGCCGTCCCTCCCGCAGACGCCGCTCCGGGAACTGTACTACGCCAACACGCAGATGTGTGCCCCGGCAGAAGCGTGGTTCCGGGAGTGGCTGACCTCCATTCCGCAACACGAAGGCACGGGAGTACAGTGTCCCCCGCTGACCGACCGGGACATCCTCGTCGAGCTCTATGAGGGAACCGGCGGCCCAGACTGGGATGACAGCGAGAACTGGCTTACGGTTGCGCCGCTCGGGGAATGGTCAGGAGTGAGCACGGATGCCGACGGGCGCGTCGTCGCACTCGACCTTCGGTGGAACGAATTGTCCGGTGCCATTCCCGCGGCTCTGGGCGGGTTGGCCGAGTTGGAAACACTGATCCTCTTCAGGAACGAATTGACGGGTTCGATCCCGTCGGCGCTGGGCGACCTGGCCAAGGCCCAACTCGTCGTCCTTGCGGGAAACCGGCTTTCCGGGCCGATCCCGGCAAGGTTGGGCAGGCTGGCCAGCTTGGAAGAGTTCTACCTCGACGGCAACGAGTTGACGTCCGTACCGCCGGAGTTGGGCGAATTGGACGGTCTGCGAGCGCTGAGTCTCAACTTCAACCGTCTGACATCCGTACCGCCGGAGTTGGGCAGCTTGGCCAACCTGCAGGAGATGGATCTGGACGAGAACCGGCTGACATCCGTCCCGAGGGAATTGGCCCGGTTGGATAGTCTTGAGTTTCTGTGGCTTGCATCAAACGAGCTGACGTCCGTCTCGCCGGAGTTGAGCGAATTGGGCAACCTGTTGCTTCTTAGTCTCTGGGGGAACCAGCTGACCGATTTACCGCTGGGACCCGACGCCTATCCCAGCCTGGAGGTCCTGGATCTCTCGTCCAACGAGTTTGAGTCCTTCCCGCGGGCGCTGGGCGGACTGCCCAACCTCAGCCAGCTGGAGCTGGACGGGAATCGTCTGACCGACATTCCGGCAGGAGTCGCCGGGGTCGCCGGTGGGGAACGGCTCCCCCGCGATGCCGCCGAGTCACAGTTCCCCCGCCGGAACCTGACCGAACCGGGCCATCCCTGGCGACTGGATTCTGACGGGCACCAGATGACGTTCGCGTCTCGGGAATCGAAGACGCTGGGTACTTTGTGGGCCGGCAGGGCTTCCAGCGGGAGCCGGTCGACGAACAGGGGATCGCGCGCCGGGCGCTTTGCGGCTCTCGAGTTCCTGGATCTCTCGTCCAACCACCTGAGCGGCTCGCTCCCGGCGGGGTTGGTCGAGTTCACGGGCCTGACGAGTCTGGGCCTTGCGGATAACGTCGGGCTGGCCGGTGCCCTTCCCATGGACTTGACGGCGCTGGAGCACCTCGAGGACCTGCATACGACGGGGACGGAACTATGCGCGCCTGTGGACCCGGAGTTCGTCGATTGGCTCGAGGGCGTGACGCGGCAACGGGTGGCGCTCTGCGACCGCGGCGACGCGACCGCCTATCTCACGCAGGCCGTGCAGTCACGTGAGTTCCCGGTGCCGCTGGTCGCGGGCAAGCCGGCGCTGCTGCGGGTATTCGTCACGGCGGCTCAGGCAACCGGCACGGCAATGCCGCCCGTCCGAGCCACCTTCTACCGGGATGGGGCCGTGGCGTACGAGCTGGACATCCCGATCGGACAAGACCCCATCCCGGCGGCAATCGATGAGGGTTCGCTGTCCGGGTCGGTCAACGCGGAGATCCCCGGGTGGGTCATTCAACCGGGGCTGGAGGTCGTGATCGAACCGGACCCCGAGGGGACGCTGGACCCCGCACTGGGCGTGGCCAGGCGCATCCCCGCGACGGGCCGGATGGCGGTCGACGTGCGGGCGATGCCGGCGTTCGAGGTGACGCTCGTGCCCTTCATCTGGGAGGAGAATCCGGATTCCTCCATCGTGGAGACCACCGCGGCCATGGCCGCCGACCCGGAAGGGCACGAACTGTTTGAACGGACACGCCTGCTGCTGCCGGTCGCCGAACTGGACGTGACGGCGCACCCACCCGTCGCTTCCCCCACGAACGACGGCTTCGAAATCCTGCGGCTTACGGAGATGATCCGGGTCGCCGAGGGGGGAAGCGGCCACTATCTGGGAGTCATGGCCGGACCCACGGGGCCGGGGGGTCTCCTCGGCGTGGCGAATGACATCGGAAGCTGGTCGAGCTTCTCGGTCCTCGATTCCGAAACGATCGCGCACGAATTCGGCCACAACCGCAATCTGTACCACGCGCCTTGCGGCGGAGCCGGCGGACCGGACCGGTACTATCCCTACGGATCAGGGAATATCGGCGCCTGGGGCTACGACTTCAGAACCGGAGAATTGGTCCCGCCCGGTCGACCGGATTTCATGTCCTACTGCGAGCCGACGTGGACCAGCGACTACCAGTTCACGAACGCCTTTCGATACCGCCAGGAAACGGAGAGCAACTCCGTCGTCGTTGTGGCTGCCGATACTCGTGCTCCGGCTTCTTCCAACCGGGCCCTCCTCGTTTGGGGCGGCCTGGATGGCGACGGCACCCCGTACCTCAGGCCGGCTTTCTTCATCGACGCCCCGCCGAACCGGCCATCGTCCGACGGCGCCTGGTCGCTCACGGGGCGGGATCCCGGCGGCGGCGCGCTCTTCTCGGTGTCCTTCGCCATGTCGGAGTTCACCGACACCGAAGACGACCACGCAGGCTTCTCCTTCGCCCTGCCGGTGACGTGGCCCGACGAGTTGGCGAGCATGACGCTGCAAGGGCCGGGAGGCTCTGCGAGCATCGACCGTGACAGCGAGAACCCCGTCACCATCCTGCGCGATGCAGTGACAGGCCGGATACGCGGCGTCCTCGATGATGTTCCGGAAACGGCGGTCCAAGCTCGTGTCCCAGGAGTCGCCGCCGACACCGGCCGGGAGTTCGAGGTCCTCTTCAGCCGCGGGATACCGGGCGCGGAGAACGAACGGCGGTGAGTTGTGCCATCGGGTCGTTCGGAGGTAGTCCTCCATGGCCATGGCGATCGACAAAACACCCCGGCGCCCCGAGCCAGCATCCCGGCGCCCCGAACGAACCTCGCGGTTCGCGCTCCCGGATGCCGTCCGGGCCATTCTTCTCGTGCGTCTGAGCGCGCGCGGCGATGTGCTGCTGGCGTCGCCCGTGGTCGAGGCTCTGAGACGCCGCTATCCGAAGGCGCATATGGCCTGGGTGGTGGAGTCCCACGCCCGGAGCATGATCGAACATCACGAGGGTCTCGACGAGATCATCGTCTGGGACCGCGCCGCGTGGAAGGGCATGATCCGGGCCGGACGCTGGGGGGCGCTCTGGCGTGCGTTTCGGGAACTGCGCAGGAGGCTTCGGGCGCCCGGATTCGATATCGCCCTCGATCTGCAGGGGCTCCTGCGCAGCGGATGGGTGGCGTGGCTCTCGGGCGCCCCCGTGCGCATCGGGCTCGGCTCGAAGGAGGGCAGCCGGATGCTGATGACCGGCACCGTGCCCCGTCACGGCACCGCGCCCGGGAGCACCAGCCTGCAGTACCCGTACTTCGCGGACGCCCTCGGGCTCCCGAGCGAGACGCTGACGCCGCACCTTGTCCTCGGCGACGGGGAAGAGGACTTCGCGGCGCGCTTCATCGCCGACCATGGTCTTGAGCGAGGTTACGCGGCGCTCGCCCCCTTCACCACCCGGCCCCAGAAGCACTGGTTGGAGGACCGCTGGGCCGCGCTGGCGGGGCGCATCCGTGCGGAATTGGGCCTGCCGGTGGTGCTGCTGGGCGGGCCGGCGGACCGTAAGGCGGCGCGGCGTATTGCCGCCCCCGCGGAAGAGCAGGTTCAGGACGACGCGCCGCAGAAAAGGCGGGCGGGAGACGAGAACGCGGGCGCCCCTCGCTCGCCTGCCCCGATCATCGACCTGACCGGCCGCACGCGGCTGGGCGAGGCGGCGGCCGTGGTGAGGCACGCCGGACTCTTTCTGGGGGTGGACACCTGCCTTTCGCACGTCTCGGTCGCGTTCCGCCGGCCCTCCGTGCTCCTCTTCGGATCGAACATCCCCTACCGCGAAGCGCCGCACGCGCGGGCCCGCATCGCGCTGGAGCTCCAGCCCTGCGCGCCCTGCGGCAACCGGCCCATCTGCAACGGCGCCTTCTGGTGCATGCAGGCGCTCGGCGTGGACGAGGTGTTTGCGATGGCGAAGGCGGTGGTCCGAGGGGGCTGAACCCGTGCCTCGGGCGGCAACCGCATTGACCGCCGGTCCGAGCCTCACCCCGGCCGTAATCGCACGCCCGGGTCGGCGGCGCGGGCAGCGCCGGTCCACGGCCTGCGGCCCGGGCGTCGCGCGCCATCGACATCCGCGAAGCGGCCTCCGCCGAAACCCTTTCGCGCCGGGCGCTCTCCTGCATCTATTCAGGTGTCCGATGGCGTCGCCCCCGCGCCCTTCCCCGCCGACCCCAGCATCGAGCCGCCCTTGTCTTTCGTCCATCTCCACTGCCACTCGGAGTTCTCCCTTCTCGACGGCGCCAACCGTCTCACCGATCTCGTCCACAAGGCGAAGGAGTTCGAGATGCCGGCGCTGGCCCTCACGGACCACGGGTGCCTTTTCGGGGCCTGGGCCTTCCGCAAGGCGGCGGAGAAGGAGGGCATCCGGCCCATCATCGGCATGGAGGCGTACGTGGCCCCCGGGGACCGGCGCCACAAGGAGCCGATGCGCGTGGGCGGGCGGGAGATCAAGAAGCCCTACTACCACCTCGTGCTGCTCGCCCGCGACCGCGAGGGGTACCGGAACCTGATCAAGCTCTCCTCGATCGGGTATCTGGAGGGCTTCTACTACAAGCCGCGCATCGACCGCGAGGTGATCGAGCGCCATTCGGCGGGGCTCATCTGCACCTCCGCGTGCATGGCGGGGGAGGTGGCGCGCGGGCTGGCCGGGGACCACCGGGAGGCGGCGCGCGAGGCGGCGGAGTGGCACGCGAACGTCTTCGGGGACCGGTACTACCTGGAGGTCCAGGGGCACGACACCCCGGGCCAGGACGAGGTGAACAGGAAGGTGTTCCAGCTCGCCGGGGAACTCAACCTGCCGGTGGTCGCGACCAACGATGCCCACTTCCTGCACGCCGAGGATCACAGCGCGCACGATATTCTCCTCTGCATCGGGCTCGGAAAGGACCACGACGACGAGAACCGGATGCGCTACGACGAGGAGCTCTACTTCAAGTCGGGCCCCGAGATGGCCGAGCGCTTTCCGGACCATCCCGAAGTGCTGGAGAACACGCTGGCGATCGCCGACCAGGTCGACGTCTCCTTCGAAAAGAAGTACTTCCTGCCCGAGTTTCCCATTCCCGGGGACCATGCGGACAGTGACGACTATCTCCGGCACCTGAGCATCGAGGGGGCGAAGAAGCGCTACGGAGATCCGCTTTCGGACGAGGTGCGCGCGCGCCTGGACTATGAACTCGGGGTCATCGCCGAAACGGGCTACGCGGGATATTTCCTCATCACCTGGGACTTCATGCGCTGGGCCCGGGAACATGGTATTCCGGTCGGGCCCGGACGGGGCTCCGCCGCCGGTTCGCTGGTGGCCTACTCGCTCTGGATCACCAATATCGACCCCCTCGAGTTCGGGCTCCTCTTCGAGCGCTTCCTGAATCCGGAGCGCAGGGAGATGCCGGACATCGACATCGACTTCTGCTTCGAGCGCAGGGGCGAGGTGATCGACTATGTGCGGCGCAAATACGGCCGCGACGCCGTGGGACAGATCATCACCTTCGGCACCATGAAGTCGCGCGCGGTGGTGCGGGATGTGGGCCGGACCCTCGGCTTCAAGCCGAGCGAGACCGACCGCATCGCGAAGATGATTCCCAATCAGCCGGGCCAGGCGCTGACCATCGGGCAGGCGCTGGAGAAGATCTCCGACGTCAGGGAACTGTACCGGGCGGAAGAGCGCTATCGGAGGCTCTTCGACTATTCGCGCACCCTGGAGGGACTGAGCCGGCACGCGTCGGTGCACGCGGCCGGGGTCGTGATCGCGCCCGGGCCGCTCTCCGACTATGTGCCCGTATGCGTCCAGTCGCGGGGCAGCGGGGTGCGGGGGAACGGCGCGGGCCAGGCGGCGGGCGCAGGGGCGGCGTCGCGGGACGGCCCGGCGCCGGACGTGGATGTGGTCACGCAGTACGACATGAACAGCGTGGACGACGCCGGCATGCTCAAGATGGACTTTCTGGGGCTGCGCACCCTCACCATCATCCACGACGCCGTCGAGCTGGTAAAGGCGAAGCACGGGGCGCTGCGCCACCCGGAGACGGGCGCGGTCCATCCGACCATGGACGACGTTCCGCTGGACGACGCGCGGGTCTACGAGATGCTCGCGCAGGGGGGCACGTCCGGCGTGTTCCAGTTCGAGTCCGCGCTGGCCACGGGAAAGCTGCGGGCCATGCGCTGCGACCGCTTCGAGGACCTGGTCGCCACCAACGCCCTCATCCGGCCCGGTCCCCTCGACTCCGGAATGACCGACGTCTATATCCGGCGCAAGCTGGGACAGGAGCCGGTCACCTATCCGCATCCCGAGCTGGAGGAATTGCTCGAGCCCACCTACGGCATCATCGTCTATCAGGAGCAGGTGATGCGCATCGTGAATATCCTCGCGGGATATTCGCTGGGCGAAGCCGACGTCGTGCGCAAGGCGGTGGGCAAGAAGATCCCGGAGCTGATTCGCGCCGAGCTGGCGACCTTCCGGGAGCGCGCCACCGCCAAGGGAGTGGACGCCCGGATCGCGGCGGAACTCGCCGACCAGATCGAGACCTTCGGGCGCTACGGCTTCAACCGCGCGCACAGCGCCGGATACTCGCTCCTGTCGTATCACACCGCGTGGCTCAAGTGCCACTATCCCGCCGAGTTCATGGCGGCGCTGCTCTCGTCGGTGCTTTCGAATACCGACCAGGTTGTGAAGTACATTCTCGAGAGCCGCGAGCTGCACCGCTCCATTCCGGGCCTCGAGGAGTCCATCGAGCTGCTGCCGCCCGACGTGAACGAGTCGGGGTGGAAGTTCACGGTCACCGGGGGCGCCCAGATTCGATTCGGGCTGGGCGCGGTGCGCGGGGTCGGCGCGGCCGCGGTCGAGTCCGTGCTGGCTGCGCGGGCGGAGGGGGGGCGTTTCGAGACGCTGTTCGATTTTCTGGACCGCATCGACACGCGCGCGCTCAACAAGCGAGCCTGCGAGGCGCTGATCGCGGCGGGGGCGCTCGACGCCTTCGGGCACCGGGCCCAGCTGGTGGCCGGGCTGGACATCGCCTACGCCGACGTGAACGCGCGTCAGGCGGATCGGGAGGCCGGCCAGGAATCGCTCTTCGGCGGGCTGGAAGAGGCCGACGATCCGGCGCCGGAGCTTCCCGCGGTTCCCGAGTGGCCGGAACGCGAGCGGCTGGCGCAGGAAAAGGAGGCGCTGGGATTCTTCATCTCCGGCCATCCGCTGGACCGCTTCAGCGACGCCGTGCACGTCTTCCGGGAGGTGAACACCTCCAGGCTGCGCAGGCACGCGAACGCGTCCGTCGAGATCCCCTGCGTCGTGACCCAGGTGCAGCGGCAGATCTCGCGCAGGGACAACTCGGAGTGGGGGCGGATCACCATCGAGGACTTCCACGGAACCGCTCAGGTGCTCGCCTTCCGCGATGCCTGGGCGGCCGGCAGGGAACCCCTGCAGCAGGATGCGGTGGTGCTCATCCGGGGCAAGGTGTCGGGCCGGGAGCGCGACGAGGAGGACCCGCCGATCTTCCTCGACGAGGTGGAGCTGCTGGACGACGTGCTCACGTCGGGGCGGCTGGCGCTGCGCATTGCGCTGGACGGGAAGGCCGAAGTCCCGGAAGACGCCTTCGCCAGGGCGAAGAAGATGCTCGTGGAACATCCGGGAGACGCCCCGGTGGAAGTGCTCTGGCGGTCGGGCAACGGGGGGCGCGACCGGCGGTTGCGCTCCGGGACGCTGAGGGTGGATCCGGGGCCCGCGACCTTGCGGAAGCTGCGCGAGGTGCTGGGGCGGACGCGAGTGGAGCTGGTGCGTGCGTAGGACTGGTGGGGACGCGGGACCGGTTCAAGTGTAGGACTGGGTGTCGCAACACCCGAAGCCATGACTGACATCTTCTGATATCTACTGGTGATATCCTTCCTCGATCGCTTGCGCCGGGTTTCGGGACGGCCGGGGCTGCTTCTGGTCCTGCTGGGGGCGGCGGGATGTTTTCGTGTGAACACGCCGCGGGCGGCGCGGGTCACTCTTCCCCCCGACGCGGAGCCGCGACAGGAGTACAAGTCGCGTCTGGGCAACCCCGCGTTCTACGACGAGTTCGGCATTCGCTACCGCGTGCTCCAGACCAGCAAGGACTACGTGCAGCGCGGGATCGCTTCCTGGTACGGCCATCCCTTCCACGGGCGGGCGACGTCCACGGGCGAGACCTACGACATGTACGCCATGACGGCGGCGCACAAGACGCTCCCGCTCCCCACCTACGTGCGGGTGACCGACCTCGACACCGGCAACCGGGTGGTGGTGCGGGTGAACGACCGGGGGCCGTTCGTGGAGGGCCGCGTCATCGACCTCTCCTACGTCGCGGCGGTGAAGCTCGGAATCGCCGACAGGGGGCTCGCGCGGGTGGAGGTGCGGGCGCTCGACCCGCCCGCGGTGGATCCGCCGCGGATGTAAGCGTTGGCGCCGGGCCGGGCGGGAGTGGGTCCGCCGGGGGTGGGAGCGTCGGCGCTGGGCCGGGCGGGAGTGGGTCCGCCGGGGGTGGGAGCGTCGGCGCTGGGCTGGCCGGGTCGCGGTCCGCAGCCCGCCGCGAGCCCGGTGCATCCCTGGTTAGGACCCTCTGCACAGTGTTGCATTTTCGAAAAGGCAACAATTTGTTGCATCTGCGGATATGCAACAGCCTGCGGAGGGGCCCGTTAGCTGGTACCCTGCGGAGGGGCCCGTTAACCGATGGCGGCCCGTGGATGAACCGCGCGCGTACCGGGAGCGGCGACGCGTCGCCGGGCGCTAATCCCGCGAGTCCTCCTCCCGGTCCCAGGTGGTGAAGGGACGCTCCACAAGGTTGGTGTTCAGGTAGCGCGGATCGTCGGTGACCTCCTCACCCAGCCATCGGGGATGGGCGAATGCCTGGTCCTCATGGGACAACTCGATCTCGGCGACCACCAGACCGGCGTTTTCCGCGTGGAACTCGTCGACCTCCCAGATGTGTCCGTCGGGCCCGGGGATGTCGTAGCGGGTCTTTTCGATGAACGGGCGCCGGCATAGTTCGCTCAGCATCTGTATCGCGTCCCCGAGCGGAATCGAGTATTCGAACTCCGAGGCGCGCGGGCCGACCTTGTTGCCCTTCACATTCAGCGTGGCGCGCTCGCCGGCCGTGCGCACCCGCACGGAGCGCGTGCCGGAGGTCGACAGGTAGCCCTGCCGGATGCGGACTCCGGTCGCGCCGGACCTCGATGCAGCGGCTCTCCATGCATCCGACCGCACCAGAAACTTGCGTTCGATCTCGTGCGCCATCGCGGTCTTCGCCTGCTTCCCGGGTTGCGTGGCGGATTCCTGCCAATCCAAACTGCGACTCGACAGCCAGTCGCCAACAGGGGCGGTCTCGGCGTCATTCGGGACCGCCGCGGCGAACAGAGGAGCATGGCAAATGGATGGGTCGTTGCAGGAGCAGGGGCCGGCGGAAAGGCACTGGACGGCGCAGGAGCGCGGGATGCGCAAGCAAGGCGGGGTGCGCAAGCAAGGCCGGAGGAGCGGGCCTGGCCGGGTGCGCGGGCAAGTCGGGGTGCCCGGACAGGGTAGCGCGGGCGTCTCCCGCCGGGAATTCCTGGGCGCGGCGGCCGGCGCGACCCTCCTCGGTCCCCGCTTGTCGCCGTGGCGCCGGGCGGATCCCTACGTGCTGGTGCTCGGGGTGGCCCAGGACGGCGGAATGCCCCAAACCGGGTGCTACGCGCCCCGGTGCGACCGTGCCCGCGAGCGCGAGCAGCCGCGCTACGTGTGCTCTCTCGCCATCGTGGAGCCCGACGCCGGGCCCTACTACCTGGTGGACGCCTCCCCGGACCTGCGGCAGCAGATGGACCTGATCGACGACCCGGGTTTCCGGGCGCGCGCTCAGGCGCGGCGGCCCTTCGACGGCATCTTCCTGACCCACGCGCACATGGGGCATTATCTGGGGCTCGCCCATCTGGGCCGGGAAGGCCTGGGGCTCGCCCCCACGCCGTGCTATTGCAGCCCGGAGATGGCGGGCTTTCTTGCATCCAACGGCCCCTGGAGCCTGCTCGTGGACGAGGGCCGTCTGGACCTGCGCCCCGTCGAGTTCGACCGCTGGTACGAGATCGACGACAGCCTCTCCGCGATGGCCACCCCGGTCCCCCATCGTCCCGAGTTCTCGGATACCGTCGGCTGGACCTTCCGGGGCCCGAGCCGCTCCCTGCTCTATCTCCCGGACATCGACAGTTGGGAGGCGTGGGACCGCGACGTGGCGGAGGTGGTGCGCGGCGTGGACGTGGCCCTGCTGGACGCGACCTTCTACAGCCCCGGGGAGGTGCCGGGGCGGAACATCGAGGACATCCCGCATCCCATGGTGCCCCACTCGATGGATCTGCTGCAGGAGGTTGCGCGGGGGGAGCGCGAGGTCGTGTTCATCCACCTGAACAACACCAATCCGGCGTTGGATGAAGCTTCGGCGGAGGCCAGGGAGATCGTGAGCCGGGGGTTTTCGGTGGCGACCGAGGGGCAGAGGTTCGGGCTGTAGGGAGGGCTCGCGCGGCCGGACGCCGAGGGGCGGCGGGATGGTATCGGGGGCGAACGGCCCGTTCGGGCCCTGAGGCGGGATGGCCGGAGGCACCGGCCCGTTGCGGCCGCTACTGCGTGTCGCGCCGGAACAGGGCCCGTGCGCCCAGCACCGCGCCGAACGCGACGGCGGAGCCGAGCAGGCCGACGACGCTGGCCGTGAACAGCGGCGGAAGGTTGTCGATGAGGCCGGTGCGGACCGCGACCCAGAGCATCACCCCGAAGGCGATCGCGGAAAGAGCCTCGGGTGAGCCGGCGCGGCGCGTGTACAGGCCGCCCAGGACGGGCACGAAAAGGCTGACGGCGAGCAGCGCGTAAAAGATGGTGAGGGCCTCTATGACGCCGGGGAGCACGGCCGCCAGGAGGATGCCCAGCGCGCCGCCGGTGAGCGCCGCGAAGCGGGCCACCCGCAGGACGGAGGCGTCGGAGGCGTCGGGGCGGACGAAGCGGCGGTAGAGGTCGCGGGAGAGCGACGTCGAGAGCATGAAGAGGATGGCGTCCGAGGAGCTCAGCTCCGCCGAGAACACCGCGGCGAGACCGAGGGCGCCCAGCCACAGGGGAACCCCCACGGTGAGCACGAGCGGAAGCGCGAACTCGTGGTCGGCCAGCGCCGGATCGTAGACGCGCGCGATCATTCCCAGGAGCGGCGGGACGGCGGCGAAGACGAGGAGGGCGACGGCGGTGGCGGCGAGGCCGATGCGGATCGCGCGGGCGTCGACCGCGCCGTACGCCTTCTGGATGAGGCCGGGGGAGATGACGAAGCCGGGCGCGACCAGGGCGAGGTAGATCCAGCCGGATTCGCCGCTCTGCAGGAAGTCCAGGCCGTCGGCCGGGGCGGCGGCGACCACGGCCTCCCAGCCGCCCGCGGCGGCCATCGCCCATGGGAGGGCGATCCCGAAGCCGGCGACCATGACGACCAGTTGCACCAGGTTGACCCACGCGGCCACCATGAGCCCGCCCGCGGCGAAGTAGGCGGTGGCGACCACCCCGCCCACCACAACCCCCCATCCCCGCGGCCACCCGGCCACCACCGTGAAGATATCGGACATCGCGATGAGCTGGCCGGCCAGCAGCGCGAGCGTCCCGAGCCACAGCAGCACGGCGATGATGGCGCGCACCGAGGGGCCGTAGCGGTCGTCCAGGTAGTCGCCCAGGGTGAGGTGGCCGCGGGCGCGCGCGACCGCCCAGATGCGCGGCCCCACCCAGAGCGCGAGGACCAGGGTCCCGACCCCCGCGGAGCCCACCCACCACCAGCCCGCAAGGCCGTCCCGGTAGCCCAGGCCGGCCGCGCCGATGGTGGTGCCCGCGCCGATGTTGGCGGCGAGGACGGTGGCGAAGAGCAGCCCCGGACCAAGCGACCGGCCCGCCACGAAGAAGCCGCCCGCGCTCGAGACCCGCCGCCCCAGCCAGAGGCCGAGGCCGATCAGCCCGGCCGAGTAGGCGAGGAGGAGGAGGAGGGTGGCGTTCACGGGTGGGGGGTGGGTGGCCGGGCGGTGGGGGCGGTGGGGGGATGGGGCCGGGGCGGGGCGGTGGGATGCTCGGATGGGTCGGGGCGGTCGCCCGGCGGGGGCTGCAGGTCGGCCGCGGTGGGAAGGCCGGGGAGGGGGGTCGCGCTGCGCACGGCGTCCAGGATCGCCGCCGCAACCACATCGGCCGCAAGCGCGCCCACCTGCCCGGCGCTCGCCCGCGCGCTGTCAGGGAGGGTGCCCGTGGCGAGCGAGAAGGTGGTGTCGCCGTCGCCGGGAGTGTGCGCCGGGTAGAGCGCGCGGGCGTACCCGTCCTGGGCCATCAGGGCCACCCGGGCGGCCTCCGCCTTGGTGAGGCGCGCGTTGGTGGCGACGACCCCGATGGTCGTGTTCCGGCCGGCAGACCCGCCCGATGGTCCTCCTGCGCGAAGGAGGACGCGGGCGTCCGCCAGGGTGGTCCCGTCCTCGGTGCGCACGCCCGCGACCACCCGGCCGGTCGCGGGGTCGATCACGTCGCCCACGGAGTTGACGGCCACCAGGGCGGCCACCACCAGCCCGCCGGGCAGCGTTACGGAAGCGCTCCCGACCCCGCCTTTCATCGCGCGGCCCATCCCCGCCAGCTTGCCGACGGTCGCGCCCGCGCCGGCCCCGACGCTCCCCGATTCCACCGGACCCCCGGTCGCGCCGCCCGCCGCCCGGTATCCGCATTCGGGTCCGGGACGCACGGTCCAGTCCCCGCCCACGCCCAGGTCGTACAGGATGGCCGCGCTCACGATCGGTACGCGGACGACCGGGCCGACCGGGTACCCCACCCCTTGCTCCTCCAGGTAGCGCACCACCCCGCTGGCGGCGTCCAGCCCGAAGGCGCTGCCGCCGGCGAGCACGACCGCGTTCACGATCTCAACGGTGTTGACCGGGTCGAGCAGGTCGGTTTCGCGCGTGCCGGGTGCCCCTCCCCGCACATCCACGCCCCCGACCGTGCCTTCGGGCGCCAGCACGACCGTGCACCCGGTGGGACGCTCCGCCAGGGTGTGGTGACCCACGCGAATGCCGGGTACATCGGTCAGCCCGCCGCCAGGCGCGCCGCCGCCCGTCTCCTGCGACCACCCCGGGCCCGCGCACAGGAGCACAAGCGTGGTGACCACCCCCGCCGCGCGCGTGAACCGGCCCCCGGAGATGGCCGAACCGCACGCACCCGCCGGCGCTGACCGGCGGCAGCTTCCGTATCCACCGGTCGACGGTGCGGGCCACAACGAGACATACCGCATGGTGGACAATCTCCAACCGGGATCGCGGGATGGGAAGCCCGGGCCGCGACCCGGCCGGCGTTCGATGACCGACCCATCCCGGATGATTGCCGCCCCTCCCTCCCCACGCGATCTTCCGACCGCTCCGCCGAATCCACTATCTCCACGCCCCAGGCCCGTGATCACCATCCGCCCCATCCGCCGCGCGCTCGTGCCGGTCGACGCCCCGGCGGCAGACCGCGTCAGCGCCCCCAACTACGACGAGTTCCAGAGCGACGAAGAAGTGCGCGCGCTCATCCGCAGGGCTCCCGAGAGTGTGCTCCGGGTGACCATGCCGCACTGCGATCCCGGGGCGGAGGGCGACATCGCCGCCGACTCTGCTCCCGCGCTCGCGCGCGCCGCCGCCAACATGCGGGCGCTCATCGACAGCGACAGCGTGCGCGTTGCGCACGATCTGCTCTACGTCTACCGCATCGACGACCCGGCTCGTCCCGGCATCGACCAGATCGGCCTTGGCGGCATGGCGCGCATCGATGAGATCCGGACCGACGCCAGCCCGGCCGCCCCCATCATCCGCAACGAGGGCGTCCGCGAGCCGAAGGCGCGCGGGCGGGCGCAGCTCATCGAGGCCACCTCCGCCTTCATCGGCACGGTCAACTGCGCCGTTCCGGACACATCAGGGGCGTTCGCCCGGGCCCTTGAGCGGCTCGCGTCGGATCGCGCGCCCGACCACGGAGCCGACGACAACCGCGGCTGCCGCCACGACATCTGGCTGATCGACGACCCCTCCATCCAGGCGAGGCTGATCGCGCTCGCGGCCGCCGAGCCGGAGGCCTACGTCGCCGACGGCAACCATCGCAGCGCCGCCGCCGCGATGCTCGACCGCGAGCACTTCCTGTGTGTCTTCTTCCCTCTTGGACGCATGTCGCTGGCGCCCTACAACCGCCTCGTGCGCGACGTCGGCCTGGAGACCGAGGTGGTGCTCGCGGGTCTGCGCGAGCGCTTTGCGATCGAGGAGGTCCCGGGAGCGCATCAGCCCGCCCGAACGCACCACATTGGCCTCTATGCGGGACACGCCTGGTACCGCCTGCGCCCGCTTCCCGGCAGCTACGACGAGCGCAACGCCGTGGAGTGCATCGACGCCGACATCGTCCAGCGAAACTTCTTCGACGCCGTCCTCGGCATCTCCGAACCGGGCGATCATCGGCTCAACTTCGTGGGAGGAGACCGCGACCTCGACTTCCTGCAGGAGGGCGTGGACAGCGGCGAGTATCGCTACGCGGTCACGCTCGCGCCCGTCACCCTTGGCCAGTTCGCGGCGGTATGTCGCCAGAATCGCATCATGCCGCCCAAGTCGACGTGGTTTCAGCCCAAGATCCGCAGCGGTCTGGTGATCGCGCTGGAAGAGGAAGAGGCCGGGTCGAAGTAGCGCGCCGCGGTTGGCACCGCCGGCCCGGGGGCCCCATTCTTACGGGTCCCCCCGTCAGACCGCAGGACCGGAGGTTGTCCCGATGCTCGACTCAAATTCCACCCGACGACGCTTCATGGCCCATTTCGCCGGCACCGGGCTGGGCGCCACCCTGCTCCCCGGCGTGCTCTGGGCCAGAATGCAGGAGGCCGGCGCCCGGGAAGTCACCGCCGGGATGCTGGGCGATGCGCTGGCGATTTCGGGTCTCGACTTCAGCGAAGAGGAGCGCGAACGCATGCTCGAGTCGGTGAACGAGCGCGTGAGCGACTACCAGGAACTTCATGAACTGAAGATACCGAACGACATCTCGCCGCCCTTCCACTTCAACCCGCTGGTTCCCGGCATGCAGGTGGACCGGTCGGTGACACCGTTCAGAATGAGCGACCTGCCGAAGATCGAGCGGCCCTCTAACCTCGAAGACGTCGCGTTCTGGACCGTGCGGGAGCTCGCGGAACTCGTTCGCACCCGGCAGGTGAGCTCAGTCGAACTCACCGAGATGTATCTGCAGCGCCTGGAGCGCTACAACCCGCTGCTCAACTGCGTGGTCACCCTCACCGACGAGCTGGCGCTGGCCCAGGCGCGCGAGGCCGACCGGGAGATCGCCGCCGGACGGTACCGGGGGCCGCTGCATGGCATCCCGTGGGGCGCCAAGGACATCATCGCGACCCGTGGATACAAGACTACCTGGGGCTCACCCGCCTACCAGGACCAGATGATCGACATGGACGCGTCGATCATCGAGATGCTGCGCGACGCGGGCGCGGTGCTGGTCGCCAAGCTGACCACCGGAGAGCTGGCCGGAGGAGACCGGTGGTTCGGGGGCCAGACGATGAACCCCTGGGACCCGTCGACGGGCTCCGGTGGTTCTTCGGCGGGTCCGGGATCCGCTACGGCGGCCGGACTTGTCGGCTTCTCCATCGGAACCGAGACCAGCGGCTCCATCCTGGGACCCTCGTCGCGCTGCGGCCTCACCGGGCTTCGTCCGACGCTGGGCCGGATCAGCCGGTACGGGGTGATGGCTCTCTCCTGGACCCAGGACCGGCTGGGCCCGATGTGCCGCTCCGCCGAGGACTGCGCGCTGGTGATGCGGGCGATCTCGCGTCCCGACGGCCTCGACTTGAGCGTGCAGGACCTCCCCTTCAACTGGGACGGCACCCGCGCGGCTGCCCGGCTGCGGGTCGGGTACCTGGAGGGGGCGTTCGAGGAGATCGAGGAGACCGACTACCGGACCGCCCACCAGCGCACTCTCGAGGAGCTCGAGTCCCTCGGTTTCATGCTGACGCCCATTCACATCCCCGAATGGTCGATCAATGTCACCGCGCACAGCGTGGAGATGGCGGTCTTCTTCGACGAGCTGCTCCGCTCCGGCAGAGCGGAGCTTCTGGGCCGCCAGACCCGCGCCGACGGATTGCGGTCCGCCAGGGTGATTCCGGCGGTCGAGTACCTCCAGTCGCAGCGCGCGCGCACGATGATGATGATGCAGCTCGCGGAAGCAACCTCGGGGGTGGATGTCTATCTCATCCCGCGTGCGCCACGCCGCCCGCCCGACCAGTCCTCCGACGAGCCGCCGCCCTACAGCCACGGCCGCAACGCGAGCAGCATGACGAACTACGCGACCCATCCCGCCCTTGCGGTGCCCAACGGCTTCAATGATGCCGGGCTCCCCACGAGCATGACCTTCTGTGCTCAACCCTTCCGCGAGACGGAACTGTTGACCGTTGCGCGCGCGTATCAGGACGCCACCGATCACCACAGGCAGTACCCGGATCTGGACGGCGCGGCGTCCGGGTAGGACGAAGCCGGGAAGGCCGCCGGGAAGGCCGAAGCCCGGCGCGGGTAATGGCGCGACCATGATCGACTCACTGATCGGACGGACGCCGACGCTGCGCCTCGAGCGCGTCGTGGAGCCGAACATGGCGGAGGTGTGGCTCAAGCTGGAGGGCATGAATCCCGCCGGCTCGATCAAGGACCGGACGGCGCGGGCCATGGTCGACGACGCCGAGGCGCGGGGGCTCCTCAGGCCCGGAGGCACCATCGTCGAACCCACCTCCGGGAATACCGGCATTGGCCTGGCCCAGATCGCGGCCCGGCGCGGATACAGGCTCACCCTCTGCATGCCGTCGTCGATGAGCGCGGAGCGCAAGCGCACGCTCAGGGCCTACGGCGCCGACATCGTGCTCACGGACCCGGAGCGGCGCATGCTTGCGGCGCGGGAGGAGGCCGAGCGCATCGCGTCGGAGACCGGCGCCTTCTACCCGGACCAGTTCTCCAATCCCGCCAATCCGCGCATCCACTACGAGACCACCGGGCCGGAACTCTGGGCCGACATGAAGGGGCGCATCGATGTGTTTGTGTACGGATCGGGGACCGGCGGGACCATCAGCGGGGCCGGGCGGTTCCTGAAGGAGATGGATCCGCGCATCCAGGTGGTGGCGGTCGAGCCGGCGCGCTCGCCGGTCATTTCAGGGGGCGAACGCGGGCAGCATCAGTTCCAGGGAATGGGACCGGGGTTCATCCCCGAGAACCTGGACCGGACGGTGCTGGACCGGGTGATCACGGTGTACGAGGAAGACGCCTTCCCATTGGGGCGACGCCTCGCCCGCGAGGAAGGTCTCTTCCTGGGGATGAGCAGCGGCGGCATCGTTTGCGCCGCCCTCCGGATTGCGCGAGAGATCGGGCCCGGCCACCGTGTCGCCGCCATCTCGCCCGACGATGGCGCGCGCTACCTGACCACGGCGCTGTACTCACCGGAGGAGTAGCGCGAGTCGGCCGCAACCCGGCGCTGGCAGGGGGACTCGCCCGCGTCTAGTATTTTCGGTGTCTGCCCATCGGTACATGGAGGAGCCCATGCGTTTCGTCTCTGCACAGCCCATACCCGGTGTTGTTGCCGTCTTTGCAGCCGCTGCCCTCTGGACATCGGCATGCGCTCCCGCGGACGACGGACCCCGCACGTACTTCGGGGACCCGGACCTCCAGCGCATCTATAGCCGCATGATGGAGGAGATGGCGCCCGACCGCGGATGGGAACGCGTGCGCTACATCGCCTTCGACCGGGTGGTGGATCGTGGCGGCCCGGTGCTCGACAGGCGCGCGCACCGGTGGGACGTCTGGGGCGGGATGTACCGAATGGAGGGCGCCTCGGGGGACCAGGAGATCGTGGCCGTGATCGACACCAACAACCCCACCGAAGGCGAGCGCATCTGGCTCGATGGTGAACTCGTCACCGACCCGGCCGTGTCCGACTCGCTGGCGGACCGCGCCCACGGGAGCTTCATCAACGATACCTACTGGCTGCTGATGCCCTACAAATGGGCCGACCCAGGTGTCAGCACGGTCTATCTGGGGGAAATGGGGATGGACGGCCGGCCTTATGAAGTGGTGGAACTCACCTTCGACGCCGTCGGGCGCACGCCCCAGAACAAGTACCGCGGTTGGGTCGACCCGGAAACCGGCCTGATGGCCTACTGGCAGCACTGGCGCAACGCCGGCGACCCCGAACCCGCCTTCACGCTGGCCTGGACGGAATGGACGCGCTTCGGCCCACTCCTGCTCTCGGCAGGCCGCCCCGACTCGACCGGCTACTCGCAGGTGAACTTCGAGAACATGGAAGCGTCGCTGGAAATACCGGAAGGGATGTTCGAGGGGCCGGGGGGTTGACGCGGGTCACAGGAGACTAAGTTGGTCGTCGATTCCGCTCCGAGCAACATTCCAGAACTTTCGTCCGAGATCGTTCCTGCTGTATAGCACGAGGTAGTACAGCAGGACGTTTTTCTTTTCGAGCAACCGGATCGGATGAGCGTCGTCAGGCCTTTGGCGCTGATATCCGATCCTGGTCATGGCCTCGTTGAACTTCTCGAGCATGAACCGAATCAGGTTGCTGCGTCGATGTTCCCTGGCGATCCACTCCGCTCGCCAGTTCTCATCATCGATGAGCCTCGCAATGCGGTTGTCGTTTTCGTCCTGGAAGTATCGGCGAAAGTTGGTCCTTACATCCCGCCCCAGCATGAGAAGCACAAGGAAGTCCATCCTGTACTTGCTCCCCAGAGTTCGGAACACGTCGAAATCCAGCTGGGCGGAGAACGGATCGGCAAAACAGAACGACAGCAACCTCCTATCTTTGCTGTATGACGGCATCACCTTCATGATTTCGGGGACGGCTTCGGATACGTCCTCCTCGATGCAACTCACATCGCAGTCAGGATCAAGAGCCTGGATGCGCGCTTCGAGCGCTTCGATGCAGCGGGGATCGTTGTCGACGAAGATGTACTTGGTGAAGGGGTCGCTGACTTGGACGGCCGCAAGCGCTGTTGTGGTAACGATCTCACCAGTATCTGCCAAACGCCCCCTTCCAGGTCCGGAGTACAACCCCAAGTAGGCCCGCTGGGGCCATTTCTTCTTCATCGCTCTGCTGAAGAGCGAAACATACGCGTTGTGTAGCTCGATCTTGCGGAGCGAGTGCTCCTTGATGCGCGAGGTGTAGAGGCCATCGTCCTCCAACCGACGCAAGAGGAGCCCGTCTCCTTTTTCGCTCATCAGCCGGCCACCGCCCTCGGCATTTGATCCCACAACCTGCCCTCGAGCTCCCGGCCTCCCGCCTTCGGAGTGCGTCCGCCCCACTGCTTGAAGAAGAACGGTACATTCGCAGTTTGGCACTGGTTACGTAGTTGAATGATCCATTCGGTCTTCATCTGGCGCCTCACCGGACCACTCTCGCCGCCGGCGATCAGCCAGTGAATGCCGGTCAAGTCAAGCCGCAGTGGACCGATGAGTGGTTCGCAGGAGAGGAATCGAACCATCGCGGGAACACTACGTAGATGGCGAACCCTGTAGGCCACCGACTGATCCTCGACGGAGGCACCCAGCCAGATATGCACGGGAAACGGCCCCCCACCGAAGAGATCCTTGTTGCTCTTCCAGAAGCGAAGAGCTCTCGCGGGACGCTTGGTGAGGACTTGATAGGTGTGCCAGTTCGCCCGGAGCATCGTTCGGAAGATTCCGCGCACAAACTCCGCCGGAACATCAGCATGAAACAAGTCGCTCATGCTGTTGACGAAGATCATTCGCGGCTCGCGCCATCTCTCCGGCTGGCCGAGTCGCTCCGGCCAGATGCGAACCGCAAACGGGTCTGCGCGCGTGATGTCAGCATCGACTACCGGCGTCCGTGCCAGATAGGCGTCGCGAAGCAGTCTGCTCGCCAGAGTCGCCGCGTAGCAGTTGTCGCAGCCCTTCGATACGCGCGTGCACCCCGTGACCGGATTCCAGGTCGCGTCCGTCCATTCGATTCCGGTGCCTGTTGCCATTTGGCCTCCTTCACTGAACCGAATAAACACCGAACTCAGTGTAACACCGCAACATTGCCCTTGGGAAGGCAGGCTCTGCAGAACGGCCGCTCCCGGCAAGTCCGCACGGCCCGGCACGCCGTGTCTGTCTGCACCGTCTCGCCGCCGGGGAAACCTCTAGCCCTCCCCCGCCTGCTGCTCGTCGCTCGACAGCGTTCCGACGCTGCGCACGACGAGCGTGCCCGAGCCCTCGTTGGTAAAGATCTCGCGCAGCAGGCTGTCGCGTGCGCTCCCGGAGATGAGATGCACGCGCGGGACGCCGCCGTCGATGGCGCTTTCGATGGCCGCTGCCTTGGCCAGCATGCCCCGGGCGAGCACGCCCTGCTCCCGCAACCCGCGGAGCCCCGCCAGGTCCAGGTAGGAGATCAGTGTCGCCGGATCCTCAACGTCGCGGAGGATGCCGGGCGCCGACATGGTGAAAACGAGCTTCGTGGCCTCAAGCGCCTGCGCGAGCGCGCTCGCCACGGTGTCGGCGTTGATGTTGAGCAGCCGCCCCTCCGCATCCGCCGAAAGCGGGCTTACGACCGGCACCCACCCCTGATCCAGGAAGACGTGCAGCGAAGAGGGATCGACGGCTTCGATGTCTCCCACGAATCCGAAGTCCACGGGACCCGAACCCTCGCCCTCCATGTGCACGGGAGGACGGCGCGTGGCCGTCACCAGGCCGGCGTCGACCCCCGAGACGCCGACAGCGCGAATCCCCTCCTTTCGGCACGCGCCCAGCAGGGCCGTGTTGACCTCGCCGCTCAGGACCTGGGCGGCGACGCGCAGGTCCTCTGAACGCGTGACCCGGCGGCCTGCCACCATGCGGGGTTCGTGGCCCAGGCGGCGCGCAAGCTCGGTGGACTGGGGCCCGCCGCCATGCACGAGAACCAGGCGGATCCCGAGGGAGTTCAGGATCCCCACCTGTTCCATCAGAGCATCGATGCGCCCGGAGTTCTGGAGGATCTCACCGCCCACCTTGAGGACGAAGATGCGTTCGCGGAAGAGACGCACGTAGGGCGCGGCCGCGCGCAGGCCGGCAAACCCCCGGTCGGCGGCGCGTGGGCGCTTCACGTGCCCTCCTGCCCAATGGCGCCCAGAGCCTGGGCGAGCTGCGCCGCTTCGGACGCCCGCAGCGTCAGCGGAGGCATGACCCGCAGCCATGCCGGGTCCGAACTGGTTCCGGTGAGGATGTCCCGGTCCAGAAGCGCATCGCGAACCTCGCGCGCGCTCGTCTCGCACTCGAGCCCGAGCAGCATGCCGCGGCCGCGGATCCCGAGCACGGGCCCCGTAACGCAACTGGCGCGAAGGTCTCGCTCCCGCGTCACCACCTGCTGCAGCAGCCCTTCCTCGTCGATGGCGTCCAGCACCGCTTCGATGACCGCGCACGCGAGCGGCCCTCCCCCGAAGGTGCTCCCCATGTCCCCGATTCGCAGCTGATCGCCCAAAGGTCGTGACATGATCAGCGCGCTGCAGGGGAACCCGGCGCCCAGCGCCTTCGCGGTGGTCAGCATGTCCGGAACGACGCCGGCGTGCTCGATCGCGAAGGGTAGTCCGCTCCGCCCCATCCCGCACTGGACCTCGTCCGCGATCAGGAAAGTGCCGTGGCGGTCGCAGGCCGCGCGCAGGGCACGCACATAGTCCGATTCGAGCACGTACGCGCCCGCGATGCCCTGGATGGGCTCGATGATGACGGCCGCGGTCTCGTCGTCGATTGCGGCGGCCGCCCCGGCCGCGTCGTCGCGCGGCACGAAGGTCACGTCGAACGGGGTGTCCGGGAAGCCGTACCAGCGCTCGCGCGCCCGCCAGGTCACGGCGGCGGCCGCGGCCGAACGGCCGTGGAATCCGTGTTCCAGCGCGACCACCCGCCTGCGGCCCGTCAATCTGCAGACCAGCCTGAGGGCGTTCTCGTTGGCCTCCGCACCGGAATTGACGAAGAAGACGCAGTCCAGGTCGTCCGGCGCGAATTCGGCCAGCCTGTCGGCGGCGCGCGCCCGCACCCGCAGCGCGTTCACGTTGCTGGTGAACATCAGTTCGCCCGCCTGTCTGCGGACCGCTTCCAGCACTTTCGGGTGGCCGTAGCCGAGCGCGCACACCGCGTGCCCCCCGTAGAGGTCGAGCAGCCGGCGCCCGTCTGCACAGCGGAGGTATGCGCCCCGGCCCGATACCGGCTCCACCGGCAACTGGCCGTACACCCGGGCCAGATGCCGCGCCTCGGCTGCGCGCGCGTCCGGAACGGGTGTCGGGGCTGGAATGTTCATCTCGGCGCCCGGTCCGGCCGGCTGAAGCAGGTGACGCCAGCCACGGGCCGCGCGTTCACATCCACGCCGCTGCGGGGGTGGTCAGGCCGGTGGTTTCGGGAAGCTCATGCAGCACATTCATCCATTGGATCGCCCCTCCGGCCGCGCCCTTGACCAGGTTGTCGAGCGCCACCGTAACCGCCAGCGTGCCCCGGTTCACCGCGGTGGCCAGACGGGCGTGATTGCTTCCCACCACGTCCTTCAGCCTCGGCGGCGCATCCACCAGGTGCACAAAGGGCGCCTTCGCATAGTGATCGGCATAGGCGTCGCGCACCTGGCTCGAGTCAACGCCGTCGAGCAGCCGCGCATGCAACACCATGTAGATGCCGCGCGCGAACGGGCCGGATGTCGGAACGAAGTGCAGCTGAACGCCTCGGCCGGTCGAAGCCCGCAGGATCCCTTCCACTTCCGGCGCATGGCGATGCGCGAGCGGCTTGTAGGCGAACATGTTGGCGTGCCGGGTCGGATGGTGGGTCGTCGGCCTGGGAGCACGCCCCGCCCCGGTGCTCCCCGTCACCGCGCTCACCATCAGGCGGGGATCGACCAGCCCGGGGCGCATCAGCGGCATGGTGGCGAGCAGCATCCCGGTGGCGAAGCATCCGGGATGGCCGACGTGGCGGGGCTTGCGGATGGTGGCGTGCTCCGGCAGCAGGCTCCGGAACATCTGCATGCGATCCGGGGCGCCGTGCTCGATCCCGTACACGGCTTCGTACGCCTCGGCGTCCCGAAAGCGAAAATCGGCGGATACGTCGACCACGCTGGGGACGCACTGCCGCTGCTCACAGGCCCCGAGGGCCCGGTCGACCAGTTGCGCGCTGGCTCCGTGAGCGGCCGTCGAGAAGATGGCGCAGCGGTCGCCGAGCGTGTCGGGCAGGTCGTCGATGGCGGTGAAGCGCAGGCCCGGCCACACACCGCGCAGGTTGGGAAAGACCGCTTCCACCGCCTCGTGCCTCCGGCTCCGCGACACGACCGCGGCCGGCCGGATGCACGGATGGGACGCGAGCAGGCGAAGCAGCTCGCCGCCCACGTAGCCGGATCCGCCGAGGACGATGGCGGGGATCGATTCAGACATGTGCCCCCAACCCGATGCGGCCGGCTACGGCGTCTCCGAGCCGGGCGCCGTGGGTCACGGCGTTGACCCCTTCCAGCCCCGTTCTCTCCCGGATGATGTCGAGCCCGACCTGATTGTCGGTCGCGGGCCCCGTGATGAAGGCAGGAGACATTCCGAACTCCTCTTCGAGCAGCCTCGCGCCGCCCCAGGCGGCGACCGGATCGGACGCGCACAGGAGCAGGCACGAGATGTTTGCGCGCACCGCGTCGTCCCGCAGGATGGCTTCCACGCCGTATGCGCCCAGGATTCCGTCGCCCAGCTCGAAGACGATCGCGTCGGGACGCTCGGCCGCCAGGCGGTGCAGCATGGTGCGCGCCAGGCCGGGCGCATTCCCGGGCCCGGTGCTGACCACGCCGAAGTCGGTGAAGATGGACGTGTTGCGCGCGCCCGCGTCCTCCATGGCCAGGATATCGCGCCGCAGCGAGACGCCGGTTGCCTTGAAGGCGTCGACGACATGTCCCCTGTGCCGGAGGCGCCCGATCACCGCGCAGGCCGCCGCCGTCTTGCCGGAGTTCATGCAGGTGCCGGCGAGGGCCACCACGGGAACTCCCCCCAGTTCCAGCCGGACCCCCGTGTCCAGTGGATCGCCGCCCACCCGTGCGGGGACGCCCACGCGCTCGCCGAGATAGGGGAACTCGAGAACCACCCCGAGCACCCGCGCATCGAAGGGCTGTCCCAGAGATGCGTTGACGGCGTCGCATACTCCCAGCACGCCGCCCATGTTCAGGATCTGCACGATATCGCCCGGGCGCGTGGTCTCGGGGACGTGGCCGGAGTAGCCGAACAGCGCCTTGCGGTGGCCCAGCGCGCCCACGATGACATCCCCCCGGCGCACGCGCGCCATGCGTCCGCTGGCCAGTTCCAGCTGGTTGTAGGAGGACTTCTCGTTCAGCACCTCGACCGCCACCATCACGCCCTCCTCGCTCGGAATGCCGTCGCCGACGCGGATTTCGCGGTCGGCACCGAGGTCCGAGGCCACGGACGCCAGCTTGTCGATGACGATGCTACGCATTGTCCCCGCTCCGAGGCCCCGTCAGGCCGGCTTCGCGTCGCAGCCGGCCCATCAGGGCGCGCTGCTCGCTGCGGTTTCGCGTCGCGATGAAGATGGTATCGTCGCCCGAGAGCGTCGCCAGAACCTCCTTCCAGCCCATCCGGTCGAGGAAGAGCGCGATGCGCTGGGCGGCGCCGGTCGCGGTGCGCACCACCGTGAGATTCGGACCTGCCGCGTGCACCGCTCGCGCGTAGCTGGAGAGCGTGCGGCGGTCCTCCTCCGAGAGGTTGAGCGGCCGCAGGCTGTAGCCGCCCGCGCCTTTCATCGCTCCCAACCGGGCCAGGTCCCGGCTGATGCAGGATTGGGTCACGACGATCCCGCGTTCTCCCAGCAGACGCACGAGTTCCTCCTGGCTGGCGACTTCGCGGTTCTCCAGGATTCTCGCGATCACTCCCCGGCGCTGTGCCGGAGCTGTTCGTCGGTCTGACATTCTGGCAGAGGATCGCAGGGGAATCCGTCGTCGGTCCGACATTTTGGCAGACCCACCTGACAAAATGGCATACTAACCGTGATATGCACATGATATGCAGTTATGCGGAATCGTCAACCCCCCGGCCGACGTTGGCTTCGAGCGGGGAATGCCCCGGACAATCTCCTGCATCCGCGGCAGTGCCGGGAATGGAGGAATGCCGCCGATTCCGGAGCGCCACGCGCAATGCCGTATCGAAGCGGAGCGGATTCCGGCAGATTACCGGTTCTTCCAACCGTCTGCAGCACAGGGAGGCCGGGTGAGCGATCCTGCCAGACGCGACCTTCTCTGCCGGCCGGTGGAGCACGTCGACATCCGTGCGTTCGACGCCCGTCCGGTCATCGACCAGTTCCGGCGCACGGCCATCCAGGCCCGCAACCTGGCGCGCGCGGCGGACATCTGTTCGGAGATGCTCGCCGACCGGGAGTGCACCGTCGTCCTCACGCTCGCGGGATCGCTCGTGTCCGCCGGCCTCGGGAAGGCGCTGGTGACGCTGATCGACTCCGGCATGGTGGACGTGGTGGTGTCGACGGGCGCCAACATGGTGGATCAGGACTTCTTCGAGGCCCTCGGCTTCAGGCACTACATGGCGCCCGGCTCGCCCGAGCATCCCGTGGTGCCGGATGAACGGCTGCGCGAGCTGGCCATCGACCGCATCTACGACACGTATATCGACGAGCGGGAATTGCGCGTCTGCGACCGGACGATGAGGCGCATCTTCGATGGGCTTCCCGCGCGCCCGCATTCGTCCCGTGAGATCCTGACCGAAATGGGCCGCTTCCTCGATGCGGGCTTCCCCGAGTCGGAATCCGTGGTGCTCTCGGCGTACCGGAAGGGGGTTCCGGTCTTCGTGCCCGCCCTCAGCGACTCCTCCGCCGGGTTCGGCATCGTGCTGCACCAGGCCGCGGCCGCGCGCGAGGGGCGCGAGTCGGTGTCGCTGGATTCGGGGAGGGACTTCCTCGAGCTCGCCCGGATCAAGCTCGCTTCCCGCGCTTCGGGGCTGCTCATGCTCGGCGGAGGGGTTCCGAAGAACTTCGCCCAGGACATCGTGGTGGCCGCGGAGATGCTTCAGGAGGACGATGCCGGCTCGGGGCGGGCGGCGGCTTCGGAGGATGGGACAGGGGCGGCGGCGCCCGCGGAGGTGTCGATGCATCGGTACGCCGTGCAGCTGACGGTGGCGGACAGCCGTGACGGGGCCTTGTCCGGGTCCACCCTGCAGGAGGCCACCAGTTGGGGAAAGGTGGAGAGCGCGCGCGAGCAGATGGTGTTCTGTGAAGCCACGCTCGGCTTTTCGCTGCTCGCGAGCGACGCCTGGCATCGCCGGGCCTGGGAAGGCCGGCCCGAACGCAGGTTCGCGGACTGGCTCGAGGAGCACGCGGGCCCCGGGCGCGAAAATGTTCCGGCGGGAATCCCCGGCTAACCCTTCGCAATCTCCTCCGCGGCCATCAGCGACAGCGCGCAGAAGGTGAGGGTCCCGTTGGCGCAGCCGCTGGAGACGATCGTGGGCGCGCCCACCACGAACAGGTTCTCGTGGTCGTGGGTGCGTCCCCAGCGGTCCACCACGCTGGTGGAGGGATCGTCGCCCATCCGGCACCCGCCGCCGGGATGCTCGAACAGGCGTGACGCCCGCGTGCTCATCATGCGCCCGCCCGCCGCGCGCGCGAGCTCGTCGAAGCGGCCCAGCAGGGTCTCGTGGGTGTGCGGCTCCAGGTCGAGGGTGGCCCGGCCCGCGACGTAGTCGATGCGCGGCATCGGATCCCCGTGGCGGTTGCGCATTCCGGAGTCGAGGGTGAGACGGCTCTCCGGGGTGGGAATCACGTCGTAGTACGACCGGATGCGGGCGGTCGCGGTGGACCGGGTGCGCGCGCGCCAGTCCGCCATCACCTCGTCGCCCCAGAGGACCCGACCATCGTCCGCCGCAAGACGGGCTTCGCGGCCCACGGTCGATTCCCACAGCCGGATGTCGTGGCGCAGGTAGCGGTCCAGCGGACCCGGACTCGCGAAGCGGTGCGACAGCAGGCTGTTGTTGGGGAAGATCCCCGGGTAGAGCCTCATGGGCAGCTCGATGAAGCCGCTGGCGAACCAGTGCCCGGTCATGTAGCGGCCGACGTTGTCCGTGCTGTTGGCCAAACCGTTGGGGAAGCGGCTGTTGGCGGACAGCAGAAGGAGATGCGAACTCCAGCTGTGACCAGCCGCCAGCACGAATGTCCGCGCCCGGAATTCGACCGGCTGGTCGGGGGCGTCCTGATGAAATCCCGTGGCCGACTCGACGCGGTCCGAGCCCGATGCGAGATCGAGCGAGCGAATCAGCGTGCGGCCGTGAAGGCGCATGCGCCCGGCGGCGAGCAGGCGGTCGAACGCGAAATCCGGGGTGTACTTGGCGCCCGTCGGGCAGACCGCGCAGGTGTCGCAGCGCCGGCACACGTTGCGTCCCTGCCAAGGCTCGGTGTTGCGCGCCCACGGCTGGGTCCAGAAGGGGATGCCCGCCGCGTCCGTCCACTCGCGCATGCGCTCGAGGTTCCAGGAGAGCGGCAGGGGCGGCATCGGATACGGCTTCGAACGGGGATCGTACTCGGGCGGGCCCTGCTCCCCCGCGACGCCCATCCGCTCCTCGGCCTCCTGGTAGTAGGGCTCCAGGTCGTCGAAGGTGATGGGCCAGTCGTACCCGACCCCGTAGAGGGAGCGCACCCGGAAATCCTCCGGCGAATACCGGGGCACGGCGCCCCCCCAGTGCATCGCGGCGCCCCCCAGGACCATCGACTGGTACATCTCGCCCGTGCCGGTCTGCCCGGGGATGTGGTCGTTCGGGTAGGGGTTCTCGCCGTACGCGAGCATGCGCGCCCGGGTCGCCGTTCTCTCTTCGAGGGAAGCCGTGCGCCCGCCCGCCTCGACGACCGTGATGGACGCCTCGGTGCGCTCCGCCAGACGTTCCGCGACCATGGCCGCGCTGATGCCGCCTCCGATGATGCAGACGTCGCTCTCGATGACCTGGCTCATGATGCGGCTCCCGGCAGCGGGGCGGGCTCGTCTCCGGCTCCCGCGAGGCCCCTGCACTGCTGTTTGGCGATGGCCCGTCCGTAGCAGAGGTCGGTCGCGATCGGGGAGGCGAAGAAGTGGGCCGCGAGCGCGACCGCGATGTGCGCGGCGTTCTCCGGCCGGCCGAAGTCGGGACCGGCCCGGCGCACGTGCGGCTCGAGGATCCGTCGCCGCTCAGGCACCCCGACCTCGGCAAACGAGGTCCCGAAGCGCTTGCCGCTCTCGATGTCCAGCCCGCTCAGCTGCGCGGCCCAGCCGGGCCGCGGATCCGGCCCCGTGAAGACCGTCTCGGGCACCAGGTAGGGATGGGCCATCTCGGCCACCGGCTCCAGCCCTTCGGACCAGCGCTCGAAGGCGGCCACCGACCGCTCGCGGCCGTCCGCGCCGAGTTCTTCCGGCAGCACCGCCTCGCCGACGGCCCGAAGCGTGGCCGGAACGAGCGCGTCCGGACGCTCCGCCGCGGTTGGAGCGCAACCCGGCAACGACACCACGGCCACCGTCGCCGCGGACTGCTTCAGGAAGGTTCTGCGTGACTCGGCCATGGGCGTCGTCTCCTTGCATGGGCGGAACGTGGGATCGCCGGTTGTCCCCGCAATACTAGATTACTCAAGTCGACCTCTCAAACGGCCAACCCGGAGGGCGAATGGCCGATTCCCCACCCTGTGCCATCACGCCGGCCATCCTCGCGCGCATCGAAGAGATCGGCGAGGCGATCGGGCGCGCCGAGGCTGATCCTGACGCGCTGGAAGGCGCTCTTTGCCGGTATCCCGGTTGAGAGCCTGGTTCATGCCCGACAAAGCGACTACTACGCGGCCATCCGGCAGAGTTCAGAGGCGGGTGAGAGTACCGCGTTCATCGAGTTCATGCTCGGGGTGATTCTGTCGGCGCTCCGCTCCGTATCGTCGAGCGACCATGTAAGCGACCAAGTGGCGCGCCTGCTGGCGTCCCTGAACACGGGCCCGAAGGCTGCGGTCGCCCTGATGGCCGAGTTGCATCTCTCGCACCGGCCGTCGTTCCGAAAGAACTACCTGCACCCGGCGATGGCGTCCGGATTCGTGGAGATGACTCGTCCCGACTCGCCGAGAGCGAGGAATCAGAAATACCGCCTCACGCCGCGCGGGCGAGATGCGCTACTCCGGATCGCGGGCTCCGCCTGAGGAGGGGACGGCCAGCGACAGGAAATCCTTCGCCATCGCCGGCCCGGCGGCCTCGTCCTCGTGTTTGAAGAAGACGAACGCGTCGTCCCAGCCCTGCCCCTGGACGCGCTCCATCCATCGCTCCAGCTCATCGAGGGTGTAGCCGAGGCGGCGCATGCGCAGGTAGCCCCAGGTGCCGGAGGGCAGGGGTGCGTCCGGAGGCAGGCCCGGCAGCGGTTCGTCCACGTCCGCGTGCACGAGGGCGAAGTCGCGGTCCGCCAGCAGGGTTCGGACCTCGTCGTCGAACCAGGAGGGGTTGCGGAACTCGAAGGCGGCGCGGGTGCCGTCGGGAAGCAGATCCAGGAAGGCGGCCAGACGCCCCGCGTCCTTTTTCATTTTGGGCGGCATTTGGAAGAGAATCACGCCCAGACGCGGCCCCAGGGTGGCGCAGGTCTCGACCAGGTACGTCGTCTCGTCGGTGCTTGAGAGCCCAAGCCGCTTGAAATGCGTGATCCGGCGCGATGCCTTGATCGAGAAGCGGAAGTCCTCGGGCACCTGCTCGGCCCACTTCATCAGCAGATCGACCTTCGGCAGCCGATAGAAGGTGTTGTTGATCTCGACGGCGGGCAGTTCGCCGGCGTAGTGCGAGAGGAAGGCCCGCTGCGGCAGCTTCTCCGGATAGAAGCGGCCCTTCCATTCCTTGTAGGAGAAGCCGCTGGTTCCCGTCCATATGCGCATGGCGGAATGATGCACGGGAGCCCGGGGATGCGCCAGACGACATCACCCCCGGAGCCGCGGGGCGCAGTCGCCAAGTCTTGTGTCCGCCCCGGTTCCCGATAGTCTTCAACGGGTTGCTGATCAGGGAGATTTCTCGACCTGCCCCTTTGCCGGGGGCTCTTGCAAGGGGATGCCAGGACGTGGAAGACGATGCTCAGGATGTGGCAATGAAGACATCGGCGCGGTTCGAGGTCTCCGGCGGGGATACAGTGCTGCTGCTGGGGACGACCAAGGGGGCCTTCCTGGGCCGCGCGCGCGTCGGGGGCGGCTGGGACCTGGACGGGCCGCACTTTCCGGGCGAGGAAGTCTACGCGATGGCGTACGACGACCGCGCCGGCCGGTCGCGTCTGTGGGCGGCGCCGGGCAGCCCCTTCTGGGGGACCACGCTCCGCTTCTCCGACGATTTCGGGGGGAGCTGGTCCGGGAAGGATGAGCGCCCGGTCAGGTTTCCGGAGGATTCGGGGCTATCGCTCAAGCGCATCTGGCAGATCCGGCCGGGTTCGGAGGCCGAACCCGACGTGATCCACCTGGGGGTCGAGCCCGCGTGCCTCTTCGAGTCGCGCGACGCCGGGGACTCATGGCGGCCGGTGGAGGGCCTGCTGAACCATCCCCACCGCGAGCGCTGGCAGCCGGGCGCGGGCGGGCTCTGCCTGCACACCATCGTCGGGGACGGCGAGCCGGGCGGGCGCATGATGATCGCCATTTCGGCGGCGGGCGCCTACCGGAGCGACGACGGCGGAGCCACGTGGGTGGCGCGCAACCACGGCGTGCGCGCGGAGTTCCTCCCCGACAAGCACCCCGAGTTCGGACAGTGCGTGCACAAGATCGCGCATCATCCCGTGAACCCGGGGCGGCTCTTCCTGCAGAACCACTGGGGGCTCTACAGGAGCGAGGACTGGGGGGATACCTGGGTCGACATCGCCAACGGGGTTCCCTCGGACTTCGGCTTCGCCATGGCGATGCATCCGGGGGATCCCGACACCGTCTACATCGTGCCCATCGAGTCGGACGGCTTCCGCTGCACGCCGGACGCGAAGCTGCGCGTGTACCGGACGCGGGACGGCGGGGCGAGCTGGCACCCGCTCACCGAGGGGCTTCCGCAGGAGAACGCGTACGAAACGGTGCTGCGCGATGCGCTCGCGACGCTGGCGCCCGGTCAGGTGTTCTTCGGGACGCGCAGCGGCAAGGTGTACGCCTCGCGCGACGACGGCGATTCCTGGGAGCTGGTGCGCGACGGACTTCCGCCGGTCGTGTGCGTGAAGGCGTGCGTGGCGTGAGGATCGTGCTGCCGGAGGCGCTGCGGGAGCTGGCCGGCGAGCGGGCGGTGGTGGAGGTGGCCGGCGGCAGGGACGAAGTCGGCGGAGTGCTCGGCGCGCTGAGGGCTGCCCACCCCGGCCTCTATGACCGGCTGATGACCGAACAGGGTGCGCTGCGGCCCCATGTGAACATCTTCGTGGACGGCGAGAACATCCGCTTTACGGGCGGGCTGGAAACGGGGGTGGAGGCCGCCAGCGAGATCCTCGTGCTTCCCGCGATCAGCGGCGGATGAGCGGGCGCCGCGGATGAGCGCCGCGGACGAGCGCGAGCGGCGGATGAAGCAGGCCCGTACCCTCTCCTTCGAGGTCGCCGGGGGCTCCGTCTCGGCGCTGCTGGTGCGGCCCTCCGAAGCGAGTGCACTGCTGGTCCTCGGACACGGCGCGGGTGCGGGCATGCGCCACGTCTTCATGGAGGAGATGGCGGGGCTGCTGGCCGGGCGCGGGGTCGCCACCCTCCGCTACCAGTTCCCCTACATGGAGGCGGGCCGGCGGTACCCCAACCCGCAACGCATCCTGACCGCCACGGTGCGGCAGGCGGTGGAGGCGGCGCACCAGGCCGCGCCCGACCTGCCGCTGTTCGCGGGGGGCAAGTCCATGGGCGGCCGCATGACCTCGCTGGCCGCGGCGGACGCCCCGCTCGCGGGCGTGCGCGGGATCGTCTTCCTGGGCTTCCCCCTGCACGGCATCGGCAAGCCCCCCGGCATCGAGCGGAGCGAGCATCTACACCAGGTCGACCTGCCCCTGCTGTTCGTCCAGGGCACGCGCGACCGGCTGGCCAACCTGGACTTCCTGCGCCCGGTGGTCGAGCGGCTGGGGTCCCGCGCCACGCTGCACGTGGTCGACGGCGGGGACCACTCGTTCAAGGTGCTCAAGAGAAGCGGCCGCACCCACGAGGAAGTGATGGCGGAGGTGGCGGACGCGGTGGCGGGATGGATCTCGTCGTCGCAATGACCCCCACCCGGGCCCCTCTGCACGGTGTTGCAAAACTGCAGATGCAACAATATGTTGCCTTTTTGATTATGCAACACTCTGCGGAGGGTCTTCGGGGCGGAATGTCGCCGCCTTCATGGCGGGGCTCCGCAGCCGTCACCATCCTCATGGCCGTGCGCCATAGCCGTCGCCGGTCGATGCACGGGCAACTCGCTCACGGCCCGGCCCGCTAACTCAACCACCCCATCAACCGCTCGAGCGCGGCAACCAGGTCGGGCTCCTCTTCCAGCACCGCGGCCAGCGGGTCCCCTCCCAGGGCGGCCATGCGCGCGGGCGCGGTCCGGATGGTGTGCTGCTCGATGGCCAGCCCGTCCTCCACCTCGCTCCACTCGAGCGGCATGGAGACCGGGGCGCCCGGCCTGGGCCGCACGCAGAAGGGAGCCGCGATCAGCTTGCCGTGGCCGTTCTGCAGATAGTCCAGGTAGACCTTGCCCTCGCGCCGGCTCACCCGCCGCTCCACCGTGGCGATCTCCGGCAGCTCGACCGCGATCACGCGGCTCATCACCCCGCCGAACAGCTGCGACTGCTCGTAGGTGCAGCGCCGCCCCAGCGGGATCATGACATGCAGCCCTGACGACCCGCTCGTCTTCACGTAGCAGGGCAGTCCCGCCTCCCCGCACACCCTGCGGATGCATCGGGCCACGCGGATGACATCGCTGAACGAAGCGTCTTTGGGATCCAGGTCCAGCACGCACCAGTCCGGGCGGGAAGGCGTCTCCAGGCGGCTGTGCCAGATGTGCAGCGGGATGGTGCCCATGTTCGCGATGTAGAGGATGGCCTCCGGCGAATCGGCGACGAAGTAGTTCAGATCGCGCCCGGAGCTCTCCGAGAAGACCGTCTCGGTGCGCAGCCAGTCCGGGGCCCATTCGGGCGCGTCCTTCTGGTAGAACGACTTGCCGTCGATGCCGTCCGGGTAGCGCGTCATGACCAGGGCTCGGTCCGCGAGATACGGGAGCAGCCAGGGCGAGATGGCCCGGTAGTAGTCGATGAGATCGCCCTTGGTGTAGCCCTCCTCCGGCCAGAACACCTTGTCCAGGTTGGTGAAATGCACATCGCGCGCGACGCTCGGGGCCCGCACCGGCAGGGGCTCGGCCAGCGCCTCGCCCGATGCCGCGTCGTCCTCGAGGATGCACTCCCGCGGCCGTTTGTCCTCGCGAAAGCGGACAAAGGACGGATGGCGCAGCAGACCCGCCTCCGTCCAGTTCTTGTAGCGCACCTCCGCGACCAGCTCGGGCCGGACCCAGCGTTGCACCCGGCCGGCCACGAACACCCCCTCTCCGGTCGCCGGACACTCTCCGACCTCGATCTCCAGAAGCATCTCGCGGATGTCGGTGAGCTGTTCGACCGTGAACCCGGTGCCGACGCTGCCCGCGTGCACCAGCGTGTCGCCCCGGTAGCGCGCCAGGTGCAGCGAACTCAGCCCGGACCGGTCTTCCGGCGGCTCCGACCAGCCCACGACGACGAAGTCCCCGGTCTCCACGGCCCGGATCTTCATCCACGAGCCCGAACGCGCTGACACGTAGATGCTGTCCGCCTTCTTGGCGACGATGCCCTCGAGGCGCATCTGGGTGACGTGTTCGTACATCACCTCGCCCGTCTCGGGAATGTGATCGCAGTAGTGCAGCGGCCCCGCGGGAGGCAGCACCTCGCGCAGCACCTGCTTGCGCGCCAGCAGGGGCAGGCCGCGCAGGTCCAGGTCCCCCACGGCCAGCAGGTCGAAGACGTACATGCGGGCGGGGAGCTCGACCGCCGCGCGCTGGATGTCGGCGTGGTTCTGCAGGCGGCCGCGCTTCTGCAGCCGGGCGAAGCTGGGCAGCCCGGCGGCGTCGTGGACCACCACCTCGCCGTCCACGATCACATGGCCGAACGGGAGGCCGCGCACGGCCCGGGCGATTTCCGGGAAGGTCGCGGTGAGATCGTTTCCGTTCCTCGACCAGAGCACCGCCTCGCCCCCTTCGCGGGCCCCGATGATGCGGTAGCCGTCGTACTTGATCTCGAACACCCACCCGGGGCGCGTGAACGGGGCGTCGCGCGAGGTCGCGAGCATCGGCCGCACCGTGCGGGACTCGACCCGTCCCTCCCGCACACCCAGCTCCCGGGCCCGTTCCTCCACGGCGGCCTGGCGCCGCTCCGGATGCGCCACCTCGTTCACCGCGAGCCCCGAATAGACCGACTCGACCGGGTAGGCTCCGGTGCCGCGCTCGTCCACCCACGCATCGGACTCCTTGATCAGGAGCCACGAGTTCTCGGATTGGCGCGTCTTCACCAGCGTCCAGCGGCCGTTCAGCTTGAAGCCCCGCAAATCGAAGAGCAGCTTGCCGCTCTCGAGCCCCGCGCGCGGATCCTCGACCGGCACCCACACGCCCTTGTCCCACAGGATGACCGAGCCGGCCCCGTAGTTGCCCTCCGGGATCACCCCCTCGAATTCCGCGTAGTCCAGCGGGTGATCCTCCACGTGGACGGCCATGCGCTTGTCCTGCGGGTTGGGCGACGGCCCCCTGGGAACGGCCCACGAGAGCAGCACCCCGTCGAGCTCCAGCCGGAAGTCCCAGTGCAGGCGCGTGGCATCGTGCTGCTGCACCACGAAGAGGCGGCTCCCGGCAAGCGAGGCGCCGCCGAACGGCTCCGGGGTGCGGGACGCCTGCCGCTTCGCGCGATACTCGGCGAGCTTGTCGCGGGATGCGCGATCAGGCATCGGCCTTCCCTTTGCCGACCCTCGCAACCATCATGTAAGCTCCCCTGCCGATTACGGATACCGATTCCCCGGGGACATCATGGCCGCACGAGCGATCGGAACCTCCAGCATCTCCTTCGGTCTCGTCACGATCCCGGTGAAGCTGTTCGCGACCAGCAAGTCGGGCGCGCGCGTCAGCTTCAACTGGATCGACCGGAAGACCGGCGTCCGGGTGCGTCAGCAGTACTTCAACCCCGACAACAACCAAGTCGTGCCCAAGGACGACATGGTCAAGGGATACCAGTTCGCGAAAAACCAGTTCGTGATCCTTGAGCCCGATGAACTCAAGGTGCTGGAACAGCCCAAGACCGACGCCATCGAGATTGCCGAGTTCGTCCCCGCCGAGCAGGTGGAGCGGGTGTACTTCGACCGGGCCTACTACCTGGGGCCGGACCGGGGCGGCGCCCGCGCCTATCGCCTGCTGGCGGCCGCGCTGGAGCAGACGGGACGCGTGGCGGTCGCCCGCTTCGCCACCCGCGGCAAGCAGTACCTGGTGATGGTGCGCCCGTACAGGGACGGGTTGATGCTCGAGCAATTGCGCTACAAGACCGAGGTCCGGTCGTGGGACGAGGTCCCGGTCGAGGAGGGGGAGATCAACCCCGCGGAACTCGACCTGGCGGTCCAGATGATCGAGCAGCGGACCGCGGAGGAATTCGAGCCCGACGACTACAAGGACGAGGTGCGCGAGCGCCAGCTGGAACTCATCCAGCAGAAGATCGATGGCGAACAGATCACGGTCGCGCCCTCGGCCGAGCCCCAGGCCCAGATCATCGACCTCATGGCGGCGCTGAAGGCGAGCATCGCGGGAGAGGGCGGAGAGGCGGACGAAGGGACGACGGCGAAGCCGGCGCGGAAGGCGGCCTCGGGTTGACCATGAAGAAGGTCGTTTCAAGTTCGTGGATCGCGACCGGGATTGCCGTATCCACGTCACGCCGGGTGACGATTTATGGCGATGTTATGCGAGTTTACTGCGATAAGTGACGATTAGCTACGATGTACATCATCGTACTAACATTCCCTCGCTCGACCCTACTCCGTGCCGCCGCCGACCCCGTCCGAGCCCGCATTGAACGGCTGCTCCTAGTCGATCCCCCCGCCCGGCTGCGCCGCGCTCTCCACCCGTATCGACAGGATGTCGATGTCGTGATACTGCTGGTGGCGTATGGATGAGGCGTAGTGCCGGAGCAGCCTCAGCGGGATCTCCGACCCGCCGGTGGGGGCTCCCTCGCTCAGCATCACCAGCTGGTCCTCGATGTTCGTCTCGTCGGTGGTGGCGATGAACTCGAGGTCGGCTGCGTCGCCGTCGCTGCCGGCGATGAGAAGCAGGCGACGTTCCGACTCGTCCGCGTCTCCATCTCTCTCTTCATCTCCGCGCATGAGGATGTGCGCGGTCTCCTCGCCCACGGCGCGCAGGCGCCGCTCCATGTCCTCGCCCCAGCGCTTGCGCGCGGCGAACGTCACCATGAAGTCGTCGATTTCGGACCAGATTCCGGGCGTGAGCCGGGTCTTCAGACGCGACCGCCGCCCCCCGACCAGTTCCTCGAACATCGCAAGCAGGATGACGGTGAAGCCGCCGACGGTCATGCCGTTGCCGAGAAGCTCGCCCCATATCCCCTGGAAGTACTCCGGGTAGATCCAGTCGAACTGGAACGCGAGCCCGAGCCAGAACGCGACGCCCACCACCAGGCCCTTGCGAAAGTCCAGGCCCTCCTGCAGCAGAATCTTCATCCCGAAGACGAAGATCAGGGCAACGATGATGATGAAATATGCCGCGACGACCGGCCCCGGGATCGCGATGATCAGGTTGATGAACTTGGGCAGAAACGCGAGCGACACGAAGACGATGCCGACGCAGATCCCGATGCGGCGGGCGGCGACGCCGGTGAGCTCGGCGACGCTGATGCTCATGCCGTAGGTGGTGTTCGGAACCGTCCCCGAAAGTCCGGAGAGCAGATTGCCCACGCCGTCGGCCGCAATCGCGCCCTGGATGGAGCGAAAGTCGATCGCGCGCGGCCTGCGCCACGATACCCGCTGAATGGCGATGGCGTCCCCGAGCGTATCCAGCGCGCCCACCAGCGTGACCATGATGAAGGACGGCAGAAGCGCCCAGAACTCCGGTCTGAAGCTGAGGTCGACACCTGGATAGGCCAGCGGCGGCAGCCCGATCCAGGCAGCCTCCGCGACCGCCGAGGTGTCGTACAGGCCGAACCCCAGCCGCGCGGTCAGGCACCCCGCGACGATGCCGATGGCCGGTGCCCACAGGCGGAGCGCCCCGGAGGCCCGAAGCGGAACGAGGATCATGACCAGCAGCGTCACCCCCGCGATGACCGGGCCCGCGGCGGGCGAAACCTCCGCGGGCACCTCGCCCAGCTTGCGCACGATGAGCGGCGAGAGGGTGACCGGGATGAGCAGCAGCACGGTGCCGGCGACCATGGGCGTGAAGATCCGCCTGAGGAGCGCCATCCGCGCCGCCAGAACGAACTGAACCAGCGCCGACGCGATGATCAGGGTCGCGAGCATCCCCGGCCCGCCCTGCTCGAGGGCCGTCACGCTCACCGCCAGGAACGCGCTCGTGCTGCCCATGACGAGGATGTAGCCGGCGCCGATGCGCCCCACCTTGCGCGCCTGGATCGCCGTCGTCACCCCGCTGATCACCAGCGCCGCGCACACCGCCCACGACAGGTAGGCGTCGCCCAGGCCGGCCACGGTGATCATCACGGTGGGCGTCAGGATGACGCTCGCGATGCACAGGATGGCGTACTGGATTCCAAGCCCGGCCGTGATCGGGAGCGGAGGACGCTCGTCGGGTTCGTAGCGAACGTCCTGCCGGTCGACACCCGGGCTCATCGGCCTCCCTCGCTGCGACGTGTCATGCGCATTCCCCGGTCGAGCCGGTCCCTGATGGTGGCGGCGCATGCCCCGCGCCGCGGGATCAGCTTGTGGCGGACGGCTCCGTGTCGACGCGCACCATGGCCTGCAGGCCCCACGCGATTGCCAGGTGCGCCGGTACCGCGACCGCCAGGTGGTAGCCGTTCACCTGGTCGATCCCCGGGACAACCTGCATCACGAGGCCGAGGACCGATACCCCGGCCGCCAACTGCGCCGTTCGGGTCGCCAGCCGGCGGCACCTGCCGGCGAAGACCGCCGGGACGAGCGCAACCGCCAGCACCAGGGACAGCGGGTTGGCCTGGAGGAAGTTCTCGTTCCAGTGCATGAACTCGTGGGCGGTGAAGTGCGACACGATCATCACCAGCCCGGAAAGGCCCGCCACGAGGGACCAGAGCCCCGCGATCCCCGCGAACTCCGCCCGTGCGAGCCTGGATACGCGCGGGTTGGCGGCCCTGACCCGCGCCGCGGTGCCCACCCACGCCGAACTCGCGAGCAACCCCGTCACCAGCACGCCGGTCAGGGCGAACCAGAGGAAGCGCGGGGGCGGTTCGGCGGGGGGGACGCGGGCCGGCTCGTCCAGTACGGCTTCGGATGTGACCAGGTCGGTATCGCGCAGAAAATCCCGCATCATCATCGGAATGAACATCTCGTCCCATGCGGTGACGGGACGGTCGCCGCGTCCGCTCATGAAGAAGTCGAGCGACACGTAGACCAGCGCATTGCCTGCCGTGAGCCGCCGGGTGTGGAAGCGGAAGGTCTCGCCCGGGAGGTTCGCGAAGCGCGCCCGCAGGCTCTCTCCCAGAACCGCGTCGAGGGCGTCCCGGGCACGCGTCGAACAGTTGTCGAGGAAGTACTGGTACCGGTACCAGGCGTTCTCCGGGCGCCGATTGAGTTCGACCATCCCGAGCAGCTGGAGACGCCGGGCCGGCGCCAGATCGAGGTCCTGTTCCACGACGCCGCGGTCCGAGGCCACGTACCGCGCGATCATTCCCTCGGAGGAGAGGCCGGCCATCCAGTACTGCCAGTCTCCCAGGAGGAAACGCCAGAAGAAGCCCTCCTGACTGACGTCGAACATGCCCCAGTTGTACGAGACGTCCAGTCCCGTGGCCGGATCCCGGATGCGGATGGCGTTGTGGCCGAACATCTCGTAGACGACGGGTCCGGCTCCGACGGTAATGAGCGAGACGCGGAGTTCGGAGCCCGGTTCCGGCTCCGGGAATCCCTGACCCCCGGGAGCCGGCTCCTGGTCCCCAGCCGCCGGGGCCGGCCAGGTCGCGCACGCCGCCAGCGAGGCCGCCAGGAACAGGCTCGTTCGGCATACCGCGCTTGATTTCGCCACCGGCGATCACCTCGTTGGTGAGGACAGGGCCTGCTTCTCCCTTGCGCCGTACACCGTCTGCCGCGCGGGGCTCCGGCGGAACCCTCCGCGACGGCGGCCCGGTAGCCCGCAGCGCGCCCGCGGCCTACACTGGCGGAGGCATGAACGCCGGGCCCGACCGAGCCGCGCACGGTCGCCCGGCAAACCCACCGACAACCCAAGGAGCAACCCGATGTCCGTGGCCCGCCTTCCGCACCGCCGCACCGCCCCCCGCCCGACCGCCTCCCCAGCGTTCGTCGCCCTCGCCGTCCTCGGCGTGCTGGCGGCCGTGGCCGGGCCCTCGGCCGCCAGCGCCCAGCGCCAGTACGCGGCGGCCGCGCACGGGGGCAACTACATGCACAACTTCTACTTTCCCCCCGCTCCCAGCTCCACCCCGTGGTACCCGGCGTGGTCGCCGGACGGCGAGCGCATCGCGGTGGGCATGAGCGGCTCGATCTGGAGCGTCGACCCGGAGACGGGGATCGCGACCGAGCTGGTCCGTTCCGCGGACTATCTCTCCTCGCCCAACTGGTCGCCGGACGGGCGCTGGCTGGTCTACACCGCCGACGCGGGGGGCGGCCCCATCCAGCTCGAGATCCTCGACACGCACACCGGCGAGGCCCGCCGGCTCACCGACGACGACCAGATCTATGTCGACCCGCGCTTCTCGCCCGACGGTCGCCGCCTCGCCTACGTCTCCACGCAGTCCAACGGCTATTTCGACATCTACATCCGCGAGATCGCCGACGGATCCTGGGCAGGCGAGGAGATCGCCGTCAGCTACGACAACAGCTTCGGACGGGACCGCCTCTACTTCGGGGCGTGGGACATGCACATCTCGCCCGCGTGGCTGCCCTCCGGCGACGAGCTCCTCATCGTCTCCAACCGGGACGTGCCGCTGGGGAGCGGCAATGTCTACCGCGTTCCGGCGCGCGAGAACGGCATCGACGAGCGGGTCGCGGTGCTGCAGGAGCAGAGCCTCTACCGCACCCAGCCGGACGTTTCCCTCGACGGGCGCCGCTTCGTCTACTCGTCCACGGCGGGCGCGGCCGACCAGTTCAACAACCTCTACGTCCAGCCCACGACGGGCGGCGAGCCCTACAAGCTCACCTTCTTCGAGCACGACGCGTTCCATCCGCGCTGGTCGCCGGACGGCGAGTGGATCGCCTTCATCAGCAACGAGGGCGGGCTGCCCCAGCTCGCCCTGCTCGAGACCTACGGCGGGGCGCTCCGCACGGTGACCATCGAGGAGCGCCGCTGGAGCGAGCCGATGGGCACCCTCACGGTCACGACCCTGGGCCAGGACGGGCAGCCCGTGGGCACCCGCGTCCATCTCACCGCCTCCGACGGCAAGCACTACACCCCCGCCGGGGAGTACTCGCGGGTCAGCCGCGCCGGAGACCGCATCTTCCACCACGCCGGCGTGTTCCAGGTGGAGCTGCCCCCGGGTCCCGCGCGCATGCTGGTGACGCGGGGATTCGAGCACGAGCCTCAGGAGTTCGACCTGAATATCGCGGCGGGCGAGAACCACCGGGTCAGCGTGCATCTGGAGGAAATCTCGGACCTGAGCGACGATGGCTGGTACTCGGGCTCCACCCACGTGCACATGAACTACGGCGGCAACCTCCACAACACCCTCGAGAACCTCATGATGATGTCGGAGGCCGAGGACCAGGACGTGGTGGCCGAGCAGGTGGCCAACAAGGACAACCGCATTCTGGACCACCAGTTCTTCGTGCCCGGGGGCGGGGCCCATCCCCTCTCGCGCGACGACATGGTGCTGGTGGTGGGCCAGGAATACCGTCCGCCCTTCTACGGACACGTGTTCATGTTCGGCATGACCGACCACCTCATCTCCCCGTTCGTGACCGGCTACGAGCAGACGGCCATCGAGAGCCTCTATCCCTCCAACACCGACATGTTCAGAAAGGCGAAGGCGCAGGGCGCCATCACCGGCTACGTGCATTCCTTTTTCAACGGGGATCCGCTGGAGGGGACGCTGGGAGGCGCCAAGGGGTTCATCGTCGACGCCGCCCTTGAGGCCGCCGACGCGGTGGAGTGGTCCACGCCGCAGGACGGATACCCGCCCCTCTATGCCGTTTGGAGCAACGACATACGTGCCGCGGTGGTCGGCGGCGAGGACTCCATCTCCAATCTGCAGGCAACCCCGCTGGTGGGATCGATGCGGACCTACGTGCGCACGCCGGACGGCAGGCTGTCGATGGAGGGGTGGTTCGACGGGATGCGCGCCGGCAACGCCTTCGTCTCCAGCGGTCCCCTGCTCGACGTCAGGGTCGACGGCCGCATACCCGGAGAAGAGGTGGCGCTGCCCGCCGGCGGGGGCGAGGTGACGGTGGCGATCCGGGCCTGGGGGGTCGTGCCCATGCGCACGGCGACCGTCGTGATGAACGGTGAGGTCGTGGAGGAGATTCCCTTCGGGGGAGACCGGCGTTCGCTGGAGGTGGAGCGCACCCTGCGGGTGGACCGGAGCAGCTGGATCCACGTCCGCGTCCAGGGAGACCCCGAGGACCGCTTCCCGCTCGACACCTCCTACCCGCTCGCGCTCACCAACCCGGTGTGGGTCACGGTGGGCGGGGCCCCCGTGCGCAGCCGCAGCGCCGCCGACTACGCGCTGCGCTGGATCGACAGGCTTCAGACGATGGCCGAACTGTGGCCCGGCTGGCGCTCGGACGCCGAAAAGGAGCACGTGTACGCCCAGTTCGACGAGGCCCGCGCCATCTACCGCGCCCGCATGGAGGAGGCAGCGCCGGGGACGTAGTCTCCCTTTCCCCAGGGGGCGCCCGACTCACGACGCTGTGGCCGCGATCCGTGCCAGGGGCAGGGCGTGCAAGCGCACCGGACCCCTGTGAAATGGAAGTGCCTGCACTCCGGTGTAAACCAGCACGCCGCGTTCGAAAGCGGTTCCCGCGAACCCGGCCAAAGCCCCGAGACCGTCGAAGTCGCGGCGCCGGAGGGTCGCGGAGGCCTTGACCTCGACGCCGACGATGCGGCCGTCGGGCCGTTCCAGCACGATATCGACTTCACGCTTGTGCTTGTCCCGAAAGTGGTACAGGCCAACCTCCTCCTCGGCCCACTCCGCGTGCTTCGCGCACTCCATGAACAGAAGGGTTTCCAGCAGCGCCCCGTAGTGCGGGCTGGTGAGGAGCCGGGCTTCCGTGCGCAGACCGAGCAGATGGGACGCGAGACCGGTGTCCACGAAGTGCAGCTTCGGCATTCGCACCGCGAGTCGCCGCGCCAGGTTCTTCCGGTATGAAGGGACCCGACGTATCAGGAACATGAGTTCGAGGATCTCGGTGTAGCTCTTGGCCAGCTTGTCGTTCAGTTCGAGATCGTTGGCGAGGTTGGCGTATTTGAGCAGGTTGCCGCTCAGCCCCGCCAGGTAGGGGGCCAGCGCGCGGAGCCTGGAATGGTAGTCGCCGCGGGCGCTGTAGAGAGTGTCGAAGTCCTTGAAGAAACGCCCCTCCGTATAAGATCGGAACCAGGTGCCGCGCGCCCGCCGACTCATCCCCTGAACCTCGGGATAGCCACCGAGGAGGATCGATCTGGCGATCTGTTCCCGCGTCGGCGCTTGGTTGTCGTGCACCCCGGCGCGCAAGGGGGAGAAATCTCCCGCCAGGAGGTAGTCGATCAGGTTCTGCCGGCTGCCGTGAAGCTCGGCGACCGACAGGGGCAGCAGTTCCAGGCGGGCCATGTGGCCGGGCAGGGCTTCCTGAGCTCGCGCGGATCGGAAGATGTCGGCGGAGCCGGTTAGCAGGAACAACCCCTTGCGCGGGATGGCGAGCTCCTGGCCGGTGGGCGGCGCACTGCCGTGCCGGTCCGAAGCCTCCTTGATGGCGGGCACCAGTTCGGGTACGTGCTGGAATTCGTCGAGTACAACCGACTGGCCCTCGAGCGACCTGATGAAGCCGTAGGGGTCGTAGGCCGCCGCCGCCTGGGTGGCGGGGTCGTCCAGACTGAGATAGCGCATGCCCAGTTCGGCGCCGATGCGGCGCACAAGGGTGGTCTTGCCGGACTGCCTCGGACCCGTGACGTAGACGATCCGGAACTCGTGGAGCATGTCGCGCACGAGAGGATGGAGGTGTCTTGAGTACATGCGACCGGGGTATTAATACGAGAAATCCGCCTATCTAATACGAGAAATATTATCCCTTATTACGAGAAATCAAAGGGATCCGTGCGGAAAGGCTCGCGATGGCGCCCGGCCTGTGCCCTTCATCCGGTACGAGGTGCGCGACGTGGTCCCGGGGTTCAGCTCCCGCCGCCCGAGTACCTCACCTCGCCGCCGACGATCGTGTACACGACCTCGGTGGCGGGGATCTCCTCCTCCGGGATCGTCATGATATCCCGCGACAGCACCACGATGTCTGCCAGCTTGCCGGGGGTGAGCGAGCCTTTCAGGTGCTCCTCGAAGGCGGCATAGGCGTTGTTGATGGTGTAGCTCTCGAGCGCCTCTTCGCGCGTCATGCGGTGCTCGGCCGAGAGAACCTCGCCGTTGTTCATGCGCCGGCTCACCGATGAGTAGAAGCTCGCGATCGGCGAAATATGCTCAACGGGCACGTCGGTGCCGTTCGCGATCATGACCCCGGCATCGAGGATGTCCCGCCACACGTAGGAGGTCGCGATCGCCCGCTCCCGCCCCAGGCGGTCCGCCAGCCAGGGTCCGTCGGAGGTGGCGTGGACGCCCTGCATCGAGGCGATCACGTCCAGTTCCGCAAACCGCCCCACGTCGGCCGGGTTGAGGTGCTGGGCGTGCTCGATGCGCCAGCGCAGGTCGGTGGCGTCGGGGTTGGCCGCGAAGATCTTCTCGTAGAGGTCGAGCACCTCCCGGTTGGCGCGGTCGCCGATCGCGTGGGTGTTGACCTGGAAGCCGTGCCGGATCGCCACCTCCGCGGTGCCGGTGATGTCCTCCACGGTCTCGAGCACCAGTCCCGGGTTGTCGATGTCGATGTAGTTCTCGAGCAGCCACGCCCCGTGCGACCCCAGGGCCCCGTCGATCTGGCGCTTGATGGAGCGCACCGCCAGGAAGTCGTTGTCCTCGGGGATGATCCGGTAGTCCGGGAGCTTTGCGTCCATGACCTCGTTGGACTCGCGGCGCACCATCACGTAGAGGCGCACCGGCAGCGCGCCCTCGGCCGCCAGCGCGCGCAACCGGTCGATGGTGCCGAAGTCGCTGCCCGCGTCCTGGAAGCTGGTCACCCCGTAGGCCAGGGCCTCCGCACCGGCCAACTCGACCGCGCGCACGAACTCGGCGTCCACGTCCTCGCTGGAGCGTCCCTCACCGGAGCGTGCGACGGCTTCGCTCACCAGGAGCTGGGCGGTCTCGCGCATCAGGCCGGTGGCGGCGCCCGAGGCGTCCCGCACGATGGTGCCGCCCATCGGGTCGGGAGTGTCGTCGTCGATCCCGGCGAGCTGCATCGCCAGGGCGTTGGCGAAGGAGGCGTGGCCGCTCGCGTGCCCCAGGCTGACCGGGTTCTCCGGGCTCGCAGCCGAAAGCCCGGTGTGCAGCGGTACGCCGTCGACATTGGGCTCAGGCGTCGAGGTCCACTTCTCCTGATGCCAGCCGCGCCCGGTCACCCACTCGCCCGGAGCCGCCCGGCTGGCCGCCTCCCCCACCATCTGCACGATGTCGTCCCAGCTGGTGGCGGTGGTGAGGTCGAGGATCATCTTCGAGCGGCCCAGGCTCATGTAGTGGCCGTGGCCCTCGATGAAGCCGGGAATCACCAGCCGGCCGTCGAGTTCGACGACCTCGGTCGAGGGCCCGACATGGCCGGCGATCTCCTCGTTCGTCCCCACGGCCGTGATGGTGTAGCCGGTCACCGCGAGCGCCTCCGCCTCCGGCAGGGCGTCGTCCACGGTCACGACCCTGCCTCCGGTAAGCACCAGATCCGCGTACTCGGTGCCGCCGGGTTGGCAGGCGGCGAGCAGGACACCCAGCAGGAACGCCGATCGCGTGAGCGGAACAACGAGAGACGGCTTGCTCATGGGAACTCCGGGCAGGATGGAGGGGCGGATGAAACGGAGGCGACCCGAGTCTGCCAAAATGGCAGAATCACGGTAGCGCGAATCAAGGCAGGAAGACACCTAAGTTCAATGAGGGCTGCACGATCTGCCCTTCTTGCCTTTGGCTCGCATCTGGTGTCGCTACCAACAAGGCGCGGGAAAACCGCCGCAAACGGCGGGAAGGCCGGGCGGGCAGGACTCGGCGCTACGGACACGTCGGCGATGGTCACCCCGGAGGCAACGTCGACAGGTGCGTGCTCCCCCAGCGCGCGAGCTACTGAGTGCACTCGCGCTACGGTAGGCCGCCGCCGCGACGCGGCGTGGGGTTTGGGGCGGTGGGCGCGGGGACGCTGGATTTGCGTGGCGGACGCAGCAGCATGTCCAAGCAACCGGCGGAGGGCAGTGCGTTAGGGACAGAGATCCGCGCACTCGTCAGGGTGCACCCTCCAGACCGTGAGCCAGAGCGCCTCGCCAGCGTAGTTGATGGCGTCGTCCCTGATGTCGAAACGCCAGACCCCGTGGCACCACCACCAGCCGCATCGCGGGCGCGGCTCGTTGATGTCGGTCTCATCAATGAACGCACCTATCGGATAGGGCGAGCGTTCGATTTCGACCTCCCACTCGACCTTCGGTTCGAGGATCCAGCTGCTGGCCCCTTGCGCCACGATGTCACCATGCTGTTTGAGCTGTACGGTGACATAGATCCTCCCAGAGTTCGGGACACCGAAAGGCTCCACTCCGGCCCTGAAATCGGAGGCATCAAAGGTCATCCTCTGCCCGATCCCTGTGATCTCGACCTCGATGCCAGCCATGTCAGTTGGATCGTCCAGCGAGTTGTCGAGCGTGATGATGGTGTCCGACCCTGCCGGCCAATCGAAGGTGGCCCGGCTGTCTGAAGGAACCGTGACCGTCAGCGATGCGCTGGAACCGAAGATGATGGAGCACGAGACGCTGACCAGAGCGAGGGCCAAGACGGAGAGCAGCTTTTTCTGCATGATGTCGCTCCTCCTTAGTGTCCATGTCTTCTAACGGGTGGACCGGATGTGGTCGGCGTTCCAGTACGACGGACCGGTCGCCGAGTTACCGATGCTCGTTGGCACACTCGGCCCGCCCGGGGTCGGCAAGACGCACCTGGCCATCAGCCTCGCGATCAACGCGGCCGAGAGTAGCCACAAGATCTACTTCAGGACCCTGACCGACCTGGTCGACTCCCTGGAGGAGGCCAAGGCCGCGGGCCGGCTCAACCGCAGGCTCAACACCCTTCACCCACCCGGCGCTACGGGCGCGCCTCCACGGTCCTGATGTCCAACAAGGGGTTCGAGGAGTGGGGCCGCATCCTCGGCGACGAGGTGCGCTCGAAGACGATCCATCCGCGCTGGAAGCCCGAATAAACCCCGATACGGCCACCGCCGACGCCGGGTCACGACGGGGCGATTCGCGTAGGAACGGCTGTCGGGTTACTGCACGAAGCCAAATGCCAACAGCAGCGCAACGCGCCGTCCTTACGACCTGGCTCCTGCCACCCGTCTCCTGGCCGTTCCGTTCTCCGAGAACCGACGTGGCGGCGGTTTGAAGGGGCCGGCCGCGACGGGCATCTGAAGCATCGTCGCGATCTGATCGGCCAACCTCTCGACCACCGCCGGTGCCGCAAGAAAAACCGAGGTCCTTTCGCCAACGGTGATTCCAACCACCATGCAGGTCTCGCCGCATGTCGTGCGCGTCCCCACCCACATGTCTGATGCCCTACGCCTGGTGTTGGTCTGCTGCTGAGCGTCGCTCTGAACGGGTCCGTTCCCGCGCATGGTACTACCCTCCTCTACCGTGTCCTTCTCAATCGCTTCCTCGGTCGTGCGAGCCCCGGGGACCCATCGGCCACTTCGGGGCTCTGGCGAAATCGCACATGGCAGCCTCCAACCTGGCGGGTGATTCTGACGGTTGCGGAGGTACGTTCTCCTCCTGCCCGGATTTCTGTGCGGGCGTGGGCATCCCATGCCCTTGCGGCCTAGCCACCGCGGGCTAGAGGAGCCCGCATCCGGCGCGGTCCGAACCATGCTTCAAATCTCGGCAATGCATGTCAGCTCCTCAGAGGGGGAAAACCCCGCAACTCGTGACGGGAATTTGCCCTCAAAGCCATGCCGGGAGAATCCTGTCATCGGACCCCGACCGATGCGCTGGTTCTTCCGACCCGTCTTACCGGCCAACGGTCAACGTGCGCACAGCGGAGGTGCCCGTTATTCTGACCCTCGCGTGACTTCGTGCCGTGTGCCGCCTGGACTGCTGGAGGGCAGCCTGCTTTCCCACGACGACCACTACCGGGCGGTGTTCGAGGCTTCTCCGGACGCCACGCTGATTGTGGATTCGAAGGGTCTCATCCTCGACGTCAACGAGCAGGCCGTGAGGATGTTCGGGTGGAGCCGCGAAGCGCTGACGGGTGCTTTGGTCGAGCGGCTGGTACCGTCGCATAAGCGGCGAGCGCACCTCGAACACCGGAGGCACTATGTCCGGCAGCCGCGAAGCCGGCCGATGGGTGCCGGACTCGATCTGTACGCCGTGCGCAGGGACGGCACCGAGTTCCCCGTGGAGATCAGCCTGAGTCCCTGGACCCCGCCTCGGGGGATGGGCCACGTCATCTGCGCGATCCGGGACATCTCGGCATGGGAGCGGATGCGCAGGCGCTCCGGGTTGATGGTGGCGGCGATGGAGCAGGAGCGAAAACGCCTGTCGCTCGAATTGCACGACGAAGTCTTGCAGTGTCTGGTATCGCTCAAGGTCCGGGTCAGGCTCATGCGGGACGAGACGGACGACGGGAGGCGTGCGCGGGAGGGCGAGCAGATCAGCCGCGAGATCCTGGACACGTTCAATGCGGTGAAGCGACTGATCCGCGGGCTCCGGCCGCCGGAGCTCGAGCGCCAGGGATTGGCGGGCGCACTGCGCGACCACTTCCACCTCCTTCGGGATTCCGGCGGCTTCGAGGTGGATGCCGAGGTCGGCGAAGTGGATGAAGAGTTGGACGAAGTGACGGCTCTGACGCTCTACAGGGTGGTCCAGGAAGCCGTCGCCAACGCGGCGCGGCACTCGGGCGAGCGTTCGGCGACGGTACGGGTCACGTCCGGCGGCGGTGGCGTGGTCGCCGAGATCCGCGACCGGGGCCGGGGGTTCGAGTTGCGGGATTCCGGCTCTGCGGAGCCCTACGACCATGTGGGCATCACGGGCATGACGGAACGCGCCGCCATGGTCGGCGGCGACGTGACCATCGAGACGGCTCCCGGGCGCGGAACGCTGGTTCGGCTGACGATTCCCGTCCGGGGCGCGCCAGCGATGCCGGGGGTCCGCGGGCCTTGAAGAAGATCCGCGTGCTGCTGATCGACGATCACAACGTCGTGCGCGCCGGACTCCGGGCGCTGCTGGAATCCACCGGCCCGATCGAGGTCGTCGGCGAGGCATCCTCGGGCGAGGAGGGCGTGGCCGAGGCAACGCGGCTGGAACCCGATGTCGTCATCATGGATCTGGCGATGCCCGGCATGGACGGCATCCGAGCCACCCGCCAAATCACGGCCCTCCACCTCGACACCAGAGTCCTGGTCCTGACCGTGCACGATGAGGAGGATCAGCTTGCGCGGGCGCTCGATGCCGGGGCGGCGGGCTATCTCAACAAGTCGGTGGCCGATACGGACCTCATCGTGGCGATCGAGGCACTAGCCCGAGGGCACTCCTACCTTCCGCGCCGTGCCGCCGCGCTTCTCGCTCGCAGACAGCGCAGCCGCGTCCGGGAGACGCCCGGACTGGACGCCCTGTCGGCGCGGGAACGTACGGCGGTCGAGCTGTGCGCCAGCGGGTTCACCGCCCGGGAGGCGGCCGAGAGGATGGTCGTCAGTCCGAAGACGGTCGAGGGGTATCTGGCGCGCGCGCGGCGAAAGCTGGGCCTGACCGGCCGCACCGACATCGTTCGGTTCGCCCTCGAAAGCGGGCTGTTGCGCCGCGGCGAAGAGGAGTAGCGCGGCACAGCCGGCGGATCGCGGAAAGCTCTGGGGGGATTTTCCCGTCCCGGGAATTGAGGGATTCTCCCGTCAGCAATGCGGGAGTTTCCCGCTAACGTCGGGTCGCGGCACCCCGCATCTTTGTTTCGAGTCGTCGGGACGACGGTCCCGTCGAAGGCCATGGGAAGGAGGTGCAACACGATGCAGCACGCCACCTCCGATCCCAGAGGACTCCAGCGGCCGCCTTCCCCCGGAGGCACCTTGGCGAAGAGAACAGGCATGACGGTTTCAGGTTCAGGAGAGATTCCATGATGCGGAATAAGCGGGCTTGGGATCTTGTGGTTGCCGTCCTACTCATGGTGGGTTCCCTGTGGGCCTGGAGGACGATCGGGATCAATCGGGAGCTTCGAGCTACCCTTCAGTACGCGGCAGCGCTTGCAGAGCGATCCACGGTGCGGGACCGCCTGGTTGGCCTACGCGTCCCCTTACACTTCCTTCACGAAACCATCGGGATACCCGATGATGATCGTGATGTCGTCGCAGCCCGTCTACTCTGGATCGTCGACCTGGAACGGTGCGCTAACTGCCTGACCGGTGGTTTCGGGATCTGGAACGCCCTGGCCGAAGACTCCTCAGTGAGCCGCCACCTGCTGGTGCTTGGTGAAGGAGAGGTGCCGGGCTACGCAGATCGAGCACTACGCGGTACGACTATCGCTACGGGATCTCGAGAAGAGATAGAGACAGTTCTGGGACCGATTCTGCCCAACACGAAAGCTCTTGTGGATCACAGCGGAACGATCCTGATGTTCGATTCGAGAGCTGCGGCATCGGAGTGCGGCTGGAGCTTCGAGGCTCAGGTCGGAGCCCTACGCGGGGTTCTTGCCAGCAACGTCATCCGCAGTCAACCCCAAGGTCCCAAGGAGGACTAAGATGAAGAAGATCACACAAGTCATCCGTATCGGCGCCGCGTTGGCACTCGCGTTCGCGTTGGCGGTCGGTTCCACCGTCAGCGCTGGGCCCGTCAGCGCGAGCGACTGTGACTCGGATCCGTACTGCCACTGGATACCTTACGACACTTCTGGATGCGAGGTTGAGCCGTGCTACTCCACCTCACAAATCTGCTGCCTTCCGTAGTCTCACCCTAAAAGGATGTGACGAGCCATGGCGACCGACAAGCGTAAATCGCGGTTGATGTCCAACTCTGCCGCATTCCTGACGGCACTCCTTCTCTGGGCCTGCAGGGAAGCGGAGCGTCCCACCGCATCAATTGCTCCCGTTGCCGCGACCCTCGAAGAGGTGTTTCTCGTCGACGGTATCATGCAACTCGGCGAAGCCCCCTCCGACTCGATTGCAGAGATCGGGGACTTCGTCGAGCGGCGGGGCGGTGGCTATGTGATCGCTGACCGGTTCCTGCCGCGGGTGCGGAGCTATGACGAGGTGGGGCGGCTAACGGCTGCCTTCGGGAGATTCGGAGATGGTCCCTTCGAGTTCCACCGGATCAGAGCCGTGGCGGAGACACCGTCAGACAGGATTGTGGTAGCGAGTTCCCGCCAGTCCCAACTGACCTATCTTTCCAGTGCCTTGGTTCCCGATACCATGGTAGCGTTGCCGGCGAGTGCCGCCGATCTCTTCCCGTTAGGAACTGACCTGCTCGTGCGGATGAACGCGGGAGACCCTAACAAAGTTCTGGTCAGCCATCCACCACTCCTTCACCGGATGGCGTCGTCACAGTCGGTGTGGAGCAGCTACGAACTCCCGTTCTCTCCTTCGGAAAGGCCCTATTGGGCCTCATTCGCGCGGTTTCCGGTCGCGGTCAGCGGTGCTTCGACATTTGTCATGTCCGGGCTGGAGTATCCGGTCACGATAATCGACGGCGCGGGGCAGACTGTTGGTACATTGGGGGCCCCGTCCGCCTCGTTCCGGCCGATTCCCGAATTGGAACTGGGCGCGCTGGCAAATCTCGGAAACTACGGGACTACGCTGGGGGAGTTTCTCGCGAGCTTCGACGTCATTGATCGTATTGACGTGGTCGGTCCGCACCTGATCCTGACACGCGCCCGGTTCGACCACGAGCGGCCCATGCCTCCGTTTCAGGTTGTGCACACGTCGCTCGAGGTCTACGACCCGCACACCGGAATCAAGCTCTTTGAGGATGTCCCACTTCCGGAAGGATCCAAGGTCTTGGGCGGAGGACGGTTTCTGTACCTACTACTCGATATGCACTCTCCGCCCTGGCGGATCGCGAAGCTGCGGCTCTCGAAAGACCCGGGCTGCGGCATGACGGGGGAGGACGGTTGCTATGGCGGCGGTGGTGACGACGACGAGGATGAGCACAACTGACGATCACCGGCTTCGGGGTTACGGTACTGGCGCTCGCGCTTCAGCAGCGGAGGGTCGGAGGCGTGGTTCGAGACAGCGTCGATCTTGAGCCGGTGGCGTACGCTCGCGTGACGGTCTTTGCAGACGGCGCGGAAGCGCGCGAGGCGGTCTCGGACCGGTATGGGGCGTTCGAGGTGGCGGGTGTGCGGTCCGGGTCCGGGCGGATCGAGGTGGCGGGACTGGGTTACGAGCTCTGGACGCTCGATTACACAGTTCTGCCACCCGATCCGCTGCGCGTGCTGGCACGGCGCTCCCCGCTCGAACTGGATCCGGTTGTTTGTCGAAAGGACATGGACAGTTCGCTGTGCTGGCTTTGGACCCGTTACTGGTCCAAGCCGGCACACGCAACGTTTAACGTCGCGGCTGGCGAGGCTCCCGCCCCCCTTCAGATCCCCCCGGAAAAACCGCGCTCCGGCAGCGTTCGCGGTTGGGGAGTTCGGCCATTTCCAAGGGAGCCGAACACTCCCCCAAGGCGGCCAGTCGCCGGATGTTCTCCCGCCGACCACCGATCACCGCCGGTCGAGACCGCCGGTCTCGCGGGTGAGCCCTGCGTCGTGACCGGCGGGCGGAGTGGTCGGCGTTGCCATCGCTTCGGCGCCGGTCCCCCCGGCCTCCGGGACGGACTCCGCCCGTCCCTCCGCCGGGGTCGAGCCCCCTATGGATCCGGCTCCCAGGTTGGGCTCCGTCCGTCCGATCCGAGCCGCGAGAACAAGCACCTCTGACGGCCACTGGCCGGTGCCTTCCTGCAAGGATTGATGGACGGGAGCGACCCTCCGAGGAGGGTGTCCGGGATGAGCACATCCCAACCCTCCACGATGCCCGCACTGGGCATCGCAAGAGGGGGGTCGCTCCCGTCCACTTCCGCGAGACCCGGTTCAGCATCGGCGAATCGGGAGACCGTGGCTCAACCGCAAGGCCGCCAGAGACTTGGACGGCTGATGCCCGTGTCCGTCCGAACGGCAATTCCGTGTCCGGTCGACCTCGAAGTGAAATACACATCGCCCGTGCTGCACCGGGGCGTCCGGATTCCCCGTCAGAACAGCCTCCCCAAGAGCCGCTCCGTCTGCCATGCGCTCACCCGATGCAACAGCCCCCGACCGGACTCTCGTTGAGCATGATTCCTGAGTTCCACCAGCCGCACGAGGCTGCCCCGGACGTCGCCGCACACCTCTCGGATCAGGCTGGCGTCCCCGCTGCGGAGGACATGCTCCAACCGCTCGATCTTACGGCCGATCTCCGTGTCGTACTTGGACGGGCGCGGGTCTCTCGTCCAGTTGCCGAGCACGGTGTCGGCGCGGCTTGTCTCCTCCGAGCCCCGCGCCACGGCCACGACTTCGATCTTGTGTCCCCGATCCCGGAGCAACCCCCATAGCTCCCGGTGCGCCGCGCCCCAGGCGCGTAGCGAAGTCGCGGTCGCGTGACCGGGATCGACGTAGACGAAGACCGCGCGCCCGGCATCGAGCGCGAGTGGCAGCCCGAGGTGAAAGTGGCGGCGGATGTTCCTGGCCGCGCCGCGGTAGGACCGCTGGGGCAGGACCCGGCGCTCGATGCCGAGCGCCGAGAAGGCGGCCACCTTCTCGGCCTCGGTCGATAGCCACGGCAGGCGGGGATGCTCGAGGACGTAGTCGAGCGAGAGCAGCCGACGCATCAGCACGTCCCGGGAGGTGATCCTGCGCCGCCGAAAGAACTCCTCGGCACTGAGCGCCCGGTAGACCTTGCGGGCCCGGATCCGGCACACGCGGCCGATCCCGTGGATGCCCCCGGCCGGGGCCTCCTCGATGGCCAGGCCCTGCGCGACGAGCGCGAGGATGGCGCGCCGCACCTTCTCGGGATGGCAACGCAGGAAACCCGTCCACTGCGCGCGGGTGAAGACGCCGCCGTGCAGGCAGGCCAGGGCGATCCACTCGGCCCGGCGTCCGGTCCAGCCGAAGGCCTCCAGAGCCTTCTCGCGTCCCCTGAGATGGACGATCAGCGCGGTTGCCCGTGGTGGAAGGATCGGCTGCGCATGTGGCCTCCTTCCTTATTGCCGTGCGTCTCTTCCGGTGGAAAAAGGGACCGCACCCCGGGCCGCGTCAAGCCGCGTCTGCGAGCGGTTGTGCCAAGCCGTCCGGCGTAGTCCCGGACCGACCTCCGGCAACGGCCTCTCGATCGCGTTCTGGGAGCGCGAGCACAGTCCTTTCCAACCCGGACATGAGCATGAACGAACCGGTGTTTATCATGCTCACCTCCAGCTGGAAAACCGCCCCCCGCGAATCGCCACTTGCCGACCGACGGGCGCTGGCGCACGCGGCCAGCCCAGTCGAGTCTCGACAGACCGGCTGCTTCGAACCGCTTGAGCGGGCATTAGGGCTACCTCTAGCCGGTGGGAGTCGAGACTCGGCGGTTAGGGGTGAAGTCGGATTCCCCCAATTGGCCGAGTTGAACGCGCCGGACTACCATGTTGTCGCGCACCAAAAACCAAGGAGCACGCAGTGGCCGAGCGGATATGGATGAGGGGTCAGGAGGGAGGATTCGAGGGAGTAAAGGAAGAGACATACGCCGCCGAGTCCCACCTTCAAGAACTGATCGCAGAGCATCCCGAACTGATCGACGGAGAGCAGATCCGGCCGGACGACGCCCGGCGATGGATCCTGGTCGGCCGCGAGAAGGGGATTGCCGAGACCTCCGACGCCGGTGCCCGTTGGTCGCTCGACCACCTCATCATCGATCAGGATGCCAGGCCGACCCTCGTTGAGGTGAAGCTGCGCGACAACTCGGACATCCATCGGAAGATCGTCGGCCAGATGCTCGAATACGCGGCGCATGCTTCCGAGACTTGGACAGCGGCTGAACTTCGGCAGGCGTTTGAGAAATCGGCGCGCTCTCAGGACCGGAATCCCGATGAGGTGCTCGCGGTACTCTTGCAGGGCAACGACGAGCCGGACGCCGACAGGTTCTGGGAAAGGGTGTCCACGAATCTTGCGGCGAAGCGGCTACGCCTTCTGTTCATTGCGGACCGAATCCCGGATCGGTTGGCGCGAGTCGTGGAGTTTCTCAACGGTCAGATGCGCGACATCGAGGTGCTCGCGGTGGAGGTCAAGCGTTTCCGTGGCGGTTCGGGGGAGATGTTCGTTCCCCGCGTCATCGGGCGGACGGCGAAGGCGATGGGCAGGGGTGCGGGTGGTCAATCCTCGAAACTGACGCGAGAGTCATTCTTGGCCGCCTTTCGGGACGATCGTCATCGAGAAGCGGCGTCCCGGCTGCTGGGTGCAGCTGAGCAGAAGGGCGCGGGCTTTCGATGGGCGCAACACCAGGTCGCCATCACGACCAAGTGCTCTCTATGGCCGCAACCGGCCACTATCGCTTGGCTTTGCCCGCCCACCGACCGCCACGGATGGGCGAGTTGGCTTAAAGGTGTTACCTACGGTACGCGAAAGCCGGAAGACCAAGATCAACTGGACACGGAGGTCTGGAAGGTCCTGGCGCAATGGGCGGATCGAAGCTTGGTGTCCTACGCCGAAGAGGCGTACTCCAAGGGCTACGTGGGCTGGACGGTGAGCCACGGAAACGCCGCGGACCACATTGATGACCTCGTGGAGAGACTTGAGAACGTGCTAGTACGGTTGGCTGCGCTCTGAAAGCGACGGGCTGATCACGCTCGATGGAAGTCATCCCCCGATGGGAGGGGCGGGCGCGCCCGCCCCGGAAGTCGGGGGGACCGGCGGGCGCGGGCCGGATGGTCCGGAGGAGCCCTTCCGCCGGTCTCGTTGCGCGCTTACGGGGCGGTGGTGCGGGCTTGGTCGACGGCGCGCCAGAGTGCGCTGCGGGCTTGTTGGAGGGTGTTGGCGGCGTCCAGACCGGGAGTGGCGAGGGCGAGGTGGTCGAGATCCTCAACGGTGGTGCCTGGTCCGAGGCGTTCGCTCCGCTCTCCATGCTTATCTCTCGCTGGAAAACCGCCTCCGACTCATGGCCCACTTGTCGTTGAACACTCCGACTGGCGGAAAACCCCCGGCCACGCGAGCTTTCGGTCGCGCAGATCGTGCAGTCCATCAATCGAGAGGAATCGAACGATGGCACGCACGAAACGAAGTCGGCGCTCCTACGGCGCCGGAGAATGGGGCCGGAACCGGGTGAGGGTGTTTCCCGACCCGAAGACCGGCATTTTCCAG
>JAJDYN010000024.1 GCA_022825135.1 Gemmatimonadota bacterium | reverse complement strand
ACCGATCGCGCGCGGGCTGTCGCTGATCGCGATCGTGGTGGGCGGTCTGATGTTCGCGTTCGGCGAGGGCGGGAGCAAGCGCACGCTGGCCGGGATCATCTTCGGGATCGGGATGGCCGTGGGCGCGGTGAACTTCCTGGGCTGGCTGTTCTGATGCGGGGACTGAGGCGCTGGCCGGGCTACGCGGCGCTGAACCGTCCGCTGACGGTGCTGGGCGTGGAGCGGCGGCTGTTCCTGCTGGGCGCGACGCTCGCCGTCGCCGTGTGGAACGCGACGGCTTCGCTCGTGGCGGGCGGCGTGGTTTTCGCCGGCTGCTACGCCGCGGGTTGGCTCGCGGGCCGAAGGGACCCGGCCATGCTCGCGGTGCTCCGGGCGGCGGCGCGCTACCCCGCGCGTTTCGATCCGGGCAAGTGGGCGGACGAGCCGTGGCATGTCCGCATCCGGCTGGGTGACGAATGAGGGTCGCCGAGGAACTCCGGGCCTACGAGGCGGCGGGCTCGCTGGCGGAGGAGCTGCCCTACTGGGGCTGGCTCGACGGTGACCGCACCTGCTTGACCCGTTCGGGCGAGTTGGTCGCGGCGGGCCGAATCCGGCCCGCCGTGACCGACGGCAGGACGCCCGAGCAGGTCGACCGGGTGCTGGGACTCTGGCAAAGGCTGCTGTCGGGGCTCGGTCCCGGTACGCGCCTGCAATTCCACCTGCTCCGGCGTCCAGGCCGATCCCCCTGCCACGCCGATGATGCCGATGCCGGCGTCGCGGCGGTCTCGGCGCGGAAGCGGCGCGAATTTCTGGCCGGGCGCGTTCAGCGGCTGAGCGCCTACGCCATCTGGACTCAGGACCCCGGTCTCCGATCGGTCGCCGAGAGTTCCCGGTCGGGCATACTCGCGCGGCTTGCCGGATGGCGGAAACGCCGCAGGAGCGCGCCCACCTACCTCGCCACGGAGATCGAGGCGGCCGCGGACCGGTTCCGGGCGATGATCGAGGCGGGCCGCGCGCTCGTCGCCGAACACACGCCCATCGAGATGCTGGGCGCGGTGGGAGCGTCCCGGCTTCTCTCCGAGCTGGTCAACCGTCCCGGCACCTTCTGGGACGGCGCGACGGGGAGCGGCATGAACTGGCGTCTCGCGGTCTCCGAGCTCGAGGCCGAGCGCTCGCACCTCCGGCTGGACGGCGAGCCGGTGGTCCTCTACTCGCTCCTGTCGCCGCCCGGCCAGGCGCACGCGAACATCCTCCGCGAGCTGTACTGCCTGGACGCGATGACGACCGTCTCGCTCGAATGGCGGCCCTTCACGGTCGAGGCGGCGCGGAGGCGGATCCGAAGCGCACAGCGCCACTACTTCTCGCGCCGCTACTCGATGATGGCGCACGCGCAGGACGCGCAGGGCACGGCGGCGGCGATGGTCGATTCCGCCGCGGCGGCAGAGTCGGACCGGCTGGGAGCGGCGCTCGTCGAGCTCGAGGCCGATGGCGTGGCCTACGGCGAAGCGTCGCTGACCGTCGCGCTTCACGGCGACCTGGAAGAGATCGAGCGGCTGGACGGCGACGTGCGCCGCCTCTTCGCCGCGCACGACGCGAAGGCGATCCGGGAGGGCTGGGGCCAACTCGCCGCCTGGTTCGCGCGCCTCCCGGCCCAGCCGCGCAAACGGCAGGTGCGACGGGTGTTCGTTTCGGCCGGGATCGCGGCGTGCCTCGCGCCCGTGTTCGGGCCGCCGAGGGGCGAGAAGAAGAGCCGCCATCTCGGCCGCGAGCCGCTGGCCGCGTTCGAGACGCCGTGGCGCACGGCGTACCGCTACGACCTGTTCGCGGGCGATGTCGGCCACACGCTGATCCTTGGCGCGACGGGATCGGGCAAGAGCTTCGCGCTCAACTTCCTGCTGGTCGAGGCGCTCAAGTACGACCCGCGCGTCCTGATCCTGGACCTGGGCGGCTCGTACCGCTGGTTGACCCGGTTCCTGGGCGGCCGGTACCTGGAGCTCGCGCCCGACGAGACGGAGCCCACGCTCCGGCTCCAGCCGTTCGCGCTGCCCCCGACGACGAGGACGTTCCAGTTCCTGACGGGCTGGGTGCTCCGGCTCCTGAAGTTGGGCGGGTTCGAGGCCGGTGGCGCCGACACGAGCGAGGTCCGTGCGCGGATCGAGGACCTGTACGCGCTGGGACCGGAGCGCCGGACGCTCAGCGTGCTGGCCGGTTCGCTCCCCGTCGCGATGTGGCCCGCCTTCAGCCGCTGGACGAAGGGCGGCGCATGGGGCGCGTTCTTCGACAACCCTCCGAACGACTCGCCCGATATCGAGTTCCGCGACTGGCAGGTGATCGATCTGACGGGCGCGGCGGAGCACGCGGACCTCTGCGAGGCGGCGCTCGCGTACCTGCTCGAACGCATGCGCCTCGAGATCGAGGACCCGGCCGAGACCGCGCGGCTCAAGCTGATGGTCGTGGACGAGGCGTGGCGCTACATGCAGGACCCCGCCGTGCTGAACTACCTCGCCGAGGCTGCGAAGACGTGGCGGAAGAAGAACGCCGCGCTCGTGCTCGCCACGCAGTCCGCCGTGGACGTGACCGGAATGCCGGGCGCCTCGGCACTTCTGGAGTCGATCCCGACCAAGCTGTTCCTCGCCAACCCCGAGTTGCCGGAAGAGGCCGGGGCGCTGTTCCGGCTGAACGACTCGGAGGTTGCGCTGGTCCGGGAACTCACGTCGAAGCGCGAACTCTACCTCCGACGCCCGGACGAGGCGGCGGTCCTCCGTCTCGAAGTCGATCCGGAGAGCTACTGGCTCTACACGTCGTCGGCGACGGACGCAGAGAAGCGCGCAGAGGCCGTGGCGAAGCACGGCCTGGCCCGCGGACTCGAAGTGCTCGCGGGCCGAACCCGCCCCGCCCCACTAACCGAGAGGACATGAATGTCATGAAAGCAACCCCGACATCGGCGATCCTGCTGGCCGTCGTCGTCGTCCTGCTGACCGTGCTTCTGACGGCGCTCCCCTGCGATGCCGCCGCGCAGCAGACGAAGGGAGACGAACCCCTTCTGACCGTGCCGGTCGAGTCGGACGACCGCATCCATCGCCTCCGCGCGCGCGTGCGCCATACAACTCTGATCGTGCTTCCGGCCGGGGAGCGGATCCTCGACTTCGTGGTCGGCGACTCCGAGTACTGGCACCTGACTGGCGCGGCGAACGTCGCGTACCTGAAGCCCCTGGCCGAGAAGGCCACGACCAACGTCGCGCTCGTGTGCGAGTCGGGGCGCATTTACTCGTTCCTCGTCTCCGAGCACACCGAGGAACCCACCCACCTAGTCTTCCGCGTCGAGGCGGGCGCGGAGGCGGCGGGCATGTCCGGTGCTCCCGGATTCGTGGCCCGGAGCGAGGTCGCCGCCTACAGGGAGATGGCGGTCGAGGCCGCCGAAACCGCGCGGCTCGCGCAGGAACAAGCCGAGGCGGGGATCCTTGAGGCCCGGCGGCGTGCCGAAGCGGAGATTGAGGCGCTCCGCGCCGCCTATCCCGCGCGGCTCGCGTTCGAGTACCGCCTGGACCGGGCCGCCTCGCGGCGGCCGTTCCTGGTCGAAGCGATGTGGCACGACGGCACGTTCACCTACATCCGCTCGCGTGGCCGGGAGTCGTTCGCGGTATACGAGCTGAAGGATGGCGAGCCTGCCGCGGTGCTGGTGCAGCTCGCCGGAGATGGTCTCTACATCGTGCACAGTGTGATGGGCGATGGCTGGCTCCAGATCGGCGAGGAGCGGGCCGGTTGGCGGTTCGAGCCCCGGGAGGGCTCGCGATGAGCCGCTGGAAGCAGTTGGTGAAGCAGCCGGCGGGCGCGCTGCCGGGAGGCATCGTCACGAAGGTGGGAATCGCCCTGATCGCCGTGCTCGTCGCCGGACTTCTGTTCTCGTCGTCGCTCGCCGGTCCCGGTGAAGACGCAGCCGCCACGGGAGTGCCGAGCGAGGCTCGGGCGGTGGACGACCGCACGGGCCGGTCCCTGGACGGGCGGCTCCGCGACGAGACGGAACGCCAAACGCAACAGGCCGGCGCCGAAACCGGAAACGACCCGGCGGATCGGGAGGCCGAAAACCCGGGCAACGGAGGGTCCACCGTTGTCGATGGCGACGGGGGCGGTCGAGTCGCCGGCATGGGCCAAGCCGAGTTCGAGCTACGCCAGGCGCTTCAGCTGGAGGAGATCGAGCGTCGGACGCGCTCGCTCCGCTCCTTCCCGGTCGCGCAGTCGCACCGGGATCCGAACCGGGCTTCGGACGCGGTGTCTCCGCTGGAAACGGAGTCTCCCGATGAGACACTCGACGGGGCGCTCGCGTCCCTCGGGCAATCGCTGGCTGCCCTTGAGGCCGAGATGGTGGCAGGGCTGGCGGGCGGAGGGCTGCCGCCCGGTACACCCGCTGCTGCTGTACCGCCCTCCACCCTTGAGCCGGGCCGGTTGGTTCGGCCCGACGACCCGCCGGGTTGGGAGCGGATTCACGAGGGCACGTTCTTGGAGGCGGTGCTGGTCACCCAGCTCTCGGGCGAGTTCCCCGGCCCGGTGCTCGCCATGGTCTCGGTGCCGCTGTATTCGACCGACCGGCAGCGGGTGCTGATCCCGCGCGGCTCCCGCGTCGTCGGCACCGCCCAAGCCGTCCAGAACCACGATCAGAGCCGTCTCGCCGTCGCGTTCCATCGGCTGCTGCTACCGGATGGAAGCTGGATCGACCTCGAGTTCACCGGGCTGAACCAGGTGGGCGAGAGCGGGCTCAGGGACGAAGTGAACCGCCACTACCTCTCGACCTTCGCCGCCGCCGGAGCGGTCGGCGCGCTGAGCGGGCTCACGCTCGCCGGGGCCTCGCCCTACGGCCTCCCGGCGGGCGTCGGCCAGGGACTCGGGGGCAGCGCCACCTCGATGCTGGACCGGTATCTGAACCGTCTGCCCGAGATCACGATCCGCGCGGGCCACCGGCTCCGGATCTGGTTCACTGCGGATGTCCTGGTCCCCACCCCGAGCCGCACCCCACACCGATGACACGAAAGGACCCGTCCATGCGCCACCGCATCCTCGTCCCCGCTCTTCTCGTCCCGCTACTGACGCTCGCGGACCCCGCTCCCGCGAGCGCGCAGTTCGATTTCGGCAGCTGGTTCCAGCGGGCCACGATCATCGCGAACCAGATCACGCAGATCTCGCACCAGGTCACCCAGATTCGGTCGATGGCCCGTCAGCTGACGGAACTCGAAGACCAGCTCGACCACATGGAGCGCGCCGCCAAGGGCGAGATCGACGCGCTGCTGCAGCCGTTCTCCGACCTCGCCGCCGATCCGGTCGGTCTGGTCCGGAACGGACTCGGTTGGCGCTCCGACTTCACCGGCCCGGCCCAGGGGACGGTCGATGCCGTCCGGCGCTTCGGGACGGGCGGTTCGTTCACCGACCTCTGGCGCGCCGCACACGGAACCGCCGACCGGGTGAGCGAGGCCGACATCCTCACCCTGTACCGGAACCTCCCGCCGCAGGCGGCGACTCGGGCCGCCCAAGACTACCGCCGTGCCCGCGAAGCCGCCGACCGGCAGCGCGTGCTCGACTACGCGGCGCTGGACGCGGCCGCCGCGCTCGCCGAGACCATCGAGAGCGCGCGAAGATCGTTCGGCGGCCTCACCGCCAACGGCAATCTCTCCAACACAGCACTCCAGCAGGCCGGGGTGGCGGCGGCCTTGAGCGAGGGGCGCATCAACGCGGCCGCGGGCCAAGTGCTCGCCCACCACGCCGCCGTGGACGCGAGCCGGGCGCGCGAGGCCGAACTCGCCCGCCTCGAATGGCTTGGCCGTTGGGCCGACGGTCGGACGCGCGCGAACGCGCTGGCGGTGACGATGCGCGACGCGGCCTCGCTGAACCGGGCCGCGCTCCGCGACGGGCTCCTGTTCCGCATCCCGTCGTTCTACCGGTAGGGGCGCGCCGGCCATGCAGCTGCCTCCGCAGTCCATCGACCCGAACGTCCCGACGCGGATCCCGCCGGATCAGCTCCAGGACTTCAAGAGCTTCCTGGACATCGTGCTCGACTCCGTCGTCGGCGGGGCCGCGCCCGACATACAAGCCGTCGGGCTCCAGCTCTGGGGCGGCCTCGCCGCGGTCATGGTCGCCTGGACGGGGCTCAAGATCGCGTTCAGCGGCACGTTCCACCCCTGGGAGATCGTTCGCCTCGTGATCGGGATCGCGATCCCCCGCACCATTCTCCACTACTACGCCGTCCCGATCCCCGGCGTCGGGTTCACCTTCCCGGCGATGATCGCCGGAGGCGGGATCTGGCTCCAGAACCTGTTCCTCTCCGACGTGGTCTCGGCGGGCTACGCCGAGATGACCGCGCTCGTCCAGGCCTACGGCGCGCACCTGAGCGCGGCGTGGTCGAGCGGCAACCTGCTGTCGGTCGTGACGGCGGGCGTCACGGTCCTCTTCTCCTCGCTCGTGTCGCTCGTGATGGGCGCCTCGCTGGTCGCCAGCCTGCTGGCGCTGTTCTGCGTCACTTACGCGCAGGTCATCTGGGCGCAGGTCGCGCTCGCCATCGCGATCCTGCTCGGGCCGGTGCTGATCCCGTTCCTGCTCTTCGAGCCGCTCGCGTTCCTGTTCTGGGGATGGTTCCGGACCCTGATGGTCTACGCGCTCTACGGCGTCGTCGCCGGAGCGATCCTGCGCGTCTTCATGGGCGTCGGCATGGGCTACGTCACGACCTACGCCGACGCGCTCATGGGCACCGGCACCGCCGATCCGCTCGAACTGTGGCTCTGGGCCGTCGTGCTCATGCCGCTCGTCGTCTGCGGCCTCATGGCCGGGCTCAAGGTCGGCGAACTCGCCTCGATGCTCGTCTCCGGCTCCGGCTCCTCCGGGTCCGGGTTCATGGCGCTCGTCATGCGCGGCGCGGGGGGCGCGGCCGCGCCCGCATCCGCCGCCAAGCCTCCCGTCTGAACCGAAGGAGAAGACACCAATGAACCGAGACCGTGACGCGGGCCGCGAGTACGCCGAGATCTGGGGCGAGGCGGTGCAGGCGAACCGGAAGCTCCGGACGATCCTGATCTTCCTCTCGGCGAGCATCGTGCTTGGCGTCTTCGTGCTGCTTCGGATCGCGGGCGCGGAGCCGCCCAAGCCCATCGTGGTGCGGGTCGACGAGGTCGGCCGCGCCGAGGCGCTGGCCTACGAGGCCGCAACCGCGCAGGCCGACCCGCTCGATCCGACGACAAAATACTTCTTGAACCGGTTCGTCCACGACTTCCACTCGCGCAGGCGGGCGACGGTCGAGGAGCACTGGACGCGGAGTCTTCGGTTTCTGAGCACGGACCTCGCCAACGCCGCGTTCCAGAGGGACGGGGCGGAGGTCGCTTCCACGGCGGCTGGGACCGCCGAGGCCGAACTCGAGGTCGAGCAGGTCGTGCTCCGCATCCACCCCGCGCCCGAGGCGCCGCACGCCGCGACGGCCGACTTCGATCTGGTGCACCTGCGCGGCGAACAGGAGGTCCGGCGCGAGCGCTGGTCGCTGACGCTCCGGTTCGAGTTCCTCGACTCGATTCCGAACGAGTTGGTCGTGCACAACCCGATGGGACTCCTCGTCACCTACATGCGCGCCGACCGGGCGCTGGTGGCCGGAGACGACCGATGATCGCCCATCTGAAGGGCCGCGAGAAGGCGCTCGCAGCGTTCGGGTGGCAGGGCAGGAAGGCCGAGTGGATCGCCCTGGTGTGCCTGCACAGCGGCGTGTTCACGCGCGCGCAGGCGACGCGGTTTCTGGAGACGCACCACGAGCGGGCGCGCCGCCTCGTACTCGCGCTGATCCGGCAGGGCCTGGCGGCCGAGGAGACCGTGCCCGGCATCCGGGGGATCGGGCGCGTGTGCCGGATCTACGCGCGGGCGGTCTACCGCGCGCTCGGAGCCGAGCACATCCGCCACCGCCGCACGGCATCCCCCGAGGTGCTGCTCCGGCGTCTGCTCTCGCTCGACTACGTGATCGAGCACGCCGACCTGCCCTGGCTCCCCACCGAGCGGGAGAAGGTCGCCGCGTTCGAGGCGCTCGGGCTGGAGCGCGACCTGCTGCCCGTCAAGGTCTACCGCGGAGCCGCCGGCGCGACCGCGCGCCACTTCCCGCTGAAGCTGCCCGTCGCGCTGGACTCGGCCCGCGCCCTGTTCGTCTACGCGGAGCCCGGCCACGACACCGCGACCGCGCTGCGCTCCTGGGGCAAGGCACACAGCGACCTCTGGCGCGCGCTCCGCAGCCGGGGCCTGTCGTCGGAGATCGTGGCCGTCGCCCGCACCACGCGCGAACTCGAGCGTGCCCGGCGCGTGACGCGCGGGTGGGCCGAAGCCGGCGGGCGCGGCCAGCCGGACCCCGGGATCGCCGAGGAACTCGCGCGGATCGAACGGGCGATCCTCCAGGGCGCGGTCCACATCCTCGAGGAGTTCGGCGGCCTCCAGGCCGCGCTAAAGCGCAGCATCGCGCTCGAAAGCCAGGCGCGGCGGCAGGCGCGGATCGGCTCGATCGACCGCGGCATCGTCTGGCAGACGGTCCGGCTCCAGGGGGCGCGCTACCGATGAGCGTTCCGCGACCTACGACCGCAGCCGAGCGCGCAAACGACACGGGGGCCCGATGCGCACTTCGGGGCTTCCGCAGTGCGCACCTGTGCCGGCGCGCAACCGGATGCACGGCAGCGTCTTGCGCCGGGATGGCCATGCCGGCCTGTGCCGCGCGGGCGTCACAGGCCGCGACGCTAGCGACCCCCCTCGCCGAGGGCTCGGTACGGGTTCGGGGCCGGGTGTGCTTGCGCACCCCCCGCTCCCGCCCCCTCGGGGTCGCCAGCGTGCCAGCAATCCCTCCGGGAAGGGTTATGTGCCGATGAAGCTCACCACGCTCGTCATCATCGGCGCGGCCGTCGGTGCCGCCGCGGGTCGCGCCATCGGCGCTCCGTTTCCCGGCTTGGGCGACAACCCGTATCTCGACCTGATCGCCCGCCACGATCCGGACATCCTTACCGCGATCCGCGTCTGGTACCACGCCGCGCCCGCCGTCGCCATCGTGCTCGCCGGCAACCTCTGCCTCGCGGTCTGGAGGGTCTGGCTCCAGCCGCTCGGCGGCATCGTGCGACGGGGCAGGCTGCCCAAGTGGCCCACCTCGCCGAGCGACGACGCGCCCGCGCTCGTGGTCGGAGAGCTGCACCACCCGACCGTTCCGACCGAGAGCGACCGGCCCTCGTGGCTGGTCGTCCCCGAGAAGGGACTCTACACGGGCCTGCTCGTCGTGGGTGCCGTCGGCACCGGCAAGACGACCGCCTGCATGTACCCGTTCGCCCGGCAACTGCTCTCCTGGCAGGCCGACGACGCCGACCGCCGCGCGGGCGCGCTCGTGCTCGAGGTCAAGGGAGATTTCTGCCACCAGGTCAGGAGGATCCTCGGAGACGCCGGGCGCGGGGACGACTACCTCGAGATCGGGCTCGGCGGGTCGCTCCAGTGGAACCCGCTCGACGACCCGCTGCTCGACTCCTACTCGCTCGCCTACGGCGTGGCATCCCTCATCAACCAGCTCTTCGGCAAGTCCCGCGAACCGTTTTGGCAACAGGCGTACACGAACCTGGTGCGGTGGATCATCGAGCTCCACCGGCTCCTGCCGGGGGGCTGGGTCACGCTCCGCGACGTGTACCGCTGCACGGTCGACGCGAAGCTGTTCGCGAACAAGATCGGGGAGGCGAAGGCGGAGGCGCTGCGGCGGTGCCCCATGCGGGCCGTCATCGCCGCCAAGGATCTCCACGAGCACAAGAAGGCGATCGAGGGCTGGGGCTGGGACATGGCGCCGGGCGCGGGGATCGTGGCGTGCCGGTTCGACGCGGAACGCGGAGCGCGGCTCGAGAAGCTGAAGGTCGAGTACGCGACGGAGCCGGTGGGGAGCGGCGCGGGACGCGAGTACGCCGAGCAGGTCGACGCCGTCGAGCGGTGGTACCGCAAGGACTGGATGGCGCTCGACGCCAAGCTCCGCACCTCGATCGTCGAGGGGATCAGCGTGTTCCTGTCGCTGTTCGACCAGCCGGACGTGGCCGGCGTGTTCTGTCCGCCGCCGCCGAAGGACGGTCCCGCGGCCGGGCGGGCGGACGGCGAGCACGAAGAGGAGGTCCCGGACATCCCGGCCATGCCGGGGCTCCGCCGCCGCCTGCCTCCGCTCGCCGACCTGATCGAGGGCGGCAGGGTGCTCGCGCTCAACATGCCCGCCGGGGCGAACCCGGCGCTTGCCCGCGCCATCGGCGTCCTGCTCAAGAACGCCTGGATGCAGGCATTGCTCCGGCGTCCCGCCGAGGCCGCCCGCCACCCGGACCGCTACATGCGGCCCGCCGTGTTCATCTGCGACGAATACCAAGCCTTCGCCACGGTCGGGCAGGACGACCCGTCCGGCGACGAGAAGGCGTTTGCGCTGACGCGGCAGTGCCGCTGCATCCCGATCGTGGCCACGCAGTCGATCTCCTCGCTTCGCTCCGTGCTGCCCTCGGGCGAGGCGTGGCGCACGCTCGTCCAGACGCTCCGCACCCGGATCTTCCTGTCGCTGTCCGACGACGCGTCGGCCAAGATCGCGTCCGATATGTGCGGCGACGTCAAGAAGACGCAGGCGTCCTACACGTTCACCGAGACCGTGAACAAGCCCGAGTACTCGCTCCTGTCCGGACGCGCCGGGGGCGGCGATGGCCAGATCGGGGCGAGCAAGTCGTTCCGGCAACAGAGGGAGCCGGTGTTCACCCCGCGCCAGTTCGGGCTGCTCGCCAACTACCAGGCGATCTGCCTCCCCTACGACGGGGTGAAGTCGCTGCCGGCGCGGCGCGTCTATCTGAAGCCCCACTACCTGCCCAGGACCCAGGGCTACTGGCGGCAGCGCGAGGAGGGCCGGATATGAAGCGCGCCAGCGGCGTCGGCCATCTCACCCCGTTCCTTCCGGGTCTGGAGAAGCTGCTCGGGGACCCCGAGGTCTCGGAGATCATGATCAACGGTCCCGCGAACGTCTGGGTCGAGCGGGCCGGAAGGCTGGAGCCCCACGAGGCGCCCGAACTCACCGCCGCCTGGCTCCACCGCGCCGCCATCCACATCGCCCGGCCGCTCGGGCTTGATCCGGTCGCGAGGCCGATCCTGGACGCACGGCTCGAGGACGGCTCTCGGGTCGCGATCTGCACTCCGCCCGCGAGTCCCGAGGTGGCGATCACCATCCGCCGGTTCGGAGGCCGCGCGTTCTCGGCCGAAGACCTGGTGCGCCTGGGCTCGCTGCCCGAAGACATCCTCGAAGCCGCTCGCAGCACGCTTGCGTCCCGCCAGAACATCCTGGTCTCCGGCGGCACGGGGTCAGGCAAGACCACGCTCCTGAACGCCCTGATCGAACTCCTGCCGGAGGACGAGCGGATCGTCGCCATCGAGGACACGCTCGAACTCAGGATCGACCGGGCGAACTGCCTCCGCTTCGAGGCCGGAGCCATTCTCTCCGAAACGCCCGTCGAGATCCGCGACCTGGTGCGCCACGCGCTCCGCCACCGGCCCGACCACATCGTCGTCGGCGAGGTTCGGGGCGGCGAGGCCGCCGACCTGCTCCAGGCGCTCAACACCGGCCACGGGGGCTCGCTCACGACCATCCACGCGAACAACGCACGCTCCGCGCTCTCGCGGCTCGCGAGCTGCGCCATGCAGGCCGGCGACGCACTGCCCTGGGAGGTCACGTGCCGGGGCGTCGTCGACGGGATCGCGCTCGTCCTGCACGTGGCCCGCCGCCGAGGCCAGCGGTTCGTCGAGGACGCGCTCGACGTATGCGGCTACGACGCGCCCACCGGCCACTGGATCACCGCGCCGCCCGGAGCGGGGCCGCCCGGGACGCAACCGGAAAGACGAACCCACACGCACCCACCGAAGGAGGTGAACCCATGACCTGGAACGGCAGATCCATCCGCGTCGAAACGTTCGAGGACTTCGACCGCGAGCTCGCCCGCGACGGCGGCGAGACCCTCGAGGTCGAGGCCTGCCTGGCCGAGGAGTACGGCCTCTTCCCTGAGGAGGTCGGGACCGAGGAGGAGATCGCCGCCGCCTGGGACGATCCGCACGGCGACGCCGGGGAGGAGGAGGACGACCGATGAACCACGACGAATACCACCGGAAGTTCGCCGACGCGATCATCGAGCAGATCAGGAGAGGCACCGCCCCCTGGCAGAAGCCGTGGGCGCCGGGCGAACGCGTGCTCCCCATGAACGTGGACACCGACCGCTCCTACCGGGGCGGCAACAGCCTGCACCTGGCCGCCGTCCAGCAGGAGCAGGGCTACGGCGACGTGCGCTGGGGCACCTACCGCCAGATCCAGGCCCGGGGCGGACAGGTCCGGAAGGGCGAGCGCGGCACGCGCATCCTCTCCTTCCAGGACAAGAAGCGGATCGCCGTCACGGACGAGCGCGGGCGGCCCAGGCGGGACGCCGAGGGCAAGCGCGTCTACCGCTACGAGAAGCTCAAGGCGCCGTTCGTGCGCCAGTACACCGTGTTCAACGCCGAGCAGGCCGACGGGCTGCCCGAGCGCGCCAACCCGACGCCCGACCCGCTCTGGAAGGTCCACCAGGAGGCCGAGCGGGTCATGGAGGACGCCGGCGTGCCGGTCCGCCACGTCCAGGGCGACCGCGCCTACTACCACATGAAGCGCGACGAGATCGTGCTGCCCAAGCGCGGGCAGTTCCCCTCCGCCAACCACTACTACCAGACCGCGCTCCACGAGCTGGGCCACAGCACCGGCCACGAGGACCGGATGAAGCGCGACACCCTCATCGAGGGGATCAACAACGGGTTCGGCTCGCCCGAGTACGCGCGGGAGGAACTGCGGGCCGAGATCAGCGCCATGATGACCGGCGAGCGCGTCGGCGTCGGACACGACCCGGCGCGGGGCGCGGCCTACGTCGAGGGCTGGATCCAGGCGCTCGAGGAGGACCCGCGCGAGATCCGGCGCGCCGCCGCGGACGCGCAGAAGATCTCCGATTTCGTGCTCGTTCGGCACCGCGAGCGTCTCGCCACGCGCGATCCCGTCGCCGTCGCGGCGGTCCGCACGCCCGCGCAGGGACCCCAGCGGATCGTCGTTCCCGTGCCGAAGCTCCCGGCGCCGGGCCGCGGCGCCGGGCCGAGCCGCTGAGGAGCCGATGAGAGGGAGAGGAAGGTTCGACCGGACGGTCGAACCGGACCCGCGCCCCGCCGCGCCACCCAGCCGCAATCGCTCAACGATGCGGAAAGGCCACCGCCGAGAATACGCCGCGGGCCGGGAGCGCGGGTCCACCATCTCCTTTCGCGACCGCTGCGCCGGGGCGCTGACGGACATCGGCGTCTTCGGCGCGGTCTCCTACCGCGATCTCGCCGAGGCCCGCTTCGGCGGACACCCCTACACCACGCGGCGCGCCGTCAACGGCTGGATCGAGGACGGTCTCGTCGCCGAGTCCACCGCCAGGGGACCGAACGGCAACCCCTTCAAGGTCCTGACGCTCACTCCCCTCGGCGTGGCCAAGGCCCGGGAGCACGCCGAGCGGCGGATGGACCACGGGCAGGAGTTCGGCGTTCCCCGGATCCGGCGCGGCCATGCAAGCCACGACACCGCCGTCTACCGCGCATGCGCCATCGAGCGCGAGCGCCTCCGCGAGCGGGGCGCGACGGTCAGGCGGGTCCGGCTCGACGCCGAACTGAAGGCCGCCGTCGCCCGCGCGAGCGAATCGGAGCGCCGGAGGAGAGGCAGGAGGGCCGCCGACGCCGAGCGGCATCGGACAGCACGCGAACTCGGCCTCCCCGTCGACGACGAGGGACGGGTCCTCCACCCCGACGCGCAGATCGAGTACGAGGACGCGGACGGGCGAACCGGACGCGTCAACATCGAGGTCGCGTCCGGCAACTACAGCCGGGAGACCGTCAAGGCGAAGGCGGCCGCCGGGTTCAGCGTCCACGCCAGCGGACCGGCCGCCGCGGGCACGCTCCGCAGCCTCGGCCTGGGCGGGGGCGACGGCGGCTCCTGGCTCAGGGGTCCCGCCGACCGCGATCCCGCGTCCGTCGAACTCTGACCCGGAAGGAGAATTCTGCATGCAGCCATGGAAGATCAGCGCCGGACTCACCGCCGCCATCGCCGGATCGGCGTTCCTGATCGGCGGCTTCCGCCTCGATTACCTCGCGCCCCACTGGCACGCCATCCTCGCACGCCACGGGGTCCCGGTGGGACTGCACGCAGCGCTCGCCGTCATCGCCGTCGCGGCGGCCATCTACGGCGTCGCGCGCGCCACCGGACTCGCCGATCTGGGCCGCCGGGTCGATCTCGCCGAACGGTCCGTCCGGCGGGGAGAGGGAGACCAAGACCTCGCCGACGCGCTCAAGAGGGACGCCGAAGGAGACTGGGAATGAATCGCAAGGCCGCGCGGAAGAGCAAGCCCGCATCCGTCGAGGGCCTGCCCGCCGACTGGCGCAGGCAGGCCAAGTCGCTCCGCAGGTACGGCGGCGAAGCACCGGCCGTCGCCATCGAACGCTGCGCCGACGACCTCGAAGCCACGCTCCGGGAGAGGGACGAGACCACCCTGTCGCTCGTCGAGGCCGCGCGTGAGAGCGGATACTCGCGCGACCATCTCGGACGCCTGGTGCGCGACGGCAAGATCCCCAACGCCGGACGGCCCAACGCGCCGAGGATCGCGCGCAGGCACCTGCCCCGGAAGGCCCCGGCCCAAGCGCCACTTGCGGAAGCCCCCCGCCCGCGCGACCGTTCAAACGTGCAGATCGTGCAGTCCATCATTGAGAGAGGAATCGAATGATGGCACGCGCGAGACGTGGCCGGCGGAGCTATAGCGCCGGCGAATGGGGCCGGAACCGGGTGAGGGTTTTTCCCGACCGGAGGACCGGTATCATGCAGGTGCAGTGGTGCGAGGACGGGCGTCGGCTGACCCGGTCGCTGAAGCACCGCGACTGGGCGCTGGCGAAGCGGCAGGCCGACGAGATCGCCGCCGGGCTCGCCGAGCCGGCGGCCGCGGACGACGCCGAGCCCGAGCCCCTCACGCTGAAGACGCTGTTTGACATCTACGGTGAAGAGGTGACGCCCACCAAGGGGTGGAAGGCCCGGCGCTCCGACCGGGCCGCGATGAAGATGTTCCTCCGCTTCTTCGGGAAGCACCGAAAAGCGGCGACGCTCTCGCAGCGTGACTGGGACCGCTTCATCCGCGCGCGATTCGCGGGAAAGGCCGGCGGGAGCGGGAAGCCCGTCCGCGCCCGGACGATCGAACGGGACCTCAAGCTTCTGCTCGCGATGCTCAACTGGGCCGTGAGATCGAGAGACGAGGAAGGGAGGCTCCTCCTCGAGTCGAATCCCCTGAGAGGCCTCAGGCCGCCCAAGGAGAAGAACCCGCTCCGGGTGACGCTCACCCAGGCCGAGTACGAGGCGCTACTTCGGGTGGCCGGGGACGTGGACTGGCGGTTCCGCGTGGCTCTGGTCCTCGCCCACGAGACGGGACATCGCATCGGGGCGATCTGTAACCTTCGCTGGTCCGACGTCGACGTCTCGGCCAAGACCATACGGTGGCGCGCCGAACACGAGAAGACCGGCTACGAACACCGGACGCCGATCACCTCCATGGCGCGGGCCGTTCTGGTGGAGGCGCGCAGGCGCAATCCGGGGATCGGCGACGCGCCGGTGATGCCCGCGCCGAAGGACCCTTCGGCGTGCATGTCCCGCTGGCTGGCGAGCGGATGGTGGAAGAAGGCCGAAGGACTCGCGGGGCTCGAGCCCAGGCGGGGCCGCGGCTGGCACTCGCTCAGGCGCAAGTTCGCGTCCGACCTCATGGATCTGCCGCTGAAGGTGCTCTGCGAGCTGGGCGGCTGGAAGACCGCCCAGACGGTCCTCCAGTGCTATCAGAAGCCCGACGAGGACCGCCTCAGGAGGGCGCTTGAGGAGTACCGGGAGGCCGGTTTCGGGTCCAATTAAGCAAACATAAACAGCAAACATCGGGACCCCGAAATCGCGTAAGTTCAATGGGCGCTGCAGGATTCGAACCTGCGACCTCCTGCTTGTAAGGCAGGCGCTCTGAACCAACTGAGCTAAGCGCCCTCGTTGGAACCTACTGGGTTTCTCCGGCCCGATCGACGTCACGATCAGCCTTCGGAACGTCGCGTCAGCGAGGGTTCTCCGCCGCAGGCGCCGCCGTCGCTCTCGGGCTTATCTCCGTGTCCCCCCGGACGACCCCCTCCACGCGTCGTACCGCATGCGCAGGGTCCGTACCGGATTGGCGTCCTCGTGCGGCAGGGTGTTCGTCGGGATGGCGGAGATGTAGAGGTGGTACTCCCCGTCGTTGTAGGGCGCGCGCAGGTTCTCGGGATGGTTGTCGGCGAACTCGCCCAGCGTGTTCTCCGGGTCCGCGGCGAGGATGTAGGCGACGTGCGAGGTCTTGCCGTTGCAGTCGGCGTAGGCCTCCGGCAGGGGCTCGGTCTCGCAGGTGCAGCGGCTGTCGCCGCCCAGTTCGTCGGCCCTTTCCATGGCGCGCATGACGCGGTCGATGACGTCGTCGCTGCCCTCCTGCATGATCCGCGCGGACTCGGTGAGCGCCTCGGTGGTCGCGATGATGTTGCCCTGGACCGAGTACAGGATGTTGTCCGAACTGCGCCCCTGGATGTCCAGCGACACGGGCCGGTTGCCCTCGCCCGAGCGTCCGGCGGTGCGGCCCTGCATGTCGATGATGCCGAACTGCCGGCGCTCGATGTCGGGATCCTCCTCCAGCATGCGGATGATCTCGGCGGGATCGGTGCCGTTCTGCAGTTCGGCGAAGATGAGCTTCTGGTTCTCGTGGGTGCGGTCCACGCCCGCCTGGGCGGCGGCCACGCCCACGCCGGGGACGACCACCGCCTGCAGCAGCTTGAGCTGGTCGGGGCCGGTCGCGGCGCATGTGGCGGAGGCGATCACGACGCGCCCGGTGCTGAGATCGATGGCGATGATCGACCAGGTGGCGAGCGCGGTGGAGGGCACCAGGAGGATGAATGCAAGAGCGAGGAGCAGGCGTCTCATGGGACCCTCCGCGGACGTTGTGTGGAACGCCGGGGCCCGGATCCCGGGTCCCCGGCGGGGGCGTACTCCGGCCTGCGGTTACCGCGAACTGCTGCGCGCCGGGCGCATGCTGCGGACCGAGATCGTGGTCTCGTGCAGACACGGCGAACTCTCGGTGAGGACGCCCTGGACGACCACCTCGGTCCCCATCTCCCAGTCGCCTTCCTCGCCCTCGAGCGCGTAGACGTCGCCGAACTCGCCGAAGAGGACCGAGCACGGCTCACCCACGTGAATGAGCTGGCCCCGGCGGGTGAGGATGCCGTTCTCGTCGGTGGCGTGGAAGTAGTTGGAGAGGGCGAGCGGCCGGAAGTAGAAGTCGAAGACGATGAACACGGTGGGGCGGTCGAGGTGCGCCCACTCGGGAACCGTGACGGTCATGTCGATCCGGCCCCGCTCCGTAGTCAGTTCCTGGCCGATCTCCTCGAATCCGAACTGGGCGGCGCCGAGCCCGATGCGGGTCGGGGTGATCGCGGGCAGCCCCCCGGTGTTGATGCTAACACGGGTTCCCGCGGGACCCGTGCGCGGGCGGATCGATTCGATGCGGCGCGAGGGCGCATGGCCTTCCACCACTTCGGCCTGCGCCGCGGCCTGGCGCGCATCCGCAAGACCGAGCACGAGGAACGGGATCGACATCGCCAGGCGTGCCGTGAGACGGACGCGCGCGATCGGAGACGGACTCGGAATCTGGTACATGATCATCCTCCTCGCCGAGGGCTTCGGCTGCACGAGGTCAACTTTCTACATCGTACTCCAGAGGAGGGGGTCGGGCCAGTGGACGAAAGCGGGGGTGGCTACCCGGAGGTCCGCGATTCACAACTCGACGACCGCCTCGCGCCGGCGCTATCCTACGCGTTGCGTTACGGAAAGCGTTGGTTGACGCGACGGGAGTCGACGCGCGGCCGCGGGGCGGCGTGCAGAACGGAGACGGAGATGACCGAAGACCAGGGAGTTCCCGGGCAGGTGGAGCGCCACGAAGGGATGGTCACGGTACGGGGCGGGGGCAGGCACCGCGCGTGGAACGGGATCGAATACAAGACGGGAATGTGGGCCGAGAACGTGGGTTCAGGCGCGCTCTCGATGAACGTGGCGATGATCCCGCCCGGCGGCGTGGCGCGGGCCCACATCCATGTGGACTTCGAGGTGATGCTCTACATCCTGCAGGGCAGCGTGCGGCACGAGTTCGGGCCGCGGCTTGAGAAGACGCTCGACAACGAAGCGGGGGATTTCATCTTCATCGAGCCCGGCGTGCCGCACGAAGTGTTCAACCTCAGCGATACGGAGCCCGTGCTGGCGGTCGTCGCGCGCTCCGATGCGCGGGAGTGGGAGAACATCGTCGACTTCACGCGGCCCGAACCCGGGCGGGATGGGGGTTAGCCGTCAGCCCCGTCGGGCCACCTCCCCCGGACCACCGGGGTGCTTCCGCGTCGTGAACTAAAGGACGAGCGCGAGCGGCAGCAGAACCAGGTAGCCCAGAACCAGCAGCAGCGGAGCCGCCGTGATGGATCCCTGGGCGAGCAGGGCGTAACCCAGGACGATCACCAGCAGCCCGGCGAGGCCGAGGATGCCATTCTTGCGCGAGAAGCGCAGGGAGCCAGCGTCGCGGCTACGGCTTCTGCCCCGGCTACGGGCCGCCCGGCGGGTGGTTCGCTTCCTTGCCATGGCTTCCAAGATCCTGTCGGTCGCGGGGCGGGTCAAGCCAGAAGGCGGGATCGTTCGGGAGTTCGGTGGCGCGCAGGCGCGCCATGCGCCAGCGTCCGCGGCGGCGGCGCACGACCACCATGACGGCGAGCAGGGTCCCCAGAAAGGCCCAGAAGACGAGCGACTGGGACAGCACCAGGAGCCATCCGTAGCGCCGGCGCACGTATCGGGCCCAATCCTCCTCGAGTTGCCCGCTGGTGACGCCGAAGGTACGACGCAGAGCCGCCTCGAAAGAGTTGCCCTCGCGCCAGCGGGTCAGGAAGAGCGCGAGTCCGCGCTCGCCGCTGGACGCCACCAGGTACTCGACGGCGGTCGCGGAGAGCATGTAGGCGACTTCCGCTGATGCCCGGTCGCCGGGCCACCGCAGGGCGAGCGAGTCCAGCGGGGGTGTGCGGCCTCCCGCCATGGCGACGCGCAGACGCCACCCCTCGGCCGCGTTCCATCCTCCGGAGGCCCATTCCGCGTACCCCTCGGAGAACCATCTCGGGATGCGCAGGCCCCGCAGGTACTCGTGCAGACCCAGGTGCGCCCATTCGTGCCGCGCCACGCGCGCCTCGCTCCAGCCGCGGGTGCGGTCGTCGACGTACATGGGAAGGACGATGGTGCCGGTGGAGGGAATGGCCAGACCCGCGCTCCATTCCGGGACCTGACCGCCGGCGAATTCCAGGAAGTCGGCCTCGGACGCCGCGAGGTAGACGGTCGCCGTGGCGGGGAGGCCCGCAGGCAGGCCCGGCAGGCCCGGTGCGTTCACCAACAGGGTCAGCAGTCGCTCGGCACGCAGGGAGTCGCCCGGGGCGTAGTGCATGGTGATCCCCGGTCGCGTCAGGGCGGAATAGCCTGACGCATCCTGATCGGGGAGCGCATCGCGGGGCGGTAGCGGCACGAGCGCGGAAACGCACAGCAGGAGGATTACGGGAAGGGTCATCCGGATCACCTGTGCATCCGCGCCCACTCCGCGACGTCGGCCAGGTCGGGAGGGAGGGGCGAACGAAAGCGCATGCGCGTTCCCAGCAGGGGATGTGTGAAGGAGAGGGCGCATGCGTGCAGGAACTGGCGCGGAGTCCGGCGCGCCACCTCCCTCGCCCAGCGGCGGGCGGGCCCCGCCACCCCCCGCTCCCGCCCCGGCCCGTATACGGGATCGCCCACCACCGGGTGCCCGATGTGCGCCAGGTGCACCCGGATCTGGTGGGTGCGGCCGGTCTCCAGGCGCACCTCGAGCAGCTCCGCCGCCTCCCAGCGCTCCCGCACCGCCAGATGGGTGACCGCCCGGCGTCCCCCCTCCACCACCGCCATGCGCTGCCGGGCCCGGGGATGGCGGCCGATGGGGGCATCCACCGTCATGGGGGTGTCGCGCAGGTGCCCCCAGGCGGCCGCGAGGTAGGTGCGGCCAACTTGGCGCGCGGCCAGCTCGGCGGAAAGCGCGTGGTGCGCCGCGTCGTTCTTGGCCACCACCAGCAGTCCGGAGGTGTCGCGGTCGAGCCGGTGCACGATCCCCGGGCGCAGCCGCCCCCCCACCCCGGCCAGGTCGGCGACGTGGTGGAGGAGCGCGTTCACCAGGGTCCCGCGGGGGTGGCCGGGCGCGGGATGCACCACCAGCCCGGCGGGCTTGTCCACCACCAGCAGCGCGTCGTCCTCATGGACCACCGCGAGGGGGATGTCCTCGGGCAGGAGGTCGACCGGGTCGGGCGGCGGGATCTCCACCTCGACGCGCTGCCCGGCCGCCACCGGCGCGGACTTCCTGGCCGGCCGCCCCTCCACGTGCACGAGGCCCTGCTCCACCAGCCGGGCCGCCCGCGTCCGCGACAGTTCGAGGTGGCGGGCAAGCCACGCGTCCAGGCGCTCGGGGCCCCCCTCCCCGACGGTGAGCGTTTCGCGGCGCCCGGACCCCTCCGCGACCGCCGGCGACTCGCGACGCCCGCCGGCCCCGCTCACGACACCCGCCGGCGGGTCAAGCCGGCCGGCATCCCGCGCCGGATGAACGTCCCGGAGCGTCGCGGCGCCATCCGACGACCGGCTACCCGGCCGCGCGTGCCAGCGCGATCGCGGCGCGGGTGCCGTCGAACGCGACTTCCCTGTGGCTGGTGTACGCCCCCGGCGCCCCGTCCCCCTCCGGCTCCACCACGAGATCGACGGCCAGGGTCTCGCCCGCGATGAAGGCGCGGTGGCGGGCCGCGGCGGCGCGCACCCCTTCCGGGCCGGAAATGGCGAGCCGGATGCGGTCGGTGACCTCGAGGCCCGAGTCCCTGCGCAGCCGCTGAACCCGGTTCACCAGTTCGCGTGCGAGCCCCTCCGCGCGCAGCTCATCGTCCAGGGCGGGATCGATGGCGGCGGTGAAGCCGTTGGAGGCGCGCAACACCAGGTCGCCGCGCGCGACTTCCGCCACCTCGAGGTCGTCGGGGCCGAGCGGGTGTTCCGCCCCGTCGACCGCGATGGAAACCGCCTCTCCGCCGCGCCAGGCTCGCAACTCCGCCTGGCCGAGGGCTCGGATGGCCGCGGCGGCCGCGTTGCTGTGCCGCTGGAAGCGAGGTCCCAGCGCGCGGAAGTTGGGGCGCGCCTCGAGACGCACCAGATCGCCCGCGTCGCGCACGAACGCGACCTGCCTGACGTTCAGTTCCTCGCGCAGCACCGCCAGCACCTCATCCCGGAGGGCGACACCGCCGGGCACGGCCGCATGCAGCGTCCGCAGCGGCTGGCGCACGCGCACCCCCGCCTGCTCGCGCGCCGCCCGCCCCAGCGTTACGAGCTGGCGCACCGCGTCCATCTCCCGCTCCAGGCGATCATCCAGGCACGCCCCGTCCGGCTCCGGCAGGAGGCACAGGTGGACGCTCTCGCCCCCGGTCAGGGCCCGGTACAGCCAGTCCGCGGTGAAGGGCGCCGCCGGAGCGATCAGCAGGCTCACCGTGCGCAGGGCGAGGTGCAGGGTGTGGAAGGCGGCATCCGCATCGGCGGCTCCGGTCTTGCCCCAGTAGCGCGGCCGGCTGCGGCGCACGTACCAGTTGGAGAGGTCCTCGTCGACGAACTGCGCCACCTTCCGGTATGCGGGGGTGAACTGGTAGTTGTCCAGGTCGGACCGTACCCCGGCGACCAGGCGATGCAGCCGCGAGAGCATCCACCTGTCGAGGAGCGATGCCTCGCCCGGAGCCGCCGGCACCTCGACGTCGTCGCTCCCGGCCCGGCCGCCGTTCCCGGTTCCCGCGCCGCTCCCGTCGGGGGATGGCCGGCCGTCACCGCGCCGCCAGCCCTCCACGTTCGCGTACAGTGCGAAGAAGCGGTACGTGTTGAAGAGGGTGTCGAAGAACTTGCGCGCCACCTCGGCGATGCCGCGCTCGTCGTAGCGCTTGGGCACCCATGGGTTGCTCACGGTGACGAAGTACCAGCGCAACGGATCGGCCCCGTACGCGCCCACCGCCTCCCAGGGGTCGACCGCATTGCCCTTCGTCTTCGACATCTTCCGGCCCTCGGCGTCGAGCACGAGGTCGTTGACGAGGACGTTGCGGAACGCCATCCCCCGTCCGAGCATCGCCGAGATGGCCATCAGCGAATAGAACCAGCCGCGCGTCTGATCGAGCCCCTCGCTTATGAAGTCCGCGGGAAAGTGGCGCTCGAAGTGCTCCCGGTTCTCGAAGGGATAGTGCCATTGCGCGTAGGGCATCGCCCCGGAGTCGAACCAGACGTCGACCACCGGAGAGGCCCGGCGCATGGTCCCGCCGCATTCCCCGCCGCATTCCCGGCAGGGCCAGGTCACCTCGTCGATGAAGGGCCGGTGCGGGTCGAAGTCCTCGCCCAGCGGGCCGGCGCGCTCCTCCAGCTCCGCCAGGCTGCCGATCCATTCGGTGATGTCGTCGTCGCGGTCGCAAACCCAGACCGGGAGCGGGGTGCCCCAGTAGCGGTCGCGCGACAGCGCCCAGTCCACGTTGCCGGCCAGCCACTCGCCCATGCGCCCCTCGCCGATCTCCGGCGGGTACCAGGCCGTGTCCCGGTTGATGGCAAGCATTTCCTCCTTGAGCGTCGACGTGGCCGCGAACCAGGATTCACGCGCGATGTAGAGCAGCGGGGACTGACAGCGCCAGCAGTGCGGGTACGAGTGCGCCACCCGGCCGGCTCGGAGGAGGTTTCCGCGGCTGCCGAGTTCCTCCACCAGCAGGGGATCGGCGTCCTTCACGAACATCCCCCCCACCAGCGGCAGCCCCTCGTGGAAGCGCCCCGCGTCGTCTATGGAGCGCATGAGGGGGAGGCCGTGGCGCTGGCCGGCCGCGTAGTCGTCCGCGCCGAAGGCGGGCGCGATGTGCACGATGCCGGTGCCGTCCTCGGCGGTAACGAAGTCCTCGAGGATGATGCGCCAGGCCGCATCGGAGCCGTCGGGGACCGGGACCACCTCCAGCGGCCGGGCGTAGCGGACGCCTTCGAGTGACCGGGCGTCATGCTCGCGGACGATGCGCGCGTCCCCGCCCAGAACCCGCTCGACCAGGTCCTTCGCCATGATCACGCGCCGGCCATCGGCCTCCGCCTCGGCGTAGGTGAGGGCGGGGTTGAGCGCCAGCGCCGTGTTGGAGGGCACCGTCCAGGGGGTGGTGGTCCAGGCAAGGAAGGCGCGTCCTTCGGGGTCCGGCTCCCCGTCCTCGGTGAGGAGAGGAGCGAGGAAGAAGAGCGACGGATCCTCCACCTCGCGATAGCCCAGCGCCACCTCGTGCGAGCTGAGCGCGGTGCCGCAGCGGGGGCAATAGGGCACGCTCTTGTGGCCGCGGTAGAGGAGCCCCTTCTTCGCCAGCCGGCTCAGAATCCACCAGACCGACTCGATGTAACTGGTGTCGCAGGTGACGTAGGGACGCTCGTAGTCGAGCCAGTAGGCGATGCGTTCGGACAGCGCCTCCCAGTCGGCCTTGTAGGTGAAGACCGAATCGCGGCAGGTGCGGTTGAAGCGCTCGATGCCCACGGCTTCGATCTCGGGCTTCCCCGAGATGCCGAGCGTCTTCTCGGCCTCGATCTCGACCGGCAGTCCGTGCGTGTCCCACCCGGCGATGCGCGTGACCCGGCGTCCCTTGAGCGCCTGGTAGCGGCAGGCGAGATCCTTCAGTGTGCGCCCGAGGACGTGGTGCAGGCCGGGGCGCGCGTTCGAGGTGGGCGGTCCCTCGTAGAAGACGAAGGGCTCGCGGCCCTCGGATGCCTCCATGCTGCGGCGGAAGAGATCCTCCTCGCGCCAGCGTTCGAGGGTCTGCTGCTCCAGTTCGAGCAGGGTGGCGGGCAACTCCGGATAGCGCATTGGGCCGCTACCCCAGCGAGGCGACGACCGCGCGGGCCACCGCGGTGAGACCGGGCTCCGCCTCCATGGCGACCCGGATGATGGTCGGCACGTCGACCTCCTCCAGCGCGTCCGGGAGGCAGACGTCCGTAACGATGCACAGGCCGCATACCCGCATGCCCATGTGGCGCGCGACGATGACCTCGGGCACGGTGGACATGCCCACCACGTCCGCCCCCATGGCGCGCAGCATGCGGTACTCTGCCCTGGTCTCCAGGCAGGGCCCGGTCACGGCCGCGTAGACCGCGCGGACGAGCGGAATCCCCTGGGCGAGGGCGGCGTCCAGGGCGACCTGCTGGAGCCCCCGGTCGTAGGGCTCGGACATGTCGGGGAAGCGCGGGCCCAGCGCATCCGCGTTGGGACCCACCAGCGGGTTGTCCCCCAGGAGGTTGATGTGGTCGTCGAGCACCACCAGCTGCCCCGCCGGCCAGAGCGGGTCCATTCCGCCGCAGGCCGCCGATACCACCAGGGTGTCCGCGCCCAGGGCGGCCATCACCCGAATGGGGAAGGTCACCTGCTGGAGCGTGTAGCCCTCGTACCGGTGGAAGCGGCCCTGCATGGCCACCACGGGGACGCCGTCGAGCGTGCCCAGCAGCAGGCGGCCCTCGTGGCTCTCCACCGTCGAGACCGGGAAATGGGGCAGTGCGGTGTAGTCGATGGAGCACTCGACGTCGATCTCGCGCGCGAGGCCGCCCAGCCCGGTCCCCAGCACGACTCCCGCCTTCGGGCGGAGCGTGCAACGGGCGCGCACCTCCGCGACCGCCTCGCCGATGCGGGCCATCAGGTCCGCCGCAGAGGCCATGCCGGCCGCCGCGTCCGTCCGATCTCCGACCGGGCCCGTGGTCGCCGCCGTCGTCATGCAGCCGCCCCCGCCCGGCGCGCGGGCGGCTTCGGCCGCGGCCCCAGCAGAGCCGTGCCGATCCGGACCATCGTGCTGCCCTCCTCTATGGCGATGCCGAAGTCGTTGGTCATCCCCATCGACAGATGCTCCCTGCGGTATCCCTCCAGCGAGCCGAGCTCCTCGTGCAACCGGCGCAGGACGCGGAACGCGTCGCGCAGCACGCGCTCGCGGTCCGTGAACGGCGCCATCGTCATGAGGCCGCGCACGGACAGCCCCGGAAGCTCGGTGATCCGGTGGACGGCCTCCGGCGCTTCCTCGGGGGAAATGCCGCTCTTGGCGGCTTCCCCGGACGTGTTCACCTGAACCAGCACCGGCAGGGGAGCGGCGCCGGCGGGCACGAAGCGGTCGAGCCGCTCGGCCAGCCGAACCGTGTCCACCGAGTGCAACAGGTCGCAGATCCCGATCACCCGCGGGGCCTTGCGGCGCTGCAGGTGCCCGATCATGTGCCAGCGCGGGGCCGGCCGGCCCTCCAGCGCCCGCACCTTGACCTCGAGCTCCTCCACCCGGTTCTCGCCGATGTCGCGGATGCCGGCCCCGAGCGCCGCCTCCACCGCCGCCAGCGGGTGGCTCTTGGTCACCGCCACCAGCGTCACGTCCGCGCCCGGGCGTCCGCTCCGGCGCGCGGCCTCCTCTACCTCGTCGCGGACGCGCGGCAGCGTCTCCCTCAGCCTTTCCGGATACATCGATTCATTCCGTCGCCTTGAACCAGTCGCCCCATAAACCAAAGGAACCCCGCCGGAAGCTCCGGCGGGGTTCCTGTCCGGCTCGGACCGTCCGAAGCGACTAACGCGTCTGGAAGGTAATGGGAATCGCGATCCACACCGGCACGATCTTGTCCAGATTGAGCGCCGGGGTGAACCGGAACACGTTGGCCACGCGCAGCGCCGCCTCGTCGAGCGAAGCGTGTCCCGAGGTCTGCGCCACCAGCGTCCTTTGCACCATGCCTTCCTCGTCGATGAAGAAGTGCACGTTCACGGTCCCGCCGATGCCCGCGTCACGCAGGATCGGGGGGTACTCCCGCTCCAGCGCGCGCTGCACTTCGCGCTCGTTGGTGAGGTCGGGCCGGACCGTATAGGGAGTGAAGGTGGGCGCCGCCGAAATGTCGACCGCCTCCTCGTCCGGCGGAGGAGGCAGCTCCTCGACCGGATTGTCCTCGAAGGTGGTGGGCGCGATCGTGATGTCCTCGCTGATGTCGGCCGCGGCGATCACGGGGGTCGCGGGCCGGCTGATCGCCTGGGGCGGGGGCGGGATCTCGATCTCGGGCGGGAGTTCGATCGCCACCAGCTCCTCGGAGTCGAAGGAGACGTCCTCCGCGGTCATGCTCGGCCAGAACATGAACATCACGAAGTGAACCACGGTCGCGGCCAGCACCGATCCCCAGAACCAGGTGTTGAACGACTTCTTGAAGCGGTCGTTCGCGGTCTCGTGGGGAACGGACTCCTGCTGCACTTGCTGAAAGTCGGTGTCGCTCATCGTCTCTCCCTCGTCATGCGGCGTTCCAGCTCGGTCGCGAATACCACGCGGACCACGTTTGCTTCCTGCAGTTCCTCCTGGACCTGATTCACGAACTGATAAGGCACGTCCGTGTCCGCGCGCAAGGAAATCACCAGGCGCCGGTCCGAGGCCGCGTACAGCGGCGCTACGATGTTCGACAGGGTCGTCATGGTGATGCTGCGGTCGTTCACCCAGACGTCGCCGTTGCGCTCAACCCATACGTGGAGGATGTCCTCCCTCTTCTCGTCGATCTTCTCGCTGGCCGCCGCCGCCGCCCACTCGATGGGCCGCTCCTTGCTGGTGCGGAAGACGGTCGTGACCATGAAGAAGATGAGAAGGAGAAAGGCGATGTCGGCCAGCGACGAAGAGGGGATCTCGTCGGAAGCCTTCGATTTGCGCGAAAACCCGCCCGCCTTGATACCCATCGGCTAATCCTCCAGGAGCTGCAGGGAAATACGTTCCGCCCCGGCGCTCTGCAGGGCGTCGAGGACATCCACCATGAACCTGTAGGGCGCGTTCGGGTGGGTCTTGACCGCGGCGATCAGGTTGGGGTTCTCGGTGACCCCCTGGCGCCAGATGGCTTCAACGTCGTTGGCGCGCACCTGCTGAACCTGCGTGCTCTCGCCGCGCTTCACGTCCACCAGGCCGTTGGGGAGGACCGAGAGGTGCAGGATGTTGCGCTGGCTCACCTGGACCTCTTCCGCGGACTCGGGAAGCACCACGGCCAGCCCGCTGTCCTTCGGGAAGACCGTGGTCACCAGAAAGAAGATGAGAAGGAGGAAGGCGATGTCCGCCATCGAGGAGGTGGGAACCTCGTCGCTGACCTTGGATTTCTTGTTCTGCAGTACGGCCATCTTCGATCCTCCCGCCGTTCGCGGCTGTTCCGTAATCCTTAAGTTACCGTTCCGTTTGCCGTATCGTTCCCGTCACGCCCGCATCAGGCCGGCAGGCTCGGTGGGGGCGGCGAGAGCGCGGTGATCGGGTCCCGGGCGACCACGGTCAACTGGCCGGCGTTCTCCAGATCCCAGGTGACGTTCAGAATCGCCTGCGTGCCCTGCTCCATGTCGACGATCAGCTTGTCGATGCGCGTGACGAAGAAGTTGTATCCGATGTTGACCGGAATCGCAATCGCGAGGCCGGATGCGGTGGTGAGCAGCGCCACCTTGATCCCGCCGGCGACGAGCGCCGGATCCACGCTGCCCGCGGCCTCGATCGACGCGAAAGCGAGGATCATGCCCGCCACCGTGCCCAGGAAGCCCATGAGAGGCGCCACGTTGGCGATGGTGGCGAGCACCACCAGACCGCGCTCCAGGAAACCGAGCTCGATGGTGCCGACGGTGCTGACGGCCTGCTCGATCTCGCCCTCGCCCACCTCGCGCCCCTTGATGCGGCGCAGCCCGGCCATGAGGATGGCCGACGCGGGCCCCCGCTTGGAGCCTGCCGCCGCGATGGCGCCGTCGATGTCCCCGGCGCGGGCCAGCTCGTCGACCTCCGCCAGAACCTTCGCGGTGTCCTTGTGGGCCGCCCACAGGGTCCAGGCCTTCGCGATTATCACGCCGAGCGCGATAAGGGAGCACAGGACCAGCGGATACATCATGAATCCGCCGTCGGCGAACAGGGTCAGGAGTCCGAATTGGTCGTTGGCCACCGAAGCCTTCCTTTTGACGGGATTCGACCGGGATCGCAGTTGCCCGGGCAGACGGAACTCTAGCGGGCACGCACAGCGCGCGCTACTTCAGCAGTGCGAAACTATCTGCCAATCCGCCGGCCTGTCAACGCCGAAATCCCGCCAGGAGGCGACGCCATGAACGCCATCTTCCGCACCACCGGCCGGGACGCCGCGCGCGTCCCCGGCGCGATCATGTTCCTGCTCCTGCTCGCCGCTGCGGGGGCGCCTCCCGCGGGAGCCCAGGCATCCGATCGGCCCGTCTGGCGTCCGGTCATCCTCGGCACCGAGGCCATGGTGGCGGCGGAGCATCCGCTGGAGGCGCTGGCCGCCGAGGAGGTGCTGCGCGCGGGCGGCAACGCCTTCGACGCCGCGTCGGCGGTCTTCTACATGACGACGGTCGTGGAGCAGCACCAGGCCGGGATCGGCGGCGACGCCTTCATGGTCGCCTACCTCGCCGCCGAGGACCGCGTCCTCTTCATCAATGGAACCGGGTACGCGCCCGCGCTCGCGACGCGCGAGTTCTACGAGGAACACGGAGGCATTCCCGGCGCCGGGCCGCTGTCGACCGACGTCCCGGGCGCGGTGGGCGCCTTCGAATTGGCCCACTCGCGCTACGGGAGCCTGCCCAGGGAACAGGTGCTGGCGCCTGCGATCCTCGCCGCGCGCCGGGGGCATCCGCTCGACTTCTGGGTCGCCGGGCATCACGAGCGCTCGGTGGAGAAGATCTCCCCCTACCCCGCCTCGCGTGAGCTGCTGATGCCGGGCGGGCGGCTGCTCGGAGTGGGCGACCTGTACGTGCAGGAGGATCTGGCCCGTTCCCTTGAGGAGATCGCGCGCGAGGGCGCCGACGCCTTCTACCGGGGCCGGCTGGCCCGGATGAGCGCGGACTACTACGCGGAACAGGGCGGACTGCTTCGCTACGAGGACCTCGCGGGCTATGAGGCCGAGGAGGCGGATCCGATCCAGGTGAGCTACGAGGGGCTCGAGGTCTACCAGAGCGCGCCCAACTCGCAGGGCATCGTCATGCTCATGGCGCTGAACATCCTCGAAGGCTTCGATCTGGAGGCGATGGGCCACAACTCCGCGGAATACGTGCATGTGGTCACGGAGGCGATGAAGCTGGGCTTCGCCGACCGGAACCGATACGTGGCCGACCCGCGCTTCACCGACGTACCCACCCAGGAACTGCTGTCGAAGGAATACGCGGCCGAGCGCCGTGGGCTCATCCGCATGGACCGGGCGATGAGCGTGGCGCCGGCCGGGGATCCTCGGAGGATGGCCGCGGTGGCGGATGGAGACGGCGTCGAGTACGAGAGCGGAGCGCAGGACGTCTCGCGCCCCGAAGTCCTGTATCGCGAGGACGGCGAGACCTCGTCGTTCTCCATCGCGGACCGCTTCGGGAACCTGGTCTCGGTGACGCACAGCGTGAACTCGAGCTTCGGCAGCGGGATGGTGGTCCCGGGAGGCGGCTACTTCCTCAACAACCGCATGCCGTACTACGGCCTCGAGCCCGATGACGTGAACGTGCTCGAGCCGGGCAAGCGCACCCGCCACACCATCAACCCGGCGCTGGCGCTGAAGGACGGACGGCCGTTCCTGGCGTGGAACACGCCCGGGGGCGACAACCAGCCGCAGGCGATGCTGCAGGCGTTCCTGGCGGTGGTGCACTTCGGCATGAACGTGCAGCAGGCGGTCGAGGCGCCCACGGTGACGAGCACCGCCTTCCGCGCGTCGATGTATCCGGGGCGCATGCGCGGCATGCTGACGATGCCGGAGGTGCTCTACCAGGGGGCGGGCGAAGCGCTGGCGGCGCTCGGCCACCGGGTGGAGGTGAGCCCGCTGCAGCAGCCCTACCGGCAGACGGCGTCGGGAGCCGGGGCGGTGAAGATGGTGATGATCGACCCGGAGACCGGCGTCATGTACGGCGGCGTCAGCCCGGCGAAGAGCGATTACGTGATTGGATGGTAAGGAGGCAGGAGCCATGCGCCCGCGACCACAGACGCCCGAACCCACGGATGAGGAACTCAACGCCTACATCCTGACGCGCTATCGGCTCCTCGGCATCGACATCTCGGTGCTTCCGGAGTCGGACGAGGATGCGCCGATGGACCAGGAGCGGCTGCTCGAGAACGGGCGCTCGATCCTCCGCCAGGACGTAGAGGCCGCCAACTTCCACATCGATCCCCAGTTCAACCTGCCCAACGCCTTTCCGGCTCCCCTGGTGGCATGGACCGAGGAGGGAGGATCGTGAGCGGGGGCGGCGCCGGCCACGCGGTGGGCACCCGCGCCCGCGAGGCTCCCGCACCCCAGGACGAGCGGGTGTCACGTCGATGGTTCCTGGAGCGGATGGCCTGGGTCTCGTCGGCGGCCGCGACCGGCACGCTGTTCTCGCGCTCGCCGGCCATCGCCAGCCCGCGCGGCCCGGCCGTGACCCCGGAGGCCTTCGGGGCGGACATCCGCGTGCAGGAGGTCGACGACCTTACGCAGCTCACCATGTCGGAGTCGATGACGCTGATCCGGACGGGTGCCCTCGACCCGCGGGAACTGGTCGAGGCGTACGTCGACCGCATCGAGGCCTTCGAAGTCACGTACCAGGCCTACGCCGACCGTCCGTCGCGCGAGACGCTCCTCGCGCAACTGGCGCGGACGCCCGCCGACGAGCGGCGCGCCCCGCTCCGGGGCATGTGCCTCGCGCCCAAGGACAACTGCTACACGGCGGATCTGCTGACCGAGGGCGGGTCGCTGGTGTTCGAAGGCTTCCAGCCCGACTACGACGCCACCTGCGTCTCGCTGATGCGCGCGGCGGGCGGCCTGGTCGTGGGCAAGGCGCAGATGGGCAACCTGGCCGGGGGCAGGGCGCGCGTGTACGGGACCACCACGCCGACCACGCGCAACGCCTGGACGCCGGACGACGTGCGCTACAGCCCGTCCGGGTCCTCGTCGGGCACGGGGACGGCGGTGGCGGCCCGCCTCGCGGTCGCAGGGCTGGGAACGCAGACCGGGGGCTCGGTGATCGGCCCCTCCACCGCGCAGGGGCTGACCGCCGTCAAGCCCACCTTCGGGCGCATCTCCCTGCACGGCATCATCCCGCTCAGCTACACGCGCGACCATGTCGGCGTGATGGCGCGCGACGCCATGGACGCGGCCATCCTGCTCCAGGTGTGCGCGCAGCCCGACCCGAACGATCCGCGGACGCTCGGCCTCCCGCGGCCGCCCAACTACGCGCTCGCGGCGACACCGTTCGGCGGCGATCGGCCGCGCGTGCGCTGGACCACCCGGGTGGGCGTGTGGCCCGAGTATCTAGAGGGCGACAACGAGCGCGTCAACGAGCTGCGGCGTGGCTTCCTCGCCGAACTCGAGCGGACTCCGGGCGTGCAGATCGTGCCGGATGTGACCCTTCCGGATGAGTGGGAGGAGCTCACTTCACCGCCCCTGGGCGGCTCCCACGGCGATCCCACCGCTTTCTTCATCGAGCAACTGCGCGATGACGTGCGCAATTTCGCCGACCGCCTGCCGCGCTTCCTGAACGGCATGCTGCAGAGCGCCGACACCTACGTGAAGGTCCAGCAGGCGCGCAACCTCCTGCGGCATCGCATGGTCACGCAGCTCTTCAACCAGTGCGACGTCGTGGTTACGAGCGCGGGCGGCTCGTTCGACGGGGTCGGGCTGCCGCTCGCGTGCACGCCCATCGGCTTCGACACCGACGAGACCACGGGGGCGCGGGTGCCGCGCGGGGCCACGCTCGGGGCGCCCCCCTTCGGCGAGGAACGGCTGCTCGCGGTGATCGCCGCGTACCAGGCGGTGACAGAGTTTCATCGGGAGAGGGCGCCGGATCCGGCGGGGTAGTGAAGCTGGCGAGGCGGGTTTAATGCCTTCAGCGCCCAAGCAGGAGATATGCTCTTGACAGCATATGATCTCTGGATCATACTGCATGATGAAATGGCAAGTCCGTTTTCATCCAGCCTTTGATCCGGAATTCGATGCGCTCTCCAACGCGGTCCAGGATGAGCTGCTCGCGCAGGCCAAGCTCCTTCAAGTGTTCGGGCCGACGCTGGGCCGGCCACGAGTGGACACTCTGAACGGATCCCGACACGCAAACATGAAGGAACTCCGCTTCCACGCTGCGGGCGGCGTCTGGCGAGTCGCGTTCGCCTTTGATCCCGAGAGGAAGGCCATCCTGCTCGTGGCTGCGGATAAGTCTGGTATCAGCGCAAGGCGCTTCTACAAACGGTTGATCAGGAAGGCAGACGAACGGTTCAGCGGACACCTCGTCCGACTGGACCGTGAGAGGAGGAGGTCATGAGCACTCTGGCGGAAAGACTGGACAACCTCCCCGTGGAACGCCGTGAGAAGGTTGAGAAACGGGCCAAGGCGTTGATTGCCGAAGAGATGTCCCTAAGGGACCTCCGAAAGGCACGTCATAAGACTCAGGTACGGGTAGCAATGGAGCTTGGTATCAACCAGGAGAACGTGTCGCGAATCGAACGGCGCAGTGACCTGCTCCTGTCCACGCTGAGTGGCTATGTCGAAGCCATGGGAGGAACTCTGCGCCTGGTGGCCGAGTTCCCCGATCGACCCCCCATCGCTTTGACCGGAATCGCAGCTCTGGACGGAGACGAAATACGGGCAAGGTGATAGCGGACTACTCTCGCCGAGTCCGTGCGCCCTACCCCTGTTCGCTCGAACCCGCCCTCGTCCTCCGCTGTCCCTGCACGACGTAGAGAAGGAAGCCGGCGGCGGCGAGTAATAACCCGACGCTGATGGGCGATGAGATGAAGATGAGGGGATCTCCGTCCGACAGAATCAGGGCGCGGCGGAAGTTGGACTCGAGCATCGGGCCCAGAATGAGCCCGAGGAGCACGGGGATCACCGGGTAGCCGAAGCGTCGCAGGATGTAGCCCAGGATGCCGATGCCCACGGCGACGTAGATGGCGAACGTCGTCCGCTCCGAGGTGAAGGCCGCGACAACGGCGAGCGGGGCGATCGCGGAGAAGAGGATGCTTCGCGGCACACGCGTAATGCGCGCGTACAGTGGAAGCAGTGTCAGGCCGAACACCAGGATCAGCAGGTAGCTGGCGAAGAAGGCGACGAAGAGCGGGGCGATGAGGTCCGCGGACTCGGTGAAGAGCTGGGGGCCGGGAGTGATGCCGTGGATCACGAGGCCGCCGAGGATGACGGCCGTCACCGAGTCGCCGGGGATTCCGAGCGCCAGCAGCGGAATCAGCGCGCCTCCGGTCACGGCGTTGTTCGCCACCTCGGGGGCGACGATGCCCTCGGGCGCGCCATTGCCGAAGCGTTCGGGGTGCCGCGAGCTGCGGCGGGCTTCGCTATAGGCCAGAAAGGCGGCCATGGCGCCGCCGGCGCCGGGCAGGGCTCCCACCGATGTCCCGATCACCGAGTTCTTGACGAACGGCTTCCATCCCACGCGCTGGACCTCGCGCCACCACGCGAATGCGCCATCAGAGCGGTCGGATGGATGCTCGTGGGCCCGGGACGGGGGCCGGCCCGCCTGACGGAACAACTCGGTGAATGCGAAGATGCCGATCACGACCGGAATCAGCGGCAGGCCGACCAGCAGGTTCACCGAGCCCAGGGTGTAGCGCGGGACCGGCACCAGGGGATCGATGCCGACCGTGGAGAGCATCAGCCCGATGACGGTGGCTGCCATGCCCTTGGCCAGCGACTCGCGCGAGACCGTCGCGACCGCGACCAGCGCCAGCACCACCAGCGCGAACATCTCGGGTGACTGGAAACGCAGCGCGATGCGCGCCAGCTGTGGGCTGAAGAGCACCAGCACGACGCCCCCGGCCAGACCCCCCACGACGGAGCTGAAGGTTGCGATGCCGATGGCGGTGCCGGTCCGGCCCTGGAGCGCCATCGCGTGCCCGTCGAGCATGGTCATCGCGTTCGCGGGCGCCCCGGGAATGCGGAGCGCGATCGCCGCGATCGAGCCGCCGTAGAGGCCTCCGGTGAAGATCCCGACCATCATCACGATCGCGTTGGCCGCCGAGAGCTGGTAGGTGAGCGGCAGCAGCAGGGCGATGGCGAGGGTGGCGGTGAGGCCGGGGATGGCGCCGATGGCGATGCCGAGCAGCGATCCGGCCGCGAGGGACAGCAGGAGGATCGGGTCGAGGAATAGTTCGAGGCTCACGGAGCGCCTCGGGTGGCACGGACGTTCGGAGCCCACCGCTCGCGACTCATCCCAGCAGGCCCTCGGGCAGGCGGGCGCCCAGTACCACCCGGAATAGCACGTAGGTGAGGAGGGTCACGCAGGGTGCCAGCACGAGGATCGTGCGTCGCCGGGCACCGAAGCGTTCCGCGATCGCGCCGGTGTAGAGCAGGGTCGCGAGTACGTAGCCCAGGATCTGGAAGACGGCGGCGTAGAGGATGGTCAGGCCGATGACGGTCCAGGCGCGGGTGGGGCCGGCGCGGCGGGTGGCGTCGGCCGGCCGGCTCCCTTCGGCTGCGCGCTCACGCCACAGCTTGCGCCATCCGGAGAGGGCGATGCCGGCCGAGAGGAGCGCGAGGGCGGCTGCCAGGCCGATTGGGACGAGGGCGACGTCCGCATCTCCCGCGGAGGCGAGCCCGCCGGCCCCGACGCCGTAGGCAAGGGCGACGACGAAGAGGGCGACGCCGGAGATGAGGTCGGTTCGGGGAGAACTCATCACGCCCCTCTTTTCACGCGATCCATTTCGAGACCGGGGCGTTGGCTTCCTCCAGTGGCTGCGTGACGACGTCGAGGAGGAACGGGCCGGGGGCGGTGAGCGCCTCCTGGACGGCCTCGGCCAGCTCGACGGGATCTTCCACGCGGCGGGCGCGCAGACCGTACGCGCGGGCGATGGCGGCGTGGTCGGAGTCCTTGAAGTCGACGGAGAAGTAACTGCTGCCGCGGCTTTTCTGGCCCGCCTTGATCCAGCCGTAGCCGGCGTTGTTGCAGACGATGAGGGTGACCGGGAGGTCGAGGCGCACCAGAGTCTCGAGCTCACCGGCGGAAATGCCGAAGCTGCCGTCGCCCATGACGCCGATGACGCGGCCAGCGTCGGGTCGGGCGTAGTGGGCGCCGACCACGGCGGGAAGCGCGTACCCCAGGGCCCCGAAGGCGCGCGGGCTGACGAACCAGCGGCCGGCCCGGGGGAGGCGCCACCAGGCGGAGAAGTACGGGCAGGGGGTGCCTGGGTCGGCGAGGATGATGGCGCGCTCCGGAAGGCGCGGCAGCAGCTCGGCGAGCAGGCGCTCGGGGCGGATGGGTCGCGCGTCGGAGGCGAACAGCCCGGCCGCGCGGTCGCGGTGGGCGCGGCGGGAGGTGGCGATCTCGGCCGGGTCGAGGCGGGGGGTGGCTGCGGCCCGGGCGTGCAGTTCGGCGGTGAGGGCGGCGAGGCCCTCGCGCGCGTCGGCCCGCATGCCCGCGGCGAGCGGGTAGCTGCGCCCGAGGACGCCAAGGTCGACATCCAGCTGGACGAAGCGCGCGTCGCCCGGGCGGGGGAGGGTCCACTTCTCGGTGGTCACGGAGCCGGTGGAGCACCCCACGTAGAAGACCACGTCGGCCTTGCGCACCAGGTCGTGCCGCCAGGGCAGGCCGCCGTTGCTGCCGATCACCCCGAGCGAAAGGGGATCGGTCTCGGCGATGCTCCCCTTGCCGGAGACGGAGGTGGCCACGAAGGCGCCCAGTGCGCGGGCGAGCTCGCGCACTTCGGTCCAGGCCCCCGAGCGCAGCACGCCGGCGCCGGCCACGATCAGGGGACGGCGGCTGCGGGCGAGCTCGCGGGCGACGCCGCGTACCTGGTCGGGGTCGGGGGCGACCCGCTCGGCGGGGTAGCGGCCGTAGCAGGCGTCGCCGTGAACGGCCGAGGCGGGAACCGAACCGCCCTGGGTGTCGAAGGGGAGGGCGATCTGGCAGGCGCCCAGGCGGCCGGTGGTGGCTTCCCGGAAGGCCGTGCGCGTCATTCCGGGCAGGTCCAGGGGGGTGGCGGGGGAGAAGACGCGGCGGGTCACGGGCGCGAACAGGGCGGCCTGATCGAGGTCGGTCAGGGTGCCCACGCCCCGCTCGGTGGTGGCGATGTCGGAGGTGAGGCACACCATCGGCACCGACGACTCGTTCGCCTCCGCGACTCCGGGGAGGATGTAGGTCGCGCCCCCGCCGCTCGGGCCTTCGCACACTCCTACCCTGCCGCTCAACCGGGCGTAAGCGTCGGCCATGAAGGCAGCACTGCGCTCGTCGCGCGTGAGGACGTGGCGGATGGTGGGCGACGCGGCCAGCGCCTCGTACCACGGCAACGACGTATCGCCGCACAGGCCGAATATGGTGTCGACGCCAAGGTGCTCGAGGATGCCGACCAGGGCCTGGCCGCCGTTCACAGTTCCCCCCGACGGCGGCGTGGGATCGTTTGCCCTGCTCACGCACCCTCCAGCGCAGCCAGAAGCCCCTCGACGCGCGGCGCGAGGTCATCGAGATATCCGCGCACGGCGTCCCGTCCGCGCCACGTCGCGCCCACGGCCCCGGCACGCGCCCACTCCTGGAACTCCAGCGACTCGGCGGCGGCCCGGCAGGCGCTCTCCAGGGTCGCGAGGCGATCATCGGGCGTGCCCGGCGGCGCCATCAACATCCGGAAGCTTCCGTACTCCAGGGAGTAGCCGAGTTCCGCAAACGTCGGAACGTCCGGCACCAGGGAACTGCGCTCCGGCGCCATCAGCGCGAGTACCCGCAGTTCACCGCTGCGCACGTAGGACATCGCTCCGGGGAGGCTGGAGACGATGGCATCGACTTCATCTCCGAGAATCGCGCCGATCTGCGGACCGGAACCTCCCTCGTAGGGGATGTGCCTCAGTTCGACGCCCATCGCCTGCTCCATGGCTGCGGCGTGCTGATGCCACACCCCCTTCTGTCCGACGTTGCCGACGGCGATGGTGGCCGGGTTGGCCCGCGCGTCCGTCTCGAAGTCCGCCAGGTCCGCCCATCGATCCGCGGGAACAATCAGGGCGCTGGGATGCTCGGTCACCATGCACACCGGCTCGAGCGCCCTCCAGTCCACCGGCGCCAGGCCGAGCAGTTGGACGCTGAGCGCATCGTAGGTCATAGTCCCGAGCGTGTACCCGTCCGCAGGGGCGTTTTGCACGATGGTGAGGCCGACCGAACTCAGCCCGCCCGGCACGTTCTCGGTGACCACTCCGATCCCGATCTCCCCCTCGAACCACCTCATGAAGCCGCGCATGGCGGTGTCGGTCCCGCCGCCGGCCCGCCACGGGATCACATGGCGGATCTCGCGGCTCGCGTCCGGATACGCTGCCGACTCCTCCGCCGACGGCAGGCGCCCGACCAGCACGACCAGCGTCATGAGCGCGAGCACGATGAGGGGGATGCGGAGGGGCAAGGTCGGTTCTCGCGGTCGTGTTGGAGTTCTCTAATCGGGCCCGATGCCCGCCGCCGGGCCAGCGACCCCTGCTCTCGGAACGGCCGAGGTCGGTTGCGGCGAAGATACCATCCGCCGCGGAGGGACGCGAAGCGATCTGTAAACGGCGGGAGCCGGCGGCGGCGCATTCACGATGGGCGGAGAATCCCGGCTCCCATTGGCCGGATGAACCTTTGCCGCGGCATCGGTTGAGCCCGTCCTCCATGGCCGGAAACGCACCGCGCGCGTAAACTGGCAGGACGCGTCACCCCCCGCCGTTCCGCCTTTGCCGCGAGAGGTCGTCATGTCCGGCACCCGACTTTTTTCCGCACGCTCACTGATCGTCTGCTTCGCGCTGCTCACGCCCATGGCGCTGCTGCCCGGGAGCGGCGCAGCCCAGGACGCCGACACCCCCGTCAACGCCTCCGACCACCCGCTGCTGCGCGCGTTCTCGTGGCGCAACATCGGGCCGTTCGGGCAGGGCGGCCGGGTCGACGACCTGGCCGTGCATCCCACGGACACGCGCATCTACTACGTGGGCTTCGCGACCGCCGGTCTGTGGAAAACGACCAACAACGGCACCACCTTCGAGCCCGTCTTCGACAGCTACGGCACGCACTCGGTCGGGGCGCTCGCGATCGCGCCCTCGAACCCGGACATCCTCTGGGTCGGGACCGGCGAGGCCAACAACCGGCAGAGCTCCTCGTTCGGGGACGGCGTCTACAAGTCCGAGGACGGCGGCAAAACCTTCACGCACGTGGGGCTGCGCGAGACGCAGACAATCGCGCGCGTAGTCGCGCATCCCGACGACGCGGACGTGGCCTGGGTCGCGGCCAACGGGCACCTGTTCGGCCCCAACCCGGAGCGCGGTGTCTTCAAGACCACGGACGGGGGCAGGTCGTGGAGCCATGTCCTCAGCGTCGACGAGAACACCGGCGCCACGGACTTGGTCATCGATCCCTCGAACCCCAACACGCTCTTCGCGGCCACGTATCAGCGGCGCCGGACCTCGTGCTGTTTCGTGGGCGGAGGACCCGGAAGCGGCATCTGGCGTTCCGACGACGGGGGCGAGAGCTGGAGCCGACTGAGCGGCAGCGGCCTGCCGCGCGGCACCATGGGGCGCGTCGCGCTGGCGATGACCCCGGCCGATCCCGACATCCTCTACGCCCAGATCGAGGTCGCCGCGGACAAGGAAGAGCCGCTCACGGAGGAGGAGCGGGCCGAGTGGGAGCGCCTGGACGACGACGACGCGCTGCCTCCCGATCCCCAGTACAACGGCATCTGGCGCTCCAGCGACAAGGGCATGAGCTGGGAGTTCCGCTCGAACGAGAACGGGCGCCCGATGTACTTCAGCCAGATCCGGGTCGACCCGGCGGATCCCGACATCGTCTACATCGTCGATCTGCGCATCTACAAGTCGCGTGACGGCGCGCGCACGTTCGAGACGCTGGACGGCTACGGGCACGTGGACCAGCACGCGCTCTGGATCAACCCCGGAGACAGCGATCACCTGATCGCGGGCAACGATGGCTCGGTGGATGTCAGCTACGACCAGGGCGAGACATGGGAGTCGCTCCGGCGCTGGTCCGTGGGCCAGCCCTATCACGCGTCCGTCGACATGCGGCGCCCGTACTACGTATGCACCGGGCTCCAGGACAACGGCAGCTGGTGCGGCCCGAGCGCGGTCCGGACCGGCGAGATCCTCTCCGAGGACTGGTACCGGGTCGGGGGCGGGGACGGCTTCTACACCGCCGTCGATCCCACCGACCACACCGTCGTCTATTCCGAGTCCCAGAACGGCAACATCCGGCGCCTGAGCCTCGCGACCGGCGAGCAGGTCAGCATCCGGCCGCGCGCGCCGAGCGAGAACAATCCGTCGTCGAACATCGTGCCCATGCCCGCGCAGGGCACCGAGATCCGCTGGAACTGGAACACGCCCTTCATCCTTTCGCCGCACAATCCCGAGGTCGTGCACGCAGGCGGGAACCGCTTCTTCACGTCGATGGACCGGGGCGAGACCTGGACGATGAGCCGGGATCTGTCGAGGAACACCGACCGCGACATGATCGAGCTCATGGGCCAGGCCAATGCCCTGCCCCGCTGCAACCAGATGGACCGCGGCCAGGAGTGCATCCTCTCGCGCAACGACGGCGTGAGCGCCTGGGGCGCGGCCGTGTCGATCGCCGAGTCGCCGCTGGTGCCGGGGCTCCTGTGGATGGGCACCGATGACGGCAACCTTCAGGTGAGCCGGGACGGCGGCGCCAGTTGGAGGGAGGTCGGAGAGAACATTCCCGGAGGGACCAGGGGCTACTACATCTCGCGGATCGAGGCCTCGTATTTCGACGCGGGCACGGCCTACGCCTCCGTTGACGGCCACAAGAGCGGTGATCTCGCGCCCTACGTGTATGTGACGCGCGACTACGGCGCCAGTTGGGAGGATATCACCTCGAACCTGCCGGAATATGGCAACGTGAACACCGTGCGGCAGGATCCGCGCAACCGGAACCTGCTGTATGCGGGAACCGAGTTCGAGTTCTTCGTCTCGCTCGACGAAGGCGGGAGCTGGCAGCGGTTCATGACCGGGCTCCCGGTGGTGCGCATCGACGACGTGCTGGTGCATCCGCGGGACAACGACCTGGTGGTGGCCACGCACGGCCGCAGCGTCTTGGTCATGGACGACATCACGCCGCTGCAGCAGCTGACCGCCGAGGTGATGGAGGCCGACGCGCACCTGTTCGAGCCCCGGGAGGCGGTGGCATGGAAGCAGAACCGCATGCGCTCGCGCTCGGTGACGGGCGACAAGGTGCTGCGGGGGGACAACGCGCTTCCGGGGACGGCGATTCATTACTGGTTGGGGGACGACACCGGCGCCGGCGATGTGAGTTTGACGGTTACCGAGGTGGCGACCGGGGAGGTGTTCCGGGACTTGGAGGCCACTGGGCACGAGGGGATCAACCGGGTGCAGTGGGATCTGAGGGGGAACATGCCGGAAGAGGCAACCGGCGGCGGGTTCGGTGGGCCTCAGGCGCCGGTGGCGGGGCCGGGGTTGTATCGGGTGACGCTTACCGTGGACGGGGAGGAGTTTTCGGAGATGGTCACCGTGGTGGAGGATGTGTGGATGGGGGGGTGAGGTTGCCTGAGACCAGTCAAGTATCCATGTCAAACGGAAGCCGTTTTTCTTTGTAGAGACCTGCCTCGCGGCATCTCTCGCGACGGCTCGGTTGCGGTGTACGCTTCTCCCCGGCTCGATCATCCGTGAACGCTCCCCGCCGGACTGGGCGTCGGGAAGGCCGGGCAGGAGTACTCGCGCGGCGGCTGCGCCGTCCAAGTGCGGTCCTGCTGCACCAGAGCGTTGGCGAGGACGAGGAGCTTCCGCATCACGGCCGTCAGGGCGACCTTGCGCGGCTTCCCGTTGGCGAGGAGCGCCTCGTACTTCCGCTTGAGGTCGGGATTGTGCTGGATCGCGACCACCGCGGGCATGTAGAGCATTCTGCGGACCCGGTGCCTGCCGCCCTGGATGAAGCTCCGTCCCTTCCAGTTTC